>NZ_CP150919.1:162500-1482737 GCF_039909015.1 Pseudomonas grandcourensis
CATAGCTCAGCTGGGAGAGCGCCTGCCTTGCACGCAGGAGGTCAACGGTTCGATCCCGTTTGGCTCCACCACTAACTGCTTCTGATTGTATAAAGCTTAGAAATGAGCATTCCATCGAGACGATGGTGAATGTTGATTTCTAGTCTTTGACTAGTTCGTTCTTTAAAAATTTGGGTATGTGATAGAAAGATAGACTGAACGTTACTTTCACTGGTAACGGATCAGGCTAAGGTAAAATTTGTGAGTTGCTCTTAGGAGCTCAATCGAATTTTCGGCGAATGTCGTCTTCACAGTATAACCAGATTGCTTGGGGTTATATGGTCAAGTGAAGAAGCGCATACGGTGGATGCCTTGGCAGTCAGAGGCGATGAAAGACGTGGTAGCCTGCGAAAAGCTTCGGGGAGTCGGCAAACAGACTTTGATCCGGAGATGTCTGAATGGGGGAACCCAGCCATCATAAGATGGTTATCTTGTACTGAATACATAGGTGCAAGAGGCGAACCAGGGGAACTGAAACATCTAAGTACCCTGAGGAAAAGAAATCAACCGAGATTCCCTTAGTAGTGGCGAGCGAACGGGGACCAGCCCTTAAGTGGCTTTGAGATTAGCGGAACGCTCTGGAAAGTGCGGCCATAGTGGGTGATAGCCCTGTACGCGAAAATCTCTTAGTCATGAAATCGAGTAGGACGGAGCACGAGAAACTTTGTCTGAATATGGGGGGACCATCCTCCAAGGCTAAATACTACTGACTGACCGATAGTGAACTAGTACCGTGAGGGAAAGGCGAAAAGAACCCCGGAGAGGGGAGTGAAATAGATCCTGAAACCGTATGCGTACAAGCAGTGGGAGCCCACTTTGTTGGGTGACTGCGTACCTTTTGTATAATGGGTCAGCGACTTATTTTCAGTGGCGAGCTTAACCGAATAGGGGAGGCGTAGCGAAAGCGAGTCTTAATAGGGCGTCTAGTCGCTGGGAATAGACCCGAAACCGGGCGATCTATCCATGGGCAGGTTGAAGGTTGGGTAACACTAACTGGAGGACCGAACCGACTACCGTTGAAAAGTTAGCGGATGACCTGTGGATCGGAGTGAAAGGCTAATCAAGCTCGGAGATAGCTGGTTCTCCTCGAAAGCTATTTAGGTAGCGCCTCATGTATCACTGTAGGGGGTAGAGCACTGTTTCGGCTAGGGGGTCATCCCGACTTACCAAACCGATGCAAACTCCGAATACCTACAAGTGCCGAGCATGGGAGACACACGGCGGGTGCTAACGTCCGTCGTGAAAAGGGAAACAACCCAGACCGTCAGCTAAGGTCCCAAAGTTATGGTTAAGTGGGAAACGATGTGGGAAGGCTTAGACAGCTAGGAGGTTGGCTTAGAAGCAGCCACCCTTTAAAGAAAGCGTAATAGCTCACTAGTCGAGTCGGCCTGCGCGGAAGATGTAACGGGGCTCAAACCATACACCGAAGCTACGGGTATCACTTAGGTGATGCGGTAGAGGAGCGTTCTGTAAGCCTGTGAAGGTGAGTTGAGAAGCTTGCTGGAGGTATCAGAAGTGCGAATGCTGACATGAGTAACGACAATGGGTGTGAAAAACACCCACGCCGAAAGACCAAGGTTTCCTGCGCAACGTTAATCGACGCAGGGTTAGTCGGTCCCTAAGGCGAGGCTGAAAAGCGTAGTCGATGGAAAACAGGTTAATATTCCTGTACTTCTGGTTATTGCGATGGAGGGACGGAGAAGGCTAGGCCAGCTTGGCGTTGGTTGTCCAAGTTTAAGGTGGTAGGCTGGAATCTTAGGTAAATCCGGGATTCTAAGGCCGAGAGCTGATGACGAGTGTTCTTTTAGAACACGAAGTGGTTGATGCCATGCTTCCAAGAAAAGCTTCTAAGCTTCAGGTAACCAGGAACCGTACCCCAAACCGACACAGGTGGTTGGGTAGAGAATACCAAGGCGCTTGAGAGAACTCGGGTGAAGGAACTAGGCAAAATGGCACCGTAACTTCGGGAGAAGGTGCGCCGGTGAGGGTGAAGGACTTGCTCCGTAAGCCCACGCCGGTCGAAGATACCAGGCCGCTGCGACTGTTTATTAAAAACACAGCACTCTGCAAACACGAAAGTGGACGTATAGGGTGTGACGCCTGCCCGGTGCCGGAAGGTTAATTGATGGGGTTAGCTAACGCGAAGCTCTTGATCGAAGCCCCGGTAAACGGCGGCCGTAACTATAACGGTCCTAAGGTAGCGAAATTCCTTGTCGGGTAAGTTCCGACCTGCACGAATGGCGTAACGATGGCGGCGCTGTCTCCACCCGAGACTCAGTGAAATTGAAATCGCTGTGAAGATGCAGTGTATCCGCGGCTAGACGGAAAGACCCCGTGAACCTTTACTATAGCTTTGCACTGGACTTTGAATTTGCTTGTGTAGGATAGGTGGGAGGCTTTGAAGCGTGGACGCCAGTTCGCGTGGAGCCAACCTTGAAATACCACCCTGGCAACTTTGAGGTTCTAACTCAGGTCCGTTATCCGGATCGAGGACAGTGTATGGTGGGTAGTTTGACTGGGGCGGTCTCCTCCTAAAGAGTAACGGAGGAGTACGAAGGTGCGCTCAGACCGGTCGGAAATCGGTCGTAGAGTATAAAGGCAAAAGCGCGCTTGACTGCGAGACAGACACGTCGAGCAGGTACGAAAGTAGGTCTTAGTGATCCGGTGGTTCTGTATGGAAGGGCCATCGCTCAACGGATAAAAGGTACTCCGGGGATAACAGGCTGATACCGCCCAAGAGTTCATATCGACGGCGGTGTTTGGCACCTCGATGTCGGCTCATCACATCCTGGGGCTGAAGCCGGTCCCAAGGGTATGGCTGTTCGCCATTTAAAGTGGTACGCGAGCTGGGTTTAGAACGTCGTGAGACAGTTCGGTCCCTATCTGCCGTGGACGTTTGAGATTTGAGAGGGGCTGCTCCTAGTACGAGAGGACCGGAGTGGACGAACCTCTGGTGTTCCGGTTGTCACGCCAGTGGCATTGCCGGGTAGCTATGTTCGGAAAAGATAACCGCTGAAAGCATCTAAGCGGGAAACTTGCCTCAAGATGAGATCTCACTGGGACCTTGAGTCCCCTGAAGGGCCGTCGAAGACTACGACGTTGATAGGTTGGGTGTGTAAGCGCTGTGAGGCGTTGAGCTAACCAATACTAATTGCCCGTGAGGCTTGACCATATAACACCCAAGCAATTTGCGCTTAAAAGCCAGATTGCGGTGTGTGAAGACGAAACGAACCGAAAGTTCGGCTGTACTCACAAAAGCAGCACAAAACACCGAAAGCTATCACATACCCAATTTGCTGAAGCGAGGCCAGCCGGCCACGACTCAGTACCCGAATTTCTTGACGACCATAGAGCGTTGGAACCACCTGATCCCATCCCGAACTCAGCAGTGAAACGATGCATCGCCGATGGTAGTGTGGGGTTTCCCCATGTGAGAGTAGGTCATCGTCAAGATTAAATTCCGAAACCCCTATCTGCGTATGCAGGTAGGGGTTTTGTCTTTATAGTAGAAGCATCAAGAATTCGCTGACACGTCGCTATAGACGGATCGGCACACAGAATTTCTTGACGACCATAGAGCGTTGGAACCACCTGATCCCATCCCGAACTCAGCAGTGAAACGATGCATCGCCGATGGTAGTGTGGGGTTTCCCCATGTGAGAGTAGGTCATCGTCAAGATTGAATTCCGAAGCCCCTGTCTGCTAACGCAGACAGGGGCTTTGTCGTTTCAGGGGTACTGAAAAGCCCGTTGTGGAGCCTCTCCACAACGGGCTTTTTCATGTCTTACGCAAACAGCTTCAGCACATGGTTCATCGCATCATCGGCAAAACCCTGTACGAAATCCTTGAAGCCCGGCAGCGCCTCAGCGCCACCCTGCGCCGGTTCGGCAATGATGGTCCAGGTAGCTCGGGACTTGCCCACTTCCAGTGGTTCAACGCTCATCGCTGCCCACAGATTGGCCACACCCAAGGTGTTGTAGATAGTGCTCCATGTCATGTGCCGTGCCTGGTCGTCCCGGGAGTTGAGTTGTTCGACTACCAGATTGCCGTCCCTAAAGAATTTTTTGCGCAGCGATGATACGCCTTCACCCGTCATTTCGATGTGAGACAGCGCCGGGATGAAGCGATCGAAGCCGGCAAAGTTGCCGACTACGGCCCATACCCGAACTGCATCGGCGGGCAGGTCCACCGAGGACACCACGTGGCAGCCTTGAGGGTTTTTGATCAGGGTATCGGGTTGCAGAGTACTCATGGTCTTGCTCCGTTGGGTTGAGTCAGATGAAGTTGATTTCTTTGAGGTAGTCGCAGCCACGACGCAGCAGCGCCGGGGACTTTTGCGGGTAGTGCGCGCCCATTAGCCGAACACCGGCCCGGGCGTTGTCGTGACCGATCATCGAGATGTCGCCGATATCCTCCTCGAAGCCGTTGAGGTAGAACCCCAGCACGCCGAACAGCGCGTTGTCGCTGCCGACCTGGCCCAGTTTCTGTTGCCAGTCGGCGACGCTGACCATCGCGAATTCGCGCCCCGCCTCGCGGAAGGACGCCACGTAGTTGTCCCAGCTCAAGGGCTCGGGGTTGTGCAGGTTGAATACCGCTTGTTCCGGTTGATAACGACTGGCGTGGAAGGCGATGAATCGGGCGAGAAAGTCCACCGGCATCAAGTCGAAGTTCAAGGCGAACTCCGGCACCTGTCCCAGCTGGATCGAGCCCTTGAGCATCAGCATCAGGCGGTTCTTGTGCGGCTGGCACACGCCCGTGAGGCTGTTGAAGCTGATGTTCCCGGGGCGGTAGAGATTGACCCGCACCCCAAGCTCGCGCGCCCGTTCGAGGACTCGCTCGCCGACCCATTTGGACAGGTTGTAGCCGTTCTTGATGTAGATCGGTGGCGTCGGTGCGGCCGGTAACTCAAGCACTCGGCCGTCGGCCGATATCGTGCTGGAGGCCGAGAGTGTCGAGACGAAGTTGAAGATTTTTTTGCTGCGTCCTTCGCACAGGCGCAAGCATTCGAAAATCGGCTCGACGTTGTCCCGGGCGAGCGACTCGTAATCGAGGACGTGATTGACGTTGGCCGCGTTGTGCACCAGAGCGCCAAACTCCTGATCCAGTCGCCGGTAAACCTCGGGCGCCAAACCGAGTTCCGGCCGCGTGATGTCTGCCGCGTAAACCAGCACCCGGCTCCTATCCAGATGCTCCATACGGTTCTCCCGCAGCGCCTGGGCAAAGCGCTCGTTCGCCGATTGCCCGTTGCCGTCGCGAACCAGGCAGGCGACTTCGCTGGCACCCCAGGCCAGCAACGCCTCGACGATGTGTACACCGACAAAACTGTTGGCACCGGTGACGATCACTTTGTGCACATCGCCCATGCGGCTGACGGGCAGCGGCTGAACATCCAGTTCGCGGAAGGCATCGCGCATGGCCTGTTCACTCAGCACTTCTTCGCTGCCGGAACCGCGCACCAGAGTCGCCAGCTTCGCGAGGGTGGGCATTTCGATGAAACGGTTGATCGAGATGCTGCGCCCGAACTCCTCGCGCAGTCGCAGGAGCATGCGCGACAGCAAGATCGAGTGACCGCCCAGATTGAAGAAGCTTTCGTCGGTGGAAATGTCGCTTGCCGGCAGCTCCAGCAACTCGGCCCAGATTTCCAGCAGCCGGGCCTCATCGGCGCTGGCGGGCAGACGTCGTGGAGGGTGCTCGGTGGCGTTGAGCGGCAACTCCAGAAGCGCCTTGCGGTCGACCTTGCCATTACTGGCGTAGGGCATGACTGCCAGCTCGGTCCATGCAAGGGGGCGCATGTAGTCCGGCAGGTGCTGTGTCGCGTGGGCCTTCAGCGCTTGGCGAGCGCTGCCGGGAAGACCTTCCCGGGGTTGGGCAAGGAAAGCCAGAATCCGCCGCTGGCTATCGATGACCACGGCAACCTGGCGGTACAACTGGCTTTCGCGCAGGCAGCGCTCAATCTCTTGCGGCTCGACCCGGAAGCCACGAATCTTCACCTGATTGTCACGCCGACCGCACAGCTCGATCCCTTCAGCCGTCCACTTCGCCATATCCCCGGTGCGATAGACGCGCAAGGTCCGGCCATCAGGCAAGTTTAAGTGCAGATAGCGCTCAGCGCTTTGCTGCGGATTGTTCAGGTAGCCCAGGCACACTCCCGGGCCGGCGATGTACAACTCGCCGACCGTCTGTTCGGCCACCGGTTGAAAGTCGTCATCGAGAATCAACACCTGGCTGTTGGCGATTGGAGCACCCAGCGAACGGTTGTTGTCGCCTGCCTGGAGATTGCGCGCGGTAATCAGCACCGTGGCTTCGGTGGGCCCGTAGAGGTTGTAGAGCTTGCCCTGGCGGCTCAGTTGCTCGATGACCCACGGCTCGCAGACATCGCCGCCAGTCATCACATGGTCCAGGCACTGCAATTGCTCCAGCGGCAGGATGCTCAACAAGGCCGGCGGTAAAAAGGCGTGGCTCAGTTGCCGATGACGAATCAGCTCCACCAGTTGCAGCGGATCGCGGCGTTGGTCATCGCCGGGCACGATCAGTTCCGCGCCCTGCAACAGGGTGGGGAAGATGTCGATCAGCGACGAGTCGAAACCCAACGAAGAAAACTGCAACACCCGGCTCTGGCGCGTCAGCTGAACATAGTCGGCGTACCAGTGGGTGAAGTGCGCGAGGTTAGCCTGGCTGAGCAGCACACCCTTCGGATGGCCGGTGGTGCCCGAGGTGTAAAGGGCCATGCAGGGCGCATCGAGGTCGGGGCGTTGGCGCATCAAGGGTTGAGTGAGGTCTGCCTCATGGATGTCGATACTGCTGATGTCCAGCCCTGGCATCTCGCTAGCCAGGGGATGCTCGCCGTCATGCAGCAACAACACCGCGCCGGCATTCGACAGGATGTACTGCTGACGTTGCAACGGATGGCTCGGCTCCAGCGGCAAGTACACCGCGCCGCTGCCCAGGATCGCCAGGATTCCCGCATACAGCGCAGGACATTTGGGCAGGCAGATCCCGATGACGACCGGGCCTTGATGCTGCTCCAGCAGCGGTCGCAGACGTTGTTCGATGGCGCGGCTGTGGACGTACAACTGGCGATAGTCGAGGGTGTTGCCGTCGATGCTCAAGGCCGGGTGGTCGGCACTCTGGATGCACTGTTGCTCCAGTCTCTCGATCATCGGCGTTTGCGCGAGTTCTTGCAGTCGCGGGTCGGCGGTGGCATTGAGGCGATGCACGAACGCGAGGCTGTCCAGGAACCGCAGGCTCTCGATGCGCTCGAAGCGAACATGTACGGCAGGTTCGGCGAGACGAAAATAGTCGGCATCGCGCGAGTAGCGGCTGACCAGCAACGCCACGTGGTCAACCAGTGCTGCCATGGCCCGCATACGCAACGCCTGGCCGTTACCCGACGGTTCATCGGCGATGGGTACACGGGTCAGCAGCGTTGAACCATGGCTGCACAACACGTCCAGCGATGGCAGGACGGACGCCTGCGACAGGCCTAGGCCCAATTGCAAAGTCAGTCTTGGCGCCTGGCAGGCGAACGGAGGTGACGTGCCATCGTCGATCAGTAGATCTGCAGGCCCCGGTAGTTCGTCGAGTGCGGAAATCCGCGTCAGTGAGTGACCGTGTTGTTCGAGTTCCAGCGCCAGGTCGGTCAGGGCCTGGCTTTGGCCGCTAAGCAAAATGTCGAGACGTCTCATGATGGGCTCCTCGTCAAACCAGGTAGTCGCTGAGGGCGGTTTGTACGCACGGCGAATCGAGCAGCGAACTGCTGTGGAAAAACCGCACAATGTTGGCCACCAGCGGGTGATGGCGATTGATCGGGAAAGCCAGGGCCGACATTTCGCTCTTGAGGGCGTGGCGCGCCGCGTCGTTGATCTGCAATGCGTCGATCAGGCGGAAGTCGAAGGATTTCTGGATGTCGTTGGTCAGGTAATGAGCAATGAACACCGGCAGGATCTGCGCGATGCACTGGCGCTCATCAGCACTTGCTGTATGCCAGTAGATGCGCACCAGCCGCGCCCAGAAACCGGAATGGCGCCCCTCGTCCAGCAAGTGATCGGCCATCAGGCCCTTGATCGATTGCTTGACAGTGTCGTCCTTGGCGAACGCGGCGACATCACCGGTCACCGTGTTTTCGGCGATGGCCACGCAGATCAGCTCCACAGCGCTACGCAGGTGCTCCGGTGCGAGCGCCACGGCCGCCGGTATCGCCCGGCTCAGCTCGATCTCATCCGGCAACTCAATGGGGCTGATGCCGGTCATGGAGATGGTCTGTTGCATGAAATCCATCGCCACCAGGGCGTGGTAATCCTCGTCCACCACCACAGTCATGGCGTCGTAGCGGCAAGCGAACGGAAACTCGACCGCGAAGCGGTTCTTGGCGATGCTGCGGGCGGTTTTGTCGACGATCTCGGTTTCGAAGATCACCACATCGTTGATGAACTTGTAGAGCGTCTGCACCAGGGCGAAGTCGCGCTGTTCCGGGCATTCGCGCAGGAAGGTTTCGCTCAGCACCAGCGGTTGGCGGCTCAAGGGGTAGATCAGTTTGTCGTCGTTCTCCAACACGCGGCGCGGGCGGGTGCGGATGGTCGCCCGGCTCTCCCAGGCGTCGGCGAAGGATTGGTAGTCGGTGGCGTTCATGCGCTCACCTCTGTGACGGATTCGTTCATGCTCAGGCGCAAGCCGTCCCACAGGGCGATACGACTTTCCACGGCGGCAATGGCGCTGGCGTACACGTCTTCCTGCCGTTGCGGGTCGCTATCGACCAGTCGCGACAGGAGCTTTTCCGCTGCCGGACCGTGGTCCTCGGAATCGACCTCAATGTGCCGTTCGAGGTAGTACCGGAAAGTCGGCGCCTGTTCGATGCCGATGCCCCAATCGTCGAGGATGCGCTGGAACATCTGCGGGATAACGCTCTCGCGACCGTGAAGAAACGCCGCCGCCACACTGTGACCCGGCGCATGCAGTGCGGTGTGTAGGGTATGGCGGACGAAATTGGCGGCCGCCGGATCGACCTTGACGCTCTGCAAGGCCACTTCGTAGCTCACCCCCTCTTGCTGCAGGGCCACGAAGCGTTCGATGGCAACGGTGCAGGCGCCGACCTCGCGCATTGCATCCAGGTACAACTCGAAGTGGCTGTAATGACCCTGGGCCGGACGATCATCTGACTCCTCACCCAGTACGATCTCGTTGATCAACCGCGCGGCCTGGGGATCCTGCGGCGGCAGCCAGGGCAGTCGCACGCAGGTCAGCTCCTGTTGCAGACGCTTGGTCAGCGACATGAAGTCCCATACGGCAAACACGTGGGTTTCCATGAAGCGTCGCAGGACCGGTAGCGAATGTATTTCAGAGAAGATCGGGTGTTCGCCAAGTTCGGATTTTCTTTGCAGCAGACGTTCTTTAGTTGGTTTCATGGATGAGCCTTTAAGTGATCTCAGGTGAGAAGTAATCAAACACTGAAGTTCGCTGGAGGTTTTCTTCTGGCGAACGGGTACCTCAAACTAATTGATCTTTGTCAGTGCTGTGGATGCCGGATAGCTGAGGCGTTGCAGCCGTTTGTGGCTGGCGGCGAAGAAAAACTAATACACATGTAAAGTGTTGATCAAGTTGTTTTGTTATTATTTAAATATTCAACTTTTTCGAAGGTGATAAGTTCCAATAAAACTTTTTATATTGGTTTTATTTTGGCGTGGTTACTCCTTCCGACTTATATAAGTCAGAATTGAATAAAGAGTGAATGCCTCACTCGAAGTAACTTTTTTACGGGCGTCGTTGGGGGTGTCTGAGGGGGGGAAGTGGGACACGAGTGATGCCGATCCTTCCGTTCCCGTGATGAGGCTCCTTCCTTCGCTTCTGGGGGCAGGGACTGCTCCATTCGCACGGAGCGTCACCCGTTTTTTGTCCTGGTTATCCAGAGTGGGCGTAAATCGAGGTGGCCGCCATTACTGAGGCATCACGCAAACGTTGCAATGGTCGGGTTTCAAGGCGGCGGGGCTTTGGGGCGCGGTATGGCGTCGCAAGGGCGGTGTGGTATGGGGGCGGGGGATTTGTAATCAAATTATTCGCGGAGCATTTTTTGGGGGGATGCGCGGCAAGCGGGGTGAACCCTTCGCAAGGTTCCCCCGGGTTTGCCGCCGCGGGCTACTTCGACCTGTTCCTGGCCTGGGCTTCAGGGCTGTTGAGGTAGTGCGTAATGACCTCGACCCCTCGGTTCAGGTGATGCTCGAGCAACTGCACGGAGCGTTCGACGTCCCGGGCTTCGGCAGCCTGCAACAGTGCCTTGTGGTCATCCTGGGAAAGTTTGCCCAAGCCCATGGCTTCCAGGTTGAAGCGCAGGAACCGCTCTTCTTCGTTCAGGCCGTCTTCGACCAGTTTCAACAGCCGGCGATTCGGCGCCCGGGTGTAAAGCGCCATGTGGAACAGGCGATTGAGCCGGCCGATTTCGGTGTAGTCGCTTTCCGTTTCGAGTGCGTCGATGTAACGGGCAGCCTGTTCGAGATCTTCTTCCCGAAGCAGTGGCACCGAGAGACGCAGCGCTTCGGATTCCAGCAGGATACGCAGCGCATAGGTTTCCACGGCGTCGCCCTGGACCAGCGGCGCGACCACGGCGCCCTTATGGGCAACCACGTTGAGCAACGATTGTGCTTCGAGTTGACGCAAGGCTTCGCGTACGGGCATGCGGCTCACGCCGAACAGGTCGGCGAGGTCTTGCTGGCGCAGGGCCGCACCGCAAGGAATGCGCCCGTCTAGTATGGCCGCGCGCAGGGTTTCTTCGATCACCGAGCGTGCCATGTGTGCGGGAATTGGCCCGTTGACCTTGATACTGCTGAGAGGGTTGGGCTTTTGTGTCACTAAACGCACCCTGATTGATGGAATATTTTTGGATCCAAATGACACTAGTAACTGACTGACTGCTTGTCAAACAAGCTCTCGAGTGCCTTTCTTGCAGTTTAGCGCGCCGCCAGTGATCTCACCGTGCCATTGTCTTTTTCCGGGCTAACCTTCACCATTCGAACGACTCCCTCCTGCCTATCCAGGATGCCTCGCATTGGCGGCAAGTTTAACGATCCCCCGGGTTTTACGCTGGCTGTGCAGCGCATTGGTGCTGGCTGGTGTGATGCTGGGCAGCTTGAGCGCCGATTGGGATTTTTCCCTGATCAGCCGGCGGGCGCAGGCATTGTACGGACCTTTGGGAGAAGGTCAGCAACGCATTAATGATTGGCAATACTTATTGACTAGCCAGAAGCAGCTCGGCGAGCTGGAACAACTCAATGTGGTCAATCGCTTCTTCAATAAACAGCTGCGATACGTCGAAGACACCGATCTGTGGCATGAAGTCGACTACTGGGAAACCCCGATCGAAGCCCTCTGGAAAGGCGCCGGCGACTGTGAAGACTACGCTATCGCCAAGTACTTCAGCCTGCGGCACCTCGGTGTAGCCAGTGAAAAGTTGCGTATCACCTATGTCAAGGCGCTGACCCAGAACCGCGCGCACATGGTGCTGACTTACTATTCAAGCCCGGAAGCCGAGCCCTTGGTGCTCGACAGCCTGATTGATGCAATCAAGCCGGCAGGCCAACGAAAGGATTTGCTGCCGGTCTACTCTTTCAATGCGGAAGGGATGTGGTTGCCGGGTGCCAAGGGCAATAAAAAGGTTGGCGATACAAAGCGCCTTTCGCGTTGGCAGGATGTGTTGAAAAAAATGCAGGCCGAAGGATTCCCGGTCGAGACGACTAACTAGGAGCACATGCTCAGATGTCTTTGTTCAAACAGCTGTTGATTGCTATCTGTCTGTTCCTGGTGGTCGCCTTCACCGGCAGTTTCATGGTCAGTCTGGAGAGCTCGCGCACTCAGTACGTCAACCAGTTGCGCTCCCATGCCCAGGACGCCGCGACGGCGCTGGCGCTGTCCTTGACACCGAACATCGACGACCCGGCGATGGTCGAGTTGCTGGTCAGCTCGATTTTCGACAGCGGTTACTACGCGAGCATACGCGTGGTCGATCTGAAGAACGACCAGACCCTGGTCGAGCGCACGGGCATTCCTGCGGTCAACAGCGTTCCCGACTGGTTCGTCAAATTGATCGGCCTGGAGCCCGCCGGTGGTGATGCGATCGTCAGCCGTGGCTGGGAGCAGGCTGCCAGGGTAGAGGTGGTCAGCCACCCGATGTTCGCGCTGGCCAAGTTGTGGCAAAGCGCTTTGGGCAGCCTGGGCTGGTTGCTGCTATGTGGCGCGGTCAGTGCGGTACTCGGCGCACTGTTGCTGCGTCAGCAATTGAGACCGCTCGATTACATGGTCAAGCAATCCCACGCCATCGCCCGGCGGGAATTCCTCAGCTTGTCGGAGCTGCCACGTACCCCCGAACTTCGCCGGGTCGTGCAGGCCATGAACCAGATGGTCGAGAAACTCAAGGCGCTGTTCCAGGAGCAGGCCGAACGCAGTGAAAAACTTCGGGTCGAGTCCTATCAGGACTCGTTGACCGGGTTGGCCAACCGGCGTTATTTCGAGATGCAGCTGAATGCGCGGGTAAGCAACCCGGAGCAGGCCAGTTCCGGTTACCTGCTTCTGTTGCGAGTCAAGGATCTGGCCGGACTCAATCAGCGTCTCGGTGGCCAGCGCACCGATGAAGTGCTCAAGGCTGTCGGTGAGCAACTGTCTCGTGAGTGCGCCAAATACCCGGAAACCCAGAACCTGGTCACCCGTATCCGCGGCGGCGAATTTGCCGTGTTGGCACCGGGCCTGGTGCGCGAAGAAGCGCTGCAATTGGCACAGAACCTCGACAGTGCCTTGGCCAGTCTTCACGCTACCGGCGCCACCGATGTGGCTGCCGTGGCGTCTATCGGCCTGGCGCCTTTCGCTCACGGCGACTCACCGCAAACGGTGCTCAGCCTCGGCGACCAGGCGCTGGCGCAGGCCGAAGGCCAGGGCGAGCAGAACTGGGCCTGTATCGAGCACAGCCTCTCGGCCAGTGTCGGCGACGATCACCACGCCTGGCACCTGATGCTCGACCGGGCGCTGACACAGCAACGTTTCGAGCTGTATTTCCAACCGGTAGTGGCCGCACAGGACACGCAACTGGTACTGCACTACAAAGTGTTGTCGCGACTGCTCGACGAACACGGTCAGACCATCCCCGCCGGGCGTTTTCTACCTTGGCTGGAGCGCTTCGGCTGGACTGCCCGTCTGGATCGGCTGATGCTCGAGCGGGTGCTGGAGCAAATGAGCGGGCATGAGGAGTCGCTGGCGCTGAATCTGTCGTCGGCTACCCTGGCCGACCCGCAGGCGCAAAACAAAATCTTCGAAATACTGCGCGCGCACTCCAACCTCGGCCCGCGTCTGACCCTGGAAATTGGCGAAGAACAGCTACCTGACCAGGCGGTGCTGGAGCAACTGACCGGGCGCTTGCGCGAACTCGGGTTCTCCCTGAGCCTGCAACGTTTTGGTGGCCGCTTCAGCATGATCGGCAACCTGGCTCGGTTGGGGCTGGCCTACCTGAAAATCGATGGCAGCTACATTCGGTCGATCGATCTGGAGAGTGACAAACGTCTGTTCATCGAAGCGATCCAGCGGGCGGCGCACAGCATTGATCTGCCGCTGATTGCCGAGCGGGTCGAGACGGAAGGCGAGTTGTCGGTGATTCGCGAGATGGGGCTATACGGTGTGCAGGGCCAGTTGTTCGGCGAGCCCAAGCCCTGGAAGTAACTCTTTAGATCCGGGTTGTCAGTGATGCCATCATCGCGGGCAAGCCCGCGATGACGGCTGGAACAGTCACTGAAGATCAATGATCAGATCAACCCGCCTTCATCCTCATCGATCAACTGACTCAACCCACCCAACGCCTCACGCGCCTGGGTACGGTCCATCAGTTTGGCCTGGGCTGCCGTCGGCAGGTCGGTGACGCGTATCACGCCTTTCTGGGTCAGCACCTGAATCAAGTCATCGAGTACCCGGATCATTTCCAGGTCACTTTGCTTGAGCTGTTTGAGGCTGTTTTCCACAGCCGCGTTGGCAAACCAGGCCAGGATCTCATGATTGTCGGCCGCCAGCGTTTCCGTGGCCTCGGCATAGGCGGCGGGTTCCACGCGTACCAACAGGCCCTGCGCATCGCGTTGCACGTAAAACATTGAGCATCCCTCGGAATTGAACCAGCGTCGTGCTGTCAGCAGCATAGGTCAACGGCACGCCAGTATGTGGCGCAGCGACGAAATCGTCACCGGGCAGTGAGCGCAAACGTGACGGCCGCCCCATAGGGAGCGGCCGTTTTCATGCATCAGCTGTTGTTGTGATCGATTTTGATGGTCGGGTCGCTACCGGCAATCAGGTTGTGCAGGTTGGCGCTTGACCAGTTGTTGCCCTCCAGCTTGATCGTCACGTCCGGCGTGGCGGCTGCGGCGTTGCCAGAGTTGAACTGGCCGGCCGAGCTGACTTGCAGCGACGACACGCCATCGACCGTGCTGATCTTCAGGAAGTTGTCGATGGTGCTGCCGGTTTCGCCCTGCAACAGATCGCGCAGGTCGATCCGGTCGCCTTCGCTGGCCTTGAAGTCCTTGATCACGTCGTTGCCGGTGTCGCCCGCTTTCCAGACGAAGGTATCACCGCCGGAACCACCGATCAGGATGTCGTTGCCCTGTCCGCCCATCAACGAGTCGTTGCCGGTGCCGCCGAGCAAGATGTCATTGCCCTTGCCACCGTCGAGGTTGTCGTTACCGCCCGAGCCGAACAGGATGTCATTGCCCGCACCGCCCAACAGGGTGTCGTTGCCGTCATGGGCACCGGACACATCGAACGCGGTGTAATGCTCGGTGATGTACTGGTGCACGTTGCTGGCGGAGACTTTGCTCACGTCCACGCCGGATTGCTGCGCCACGAAGGCTTGCATGGCCTGGTAACCCTCGCCGGCAATGCCATTGAAGCTCACCAGGTCGCCGAACAGGATGTCGTTGCCTTCGCCCCCGCTGACGGTGTCGTGACCCGGCATCGTCGTTTCGGTGTGGCCGATGATCGAATTGGCCAGATCCTTCGGATCGATGTTGGTTTGCGGCGTCTGATTCGAGTCGTACGGCTTCAGGTCGTTGAGGCTCACTCCGCTGTTGAGGCCAATGGCCTCGACATTCGACAGGTTGCTCAGCAGTGCAAAACTGCCGGTGGAGTTGCTGGTGGTGTCCCAGTCGGTGTTGCTGCCGTCGCCATCACGACCCGAAAACTCGTAGGTGCCGTCACCCTGGGCATGCAGATAGCCGAAGTCCTTGGATGACCAGCCTCCGCTGCCGTTGCCGTTGCCGTTGCCGTTGTTGCCGTTGCTGGTCTTGGTCCAGACCGTCACTTGGCCCGAGGCGCTAATGTCGATCTGGTGCGTGCTGTCGGGGAACAGGCTGATCGCTTTACCCAGCTGATAGTTGCTGGTTGTGACCAGGCTATCGAGTGTGGTGCTGCCATACAGGGTCGGGTTGGTCGACTCGCCGCTCTGGTAGTAAGTCGGCTTGCCGTCAGTAATGAAATACGTGAGGTTCTTCGCCCCGGTGTTGGCTATGGCGCTCGCACTCTGGAACCAGTTGGCCGTGGTTTTGAACACGTCCTCGTAGTTGGTGCCGCCGCCGGACGACATCGAGTCCAGCGTCGCCTTCAACTGAGTCAGCGCATTGGAGTCATTGAGGTTCACCGATACCGACTTGTTGACCTGAGTATCGAAGTCCACCAGGAAGATGTTCACCGTGCCCGAGTTGCTGCCCAGGCTTTGCTTGAGGGTGTTGAACACCGACGTCAGCGAGTCCTTGGCCGAGTTGATCGACGAGGAACTCATACTGCCGGAGCTGTCGACCATGAAGGCGATGTTGTAGTTGGTGCCCGGCACCACAGTCAGGCCGCCGATGTCGGCGACGATGATGTCATTACCGTCGGTGCCGGTGACGGTGTCATCGGCCGCGGTGGCGGTGACGGCGTTGTAGGTCGCCGGGAACACGGTCACAGGGATCTGCGAAGTGCTGCTGGCCGAACCACCCAGGGTCTCGGTGGAGGTCGAGGTCACGGTCAGGTTGAACTGGCCGTTGTAGTACGGTGGTGGAGTGACGGCCAGAGAGCCGAGGCTCCAGCCTGTCACGTTGGCCTCGCCATTGGTCGCGGTGACCGTGAAGGTGTGTCCGGCGCTGTCGGTGAGCACCGAGCCGACAGGCATACCGCTGATCTTCAGGCTCAGGCTTTCCGAGCCGTCGGTGTCGGTCAGCGCGGTGGTGATGGCGGACAATTTCACACTGGTGCCTTCGGCGCCGGTATTGAATTTGTAACCGTCGTAGTAGCCTTCGCCATTGGTGCCGTGCAAGTCGGATACGGTCACGCCGGCATTCACCAGGTCCGACACACCGGTGTAAATCGGTACGCCGGCACTGCTCAGGTCGATCGGTGTGCTGCCATTGACCGACAGGTTGACGTCATAGCTGCCCGGGCCACTCTGGTTGTGGTGGTAGATGTCCAGGGTGTAGTAGCCGCTGGTGGTCGGGGTGTACGAACCATTGAGGTTGCCGCCCGCGCCCCAGGTGATCGCGGCGACGTTCTTGCCGCCGATGGTCACCAGCAGGCTGTCATCGCCAGTACCGCTGAAGGTGTAGGTCTTGCCGGCTTCGAGGTAGATCAGGCCGGAAGTTTTCGAGGCCGTACCGGCGGTCACGCTACCGTCGGACTGCACGTTGGTCACGGTGCCTTTGGAGTTCGGTGCGCCCGCGGCGTCGATCACGTTTTTCAGCGTGGTCGAGTCCGCGCCGTTTCCGCTGGTGCCCAGGCCCGACAGACCGGTCCAGACTTCCTTGATCAACCCGGTGGACCTTACGCTGTTGTCGGCAACGCTCAGGGTCGGGGCATCCGCCACTGGAGTGATGTCGATCTTGATCGTGCCGGTATTGCCCAGCGTCTGGCCGTCGGTTGGCTGGAACTGGAGTTGCGCGTAGTCAGCCTTTTGGTCGCCGGTGCCAGGGCCGTAACCGTCCACGCCCGATTCGTTGGCATCCGGCATGAAGCGCAGTTTGCCAGCGTCGATGTCGGCTTTGCTGAAGGTCTGGTTGGCGGCGACGTCTTTCCAGGTCGAACCGTCCAGGTACTGCAGTTTGCCCTCGCCCGGCAGTTGGGTGATTTTCACGCCCAGGCTGGTCGCCGGACTGTCGACGTCGCTGACGCCGAAGGTCGACCAGCCGAGGACCAGCGGCGTGTCTTCGATGCCGGTGACATTGGCCGGTGCTGCGACCGGTGCATCATTGACCGCCACCACGTTGACCGTGGTGGTCGCGGTGTTGGAGTAGTTGCTGCCATCGGTCACCGTCACGGTGATGGTGCGTGGCACGGTGTTCGGGTTTTCACTGTTGTTGGTGAAGGTGATGTTCTTGATCTGCTGCATGTAGTCGGCCAGCGTCGCGTTACCCGACAGGGTCAGGGTGACGGTGCCATTGGTGCTGTTGGCATTGATGGTGATGCCGTTGACGCTGTTGCCCAGGTTCAGCGCATCGCCGTCCTGACGGTTGGTCAGCACGATGGTCGCGCCGGTCAGCTTGGTGCTGTCCGGATCGGTGATGCTGATGTCGGTGTCGGCGATCGACACGCCTGCACCCGGGGTGTTCTCGGTGAAGGTCACCTTGTAGTCGGCCCCGGTAGTGCCGCTGGAGTTGTTGGCGTCGAGGTCCAGTACTGGTGGTGCATCGTTGTCGATGATCGAAGTGTTGACGCTGCCATTGGAAGCGCTGATCGCCAGTTTCTCGAAGTTACCGCCGGTGGCCGAGTCGATCTTGACCACGAAGTTTTCGGTGCTTTCGGTGATCCGGTCATCGATGGTCGAAATGTCGAACGGCACGCTGCTGGCATTCGCCGGGATCTTGACCGTCGTCACGCCAGTGAAGTCCACACCATTGGCTGCTGTGCCGGAGTAGGTCAGGGTTACGGTCACTTCACCGTGAGCCGGGTTGGTCAGCGCGAGGGTGTAATGCGAGGCCTGACCCTCGACGACGGAGGTATCACCCGAGATGCTGATGGTGGTGACGTCACCGGTGTTGGCCGGCGTATTCGGCGTACCCGAACCTGCTTCGTCGGTGACGGTGGTGGTGAACTGGTCCTTGCCTAGGGTCAGCTTCTCGAAATTGTCAGCGCCGCTGACCGATTCCAGCTTGTTGACGATCGGCGCTTGGCCGCCGGTATAGACGTCATCCTTGGCGATGATGGTGGCGGAAGCAGAGGTCCCGTTCGCTGGAACGGTGATTTTGGTGCCGTCCGACAGCGTGAACTCCAACGGACCGTGGTTATTGATCGGCAGACCGGCCGCGTTGGTCAGGGTCACGGTGTAGGTGATCGAGCCACCTTCGGCGACGGTGGATTTGTCCGCGGTCAGGGTGGCAATGACTTCGCTGACGGTGTCGGTGATGGCCACATTGGCCGCCGTACCGTCGATCACCAGGTTTTCGAAGGACTTGCCGTCGACGCTGGCCGAACCGACGGTCAGGCTCAGGTTGCTCGGGTCTTTGTAGACGTCGTCGCCCTGCACCGGTGCGGTGTAGATGGCCGACAACTTGCCCGCTTCAATGGTGACGGTGTCGCCATTGCTCAAGGTGACCTTGAGGTCGTGATCGAGCTTCTGGTCAACCTTGACGGTGAAGGTCGGCGCGACGTTTTCCTGCACACCGCCGTTGCTGGCGATGCTCACCGTGACCTTGTCGCCCTGGCCGGATGGCTCATCGGTGACAGTGGTAGTGAACTGATCCTTGCCCAGGGTCAACTTCTCGAAGTTGTCCGCGCCGCTGACCGACTCCAGCTTGTTGACGATCGGCGCTTGGCCGCCGGTGTAGACGTCATCTTTGGCGATGATGGTGGCGGAAGCAGAGGTCCCGTTCGCTGGAACAGTCACCTTCGTGCCGTCGGACAGCGTGAACTCCAACGGACCGTGGTTATTGATTGGCAGGCCGGCCGCGTTGGTCAGGGTCACGGTGTAGGTGATCGAGCCACCTTCGGCGACGGTGGATTTGTCCGCGGTCAGGGTGGCAATGACTTCGCTGACGGTGTCGGTGATGGCCACGTTGGCCGCCGTACCGTCGATCACCAGGTTTTCGAAGGACTTGCCGTCGACGCTGGCCGAACCGACGGTCAGGCTCAGGTTGCTCGGGTCTTTGTAGACGTCGTCGCCCTGCACCGGTGCGGTGTAGATGGCCGACAACTTGCCCGCTTCAATGGTGACAGTGCCGCCGTTGCTCAAGGTGACCTTGAGGTCATGGTCCAATTTCTGGTCGACCTTGACGGTGAAGGTCGGCGCGAGGTTTTCCTGCACGCCGCCATTGCTGGCGATGCTCACCGTGACCTTGTCGCCTTGGCCGGATGGCTCATCGGTGACGGTGGTGGTGAACTGGTCCTTGCCCAGGGTCAGCTTCTCGAAATTGTCAGCGCCGCTGACCGATTCCAGTTTGTTGACGATCGGCGCTTGGCCGCCGGTATAGACGTCATCCTTGGCGATGATGGTGGCAGATGCGGAGGTCCCGTTCGCTGGAACGGTGATCTTGGTGCCGTCGGAGAGGGTGAACTCCAACGGACCGTGGTTATTGATCGGCAGACCGGCCGCGTTGGTCAGGGTCACGGTGTAGGTGACCTGGCCACCTTCGGCGACGGTGGCTTTGTCCACGGTCAAAGTGGCAATGACTTCGCTGACGGTGTCGGTGATGGCCACATTGGCCGCCGTGCCGTCGATCACCAGGTTTTCGAAGGCCTTGCCATCGACGCTGGCCGAACCGACGGTCAGGCTCAGGTTGCTTGGGTCCTTGTAGACGTCGTCGCCCTGCACCGGTGCGGTGTAGATGGCCGACAACTTGCCCGCTTCAATGGTGACGGTGTCGCCATTGCTCAAGGTGACCTTGAGGTCATGGTCCAATTTCTGGTCGACCTTGACGGTGAAGGTCGGCGCGACGTTTTCCTGCACACCGCCGTTGCTGGCGATGCTCACCGTGACCTTGTCGCCCTGGCCTGAAGGCTCATCGGTGACGGTGGTGGTGAACTGGTCCTTGCCCAGGGTCAGCTTCTCGAAATTGTCAGCACCGCTGACCGACTCCAGCTTGTTGACGATCGGCGCTTGGCCGCCGGTGTAGACGTCATCTTTGGCGATGATGGTGGCGGAAGCAGAGGTCCCGTTCGCTGGAACAGTCACCTTCGTGCCGTCGGACAGCGTGAACTCCAACGGACCGTGGTTATTGATTGGCAGGCCGGCCGCGTTGGTCAGGGTCACGGTGTAGGTGATAGAACCACCTTCAGCCACGCTGGATTTGTCCGCGGTCAGGGTGGCAATGACTTCGCTGACGGTGTCGGTGATGGCCACGTTGGCCGCGTTGCCGTCGATCACCAGGTTTTCGAACGCCTTGCCATCGACGCTGGCCGAGCCGACGGTCAGGCTCAGGTTGCTTGGGTCCTTGTAGACGTCGTCGCCCTGCACCGGTGCGGTGTAGATGGCCGACAACTTGCCCGCTTCAATGGTGACGGTGTCGCCATTGCTCAAGGTGACCTTGAGGTCATGGTCCAATTTCTGGTCGACCTTGACGGTGAAGGTCGGCGCGACGTTTTCCTGCACACCGCCGTTGCTGGCGATGCTCACCGTGACCTTGTCGCCCTGGCCGGATGGCTCATCGGTGACAGTGGTAGTGAACTGGTCCTTGCCCAGGGTCAGCTTCTCGAAATTGTCAGCACCGCTGACCGACTCCAGCTTGTTGACGATCGGCGCTTGGCCGCCGGTGTAGACGTCATCTTTGGCGATGATGGTGGCGGAAGCAGAGGTCCCGTTCGCTGGAACGGTGATTTTGGTGCCGTCGGAGAGGGTGAACTCCAACGGACCGTGGTTATTGATCGGCAGACCCGCCGCGTTGGTCAGGGTCACGGTGTAAGTCACCGAACCGCCTTCAGCCACGGTGGATTTGTCCGCGGTCAAAGTGGCAATGACTTCGCTGACGGTGTCAGTGATGGCCACGTTGGCCGCGGTGCCGTCGATCACCAGGTTTTCGAAGGACTTGCCGTCGACGCTGGCGTCGGTGACACCAATCGAGAGGGTCTGGCCGTCCTTGTAGACGTCGTCACCCTGCACCGGTGCGGTGTAGATGGCCGACAACTTGCCCGCTTCAATGGTGACGGTGTCACCGTTGCTCAGGGTGACCTTGAGGTCATGGTCCAATTTCTGGTCGACCTTGACGGTGAAGGTCGGCGCGACGTTTTCCTGCACGCCGCCATTGCCTTCGATGCTGATGGTGACCTTGTCGCCCTGACCGGATGGCTCATCGGTGACAGTGGTGGTGAGCTGATCCTTGCCCAGGGTTAACTTCTCGAAATTGTCAGCGCCGCTGACCGATTCCAGCTTGTTGACGATCGGCGCTTGGCCGCCGGTGAACACGTCATCGGCAGCGGCGATGGTCGCTGTGCCAGTCGCGGTATTGGCCGGAACGGTGATCTTGGTGCCGTCGGAGAGGGTGAACTCCAACGGGCCGTGGTTATTTATTGGCAGACCCGCCGCGTTGGTCAGGGTCACGGTGTAAGTCACCGAACCGCCTTCAGCCACGGTGGATTTGTCCGCAGTCAGGGTGGCGATCACTTCACTGACAGTGTCGGTGATTTCGACCTTGGCTTCGCCACCAATGACCAGGTTCTCAAACGATTTGCCATCAACCGTCGCATCGCTGATGCCAACCGTGAGGGTCTGACCATCCTTGTAGACGTCGTCGCCCTGCACCGGTGCGGTGTAGATGGCCGACAGCTTGCCGGCTTCAATGGTGACGGTGTCACCGTTGCTCAGGGTGACCTTGAGGTCATGGTCCAATTTCTGGTCGACCTTTACGGTGAAGGTCGGGGCGAGGTTTTCCTGCACGCCGCCATTGCCTTCGATGCTGACGGTGACCTTGTCGCCATGGTTGTCAGTCGGGGTGCCCGAACCCGGTTCGTCGGTGACGGTGGTTTCAACTGCGGTCTGACTCAGGGTCAGTTTTTCGAAATTGTCAGCACCGCTGACCGATTCCAGTTTGTTGACGATCGGTGCCTGACCGCCGGTGAACACGTCGTCGGCAGCGGTGATGGTCATCGTGCCAGTCGTGGTATTGGCCGGGACAGTGATCTTGGTGCCATCGGTCAGGGTGAAAGTGAGTTCACCGTGATTGTTCAACGGCAGTCCGGCCGCGTTGGTCAGGGTCACGGTGTAGGTGATCGAACCACCTTCAGCCACGCTGGATTTGTCCGCGGTCAGGGTGGCAATGACTTCGCTGACGGTGTCAGTGATGGCCACGTTGGCCGCGGTGCCGTCGATCACCAGGTTTTCGAACGCCTTTCCGTCGACGCTGGCGTCGGTGACACCAATCGAGAGGGTCTGGCCGTCCTTGTAGACGTCGTCACCCTGCACCGGTGCGGTGTAGATGGCCGACAACTTGCCCGCTTCAATGGTGACGGTGTCGCCATTGCTCAGGGTGACCTTCAGGTCGTGATCGAGCTTCTGGTCAACCTTGACGGTGAAGGTCGGCGCAAGGTTTTCCTGTACGCCGCCATTGCCTTCGATGCTGACGGTGACCTTGTCGCCATGGTTGTCGGTCGGGGTGCCCGAACCCGGTTCGTCGGTGACGGTGGTTTCAACTGCGGTCTGACTCAGGGTCAGTTTTTCGAAATTGTCAGCACCGCTGACCGATTCCAGTTTGTTGACGATCGGTGCCTGACCGCCGGTGAACACGTCGTCGGCAGCGGTGATGGTCATCGTGCCAGTCGTGGTATTGGCCGGGACAGTGATCTTGGTGCCATCGGTCAGGGTGAAAGTGAGTTCACCGTGATTGTTCAACGGCAGTCCGGCCGCGTTGGTCAGGGTCACGGTGTAAGTTACCGAACCACCTTCAGCCACGCTGGATTTGTCCGCGGTCAGGGTGGCAATGACTTCGCTGACGGTGTCGGTGATGGCCACGTTGGCCGCGGTACCGTCGATCACCAGGTTTTCGAACGCCTTTCCGTCGACGCTGGCGTCGGTGACACCAATCGAGAGGGTCTGGCCGTCCTTGTAGACGTCGTCACCCTGCACCGGTGCGGTGTAGATGGCCGACAACTTGCCCGCTTCAATGGTGACGGTGTCACCGTTGCTCAGGGTGACCTTCAGGTCGTGATCGAGCTTCTGGTCAACCTTGACGGTGAAGGTCGGCGCGAGGTTTTCCTGCACACCGCCATTGCCTTCGATGCTGATGGTGACCTTGTCGCCCTGGTTGTCGGTCGGGGTGCCCGAGCCCGGTTCGTCGGTGACGGTAGTTTCAACTGCGGTCTGACTCAGGGTCAGTTTTTCGAAGTTGTCTGCGCCAGTGACCGATTCCAGTTTGTTGACGATTGGCGCTTGGCCACCAGTGAACACGTCATCGGCAGCGGTGATGGTTACAGAACCGGAGGTCCCATTCGCTGGAACAGTCACCTTCGTGCCATCGGAGAGGGTGAACTCCAACGGGCCGTGGTTATTTATTGGCAGACCCGCCGCGTTGGTCAGGGTCACGGTGTAAGTCACCGAACCGCCTTCAGCCACGGTGGATTTGTCCGCGGTCAGGGTGGCGATGACTTCGCTGACGGTGTCAGTGATGGCCACGTTGGCCGCGGTGCCGTCGATCACCAGGTTTTCGAACGCCTTTCCGTCGACGCTGGCGTCGGTGACACCAATCGAGAGGGTCTGGCCGTCCTTGTAGACGTCGTCACCCTGCACCGGTGCGGTGTAGATGGCCGACAACTTGCCCGCTTCAATGGTGACGGTGTCGCCATTGCTCAGGGTGACCTTCAGGTCGTGATCGAGCTTCTGGTCAACCTTGACGGTGAAGGTCGGCGCAAGGTTTTCCTGTACGCCGCCATTGCCTTCGATGCTGACGGTGACCTTGTCGCCATGGTTGTCGGTCGGGGTGCCCGAACCCGGTTCGTCGGTGACGGTGGTTTCAACTGCGGTCTGACTCAGGGTCAGTTTTTCGAAATTGTCAGCACCGCTGACCGATTCCAGTTTGTTGACGATTGGCGTTTGGCCACCAGTGAACACGTCATCGGCAGCGGTGATGGTTACAGAACCGGAGGTCCCATTCGCTGGAACAGTCACCTTCGTGCCATCGGAGAGGGTGAACTCCAACGGACCGTGGTTATTGATTGGCAGACCCGCCGCGTTGGTCAGGGTCACGGTGTAAGTCACCGAACCGCCTTCAGCCACGGTGGATTTGTCCGCAGTCAGGGTCGCGATCACTTCGCTGACGGTGTCGGTGATTTCGACCTTGGCTTCGCCACCAATGACCAGGTTCTCAAACGATTTGCCATCAACCGTCGCATCGCTGATGCCAACCGTGAGGGTCTGACCATCCTTGTAGACGTCGTCGCCCTGCACCGGTGCGGTGTAGATGGCCGACAGCTTGCCGGCTTCAATGGTGACGGTGTCACCGTTGCTCAGGGTGACCTTGAGGTCATGGTCCAATTTCTGGTCGACCTTTACGGTGAAGGTCGGCGCAAGGTTTTCCTGCACGCCGCCATTGCCTTCGATGCTGACGGTGACCTTGTCGCCCTGGTTGTCGCTCGGGGTGCCCGAGCCCGGTTCATCGGTGACAGTGGTAGTGAACTGATCCTTGCCCAGGGTCAGCTTCTCGAAATTGTCCGCGCCGCTGACCGATTCCAGTTTGTTGACGATCGGTGCCTGACCGCCGGTGAACGCGTCGTCGGCAGCGGTGATGGTCGCCGTGCCAGTCGCGGTATTGGCCGGGACAGTGATCTTGGTGCCATCGGTCAGGGTGAAAGTGAGTTCACCGTGATTGTTCAACGGCAGGCCGGCCGCGTTGGTCAGGGTCACGGTGTAAGTTACCGAACCACCTTCGGCCACGGTGGATTTGTCCGCGGTCAGGGTGGCAATGACTTCGCTGACGGTGTCGGTGATGGCCACGTTGGCCGCGGTGCCGTCGATCACCAGGTTTTCGAAGGCCTTGCCGTCGACGCTGGCGTCGGTGACACCAACCGTGAGGGTCTGACCATCCTTGTAGACGTCGTCACCCTGCACCGGTGCGGTGTAGATGGCCGACAGCTTGCCGGCTTCAATGGTGACGGTGTCGCCATTGCTCAGGGTGACCTTCAGGTCGTGATCGAGCTTCTGGTCAACCTTGACGGTGAAGGTCGGCGCAAGGTTTTCCTGCACACCGCCATTGCCTTCGATGCTGACGGTGACCTTGTCGCCCTGGTTGTCGCTCGGGGTGCCCGAACCCGGTTCGTCGGTGACGGTGGTGGTGAGCTGGTCCTTGCCCAGGGTCAGCTTCTCGAAATTGTCCGCGCCGCTGACCGATTCCAGCTTGTTGACGATCGGTGCCTGACCGCCGGTGAACACGTCATCGGCAGCGGTGATGGTCGCTGTGCCAGTCGCGGTATTGGCCGGAACGGTGATCTTGGTGCCGTCGGAGAGGGTGAACTCCAGCGGGCCGTGGTTGTTGATCGGCAGACCGGCCGCGTTGGTCAGGGTCACGGTGTAGGTGACCTGACCACCTTCAGCCACGCTGGATTTGTCCGCGGTCAGAGTGGCGATGACTTCGCTGACGGTGTCGTTGATAGCAACCGACGCAGGACCGCCAATGACTAGATTCTCAAACGTCTTACCGGCAACGCTAGCATCAGCGATACCCAGTGAGGCGCTGCCGCCATCCTTGTAGACGTCATCACCTTGCACCGGTAATGCATAGCTAACTTGAGTTGCGCCTGCGGCGATGACCACAGTTTGGCCATTGCTGAGAGTCACCGTCAGGTCGTGATCCAACTTCTGGTCGAGTTTGATGGTGAAAGTCGGTGCCTGGTTCTCCAGTACCGGACCAGCGCTTTCGATGGTAACGGTGACCTTGTCGATCACATCGGAAATCGTGGTCACGGCTGGCGTGGTGTTCGGCACCAGGTTTTCAAAGTTGCCGCCGGTGGTGCCGGCAATGGTGGTGCTGACGGTGCTGCCATTCACGTAAACGTCGTTGGCCGCAGTCGGCACGTTGACGCTGCCACTGGTCTGGCCCGCTTCAATGGTAATGACCGAGCCATTGCTCAAGGTCACGGTCATCGGCGTGCCGGCCGGGTTGCTCAGGGTCGCGGTGTAGGTGATCTGACCGCCTTCGGTGATGTTGCCGGTGGCGGTGAGGGTCAGCCCGGTGTTGTCCACGGAGTCGGTGATGGTGGTCACGGCCGGCGTGGTGTTCGGCACCAGGTTTTCAAAGTTGCCGCCGGTGGTGCCGGCAATGGTGGTGCTGACGGTGCTGCCATTCACGTAAACGTCGTTGGCCGCAGTCGGCACGTTGACGCTGCCAGTGGTCTGGCCCGCTTCGATGGTGATGACCGAGCCGTTGCTCAAAGTCACGGTCATCGGTGTGCCGGCCGGGTTGCTCAGGGTCGCGGTGTAGGTGATCTGACCGCCTTCGGTGATGTTGCCGTTGGCCGTCAGGGTCAGGCCGGTGTTGTCCACGGAGTCGGTGATGGTGGTCACGGCTGGCGTGGTGTTGGGCACCAGGTTTTCGAAGTTGCCGCCGGTGGTGCCGGTGATGGTGGTGCTGACGGTGCTGCCATTCACATAAACGTCGTTGACCGCAGTCGGCACGTTGACGCTGCCAGTGGTCTGGCCCGCTTCGATGGTGATGACCGAGCCGTTGCTCAAGGTCACGGTCATCGGCGTGCCGGCCGGATTGCTCAGGGTCGCGGTGTAGGTGATCTGGCCGCCTTCGGTGATGTTGCCGGTGGCGGTCAGGATCAGCCCGGTGTTGTCCACGGAGTCGGTGATGGTGGTCACGGCCGGCGTGGTGTTGGGCACCAGGTTTTCGAAGTTGCCGCCGGTGGTGCCGGTGATGGTGGTGCTGACGGTGCTGCCGTTGTTGTAAACGTCGTTGGCCGGGGTCTCGACCACAACGGTGCCGCTGGTCTGGCCGGCGGCAATGGTAATGGTCGAACCGTTGGACAGAGTGACGGTTACTGGCGTCTGCGCCGGATTGGTCAGTGTCGCGGTGTAGGTGATCTGGCCACCTTCGGTGACGGTGTTGCCGGCCGTCAGGGTGATCGTGGTGTTGTCCACGGAGTCGGTGATGGTGGTCACAGCCGGCGTGGTGTTCGGCACCAGGTTTTCAAAGTTGCCGCCGGTGGTGCCGGTGATGGTGGTGCTGACGGTGCTGCCGTTGTTGTAAACGTCGTTGACCGCAGTCGGCACGTTGACGCTGCCACTGGTCTGGCCCGCTTCGATGGTGATGACCGAGCCATTGCTCAAGGTCACGGTCATCGGCGTGCCGGCCGGGTTGCTCAGGGTCGCGGTGTAGGTGATCTGACCGCCTTCGGTGATGCTGCCGGTGGCGGTCAGCGTCAGCCCGGTGTTGTCCACGGAGTCGGTGATGGTGGTCACGGCCGGGGTGGTGTTGGGCACCAGGTTTTCGAAGTTGCCGCCAGTGGTACCGGTGATGGTGGTGCTGACGGTGCTGCCATTCACATAAACGTCGTTGACCGCAGTCGGCACGTTGACGCTGCCAGTGGTCTGGCCCGCTTCGATGGTGATGACCGAGCCATTGCTCAAGGTCACGGTCATCGGCGTGCCGGCCGGGTTGCTCAGGGTCGCGGTGTAGGTGATCTGACCGCCTTCGGTGATGCTGCCGGTGGCGGTCAGCGTCAGCCCGGTGTTGTCCACGGAGTCGGTGATGGTGGTCACGGCTGGCGTGGTGTTGGGCGCCAGGTTTTCGAAGTTGCCGCCGGTGGTGCCGGTGATGGTGGTGCTGACGGTGCTGCCATTCACATAAACGTCGTTGACCGCAGTCGGCACGTTGACGCTGCCAGTGGTCTGGCCCGCTTCGATGGTGATGACCGAGCCATTGCTCAAGGTCACGGTCATCGGTGTGCCGGCCGGGTTGCTCAGTGTCGCGGTGTAGGTGATCTGGCCACCTTCGGTGATGTTGCCGGTGGCGGTCAGGATCAGCCCGGTGTTGTCCACGGAGTCGGTGATGGTGGTCACGGCTGGCGTGGTGTTGGGCGCCAGGTTTTCGAAGTTGCCGCCGGTGGTGCCGGTGATGGTGGTACTGACGGTGCTGCCATTCACATAAACGTCGTTGACCGCAGTCGGCACGTTGACGCTGCCAGTGGTCTGGCCCGCTTCGATGGTGATGACCGAGCCATTGCTCAAGGTCACGGTCATCGGCGTGCCGGCCGGGTTGCTCAGGGTGGCGGTGTAGGTGATCTGACCGCCTTCGGTGATGTTGCCGGTGGCGGTGAGGGTCAGGCCGGTGCTGTCCACGGAATCGGTGATGGTGGTCACGGCTGGCGTGGTATTCGGCACCAGGTTTTCGAAGTTGCCACCGGTGGCGCCGGTAATGGTAGTGCTGACGGTGCTGCCATTGTTGTAAACGTCGTTGGCCGCCGTTGGCACATCGACGCTGCCACTGGTCTTGCCGGCTTCAATGGTGATGGTCGAGCCGTTGGACAGAGTGACGGTTACTGGCGTCTGCGCCGGATTGGTCAGTGTCGCCGTGTAGGTGATCTGGCCACCTTCGGTGACGGTATTGCCGGCCGTCAGGGTGACTGTGGTGGTGTCGACGGTATCGGTGACCTGGGTCACGGCCGGGGTCGTCGGCGGCGTTACTGTGATGCCGTTGCCGCCGCTGGTGCCGGTGACAGTTACTTCGATCTGGTTCGCGTCGTTATAGACAGTGTCGTTCGCAGCCAGTGGCACGTTGACGGTGCCGGTGGTTGAACCCGCAGGAATCACGATCACGGCGCCGTTGGACAAGGTGACAGTCAGGTCGCTCAGCGGTGCCTGGGTCAAGGTCGCGGTGTACACCAGCACGCCACCGGCCTCGGTGATGGTCGGCGTGGCACTGAGGCTGAGGGCTGAATCACTCGGGGTATTGGCGTTGGCATTAACGTTGGCGTTGGTGGACTGGCTACCCGGGATTTCCAGGGTCGTTTGCCCGGCAGAGTTGATGCCCGCGGTCGGGAAACCAATGGTCGGGTCGACGCGGCCAGCCGTGGCGTCAAGCATCACAAAGCTGTGACCGCCACCGGCGGCACCACCAGAACCCGACGCCGTCGGACCTGCAGCGGTGGCTTCAAGATCTTTGGTCGGGTCGGCGCCGGCGGCAATGGCTTGTTGCAGCTCTTCAACGGACGGCGCGGCTTGTGCGGTGGCGGCTGCCAGATCAGTGCCGGAGTCCGGGGCGTCAGCGCTCCACTGGGTGTCACGGCCCAGATCGAGGGTGCGGCCATCGGCCAGTTCCAGGGACACGGCACCGGAAAGGCCAGTGTCGATCTGGTCGCCGGCAAACAGTTTGTCGCCTTCAACGAGAACGCGGCGGATGCCCTCTGGGGACACCACGAAAACCTGACCGACAATGCTTTTGACGATGGCAACAACACTGCTCATTGAAGACTCTCCGGGGTGTCACGTTCAGTTGACTTCCATAGACCTGATGGCGTCTGCGCCGACCAGTCTGGACGTACATTGCAAAATAGATGCACAAGTTTGACACGGCAATTAGTCAATATTTTGGCTATATTTTTTCGCTATTAACTTTATGCCAAACTATTGACCTTCTGGGTCCCATCCTAAACAATCGTCCCAGTAATGTCACATTGATATTTGAGCTGTGACCTGTCCTCGGTATGTGATCCAGTTCCGCTTTTGAGCTTTCCGACATACGGTCATTCCGCTTGCCATCTTCCGACACAGCGCGTTCTGTTGCTGTGATTCAAGACAAGAAGTCCTGGGAAATTCCTACAATGCGTTCGCCTTTGTTCATGGCTCTACCTTTCGTCCTTTCAGCGTCATTCATCCAGGCGCAATCCTTACCAGAAGCCATGCAACAAGCGCTGGATGTCCATCCGGAGGTCCAGGCTGGCGTCAACAGCCGGTTGGCTGCTGATTATCAGTTGAAGGCTGCGAAGGGTGGGTACTTGCCACGGGTCGACCTGCTGGGCGGTTATGGTCGTGAAGGCACCGATAGCGTGACGACGCGAGACGGCAGCAACAATCACTTCGAAACCCTGAATCGTGGTGAGTCAAGTTTGCGACTGACCCAGATGGTCTTTGACGGTTTTGCGACGTCGAGCGAAGTAGGGCGTCAACAAGCCACCGTCAACTCCCGCGCCTACTCGCTGCTGAGTACCTCCGAGCGCACCGGGCTGACCGTGGCTCAGGTCTATCTCGACGTGCTGACCCGCCGCGAATTCGTGCGTCTGGCCGAGGACAACCTCAAGAGCCACCAACGCATTTACGACCAGATCCAGCTACGCACCCAGCGCGGCGTCGGCAGCGGCGCCGACCTTGATCAGGCCGAGGCGCGGATGGCCCAGGCACGCAACAACCTGATCACCGAGCAGACCAATCTGGCTGACGCCGAAACCAACTACCTCTCCGCTGTCGGCCAGATGCCGGATCAACTGGAACGCCCGGCAAGTTTCATGGCGCTGATGCCGGCCAACCTGAATGAAGCCCGTGCGCAGATGCTGGAAAACAGCCCGATCCTGCGCTCGGCCGAATCCGATATCGCCGCTGCCGAAAAGCAGTACGACACGGCCAAGTCGACGTTCTACCCGCGCTTCGATGCTGAGTTGGGTCGCACCGCGGACAACGATATTGATGGTCAGAACGGCCACAACAACGAATGGCAAGCCATGCTGCGCATGCGCTTCAACCTGTATTCCGGTGGCAGCAACAAGGCCGATCTGGAATCCAAGTCCTACCTGTCGAACCAGGCGCTGGATATCCGCAACAACGCCCTGCGCCAATTGAATGAAGAGCTGGGCCTGGCCTGGAACGCCCAGAACAATGCCAACGCGCAGGTGCCGATCGCCCAGCAATACGTCGATCACAGCACCGCCGTGCGTACCGCCTACCAGCGTCAGTTCAGCCTCGGAGAGCGCACCCTGCTCGATTTGCTCGACAGTGAGAACGAACTATTCTCCTCTTCTCGCCGTCTGGCGGAGATCAAGAACATTCAGTTATTTACTCAGTACCGAATCAAGGCGACCATGGGCGAGTTGCTCAAGAGCCAGGGAGTGGTCGCACCATTGGCATCCGTTGTGCAGAACGACGTGAAGCCCAAGGTCCAATTGCCCGGTATGAATTGAGCAGGACCTTCATTGTTCAATTGTTAGCCAAGAGTGCCGAGCGTGGAATCAGAAGTCAGTCGGGTTCAACTCATTCATGATCCGCGCGCGTTGCATGACGATCCGCTACTGGATGGTCTGCTCGCACTTTGCATGCTGCACCAGAAACCTGCCAGCGCGGCAATGCTGACCACCGGCCTGCCGCTGCCCGAGCAGCGCTTGAGTGTCGAGTTGCTGCCTCGTGCGGCCGCTCGCGCGGGGCTGCAAGGCCGGGTGCTGCAACGCAAGCTGGAGGATATTCCGGCGATTGCCATGCCGGCATTGTTGCTGCTCAAGGACGGTCGCAGTGCCGTCCTGCTCGGCTGGCAAGGTGAAGATCAGGTACGGGTGCTGCTCAGCGAAAGCGATGGCGGCGAGTCCCTGGTCAGCCGCGAACTGTTGGCCGACGACTACACCGGCAAGGTCTTTTTCGCCCAGCCGCAGCACAAGTTCGACGTCAACCACGGCACGCTGATTCCGCGTGCGCGCTCGTGGTTCCGCGACACCCTCAAGCGTTCGCGCTGGTTGTATGTCGACGCCATCGCCGCCAGTTTTCTGATCAACATCATTGCCATGGCCGCGCCATTGTTCGTGATGAACGTCTACGACCGCGTCGTGCCGAACCAGGCCGAAGCGACGCTCTGGGTGCTGGCACTCGGCATCACGGGCGCCTACCTCTTCGACCTGATCCTGAAAAGCCTGCGTAGCCTGTGCCTGGATCTGGCCGGCAAGAAAACCGACCTGATCATCTCGGCCACGCTGTTCGAGCGCATCGTCGGCATGGCCATGAAATACCGGCCGGCACGGGTCGGCAGCTTTGCCCAGAACATCCATGAGTTCCAGAGCCTGCGGGACTTCCTCGCCTCGCTGACGCTGACCAGCCTGATCGACTTGCCGTTCACCATCCTGATTTTCATCGTCATCGCGATCCTCGGCGGGCACCTGGTATGGATACCGGTGCTGGCATTCCCGATCGCCCTGGCCATCGGCTATGCCTTGCAGAAACCCTTGGTGGCGACCCTGGAACGGACCATGGCGCTGGGGGCCGAGCGTCAGTCGAGCCTGATCGAAACCCTGGCCGGCCTGGACGCGGTGAAGGTCAACAACGCGGAAAGCGAACGCCAGTATCAGTGGGAGCAGACCATCGGCACCCTCAGTCGTCTTGAGTTGCGGGTGAAAATGCTCTCCGGCCTGGCGATGAACATCACCTTGCTGATCCAGCAACTGGCCGGGGTGATCATGATCGTCTTCGGCGTGTACCAGATCATCGACGGTCACCTGAGCATGGGCGGCCTGATTGCCTGCTACATGCTCAGTGGCCGTGCGCTCAGCCCGCTGGCGTCACTGTCCGGACTGCTGACTCGTTATCAGCAGGCGCGGGTGACCATGACCTCGGTCGACCAGATGATGGAACTGCCCCAGGAGCGCAATTTCGAAGAGCGTCCGCTCAGCCGCAAGGTGCTGCAGGGCGGTATTGAGTGCCGCCAGCTCAACTTCACCTACCCGCAACAGCAGAACCTGGCGCTGAAGAACATCAACCTGTCGATCAGTCCCGGCGAGAAGGTCGGCATCATTGGTCGAAGCGGCTCGGGCAAGAGCTCGCTGGCGAAATTGCTGGTGGGGTTGTACCAGCCGGATGACGGCGCGCTGTTGGTCGACGGTGTGGATATCCGCCAGATCGACGTCAGCGAGCTGCGCTACAACATCGGCTACGTGCCTCAGGACATTCAGTTGCTCGCCGGCACCTTGCGCGACAACCTGGTTTCCGGCGCGCGGTATGTCGAGGACGAACTGGTGCTGCAAGCCGCAGAACTGGCCGGCGTCCACGAGTATGCGCGCCTGCATCCGCAGGGCTATGAACTGCAAGTCGGCGAGCGTGGGCAGAACCTTTCCGGCGGTCAACGGCAAAACGTCGCCCTGGCCCGTGCATTGTTGCTCAACCCACCGATCCTGCTGCTCGACGAGCCGACCAGCGCCATGGACAACACAGGTGAAGAGCGCCTCAAGCAGCGCCTGGCGGCGGTGATCGAAAACAAGACCATGGTGCTGGTGACGCACCGCGCATCGCTGTTATCGCTGGTGGATCGGCTGATCGTGATCGACCGCGGGCAGATACTCGCCGACGGCCCGAAAGCCGCGGTGATGGAAGCGTTGAAGAAGGGGCAGATCAGTGTTGCTTAAGTCGGGTAAGGATTCGATCCGTCGCTACTTCAAAGGCTCTGCTTCACTTGAGGGCCAGCCGCTGCCGGAGGTCAACAAGGCGCTGATCGAGGATGCGCCACGCGTGGTGCGGCTGACGATCTGGGCGATCATCGCGTTCTTTGTGTTCCTGATGCTCTGGGCCAATTTCGCGGTGATCGACGAAGTGACCAAGGGCGACGGCAAGGCGATTCCATCGTCGAAGATCCAGAAAATCCAGAACCTTGAAGGCGGTATCGTTGCCGAGCTGTTCGTCAAGGAAGGCCAGATCGTCGAAGCCGGCGCACCGCTGATTCGCCTGGACGACACGCGATTTGCATCGAACGTCGGCGAAACCGAGGCCGATCGGTTGTCGATGCTGCTGCGGGTCGAACGCCTGAGCGCCGAGGTCGATGATCGTCCGCTGAACTTCCCCGAGGACGTGCTCAAGGCCGTGCCGGGTCAGGCCAAAAGCGAAGAGTCGCTCTACATAAGCCGCCGCCAACAGTTGCACGACGAAATTGGCGGCTTGCAGGAGCAGTTGATCCAGCGCCAGCAAGAGTTGCGCGAATTCACTTCCAAGCAGGCGCAGTATCGCCAGCAATTGGGCTTCCAGCGTCAGGAAATCAGCATGTCCGAGCCGTTGGTGGCCCAGGGCGCGGTATCGCCGGTGGAAGTCCTGCGCCTAAGGCGTGCCGAAGCGGAGACCCGTGGTCAGCTCGACGCCACCACCCTGGCCATTCCGCGTGCCGAATCGGCAATCAAGGAAGTGCAGCGCAAGGTCGATGAAACCCGCGGCAAGTTCCGCAGCGAAGCCCTGACCCAGCTCAACGAAGCACGCACCGACCTGAACAAGGCCCAAGCCACTGGGAAAGCCCTGGAAGACCGGGTCAGCCGGACGCTGGTCACTTCGCCAGTGCGGGGCATCGTCAACAAGTTGCTGGTCAATACCATCGGCGGGGTTATCCAGCCGGGCAGCGACCTGGTGGAAATCGTGCCACTGGACGACACCTTGCTGGTCGAGGCGAAGATCCGCCCGCAGGACATCGCGTTCCTGCATCCGGGACAGGAAGCGACGGTGAAATTCACCGCCTATGACTACACCATCTACGGCGGGTTGAAGGCCAAGCTGGAGCAGATCGGCGCCGACACCATCACCGATGAAGACAAGAAGACCACCTACTACATCATCAAGCTGCGCACCGACCGGAGCCACCTGGGCACCGATGAAAAGCCGTTGCTGATCATTCCGGGGATGGTGGCTTCCGTGGACATCATCACCGGCAAGAAGACCGTGCTGAGCTACCTGCTCAAGCCGATCATCCGCGCGCGGGCTGAGGCGCTGCACGAGCGGTAATCTTCATCAAGGCTAATGACCTCATCGTCGGAACGCCGCCCGGAGCAAGCTCGCTCCCACAGTGGATTTGTGTTGAAACGCAATTTTTGTGTTTCCACTGACCCCTGTGGAAGCGAGCTTGCTCGCGATAGCGTCCGCCAAAACACCACAACCCTGTCAGAAAGTGACAAATAACGTCACACCACAATTCCTCCCTTCCCTTAGCAATCGCCATATCGTTATTCATTAACGGTATTTAAATTTCAATTCTTATATCTATAAAGTCAATCTCCTGCGTACCTGCCGACCAATCGGCGCGCCGCACGACACGAACCAACACGGGACCTCCGTGAGTTTCTGATCGACGCGCGCGCCTTTGAGCGTGCCGTGCGTGGGAGTGATTTATGTCTGCAGCTTCAGCTTCGCCAAGCATCGCGCCACAATTCTTTGAAGTCCGCCCGTTCAGCGGAGCGGTGGGTGCCGAAATCATCGGTCTCGACCTGTCCCGCCCGATCAATGATCAGGACTTCGCCCGTATTCACCGTGCGCACCTGGATCATCACGTGGTGGTGTTCCGCGACCAGCGCATCACTCCTGAGCAACAGATCGATTTCAGCCGCCGTTTTGGCGTGTTGCAGATCCATGTGCTCAAGCAGTTCCTGCTGGCGGGGCATCCGGAAATCCTCATCGTTTCCAACATCGTCGAAAACGGCCAGAACATCGGCCTGGGCGACGCCGGCAAGTTCTGGCATTCCGATCTTTCTTATAAGGAACTGCCGAGCCTGGGCTCGATGCTGCATGCCCAGGAGCTTCCCTACGAGGGCGGCGATACGCTGTTCGCCGACATGCACAAAGCCTGGGACAACCTGCCGCTCGCGTTGCGCAAAGCGGTGGAAGGTCGCTCGGCGGCGCACTCCTACACGGCGCGTTACAGCGAGACCAAGTTCGAAGGCAATTGGCGTCCGACCCTGACGCCTGAGCAACTCGCCCAGGTCGCCGAAGTCGTCCACCCGGTCGTGCGTACCCACCCGGAAAACGGCCGTAAGGCGTTGTTCGTCAGCGAGGGGTTCACCACCCGCATCGTTGGCCTGCCGGAAGACGAGAGCCAGCAACTGCTGACCGAGCTCTATGCCCACAGTGTGCTGCCGCAAAACATCTACCGCCATCAATGGCAGCCCCATGATCTGGTGTTCTGGGACAACCGTTCGCTGATCCACCTCGCCGCCGGATGCCCCAGCCATCTGCGCCGCAAGCTGTATCGCACCACCATTCAGGGCGACGCGCCTTTCTGATTTGTCGGAGATCTGATCATGTCCAAACGTCTTCCATTCGCACCGCTGGCCGCGGCCATCGGCCTGGGTTTCAGCCTGATCGCCGGCAGCCTGGTGGCGCCGACCGTGGCCCACGCCGAAGGTGAAATCCGCATTGCCGAACAGTTCGGCATCGTTTACCTGCTGCTCAATGTGGTGCGCGATCAGAACCTGATCGAGAAATACGGCAAGCAGGAGGGTATCGACATCAAGGTCGATTGGACCCAGCTCTCGGGCGGCGCGGCGGTCAACGATGCGTTGCTGTCGGGCTCGATCGACATTGCCGGCGCCGGTGTTGGTCCGCTGCTGACCATCTGGGACCGCACCCACGGTAAGCAGAACGTCAAGGCTGTAGCATCCCTCGGCAACTTCCCTTACTACCTGGTGAGCAATAATCCCAAGGTCAAAACCATCGCCGACTTCACCGAGAAGGACCGTATCGCGGTGCCGGCGGTGGGCGTGTCGGTGCAGTCGCGCTTCCTGCAGTACGCGGCGGCCAAGCAGTGGGGTGACAAGGACTTCAATCGCCTCGACAAGTACACCATCGCCGTTCCACATCCTGATGCCACGGCTGCGCTGTTGGCCGGCGGCACCGAGCTGAGCGGGCACTTTTCCAACCCACCGTTCCAGGACCAGGAACTGGCCAATCCCAACGTGCACGTGGTGCTGAACACCTATGACCTGCTCGGTCCGAACTCGCCGACGGTGCTGTTCGCCACCGAGAAATTCCGCAATGAGAACCCGAAAACCTACAAGGCATTCATTGATGCACTGACCGAAGCGGCGCAGTTCGCGCAGAACGATAAAGGCGCAGCGGCGGACACTTACATCCGCGTTACCAAGGCCAAAATCGACCGCGCCGCGTTGCTGAAAATCATCGACAACCCGCAGTTCGAATTCAGCGTCACGCCGAAAAACACTTACCCGCTGGCCGAGTTCCTCTACCGCGTCGGCGCGATCAAAAACAAACCGGATTCATGGAAGGACTACTTCTTCCAGGACGCCAAGCCGCTGCAAGGGAGCTGACCGAAATGAACGCCCCTTTGCAAGGCCACACGGTCAGCAAACCGATCGCAGCAGCCCAGGCGCTGCTGTCGGTCGATAACGTCAGCCTCGAATACCGCACGCCGCAGCGGGTGGTGCGGGCGACCCATCAAGTCAGTTTCGAGATCGATCCGGCGGACCGCTTCGTCCTGCTCGGGCCGTCCGGTTGTGGCAAGTCGACGTTGCTCAAGGCCGCCGCCGGCTTCATCCAGCCAGTGGAAGGCGAGATCCGTCTGCAAGGCCAGCGCGTTGATGCGCCTGGGCCGGACCGGATCGTGGTGTTCCAGGAATTCGACCAACTGCCGCCGTGGAAAACCGTGAAGCAGAACGTGATGTTTCCGCTTCTGGCCTCGAAAACCCTCAAGCGCAGGGAGGCCGAAGAGCGGGCGCTGCACTATCTGGAAAAGGTCGGCCTGGCGGCGTTTGCCGATGCTTATCCGCACACCTTGTCAGGCGGGATGAAGGCCCGGGTCGCCATCGCCCGGGCGCTGGCGATGCAGCCGAAAATACTGTTGATGGATGAACCCTTCGCCGCCCTCGATGCCCTGACCCGGCGCAAAATGCAGGAAGAATTGCTGCTGCTCTGGGAGGAAGTGCGTTTCACGCTGCTGTTCGTCACGCACTCTATCGAAGAGGCGCTGGTGGTGGGCAATCGCATTCTGTTGCTGTCGCCCCATCCGGGTCGGGTGAGGGCGGAAGTCCACAGCCACCAATACGATTTGCACAGCCTCGGCGGTGTGGCGTTTCAGGAGTCGGCGCGACGTATTCACCGACTGTTGTTCGACGAAGGTCAATCACCGCACGCCGAACATGAACTGGATTTCGCCGACATCCACATCGCTTATTGAGCCAGTTGAGAGGAGGGCCCGATGAGCCATTTATCATCCCCGCGTGAAGAGTTCGAAACGGTTTTGCAGCCACTGACCAGCGTGCCGCTGGAGCGTGAACTACCCCTTGGCCAACGACTGTGGCAGCAAGGTTGGCTGCGCAAAACCCTGATCCTGATTTTGCTCGCAGTACTTTGGGAAGCGGTTGCCCGGTATCAGAACAACGACCTGCTGCTGCCGAGCTTTGTGCAAACCGCCCATGCGCTGTATGACGGCCTGCTCAGCGGTGAATTGCTGGGCAAGGTGTGGATTTCCCTGGTGGTGTTGCTCAAGGGTTACCTGATTGGCATCGTCCTGGCGTTTGCCCTGACCACGCTGGCGGTGTCGACGCAATTCGGTCGCGATCTGCTCAGTACCCTGACCTCGATGTTCAACCCCTTGCCGGCCATCGCCCTGCTGCCGTTGGCGCTGCTGTGGTTTGGACTGGGCCAGCACAGCCTGATTTTCGTGCTGGTGCATTCGGTGCTTTGGGCTCTGGCACTGAACACCTACGCCGGCTTCCTCGGCGTCTCGGAAACCCTGCGCATGGCCGGGCGCAACTATGGCCTCAAGGGCATGCGCCTCGTGCTGTTCATCCTGATCCCGGCGGCGCTGCCGTCGATCCTCGCCGGGTTGAAGATTGGTTGGGCGTTTGCCTGGCGGACGTTGATTGCCGCTGAGCTGGTGTTTGGTGCGACCAGTGGGAAGGGCGGGCTGGGGTGGTACATCTTTCAGAATCGCAATGAGCTGTATACCGACAAGGTGTTTGCCGGGCTGGCGGTGGTGATTCTGATTGGGTTGTTGGTGGAGAACCTGGTGTTTGATTCGTTGGAGCGGGTGACGGTTAGGCGGTGGGGGATGGTGCGGTAGGGAGGGCACGCCGCTGTACTCCATGTCCCCTTAATCCTCATGAATTGCGTATTGAAGACACAGCCGAATGAAAAGACTCGCTGGAAGACCAGTCACGACCGCGTTCCAATTGATTGAGTCGATTCCAAGACTCTTCCAGATCTCTAAGGCTTGCTGCATGGGAATACTGATCGCTATGAATGCTATTCCCCGTCGTTGTATTGGAGGCATTTGTCCCACTGGATGCATTGCTAGAAATCGACTCGTTGCTTGGCCAGTGGTCTTTACGTGGGAGGACCTCCCCACCTTGTAAATAGTTCTCCTCCTTCATGGGTCTTCCACTGGGGTTATCGGGTCTTCCACCGGAGCTGACGACTTGGCGACTTGTACTTGATGATGGACCGTCTTGTGCGGTACGACTCACTCGCCAAGGTGTCCCTCCAGTTTGCGGTTCCCAGCCGCCCACATTTTGCGGCGCAAGATCACCGCCTGGAGACGGAACGCGATTTCTAGGGCCTGGCGCTCCCATGATAAAGCCGCCTATCTGAGACCAAGCGGTGTCCTGGCGACTCGGTGGCGAGGGGGTATCTGGACGGGAGCTTCGGCCAAGGGTAGACATGGCTTTGTATCTTGCGTTTGCCTTGACGTTGGCAATGGCGAGTTTTTGGGGAGTTCGATATCTAATGTTCTCCCGTACAAAAAGCTTGATCACATCCCAAAAATGCCCTGTCGGATCCACCCGATTCACCGGATCCCCCACGCAATACATATACGCATTCAACCCACCCCCACGAAACGGACTCCAGCTGTCCGGGCTGTGAAAACGCATCAACCGCGGGTTGTAGGCGCGGTAGCCGTTGCCCAGCAAATACCAACCGATATCCGCTTCACGCAATTGGCCATTGAACCCCAGCCGAGTCTCGACTTTCTGCTGCGCGAACTGCTCGCCGTAAGCTGAGTAGGCGATGGTTTTGGCCTGGCCATCGACGATTTCGCCAATGATGGATTGACTGCGGTCGGTTGCCAGCAGCACGGTGCGTTGCCAGGTTTGGTTGTGCTGAGCCATTTTTGGAGCCTTCCTGAAAGTTACGTGCCTTTAAGTTGTACGAATGATTGCGACAACTTTTCCGGTCCCCTCGTTCAGCAGAGAGGTGTGCTTCTTTGCGTCCAAAGTCGTTTGTACGTGGTTGTAATTAGAGGATTGGATTTGAGTATTTTCCGCTTTTGTTCGACCACGAAAAGTAGAGACGGCAGACTTTTGTTGAGCAGACTTTATTTGTTGCCTGACCTGATTAGGTCGTTCTGAGTATCCAATCGGGTGCGACGGAGCGATCTGCGATTTCGAAGTTGAAACTACACGACTTGGTGGAACAGGAAATGGCTCACTCCCTACCGTGGCAGCAATGACGGATTTTTTTGCGTTTCCTAGTGCGGCGGACATCTTTGAAGCACCGCTACCAATAAGGCTCGCGGTGCTGTTCATTGCGCTTTTTGTCGCATAGGCCGTTGTCCTGACAGCTTGCGTGGCAACATTGGTCACCCGTTCGGTGAGCCGCTGTAAGGCTCTGGAGAACGCCCATATCGATTTCCCCGTCGGATCCGAATTCATCACCGGCTCCCCGCCGCAATACATGTACGCATTCAACCCGCCCTCGCCAAACGGACTCAAGCTGTCCGGGCTCTGAAAGCGCATCAGCAGCGGGTTGTATGCACGGTGACCGTTGCCCAACAAATACCGCTCGGGTTTAACCTCACGTAGTTCGCCGTTAAACCCTAGCCGCGTCATGACCCCAAGCTGTGACGATTGTTGGCCGTAGGGCGAGTACGCAATGAGATTAAGATTGCCCGCATCGACTTCGATCAATACCGAGTTTTTGAGATCCCCAGCCAGCAAGACCGAGCGTTGCTGGCTGGGGTTCTGTAGATCGACAGTTTTGGCCTGACTCATATCGGGGGGCTTCGCGGAAGTGGGATACGGCTTAATGTTTTACTCGCTTGAGCCCAACTAGATAACTATCAGAACTGATAGTGGTTCGGGTCGCGCACCTGGGCCGGTACAGTCAAAGCATCATTCGGAGGATGTTTGCTAGCATTGCATCTGACTCAACCAAGATCAGCCACGAGTGCTCACCATGCAACTCCCAGACATGAACCTGTTGGTCGCCCTCGATGCCTTGCTCGACGAGGGCAGTGTGGTGGGCGCGGCGCGGCGGATGAACCTGAGCCCGGCGGCCATGAGCCGGACGTTGACGCGCATCCGCGAAGCCATTGGCGATCCGATCCTGGTGCGCGCCGGCCGTGGCCTGGTGCCGACCCCCAAGGCACTGGAATTGCGCGAACAGGTGCGCAGTGTGGTGGAGCAGGCCGGGTTGTTGTTTCGTTCGGCCGATGCGGTGGAACTGAGCTCGCTGCGGCGGCGGTTCAGTATTCGGGCCAACGACTTCTTTGTCGGCGTCTACGGCGGCAAGCTGTTCGACACCCTCGACCGGCAGGCGCCGCACTGCGAATTGCGTTTCGTCCCTGAAGGCGATGGCGATGATGAGGCATTGCGCGAAGGGCGGATCGATCTCAGCATCAGCAACACACGGCCGTTGACCCCGGAAGTGAAGATTCAGAACCTGTTTTCCACCCACTTCGTCGGCCTGGTGCGCGAGGATCATCCGCTGCTGGACGATGAGATCACGGCGGAGCGCTATGCGGGTTATTCCCATATCAGCATGTCCCGGCGTGGCATAGCCCGGGGTCCGATCGACACCGCGCTCAATGCCCTGGGGCTGGAGCGGCGGGTGGCGGTGATCGCGCCAAGCTTTCATGCGGCGATGTTTGCCTTGCCCGATTCCGACCTGATACTGCCGGTGCCCAAGGAAGCCTTGCTGAGTGTGCGACGGCTTGGACTGAAGCTGCGCTCGTTCGATTTGCCGATCCCGTTGCCGACCCTGATGCTGACCCAGGCCTGGCACCCGCGTTTCGACAAGGATCCGGCCCACCGCTGGCTGCGTGAGACGCTGAAATCCTGCTGCGATGAAACGTGGCTGGCTGCGCAACCTGAAAGTCACCGCTGACCCCCTGTGGGAGCGAGCTTGCTCGCGAAGGCGTTGGGTCAGTCAGTATCAATGTTGAATGATAAGCCGCATTCGCGAGCAGGCTCGCTCACACAGAGGCTCTTCATCATTGCGTCAAACACACTTATAACCTGCCAATAAGTTGATTTTCGTCAGGCATCACGCTTCCTAGAATGCTTCGGTCTTTTCACGCCGGAGCTTGCAGTACATGACTTCCCTTACGGCCCCGGCACCCGTCGCCGCGACCGGCCCGACAGCTTCACCACAGGTATTCGGCCCTCGAATCATCATCGGCCTGGTGGGCGTATTGCTGGCAGTGCTGGTGTCGGGCCTGAACGAGATGGTGACCAAGGTCGCGCTCGCCGACATCCGTGGTGCGTTGGCCATCGGCTACGACGAAGGCACCTGGCTGGTTGCCTGTTACACCGCGACGTCGGTGGCGGCCATGGCGTTCGCGCCCTGGTGTGCGGTGACGTTCTCGTTGCGGCGTTTCACCCTGTGGGCCATCAGCCTGTTCACCCTGCTGGGTGTGTTGTGCCCCTTCGCCCCGAATTACGAAAGCCTGCTGTTGCTGCGCACCTTGCAAGGCCTGGCGGGAGGTGCATTGCCACCCATGCTGATGACCGTGGCCCTGCGATTTCTGCCCGCCAACGTGAAGTTGTATGGCCTGGCCGGTTATGCCCTGACGGCGACGTTCGGCCCGGGCCTGGGCACGCCGTTGGCCGGGTTGTGGACCGAGTATGTCGGCTGGCAATGGACCTTCTGGCAAATCATCGCGCCGTGCCTGATTGCAATGGTCGCAGTGGCGTATGGCTTGCCCCGGGACCCGTTGCGTCTGGAACGCTTCAAGTCCTTCAACTGGCGCGGTGTGCTGCTGGGTTTTCCCGCCATCTGCATGCTGGTGATCGGCATTCTGCAGGGCAATCGCCTGGACTGGTTCGAGTCGAACCTGATCTGCGGATTGCTCGGTGGCGGGCTGTTGTTGCTGGTGTTGTTCTTGACCGGCGAGTGGTCGCAGCCGATTCCGTTTTTCAAGATGCAGATGCTCGGTATCCGCAACCTGTCTTTCGCCCTTCTGACCTTGGCGGGCGTGTTGGTGGTGTTGCAGGCGGTGATCATTATTCCGTCCGGCTACCTGGCGCAGGTCCAGGGTTATCGCCCGGTGCAGACCGCGCCGATCATGCTGCTGGCGGCGCTGCCGCAATTGATTGCGCTGCCGTTGGTGGCGGCGCTGTGCAACTTTCGCTGGGTCGATTGCCGCTGGGTGTTGGGCATCGGCCTGAGCATGCTGGCGCTGTCGTGCGTCGGCGGCTCGCAACTGACGTCCGCGTGGATTCGTGATGATTTCTATGTACTGCAATGGCTGCAGATTTTCGGTCAGCCCATGGCTGTGTTGCCGCTGCTGATGCTGTCCACCGGCAGCATCAACCCGATGGAAGGGCCCTTCGCATCGGCCTGGTTCAACACCGTCAAAGGCCTCTCGGCGGTCATCGCTACCGGGGTGATCGAGGCGTTGACCACGGCCCGTTTGCATTTTCACTCGACCATGCTAGTCGATCGCCTCGGTAACTCGCCGCTGGCCGAGCACGACAGCGCAGGCCTCGCTCATCGACTGCATGAGCAAGCGGTGGTGCTCACTTCCTCTGATCTTTACCTGTGCATGGCCGGTATCGCCGTGACCTTGATCCTGCTGATTTTCTGGCTGCCGACGCGGATCTTTCCGCCGCGCGCACCGACCTGAATGCTCCACTGATACAGAAGGTTTTCATGAACACTCAAGCAAAGCAGAAAGTCGCGGTTGCCGTGGCCGCCGCGTTGGCCGTCGGCGTGTTGCTGTACCTGGCGATGCCCGGCCTGTTCGGCAAGCGTACCCAGCAGAACACCAACGATGCTTATGTCTCGGCGGATTTCACTCTGGTCGTGCCGCGGGTTGCCGGGTTTATCAAGCAAGTGCTGGTGGAGGACAACCAGCAGGTCAAGGCCGGGCAGTTGCTGGCACTGATCGATGACCGGGATCTGCGCGCAGCCGCCGATGCCGCCGATGCCGAAACGCTGGTGGCCAGGGCACAACTGCAAAACGCCCGGGCGACCCTCGAGCGCCAGGTGTCGGTGATTGCCCAGGCGCAATCCTCGGTGGTTTCGGCCAAGGCGGAAACGGCCTTTGCCGAGCATGAGTTGAACCGCTACAACCACCTCGCCGGGGTGGGCGCCGGCACGGTGCAAAATGCGCAACAGGCGCAAACGCGCATCGACCAGGCTTCGGCACGATTGGCCAACGCCACGGCGGTACTGGCGGCGGAGCGCAAGCAGGTGGAGATCCTCACGGCCCAGCGTGATGCAGCCGAAGGTGGTCTGAAACGGGCGCAGGCGAAGCTGGAAATGGCCAGCTACGAGTTGTCCTATACGCGGATCGTCGCGCCACAGGACGGCATGGTCGGCGAACGCGCAGTGCGGGTCGGCGCCTACGTTACCCCGGGCAGCAAAATCCTCGCGGTGGTGCCGCTGGCGCAGGCTTACGTGATGGCCAACTTCCAGGAAACCCAACTGACGGATGTGCAGCCGGGACAGGCTGTGCAAGTGCGCGTCGACAGCCTGGGCGGTGCGGCATTGAACGGTCGTGTCGAAAGCATTGCACCGGCCACCGGGGTGACATTCGCTGCAGTCAAACCGGACAACGCCACTGGCAACTTCACCAAGGTGGTGCAGCGGATACCGGTGAAGATTGTGCTGGAGCCGGGACAGGCGCTGGCCGAGCGCTTGCGGGTGGGGATGTCGGTGGAGGCGAGTATTGATACTGGCAGTGTCGCTGCGAATGAGGTGACTCAGCGATGAGTCTTTTCGACAGAGGCATGTACCTGTGGCGAGGGGGCTTGCCCCCGTTCGAGTGCGTAGCGCTCGCCAAAGCCAGGGCCGCTTCGCGACCCAACGGGGGCAAGCCCCCTCGCCACAAGAGACTCGTTCAGTCAGTGGTTTTGGCGTTGAACTTACTGGCAGTCAGCGCCTGCACCGTCGGGCCAGACTTCAAAAAGCCCGAAGCCACCGAAATCACCGAATGGGCAAAGCCAGCCAAATCCGCCGCCAGCCAAGCCATCACCGAAACGATGACCGAGCGCTGGTGGGAGGTGTTCCGCGATCCGACACTATCGGCCCTGAGCCAACGCGCCCTGACCGACAACCTCGACCTGAAGCTGGCCAGCAGCCGTTTGCAGCAAAGTCGTGCGGTGCGTCAGGTCATCACCGCCGAGCGTTACCCCAACACGGCTGCCAGCGGTCGTTACGGACGCAACCGCAACAGCGGTGAAGGCCTGAACGATCCGTCAGGACACAACGGCCAGTCCGCATTCAACCTGTGGGATGCCGGCTTTTCCGCCTCCTGGGAATTGGATTTCTGGGGCCGCGTTCGGCGTGAAACCGAAGCAGCCGACGCCAACCTGGAAGTCGCCGAGAACGACCGACGCGGTGTGCTGCTGTCGGTGCTGGCGGAAACCGCCCAGGACTACATTCAACTGCGCGGTGTGCAGAACACCCGGCTCGTCACCGAGCAGAATCTCGACGTCGCCCGCCATAGCCTGAAACTTTCGCAACTGCGCCTGGCCGACGGCGTCGCGACGGACCTGGATGTCGCCGAAGCCGCCGCACAAGTGGCGGCCATCGAATCACGCCTGCCCGCCCTGGAGCAGCGCCAGTGGCAACTGATCAACGACTTGAGCCTGTTGATGGGCGAACCGCCCCAGGCATTGGCGGCGGAGTTATCCACAGACGCACCGGTGCCACAAACGCCGCGCCAGGTCGCCATTGGCTTGCCCTCACAACTGGCTGAACGTCGACCGGACATTCGTCAGGCCGAAGCACGGCTGCATGCCGCCACTGCCAGCATCGGCGTGGCCAAGGGCGATTTCTATCCGCGAATCACCCTGTCGGGGAACATCGGTTCCCAGGCCATGCAACTGAGCGATTTCGGCTCCTGGGGTTCGCGTTCGTTCGGGATCGGCCCGCAATTCACTTTGCCGTTGTTCGATGGCGGCCGCTTGCGTGGCGTACTCGAGTTGCGTGAAGCGCAACAACAGGAAGCCGCTATCGCCTATCAGCAAACCGTGCTGCGTGCCTGGCATGAAATCGATGACCAGCTGACCGCCTACAACGCCAGCCAGTTGCGCCGCGACAGCCTGGCCGAAGCCGTACGCCAGAACCGCATTGCGCTGGACACCGCGCAACAGCAGTACGTCGAGGGCGTGGTGGATTTCGTCACCGTACTCACCGTGCAAGGAGCGTTGCTGGCGACGCAGGAGCAGTGGGTCGAGAGCTCGACCGGCGTGTCGCTGGCGGCCGTCGGGTTGTACAAGGCGTTGGGTGGGGGTTGGGAGTCGGTGTACCCGTTGGCCGAGACGGCGCAGCGTTAATACACAGGCAATGATGGCCATCTGCTTGACGCTAGTCACCGCTGCCGTAGACTCGGTTGATCCGAAAGGGAGTACGGTCATGCGGATTTTCTGTGTGTTGGGGTTGGGATCGGCCCTCGTCGCGAGCGTTGTCCAGGCGCAAACGCCTGGGGTAGACGATCCGCTTGCGCAAATGGATGCAGGCGCCAGTGCTGCGACCAGCGCCGAGGCCCGCGGTGTATTGCGGGCCCGGGATCAGGCCGTACTGGCCAGCGAAGTGCCCGGGCGGATTGTCGAATTGCCGTTCAGCGAGGGGGAATCGTTCAAGAAGGGCGATACCCTGGCGCGTTTCGATTGCTCGGCCTATCAAGCGCAGCTCAATGCCGCTCAAGCGGCCAGCCGTGGCGCAGGTGAAGAACTGGCGCACAATCGGCAACTGGCCGCGCTGAATTCGGTCGGGCGTTTCGAAGTGGCACGTGCCGAGGCCAAGGTCAGCGAAACCCAGGCGCAGTCCCAGGTGTATCAAGTGCAGGTCAAGCGTTGCAGCGTGCTGGCGCCGTTCGATGGCCAGGTCGTCGAGCGCAAGGTACAGCGCTATGAAAGCGTACCTGCCGGTGCACCCTTGCTGGACGTGGTCGATAATCGCACCCTGGAAATCCATCTGCTGGTGCCCTCGCGCTGGATGGCCCGACTCAAGCCTGGCCAGACCTTCAGTTTTGTCCCCGATGAAACCGGCAAGCCGTTGGACGCGACAGTCAAACGCCTGGGCGCGCGAATCGATGAGGGCAGCCAGACCCTGCTGCTGGTGGCCAGCGTGCCTGACGCCAGCGGACTGCTGGCGGGCATGAGCGGCACGGCGCATTTCGCGGAGTTCAAGTGAACGCGCCGGTGAGCGGCGGTGCCGAGCAGGTATTCGCACGCTTTCTCGACCTTGAGCGCCAGACCCGCGCGGCCCAAACGCCCGCTCAATTGGCCTACAGCCTGGTCAATGATGGTCAGGCACTGTTTGGCTTTCGCCATGCGGCTCTGTTGATCGCCGGGAAGGTGCAGGCCGTGACCGGTGTCAGTACGGTGGAGCCGAATTCACCCTTTGTAGCGTTCGTCGAGCAGGCGGTGGCGCAGTTGTTCATGCGCGAACAGTTGCAGCAGGCGCGGGTCGTTGCCGCCGATGTCCTCAGCGAATCGCTGCAGGATGAATGGCAAAGCCTGTCGGCTGCGCAGGTGTTCTGGCTGCCGCTGATCGATCGCCAGGGCGAGGTGTTTGGCGGGTTGTGGCTGGCCCGGGACGTTGCGTGGAACCCTGCCGAACAAGTACTGCTGGCGCAACTGGGCGATACCTACAGCCACGCCTGGCAGGCGTTGCAACCGCGCAAGCCATGGCGTCTGCGCTGGACCCGCAAACGCCAGGCGTTGCTGGTCGGGTTGCTTTTGCTTGGGCTGTTGATCCCGGTGCGCCAGTCCGTACTGGCACCGGCCGAAGTGGTGCCGCTGGGCGGTCGGGTCGTGGCCGCGCCGCTGGACGGTGTGATAGCCGAGTTCCTGGTCAAACCCAACCAGACGGTGAAGGCCGGCGATCTGCTGCTGCGCTTCGAAAGCACCACGCTCAAGGCCCAGGCCGATGTCGCTGATCGCGCCCTCGGGGTTGCCGAGGCGGAGCTCAAGGCCAACTCCCAGCGTTCGTTCGCCGATGCCGAGTCCAGCTCGAAACTGGATTTGCTGGCCGCCCGGGCTGAACAGAAACGCGCCGAGCGAGATTACGCCCGTGAACTGCTCAAACGCAGCGAAGTGCGCGCCGAGCGCGATGGTATTGCGGTGTTTGCCGATGCTGAACGCTGGACCGGCAAGCCAGTGCAGACTGGTGAACGACTGATGGAAATCGCCGATCCGACCCAGGCGCAATTGCGTATCGAACTGGCCGTGGGGGACGCGATATCCCTGGAGCCCGGCGCTGAAGTCGCCCTGTTCCTCGACAGTGACCCGCTGCAACGGCATCTGGCCAGGCTCGAACGTTCGGCTTATGAAGCGCAACCCACGGCAGGCGGGCAATTGGCCTATCGGCTGGATGCGAATTTCGACACGGCCCCCCCGCGCATCGGTTTGCGCGGCACTGCAAAAATCTACGGTGACCGGGCGCCGCTGGCGTTGTACCTGCTGCGTCGACCGTTGGCCGGTTTGCGTCAGAGCGTGGGCTTGTAAGTGAGCCTGCCTGGCCTGCGTGCCGACCTGCAATTGTCCCCGGCAGCGCCGGCACTGGACGGTGCGCCCAGCTGGACGCTGGCCGACCCGGTGCGAGGGCGTTACTTCAAGCTTGGTACGACGGCCATGCGTTTGTTGCGCCACTGGTCGCTGGGTGAGCCTGAGCAGGTCCTGCACGCAGCCAATCGTGAGCCGGGACTGGCGCTGGACGCTACGGACCTGGAGCAGTTGCTGGTTTTTTTGCGCAGTCACGACCTGATTACCGCTCTCGATCCCCAGCAGCGCGCCAGTTACAGCCTTAAAGCAGATGCCCAGCGCCGCAGCTGGTGGCAAGTATTGCTGCATCAGTACCTGTTTTTTCGTATTCCGCTGTGGCGCCCCGAGCGTTTTCTCAATCGTGCCTGGCCTTGGCTGGAGCGCTTTGGTCCACGAGCGCTGCGCTACGGATTACCCGCTGTGCTGGGGTTGGGGGTGTTTCTGGTGTCGCGGGACTGGCAGCGATTTATCGCGACGTTTCCGCATTTGTTCAGCCTTGGCGGTGCATTGGCATTTGCCGTGGCCCTGTTCTTCGCCAAGCTCTGCCACGAGTTCGGTCATGCGTTCATGGCCAAGCGCGCCGGGTGCCGGGTACAAAGCATGGGCGTGGCGTTCATGGTGCTGCTTCCGATGTTCTATACCGATGTCAGCGATGCCTGGCGGGTCAATGATCGCAAGGCCCGGTTGCTGATTGGTGCTGGTGGCGTGCTGGCGGAGTTGCTGTTGGCATGCATTGCCCTGCTGGCGTGGTCGTTGCTGCCAGACGGTCCCGCCCGCACCGCGGCGTTCATGCTCGCCAGTGCCACGTGGATCACGACGTTGGTGGTCAATCTCAACCCGTTCATGCGCTTTGACGGTTATTTTTTGCTCAGCGATTTCTGGCAGGTCGATAACCTGCAAGGTCGGGCATTTGCCCTGTGCCGCTGGCGCCTGCGCGAGTTTTTGTTCGGCTACGGCGCAGCGGCGCCGGAGCCTTGGTCGCCGACAATGCAACGGCGTTTGCTGATCTGGGGGTATGGCTCGTGGTTATGGCGCGCGGCATTGTTTTTCGGGATCGCTCTGGCGGTCTATCACCTGTTCTTCAAAGTGTTGGGGATTTTCCTGATGCTGGTGGAACTGGTCTGGTTCATCTTTCTGCCCATCATGAGTGAGTGGCGCCAGTGGTGGAGCCGCCGCGAGCAGGCGCATGGACCGCGGGTGCTGCTCAGCGGCCTGGCGTTGCTCGGGCTGTTGTTGGTGCTCATCCTGCCGTGGCGCAGTGCCGTCGAGGTGCCGGCCATGCTGGAGGCGGGCCGGGTCAGCACCTTGCATGCACCGGTGGCGGCACGGATCAAAGCGGTGAAGGTGCATGACGGGCAGTCACTGGCGCAGGGCGATGTCCTGATCGAACTGGAGTCTCCGGATCTCGATTCGCGCCAGGCCATTGCGCGCCGGGAAATCGAGATTCAGCAGTTGCAAATGCGCCGACAGGCCAGCCGCAGCGAAACGGCTTCCGATGCCGCCATCGTCGAGCAGCGCCTGGCCGAAGCGGTCGCCGAATACCGTGGGCTGGCGGCTCAGCGCGAGCGATTGCTATTGCGTGCCCCCCATGCCGGCACCGTGCGTGACCTGCTGCCGCAATGGACGGTGGGGCGCTGGCTGTCGACCCGGGAGCCGCTGGCCCGGGTGGTCGAGGACGGCGCGCGCTTGCGCGGCTATCTGGCCGAGGCAGAGCTCTGGCGCGTGGCACCGGGTGCCACCGGACGGTTTATCGCCGATGATCCAATGCATCCGGCGATTGCGGTGCAACTGAGCGAAATCGACACCAACGGTGTGGCGTTTGTCGATCAGGAGGCGCTGACTTCTGATCACCACGGACCGATTGCCGTGCGTCGCGATCAGCATCAACGGGCCGAGCCGGTACAGGCGCAGTACGGTGCGCGGTTGACCACCCTTGATCAGGCCTCGACGCCTGTGCAGCCATTACGCGGCGTGGCGGTGTTGCAAGGCCGTGGCGAATCGGTGCTGGGCGTTGCCTGGCGACGCATGGCGGCGCTGGGCGTCAGGGAAAGCGGTTTTTAGACCGGTCGGCCCTTGTCGCCGCAGGTCGTTGCGTCAGCGGGCCAGCATCGACGATGCTCGGGCTGAAGGTCTAAAGTGGATCGCGAGTAACCTGTCACTGAGCGTTGTAAGGGGAGGCAATGGAGGCGCACAGAGAAACGCCGATGGGCGACACGCAGGGGTCGCGCGCAAACCCTGGTTTCGCCAGGGGCGCGCAACCGATGATTCGCTGGGCGCGGGAGCATTGGCTGGTGCCGATTCTGGTATTGGCGGCGCTGGTGCGCTTCTACGATCTGACGGCGGCTGCGATCTGGGGTGATGAGGGTTCCAGCCTGTTGTTGGCGCGTTATTCATTGCCGGAAATCTGGCTTCATTCGGCCTATGACGTGCATCCACCGCTGTATTTCATGCTGCTCCACAGTTGGATGGCGGTCTTTGGCGACGGCATTTTTTCGATCCGCTGCCTCAGCGCCCTGCCAGGCATCGCCTCGGTCGGGCTCGGCGTGTGGCTGGTGGATCGACTGGCCACCCGCCGCGCCGCAATAATCGCCGGCGTCCTGTTGGCGCTGCTGCCCACGGCGGTTCGCTACAGCCAGGAAGTACGCATGTATTCGCTGTTGGGGCTGTGGTTGCTCGGGGCGACGATTGCCCTGGTGTACTGGATTCGCAAACCGCAGTGCCGACGCTATCTGGTGATCTACGTCTTGCTCATGAGCGCGGCGTTCTACACCCATTACTTCACTGCGCTATGCGTGCTTTGTCATTGGTTGTACCTGGGCATCATCCGCGTACAGCCGGGGTATCGCCTGCGGCACATCCAGCGCGGCGACTGGTGGCTGGCGAACCTGGCCATTGTCGTGCTGTACCTGCCGTGGTTGCCGGGGCTGGTCGATCTGTTGCAGCACATTGATCAACTCAAGGCCAATGGTGATGTCGGCTGGGAAACGCCGGTCACCTTCGGGTCCCTGCCGTCCATGGCGTGGTCATTGTTGATCCAGGACGATGGCGAAAACCTGCCGCTGCTGGTGTTTGCCACCTTGCCGCTGGCATTGCCGATATTGGCAGGGGTGGCACTGGCGCGGGATCGAAGTGTGTTCCGGGGCAGTGCGTTGCTGGCGGTCTATACCTTTGTTCCGATGCTGCTGGTGTTCGCGGTGTCGTTCATTTCGCCGATGTTCATCGAACGCTATCTCACCGCCTATGCCCTGGGCCTGCCCATGCTGGCGGCGTTGGCAATCGATCGCCTGTACAACGGCACCCGCGTGTTGGCGCTGACGGTGCTGGTGCTGTTTGCCGGTGTCGAACTGGTGGGCCTGAACAACAACGCCACGGTAGACATCCATGACCAGGTCAATGTCATGGTCGATGACGTCAACCAGCACTTCCAGCCCGGTGATCAAATCGTCACCAGTGACATGCTCTGGTACTTGAGCTACGTCTATTACAACCGCACCGAAGCCAAGCCGCTGCTGTACACCCCGCTACATGCCGACGGAACCTCGAGTCGTCCGAATGACTATGGTTTCGGCACCCTGACGACCCTGGATGAGTACCTCGACAGCCTCGGCGATTTGCCCAAGGGCACCAGGCGAATCTGGTTGATCAGCACCGCCGACGTGCCGGATGAGTTTGCTCCTGTGCCGGCTCAATGGCGGCTGGGACGTCAGGTGAAGGCCGGTGGCGTTGTCGCCAGGTTGTATTTGTCCGCAATGGCCGGGAAATAGGCAGCGGTGAAGCTTAAACGTTTCATCTGCACATTGGCTGTTAAAAAGCCGATTTCCCGTGGGTTTGACTTCGAATTGATATCAAAACACCACTAGTCGAGGCTTCATCGATCGACTACGCTTTGTCCTACAAAGGACTATCAAAAACGGTGAAGGGATTTGCACCATTTTCATTTCATTTCCGGCTTGCCGCGCTCGGGCTCGACCCTGCTTTCTGCAATCCTGTTGCAGAACCCGCGTTTCCATGCCGGAATGACCAGCCCCGTCGGTTCCCTGTTTTCCGGTGTTCTGGATCAGTGCGGCGCTGGCAGCGAGTTCGGCGCGGTGATCGACACCGACATGCGCCGCCGCCTGTTGCGCGGTCTGTTTGACTCCTTCTACGCCGACAAGGCCGACAAATCGGTGGTGTTCGACACCAATCGCCTTTGGAGCGCCCGGCTGCCGGCCATCAACGACCTGTTTCCCAAGGCCAAGGTGATTGCCTGTGTGCGCAACGTCGCCTGGATCATGGACAGCATCGAGCGGCTTTACCGCGCCAATCCCTATGAAAACACCAAGCTCTTCGGCGATGCCGTCGAGCGCAACACCGTCTACAGCCGTTGCGAAACCCTGGCCCAGCGCAATCGCCTGGTGGGTTTTGCCTGGGCGGCGCTCAAGGAAGCCTATTACGGCGAATATGCCGACTCCTTGCTGATCATCGACTATGACTTGCTGACCCAGGCTCCGGAGCGGGTGCTGCGGCTGGTCTACGACTTTGTCGACGAACCCTGGTTCGAGCACGACTTCGAGCATCTGGCGTACGACGCCCCGGAATTCGATCAAGCCCTCGGGGTGGCCGGCTTGCACAAGGTCAGACCCAAGATTGCCGTACAGGCCCGGCGCACCATCCTGCCACCGGATCTGTTCAAGCAATACTCAGATTTGTCCTTTTGGCTCGATGGCTCTGCCAGCGCCGCCAATGTCATTCGTATGAAGTCCGACGCCGCGACCATTTGATCGCGGCGTTTTTCATTGATGCCTTACGTATATTCGTTCGAATTCGGGTGAGCAGCATGTGGTGGACCATTTTTGACGGGGCAAAGGCAAAGTCACGGGCAACCGAAGGCCAACGGACGCCAGCGGCGCCCATGATCATGTCTCTTGAACCGCGCATGCTGTTCGACGGCGCCGTCGCCGCCACGGTGGCCGATACCGCGGCCCAGGCCGACAGCCATTCCACAGCCGATGCCGCCAAGGCACCGACCGCCGATCACCCGACGGTCAGCAAGGACACCCACGGCCAGGCCGATGCTACACCGGCGGCCAGCCCCGTTGCGGTGCCCGGGCAGAGCGTGGTGTTCGTCGACTCCCGGGTGAAAGATTCCGACAGCCTGCTCCAGGGCGTAGCTCCCGGGACCCAGGTCGTGAAGCTGGACGCGGGCAAGGATGGATTGCAACAGATCGCCGACTACCTCGATCAGCATCAGGGCATCAGCTCGGTGCAGATCATCGCCCACGGCAACGCCGGCGACCTGTGGCTTGGCGACAGCTATCTGTCGGCCGACAACGTCGCCGCCCGCAGTGCGGTGCTGGCGGAAATCGGCAAGGACATCAACGCTGGCGGCGACATCCTGATCTATGGCTGCTACACCGCCGAAGGTGAGCGTGGCTTGAGCTTTGTCGATTCGCTGGCGCAAATGACCGGTCGCGATGTAGCGGCTTCGAGCAACCGCACCGGTGTGGGCGGCGACTGGGATCTGGAAATCGTCACCGGCAACATCGAGAGCGCCAACGTCCTCTCGACCACGGCCATGAGCGACTACCAGTGGGGCCTGGCCACCTGGAACGCCACCAACAACGCCAACACGGGCGTCGGCTCACTGCGTGCGGCAATTGCCTCGGCGCAGAACGGCGATATCGTCACCTTCAGCTCCAGCATGACGGTGCAGTTGACCTCCGAACTGCTGATCAACAAGAACATCACCGTCGATGGCGACCTGAACAACGACGGCGTGGCAGACGTGGTTCTCGATGGTCAGTACAAGACCAGAGTGATTGAAATAGCGTCCGGTAAAACCGTGATACTCGATGGTCTGGTGATTACGCGAGGCCTGGTGTCGGGTACCGGCGGTAATGGTGGCTACGGTTCCTCGGGCGCGATGGCCGGGGGGATTTTCAACGCAGGGATTCTGACCCTGAACAACGTTGCCGTGACCTCCAACGCGGCGGCCGGTGGCGGCGGTGGTGGCGGTGTCACGGGCGCCTTTTACGGCGGTGGCGGTGGCGGTGGCGGCGGTTTGGGCGGCCAGGGCGGTGGGCATGGCGGTACGGCAGGGCCGGGTACCGGAACGTTGGGCGGCGGTGCGGGGGGCGGTGGCGTCGGTGGTTACGGCGGCGGTTATGACGCGACCCACATGGGCGGTCGCGGCGGCACTACCACTGGCGGAGCCGGGGGGATTGGCGTTGCCTACTACAGCAACGGCGGTAACGGTGCGACGGCCTCCAATGGCACGATTTCCATTGGCGGTGGCGGCGGCGGGGCCGGTTGGGACAAGGTGGGTGGCGCCGGCGGCAACGCGGTGGGCGGGATCTACAACGCCAGCAGCGGCACCATGACCATCGTCGGCACGTCGACCATTAGCAACAACATTGGCGCCGGTGGCGGTGGCGGCGGCGGCGGTGGCTACGGCAGCAATGCCACCAATGGCGGCGCGGGCGGCAAGGGCGTCGGTGCGATCTGGAACAAAGGCACGCTGCTGATCACGGCAGCCAACTTCGCAGCCCTGTCCGGTAATGCCGCAGGCAGTGGTTCAGGTGGCGCTGCGCTAGGTGGGGGAACAACCGGCACCTCGCCAACCTCCGTCGCGACAATCTATAACGACGGAGGTGTACTCAACACCGCGTATTCGCCGCCACCTACCGCGACCATTGTAGTTGCTGATACGACTCTGAGCATCGGCGAAACGTCCCTGGTGACGATCACCTTCTCCGAGGTCGTGACTGGTCTCACCAATGCCGACCTGACGATTGCCAACGGCACGCTCAGTGCAGTGAGCAGCAGCAATGGCGGCCTCACCTGGACGGCAACGTTTACGCCCTCCGCCAGTATTTCCGATACCACCAACGTCATCACTCTGGACAACACCGGGGTGATAAACGGTCTGGGCACCGCCGGTGTTGGCACCACCAACTCCAATAACTACACGGTCGACACCGTACGCCCGACGGCCAGCATCGTGTTTGCCGACACGGCCCTCAAAGTCGGCGAAACCTCGCTGGTGACCATCACCTTCAGCGAGGCGGTCACCGGTCTCACCAACGCGGACCTGACGATTGCCAACGGTACGCTCACTACGGTAAGCAGCAGCGATGGCGGCATCACCTGGACGGGGACCTTCACTCCGACCGCCAGCATCACTGACGCGACCAACCTGATCACCCTGGACAACACCGGGGTCAGTGACCTGGCGGGCAACGCCGGCAGCGGCACCACCGATTCCGGCAACTACGCCATCGATACCGTACGGCCGACCGCGACCATTGTGGTGACGGACACCAGCCTGAGCATTGGCGAAACCTCGCTGGTGACCATTACGTTCTCCGAGGCGGTGAGCGGTTTCACCAACGCCGACCTGACGATTGCCAACGGTACGCTCACTGCGGTGAGCAGCGGCGATGGCGGCATCACCTGGACCGCGACCTTCACGCCAAGCGCGAACATCAACGACGCCAGCAACGTCATCACCCTGGCCAATGCCGGCGTGGCAGATCTGTCGGGTAATGCCGGCACCGGCACCACCAATTCGAACAACTATGTGGTCGATACGCTACGTCCGACCGCCACCATCGTGGTGACGGACACGGCGCTGAGAATCGGCGAAACCTCCCTGGTGACGATCACCTTCAGTGAAGCGGTCAGCGGATTCACCAACGCCGACCTGACCATTGCCAATGGCACCTTGAGCGCGGTGAGCAGCAGTGACGGCGGCATCACCTGGACGGCAACCTTCACGCCAACCGCCAGCATCACTGATACGACTAACCTGATCACCCTGGACAACACCGGGGTCAGCGACCTGTCCGGCAATGCCGGCAGCGGCACCACTGACTCCAACAACTACGCCATCGACACCGTGCGGGCAACGGCCACCATCGTGGTGACGGACACGGCGCTGAAAATCGGCGATACCTCGCTGGTGACGATCACCTTCAGTGAAGCGGTCAGCGGTTTCACCAACACCGACCTGACGATTGCCAACGGCACGTTGACCGCGGTCAGCAGCAGTGACGGCGGCATCACCTGGACGGCAACCTTCACGCCTTCGGCGAGCATCACCGACACCACCAACCTGATCACCCTGGACAACACCGGGGTCAGCGACCTGTCGGGCAACGCCGGCAGCGGCACCACCGACTCCAACAACTATGCCATCGACACGGCCCGCCCGACCGCCACGATCGTGCTGGCCGATACGACGCTGACAGCGGGCGAAACCTCGCTGGTGACGATCACCTTCAGTGAAGCGGTGAGCGGTTTCACCAACGCCGACCTGACGATTGCCAACGGCACGTTGAGCGCGATCAGCAGCAGCGACGGCGGGATTACCTGGACCGCGACCTTCACGCCAAGCGCGAACATCAACGACGCCAGCAACGTCATCACCCTGGCCAATGCCGGCGTGGCAGATCTGGCGGGTAATGCCGGCAGCGGCACCACCAGTTCCAACAATTACGTCATCGACACCACCCTCCCGACCGCCACCATCGTGCTGGCCGATAACGCTCTGAAAATCGGCGAAACCTCACTGGTGACCATCACCTTCGATCAGGCCGTGACCGGTTTCACCAACGCCGACCTGACCATTGCCAATGGTACCTTGAGCGCGGTGAGCAGCAGTGACGGCGGCATTACCTGGACCGCAACCTTCACCCCGACTGCCAGCATCACTGATGCGACCAACCTGATCACCCTGGACAACACCGGCGTGCAGGCTACCGCCACCGGTAACGTGGGTAACGGCACTACCGACTCCAACAACTATTCGATCGACACCGTCCGCCCGACCGCCACCATCGTGCTGGCCGATACGGCGCTGAGAATCGGCGAAACCTCGCTGGTGACGGTCACCTTCAGTGAAGCGGTCAGCGGTTTCACCAACGCCGACCTGACCATTGCCAATGGCACGTTGACCGCAGTCAGCAGCAGCGACGGCGGCATCACCTGGACGGCAACCTTCACGCCTTCGGCGAGCATCACCGACACCACCAACCTGATCACCCTGGACAACACCGGGGTCAGCGACCTGTCGGGCAACGCCGGCAGCGGCACCACCGACTCCAACAACTATGCCATCGACACGGTCCGTCCGACCGCCACGATCGTGCTGGCCGATCCGACACTGAGCGCAGGTGAAACCTCGCTGGTGACCATTACCTTCTCCGAGGCGGTCAGCGGATTCAGCAACGCCGACCTGAGCATCGCCAACGGCACGCTGAGCGCGGTGAGCAGCAGCGACGGCGGCATCACCTGGATCGCGACATTCACGCCAACTGATGGCGTGAATGACGCCAGCAACGTCATCACCCTTGCCAACACCGGTGTGACAGATCTGACGGGAAACACCGGCAGCGGCACCACCAATTCCGCAAACTACACGATCGACACCGTGCAGCCGACGGCCACTATCGTGATCGCTGATCCTGCACTGAAAATCGGCGAAACGTCGTTGGTGACCATCACCTTCAGCGAAGCGGTCACCGGATTCAGCAATGCCGACCTGAGCATCGCCAACGGCACCCTCAGCGCGGTGAGCAGCAGCGACGGTGGCATCACCTGGACGGCGACTTTCACACCGACCGCGAGCATCACCGACGACACCAACCTGATCGTCCTGGATAACAGCGGCGTGCAGAACGCCTCGGGCAACGTCGGCAGCGGCACCACCGATTCCAACAACTACGCCATCGATACTGTGCGCCCAACGGCATCCATCGTGGTCGCGGACGCGGCGCTGGCGGTAGGTCAAACATCGGTGGTGACCATCACCTTCAGCGAAGCAGTGACGGGTTTCACACTGGCTGATCTGACCGTGGACAACGGCACGCTCAGCGGGCTGACCACGTCGGACAACATTACCTACACGGCGACATTTACCCCAACGGTGGGCATCACCGACACCACCAACCTGATCACCCTGGACAACAGCGGTGTGGTCGACGTGGCGGGCAACGCCGGCAGCGGCACCACGGATTCGAACAACTACGCCGTCGACAGCCAACGCCCGACCGCGACCATTGTGCTGTCCGACCCGACGCTGAGTGCCGGCGAAACCTCGCTGGTAACCATCACCTTCTCCGAAGCAGTGAGTGGTTTCAGCAACGCTGACCTGTCCGTTCCCAACGGCACGCTGAGTGCGGTGAGCAGCAGCGACGGCGGCATCACCTGGACGGGGACGTTCACGCCGACCGTCGCGATCAACGACACGACTAACCTGATCACTCTGGACAACACCGGCGTCGCGGACCTGGCAGGCAACGCCGGCACCGGCACGACCAATTCCGCCAACTTCACCATCGACACCGTGTTGCCGACCGCTACCATCGTGGTCGCCGATACCGCCCTGAGCGTCGGCGAAACCACGGTGGTGACCATCACCTTTTCTGAGGCCGTGAGCGGTTTCAGCAACGCCGACCTGAGCATCGCCAACGGCACCTTGAGTGCGGTGAGCAGCGGCGATGGCGGCATCACCTGGACGGCAACCTTCACGCCGACCACCAACATCGCTGACAGCTCCAACCTGATCACTCTGGACAACAGCGGCGTGCAGAACGCCTCGGGTAACGCGGGCAGCGGCACCACCGATTCCAACAACTACGCCATCGACACCGTACGCCCGACGGCGACCATCGTCGTGGCCGACGACAGGCTGGCCATCGGTGAAACTTCGCTGGTGACGATCACGTTCAATGAAGCGGTAACGGGGCTCACTACCGCCGACCTGAGCGTGGACAACGGCACGTTGAGTAGCTTGAGCAGCAGCGACGGCGGTATCACCTGGACAGCGACCTTCACGCCGAGCGCCAACATCACTGACACGACGAATCTGGTGACCCTGGACAACACCGGGGTTGTTGACCAGGCGGGCAACACCGGCAGCGGTACCACGGATTCGAACAACTATTTGATCGACAGCCAGCGTCCGACCGCGACCATTGTGCTGTCCGACCCGACGCTGAGTGCCGGTGAAACCTCGCTGGTAACCATCACTTTTTCCGAGACGGTGAGCGGTTTCGACAACGCAGACCTGTCCGTTCCCAACGGCACGTTGAGTGCGGTGAGCAGCAGTGACGGCGGCATCACCTGGACGGCGACGTTCACGCCGAACGTGGCGGTCAACGACACGACCAACCTGATCATCCTGGACAACAGCACAGTCGCGGATCTTGCGGGCAACGCCGGCAGCGGCACGACCAATTCCGCCAACTTCACCATCGATACCGTGTTGCCGACCGCCACCATCGTGGTCGCCGACAATGCCCTGAACGTCGGCGAGTCCTCGCTGGTGACCATCACCTTCAGCGAAGCGGTGAGCGGTTTCAGCAACGCCGACCTGACCATCCCCAACGGCACCCTGAGCGCGGTGAGCAGCAGCGATGGCGGCGTCACCTGGACGGCAACCTTCACGCCGACCGCCAACATCACCGACGCCACCAACCTGATCACCCTGGACAACAGTGGCGTCGCGAACAGCTCCGGCAACAGTGGCACCGGCACCACCGATTCGAACAACTTCGCCATCGACACCCAGCGCCCGACCGCCACCATCGTGGTCGCCGACAATGCCCTGAGCGTCGGCGAAACCTCGCTGGTGACCATCACCTTCTCCGAGGCGGTGAGCGGTTTCAGCAATGCCGACCTGACCATCGACAATGGCACCCTGAGTGCGGTGAGCAGCAGCGACGGCGGCGTTACCTGGACGGCCACCCTGACACCATTGCCGGGTGTCACCGACATCAGCAACCTCATCCGGCTCGATAACAGCGGTGTGCAGGATGCGGCGGGCAACGCCGGCAGTGGTGTCACGGATTCGAACAACTTCGCGATCGACAGCCAGCGCCCGACCGCGACCATTGTCATGGCCGACACCGACCTGCGTCCTGGCGAAACGACCCTGGTGACCATCACCTTCAGCGAAGCGGTCAGCGGTCTGGACAGTTCTGATCTGAGCGTCGCCAACGGCACCCTGAGCGGGTTGAGCAGCAGCGACGGTGGCGTTACCTGGACCGCGACTTTCACGCCGACCGACAGCATCACCGACACCACCAACCTCATCACACTGGACAACGCCGGTGTCACCGACGCGGCAGGTAACGGCGGGAGCGGGGTGACCCACTCGGCGAATTACCTGGTGCAAACCAGCGTGCCGACCGCCAGCATCGTGATCGCCGACACGGCGCTCAAGGCCGGCGAAACTTCTCTGGTGACCATCACCTTCAGTGAGGCAGTCAGCGGTTTCAGCAACGCCGACCTGACCATCGTCAACGGTACATTGAGCAACGTCAGCAGCAGCGACGGCGGCATCACCTGGACGGCGGCCTTTACGCCGGCCTCGAACGTTACCGACGCCAGCAACCTGATCACGCTCGACAACACTGGCGTGGCCAATACGTCGGGTAACGCGGGATCTGGCACTACCGACTCGAACAGTTTTGCCATCGACACCGCACTGCCAACAGCGACCATCGTGGTTGCCGACGCGGCGCTGAGTACCGGCGAAACCTCATTGGTGACCATTACCTTCAGCGAAGCGGTGAGCGGTTTCGACAACAGTGACTTGGCCATCGCCAATGGCACCCTGAGCAATGTCAGTTCCAGCGACGGCGGGATCACCTGGACCGCCACCCTTACCCCGACAGCCGATATCACCGACACCAGCAACACCATCACGCTGAACACAGCGGGTGTGCAGGATGTGGCCGGGAATGCCGGCAGCGGTACGGTCAACTCCAATTCCTACGCCATTGATACCCAAAGCCCGACCGCCACTATCGTGGTCGCAGACGGATCGCTGGTGGCTGGTGAATCGTCGTTGGTGACCATCACGTTCTCCGAGGCTGTGAGCGGTTTCACCAACGCGGACCTGTCCATCCCCAACGGCACATTGAGTGCCGTGAGCAGTAGCGACGGAGGCGTGACCTGGACCGCAACCTTCACGCCAACCGCCAACGTGAAGGACACGACCAACCTGATCAGTTTGAGCAACGCCGGGGTGTTCGACCTGGCGGGCAATGCCGGAACCGGCATCAGCAGTTCGGCTAACTTCACCATCGATACAGTGCTGCCGACGGCCACCATCGTGGTTGCCGACACGCAACTCGGCATCGGCGAAACCACCACCGTGACCATCACCTTTAGCGAAGCGGTGAGCGGTTTCGATGTGTCGGACATCAGCGTTGCCAACGGCGTGCTGTCGAACCTGAGCAGCAGCGATGGCGGCGTGACCTGGACCGCGACCCTGACGCCCACCGCCAATATCAACGACGCAACCAACCTGATCGTGCTCGACACCGGTCGCGTGCAGGACGTTGCCGGCAACTTCGGCGCAAGCATCGCCATCTCCAACAACTTCGCGCTCGATGCGACCCGGCCGACGGTGAACATCGTGGTTGCCAACCCGAACCTCGGTATCGGCCAGACCACCACGGTGACCTTCACCTTCAGCGAGGCCGTCAGCAACTTCGATCTGTCTGACTTGAGCGTGACCAACGGCGACCTGAGCAATCTCGCCAGCAGCGATGGCGGCAAGACCTGGACCGCGACGTTCACGCCGACGGCCAATGTCACCGACCCAAGCAACTTCATCGCCCTGGACACCCGTAACGTCACAGATCTGGTGGGCAACACTGGCAACACGGTGGCGGTGTCAAACAATTACACCCTCGACAGCGAACTGCCGACTGCCACCGTGGTGGTTGCCAATCCGAACCTGGGCGTGGGCCAGACCTCGCAGGTGACCATCACCTTCAGCGAAGCGGTCAGCGGTTTTGATTTGTCCGACATCAGTATTGCCAACGGCATCTTGTCCGACCTGCGCAGCAGCGACGGCGGCAAGACCTGGACCGCGATGCTGACACCGACCGCCAACGTCAATATCGCCAGCAACGCGATCAGCATCAACCGCGCAGGTATCAGCGACATGGCCGGCAACAGTGGCAGCGGCGTGAGCCAGTCCGACAATTTTGTCATCAATACGGTGCCGACTTCCTCGGTTGTCGTTGTAACGGTAGACCCCGAGTTCCAAAGCAGCACCCCGGTGACGCTGCCCGATGTGCCCAACGTGCCGCTGCAACCGGCCATTTTCACGGCTCCGACGGGCAACCTCACTTCACCATTGACCTTCCAGCCGTTATTCGAACAACGGGTGATTGGCAACGGTATCCGGCCGTTGGGCGATATTTTCATGAACCACGGCGCATTGACCCCGAGTTTCATCGCGCAGGTTTTCAGCAGCAATGACAGCGGTGGCGATGGTTCGGGGAATGGTTTCCTCGGTTTCGGTGGCGGTGACGGCGGTGTGTTCAGCACCAGCACGTTGTCGAGCCTGTTCAACCAGGACAGCAGTAGCGAGCGCGATTCGTTGAACTCCTTCGGCAGTCAGTCGATCAAGTCCGGCGATGTTTCCCAGGGCCTGCGCGGGGTGTTTGGCGCACCGACCCTGGGCCAGCAATTGCAACAACTCAAGGACAACGAGCAGCAGCAGGTCGACCACCTGGCCGCCGCTTTGAAACTGGCCGGCATCAGCGAAATGCAGGCCTGATGAGAACTTTCACTTTTGATGCGGCACCCAGGGGCGATGCAAGGATGAATAGAAATCATAAGTTGTTCGGCGCCAGTCTGCTGGCACTGGCAATCAGCGGATGTGCAGTCACCAGTGAGCCGATCGAACGCAGTGTCAGTGAGCAGCGGGCCAAAAGTGACCTGCAAAGCATGTACAAGGGGCAGGAGCCCCTTGGCGGCCCGTTGACCCTGCACCAGGCCATGGCCCGTGCGGTGAAGTACAACCTCGAAGGCCGGTTGAAAATCATGGAGGAGGCCCTGGCCAAGCGTCAGCTCGACCTCGCCAGTTTCGACATGCTGCCGCGCATGGCGCTGGACGCCGGGTACGTGGGTCGCAACAACGTCAACGCCTCCAGCAGCCAGAGTGTGCGCACCGGCACACAGTCCCTGGAACCTTCGACCTCCCAGGACCGCGACCGTGATGTAGCGGACCTGACCATGGTCTGGAACGTGCTCGACTTTGGTGTCAGTTACATCAGCGCCAAGCAGCAGGGCGACCAGCGCCTGATCGTTCAGGAGCGTCGGCGCAAGGTGATCAACACCATCGTCCAGGACGTGCGCTCGGCGTATTGGCGGGCGATGGCCGCCGAACGCCTGCTGACGCAGATCGACAGCCTGATGGCGCGGGTTGAAACCGCGCGCAACGACAGCCAGAGCATGAGCCAGCAACGCATTGGCGATCCGGTGCAGGCCCTCGGTTATCAGCGTTCGTTGATCGAAGCGACACGCCAACTGGAAGAGCAACGCCGTGCGTTGTCTCTGGCGAAGACCGAACTGGCGACCCTGATCAACCTGCCGATGGGCACGGAGCTGACCCTGGCGACCGATAACGGCTATGAGATTCCCGAGCTCAAGGTCGATCTGGCCAGCCTCGAACAAGAAGCCCTGACCAGTCGCCCGGAACTGCGCGAACAGGATTATCAGACCCGCATCAGCGCTGCCGAGACCCGCAAAGCCATGTTGCGTCTGCTGCCGGGCCTGGAGTTTTCCGCTGGCGGACATTACGACAGCAACTCGTTCCTGGTAGAGCAAGGCTGGGCCGATTACGGCGTCAAAGTCACCTGGAACCTGTTCAACGTGATCTCGGCTCCCGCGGCGATCAACGTGGCCAAGGCCGGTGAAGAAGTCGCCGCCGCGCGCCGTCAGGCGATGTCAATTGCGGTGCTGGCGCAGCTGTATGTGGCCAATGCCAATTACCGCGAGGCCTTGCGCCAGTTCAAGACCAATCAGCAGTTATCGGACATCGACGGGCAAATCGTCGGTCAGTTGCGCAACCGCCACCAGGCGGACGGCATCGGTGAACTGGATCTGATCCAGGGCGAACTCAATACCTTGCAGGCCGATCTGCGTCGTGACCTGTCCTACGCCGACTTGCGCAATGCCTACGGGCAAATTTTCGCCAGCGCCGGTCTCGATCCGCTGCCGGATCAGGTGCAATCGACGCAAGTCCAGTCGATCGCCACGGCCCTGGCCAACCGCGAAGCGGCTTGGGCGGCGGGAGATATTAGGGTTCCGGAGGCCCATGCCCCAGCGCGTTGATGTGAAGCCCTCGACCGCCAGCATCCGCCGTGCCCGGCGCGGCGTTGATGCCCTGGGCCGGTTGGCGCTCAGGCTTTCGACGACAAGTCCGCCATGCCCTTGAGCAATTCGATCGGCAGCGGAAAGACGATAGTCGAGCTCTTGTCGCCGGCAATCGAACTCAGGGTCTGCATGTAGCGCAACTGCATGGCCCCCGGTTGGCGGCCAAGCATTTCGGCGGCCTGCATGAGCTTTTCCGAGGCCTGCAACTCACCCTCGGCGTGGATCACCTTGGCTCGCCGTTCCCGTTCGGCTTCGGCCTGTTTGGCGATGGCGCGGATCATCGATTCGTTGAGGTCCACGTGCTTGATTTCGACGTTGGCGACCTTGATGCCCCAGGCGTCGGTCTGGGCGTCGAGTACTTGCTGGATGTCCAGATTCAAGCGTTCGCGTTCGGCCAGCAGTTCGTCCAGTTCGTGTTTACCCAGCACCGCCCGCAGCGTGGTTTGCGCCAATTGGCTGGTCGCGGCCAGGAAATCCTCGACCTGGATGATTGCCTTCTGCGGATCGAGTACGCGGAAATACAGCACCGCATTGACCTTGACCGACACGTTGTCGCGGGTGATCACGTCTTGTGGCGGAACGTCCAGCACCACGGTGCGCAAATCCACCCGGACCATCTGCTGGACCACCGGAATCAGCAGGATCAGACCAGGGCCCTTGACCTGCCAGAAGCGCCCGAGCTGGAACACCACCCCGCGCTCGTATTCGCGCAGGATGCGGAACGTCGCCCCCGCCAGTGCGATGATCAACAATAGCAGCGCGACAAGACCCAATTGCAAACCCATGACTATTCTCCGCCCGGCGCCGCGTCAGCCGCGGCCACTTGCAGCAGCAAACCCTTGCGCCCCACCACCCGCACCTGTTGCCCAGGTTGCAGCGGCGTTGCGCTGAGCACTTGCCATCGTTCTCCTTGCAGATGCACCCAGCCGCCATAGGCGTTGCCGAGCTGTACTGAAGTGACCGGCGTTTCGCTGCCGACCAGCCCGGCATCACCGCTGACAGTGTGGCGCGGTCGGGTCTTCAGGGCATGAAACACCAGGTAGACCAGCAACAGCGCGCTGACCAGTCCCAGGCCTATCATCAACGGCACGGGCACTTCGGTATTGGACAGGATCACGGCACCGATCACGAACATCACGATGCCGCCCAGGCCGATCACGCCGTAATTGGGCAGGGCCGCCTCGGCGATCAGGAACGCGATGCCGAAGGTGATCAGCCAGATCCCGACGGGGTTGGGCACCAGCACCACAACCGTGTCGGCAGCACCGGCCGATCCGCTCAACGCCAACAGCAACAACAACGCAACTGCACAGCAACGCGTGTTCACTTGACCCTCCGGGAGAGTCGTGGAGTGGCTCTGCATACAGTTTAGTTGAGCCTTGGCCTGTATGAATTTTGCTCAATTGTCGTCGGCGGCCGATGGGCGGATTTCCCGCCGGATCGCGCCGGCGGGCCTAGACTTTTACTACGCAAGTAAAGCTTTAACCATCGTCTGCCAGCGATCATGGCGGACACCGAGGTGCATCATGCGTATGGCAAGAACCGTGCAGCGAAGCCTGGAAAAGGCTCAATGCGAATATGACATCGTCAGCCACCCACACTCGGCCAGCAGCCTTGAAACGGCGCGGGTCGCAGGTATTCCTGCCGAACGGGTGGCCAAATCGGTGATCCTCGACGATCACCATGGGCATTACCTGATGGCCGTGCTGCCCGCCAGCCGTCACCTTGACCTGAGCAAAGTCCGCAATAGCGGTGAGTGGCAGGTTTCCCGCGAAAGCAACCTGGCGCACCTGTTCGATGATTGCGAACGCGGTGCCGTACCGGCGCTGGGTGAGTCCTATGGGTTGGAGGTGGTGATCGATCCGCTGCTGACCCGGCAGAAAGACATCTATCTGGAGGCCGGCAACCACGTCAACCTGGTGCGCATGGACATGCCCGAGTTTCTGAAAATGGTGCCGCATGCCGAGGTGCGGGAGTTGAGTCATTAGGTCTGCAGTGTCTTCGCTGCCGTCATCGCGAGCAGGCTCGCTCCCACAGGTTTTGTGATCGACACAGATCCTTGTGGGAGCGAGCCTGCTCGCGAATGACCGCTCAGTGGTCCCTAAATTGGTTATCAGGAGTTCGTCATGGAAAACCCGACCCACAACCTTCCCTCCCTGTTCAAGCAACTCGGCCTGCCGGACGACGCCGAAAGCATCGATAAATTCATCGCCACCCATTCACCGCTAAAACCGGAGTTGCACCTTGCGGATGCATTTTTCTGGAGTCCGAGTCAGGCAGATCTTCTGCGTGAAGAGATACTCGATGACGCAGATTGGGCGGAGGTGGTGGATCAGCTGGATGTGATGTTGAGGAAGGGGCGGGGGGTGTGATTAGTCATCATCCGGGCGGCCACTTTCGAGAGGTATGGACCAGGGCCAGTATCCAGATGGCGTCCAGTCCCTGTTCATAAACAATGCGGTAACTCTGATGTGGAATCAGCTCGCGAGTGCCAGAAATGATCCCTGCAGGGCCGCTTTTCGGGTATTGGGCAAGCCGGGATAGCGCATCGCTGAACCGGTTGTCCATGTCGATGGCTGCTTTCGGGTTAACGGCATGCAGGTAATCCCAAATGTCTGCACGGTCCTGTGCTGCTTCTTTCGTCCATATTATTTTCATTCCGGTAGCTTGGCCCGCCTGCGCCTGGCAGCGAACTCTGCCTCGACTTCATCATTTGTCAGCCCGTCGCCGGCGCGCATCGACACGCGTGCGGTGTCGACCTTGCGCTGCAGGAATGCTTCGTACTCGCGAGACTCCCGTTGGGTTTGAACAAACTGACGCATCATTTCCCGAACGATTTGCGAGGCGGGGCGATGAGCGGCTTCTGCCTCGGCCATGAACTGTTCACGCAATTCAGACTCAAGTTTCATTGTAAAAACGGCTTGTTTCGACATGGCTGCCTTCTCGGTTGTCGTGCTGACAAAGTATATACATATTCAGTGCGGTGGCAGGTTCACCCCCTATGGCTTCGCGACGGATGGAAGCCAATTTGTTTCAAAACTTGACGGAAAATCCCCTCCAATGCAATATTGATAGTTAGCAAACTAACAGTGTGTGTTTTCCCTCGTGCCGAATAACCTCGACGTTCTCCAGATGAGCATCAGCAGCGCCATGGTGGTGGCCGCCAGGCATTGGCGCAAAATCTGCCAGACCACGCTGGCCAACTATGGAATCTCCGAAGCCTGCGCCGTTCCGCTGTTGATGATCGGGCGTCTGGGCGAGGGTGTGCGCCAGGTGACGGTGGCCCAGGCAGCGGGGATGGAGAGCCCGTCGTTGGTGCGCCTGCTCGATCAGTTGTGCCATGGCGGCTACGTCTGCCGCACCGAAGATGCACAGGACCGCCGCGCCAAATGCCTGAGCCTGACCGAAACCGGTCGGGAACTGGTGCAGGCGGTCGAAGTGGAGCTGGTGCGCTTGCGCCACGAAGTCCTTGAAGGCATTGACCAGAGTGATCTGGAAGCTACGCTGCGGGTACTGAGAGCATTTGAAGCGGCCACGCCGCCATCGGTGGCCAACTCTTGAACGGATTTTTCTCTGGCATGCCCCCGGCGCGGGACTGGTTTTACGGAGTCCGCACCTTCGCCGCATCGATGATCGCGCTGTACATCGCCCTGCTCATGCAAATGCCGCGTCCGTACTGGGCGATGGCCACGGTGTACATCGTTTCCAGCCCGTTTCTCGGCCCTACCAGTTCCAAGGCGCTGTACCGGGCGGTCGGCACCTTTGTCGGCGCTGCGGCGGCGGTTCTGTTCGTGCCGATGTTCGTGCAGAGCCCTTACGTGCTGGTGGTGGTGATTGCGCTATGGACCGGGACGCTGCTGTTTCTGTCCCTGCATTTGCGCACCGCCAACAACTACGCCTTGATGCTCGCCGGTTACACCTTGCCGTTGATCGCCCTGCCGGTGGTGAACAACCCGCTGGGGGTGTGGGACGTGGCCGAGGCGCGGACCGAAGAAATCTTTCTCGGCATCGCCGTGGCGGCGGTGGTTGGCGCCATGTTCTGGCCCCGGCGCCTGGCGCCGGTGTTCAATGATTCGGTGAGCAAATGGTTCACCGATGCATCGACCTACAGCCTGCGCTTCCTCAGCCGTAACGTGCAGCCTGAAGAAGTCAGCGCGCTGCGGGCATCGATGGTTGCCACGTTCAACTCCCTGGAGTTGATGATCGGTCAGTTGCCCCACGAAGGCTCGCGTCCGCAGACAGTACGCAACACCAAGGAATTGCGCGGACGGATGATTCACCTGTTGCCAGTGATCGATGCCCTCGACGACGCGCTTTATGCCCTCGAACGGCGCACCCCTGAGCTTGTGGACAAGTTCACCCCCTTGCTGGCCGCCACCACCGAATGGCTCGAGCACAAGGATGCCGATCTCGACCGCTGGCAAGCCCTGAAGGATCAACTTGAGGCCCTGCAACCGGCTCCCGAAGCGCTGGATGAGCGCAAGCAACTGCTGTTCTCCAACGCCATTTACCGTCTCGGCGAGTGGATCGATTTGTGGCAGGACTGCCGTAGCCTGCAATACGCCATCCAGTGCGAAAGCCAGGACAGCTGGCGCGCGGTGTATCGGCACTGGCGGCTGGGACGGCTATCCCCCTTCCTGGATCGCGGCCTGATGTTTTATTCCGCGGCTTCCACCGTCACCGCGATTATCGTCGCTTCGGTGCTGTGGATTCTGCTCGGCTGGACCGATGGCGGCAGCGCAGTGATCCTGGCGGCGGTGGCGTGCAGTTTCTTTGCCTCGATGGACGACCCGGCGCCGCAGATTTACCGGTTCTTTTTCTGGACAGCGATGTCGGTGGTGTTCGCCAGCCTTTACCTGTTTCTGGTCCTGCCCAACCTGCACGACTTTCCGATGCTGGTGCTGGCGTTTGCCGTGCCGTTCATTTGCGTCGGCACCTTGACGGTCAAGCCGCAGTTCTACCTGGGCATGTTGCTGACTCTGGTCAACACCTCGTCCTTCATCAGCATTCAGGGCGCTTACGACGCGGACTTCCTCAGCTTCGCCAACTCGAATCTGGCCGGTCCCATGGGGCTGCTGTTCGCGTTCATCTGGACCCTGATTGCCCGGCCGTTCGGTGCCGAACTGGCAGCCAAGCGCCTGACCCGTTTCAGCTGGCGTGACATCGTCAGCCTCTCCGAGCCGGCCACGTTGTCTGAGCATCGGCTTCTGGGCATACGGATGCTCGATCGGCTGATGCAGCATCTGCCGCGCCTGGCCATGACCGGGCAGGACTCCGGCGTGGCGCTGCGGGAAGTGCGCGTGGCGCTGAATCTGTTGGACCTGCTCGCTTATACGCCGCGGGTCCTTGGTGTGCCGCAGGTGCTGCTGCGCCAGGTGGTGGCCGAGGTTGGCGAGTACTTCAAGGCTTGTCTCAAGGCCGGTGAGCGCTTGCAGGCCCCGAGCCCGTTGCTGATGACCCTCGACCGCACCCGTCGCGCCCTCAGCGGTGCCGGTGATGACGAAACCCGTCGGCATCTGCTGCACGCCCTGAGCGGCCTGCGCCTGGCACTGTTGCCCGGCGTCGAATTCGTCGGTGCCGCCGAGTCCGAAGAACCGCTTCCCCATGGCATTGATGGAGCGCCTTTATGATCGGTGACCTGGATCTGAGCGGGGTGTTCCTGCCCACGCTGCTGGTGCTGATGGGCATTACGTATGTGTTGTACCTGTTGGTGCACGGGGTGCTGACGCGCCTGCACTTTTACCGTCTGGTCTGGCACCGGGCATTGTTCAACGTGGCCCTCTACGCCTTGCTGCTTGGCGCCGTGGACTCACTCAGTCGATACCTGATGACATGAAAAAACCGTTTCTAACCCTGGGTCGCGTGGTGTTGACCCTGCTGATCGTGAGCTTCGCCGTTGTCGTGGTCTGGCGCATGGTGATGTATTACATGTTCGCGCCCTGGACCCGCGACGGGCATATCCGTGCCGACATCGTGCAAATCGCGCCGGACGTGTCCGGGCTGATCCAGCAAGTGGAGGTGCGCGACAACCAGTTGGTCAAGCGCGGTCAGGTGCTGTTCAGCATTGATCCTGACCGCTTCAAGCTGGCCCTGCGCCAGGCGAAAGCGGCAGTCGCCGACCGCGAAGAAACCCTGGCCCAGGCCCAGCGCGAGGCCAAGCGAAACAAGGGCCTGGGCAACCTGGTGCCGGGTGAGCAATTGGAAGAAAGCCAGTCGAAAGTGGCCCGCGCCCAAGTGGCCTTGATGGAAGCCCAGGTGGCGGTGGACAGCGCGCAGCTCAACCTCGACCGCTCGGTGATCCGCAGCCCGGTGGACGGCTACGTCAACGACCGTGCGCCACGGGCCCAGGAGTTCGTCAGTGCCGGGCGTCCGGTGTTGTCGGTGGTCGACAGCAATTCGTTCCACATCGACGGCTATTTCGAAGAAACCAAACTGAACGGCATCCATATCGGCCAAAGCGTCGACATCCGGGTGATCGGCGACAATGCGCGCCTGCGCGGGCACGTGGAAAGCATCGTTGCCGGTATCGAAGACCGTGACCGCACCAGCGGCAATAACCTGCTGCCCAACGTCAACCCGGCCTTCAGCTGGGTGCGGCTGGCCCAGCGGATTCCGGTGCGGATTGCCTTCGATGACGTGCCGGAAGATTTCCGCATGATCGCCGGGCGCACCGCCACGGTATCGATCATCGACGATCAGAAGCGGGAGCCGGCGCAATGAGCAAGGCCTCGGGTTTGGCAGTCGCCGGATTAGGCTTGCTGCTGTCGGCGTGTCAGATGGTCGGGCCGGATTATCATTTGCCTGAAGAAGCGGCTGTCCATCGTCCAGACCTCCAGGGCGATCTGGCGGTCGACGGTAAAACCGTGGTGTCCGCGCCGGTGCCGGCCGATTGGTGGCGCCTGTACAAGGACCCGCGACTCGACCAGTTGGTGCAGCAGGCCATGGCCTCCAACACCGATTTGCGCGTGGCGGCGGCCAGTCTGTCGCGGTCTCGTGCGCAGGTAGATGAGGCCGAAGCAGCGGGTGGCTGGAGCGGCGGCGTGCAGATGGGCGCCCAGCGCTTGCAGGAGTCCGGCCAGGCTTTCCTGCTGCCGGAAAAAGTGCCGGTGGCCAACATCGGCGATATCGGCATCAGCGCGTCGTACCAGTTCGACCTGTTCGGCACCTTGCAGCGCGGCATCGAAGCGGCCAAGGCCAATGCCGATGCGACGCAGGCCGCCGCCGATACTGCACGCATCACTGTGGTGGCCGATGTGGTTCGCGCCTACACCCAAGTGTGCGCGGCCAATGAAGAGCGGGAAATCGCCCAGCATTCCCTCGACCTGCAAGCCCAGAGCACCACGCTGATCCAGCGCTTGCGCGATGCCGGGCGTGGCGACGAAACCCAAGTCACCCGCTCGCAGACCCAATTCAAATCCCTGCGCGCCGACATGCCGCGCTATGAAGCCGCCCGTCAGGCCGGGCTGTATCGCTTGTCGATGTTGCTGGCCAAGCCGGTGGACCAACTGCCGACCGGCACCGCCACCTGCGACGAGCTGCCGAAAATCGCGCAATTGATTCCGGTGGGCGATGGCGCCGCGTTGCTCAAGCGTCGTCCCGATGTACGGCAGGCCGAGCGTCGGCTGGCGGCCTCGACGGCCGGTATCGGCGTCGCCACGGGCGAGCTGTACCCGAACATCAGCATCGGCGCGACCATCGGTACCGTCGGTATCCTGGACGATCTCGGCGATCCGTCTACCAACCGTTGGGGCTTCGGCCCGTCGCTGACCTGGAACGTGCCGACCAACGGCGCCCGGGCGCGCATCCGCGAAGCCGAAGCGGTGACCCAGGCGACCCTGGCGCATTTCGATGGGGTGGTGCTCAACGCGATTCGCGAGACCCAGACCGGTCTCGCCCAGTACACCGCGCAACTGCAACGTCGCGATGCCCTGGCGGACGCCGAACAATCGGCAAAACTGGCGGCCGACCAGACCCACCGCTTCTTCCAGGCCGGCCGCGCCTCGTTCCTGGCCGACCTGCAAGCCACCCGCACCTACATCGACGTCACGGCGCAACTGGCGGCCGCGAACACCCAGGTTGCCGCCAGTCAGATCGATTTGTTCCTCGCCTTGGGCGGCGGTTGGGAAAGCGGACGAACGCAAGCGTCGAACTCCGGCAAACCCTGAGGCCGTTGCTATGCTTTGAAGAGTTGGAGGGGCGCCCCGTGCAAAGCGCCCTTTCTTCGCACAAGGCTCGCGCAGTTCAGGGGGAAACCAATAATGAAAAACCCTTATGCTCTCGGCTTCTGGTGCGCCATCGTGGCGTTGGTGCTGCTGTCGGCCACCTATTTCTACGGCATCATGCTGGCCCACCAGATCGACAAGGCTCTGGCGTTCCTCGACAGTGCCGCCGCGCTGATTGCCGTGATGTCCATTGCGGTGGTGGCCTGGGCCTCGGTCCAGAACCAGCGCATCAAGAAAAGACAACTTGAACAAGGCAAGACCCTGGTGCTGATCTGGGACACCAAGGTGGCGCTGCGCCGTGTCGAAACGGTGTTCGACCGCTATTTCTGGGGCAGTTACTGGCAACCGGGGCGCACCTTTCAGGAAGTCATGGGCGAATTGACCGGCACGCCGCTGGAAAAAAGCCTCGAGAGCCTGAAAAAACAATGCCTGGCGCTGGACCGGCAAGTGGCTGACGACGGTCGGCACTGGCTCAGCAATGCCCGGGAACTGGCCGATGTCGCCACGGCCATGGCCCGCGAACGCTATCAACTGGACGTCTGCGACCCGCGCGCGGAAGTGACGGGCGGGGCGGTGATCAACCGCGACTTCGAAGTGCTGGTGTACACCTGGACTGCGCGGCTCAAAAGCTTTGATCATCAGCTGGATGAGATCGAGGTCCAGTATTCCTGATTTGATGTTGGTTGTTATGCCGTCTTCGCGAGCCTGCTCGCGAAGGCGATCTAACGTCCGCCGAAACTCTCCACCCGTTATGACCCCCCCCCAAGACACTCTTTCACCTTTAAACATTGAGCCGTTCGTCGCGCCCGGTGCTAATCTGCAATTCACTGTCAGCGCAGTCGAGCCGCAACCCGTCATGGGTTCAGGGAAGACGACCTCACTTTCAACAACGGACATTGAACGGGTCATACATGAATAAATCAGCAGGCGTGCTACTGGGAATTGTTGTCGCAATCGGTGCCATCAGCGCAGGCGGGGCCTGGTTCACCGGCACCAAAATCGAAGGTGTGCTGAACACCTCGATTGCCGATGCCAACAAGGAATTGCAAGCGGCGATGGTCGGTTCCAACGGCACTGCGTCGCTGGAACTGGTGTCGCTGGAGCGACATGTATTCAGCAGCACCGCGCACTATCGCCTGAAGGGCGAAGGCGAAATGTTCGGTGAAGCGCCGGTCGAGTTGCTGTTTGTCGATCACATCGAACATGGCCCGCTGCCGTTCTCGCGCCTGATGTCGCTCAAGTGGCTGCCGGTCCTGGCGACCAGTCACTACGAGCTGGAAAAGACCCCGCTCACCGAGAAGTGGTTTGCCGCTGCCAAGGACAAGTCCCCGCTGACCGGCGTGGTCAATATCGGCTATGACAACGCTACCAATGGCACCTTCGAGTTGCAGCCGCTGGAAATGGCCCTGGATGACAAGTCGAGCATGAAGTTCTCCGGCCTGAGCATGGACGTCGACGCCAGCGCCAAGGCGCAGAAGGTCAAGGCCAATGGCTACATGGACAGCCTGAAGGTGACCACCGTTTCCGAAGACCAGGCGCCGGTGCAGGTTGAGTTGAACGGCCTGACCCTGGCCAGCAACCTGACAAAAAGTACCTACGGTTTCTACACCGGCGAGAACGTCGTTGAACTGGCCAGCGGCAAATCGACTTTCGGCGTCAAGCAGTCGGTGCTGGACTTCAAGAAATTCGAAATGAAGAACCTGACTGAAGAAAAAGGCAGCAACGTCTCCGGGCGTGCCGACTACAAGGTCGGCGATGTGTCCCTCAACGGCAAGACCATCGGTTCCGGTGCGCTGGCCATGAGCCTGAAGAACCTCGACATTCCGGCGACCCTGTCGTTGATGCAGGTTTACCAGAGCAAACTGCAGCCGTATGAAAGGGCGGCGGCCGAAGCAACGGCGGCCGGCCTGCCGGCGCCAGAGCTGAAGCTGACCGAAGCCGAAGAGGCGCTGCTTAAGTCCAGCCTGGAAAAACTGCTGGCGGCCGGACCACAAGTGGCCCTGGAAAACCTGTCGTTCAACACCGCCAACGGTGAGAGCCGCGCCAACATGGTGCTCGACCTGACAAAGCCACAAGCCATCGATCTGCCGACCGATCAGTTGGTCAGGCAGCTGATCGCGCTGCTGGACTTCAAACTGCAAGTGTCCAAGGCCATGCTGGTCGATGTGCTCACCGTGCAATCGCAAATCGACGGTCAGACCGACGCCAAGCTGATTGCCGACCAGGCCACCGCCACCGCAGACATGTTCAGCAGCATGGCGGTCGGCAGCCAACTGGCAAAACTGGACGGCAATAACATCGTCACCAATTTGCGCTACGCCAATAATCAGGTGGACTTCAACGGCCAGAAAATGACCGTCGAAGAGTTTGCCGGTTTTGTGATGAGCAAGTTCTCAGAGGCTGGCGCCACCGAATAACGGCGGCTGTCAGCTCTGTAACGCCCGGCCTCTGCATCGCGCAGGCGCCGGGCGTTTTGCTGTCCGGCATCTCTAGGGGACGTCGCGGATCAGGCGCCATGCCTCTTCCCAGGGCAACGGTTGTTTCATCCGCTCGGCGAGCATCGCCATGGCCCGGTCCATCTCGCAGGCTACCGCCGCCGATACCACGCCGTTTTTTCCGAACAAGCCGATGAACGGCGGATCGTAAGGGTCGCCCTTGAACTCGACTTCGTCCCAAGCCTCGGCGTGGCCGAGGTAGTCGTAGGTTTTACCGAAATGCCAGGTCCAGAAATACGGCACGTCGAGGTAATGCTCGTCACCGCCCAGCATATTGGCCGCGGCGATCCGCGCCTGTTGTTGGGCCAGTCGCCAGTGTTCGATGCGCAGGTATTGGTTGTTCAGTGGGAACGTTGCGATATCGCCAGCCGCCCAGAGGCCGTTGGCCACGCGCATTGCGCCATCGACACGCAGCGAGCGGTCCTGCTCCTTCGGCAACCCGGTAAAGGCGGTAGTGGCTGGGGTGACGCCGATGCCGACCAGCACCAGATCGGCCGCCAAGCGCTGGCCGTTGTCCAGGCGCACGGCCTCGACCTTGTCCGTCCCTTCGATCCGTACCGCATTGCCCTGGGTATGAAACACGACGCCATTGGCTTCATGCCGCGCGCGAATGGCTTTGCCGACCGTGTCACCGAACTGTTTGGCAAACGGCACTTCGTGGCGGGCCAGCACGGTCACGTGCAGGCCAAGCTGACGCAGGGACGAGGCGGACTCCATGGCAATGAAACTGTCACCGATGATCACCACCCGCTGGCCGGCGCTGGCGCTGTCCAGAATCTGCTGCGCATGGGCTTTGGAGCGCAGGACGAACACTTGCGGCAGGTCGGCGCCGGGCAGCGTCGGCGGGTTGGGCGCGCCGCCGGTGGCCAGCAGCGCGGCGTCGTATGTCAGTGATTGGCCGTCAGTCAGCCGCAGCGTCCGGTTTGGCGCATCCAGGCTTGCCACTTCGCCTCGCAGGCGCTCGATTCGCTGCTCGCGGTAAAAATCCTCGTCGCGCAGCGGCGGGACTTCGTCCAGCGGCATCTCCCCGGCGATCACGTATTTGCTCAGCGCTGTGCGGTCGTATCCGGCATCGGCTTCACGGTCGATCAACAGCAACCGGCCGCCGAAACCTTTCTCGCGCAAACACGCAGCCGCCGCCGTGCCTGCCGCGCCAGCGCCGACAATGATGAAAGTTCGTGGGTCGTCGGTCGGTGGCGGGTGGGCCCCCGGCATCGGCTGGTCGCCGACCCAGATGTCGCCGTCACGGACTTCGAGGGGATAGCGCTTGAGGCTGTCCAGGGCTGGCGGTTCACACAGCCCGCCATCCTCGATCCGAAACTGCGCCTTGTGCCACGGACAGGTCAGGCGCCCGTGGCATATCGCGCCGTCCGCCAGCGGGGCGCCGGCGTGCGGGCATTCGGCCTGATAAGCGCGCAGTTGTTCACCGGCCCGCAACAGCAGAATCTTGCTGTCCTGGACCTGCACTTCCAGACCCCGGTCTTCGGGCACATTGGCGACACGCGCAACGCGATGCAGAGTCATGATCGCTCTCCAGACAGACGTTTCACTTATGAGTCTGGTACTTATCGCGAGGTTCAGCCAATTGCCCCTGCCACGGCGCGAACGGTCCGGCTATAGTTTGCACGCCGACGACGGCCCAACACGCATAAGGTGCTCCGGTATGCCCCGATTGACCTCAATGAACCCTTGGCTCGCGGCCTTGGCAGTCGCCCTTTGCCTGCAGTTCCCGGCGCAGGCACAGGAACGCTTCACCCTGAACATTCCCGGCGTCTCCGATGACCGACTGTTCACGTCGGCCGCCGCCAGCGATTCCGCGGGTTGTGGCGGGCACAACATTTCCCCGGCGTTGAACTGGAACGCCGGCCCGGCAGCCACCCAAAGCTACGCCATCGTCATGCACGACCCTGACGGCCAGAAAGGCCAGGGCGTCGATCAGTGGGTGCACTACGGCATCAAGGCCGGCACCCACCAGATCCCGGCCGGCGCAGGGAGCAAACCCGGCCTCGAGGGCGTCGGCGGTACCAACAGCAAGGCAACCACCGGCTACATCGGCCCTTGCCCACCTGTTGGCGACAGCGCGCACCACTACATCGTCCAGATCTACGCCCTGGACCTGCCCCCGGACGCCTTGCCCGCCGGCCTGACCCGTGCGCAGTTGCTGGAAAAAATCAAAGGCCACGTCCTGAGAAACAGCAGCGTGGTGCGGCGTTATCACCGCTAACCGTCTTAGGGAATAAACTGAGGTGCGCAGCGCTCGGGGAATTTGGCATCCCGACCCGAAAGCGCGCACTATCAGGCTATAGCCGATGCGTTGGAGGATGCCGTGGCAAAAAAAATCGACCGCATCGCCCAAATGCTCAACTGCCCCCAAAAGGGCGAGGAACTGCGGCGAGCGATTACCGAGAGTCGCAAGGATTTTCTGCTGAATCAGCCGGAAGAAGACGTTGTTGAAGACGACGACCTTGAAGAGGAGTTCTTCGAGGACGATGATGAGTACGACGAGTTCGACTGGACGACAGAATGAAAAAAACCGCTTCGGCGGTTTTTTTGTGGGCCAGGACAGCACCGGTCGGAGATTCGTTGACCCTCATGCAGGGAATGGAACACTATAAGGTACTTTTTTTAGTACCTTTGGAGCCGTCATGGAGCAGCTACTTGCAAGCCGTTCGGTCAGTATCACCGAGCTCAAGCGCAGCCCGAGCACTGTCATCGAGCAAGCGGGTTCCGAGCCTGTTGCCGTGCTCAACCACAATCGCCCTGCCGCCTATCTTTTACCGCACGCGGCCTATCAACAGCTGCTGGATCGGCTGCATGCTGCCGAACTTCGTGAGGCCATTGCGGCCAGCCGCAACGATCCGCGTCCGGCCATTGCTGCCGATACCGTGTTTGCCGAGCTTGATGCGCTGATAGATGAGGTAGCAGCCGAGCAAAGCCGACCATGAGGCAATTGCTTTTCTCTGCATTGGCACGGGACGATCTGCTGCAAGTCGCTCGTTTTATCGCCCGAGACAACCCTGAACGGGCCCGGACGTTTGTGCGCGAGCTACGCACGCAGTGCACAGGATTGATCGAACAACCGAACCTGGGTGTTTCAAGAGACGATTGCGCCAAGGGATTGCGAATGCTTGCCCATGGCCGATATCTGGTTTTCTACTGTTTGATGGGCGACGAGATCAAGATCGAACGCGTACTGCATAGTGCGAGAGACATCGCCCGGCTGTTTGAAAAAAACAGCATTGATCATTAGGCGCCAAGCTTTCAAACACGCACAAAAAAGCCCCAGACCCATAAGGCCTGAGGCTTTCTCGTTACAACGTATGGTGCACCAGGCGGGATTCGAACCCACGACCCCTGCCTTCGGAGGGCAGTACTCTATCCAGCTGAGCTACTGGTGCAGCGGGCGCCATGATACGCATATGCACTGCGGGCGTCCATGCTGCTGAATCGCCTGCGTTTTTTTAAAGCTGTAACGCGCGTTTGCTACGTTGATCAGAAAAAATAGGCAAAAGCGTCGTTTTCGTTCTTTTTTTCGAACAGGCTATTGTCCTTTACCCCCTTTGATCCTAGGATTCGTTTGAGATTTCAAACGCTCTTGTCTGGGTGCTGAACCGCACGATTTGAATCAGTGCGCTATTTATGTGCTTCAGCCCGGTGAATGATTTCCCTGACGGCAGCCTATCGAGGCGCCTTTCTACAATCATAATTTGCTCCGCATTCATTGCGGTGCTGTTAAGGAAAGCCGACATGCAGCTTAAAGACACCCAGTTGTTCCGCCAGCAAGCCTTCATCGATGGCGCGTGGGTTGATGCGGACAATGGTCAGACGATCAAGGTCAACAACCCGGCAACGGGCGAAATTCTGGGCACCGTGCCGAAAATGGGCGCTGCCGAAACCCGCCGTGCGATCGAAGCCGCTGACAAAGCGCTGCCGGCCTGGCGTGCACTGACCGCCAAAGAGCGTGCGAACAAGCTGCGTCGCTGGTTCGAGCTGATCATCGAGAACCAGGACGACCTGGCTCGCCTGATGACCCTGGAACAAGGCAAGCCATTGGCCGAAGCCAAAGGCGAAATCGTTTACGCCGCTTCCTTCATCGAGTGGTTCGCCGAAGAAGCCAAGCGCATCTACGGTGACGTGATTCCGGGCCACCAGCCAGACAAGCGCCTGATCGTGATCAAGCAGCCAATCGGCGTGACCGCTGCAATCACCCCGTGGAACTTCCCGGCTGCAATGATCACCCGTAAAGCCGGCCCGGCCCTGGCCGCCGGTTGCACCATGGTGCTCAAGCCTGCTTCGCAAACTCCGTTTTCCGCCTTCGCCCTGGCCGAACTGGCCCAGCGTGCCGGCATCCCGGCTGGCGTGTTCAGCGTTGTTTCCGGTAGCGCCGGCGACATCGGCAGCGAGCTGACCAGCAACCCGATCGTGCGCAAGCTGTCCTTCACCGGCTCGACCGAAATCGGTCGTCAACTGATGTCGGAATGCGCCAAGGACATCAAGAAAGTGTCCCTGGAACTGGGTGGCAACGCTCCGTTCATCGTGTTCGACGACGCGGACCTGGATAAGGCCGTCGAAGGCGCGATCATTTCCAAGTATCGCAACAACGGTCAGACATGCGTCTGCGCCAACCGCCTGTACATTCAGGATTCGGTCTACGACGCGTTCGCCGAGAAGCTGAAAGTGGCTGTGGCCAAGCTCAAGATCGGTAACGGTCTGGAAGCAGGCACCACCACTGGCCCGCTGATCGACGAAAAAGCCGTGGCCAAGGTGCAAGAGCACATTGCCGACGCCGTTTCCAAAGGCGCCACCGTGCTGTCCGGCGGCAAGTCGATGGAAGGCAACTTCTTCGAGCCGACCATCCTGACCAACGTGCCGAATAACGCTGCCGTGGCCAAGGAAGAAACCTTCGGTCCATTGGCTCCACTGTTCCGCTTCAAAGACGAAGCCGATGTGATCGCGATGTCCAACGACACCGAGTTCGGTCTGGCCTCGTACTTCTATGCTCGTGACCTGGGTCGCGTGTTCCGTGTGGCGGAAGCCTTGGAATACGGCATGGTCGGCGTCAACACCGGGTTGATCTCCAACGAAGTCGCGCCGTTCGGCGGCATCAAGGCCTCGGGCCTGGGTCGTGAAGGCTCCAAGTACGGCATCGAAGACTACCTGGAAATCAAATACCTCTGCCTGGGCATCTAAGCCCGGCACGGCATTGCTTCAAGCGCAAAGGGCACGAGAGCGCTGTCCCTTTGCGCCGCTTCAAACCGGAATTTTCTCGGTGACCGGGAACGCCGTGGCAGTCGATCATCGCATGCTGCCGCCGTTGCTCCCCGTCGCTTTATCCTTGAACCACGCCGCCCGATGAGCGGTGAATGAGGAATGTATGAGCAAGACTAACGCTTCTTTGATGGCCCGCCGTACCGCTGCTGTTCCACGTGGTGTTGGCCAGATTCACCCGATCTTCGCCGAATCCGCGAAGAACGCGACCGTAACCGACGTTGAAGGTCGTGAGTTCATCGACTTCGCCGGCGGTATCGCCGTGCTGAACACCGGCCACGTGCACCCGAAAATCATCGCTGCCGTGACCGAGCAGCTGAACAAGCTGACCCACACCTGCTTCCAGGTTCTGGCCTACGAGCCGTACGTGGAAGTGTGCGAAAAAATCAACGCCAAGGTCCCAGGTGATTTCGACAAGAAAACCCTGCTGGTGACCACCGGCTCCGAAGCCGTGGAAAACTCGATCAAGATCGCCCGTGCCGCCACTGGCCGTGCCGGCGTGATCGCTTTCACCGGCGCCTACCACGGTCGCACCATGATGACCCTGGGCCTGACCGGTAAAGTCGTGCCTTACTCGGCCGGCATGGGCCTGATGCCAGGCGGCATCTTCCGCGCGCTGTACCCGAACGAACTGCACGGTGTGAGCATCGACGACTCGATCGCTTCCATCGAACGCATCTTCAAGAACGACGCCGAGCCGAAAGACATCGCAGCGATCATCATCGAGCCGGTTCAGGGCGAAGGTGGTTTCTACGTCGCTCCGAAAGAATTCATGAAGCGTCTGCGTGCCCTGTGCGACCAGCACGGCATCCTGCTGATCGCTGACGAAGTACAGACCGGCGCTGGCCGTACCGGTACTTTCTTCGCCATGGAACAGATGGGCGTTGCCGCCGACCTGACCACCTTCGCCAAATCCATCGCTGGCGGCTTCCCGCTGGCCGGTGTGTGCGGCAAGGCCGAATACATGGACGCTATCGCCCCAGGCGGTCTGGGCGGCACCTACGCCGGTAGCCCGATCGCCTGCGCCGCGGCCCTGGCCGTGATGGAAGTGTTCGAAGAAGAGCACCTGCTGGATCGTTGCAAAGCTGTTGGCGAGCGTCTGGTAACCGGCCTGAAGGCCATCCAGGCCAAGTACCCGGTGATCGGCGAAGTCCGTGCCCTGGGCGCGATGATCGCGGTCGAGCTGTTCGAAAACGGCGACAGCCACAAGCCGAACGCTGCAGCCGTGGCGTCCGTTGTGGCCAAGGCTCGCGACAAGGGTCTGATCCTGCTGTCCTGCGGCACCTACGGCAACGTTCTGCGCGTCCTGGTACCGCTGACCTCGCCGGACGAGCAACTGGACAAAGGCCTGGCGATCATCGAAGAGTGCTTCTCCGAGCTCTGATCCCCGGTGTGACCTGATCCACAAAAAACCCGCTTCGGCGGGTTTTTTCATGCCCCTGGAAACACATCCTGCGCTTTAGCGCTGTATCGAATGGCCAGCATTGGCTAAGGTTCCTGCATTGCCAGGGAGAGCTGTATGACAACTGTCATTTTACCCGCGGTTCCGAGAGTACTGATCGCCGAGGCCGACCCCTGGTCCCGGGATCTGCTCAAGGAAGTGTTGTTGAACGTACGCTGCGATGCGCGGCTGGATTTGTGCGCCGATGGCCAGCAAGCGCTGGAGCTATTGGCTGCCAACCCCTATGACCTGGTCATCGCCGACTGGGAGTTGCCGGGCGTCGATGGCCTGAATGTCCTGCGCAACGTCCGTCAGCGCAAACGCAATCCGCCGCTGCCGTTCATTCTGATGAGTAGTCGCAACGACAGTGCCAGTGTGCGCGAGGCCTTGCCGCTGGTGCCGGCTGCGTACCTGACCAAACCCCTGAATATGGAAAGCCTGACTCATCGGTTGCAGGGGTTGCTGCTGAATGCTGGCGAAGAAGTCTCGTGCGAAGTGCCGTCGCTGGCACCGGGCATGACGTTGTCGGTGTTTCTGGAGCGTCGCCGGGAATTGGCCGACGGCGCGCCGCTGATGACCGACGTGCAAGTGGCGGTCAAACGCAGCCTCAACCCCAGCGGCCTCGACCTGACGGTGCTGGAAGACGAAATCCGCACCGATCCGCAGGTCACAGCCGTGCTGATCGCCGCTGCCAACAGCGCGGCCCAGCACCACGGCGCCGGTGTGCAAACCCTGTCCCAGGCGCTGCATCGCTTGGGCACCGGGCAGAGCATGAACCTGATTCTCGGCCTGGCGCTCAAGCGCAGCGCACGGCTGAGCGATCCGCAATTGGCCGACTATGCCGAGCGTTACTGGGATCTGTCACTGCACACCGCTGAATACGCGAGAACCCTGGCGCGCCTGCTCGATCTGGATCAGGAGCGTTGCTACTGCGCTGGCATGTTGCATCGTCTCGGCGATCTGGCGTTGCTGCGCTGTTTGCAGGAATGGAAGCAGGCCGGTGGAGAACTGGACGAGCTGGAGGAAGTGGGCGAAGCGCTGGTTGAATTTGGCGCGGCCTACGGTTCGGCCCTGCGCACGCGCTGGCGCCTGCCATTGGAGTTGCGGGAGCTGATTGCGGCGGCCTACCAGCTCGGTGGCGGGGTTTACTCCCGCGAAGCGCTGGTGATGAACATGGCGGCGCAGATGGCGCGCCTGACCGAGCATGAGAGCATCGAGGCGCTGGCGAAGAGCCGGACGGCGCGGTTGCTCAAGATCGGTTTACCGGAGTTGATGCGTTTGCGCAGGAAGTAAGTACACCACCAACCCCTGTGGGTTCCAGGGTGATCCTGTCAGGCGGTAACTATCCGGTTCTTGCCGTCGCGCTTGGCCTGGTACATCGCGGCATCTGCGCGGGAAAACAGGTTTTCCACGTTTTCATCCGCGGCGGTCAGGCTGGTCAGGCCCTGGCTGACGGTGATGCCGAACGTCTGGCCTTCATGGGTGAAACGCAATCGCTGAATCTGCAGTTGCAAGCGTTCAGCCACTTGCAGGGCCATCTGCGGCGTACAGCCGGGAAACACCGCTGCGAACTCCTCACCGCCAATGCGCCCGAACAGGTCGCCACGGCGCAACGCTGCGCGGCCGCTATCGGCGATGCGTTGCAACACGTTGTCGCCTTCCTGGTGACCGTAGGTGTCGTTGACTATTTTGAAGTCATCGATGTCCAGCATCAGGAATGACAACGGCTCGCCCCGTTGCCGGGCGTGTGCGAACTCGCGGTGGGCGCATTCGAAGAAATGCCGGCGATTGCTGCTCTGGGTCAGCGCGTCGGTGGTGGCCAGGCGATGCAGTTCGGTTTCCATCCGCTTCTTGTCGGTGATGTCTTCGGCGATGCCGACGATGATCATTTGTTGCCCCGGCTCGGCCTGGCGGTTGACGTAGCATTTGTCGCTGAGCCAGCGCACCTGGCCATCGGCGGCAATGATTCGATACTCGCGGTCTTCGACGGCACCCTTGTCCAGCACTTCGGCCAGGCTGCGTTCGGCGTAGTCCAGGTCGTCAGGGTAAATGCTGTCGCGCCATTGATTGCAGTCGGCCTGCAGTAGCTCGGCCGAACGACCAAAGATCCGCTCAAAGGCGGGGCTGACGTAAAGCACCTGGCGGGTTTCCCAATTGAATGCCCATAGCACCGCGTTTACGCTCATCAGCAAGGTGTTGAGCAACTGTTCGCGTTCGCTCAGGCGTGCGACTTCACCTTGGGCGTGCATCAGCGCAATCAGGGGCTGCGCGGCCTCGGGCCAATGGGACGGAGATGAGTCTTGCAGGTTTTTTTCGGCCATCGACACAAATCTCAAAGGGCACGCCGCGTGTTGGATGGCGGCCAACACCAAGCCCGCCGGGGATGGCGAAGTGTCTTTGAGATAGGGCTTTTCGGGTGAAGTTCCCGCCTTTTGTGGCGAGGGAGCGGGCTCCCGCCGGGCGGTACTGATGGCGCGATATTGCAGTCACACCACATAACCCTGTGGGAGCGAGCAAGCTCGCTCCCACAGGTTTTTTCAGGCAGCGGCAGGACGCAGGGAGTAGGTCTTCAACTGATCGGCGAAGTCGCGCAGGGACTGAATACCGCTGGCTTCGGCTTCGTGTACCCAGTCCTTGATGGCCGCCAGCATGTCGTGACCATTTGAGCTGGTCTTGACCCAGATCTGCTGCAGGGCCAGGCGTTTCTCGTAAATTACCTTCAGCGCCTGACTGTGCTCGAGCATGTTCTGGATGCGTACATGGTGTTTGTCATCCAGCAGGCTGGTCTCCCGCGAAAGCAGGCGTTTGGCCCGGTGGAACTGGTGACGTACCGAGTGATCGACCTTTTCCAGCTCTTGCTTGACCAGCGGGCCGATCACCAGTTTGCGGTACTGGGCCATGATCTGGAAACGGTTGTTGAGGATCGCCATGGCGGTGTCCATGTCCAGATTGCCCTTGCCTTCGACGCGATGGGCAATCGGCGCAACCCGCTGGACCTTGGCCAGGCGCAGGAAGCTGAAGACTTGAATCCACGCCCAGCCCAGGTCGAATTCCCACTTCTTCACCGACAGTTTTGCCGAGTTAGGGTAGGTGTGATGGTTGTTATGCAGTTCTTCACCGCCAATCAGGATGCCCCAAGGCACCAGGTTGGTCGCCGCATCGCGGCATTCGAAGTTGCGGTAGCCGATGGCATGGCCCAGGCCATTGACCACGCCGGCGGCCCATACCGGGATCCACATCATCTGGATGGCCCAGATGGTGATGCCGATGGTGCCGAACAGCAGAAGGTCGATAACGCCCATGATCGCGATGCCGAGCAGCGGGAAGCGGCTGTAGAGGTTGCGCTCGATCCAGTCTTCGGGGCAGTTCTTGCCGTAGATGCGCAGGGTCTCCGGGTTTTCCGCTTCGGCGCGGTACAACTCGGCGCCTTTGCGCAGCACCGTGGACAAGCCCTTGATGACCGGGCTGTGCGGATCATCAACGGTTTCGCATTTGGCGTGATGCTTGCGGTGGATGGCGGTCCACTCGCGGGTGTTCTGCGCCGTGGTCAGCCACAGCCAGAAACGGAAGAAATGTTTAAGGCCCCCATTCAGCTCCAGGGAGCGATGGGCGGAGTAACGATGCAGATAGACCGTGACGGCGATGATCGTGACGTGGGTCATCAGCAGGGTGACTGCTACCAGCGACCAGGGCGACAAGCCAAGAAAACCTTCGTACCACATAGGCTGTAGGGCCCTCGATAAAGAAAAAACAGCCGTTGCATTATCACTAAGCCCACACAGAAAACCAGTCGCCCTTTCAGATAAGAGTGGCTGGATGTGTCTTTTAACTATAATTCCAACCTTTTTGTAGGGACATGGATCGCCGGATGTCTGCCACCTATCGCGATGCCTTGCGCGCAACGCTGCTCTATCTGTTGCTTTCTGTGGTTTGGCTGCAGATCAGTGGCTATTTATTAAACAGTTTCTTCGATAGCTCTGCCGAGCGACTGCGATGGCAACTGATCAACGGTTATGTCTGGGTGCTGTTCAGCGCCGGGTTGATCTTCATTGCCCGGGCGCGGTTGCTGCGGTGTCTGGGTATCGGCGCCAAACTGCGTGAGCGCGATGCCGACCGCATGCGCTTGCGCCAGGCAGCGGCTGTGTTCGACTGCACCCGCGAAGGCGTGCTGGTCACCGATCGGGAAGGCGTGATCGTCCATGTAAACCGGGCGTTCATGGAAATCACCGGTTACGGGTGTGAGGACGTGCTGGGTCAGCGGCCCAATCTGTTCAAGTCCGGGCGACATTCCCCTGAGTTCTATCAGGTGATGTTTGCCACGCTCGCCAGTGTCGGGGAGTGGAGTGGGGAAATCTGGAACCGGCGCAAAAGCGGCGAGATTTACCCGCAATGGCAAACGATCCGACTGATCCACGACGATTTCGGCCGGCCGAGCCAATATGTGGCGGTATTTACCGACATCAGTGCAATCAAGAACTCCGAACACGAGCTGATGCACCTGGCGCACCACGATCCGCTGACCGACCTGCCGAACCGCCTGCTGTTCACCGACCGTGCCGAACAGGCCCTGGCCTCGGCACAGGTGCACAAGCGTGGCTGCGCGCTGCTGATGATCGATCTCGATCACTTCAAGATGATCAACGACAGCCTCGGGCACACCATTGGCGACCAGTTGCTCAAAGCTGTGGCCGAGCGCCTGGGCGCCATGTTCGGCCCGGGCATCACCCTGGCCAGGCTGGGCGGAGATGAATTCGCCGTGCTCGCCGAAAGCTGTCCGCAACTGGTTCAGGCCGCTGCGTTGGCCCAGCGGATCATCGACGGCCTCAAAGCACCCTTCTCAATCGATGACCATCAGTTGTTCATCAACACCAGCATCGGCATCAGCCTGTTCCCCAGCGATGCCTTGAGCGTCGAGCAACTGCTGCGCAATGCCGACTCTGCACTGTTCAAGGCCAAGAGCACGGGACGCAATGATTATGCCCTGTACACCGAAGAGCTGACGGCCCACGCCCAGCAACGGGTGGAGATCGCCTTCGAATTGCGCCGCGCCCTGGACCGGCATGAGCTGCGGGTCCATTACCAGCCTGTTCACGACCTCAAGACCCGTCGCCTGATTGGCGTCGAGGCGCTGGTGCGCTGGCAGCACCCGCAGCGGGGCCTGGTGTCGCCGGCGGAATTCATTCCGGTCGCCGAACGCACCGGTCTGATTGCTGAAATCGATGCCTGGGTCATGGCGCAGGCGTGCCGGCAGATGTGCCAGTGGCAGCAGGACGGGGTGGTGCTGTCGTTCGTCGCGGTCAACGTTTCTTCGCGCCTGTTCGCCCGTCGTGAGCTTTACCAGCAGGTGGCGCAGGTCCTGCGCGAAACCGGGCTGGAGCCGGCGTTTCTGGAGCTGGAAGTCACCGAAAGCGCGGTGATGGAAGACCCGGAAGTCGCACTGGAACAAATGCATCGCCTGCGCGAGCTGGGTGTGCGCCTGGCCATCGACGACTTCGGCACTGGCTATTCATCGCTGCTGCGACTCAAGCGTCTGCCGGTGCAAAAGTTGAAAATCGACCAGGGCTTCGTCGCCGGATTGCCGTGGGATGAGGACGATGCGGCGATTTCACGGGTGATCATTGCCCTGGCCCAGAGCATGGGCATGCAGGTGCATGCCGAGGGGATCGAGCAGGTCGAACAGGCTGCTTTCCTCCTCGAACAGGGATGTGATCTGGGGCAGGGTTACTGGTTCGGGCGGCCGGTGCCGGCGCTGCAGCTGGATTGGGCTCATGCCCCGGTCATCACCTGATTTACAAAACCCCTGTGGGAGCAAGCTCACTCCCACAGGTTTTTTGTGTGTCTGAAAGAGGGGGATTCACCTCAAGCCCTTGTCCCTCCAGTTAATCTCTTCTGGTTATATAAACATTCTTAAATAGTCTTTTTAAGAATATCTACACCTCTCTAGTATTGCTCTCAAGCCGCAAGCAGTGCCGACACTGCGAGGCAACCTCTCAGTTGAAGGAGCAGCAATATGAGCGCATCCCTGCGTAGCGTCGACGGTCAAGACGAAGCCACCATCCTGCGTGAAATCCAGAGTGCCCTGCGCGATCTGCGCTTTGGTGCCGTGGAAATCACCGTGCACAACGCCCAGGTGGTGCAGATCGAACGCAAAGAAAAATTCCGTTTGCAGCAGCCGGGCAACAAGCCGGGCTGAGGCGAATCAGGCAACGCGATATCCCATAAGAAAAAGCCAACAATCCAAGAATTCCAGGAGCTTTCACCATGTCGTCGATTCGTCATTTCGCTTTGGCCGCCCTGGCCAGCGCCCTTTTTGCCGGTTCCGCCGTTGCCAAGGACTACGAGCTGCTCAACGTGTCGTATGACCCGACCCGCGAGCTGTACCAGGACTACAACGCCGAGTTCATCAAGTTCTGGCAGAAAGATCACGCAGGCGACACCGTGAAGGTCCAGCAATCCCACGGCGGTTCGGGCAAACAAGGTCGGGCGGTGATCGATGGTCTGCGTGCCGACGTCGTGACCCTGGCCCTGGCCGGTGATATCGACGAAATCGCCAAGCTCGGCAAATCCCTGCCTGCCGACTGGCAAAAACGCCTGCCGGACGCCAGCACGCCTTACACCTCGACCATCGTGTTCCTGGTGCGCAAGGGCAACCCTAAAGGCATCAAGGACTGGGGCGACCTGGTCAAGAATGACGTCTCGGTGATCACGCCGAACCCGAAAACCTCCGGCGGTGCACGCTGGAACTTCCTCGCGGCCTGGGCCTATGGCCTGAAAGCCAATGGCGGCGACGAAGCCAAGGCCAAGGAATACGTACAGACCCTGTTCAAGCACGTGCCAGTGCTGGACACCGGCGCCCGCGGCTCGACCATTACCTTCGTCAACAACGGTCAGGGCGACGTATTACTGGCCTGGGAAAACGAAGCCTTCCTGGCCCTGAAAGAAGAGGGCGGCGCCGACAAGTTCGACATCGTCGTGCCTTCGCTGTCGATTCTCGCCGAGCCACCGGTGGCGGTGGTCGACAAGAACGCCGAGAAAAAGGGCAACGAACAGATCGCCGAAGCCTACCTCAAGCACCTGTACAGCCCGGCCGGCCAGGAAATCGCGGCGAAGAACTTCTATCGTCCACGTGACAAGGATGTAGCCGCCAAGTACGCCCAGCAGTTCCCGAAACTGGAACTGGTGAGCATCGACAAGGACTTCGGCGGCTGGAAAACCGCACAGCCGAAATTCTTCAATGACGGGGGCGTGTTCGACCAGATCTACCAGGCACAGTAATCTTAAATAGCCATCAACGAGCCCCGGATTCACCTCCGGGGCTCAGTGCGTTCTCAACCAAGGACTTTTATGTCGCGTCGTATCTCCCCCGTCATACCCGGCTTCGGGCTGACGCTGGGCTACACCTTGGTGTACCTCAGCCTGATTGTGCTCATACCACTGGCGGCGATGTTCGTGCATGCCGCTCAACTCACCTGGGATCAGTTCTGGGCAATCATCTCGGCACCACGGGTGCTGGCTGCGTTGAAGCTCAGCTTCGGCACCGCCCTGTGTGCCGCGATCATCAACGGCATCATCGGCACGCTGTTGGCCTGGGTATTAGTGCGCTATACCTTCCCTGGACGAAAAGTGATCGATGCAATGATCGACTTGCCGTTCGCATTGCCCACGGCGGTGGCCGGTATTGCACTGACGGCGTTGTACACCCCTACCGGTCTGGTCGGTCAGTTTGCAGCGGATCTGGGTTTCAAGATCGCCTACACCCCTCTGGGCATCACCCTTGCCCTCACTTTCGTGACACTTCCATTCGTAGTACGTACCGTACAGCCAGTATTGGCGGATATTCCTCGTGAAGTCGAAGAAGCGGCGGCGTGCCTAGGGGCAAAACCATTGCAGGTTTGCCGCCATATCCTGCTGCCGGCACTGCTTCCGGCATGGTTGACCGGTTTCGCCTTGGCCTTTGCCCGCGGGGTCGGCGAATATGGTTCGGTGATTTTCATCGCCGGCAACATGCCGATGAAAACCGAGATTCTGCCGCTGCTGATCATGGTCAAGCTCGACCAATACGATTACACCGGCGCTACCTCCATTGGTGTACTGATGCTGGTGGTTTCCTTCGTCCTGTTGCTGCTGATCAACTTGTTGCAGCGGCGCATCGAAACCCCATAAGGAGGCGCACCATGTCCCAATCGTCTATTGCTGCCGCTTCCTCGAACGCTGCCCGCCGTGGCAGTGCGACTTCGCGGCGAATCCTGATCGGCCTTGGCTGGCTGATTTTTGCGCTGTTCCTGCTGCTGCCGCTGTTCATCGTGGTGTCCCAGGGCCTGAAGCTCGGCCTCGGGGCGTTTTTCACCGCGATCTTTGAGCCGGACGCGCTGTCGGCGCTGAAACTCACGGTCATCGCCGTATTGATTTCGGTGCCGCTGAACCTGGTGTTTGGCGTCAGTGCCGCGTGGTGCGTGAGCAAGTACTCGTTCCGTGGCAAGAGCATGCTGGTGACACTGATCGACCTGCCGTTCTCGGTGTCGCCGGTGATCGCCGGTCTGGTCTATGTGCTGATGTTCGGCGCCCAGGGCCTGTTCGGCCCTTGGTTACAGGACCACGACATCCAGATCGTCTTCGCCCTGCCGGGCATCGTGCTGGCAACGATTTTCGTCACCGTGCCGTTCGTGGCCCGTGAGCTGATCCCGCTGATGCAGGAGCAAGGCACCCAGGAAGAGGAGGCCGCGCGCCTGCTCGGCGCCAACGGCTGGCAGATGTTCTGGCACGTCACCGTGCCCAACATCAAATGGGGCCTGATCTACGGCGTGGTGTTGTGTACCGCGCGGGCCATGGGGGAGTTCGGTGCGGTGTCGGTGGTTTCCGGGCACATTCGCGGGGTGACCAACACTCTGCCGCTGCACGTCGAGATCCTCTACAACGAATACAACCACGTGGCCGCGTTCGCCGTGGCGAGCCTGTTGCTGATCCTGGCGCTCTTCATCCTGCTGCTCAAGCAGTGGAGCGAAAACCGTATTAACCGCCTGCGCGCCAGCGCCGCGGAGGAATAATTCATGTCGATCGAAGTGCGTAACGTCAGCAAGAATTTCAACGCGTTCAAGGCGCTGGACAACATCAGCCTGGACATCCAGAGCGGCGAACTCGTCGCGTTGCTCGGGCCGTCAGGCTGCGGCAAGACCACGCTGCTGCGGATCATCGCCGGCCTGGAAACCCCGGATCAGGGCAACATCGTGTTCCACGGTGAAGACGTTTCCGGCCACGACGTGCGGGATCGCAACGTCGGTTTCGTGTTTCAGCACTACGCCTTGTTCCGCCACATGACGGTGTTCGACAACGTCGCATTCGGCCTGCGCATGAAGCCGAAAAACCAGCGTCCGAGCGAAAGCCAGATCGCAACCAAGGTTCACGAACTGCTGAACATGGTGCAACTGGACTGGTTGTCGGATCGCTACCCGGAGCAACTCTCCGGCGGCCAACGTCAGCGCATTGCCTTGGCCCGAGCGCTGGCGGTGGAGCCGAAAGTGCTGTTGCTCGACGAACCTTTCGGCGCCCTCGACGCCAAGGTCCGTAAAGAGCTGCGCCGCTGGTTGGCGCGACTGCACGAAGACATCAACCTGACCTCGGTGTTCGTGACCCACGACCAGGAAGAAGCGATGGAAGTCGCCGACCGTATCGTGGTGATGAACAAGGGTGTGATCGAGCAGATCGGCTCACCGGGCGACGTCTACGAAAACCCGGCCAGCGATTTCGTCTATCACTTCCTCGGTGATTCGAACCGACTGCACCTGGGCGAAGACAAACACGTGCTGTTCCGCCCGCATGAAGTGTCGCTGTCACGCCATGAACTGGAAGATCACCACGCCGCTGAAGTGCGCGATATTCGTCCGTTGGGCGCGACGACGCGGGTGACGTTGAAGGTCGAAGGGCAGAGCGATCTGATCGAGGCCGAAGTGGTCAAGGATCACGACAGCCTGGTCGGGTTGGCGAAGGGAGAGACGCTGTTCTTCAAGCCGAAGGTCTGGCAGAAAGTCGCCAACATCTAAGGTCAAAAGATCGCAGCCTGCGGCAGCTCCTACAGGGGTGCAGCTTTCCTCTGTAGGAGCTGCCGCAGGCTGCGATCCTTTAAAGCGGCCTAAGCCGCCGCATTTTTGCGATTGACTCGAACACCCCCTGCCCGCGCCTCGATCTGCTCTTTCAGGTCATGCCGCATCCCCAGCATGAACGCCAACTCGGCCACCACAAACAACGGCCCGACAATCAACCCGGTCACGTCATCGACAAATGCCGGCTTGCGCCCTTCGTAGTGATGGCCGACAAACTGGATCGCCCAGCCGATCACGAACATCGCCACGCCGCTGCCCAGCCAGACCAGCGTGCTTTGTTGCGCCAGCACCTGACCTGCCCAGACACACAGCCCGAGCAACACCGTCATCAGCACCCCAAGGCGCAGTTCAAGGCGCAGGTAAAACCACGCTGAGGCCAGCGACACCAGCACCGCCGGCGAAAGCCAGCCCCCGGCCCACTGCGGACGTGACAGCAGCACGGCCACGGCCACCACGATCAGTGGAATACCGATAAAGTGCGAGGCAATGTTGCGCGGGTCACGGTGGTAGGCGGCGTATTGACTGAGGTGGTCGACGAGGCTTTTCATTGTTGTTCTCCTGTGGGGTGATTGATCATGCCCCGGGGTCACTTCCCGCTCTGTCAGCCAGGCGACAATCTCTAGGAGTTTTCATGGATATGCAGGTCTGGCGTCCACGCCTGATGAGCGGTCAGTGGTTCAGCCATTTGCCTGTTTCCCTACAGGATAGCCTGCTGTCGGCGGCCAGGCTGCGGCGCCTGTCGCCGGGTCAGCGGCTGTTCAAACGTGGCGATCCGCCCTGCGGCCTGTACGCGGTGCTTGAAGGCGCAGTGCGCGTCGGTGCCGTGAGCGAGCAGGGCAAGGAAGCGTTGCTGAGCCTGGTGGAGCCGCCGCACTGGTTCGGCGAAATCTGCCTGTTCGATGGCCAGCCACGCACCCACGATGCCTACGGCGTGGGCCAGTGCACACTGCTGCATATTCCCCAGAACACCTTGCTGGCGCTGCTCGACGAGCATCCGCAGCACTGGCGACATCTGGCGTTGCTGATGAGCCAGAAATTGCGCATGACCTTCATCAACCTCGAACAACTGAGCCTGTTGCCGGCCCCGGCACGGCTGGCGCATCGCTTGCTGATGATCGCCGAAGGCTACGGCGAGACCGCTCCCCCGCGCCGTGTTCTGCAACTGCCCCAGGAACAGTTGGCGTCGATGCTGTCTTTGTCACGTCAAACCACCAATCAAATCCTCAAGGATTTGCAAGGGCAGGGGATCCTGAATCTCGGCTATGGCGAGATCGAGATTCTTGATGCGCAGAGGTTGCGGGCGTTGGCGATGGTCTGATGCCTGATGCCTGATGCCTGATGCCTGATGCCTGATGCCTGATGCAGGGTGTCAGTAAATACAACTGGATTACAGATCACATATGCACCAAATACGATGCATAAATAAGTAATTTCAGAATATGCACTGTATGTGATGCAGCCTGGTCAAAGGCGGATCAGCGCAACCCATCCCGAAACTGCCCCGGCGTCATTCCCGTCCAGCGCTTGAAGGCGCGGCTGAAGCTGCTGGTGTCGGCAAACCCGAGCAGATAACTGATTTCGCTCAACGAACATTGTGGGTCACGCAAGTGCAGCAGCGCCAGATTTTCACGGCTTTCGTTTAGCAGCGTGTCGAACCGGTAGCCTTCATCGGCCAGGTGTCGCTGCAGGCTGCGCAGGCTCAGGTGCAGGGCCTTGGCGATGTGTTCGGCGCTGGGTTCGCCTTCGGGCAGTTGTTCTTCAATGGCGTCGCGGACCTTGCGTTCCCACGTCAGCGGCTTGAGTTGCGCCAGGGTGCGATTGAGCACGGTTTCATTGTGCTCGGCCAGTTCCGGGTTGGCGTCGTCCAGGTGGCTGTCGAAGTCGACGAGGGCGAATTCCAGTCGGTCTTCGTCGGCGCCGAAGTGCACGGGTGAGCGAAAGACTTTATGCCATTGGTGCGCGTCTGCCGGCTCCGGGCGGCGCAGGTAGGTCGCCAGCGGCGCGTAGTCGCGACCCAGGCGATTGCGGCAAGTGCGCACGTAAATCGCCATGAACGCGTCGATGGCTTCGAAGGCCGGGGCCGGATTACCCATCGGAACTTTCAGACGGAAACAGTAGCGATCTTCGACGCGGGTCAGCTCCAGCTCCAGCGCATCGCTGACCACTTGGTAATAGCGCACGATGCGCTCGAACACTTCACGCAGGCTGCCGCTGGCCACCAGCGCATAACCCAGCGCATGGAAGGTGGTCGGGCTGACGAAACGCGAAACCCGCAAACCGATCGCCGGGTCGCCGCTGGCCTGAACCGCCAGATTCCACAGGTGCGTGGTGCCCGACAGCGGGTAGCGCGCGTTCGGGTCGTCCATCAGTTGCGGGTCGAGCCCCGCTTGGTGGCACAGGGCGGTGCTGTCGATGCCCAGGGCATCGAGTTGCTTGCGCAGGGCGCGGGTCCAGCTGGCGAGGGAGGTCGGTTCAGTCATGCTGATTGGCGCTTCCGGTCAACAGGTTGGCGTTCTCGGCTACCGCCTTGCAGAGGTTCCCAAGGCAGGATGCAACCATCAATAACCAGAGGATGGAAGCATGAGTGGTACTTCTGCAAGCCCCCAACGACTGAATGCAGCTCAACGATCGGCCAAAATCCGTGAAGTGGTGCTGGCCAGAGGCGTCGAGCTGCGTGAGCAATACCCGATTCTCAAACATCAGGACGCCCTCGGCGCGGGCATTCTGGCCTTCGCCCTGGCCGGCATGGTCGGTTCGGCGGCGCTCTACATGACCGGGCACATGGCGTGGTGGGCGTGCCTGCTGCTCAACGGTTTTTTCGCCTCGTTGACCCATGAGCTGGAACACGACCTGATCCACAGCATGTACTTTCGCAAGCGGAAGGTGCCGCACAACCTGATGATGGGGTTGGTGTGGCTGGCGCGCCCGAGCACCATCAATCCGTGGATTCGCCGCCATCTGCACCTCAATCACCACAAGGTGTCGGGTTCTGAAACCGACATGGAAGAACGCGCCATTACCAACGGCGAACCATGGGGTATCGCGCGGTTTTTGATGATTGGCGACAACATGATGTCGTCGTTCATCCGCATGCTGCGGGCCAAGACCTGGGCCATGAAGTTCAGCATCATTTACCGCACGCTGAAGGTCTACGCACCGCTGGCGCTGATGCATTGGGGCGCGTGGTACGTGTTTCTCGGTTTCCACGCAGCGAACGGCGTTGCACATCTGATGGGCGCACCGATCGAATGGTCGGCAACGACGTTGTCGGTGATGCAGGTGATCGACATCGCGGCGGTGGTGATCATCGGCCCGAATGTGTTGCGCACATTCTGCCTGCACTTCATCAGCTCGAACATGCACTACTACGGTGACGTGGAACCGGGCAACGTGATGCAGCAGTGCCAGGTGCTGAACGCGTGGTGGCTGTGGCCGTTGCAGGCGTTCTGCTTCAATTTCGGCAGCAGCCACGGGATCCATCACTTTGTGGTGAAGGAACCGTTCTACATTCGGCAGATGACTGTACCGGTGGGGCACAAGGTGATGCGTGAGATGGGCGTGCGGTTTAATGATTTCGGTACGTTTGCGCGGGCTAACCGGTTTGAGGGCAAGGACGAAGTGGTCGGAGAGAAGGTGCGTACGGCTCAGGCTTGAGGCTTGTCTGTAAGGGCCCCATCGCGAGCAAGCTCGCTCCCACATTTGATCTTCAGTGGACACATAGTTTGTGAACAACTGAGATCCCCTGTGGGAGCGAGCTTGCTCGCGATAGCGGTGGTTCAGGCTGAATCAATCCGGCTGAAACGGCGACTCACTCAGGATCACCCCAGTCTCATCCACATACCGCTGCCAATGCTCGATCAAGGCATCAAGCTTCTGCGGTTGGCTCGACGCCAGGTCATGAATCTCCCCCGGATCACTGCCAAGGTCATACAGCTGCCAGGTCGCCGGCCCCACCGGCCCCGGGATGTACACCGCCTTCCATTGCCCTTGCCGAATCGCCCGTCGTCCAAACAGTTCCCACCCGGTGACGGTGTGCTCGTCATGCACTTGCGCCGTCTCACCCGACAGGAACCCAAGCCACGACTTGCCGCGAACTTCCGCCACGGGTTTGCCGTGCCATTGCTTGCCCGGATGGCGCACGCCGGCAAGATCCAGAATGGTCGGCGTGATGTCCATCACCGTGCCAAACCCGTGGCTGATCTGGCCCTTGAGCGGCAGCTGCGGGTAGTGCACCAGCGCCGGAACACGGATCCCGCCTTCGGTGGTGAAGGCCTTGAACAACCGCGATGGCGCGGTCGCCACTTGCGCCCAGTTCGGCCCGTACCAGACATAGGAGTTGGCGCGGCCGATATTGTCCAGGGTGTTGTCGTAATACTGGTTGAGATAGGTCAGCAACTGCGGGCCGAACTTCGGAAAGGCCTCCAGCAACGCCCCTTCGGCGCCGTTATCGGACATGAACAGGATGAAGGTGTTGTCCAGTTGCCCTTGCTGGCGCAAGTAATCGACGACCCGCCCGATGTTCCAGTCCATGCGCTCGACCATCGCCGCGTAAACCTCCATGGCCCGCGCGGAAATCTGCTGTTGCTCGTCGCTCAGGGCATCCCATCGTGCAGTCAACTGGATCAGCGGATGCGGTTCGACATCGGCCTCGATCAGCCCCAGTTTCTTGAGCTTTTCCAGGCGCTCAAGTCGCAGCACTTCAGGACCGGCGTCATAGCGCCCGCGGTATTTTTCCACCACATCGGCCGGCGCCTGCAACGGCCAGTGGGGGGCGGAAAACGGCAGGTAGGCGAAGAACGGCCGGGACTGGTCGCGCTCCTTGAGGTATTGCAGCAGCTTGTCGCCAAAGGCATCGGAGGAATAGAAATCCTTGGGCAGTTCATCGATGAATTGGTCGTCTTCGATGTACAGCGCCGGGGTGGATTTGAGCAGCCGTGGCGTCGTTTCATCGTAGGTCGGCTCGAAACCGTAATGGTTGGCGGCGCCGGGCAGCAGCGAAAACGAACGCTCGAAACCCCGGGCGTGGGGCGCCCGTTCAGCGGTCAGGCCCAGGTGCCATTTGCCGCTCATCAAGGTCTGGTAACCGGCCTCGCGCAGCAGCTCGGGCAGGGCAACCACGCGATCGTTCAGGTGCCCTTCGTAACCCGGTTTGCCGATCAGGTCCGGGGTCAATGCTTCGGCCATGGTGCCGATGCCGGCGATGTGGTGGTCGGTGCCGGTCAGGAGCATCGAACGGGTCGGCGAGCAGGTGGGCGCGGTGTGGAAATCGGTCAGGCGCAGGCCATTGTTGGCCAATGCATCGAGGTTCGGCGTGCTGATTTCGCCACCGAAGGCGCCGATGTCGGAAAAGCCCAGGTCATCGGCCAGGATCACTAGAAAATTGGGACGTTGCGGCATCAGGAATTTCCTTTTTCAGTAGGCAATGAAGGACAGCGGCAGATCGCGGACCTGCACCGGCACGTGGGGCTGGTAGTGATCGTCGCTGGTGAGTTCGTGAAGCAGTTCTTCGCGCAATTGGTGGAAGTCGAAACTGCTGCGCTGGCGCGGATGGGGCAGGGCGATGTCGACCACTTGCTTGATCCGCCCCGGACGCGGCTCCATCACCACCACGCGGTCGGCGAGGAAGATCGCTTCCTCGACATCGTGGGTGACCAGCACGGTGGTGATTTTTGCCCGGGCGCGGATCGCCAGCAGTTCGTCCTGCATCTGCTGGCGGGTCAGCGCATCGAGGGCGCCGAAGGGCTCGTCCAGCAGCAGAATCCGTGGGCTGGCCACCAGGCCGCGAGCAATGGCCACGCGCTGCGCCATGCCGCCGGAGAGCTGGTGCGGATAGGCGCGGGCGAAGTCGCCCAGGCCCACCAGTTCGATGAAGTCATGGATGCGCTTGTGCTTTTGCGTAGCGCTCAATGGCTCGTTGACCAGGCCCAGACCGATGTTGTCGGCCACGCTTAGCCACGGGAACAAGCGGTGTTCCTGAAAGACGATGCCGCGCTCGCCGCCGATGCCGGTGACGGCTTTTCCGTCGACGCTGATCTGCCCGCGAAATTGCGTATCGAGGCCCACCAGCAGCCGCAGCAAAGTGGACTTGCCGCAACCGCTGGAGCCAACGATGGCGACGAATTCGCCCTCGGCGATGTCCAGGTTGAACTCGCGAATGGCCTCAAGTGTGAAGCCGTCGACGTCGAAGGTTTTACCCACGTGATTGAAGCTGACAATCGGTGCGTTCATGCGTGTCTCCAGCGAGTGGCGCGGATTTCCAGGCGTTGGCCAATAAGGTTGAGCAGGGCACCGGTCAGGCCCACCAGCAGCATGCCGGCCATGATCAGGTCCATGCGCAGCAGTTGCTGGGCGCCGATCATCTGGCTGCCGATGCCACCGTTGGACGGCATGAAATACTCGGCGCCGATGGTGCCGAGCCAGGCATAGATCAGGCTCAGGCGAAGTCCTGCAAAAATCCCCGGCGCCGCGCCCGGTAGCACCAGTCGGCCGAGGCGCTGGCGCAGATTCAGGCGCAACACCTGCGCGGCCTCGTTCAGTTGCGGCGACAGGTGGGCGACGCTACGTTGAGTGGCGATAAACAGCGGAAAAAAGGCGGCCAGGGCAACGAACACCCACTTGGCCAATTCCCCCAGACCGAACCACGCGGTGAGCAGTGGCACCCAGGCGAATATGGCGATCTGGCGGATGGCGGCGAGGGTTGGGCCGAGCACGCGTTCACTGGTGCGCGACAACCCCAGCAGCAACCCCAAGGCAAACCCGAGCCCGCCACCGAGCAGCAATCCACCAAGGGTTCGGCCCAGGCTCAGGGCCATGCCGCCAAGCAGTGTGCCGTCGAGCAAACCATCCCGAGTGGTCTGCAGGACGGCCAGCGGGCTGACCAGAATGTTCGCGTCAATCCACTGCTGATCCGAGGTCAGTTGCCACAACGCCAGAAGCGCCAGTGGCAGTAGCCACGGTTGCAATCGCTGCCAGCCTTGATAACGCGGCCCGCGACGGATTTCGGCGGTGGCCGGGTGCGGCCAGTGCACCAGGTTCCTGTCCAGCAGACCGATGCCGCGATCCATCGCCACGCCGATCAAGCCGATCACCACGATGCACACGAACACGATGTCGAGCATGAACAACTGCCGCGCCCAGACCATCAGGTAGCCAATGCCTTCGCTGGAAGCGAGCAGTTCAACTGCGAGCAGCGAAGTCCAGCCGGCGGCCAGCGCGAGGCGCACACCGGCCATGAATGCCGGCAGCGCGGCAGGCAACACCAGGTGGCGGATCAACAGGTGCCTGGGCAGGCGCAACACGGCGGCGGCTTCGCGCAGCTTGGGTTGTGCATCGCGCACACCGACCAACGTGTGCAAGGTCACCGGCACCACGATGGCCTTGATCAGCACCACCAGTTTCAGCACTTCGCCGATGCCGAAAAACACCATGAACAACGGAATCCAGGCCAGGGTCGGGACTTGGGCCAGCCCGGCGAAGGTTGGAAATACCAGGCGCTCCAGTCGACGACTGAAACCCAGCGCCGCACCCAAAACAGCACCTGCGCTGATCCCGGCCAGCAGCCCCCAGAACAAGCGTTGCAGGCTGATCCACAAATGGCTCCACAACTCGCCTTGGGACAGTTCAACCGCGCTGCTCCAGACCAGGCTCGGCGCCGGCAGGATCTGCTCGCTCATCCAGTGATTGCGGCTGGCGAGCCACCAGAGCGTGAACAGGGTGATCGGCAGCAACCAAGGCAACAGCCGACGATTCAGGCTGGGCCAGAGGCGCTGGTTTTCCAGTGGTGGCGCGGCCAGCGGCAGGCTGAGAAGGGAAACACGGGCCATGGATGACCTCCGTTGTCGGCGTATGCAAAATCGATCTATAAAAATTCAAATCAATGCTATTGAGAGATAAGCAAAGCCATTTAAGGCCTCCAGCTCAGCTGCATCCAATGCATTCGAAGAATATTTTCGATGCCGTTCCTGCATACCTGGCCAAGAGCCCCGGATGCGTTGATATAGATCTAAATGGTCTAAAAATGTGAATTTATAGTATTTAAGTGTTGGTTCCACTTCGGCCTACTTTCGGCTTCTCAACGCCGTTGCCCAAGGAGCCGCACCCATGAACCTTCCCTTCAAGCGTGTCATCAGTCTGTTCGCCGCACCGGCCCTGGCAGGGCTGCTGGCTTTCACGGCCAACGCCGATGAACTCAAGGAAATCCGCATCGCCGTGCCGGATCTGAGTGCCGGGACCCAGCACAGTGGTGGCGGTGTCGTGGATGTGCTGCGTGATCAACAGATCTTCGAAAAGGCTTTCGCCGATCAAGGCATCAAGATTCAGTGGAGTTTCTTCAAGGGCGCAGGCCCGGTGATCAACGAGGCGTTTGCCAACGGTCAGGTGGACCTGGCCTACCTCGGCGATCTGGCGGCCATCATCGGCAAGTCCAATGGCCTGGATACGCGACTGCTCAGCGCCTCGGCGCGCGGGGTGAAGCATTACCTCGGCGTGGTGCCGGGTTCGGGGATCAAGACCCTGCAGGACCTCAAGGGCAAACGCGTGGCCATCTTCCGTGGCACCGCCAGCCAGTTGTCCTTCGACGCGGCATTGGCCAGCCAGGGGTTGAGCGAGAAGGACGTGAAAGTCATCAACCTCGATTTCAACGCGGCGGTGGCGGCGCTGGCGGCGAAGCAGATCGATGCCTCGTGGGGCGGTTCCGGGCTGACGGCGCTGCAAGCCAAAGGGCTGGCCGAGTTGCCGCTCAATACCAAGGATCTGGGCGGCGCCGGCAGTGTGCAGGCGGTGCTGATAGGGACCGGGAAGTTTGTCGATGCGCATCCGGAGGCGGTGGCGAAACTGCTCAAGGCCCAACAGCAGGCCGTGGAGTGGCTGACCCAGGACAGCAACAAGGACGCCTACATTCAGCTGGTGTCTGGGTTGGCGAGTTATCCACCGGTAATTCTTTCTCAGGATCTGAAGGATCAGAAGCTGAGCGAGGTTTTCCCGTCGACGCTTGATCCGGTGTTCCTCGGCAAATTGCAGGATGCGGTGGATTTGGCTTCGCAGCAGAAGCTGATTCGCAAGTCGTTCAAGGTCAGTGACTGGGTGGCGCCGGAGTTGGCGGCTGCCAAGCTTTGAATCTTCAGTGAGCTCACTGGCCCCATCGCGAGCAAGCTCGCTCCCACACTGACCGTGTGAACACCGGAGATCCCCTGTGGGAGCGAGCTTGCTCGCGATGGGGCCATCAAACCGCGACGCTGACCTGCTGCCTGTCGATCGCCACCAACGTCTCGATCATCGCCCGCGCCGCCGGTGACAAGCGGAACCCGGTGCGGCTGACGATCCCGCAGCGCGCATTCATGCTCTCGATGTTCTGCGGCAGGTTGCGCCAGTGCAGCAACACCAGTGAACCCTGGGCGATGTCCTCGACAAACGCCTCCTCGGTCCCCACGCCAATCGCATTCGATTGCAGCACCACTTTCACCAGCGCCGGAAAATGCTCGGTCTCGATGCTCGGTGAAAAGTCCACCCGCCCACTGAGGTTCGCCAGCAGTTTGCGAATGCCCGGCGGGATCATCGTGGTCGCCAGGGGGTAATCGAACATGTCGTTGGTCGACAGGCTCTCCTTGGCCAGCAGCGGGTGCCCCGGCCGACAGAAAAACACACCGCGTTTGGGCGTCAGGGCCTGGGTCTGGAAGTTCGGGTCGGACTCGAAATGACGGATGTCGGCGATGAAGAATTCGATCTCCTCGCGGCTCAGCGCACGGCTGAGTTTTTCCCAGTTATCCACCTCGAAACAGGTGCGCACTTTCGGGTGCGCATTGATGAACTGTGCCACTGCATCCGGCACCAGTTTCACCGCCGGTGCCGGGCCGCAACCGAAGCGCAGTTCACCGGCATCGAGCTTGGTCATCTGCGTCACTTCGGAACTGAGCAACGCCGCACCCTGCACCAGGCTGCGGGCATGTTGCAGTACCACCAGGCCTTCGGGAGTGGGGCGCAGATCCTTGTTGCCACGGTCCACCAGGACGCAGCCGAACTCGTGTTCGAGCCCCTGAATGCTGCGGCTGAAGGCCGGCTGGGTAATGCCCATGGCCTCGGCCGCGCGCACGAAACTGCGGTGTTCGTCGAGGGCGATGAAGTAACGCAACTGGCGAAGATCCATATGCTTTTCCGGCATCCTAAAAATAGCTCGAAGGCATTTGCGACGAGGGTTGACTGAGGTTTTAAATGCAACCTCTTATTCCGTCAACGAAGCATGTAGATATCTATTAGATCTAAATAGAATATAGATAGAGCAGTGTTTCGCGGCCGGTTCAACCGCAAGCAGTCTGATGAGGGTCTACCCATGAGCAATGCCGCTTTCGCAGTACAACCCGCTGTTCACGCGCTTGAAATCCATCCGGTGGCCGGTCGCATCGGTGCCGAAATCCGTGGCGTACAGCTTTCCGGCGAGCTGGATGCCGCCACTGTTGAAGCCATTCAACAGGCACTGCTGCAATACAAAGTGATCTTCTTCCGCGAGCAGACCCAGCTCGACGATCAGCGCCAGGAGGCGTTCGCCCACCTGCTTGGCGAACCGGTGGCGCACCCGACCGTACCGGTGCGCGAAGGCACGCGTTTTCTGCTGGAACTGGACGGTGCCGAGGGCCAGCGCGCCAGCTCGTGGCACACCGACGTGACCTTCGTCGAGGCCTACCCCAAAGCCTCGATCCTGCGTTCGGTGGTGGCTCCGGCTTTCGGCGGCGACACTCTGTGGGCCAACACCGCCACCGCCTATGACGGGTTGTCGGTGGAGCTGCGTGAGCTGGCCGACAAACTGGTCGCCGTGCACAGCAACGAATACGACTACGCCGGCACCCGGCCTGACGTCTCGGCCGAGAAGCTGGAGCGTTATCGCAAGATCTTCACTTCGACCGTCTACGAGACCGAACACCCGGTGGTCCGCGTGCACCCGGTCAGCGGTGAGAAGAGCCTGTTGCTGGGGCATTTCGTCAAACGGATCAAGGGCTATTCCCAGGCCGATTCGGCGCACCTGTTCGGCTTGCTGCAAAGCCATGTGATCCGCCAGGAAAACATCGTGCGCTGGCGCTGGAAGGCCGGTGATGTGGCGATCTGGGACAACCGCTCCACCCAGCATTACGCGGTGGATGACTACGGGACCCAGGACCGCATCGTGCGCCGTGTGACGCTCAAGGGTGAAGTGCCAGTAGGTGTGAACGGGCAGGTCAGCCAGACGGTGAAAGGGCCGGATATCGACGGCGTCTGAGCCGATGCCTTCGCAAGCAAGCTCGCTCCCACACTGACCGTGTGAACACTGGAGATCCCCTGTGGGAGCGAGCTTGCTCGCGATGGCGGCCTGGCAAGCAACAAAGAATTTACTTTGATCGGGAACCCCGCCTTATGAGTCCGTTGCACGTCGCTTCAACCTCTTCACCCCAACGGCTCAAACGCCTGCCACTGGCCTTGTTGCTGGCAGGCTGCGCCAGTTGGACCCAAGGCTATGCGGCCGAAAGCGCTACCCCGGAAAGCACCCCCGTTAAAGCAGCCACGGCCGACAGCGCACAATTGGAAACCGTGACAGTCACCACTCGCCGCCGTGAAGAAAGTTCGCAGGATGTGCCGACGCCGATGAGTGTGGTCAGTGGCCAGACCCTGGAAATCCAGCGGGTCTATCGCATCCAGGATCTGCAGCAGCTGGTGCCCAGCGTCAACGTCGCCTACATGCATGCGCGCCAGTCCAGCGTGTCGATCCGTGGCCTGGGCAACAACCCGGCCAGCGATGGCCTGGAAGGCAGTGTCGGCCTGTACATCGACAACGTTTACCTCGGCCGCCCCGGTATGGCCGTATTCGACCTGATGGACATCGAGCAGCTCGAAGTGCTGCGCGGTCCGCAAGGCACCTTGTTCGGCAAGAACACCACGGCGGGCGTGATCAACATCAGCACCCGCGCGCCGACCTTTACCCCTGAACGCAGCATCGAGTCTTCAGTGGGCGAGGACGGCTACTTCCAGACCAAGGGCACGATTTCCGGCCCGCTGAATGACGAGCTGGCGGGACGCTTTTCCGCGTATCGCACCCGCAGCGACGGCGATATCAAGAACGAATTCGATGGCCACGATTTAAATGGTGGCTCCCGCGATGGCTTCCGTGGGCAGTTGCTGTTCAAGCCCAACGAGTCATTCAACCTGCGCTGGATCGGCGACTACAACGAGGAAGATTCCAGCGCCGGCACTCGGGTGTTGTTCAACACCGGCCCGACCATCAATGGCACCAACCTGTATCAGGCCCGGGCCAACGCGGCGGGTGCGACACTGGTTGACGGCACGCATCGCAAGGTCAATCTGAACAACGACCAGCACGTCACCGTGCATCAGGGCGGTACTTCGGTCGAGGCCAACTGGACGCTGCCAAGCGACTTCACCCTGACCTCTATCAGCTCCTATCGCTGGTGGAATTTCACCCCGCGCAACGACGACGGCCTGAACGTAACCGCCTTCCGCAACGCCGGTGTTTCGGTGGAGGATAAGCAGTATTCCCAGGAGTTTCGCCTGGCTTCGCCTGCCGGTGGATTCTTCGATTACGTGCTCGGCGCCTACTACTTCGGTTCCGACCTGGACAACAAATCCTTCACCTTTTACGGCCCGCAAGCAGACATCTGGAACGGTACGCCAAACGGTGCATTGAACAACGTCGACAGCGTCGGCAATGGTCACATCGAAACCAACAGTTTCGCGCTGTTTGCCCAGGGCACCTGGCACTTGACCGAACGCCTGGATTTCACCGCCGGTCTGCGCGGCACCTATGAAGAGAAAAACGCCTGGGTCACCCGTGATGCGCCGGTGGGTGGTGCAGCGGTTACCGGTGCGGCCGCCGCAGCGAGGCGCGGTCGTGCCGGTGCTTTCGACTCCGGCGATCTGAATCAGTACAGCTCCAGCCCTTCGGGTTTGTTGAACCTGAGCTACCGCCTCACCGACGACCTGCTCACTTATGCCACCTTGTCCCATGGCGAAAAATCCGGCGGGGTCAATCTGGCGGTGGGCACGGCACCGGTTGCCGGCGCCGACTCGCTGCTGATCGGCACCGAGCGCGCCAACAACGCCGAGCTCGGTTTCAAGAGCACCCTGTGGGACCGTCGCCTGCAACTCAACGCCAACCTGTTCTGGACCCAGGTCAACGGCTACCAGACCAACGCCTACGACGACGTCAATCGTGTGCAATTCCTGACCAACGCCGGTTCCGTGCGCTCCCGTGGCGTGGAGTTCGAAAGCACCCTGATCCCGCTGCGTGGCCTGACGCTGAACATCAACGGCTCGTACAACGACGTCAGCTATCTCTCCTACAAGGATGCGCCGTGCCCGCCGGAAGTCAGCCTGGCGCCGGGTGCTCCAGCGTCCTGCGACCTCAGCGGCCATCAAGTGGTCGGCGCCTCGAAATGGATCGGCAACGCCAACGGCGAATACAAATGGAACCTGAGCAACGGCTTCGAAGAGTACGTCACCGCCAGCTATGCGTTCCGCTCCAAAGCGGTGGGCACGGTGGAAGGTTCCGACTTCGGGCAGATCCCGAGTTATGCGGTGGTCAACTTGTCCACCGGCCTTCGCGGTGACTTCAACCAGGGGCAGTGGGACGTTTCGCTATGGCTGAAAAACGCCTTCGACAAAACCTACTACACGACGCTTTGGACAGCCGCCAACGGTGGTTATGAAGGCCTGCTCGGCACACCGCGGACGCTGGGCGTGACCGGTCGATACGACTTCTGACGACGAAAAACCATGCCTTGGATGAATACTTTCAATGCGGGCAAGGCATCGTTTTCTTTCCACTACGCCGGAGCCCTTGAACGGCGGGCTCTGGCGGTAGATTGAAGGTTTTATATATTCGCTTAAGGTCTAAACATAAGTTTAAACATTACTTTAAGAACTAAGCGTTCAAGCCAATGATTGCTCTACCAGGACGTCGTCGGGGGCTGTTCAGTACGACGTTCCGGTAATTCGCAAAGAGACTGCAGGGAGTTAAACAATGGGCAATGTCCAGATCGCCGCCGGCGCACATGAAGTGCTGTGGCGCCAGGCACCCGGTGGTGAGTTGGTCGACCTCGGCCGACCGCATCGGGTGCCCTTGGGCCAGTTGCGTTTGCAGCGTGCGCCCAAAGGCGTCCTTCGTCGACGGGAAGCGATCGTGCTGGGCGTGCTGGCGTTGCTGGTGCATGGCGCGGTGATCTATTGGGTCAATCAGCAACCGACCACCGTGCTGCCCATCGTGCCACCGGAGATTCCGCCGATGACCATCGAGTTCTCGCGTCCGGCGCCACCGGTGGTCGAGCCGCCGCCACCGCAGCCTGTCCAGCCTGTGGTGGAGCCGCCTCCTCCCGTGGAAGACGAACTGGCGGTGAAACCACCTCCACCGAAGCCGGTTCCCAAGCCCAAACCTGTCGCCAAACCGGTAGCGAAGCCGGCGCCAAAAGCCGTTGAACAACCACCTGCGCCGCCACAACCGGCAGCGCCTGTCGCGGCCCCGGCGCCACTTGCACCGCCGGCGCCCGCACCTGTGACACCGGCCTCGGCCACCGCCGGCTACTTGAAAAACCCGGCGCCGGAATACCCCTCGCTGGCCCAGCGTCGCGGTTGGGAAGGCACGGTGTTGTTGCGTGTGCACGTGCTGGCCAGCGGCAAGCCCGGCGAGATCCAGCTCCAGAAAAGCAGCGGTCGCGATGCACTGGACGAAGCCGCGCTGAACGCGGTGAAACGCTGGAGTTTCGTGCCGGCCAAGCAAGGTGATGTCGCCCGGGACGGCTGGGTCAGCGTGCCCATCGATTTCAAGATTCATTAAACCGAAACCAATTTCGCGCGAAACGTTTACACGAGGAATACACCATGACGTTACTGGCATCTCCACTTGAATCCATCGAAAGCGCGGTGATCTGGCTGCTGGTGGTTTTTTCCGTCGCGACCTGGGGCCTGGCATTGCTCAAGGGCGTGCAGTTCGGTCGCCTCAAGGCACAGGATCGAAAGTTTCATCAACAGTTCTGGGCTGCTTCGAGCCTCGACTCGGCGGCGGAGCTGAGCGAAACCAGGCCCGGAGCGGCAGCCCGGGTTGCACAGGCAGGTTATGCGGCCATCCAGGTGGGCGAGGTGCCACAGGCGGCGGACTTGAGCCAGGTGATCAATCATCAGGATCGTCTGGAGCGTGCCTTGCGTCAGCAGATCGTGCGCGAGCGCCGGTCGCTGGAAACCGGGTTGGCGGTGCTCGCGAGCATTGGCAGCACCTCGCCGTTCATTGGTTTGTTCGGCACGGTGTGGGGAATCATGGAAGCGTTGAAAGGCATCAGTGCGGCGGGCTCGGCAAGCCTTGAAACGGTCGCCGGGCCGATTGGCGCGGCGCTGGTCGCCACCGGCGTAGGGATCGCCGTCGCGGTGCCGGCGGTGCTGGTTTACAACTATTTTTTGCGTCGTTTGAAACTGACGGCGGCGGACCTGGATGACTTCGCCCACGACTTCTACAGCCTGGCGCAGAAGAGTTCGTTCCGTGTGCTGATCCACCCGACGGCGCACAAGGTGGCGGCCCAGGGCAGTGCGCAGAAAGTGAAGGAGGCGTCCTGATATGGCCTTCTCCACGCAAGACACCGATGAGGTGCTCAGTGAGATTAACGTGACGCCGCTGGTGGATGTGATGCTGGTGTTGCTGGTGGTGTTCATCGTCACCGCACCGCTGCTGACCAACGCTATTCCGATCAACCTGCCCAAGACCGAAGCGGTGGCGCCGGTGGAGCAGAAAGACCCCTTGGTGGTGAGCATCGACGGTGCCGGCAAACTGTTTATCAACAAGGACGAGATACAGCCGGACTTGCTGGAGTTCAACCTCAAGTCGGCGAAGGCCAAGGACCCTGAGGTGCGCGTGCAGTTGCAGGCGGACGATGGGGTGAATTACGGCGAGGTGGCGCGGGCCATGGCGTCGATCGAGCGGGCAGGGATTACCAAGTTGTCGGTGATTACCGCGCGTTAACAGATTTTCGTTTTCCGGGGCCGTCTCCTTGGCAGGGTGCGGCCCTTTTTTTTCCTCTGTTTCAGCAACACCACCAATCCCACAGGTTTTGTATTTTATATTCGATTTGAGTCTTAATAAATAGCTTCTTATTCCTTAACGAATATAAATCCTCTCCCTATACTCGACCGGGAACAGACACGCAGCAGGAGAGCTCCCCCATGCGCAACGAATCAATTCGCTACCTGATTGTGCCGGGCTGGCAAGGATCGCCAGAAGATCATTGGCAAAGCCACTGGCAGAACAGCCTGCCGAACAGCGCACGGGTGGAGCAGGCCGACTGGCTGACGCCGCGTCGTGAAGACTGGGTCGCGGCGCTGGCCGAGGCGATTGCCGCCGACAGCACGCCGGTGATTCTCATTGCCCACAGCCTGGGTTGCATTACCGTCGCCCATTGGGCCGCGAGCGCCCCCGTGCAGTTTTTGCGTCAAGTGCGCGGCGCCCTGCTCGTCGCGCCGGCCGATGTCGAACGTCCGGCCTGCGCGCCGGCCTTGCGCAACTTCGCGCCGATCCCGACGGATCTGCTGCCGTTCCCCAGCCAGGTTGTCAGCTCCGACAACGACAGCGCCGTCAGTGCACCGCGGGCCCTGGAGCTGGCGCGTAACTGGGGCGCCGAGGCGGGGATTCTGGCGGGGGCAGGGCATATCAACGTGAAGTCCGGTCACCAGCGTTGGGAGCAGGGTTTTGCCTATCTCTATCGCCTGCAAAACCGCATGGAACACCGCGCCCTGCGCCGCGCCTGAACACTTTCCTTATTTAACGCCCCCGTCTCTCGGCGGTTTTGGGCGGGAGTCTGCCATGAGCTTTGAAACCTTCGGTCAGCCGCTGCTGACCTTTCCCGATGCTGAAAAAAGCCCCCTGAGCATCCGCGCCAAGGCGCTGGTGTTTGTCGATCCACGTTCACGGCAATTACGTGAAGACCTTGAGCAACTGGCCACGCGTTCAGTGTCAGTGCTGATCCGGGGCGAAACCGGCACCGGCAAGGAATTGCTGGCCCGCCATATCCACCGCGCCAGTGATCGCGGCGGGTTGTTCGTGTCGGTCAACTGCGGGGCCATCAGCCCGACCTACGCCGACGCCGAATTGTTTGGCTATGCGGCGGGCAGCTACAGCGGCTCGGCGAGCAGCCGCGCCGGGTGGTTCGGTTCGGCTAACGGCGGCACGCTGTACCTGGACGAAATCGGCGACCTGCCGCTGCCGATCCAGACCAAATTGCTCGCCGCCCTGGAAAACCACGAAGTCACCCGCGTCGGCGCTCACCAGCCAAGCCCGGTGGATGTGCGGCTGGTGGCGGCCACCAGCATCGATCTGGCCCAGGCGGTTGCCGTCGGAAAATTCCATGAACGGCTCTATCACTACCTCAGCGAAGGCCAGCTCGAACTGCCGGCACTGCGCGAGCGTACGGGTGACATCCTGTCGCTGGCCGAATACTTCCTCGGGATCTACAGCCAGCGTCTCGACTTGCCCGTGCCGCTGATCAGCGAAGCGGCGCAGCTTGTGCTGGAGCGCCACAGTTGGCCGGGCAATACCCGGGAGCTGGAAAACATCATTCACTTTGCGCTGTTGGTGAGTACGGGCGACGAGATATTGCCGGAACATTTGAACCTGGCGGAGCCCTCGATTTCACTCGAAAAGATCGAGCAACACATTGTTTATACAAGCAAAAATGGCACAGCCGGCGAGCGTTCGGCACTCAAGCGCTTGCTGGAAAGCCTGACGCAGACGCTTTAATGCGCTGTATGAACAAAATGGAATATGAAGCTGAATAAACGTTATTGTTCGGGAATAAAAAATCCCGGTATTGTCCGCTTCACGCCAGCGATAGCACTTCACTGGCACTCTCATATTCAAGCCGTCGCCACAAGCGACTGTGATTCTCGATAAGGACACTGCATGAAAAAGGTTCTGTTGTTCACCGCACTGGCGGCTGCCCTGACCACGGGCCTGGCCCAGGCTGGCGAGAAACTGGTGGTTGCCGCGACCCCGGTTCCACACGCCGAGATTCTCGAGCTGATCAAGCCAACCCTCGCCAAAGAAGGCGTGGACCTGGAAATCAAAGTGTTCACCGATTACGTTCAGCCGAACGTGCAGGTCGACCAGAAGCGTCTGGACGCCAACTACTTCCAGACCCTGCCGTACCTGAAGAGCTTCAACGAAGGCAAAGGCACTCACCTGGAAACCGTGATCGGTGTTCACGTTGAACCTTTCGGTGGCTACTCGAAGAAAGTCAAAACCCTGGCTGAACTGAAAGACGGCGCGACCATTGCCATCCCGAACGAAGGCAGCAACAGCGGTCGTGCCCTGATCCTGCTGCAGAAGGCTGGCCTGATCGAGTTGAAAGACCCGAAAAACGCCCTGGCCACGCCGAAAGACATCGCCAAGAACCCGCACAACTTCAAGTTCAAAGAGCTTGAGTCCGCGATGTTGCCGCGCGTGCTGGATCAGGTCGACCTGGACATGATCAACACCAACTACGCGCTGGAAGCAGGCCTGAACCCGGCTAAAGACGCTCTGGTGATCGAAGGTGCCGATTCGCCTTACGTGAACTTCCTGGTGGCCCGTCCGGACAACAAGGACAGCGTTGCCATCCAGAAACTGGCCAAGGCCCTGACCAGCCCGGAAGTGAAAGCCTTCATCGAGAAGAAGTACGGCGGCGCGGTACTGCCGGCGTTCTGATTCGCGAAGCAAACCCCTTCAAAGTTTCCCGCGCCGACGGCTGATTTAGCGTCGGCGTCTTTTTTGGGCGTTCGATTTACTTGTGGTGAGGGCGCTCCTTGCCACAAAAAACAACTTCAGTGCCTGCTGTAAAGCCTTCAGGCCGGCTTGGCCTTCAAGGCCCTGCGCAACGCCATCAATAATTTCAGAATGTCCTGCGGATCCAGCCGTTGCGGCGGTTGTACGTCTGCCATGTTCTCGTCCTTGTGAGATTTTGGCCGGGAGTCTGGCCAAAAGTGGTTCGTCCTTGGAGCGGCATTTCGAAAAAAAGATCCTTCCTACGGTGCAATGGAAAGTAGCTGTCGTCTCTTGTCTGGGCAAACCCGGGCGTCAGTTTTCTCCCTGCACTAACAGTTCTGCTAGGTGCAGGCGCATTTTAGCGGGTGCAAACTGCTTCCCTCGCCGGGAGTAGACCCTCATGAGCGCATTGACTCGCCCCCTCAATCGCTACCGCTATGATGCCCTGGACCGGCTGGTCGAGCTGGAGCCGCTGCAGCTGGAAAAACTGACCCGGTTCTACTGCGGCGAACATCTGGTGACGCTACTGAAAGGTCAGGGTGGGTACTGCGTGTTTCAATACGACAGGCAACTGCTGGCAGTGCAATCGTTTGACGGCGCCGAGCGCGACAGCCAGTTGCTGGTTACCGATCAGCAACGTTCGGTATTGCAGATGGCCGGTCCTGAAGGAGTTGTGCGTCAGGTCTACGCGCCCTACGGTCATCGGCGGGTCGAAAATGGTCCCGGCAGTTTGCTCGCATTCACCGGCGAAGCGGTCGATCCGGCCACTGGTCATTATCTGCTGGGTAACGGGCATCGGGCGTTCAACCCGGTGTTGATGCGCTTCAACAGTCCGGACAGCTTGAGTCCGTTTGGGCGAGGCGGGTTGAATCCGTATGCGTATTGTTCAGGCGATCCGGTGAATTTCAGTGATCCGACGGGGCGGTTTACCGGGTTGATCACGAGCCTGTTCAGCGTGGCCAATGCTCGAATCGCCATGTCGCCTGCCATCCCCTTCACGTTGGCCAAGGATGCGTTGCAATGGGGCGCAGCAGCCCGGTTACCCTACAAATACACCCTCGGGGCAGCAGGCTCGACTGTGGCGGGAGTGGCGGCGATGGCTTCAGCGCTGACGGGTGTTGCCACTGCCGTTGCGGGTATCACCGGGGACTCTGAGTCAGCTAAAACTCTCGGGTTTATTGCATTAGGATTAACCGGGCTAGCGGTGGTATCGAGAGCGACTGCTTACTGGGCTGCGCGTGATCCCAAGACCATCCCTGCCTTGAAGAGTTTTGTAGAGAACAAGGGGCGAGTCGTCACAGTGGGTGAAATATCGCCGGCCTCACCCTTGCCATCGGCACCACCTATGTCGCCGTCCTTTTTTTTCCCGGACCCGGCCCGGCCCTCGGCGCCGTTCCCAACACCACCACCAACACCAGGCACATTCAGATCAGGCCCCCTGAAGCTGGCTGGCAAGCGATCCTATGATGAAATGCTTGAAGTGGGAGCTAACCGGCCAATTTTGGTGGCCAGGCGTCAGCGATCGCCGCTCAATCAGAACAAAAAAATTCGACGGACCTGAGTGGCCCACCTCAAAATCTCACTCCGGCCAATACCAAGCCGGCTCATCCAGCATCCGCTGCCCGACAATCCCGGTCTGCCCGAGATTCTTCTCCAGCACGATGCAATTGCACTCAGGGTCCTCCTGCAACGCCGAAATCAAGCGCCGGGCATGGGACACCACCCACACCTGGCACTGCTCTGAAGCGCGGATGATCAAGCGCGCCAGCGCTGGCAGCAGGTCCGGGTGCAGGCTGGTTTCCGGTTCGTTCAATACCATCAATGTCGGCGGCCGTGGCGTCAGCAGCGCCGCGACCAACAGCAGGTAACGCAAGGTTCCGTCCGACAGCTCGGCGGCCGACAGCGGCCGCAGCAAACCTTCCTGAAAGAACTCGATGGCGAAGCGCCCGCCGGGCAGTGGTTCGATGTTCAGTCGTGCGCCGGGGAAGGCGTCGCCGATCGCCGTCCGCAAGGCCTCGGGGTCGCCAATTTCGATGATCGTCTGCAAGGCCGCCGCCAGATCGCGTCCGTCGTGATGCAGCACCGGCGTGCGGGTGCCCAGTTGAGGTTGACGTGCCGGGGCGTCGGCATCGCTGCGAAAGTGATCGTAGAAGCGCCAGCGGCGGATGAACTCGCGCATCTCCAGTACTTCCGGCGAACCGCGCAGGCTGCCGACCTGATCGAACAGGCTGTCGAAAGTCGGCGTGTGCTGCGCCAATACATCCCACTTGCGATCGGCGCGGGCACGGATCATCGGGCCGTCACGATCGACCAGCAGACTGGCTGGGCGATAGAACGCACCGGCCCACAGGCATTCGCGTTTGATCTGTGGGTCGAGGCTGAAATATGACGGAGTCGGTGAGCTGCGCCCGGGCAGCATGAAATGGCCATTGGAATCGGGCAGGCCCAGGCTGATCGAGTAGCCGAAGTCCTCTCCCGCAAACCCCAGGCGCAGGCGTTTGACACCCTGGCGCACGGTGGGCTCGATCGGCACTTCGCCGGTGCGCATGCGCCGGGAGAGGGTTTCCGGGCCGGCCCAGAAGGTCGAATCCAGGCCGCCTTCACGGGCCAGGGCATTGACCACGCCGCCGTGGGCGGTTTCCGCCAGCAGGCGCAGCGCGCGGTACAGGTTGGACTTGCCGCTGCCGTTGGGGCCGGTGATCAGATTCAGTCGGCCCAGCGGGATCACCAGTTTGTTGATCGAGCGGTAATTGGCCACGGCGAGGGTCTGGAGCATGTGGATTCCTGAAACGGTATGGAGCGAGTCGGCCATTGTCGGGTACGTGAAGGCGTCTATGGCAAGTGTTTTAGGCTGATTCCGCTTCGAATTTTTTCTTCATAAGACGCTCGTGCAAGGTTCCAATCCTGTTCTAAGCTCTCTGTCGTGTTGTACATGAAAAAGGCCAAGGAGTTTGCATGGTGGTTCCCGGATTGAAAGTAGTAATGGCCTTGAGTGTCGTCACCCTGCTGACGGCTTGCGACGAGAAAAAGCCCGTGCAGGAATACCTGCCGCGGGTGTTCGTGCAAGTCGTCAAGCCGGCGGATTACGCGGCCTCGGTTACCCTCACCGGTGATATTCAGGCGCGGATACAGACGGAGCTGTCTTTTCGTGTGGGTGGCAAGATCATCCAGCGTTCGGTTGATGTCGGTGATCGAGTGACAGCCAAGCAAGTGCTGGCCCGGCTCGACCCGAAGGATTTGCAGAGCAGTGTCGATTCGGCCCAGGCGCAAGTCGTCGCCGAACAGGCGCGGGTGACCCAGAGCGCGGCGGCGTTCGTGCGTCAGCAAAAATTGCTGCCCAAGGGTTACACCAGCCAGAGCGAATACGACTCGGCCCAGGCAGCCTTGCACAGTAGTCAGAGTGCCTTGAGCGCCGCCCAGGCGCAGTTGGCCAATGCCAAGGATCAGCTGAGCTATACGGCGTTGATCGCCGATGCGCCGGGGATCATTACCGAGCGTCAGGCAGAGGTTGGCCAGGTGGTGCAGGCGACCATGCCGGTTTTCAGCCTGGCCCGTGACGGCGACCGGGATGCGGTGTTCAACGTCTATGAATCACTGCTGGCCGAGAAGCCGAAAGATCAAACCATCGTCCTCAGCCTGCTCGACAACCCGGCGATCAAGACCACCGGCACCGTGCGCGAAGTCACCCCCTCGGTGTCGGCGCAATCCGGCACCGTGCAGGTCAAGGTCGGCCTCGACAAACTGCCCGACGGCATGCAGTTGGGCTCGGTGGTGAGTGCCACGGCCAGGGGATCGGGCAAGTCGGTCATCGAGTTGCCGTGGTCGGCGCTGACCAAAAACATCAGTGAGCCTGCTGTCTGGATTGTCGACGACAAGGGCAAGGCCCAATTGCATTCGGTCACGGTCAGCCGCTACCTGACCGGCAAGATCATCATCAGCGACGGCTTGAAGGACGGGGACAAAGTCATCATCGCGGGCGGACAACTCTTGCACCCGGACATGGAAGTCGAAATTGCCGAAAACACTTACAAGGATCTGACGTGGGGAGCCAAGCCATGAAGCCTTTATGGGCGTTGTCCATCGGGCTGGTGCTGAGCGCCTGTTCCAAAAGCGAACCGCCGCCGACGCCGGTACGGCCGGTGCTGTCGATCAAGGTCCAGACCTTGAACGAAGAGGACCTGGGCCGCTTCGCCGGCAGCGTCCAGGCGCGCTATGAAACCGATACCGGCTTCCGTGTGGGCGGGCGAATCGCCAGCCGTAACGTCGATGTCGGCACCGAGGTGGAGAAGGGTACGCTGCTTGCCACCCTCGACCCTTCCGACCAGCAGAACCAATTGCGCTCGGCCCAGGGCGACCTGTCGAAAATCCAGGCGCAACTGATCAACGCCAAGGCCACGGCCCAGCGTCAGCAAGCCTTGTTTGACCGCGGGGTCGGAGCGCAAGCGCAACTCGACGAGGCCAACACGGACCTGAAAACCACCCAGGCCTCCCTCGATCAGGCCCGGGCGGCCGTCAACCAGAGCAAGGACCAACTGGGCTACACCGAGCTGCGCTCCGACCATAAAGCCGTGGTCACAAAGTGGAGTGCCGAGGCCGGGCAAGTGGTGTCGGCCGGTCAGCAAGTGGTGACCCTGGCGCAACCGGACATCAAGGAAGCGGTGATTGACCTGCCGGATACCCTGGTCGATCAACTACCCAGCGATGTGGTGTTCCTGGTCGCTGCGCAACTTGATCCAAGTATCAACACCACCGCCATCATCCGCGAAATCGAACCCAAGGCTCAAAGCGCCACACGCACCCGTCGCGCCCGCCTGACCCTGGCCGAAACGCCGCCCGGCTTTCGCTTGGGAACGGCCATCAGCGTCACCCTGAGCTCGGCGATCAAGCCGCGCATCGAGTTGCCGGTCACCGCGCTGCAGGAGGTCGATGGCAAGCCACGGATCTGGGTGATCGATGCACAGAGTAAAACCGTCTCTCCCCGTGACATCCAGGTGATCAGCCGTACCGACAGCACCGTGGTGCTGGCTGGCGGCGTGAAGAACGGCGAGCGGGTGGTCAGTGCCGGTGTGAACAGCCTCAAGCCGGGGCAACAAGTGAAAATCGACGAGGACAGTCAATGAAAGGGCCTTTCAACCTCTCGGAATGGGCCCTCAAGCATCAGTCGTTCATCTGGTATCTGATGTTCGTCGCATTGCTGATGGGTGTGTTCTCGTATTTCAACCTGGGGCGCGAAGAAGACCCTTCGTTCACCATCAAAACCATGGTGATCCAGAGCAAATGGCCGGGGGCGACCCAGGAGGAAACGCTTAAGCAGATCACCGACCGGATCGAGAAGAAGCTCGAAGAGCTCGACTCCCTCGACTACGTGAAAAGCTACACGCGCCCCGGTGAATCCACGGTGTACGTGTACCTGCGCGACACCACCAGCTCCAAGGACATCCCGGAGATCTGGTACCAGGTACGCAAGAAGATCAACGACATCAAGTACCAGTTCCCGCAGGGCATACAGGGGCCGTCGTTCAACGACGAGTTCGGTGACGTCTTCGGCTCGATCTATGCCTTCACCGCCGATGGCCTGACCCTGCGTCAGTTGCGCGACTACGTGGAACAGGCGCGAATGGAAATTCGCGGCGTGCCGGGGCTGGGCAAGATCGAAATGGTCGGCCAGCAGGACGAAGTGCTGTACCTGAACTTCTCCACACGCAAACTCGCAGCGCTGGGTATCGATGAGCGTCAGGTGGTGCAGAGCCTGCAATCTCAGAACGCCGTGACCCCGGCGGGTGTCATCGAGGCCGGGCCGGAGCGGATTTCGGTGCGCACTTCAGGGAAGTTCGCTTCGGAGAAAGACCTGGCCGAGGTCAACCTCAAGCTCAACGACCGCTACTATCGTCTGGCCGACATTGCCGAAATCAGTCGCGGCTATGTCGATCCGGCCTCGCCGGAATTCCGCTACAACGGCAAACAGGCCATCGGCCTGGCGATTGCCATGCAGACGGGTGGCAACGTCCAGGCGTTCGGCAAGGCTTTGCACGCCCGTATCGACGAGTTGACCGCCGACCTGCCGGTGGGTGTCGGCATTTACAACGTCTCCGACCAGGCCGTGGTGGTGGAAGAAGCCGTCGGCGGCTTTACCAGTGCCTTGTTCGAGGCGGTGGTGATCGTGCTGCTGGTCAGCTTTGTCAGCCTCGGCGTACGCGCCGGGCTGGTGGTGGCGTGCTCGATTCCGTTGGTGCTGGCGATGGTGTTCGTGTTCATGGAATACAGCGGCATCACCATGCAGCGGATTTCCCTCGGTGCACTGATCATCGCCCTCGGCCTGCTGGTGGACGATGCGATGATCACCGTGGAAATGATGGTCACGCGCCTGGAGATGGGCGAGACCAAGGAGCAGGCGGCGACGTTCGCCTACACCTCCACGGCGTTCCCGATGCTCACCGGTACGCTGGTGACGGTGGCGGGCTTCGTGCCGATCGGCTTGAACGCCAGCTCCGCCGGTGAGTACACCTACACCCTGTTTGCGGTGATTGCCTGCGCAATGCTGGTGTCATGGGTGGTGGCGGTGCTGTTTGCGCCGGTGATCGGCGTGCACATCCTCAGCACCAAGGTGAAACCCCACGAAGACGAACCTGGGCGCATCGGCAAGGCCTTCAACGGCGGGCTGCTGTGGTGCATGCGCAATCGCTGGTGGGCCATTGGCATCACCGTGCTGTGCTTTGTACTGGCGGTGTTCAGCATGCGTTTTGTGCAGAACCAGTTCTTCCCGTCTTCGGATCGTCCGGAAATCCTGGTCGACCTGAACCTGCCGCAAAACGCCTCGATCGACGAAACCCGCCGGGCTGTCGATCGCCTTGAAGCCACGCTCAAGGACGATCCGGACATCGTGCGCTGGAGCACCTACGTCGGTCAGGGCGCGATCCGTTTCTACCTGCCACTGGACCAGCAACTGCAAAACCCGTTCTACGCGCAGTTGGTGATCGTCAGCAAAGGCCATACCCGTGAAGCCATGATGCAGAAGCTTCGCGATCGCTTGCGCAACGACTTCGTCGGCATCGGTGGTTATGTCCAGGCACTGGAAATGGGCCCGCCGGTAGGGCGTCCGATCCAGTACCGGGTCAGCGGCAAGGACATCGACCAGGTGCGCCGACATGCCATCGACCTGGCCACTGAGCTGGACAAGAACCCGCACATTGGCGAGATCATCTACGACTGGAACGAGCCGGGCAAAGTCCTGCGCATCGACATCGCCCAGGACAAAGCGCGGCAGTTGGGCTTGTCTTCCGAGGATGTGGCCAACCTGATGAACGGCATCGTCAGCGGCCAGACAGTGACCCAGGTCGATGACGACATCTACCTGATCAACGTGGTCGGTCGTGCGGTGGATTCCGAACGCGGTACGCCGGAAACCCTGCAGAACCTGCAAATCGTCACGCCTAGCGGCACGTCGATTCCCTTGCTGGCGTTCGCCACTGTTCGCTACGAACTGGAGCAGCCGTTGGTATGGCGTAGGGATCGCTTGCCGACCATCACGATCAAGGCGGCGATTCGTGATGAGATCCAGCCGACGGACCTGGTGAAAATCCTCAAGCCGTCTATCGATGCTTTCGCTGCCAAGTTGCCGGCGGGCTACAAGGTCGCCACCGGTGGTACGGTGGAAGAAAGCGGCAAGGCCCAGGGCCCGATTGCCAAGGTTGTGCCGCTGATGCTGTTCATGATGGCGACCTTCCTGATGATCCAGCTGCACAGCGTGCAGAAGCTGTTCCTGGTGGCCAGTGTCGCGCCGCTGGGATTGATCGGCGTGGTGATCGCTCTGGTGCCTACCGGTACGCCGATGGGCTTCGTGGCGATCCTCGGGATTCTGGCGCTGATCGGTATCATCATCCGTAACTCGGTGATCCTGGTGACCCAGATCGAAGAGTACGAGCAGAAGGGCTACGCGCCGTGGGATGCGGTGGTGCAGGCCACCGAACATCGACGTCGGCCGATCCTGCTGACCGCTGCGGCGGCGAGCATGGGGATGATCCCGATTGCCCGGGAAGTGTTCTGGGGGCCGATGGCCTACGCAATGATCGGCGGGATCGTCATCGCCACCTTGCTGACGCTGCTGTTTTTGCCGGCGCTGTATGTGGCCTGGTACAAGATTCGCGAGCCGAAGAAAGAGGCGCAGTAAAAGCGAGCGCTTCGCGCTCATCGCGAGCAGGCTCGCTCCCACAGGTTGACCGCGTTCAACTGTAGGAGCGAGCTTGCTCGCGATGGCGTCCGAGTTGACTACACAGTCTTACGCCAGACACTCGCCAACCAAGGCTGCTGCTCCCGCGGCAGCCCGGCCGGCCGGTAGTAATGCTCCAGCTCCACAAACCCCGCCTCGATCAACAGTTGCTGCCAGGCCGCCAGGTCGTGGTACGACCCATAACGCGGACCGTTCCAGCCTTCCTGATTCTCGCCACGGGGATTGGAACTGAACAACACCCCACCCGGTTTCAGCGCTCCCCACAATTGCTTCAACACCCGGGGTAACTCCTGACGCGGAACATGAAACAGCACCGCGTTGGCAAAAATCCCGTCGAAACGCTCGGCCGGCAAATCAAGCTTCAGGAAGTCCTGCTGCCACACCTCGCAACCGCTGTCCTCACGGGCCATCTGCGCGAATTTTTCCGAACCGTCGAGGCCGACTGCCTTGTGGCCCATACGGGTGAACGTCTGCAGGTCACGACCCGGCCCGCAACCAAAATCGAGAATGTCGAAAGGCGCTTCGCCCTGAATATGACGTAACAGAGCATCGATGTTCTGGCTGACGTCGTGATCACGGGTGCCTTCTCGGAAACTTTCGGCCGTCGAGTTGTAGTGGCCCAGGGTCGTGGTGGTGATCTGTTCGAGGTCGTCGGGTGTTTGCTTCATGGTCGGCTGCGCAGGCAATTTGGATTCACCGAATATACGCCAAGGCGCCGGGGGCTGCTGCGCAGCCCATCGCGAGCAGGCTCGCTCCTACATCGTGCCTTGCACAAATGTAGTGAGCGGCGAGGATCAACTGTAGGAGCGAGCCTGCTCGCGATGACGGTGGCACAGACAACAAATGACTCAGCCCTTTTTCATCCCCAAACACTCAATGGAGTGATCCACCATCGCCTTGGCAATCTCCAGCAAATGCCAGATCGAGTACACCATCGCCCGGTCGGCGCCCTTGAGTTGATCGCCACACTGATAGGCAGTGACCGAAGCACAGCGCAGCAGGTCGGCGACATAGAGCTGGGTGTCTTCAAAGCTCACGTCCTTGCTGACGTTGTAGAAGCGTATTTCATCGGTTGGTGCGGGTTGCTTGCCGGTGAGGTGGAAATCGATGGCTCGGTAGAGCGCGGAACGATCCCTGAGCAAATCGTCGGTGACGGTTTCGTTGGTAGGGTTTTCGGGAGGTGGATCGGGAACGGGTTTTTTCATTGGTAAAACTCCTAGAGCTAATTGGAGCCAACCGATGTCGCGACTAAACGAGCAGGGGTGGCGGCTGCACGCAGGTTAGTCGACCGGTCTCTAGGCAACCCGGCGCACCCGAGGGTGCCCTGCGCACAGCCACCATAACTTTCAGGCAATGAAAACACCTGGAATGAGGTGGCGCTGTACGCCTAGAAAGATCCGAGCGACTAAACCCGATCACTGATAAGCAGTGACGGACCGAGACTAGCCACCGGATTTGACAGGCGCAAGCGAGCGAAATGATCTAGGAAACGTCCTGCAAAGGAAAGGGAACGGGCCTTCGGAATCGCTGATTTTCCTGTGCGAAATATCGACAGGATCTTCACTTAGCGTTTGTTCAACCCCCGAGCCAACCGATCCCCACCGAGTTGAATCACCGCCACCACCGCAACCAGCAACACAATCACCGTCAACATGATCTGGCTGTCAAACCGCTGATACCCATACCGATAGGCAATGTCCCCCAGCCCACCCGCGCCAATCGCCCCGGCCATGGCCGACGAATTGATCATGGTCACCAGGGTGATGGTGAACCCGCCGACAATCCCTGGCAGCGCTTCCGGCAACAACACATGCCAGACGATGTGCCAGCGCCGGCAGCCCATCGCCTGCGCCGCTTCGATCAGTCCATGATCGACCTCGCGCAAGCTGACTTCGGCAATGCGCGCAAAGAACGGCGTAGCCGCGATGGTCAGCGGCACTACGGCCGCCCATACACCGTAAGTGGTGCCGACGATCAACCGCGTGAACGGAATCAGCGCCACCATCAAAATCAGGAACGGAATCGAGCGAAACAGGTTCACGAACGCGCCCAGTGCGCGGTTCAGCGCGGGGGCTTCGTAGATGCCGCCCCTGGAGCTGGAGACCAGGATCACTGCCAGCGGAATGCCCGCCAGCAGCGCGATCAACGACGACACGCCGACCATCAGGAACGTGTCGATGAAACCCTGCAGCAAGCGATCAAACCACATAGCCCAGTACCTCTACCTGTTGCGCCCAATGGGAGGCGCGTTGACGCAATTGTTCGGCACCGAGCGATGAGCCGGTCACTGCCAGCAGCAGTTGCCCGAGGGCATGGCCCTGAATCCGTTCCACGCCGCCTTGGAGCAATCGCACACGGCCTCCGAGGGCGCTGAACAGTGCCGCCAGGTCCGGTTCGTCGCGTTGGCTGCCGGTGAACTGCAAACGCAGGACCACGGCAGCGTCCGAGGATTTTGGCTGCGGCTGCAAACGGCTTTGCAGCTCTTTCGGCAATGCGTGTTGCAACGGCGCCAGCAGTGTTTTGCTGACCTCGTGCTGCGGATTGCCGAACACTTCCCACAGCGGCCCTTGTTCGACGATGCGCCCATGTTCCAGGACAACCACGCGATCACAGATTTCACGGATCACCGCCATCTCGTGGGTGATCAGCACAATGGTCAGGCCCAGCCGTTGATTGATCTCGCGCAGCAGGCCGAGAATCGATTGCGTGGTCTCCGGGTCCAGTGCCGAGGTGGCTTCGTCGCACAACAGAATTTCCGGGTCATGCACCAGCGCCCGGGCAATGCCCACGCGCTGTTTCTGCCCGCCGGACAACTGCGCCGGGTAAGCCTTGTGCTTGGCCTGCAAGCCCACCAGTTCCAGCAGTTCACGGACCTTCTGCTCGCGTTGTTCCTTGGGCACGCCGGCGACTTTCAGCGGCAGCTCGACGTTCTGCCAAACGGTCTTGGCCGACATCAGGTTGAAGTGCTGGAAGATCATGCCGATGCGCCGACGCAGCGCCACCAGGCGGTCTTCGTCGAACTCGCCGATGTCCACTTGATCGATCAGCACCCGACCGCTGCTCGGCTGTTCCAGGCGATTGATGGTGCGGATCAGCGACGACTTGCCGGCACCGCTGCGACCGATGATGCCGAACACTTCGCCGCGCTGGATCGCCAGGTCGATGCCGTGCAACGCGGCCACCGGGCCCTGCTGGCCGTTGTAGGTCTTACCCAGATTGATGAAGCGCACATGAGCACGATTGAGCTCGGGATGCAGCTCGGTTTGTTCAGCACGTTGAGGCTCTGGAAGCTCCAGTCGCCGTTGGATGGCGGCGGTCATGTTCAGCTTTCCCAGCCGGCTTGATAGAGCTTGCCGTGAGCCTTATCCAGCGCGGCGCGTACAGCGGGTGAGTGCTGGTAGATGTCGACGAACCTGATCAGGCGCGGGTCGGTTTTGCTCTTGGGCTGGATCACGAACTGAATCACGTATTCCTTGTGATCGAGGCCGTCGAACAGCAGCGCGGAGCCTGCGTCGAAGGTTTTCGACAAGCGAATGTAGGCGGGGTAGCCCTGCACCAGATCGGCATCGTCATAGGCGCGTACCAGTTGCACGGCTTCGACCTGGAGGATCTTGATGTGCTTCGGGTTGGCGATGATGTCTTCTTCGGTGGCCTTGTAGCCGACGCCGGGCTTGAGGGTGATCAGGCCGGCCTTGGCCAGCAGCTGCAAGCCACGACCGCTGTTGATCGGGTCATTGGCGATGGCCACGCTGGCGCCTTGCGGCAGTTCGTCGAAGCTTTTGTATTTCTTCGAGTAGAGGCCGACGTTGTTGATGATGCCTGGCGCGAACGGCACCAGGTCAAAACCTGCCGCAGCCTTGGCGTTTTCCAGGAACGGGATGTGCTGGAAGTAGTTCACGTCGATGTCGCCGGCGGCGAGGCTGACGTTCGGCGCGATCCAGTCGCTGAACTCCACCAGTTCGACTTTCAGGCCTTGTTTGCCGGCTTCTTCGACCGCCGCTTCCAGCGGAATGGCGAAGGCGGCGGTGGTGCCGATTTTCAGTGGGGCGTCGGCGGCGAAGGTTACCGAGCTGAACAGGCCGAGGGCCAGAGCCAGTGCTTTGACTGGGTGGGAGAGGTAGTTCTTTTTCATGATGAGTTATCCAGTCAGTGCATTAATTTTTTGGTGTCTGGTGGGGCTTGCTCGCGAAGCTTTTAGCGGCGGTAAGTCGAACCGGTATGTTGCTCAGGCAAAAACGCCTCTCGCTGAAACAGCTTTTCGCGCAAGGTGCCGCCGTCGTATGCCGTCTTGTACGAGCCCCGCCGTTGCAACTCGGGAATCACCAGCTCGATGAAATCCTCATAGCTTTCCGGCGTGACGATGCGGGTCAGGTTGAAGCCATCCAGCCCGGTTTCGGCGATCCACGACTCCAGTTCATCCGCCACTTGCTGCGGTGAGCCGACCACGGTGATGTAGCGACCGCCGAGGGCGTGTTGTTCCAGCAATTTGCGTCGGGTCCAGTCGTTGTTTTGCAGGTGTTTGGTGGCGGACTGGATCGCGTTGCTTTTCACGTACTGGATCGGTTCGTCAATTTCATATTGGGAAAAGTCGATCCCGGTGGACGCCGAAAAGTGCGCAACGCCGGCCTCGGCACTGGCGTAGCTCAGGTATTCGGCGTGCTTGGCCCAGGCCAGCTCTTCGGTGGCGGCAACGATCACGTTCAGGCCCATGAACACCTTGATGTCCTCGGGATTGCGCCCGGCGGAGGCGGCGCTGGTGCGCACCTTGTCCACCTGCACCTTGGTCGATGCCTTGGTCTGGCCGCTGATGAACACGCACTCGGCATGTCGCCCGGCGAACAGCAAGCCGCGATCCGAACTGCCGGCCTGGAACAGCACCGGCGTGCGTTGGGGTGAGGGTTCACAGAGGTGATAACCCTCGACCTGGTAGAACTCGCCCTTGTGCTCGACCTTGTGCACTTTGTCCGGCTGCGCGTAGATCCGTTGTCGTGGATCGTTGAGCACCGCGCCGTTTTCCCAACTGCCTTCCAGGAGCTTGTAGAGCACCTCCAGGTACTCGTCGGCCTGGTCATAGCGGCGGTCATGCTCGACCTGTTCGCTCAGGCCCATGGCCTTGGCGGCGCTGTCGAGATAGCCGGTGACTATGTTCCAGCCGACCCGTCCACGGCTCAGGTGATCCAGCGTCGACAGGCGGCGGGCGAACAGATACGGCGCTTCGTAGGTGAGGTTGGCGGTCAGGCCGAAGCCGAGGTTTTTCGTGACCGCCGCCATCGCGGAAACCAGCAGCAGCGGATCGTTGACCGGCAACTGGATCGACTCTTTCAGCGGCACGTCCACCGAGTTCTGGTAGACGTCGTAGACCCCGACGATGTCGGCGATGAACAGGCCGTCGAACAGCCCGCGCTCCAGCAGCTGCGCCAGTTCGGTCCAGTATTCGATCGTGTTGTAGCGGGTGGACGTGTCACGCGGATGCGTCCACAAGCCATGGTTGATGTGCCCGATGCAGTTCATGTTGAACGCGTTGAGCAGGATTTTCTTTTTCGCGGCGGTCATCAAATGGTCCCCCGCAGTGGCGGGTTTTCATCATTGAGGTAGTAATTACCCACGGCGTGATACTTCCAGCGCACCGGATCGTGCAGGGTGTGCACCCGGGCGTTGCGCCAGTGGCGGTCGAGGCCGTGTTCGATCAAGGTCGCCTGGCTGCCGGCCAGTTCGAACAGCGTGCTGCCGGCGGCCAGGGAGATTTCGGTGCTGAGGGCGCGGGCTTCGGCGACGGCAATCGACGCGGCCGCGACGGTTTCGGCATTCGTGTCGGCCTGGGCCTTGTCGAGGTATTCGCCGGCACGTTCCAGCAGTGCCTCGGTGGCATGCAGGCGAATGCTCAGGTGGCCGAAGCTCTTCAGGGTCAATGGATCGTCCGTGGCTTTTTCGTGGGTGGCGTCGATCCACGGCCGGGTTTTGGTGCGCACGAAGTGCAGCGCATCTTCATACGCGGCGCGGGCGATGCCGGTGTCGATGGCGGCGTGGAGAATCTGTGCCAGCGGGCCGACCGGGGTCGGGCGTTCGAAAGCGCTCTGAAAGGGGATGACATCTTCGGCGGCAACAAAGACATCTTCGAACACCACCGAACCGCTGCCGGTGGTGCGCTGGCCAAAGCCGCTCCAGTCGTCGATCACGCTCAGGCCCTTGCTGTTGCGCGGGACGAACGCCAGTTGCTGCACGCCGTTTTCATCCACCACCGAGGTGGGAATGCGCTGGGCGTAGATCGCGCCCGTGGCGTAGAACTTGCGACCATTGATGCGATAGCCGCTGCCGTCGCGAGTCAGGCTGGTGACGCGATCGTGTGCGGTTTTGGTGCCGAGTTCGGCCAATGCATTGCCGAAGCGCTGGCCGGCCAATACTTCGGCGTACAGGCGTTGCTTCTGCTCGTGGCTGCCGTTCACCCGCAGTACTTCGAGGGCATAGAAATGGTTCTGCGGAATCTGCCCCAGGGAGCCGTCGGCCCGGGCGATCAAGGCGATGACCTTGGCCAGGGTGATGTTGGAAACACCGGCGCCGCCGTATTCCTTTGGCACGCTGATGCCCCACAGGCCCGAGCGGGAAAACACTTCCAGTTCCGGGTGTGGCAAACGGCGCTCGCGGTCGCGTGTGGCGCTGTCGCGTTTGAAGTCTTCGGCAAGGTCGCTGGCGACGATCAGGGCTTGTTCATCGCTGGTGATAACCGCGACGGGGTGAGAACTTGTCATGTGTTTCTCCAGAGCTCTGGCAAAAAGTGTTCTGGTCGTCAGATCCAGGAATGGCGATTAGGCAGCGTGCCGTTGAGGCGATAGGCGCCAACCGCGTGATACTTCCAGCGCACCGGGTCGTGCAGGGTGTGCACCCGGGCGTTGCGCCAGTGGCGGTCGAGGTTGAATTCGGCGAGGGTCGCGCGGCTGCCGGCCAGTTCGAGCAGCTTTTCGCTGGCCAGCAACGAAATCTCGGTGGTCAGCACTTTGGCTTCGGCCACGGCAATCGAGGCGCGGGCGGCGGACTCGGCGGTGAAGGGTGCGGCGCTGACGTCATCGAGCACTTGGCCGGCCTTGCGCAGCAGCGCTTCGGCAGCGTGCAATTCGATTTTCAACCTGCCGATATCGGCGATCACGTACAGGTCATCGCTGGCCCGCTCGACCTTGGCGTCGATCCACGGCCGGGCGCGGGTTTTCACGAAGTCGATGGCGTCGTCGATGGCGCCTCGGGCGATACCGGCGTCGATGGCCGCTTGAATCAGCTGCGAGACAGCACCCTGGATGTTCGGCGTGTCATTGATCCGCCAGTTATCCACCACCAGCTCGGGATCGGCCTGCACGTTGTTGAGCAAAATCGTGCCGCTGGCGGTGGTGCGCTGACCAAACCCGGACCAGTCATCGACGATGCGCAATCCGGGTGTGCCGCGCCGGATGAACGCCAGCACTTGCTTGCCATCGTCGTTCAACGCTTTGACTGCGACCCAATGGGCGAACAGTGCGCCCGTGGAATAGAACTTCTGGCCATTGATGACGCCGTCAGCGGTGATGCGCGCCTTCAGTTCCAGGGTGTTTTTCGTGCCGCGTTCCGGCCCGGCATTGCCGATGCGCCGCCCATCCAGGACGCTTTTGAACAGCTGTTTTTTCTGCGCTTCGGTGGCGCTGCCGAGCACCAGGTTAAGAATGCCGAACTGGTTTTGCGGGATCTGCCCAAGCGCCGGATCTGCCGCGGAAATGATCGCGAAGACCTCGGCCAGGGTGACGAACGAAACCTGCGGGCCACCGTACTCGCGGGGGATGGAAATGCTGCCCAGGCCGCTGCGGGTGAACTGTTCGATTTCCGCCCACGGGAGCTTGCGCTGCCGGTCACGTTTGGCCGCTTGCAGGCGGGCGACTTGCGCCAGTTCGTGGGCCGCCTTGATGGCTTGAGCGTCGTTGCGCAAGACTTTTGCGGGCAACAACAGGGGGGCGATGTCCAGGTCACTCTGGACGTTTGCATCTGCCAGACTGGACATCAGTGCCGCTCCTTGGCTGCACGCAATGCCCTGGCGATCTGCACTGGGGTGATTGTGTTCCGGACCATACCTACCTCACATCTTATGGAAGCGCCGCTTGTGGCCGCGCATGAAAACAAGGATGTCCGGTGGTCCGGTGTATATACCCTAAACGTGTATAAATATTTTATGAACTAACTTTTAGGAATAAAGATAGAAGGATGATTCCACCGCAGAGGCCTTTTCATCGTCTACGGGGTTCAGCAGCCTTGAGGGGCTGTTTCTTCTGGACTTTCAGATAGGTATTTGCACACCCGATCTTCAGCGTACGGGCCGGCGCCCAGCGGGAGTTGTTGCCCACCCGGTCGAGAATGCAGTACGTCACTTCCAGCCGCAGGTCTTCGCCGGCTTCGAGGATGATGGTCGGCGGTATCCAGACCTGAATCGGCTGACCCACATCGGTGGACTTGAGCCGCGGCAGATCCATGCGCACATCGCCCCAGCGCAGGGTGATTTCGTCGTCGACGGCCATGTTCAGGTACGGCTCGATGGTCAAGGGAACACCGCGTTTGACCTGGCTTGGGTTGACCCCCTGACGGCGAATCGCCTCGGGAATGCTCACCGGTGCCAGGCGCTGGTTTTCATCGCCGCACAGCGCGGAAGGTTGGCCGCCCGGGCAGTCGAGTTTGATCTGCACGTTTCGGCTGGCCGAAACCACCGGATCTCGACCCACCTGCATGACCCGGTAGTGAATGCGCGAGGTCCCGTTGGCGACAAAGCTTTCAGGCACCCGCAGTTGCACTGGTTGGCCGACATCGCTGGCCGTCAGCACGCGGGAGGCTACGTAGCAGTTGTCCCAGAACAGTTCGATCAGGTCGCCTTCGTCCATGGCGGGGTAGGGCGCCACATCGATCAGCAGGTGCGCCGCGCAAGTGACGTTGATGCCGGTCTTGTTGGATTGCGCCAGGGTCGGGGCTGCAAGCCCGGATTTGTTCGAGGTGCTTTTCATGAAGTCTCCTTGAAGTCTTGCAACGAAGTCCGTTTCTGGGAAATCAAAAACTAAATATCGAACAGCAAAACCATTCATTACTTTTAATTGAAATAATGAATTTGGCGTGATGAGTGACGTTGGTTGGGGACTAGATAAGAGTTAGGGGGAGCAGGTGTCAATGATATTTATTAGTTATGGGTAGCGTGTGATGTTATTCAGAAAGTTCCTACGATGCGAAGTAAGTAAACCATGTCGGCGTGTCGAATTTTTCCGCTGAAAGTGGCCGAATACGGGAGGATTGGCACATGTGGTCGGTCAGGTGCCGGGAAAGGAGCTTGGTGGGGGAGAGGGCATTTAATTGTTGCGATGCATATATATGTACCGCGCACGCGTACAAAATATGTATGTCGAGCAGAGGGGGTTAGTTTGGTATTGATGAGTAATTTTTTGTGGGGTGTCACTTCCGTCCATGGAAGGTGACTATTGTTGGGTAGGGTTGTTAGTTGTGAGCGTTATTCAGGAACTTGCTCAGAAATTGTTTTGTCCGCTCTTCTTTCGGGTTGGCAAACAACGCCTTCGCTTCGCCTTGCTCGACGATCACACCCTTGTCGAAAAACACCACACGGTTGGCCACGTCCCGGGCAAAGCCCATTTCGTGAGTGACGATCACCATGGTGCGATTCTCTTCGGCCAGGCCGCGGATGGTCGCCAATACCTCGCCCACCAGCTCCGGGTCGAGGGCCGAGGTCGGCTCATCGAACAGGATCACTTCCGGTTCCATCGCCAGCGCCCGGGCAATCGCCACGCGCTGTTGCTGGCCACCGGAGAGGCGACGCGGGTAAGCGTCCTCCTTGCCCGCCAGGCCTACCTTGGCCAACAGTTTTTTACCCAGGGCAACGGCATCGGCGTGCGCGATCTTCTTGACGATGATCGGGCCTTCGATAACGTTTTCCAGAGCGGTGCGATGGGGGAACAGGTTGAAGTTCTGGAACACGAAGCCCACATGCTGGCGCAAACGCCGCACCAAGCTCTGTTGCTGGTTCAGGGGGCGGCTGGTATCGACTTCGATATCACCGACCTTGATCCGGCCGCTGGTGGGTTCTTCCAGAAAGTTCAGGCAGCGCAGGAAGGTGGTCTTGCCCGAACCGCTAGGGCCGATGATCGCGACCACCTCGCCTTCCTTGACCTCAAGATCGATGCCATTGAGCACGACTTGACCCTTGAACTGCTTTGTCAGTTTTTCCACGACAATCATTGGGTCAGGACTCCTGGTCGTGCCGATTGACCCGCGCTTCCAACTGGTTCTGCAGGTGCGAAAGCACCGTGGCCAGGACCCAGTAGATCAGTGCGGCGGCAAGATACATGGTGAAGATTTCGAAGGTGCGGGCGGTGATCAGCTGCGCCTGACGGAACAGTTCTGGCACCTGGATGGTGGCAGCCAGCGCAGTGTCCTTGACCAGTGAAATGAAGCTGTTGCCCAGCGGCGGCAATGCGGTGCGCATCGCCTGCGGCAGGATGGCCCGGCGCAGGGTCTGCGCGCGGGTCATGCCGATACTGGCAGCGGCTTCCCACTGGCCGCGCTCGATGGAGCTGATCGCGGCGCGCAGGATTTCACAGGCGTAGGCGGCCATGTTCAGCGAGAAGCCGATCAGGGCCGCCGGCAGCGGATCCAGTTCCAGACCCAATTGCGGCAAGCCGTAATAGATCACGAACAGTTGCACCAGCAACGGCGTGCCGCGAAAGAACGACACGTAGATGCGGGCGATCCAGCTCACCAGTTTGAAGCGCGACAGGCGCATCAGCGCCAGACCGAAGCCCATCACCAGGCCGAAGAACATCCCGCCCAGGCTGAGAATGACCGTGTAATACGCACCCTTGAGCAGAAAGGGCGCGGAGTCCAGTGCGAGTTGGAAAGCTTCTCCCATTATTGAGTGACGTCTGCGTTGAAGTATTTTTCCGAGAGCTTTTTCAGGGTGCCATCGGCGCGCAGCTTATCGATTGCCTTGTTCACCGCGGCCAGCAGTTCAGGCTCGCCTTTGCGCAGGGCAATGCCGGCTTCCTGGCGGGAGAACGCATCACCGGCGGCGGTGGTGTCCTTGGCCTTCTTGGCGTATTCCAGTGCAGCGAGGCGGTCGATCAGAATCGCGTCGATACGGCCGACACGCAGGTCCTGGAACTTGGTCGGATCATCTTCGTAGGTGCGGATGTCAGCGGTCGGCACATTGGCTTTGACCCACTCTTCGTAGTTGGTGCCCAGGCCTACGCCGACTTTCTTGCCTGACAGGTCGGCGGCGGACTTGATGTTCAGCTCGGCGGCCTTCTTCGTCAGCACCAGCGCTTGAATCCCGGAAACGGTGTATGGCTCGGAGAAGTCATACTTCTTCTTGCGCTCTTCGGAGATAGTCACCTGGTTGATCACTGCGTCCAGGCGCTTGGATTCCAGGGCCGCGAGGATGCCGTCCCATTTAGTTGGTTGCAGCTTGACCTTCACGCCCAGCTCTTTGGCCAGGGCTTCGGAGAACTCGACTTCGAAGCCGGCCAGTTTGCCGTCGGCGTCGACGAAACTGAACGGAGGGTAAGTGCCTTCCAGGCCGACGTTGATCACGCCAGCGTCTTTGATTTTTTGCAGTTGCTCACCGGCAACGGCTTGGCCAATCAGGCCGGCGCTCAGAGCCAGGCCCAGCGAGCCCACCAGCAGATTGCGACGTAGTGCGGAAAAATTCATGACAAGCCCCTGTGTTTTCTTATGGAAGACGCTTAAGGAAAGTTGGCAAATTCGGGATTCGGACGACTGCGATATCCTGCCCTAATGCAGCTTATGCGTCTCGCTGCAAATTCGCCTGCGGCGTGACTATAAGATGATGCCGTTAGATAGGAAAATAATAAATATTCTATTTGTTATTCGTTAATTGAATATGTGTTTCATAGGAAAAGATCGCAGCCTGCGGCAGCTCCTACAGGTGCATGCCGATCCATGTAGGCGCTGCCGCAGGCTGCGATCTTCTGGATTGCCTACAGAAAATCCTTGTAGGCAAACAACGCCGGAGCCCCGCCGGTGTGCAGGAAGATAATCGGACCTTCGTCGAAACGCTGACGGCCGATCCCGTCCAGCAAGCCCGCCATGGCCTTGCCAGTGTAGACCGGGTCCAGCAGCAAGCCTTCCTGACTCGCCAGCAGCTTCACCGCCGCCAGTGTGCCGGCATTCGGCTCGCCATAACGGGGGGCGAAATACTCGTCCCACAACTCGACCTTGAAAGCCTCCGGCAGATTCACGCCCAGCAACTCGGCGGTGCGTTCGGCCAGGCCTTGAACCTTTGGCCGCTGATCTTCATCGCTGCGCGAAACCGTCACGCCGATTACTGGCAGATCCGGCAGTACTTCACTCAGGGCCAGTGCCAGGCCGCTGTGGGTACCGGCGCTGCCCGAGGCCAGGACCACGGCGGAGAACTTCAGGCCGGTGTCCTTGATCTGCTCGGCCAGTTCCAGCCCGGCGCGCACGTAACCCAGGGCGCCCAAGGCATTGGAGCCACCGATCGGCACAAGGTACGGCTTCTTGCCGTTGCTGCGCAGTCGGTTGGCCAGGGCTTGCAGTTGCTCGTCGGCGTTGTCGAGGTTTTCCACCAGTTCGACCTTGGCATCGAACAGGTCGAGCAGCAGCCGGTTGCCGTTGCCGGTGTAATTGCTGTCGTCAGTGCCGAGGGGGTTTTCCAGAAGGGCTACGCAACCCAGACCCAACTTGGCGGCAATGGCGGCTGTCTGGCGAACGTGGTTCGATTGCAGCGCGCCCGCCGTGATCAAGGTGTCGGCGCCCTGGGCCAAGGCATCGGCGGCCAGGTATTCGAGTTTGCGCAGCTTGTTGCCGCCCATTGCCAGCGGTGTCAGGTCATCGCGCTTGACGTACAGGTCTCGGCCCAGCCAGGTCGACAGGCGTTCGAGTTTTTCCAGGGCGGTGGGCTGACCGAGCAGGTCGAGGCGGTTAAAGCGGGCGAGCTGTTGTTTGATCATGAGTCCGTACTGGCGGTTGAAGATTTCAGGACTATAGGCACGCCAAAAAGTTGGGGCAACCGCCAATCGCTTATAGCCAATCGAACTGAGCACAGCACTATTGGTTCTTAATTTGCCTCGCGGCCCTTGCCGTAAAGTAATCGCCGTCAGTGCGGCCAGACAGTCCGGCCGCCCGTGAGGAGTTTTTACCGTGAGTGAGCGTTCCAGCCATTGGCAATTGCAGACCATCGTCAGCCAGCTGCGCACTGCACGTGAACAGTGGCGTGCACAAAACGGCCGGGCCACCGGCGAGCAGGGCGGTCGCGAGTTACCGTCCCGGGCAGCCATGGCGGACATTCTCGAAGCCTTGTGCGGTGCGTTGTTCCCGATGCGCCTGGGGCCGGTGGATTTGCGTGAAGAGAGCGAAGACTTCTACGTCGGCCATACCCTGGATGTGGCGCTGAATGCGCTGTTGGCCCAGGCGCGGCTCGAATTGCGCTACGCCGCGCGCCACAGTGCCCAGGCCGAGACTGAAGTCGAAGCCCGGACCATCCAGATCATTCAGGATTTCGCCCTCGCTTTGCCTGGGTTGCGCAGCCTGCTGGACACCGACGTATTGGCCGCCTATCACGGTGACCCGGCGGCGCGCAGTGTCGATGAAGTGTTGTTGTGCTATCCGGGGATTCTGGCGGTGATTCACCATCGTCTGGCCCATCACTTGTACCGCGCAGGTCTACCGTTGCTGGCACGGATCAGCGCGGAAATCGCTCACTCGGCCACCGGCATCGACATTCACCCTGGTGCGCAGATCGGCCGCAGTTTCTTCATCGACCACGGGACGGGTGTGGTGATTGGAGAAACCGCGATCATCGGCGAGCGCGTGCGGATTTATCAGGCGGTGACCTTGGGCGCCAAGCGCTTCCCGGCGGATGAAGACGGTCAGCTGCAGAAAGGCCAGCCACGGCATCCGATTGTCGAGGATGATGTGGTGATTTATGCCGGGGCGACGATTCTCGGGCGGATCACCATCGGTCAGGGTTCAACCATTGGCGGCAACGTCTGGCTGACCCGCAGCGTGCCGGCGGGCAGCAACCTGACCCAGGCGAATTTGCAGAATGATGATGGGGCGCAGAAGTAGGCCTTTGAATCTCCGTTGTCTGGTCTGGCCTCATCGCGAGCAAGCTCGCTCCCACAGTGGATCTCTGGTGAACACAACTGTTGTGACCGGCATTGAACCCTGTGGGAGCGAGCTTGCTCGCGATTGGATTTCAAGCCGAATAGAGTTGTTTGTCTTCAGCACATTTCTCCCCTTGAGCTAGCGTAATACCACCACCACCGAGCCCTGCGATTAGTCCTTAGCCCCCTATCCATGTTTAACTTGAACGTTCATTCAAGTTAAACCGGCGGTTCGCTGCCCGCTCACAACAGGAGGCTTGCCTTTGCTGAGTCCGATTTCTACAGCCACGTTTTACCCCTTCGAGGTGCACCGAACATGAGTGCATCGTCCATCCCTCCAAGCGGCCTGATCCGCATGAATCCGCCGGTGTTCTGGTTCTCGGCGAGTTTCATCCTGTTGTTTGGTGTCGTTGTCATCGCCATGCCCGAGCAGGCCGGTGCCTGGTTGCTGGCGGCGCAAAACTGGGCGGCCAACACGGTCGGCTGGTATTACCTGCTGGCGATGACCCTGTATCTGGTCTTCGTGGTGGTCACCGCCTTGTCCGGCTACGGCAAGATCAAGCTCGGTGCCGACCACGACGAGCCCGAGTTCAGTTATTTGTCCTGGGCCGGCATGCTGTTCGCCGCCGGGATCAGCATCACGCTGTTTTTCTTCTGCGTGTCCGAGCCGCTGACCCACATGCTGCAACCGCCCCAGGGCGAGGCCGGTACGGCGGATGCGGCGCGCCAGGCGATGCAGATTCTGTTTCTGCACTGGGGCCTGCATGGTTGGGGCGTGTTCGCCTTTGTCGGCATGGCGCTGGCCTACTTTGCCTACCGACATAACCTGCCATTGGCCCTGCGTTCGGCGCTGTATCCGCTGATCGGCAAGCGCATCAATGGCCCCATCGGCTACGCGGTGGATGGCTTCGGCATCATCGCCACGGTGTTCGGCCTCGGTGCCGACATGGGCTTCGGCGTGCTGCACCTCAACTCGGGCCTGGACTACCTGTTCGGCATCGCCCACACCCAATGGGTTCAAGTCGGCCTGATCACCTTGATGATGGGCGCTGCGATCATCGTGGCCGTATCCGGCGTCGACAAGGGTGTGCGGGTGATGTCCGACATCAACATGCTGCTGGCCTGTGCGCTGCTGCTGTTCGTGTTGTTCGCCGGCCCCACGCAGCACTTGCTCAACACCCTGATCCAGAACCTCGGCGACTACCTCGGCGCCTTGCCGATGAAGAGTTTCGACCTTTATGCCTACGATAAACCCAGCGACTGGCTGGGCGGTTGGACGGTGTTTTACTGGGCCTGGTGGATTGCATGGTCGCCGTTCGTGGGCTTGTTCATCGCACGGATTTCCCGTGGCCGGACCATCCGCGAATTCGTCTTCGGCGTGCTGTTGATACCGCTGGGCTTCACCCTGGCGTGGATGTCGATCTTCGGCAACAGCGCCATCGATCAAGTGCTCAACCACGGCATGAGCGCGCTCGGCATGTCGGCCATCGACAACCCGTCGATGACGCTTTACCTGCTGCTGGAAACCTACCCGTGGAGCAAAACCGTCATCGCGGTCACGGTGTTCATCAGCTTCGTGTTCTTCGTCACCTCCGCCGACTCCGGCACCGTGGTGCTGTCGACGCTGTCCGCCAAGGGCGGCAACCCGGATGAAGACGGGCCGAAATGGCTGCGAGTGTTCTGGGGCGCGATGACCGCACTGGTGACCAGCGCGCTGCTGTTTTCCGGCAGCATCGATGCATTGAAGTCGGCGGTGGTCCTGACCTCGCTGCCGTTCTCGTTGATCTTGCTGTTGATGATGTGGGGGCTGCACAAGGCGTTTTATCTGGAATCGCAGAAGCAGATTGCGCAGATGCATTCCTTGGCACCGGTGTCCGGTTCACGGCGGGGCGGCTGGCGTCAGCGTTTGAGTCAGGCGGTGCATTTCCCGTCGCGGGATGAGGTCTATCGCTTCCTCGACACGACGGTGCGCCCGGCGATTGAAGAGGTGTCTGCCGTGTTCATCGAAAAGGGTTTGCACGTAGCGACACACCCGGACCCGGCCAATGACAGCGTCAGCCTGGAAATCGGCCACGGCGATCAGCATCCGTTCGTTTATCAGGTGCAGATGCGCGGTTACTTCACGCCGTCGTTTGCCCGTGGCGGCATGGGTTCCAAGCAGCTCAACAATCGCCGCTACTACCGGGCCGAAGTGCATTTGAGCGAGGGCAGTCAGGACTACGACCTGGTGGGCTACACCAAGGAACAGATCATCAACGACATCCTCGACCAGTACGAACGGCACATGCAGTTCCTGCATCTGGTGCGTTGATCGCTGGCAGGGCGCCGGGGCTTTTCAGCTCTCGGCGCTCAGCACCATGAACAACACCAGCGCCGCCACCGGAATGCTGAACACTACCGTGCCGATGGCCAGTTCCGTACTCAGCGACTGGTCGGCGTTCACCATGCCGATGGCGCCGTTGATCACCGTCAACGCCAGCCACAGGATCACGAAACTGTAGGTGAGTGTCTGGCGGCTGAAGCCGAGTTTTTCTCCGATGAACAGCATCATCGCGAGCAGGACCAGGCCGAAGGTGATGATGATCGTGGTGTGCATGGTTTCTACCATCCCTGCGATAGCTATCGCTTCTTCGTTGCTTTGGCGACTTTGTTCCTGTCGGCCCGGATCACGCAAGCCTGATGCGTTTTTGTTCAATTGCGCGGGCCAATCAAATTTCTGTGAAACGTTTCAGCATTTAGTCGAATCCAGGGTTTTCTGGTGTCCGTCCGGGCGTATGCTGGGCGACTGGCGAAGCAGTCGATACCAGATTCAAGACAGACAAGAGAGGATTCGATGACCTACACCGCTGCCGAAAACCGCTACGACTCCATCCCTTACCGCCGCGTGGGTCGCAGCGGGCTGGTGCTGCCGGCGTTGTCGTTGGGCCTGTGGCACAACTTCGGCGACAGCACGCCGATCGACACCCAGCGCGCGTTGTTGCGCACGGCATTCGACCTGGGCATCAACCATTTCGACCTGGCCAACAACTACGGCCCGCCGTATGGCAGCGCCGAGATCAACTTCGGCCGTTTACTGCGCGAAGACTTCAAGCAGTACCGCGATGAGCTGATCATTTCCAGCAAAGCCGGTTGGGACATGTGGCCGGGGCCTTACGGTCAGGGCGGCGGTTCGCGCAAGTACGTGCTGGCCAGCCTCGACCAGAGCCTGCAGCGCCTGGGCGTGGACTACGTCGACATCTTTTATTCCCACCGCTTCGATCCGGACACCCCGCTGGAAGAAACCGCCAGCGCGCTCGCCACGGCGGTGCAGCAGGGCAAGGCGTTGTACATCGGCATCTCTTCGTACTCCGGGGTGAAAACCCGCGAAATGGCAGCGTTGCTCAAAGAGTGGAAAGTGCCGCTGCTGATTCACCAGCCGGCCTACAACCTGCTCAATCGATGGGTGGAAAAAGACCTGCTCGATACCACCGGCGAACTCGGCACCGGCGTGATCGCCTTCACCCCGCTGGCCCAGGGTTTGCTGACCGACAAATACCTCAACGGCGTGCCGTCGGATGCGCGGGTCAATCGTCCGGGTGGTGGTTCGTTGCAGGCATCGCATTTGTCCGAGGCCAACATTGCCCAGGTGCGGGCACTCAACGAAATCGCCAAGCGTCGTGGCCAGAGCCTGGCGCAACTGGCACTGGCCTGGACCCTGCGCGATCCTCGGGTCACTTCGGCCTTGATTGGCGCGAGCCGGCCGGAGCAGATCATCGAGAACGTCGGGGCGTTGAAGAACCTGAGCTTTAGTGCGCAGGAACTGGCGGAGATTGACCGGTTTGCCCAGGAGGGCGGGATCAATCTTTGGGAGAAGCCTTCGACGGCTGAATAAGTAGTTGGCGCCGGATTATTCGGCGCCTTTCAGATCGCCATCGCGAGCAATGTCAGTACAAAAACTGGCTGTTCACCGAAAGAAAGGCACATCCCCCAACACCGTCGCCCGCTGCATCACCCGCCGCGCCGGCCGGTAATCGTCCACCGCGTAATGCTGGGTCACTCGGTTGTCCCAGAATGCAATGTCGTCCTGCTGCCAGCGCCAGCGAATGGTGAATTCCGGTCGGGTTGAATGGGCGAACAGGAACTTCAGAATCGCCTCGCTCTCGGTTTCCGACAGCTCGTTGATCTTCGAAGTGAAGCCTTCGTTGACGAACAGCGACCGCCGCCCGCTGACCGGGTGCGTGCGGATCACTGGATGCGACAGCGGTGGATTCTTGCGCCGTGCTTCTTCCCACTGGGCCAACGCCTCGGGCGTGTTGCCATAGCGTTCCAGCGGAAACGAACGGGTGAAATCGTGGGTGGCGGTCAGGCCTTCGAGCAAGGTTTTCAGCGGCGCCGACAGGGCTTCATACGCCGCAATCCCGCTGGCCCACAACGTGTCGCCGCCAAACTCCGGCAGCAGCTTGGCGCTGAGCACCGCGCCCATGGCCGGGGTCGGCAGGAAGGTGACGTCGGTGTGCCAGATCGCGTTATCGCGCACGTCGGTGACGGCGGTGTCGAGAATCAGCACTTCGGGTTGCTCCGGCACATTCGGGTAGATCGGGTGAATGTGCAGGTCGCCGAAATTCGCGGCGAATCGCGCCTGTTGCTGTGGCGTGATCGGCTGGTTGCGAAGGAACAGGACCTGATGCTTGAGCAGGGCCTGTTCGATGGTATCGCGCTGCTCCAGGTTCAGCGGCTGGCTGATGTCGACGCCGCTGATCTGTGCGCCAAGGGCGGAGCTTAGGGGGACGATGGTCAAGTCACTCATGGTGGTTCTCTTCAATCTGGAGGTGCCAACTGTGGGCGCGAGTAATCAGTGGGCCTGGCCATGCCAAGGCACCAGTTTGCGTTGCAGGGCACGCAGGCCCAGCTCCATCGCGAAGGCGATCAGTGCAATCACCAAAATCCCCAGCACCACCACATCGGTGACCAGAAACTGCGCGGCCGATTGCACCATGAAGCCCAGGCCGCTGGTGGCAGCGATCAATTCGGCGGCAACCAGCGTCGACCAACCCACACCCAGGCCAATGCGCACACCGGTCAGAATGTCCGGCAAGGCACTCGGCAAAATGACGTGGCGAATCAACTGCACGCGCGTTGCGCCCAGCGACTGCGCGGCGCGCAATTTGGCCGGATCGACCGTGCGCACACCGGTGGCGGTGGCGATGGCAATCGGAGCGAAGATCGCTAGGTAGATCAGCAGCACTTTCGACAATTCACCGATGCCGCACCAGATCACGATCAGCGGCAGATAAGCCAGCGGCGGAATCGGCCGGTAGAACTCGATCAGCGGGTCGAGCACACCACGGGCGATACGGTTGGCGCCGATGGCGATTCCCACCGGCACGGCGGTGAGAATCGCAAAGCCAAGGCCCAGGCCGATGCGACTCAGGCTCGCGCCGAGGTGCTGCCACAGGGTTGAGTCCATGTACCCCGAGGTCGCCAGCAGCCAGCCTTTTTGCAGCACGGCGGAGGGCGGTGGCAAGAACAGCGGCTCGATCAAGCCGGTCGCCGTTACGGCCCACCAAATAGTAATGAGAGCGACCAGTGTCAGCACGCTGATCCAGCGAGTGCTCAAACGGCGACTTGCCGGAATCACGGCTGAGCCCGGCGCTATCGCTGCGACGGGAATTTCGTAACTGCTCATGCGCGCTCCTGCCGCTGGGCGGCGCTGCGTTGGGAGAACACTTTGGCGAGTACGTGTTCGCGGGTTTCGATAAAACGCGGGTCGGACTTGATTGAGCGGGCCGACTCACCGGCGGCATAACGCTGACCGAAATCGAGGCTCAGGCGCTCGACGATTTGCCCAGGGTTGGGCGCCAACAGAATCAGGTCGGTGGCGAGGAACACGGCTTCTTCGATGTCGTGGGTAATCAGGAACACCGGTTTGGCGGTGCGTTGCCAGACTTGCAGCAACAGCTCCTGCATCTGCTCGCGGGTGAAGGCGTCGAGGGCGCCAAAAGGTTCGTCCATCAGCAACACGCGCGGGTCGGCGGCGAGGGCGCGGGCCAGGCCGACACGCTGCTTCTGGCCGCCCGAAAGCTGCCAGATGCGGCGCTGTTCAAAACCGGACAGATCGACCAGGGCGAGCATTTCCCTGGCACGAGCTTCGCGTTTGTCCCGGGCGATGCCGGCCAGCTCAAGGCCAAACCCGACGTTGGCCAACACGTTTTGCCATGGCAGCAACGCGTCGTCCTGGAACACTACGCCGCGCTCGGCGCTCGGGCCTTTGACGGGCACGCCATCGAGGGTGATGCGCCCGGCGCTGGGTTCGACGAAACCGGCAATCAGGTTCAACAGCGAAGTCTTGCCACTGCCGGACGGGCCGAGGGCGACCAGCAATTGCCGGGGCCCCAGGCTCAGGGAGATATCCGCCAACACCGGTTCCGGGTTGCCGGGGTACTGTGCGCTGATGCGCTCCAGCTGAAGCAAGGCCATCGCGTTGACTCCCAATCAGTTGGTGATGAACTTGGCGCTGACGTACGGCGCGTAGTCCGGCAGTACCGCCTCGACCTTGCCTTGTTCCTTGAGGAACGCCGCGGTGTCGGTGATGGCTTTGGTGGTCGGGGCGCCGAGGGTGAGCACCTGGTCAGCCGCCAGCGGGTAGACGTTGCCTTGCAGCAGCAATGGAATGTCGCTGGCCTTGGCACCAGACAGTTTTACAAGCTTGTCGACGTTGCCCTGGTTGGCGAGCCAGGCTTGTGGGTCTTTGCGGTAATCGGCGTAGGCGTCCAGGGTCACTTTGGCGAACGCGGTGACGATCTCCGGGTGCTTCTCGGCGAAATCCTTGCGCACGATCCAGGCGTCGAAGGTCGGTGCGCCGAACTTGGCCAGCTCGCCGGAGGTGATCAGTACCTTGCCGTTTTCCTTGGCGACACCGAGGGCCGGATCCCACACGTAGGTGGCGTCGATGTCGCCGCGTTTCCAGGCGGCAATGATCGCGGGTGGAGCCAAGTTGAGGACGGTGACTTTCGACGGGTCGATGTTCCAGTGCTTCAACGCGGCCAGCAGGCTGTAGTGGCCGGTGGATACAAATGGCACGGCGATTTTCTTGCCGATCAGGTCTTGCGGGGTCTTGATCCCGGAACCGTCGCGGGCGACCAGTGCTTCGGCGGCGCCGATCTGGGTGGCAATGAGGAACGTTTCTACCGGGACTTTACGGGTAATGGCGGCGGTCAGGGGGCTGGAACCGAGGTAGCCGATTTGCACGTCGCCGGAGGCGATGGCGGCAATGATGTCGGCACCATTGTCGAACTTGCGCCAGCTGATATCGGCCTTGGTGGCCTTTTCGTAAGCGCCGTCAGCCTGGGCGACTTTCGCCGGGTCAACGGTGGTCTGGTAGGCGACGGTGAAGTCGGCCGCCTGGGCAAAAAAACTCGCGGTAGCCAAGGAAGCGGCCGCCAGCAAGCGTAGAGGGAAAGTCAGTTTCATCAGAAAGCTCCTTGTCAGGCGACCGATTGTCGGCGTGAGAAAGAGACTAAATGATCTAAGAATTCGAAAATAAATAACTTTTTCGAATTAGCTTATGAGGGGAATACTTGAAGAGCGACTGTGGACTTGTGGCGAGGGGGCTTGCCCCCGTTCGACTGCGGAGCAGTCGCAAATCCAGGCATTGACTTCTGTCTGATAGGGCCGGGTTGCTGCTTTAGGGACCGCTTCGCGGCCCAACGGGGGCAAGCCCCCTCGCCACAGGGGACCTGCTTTGGCCGCTTAGTTACTGATCGCCAGAATGCTCGCCTGGTACGCCCCGACAAACACATCGAAGTCACCGACTTCGTTCTGTTCCAGTTCAGCCTGCTGAGCCAGCGACGAACGCGCCCGCTCTTCAAACCTCGCCTGTTCCTCAGCGGGCAAAGGCTCGCTGCGGAAGAAGTCGGCATGGGCCTGGCTCTGGCGCAAGGAGAACCGGGCGAAGCTTTCCTTGTGCTCGGCCATCGCCGCCAATACCTGGGCCGATGGCGTCAGGGACGGGTCCTGGACCTTGGCCATCTGGGCGTCCAGCGCCTTGCTGTGGGCATCGCCGCCATGGCTCTGGTCGAGCATCGCCGCCAGAGGGGCGATTTTTTCCAGCAGCTCGCCGGCCCATTCCTTCAGGTCAACCGGCTGGCCATCCCGTTGCAGTTGCAGGCCCGGACGGCGACCTTCCTTGACCACGCTGAGGAAGTTCGAGGTCGCGTTGCCGCAACTGGTGTTGGTCAGCAGCGGGCTGTCATTGAGCGCGCAGTACAGCAGGAACGCATCGAGGAAGCGCGACTCGGTAAGGTCGATGCCCATCGGCAGGAAGGGGTTGATGTCCAGGCAACGCACTTCGACGTACTGGATGCCACGGGCCATCAGCGCCTGGATAGGACGCTCGCCAGTGTAGGTCACGCGTTTCGGGCGGATGTTGGAGTAGTACTCGTTTTCGATCTGCAGGATGTTGGTGTTGAGCTGTACCCACTCGCCGTCCTGATGGGTGCCGACTTCGACGTACGGCGCATACGGCGTGGCCACCGCTTTGCGCAGGCTGTCGGTGTAGCTGTTCAGATCGTTGTAGCACGGCGTCAGGCCAGCCTGGGCGTTGCTCTGGTAACCCAGGTCGCTCATGCGCAGGCTGGTGGCGTACGGCAGGTACAGGGTTTGCGGGTCCAGTTGTTCCAATTGGTGCGAACGACCGCGCAGGAAGCCGGCGTCCAGTGCGGGTGACGCACCGAACAGGTACATCAGCAGCCAGCTGTAGCGGCGGAAGTTACGGATCAGCGCGATATAGGACGACGACTGGAAATCGCGGTCGGTGCCGACAAAGCCTTCGGCCTGCTTGAGCAACGGCCAGAGCTTTTCCGGCAGGGAAAAGTTGTAGTGGATGCCGGCAATGCATTGCATGGTCTTGCCGTAACGCAGGGCCAGACCCTTGCGGTAGACGTACTTGAGCTGCCCGATATTGGACGTGCCGTAGTAGGCGATCGGGATGTCTTCCTCGGCCGGCAACGGGCACGGCATCGACGGGCTCCACAGATACTCGTTGCCAAGCTTGCTGTAGGCAAAGCGGTGAATGCTGTCCAGGCTCGCCAGCGTATCGGCAGGATCGGGCAGGGCCGGGGTGATGAACTCCAGCAGCGACTCGGAGTAGTCGGTGGTGATCTGTTCATTGGTCAGCGCGGAACCCAATTCTTCCGGGTGCGGCGTTTGCGCCAGGCGACCTTCATCGGTCACGCGCAGGCATTCACGTTCGATGCCGTGAAGGCACTGTTCGAGCAGAGAGAGGTTAGCGCGCTCGCCGAGCAGAGCCAGGCGGCGGTTGAGAAGTTCGCTCAAGTTGGATTCCTTCACGCGTCAGTCGCCCCAATATGGGGGTGGGCAAGACGGTCTACAAGGGTGAAGTTAAAACTGGCGTTGTCGCCTGGTTTTGGAACTTGCCGCAATCGATGTGGGAGCGGGCAAGCCCGCTCCCACAGGAAATTCCGACACTGTGGTCACAACGCCGAAATTAACTCAAATCGATGACATCTAGCTACAGGACAGCGAACGTGCCTTGTGCTTTTGCGACCAGTTTGTCGCCCTGCACCACATCGGCCTCGACCACCAGTGTGCGGCGGCCCGGGTGGATCACCCGCGCCGTGCACATCACCTCGCCGTCAGAGACGGCGCGGATGTAGTTGATCTTGCACTCGATGGTTGCACTCTGCTGGTCAAAGCCGTGGGTGCTGGAACAGGCCAGCCCCATGGCAATGTCCACCAGGCTGAACAAGGCCCCGCCGTGCAGCTTGCCGCCGCGATTGCGCAGCTCCGGCTCCAGCGCCAGGGCGACTTGCGCCACGCCGCTTTCCAGACTGTGCAAACGGCAGCCCAGCAGCTTGAAAAACGCGCTTTCGGTCAGCCCGGCAGGGATGTCCATCAGCGTTTCTTCAACTGCTTGGCATTGGCGAACAGCGAAGCCATGGCATTGTTGCTCGGTGCTGCCGCCGTGGTTTCCTTGCGCGGTGCGGTGTTCTGGGACTGGCGTGGCGCCGACCCCGGACGCGCGCCGCGAGCGCCGTCGATTTTCTCGCCCGGGGTGTCGCTCATGCGCATCGACAGGCCAACGCGTTTGCGCGGGATGTCGATTTCCATGACCTTCACTTTCACCACGTCACCGGCCTTCACCGCTTCGCGAGGATCCTTGATGAACTTCTCCGAAAGTGCAGAGATGTGCACCAAACCGTCCTGATGCACGCCGATATCGACGAAGGCACCGAAGTTGGTCACGTTGGTCACCACGCCTTCGAGGATCATGCCCAGTTGCAGGTCCTTGAGGTCTTCGACGCCTTCCTGGAACTCTGCTGTCTTGAACTCGGGACGTGGGTCGCGCCCAGGTTTTTCAAGCTCCAGGAGAATGTCGGTCACGGTCGGCAGACCGAAGGTTTCATCGGTGTACTTCTTCGGATCGAGACGCTTGAGGAATGTGGCATCACCAATCAGCGAGCGGATGTCACGGTCGGTTTCAGCGGCGATGCGCTGAACCAGCGGATAGGCTTCCGGGTGAACCGCCGACGAGTCCAACGGGTTTTCGCCGTTCATGACGCGCAGGAATCCAGCGGCCTGTTCGAAGGTTTTCTCGCCCAAGCGCGCGACTTTCTTCAGCGCCGCGCGGGTCTTGAACGCGCCGTGCTCGTCGCGGTGGCTGACGATGTTCTGCGCCAGGGTCGCGTTGAGGCCGGAGATCCGTGCCAGCAGCGCGACGGACGCCGTGTTCACATCCACGCCGACGGCGTTCACGCAATCCTCGACCACCGCATCCAGGCCACGGGCCAGTTTAAGCTGCGACACGTCGTGCTGGTACTGGCCGACGCCGATGGATTTCGGATCGATCTTCACCAGTTCGGCCAACGGGTCTTGCAGGCGACGGGCAATCGACACGGCGCCACGGATCGACACGTCGAGGTCCGGGAATTCCTTGGAAGCCAGCTCCGATGCCGAGTAAACCGATGCCCCGGCCTCGGAAACCATAACCTTGGTCATCTTCATGGCTGGGTATTTTTTGATCAGTTCAGCGGCCAGCTTGTCGGTTTCGCGGCTGGCGGTACCGTTGCCGATGGCGATCAGGTCCACCGAGTGCTTGGCGCACAGGGCGGCGAGCACGGCGAGGGTCTGGTCCCACTTGTTGTGCGGTACGTGCGGGTAAACCGTGGCGTGATCCAGCAGCTTGCCGGTGGAGTCGACCACGGCGACCTTGCAACCGGTGCGCAGGCCAGGGTCGAGGCCCAAAGTCGCGCGCGGGCCGGCCGGGGCCGACAGCAGCAGGTCGTGCAGGTTGTGGGCGAATACGTTGATCGCTTCGGTTTCCGCGCCATCGCGCAGCTCGCCCAGCAGGTCGGTCTCCAGATGGGTGTAGAGCTTGACCTTCCAGGTCCAGCGCACCACTTCGCCCAGCCATTTGTCGGCGGCGCGGTTCTGGTTCTGGATGCCGAATTGCTGGCCGATCATGCCTTCGCACGGGTGCATGGTGCCCGGCAGTTCGTCGCCGACTTTCAGCGCGGAGCTGAGGATGCCTTCGTTGCGACCACGGAAAATCGCCAGTGCGCGGTGCGACGGCATGCTCTTGAGCGGTTCGTCGTGTTCGAAGTAATCGCGGAACTTGGCGCCTTCCTCTTCCTTGCCGGCAATCACGCGGGCACTGAGGGTGGCTTCCTGCTTGAGGTAGTTGCGCAGCTTGTCCAGCAGGCCTGCGTCTTCGGCGAAGCGTTCCATCAGGATGTACTTGGCGCCTTCGAGGGCAGCCTTCACATCGGCCACGCCTTTTTCCGCGTCGATGAAACGTGCGGCTTCGGTTTCCGGGCTCAGGGACGGGTCGTTGAACAGGCCGTCGGCCAGTTCGCCCAAGCCGGCTTCCAGGGCGATCTGGCCCTTGGTGCGGCGCTTCTGCTTGTACGGCAGGTACAAGTCTTCGAGACGGGTCTTGGTGTCGGCGAGCTTGATGTCGCGTTCCAGTTGCGGGGTCAGCTTGCCCTGCTCCTGGATGCTGGCGAGGATACTGATACGCCGTTCGTCGAGTTCTCGCAGGTAGCGCAGGCGCTCTTCCAGATGACGCAACTGGATGTCATCGAGGCTGCCGGTCACTTCTTTCCGGTAACGGGCGATGAAGGGAACGGTAGAGCCTTCATCGAGTAGCGCGACGGCCGCTTCGACCTGTTGTGGGCGTACACCGAGTTCCTCGGCGATGCGGCTGTTGATGCTGTCCATAAAACCACCTGACAAATTGTGAAAGCAGGCTCGCAGGCGCAGAGATAGGGCCTGGGCGAGTCTGGTTGAGCGGCCTGGCCTGCGCCGCTACCTGGATCAAAAGGTATCCCGTTGACCCGTGAAATCGAACAATTACTGCCGACGCCATGAAAAAAACGCGTCCGTCTGTAGTACCTGTCTGACGTTGCCTGACACAAAAGGCCGCGCATTATAACCAGCGTTCCGGCATTCGGGGACATCGCGGATTGCAGGTGCAATGGCCGGTTTTCTGGCGCTGGAGGAAAAATCTGCTAACAATGCACACGGTGCGTATAACGGCAGCTACGCCATAATGCGCGCCGAGATCAAAGGAGCATCCAATGAGCAGCACTGCACAAACTGCTGAAGGCGAAAAAATTCTTATCGTTGACGACGATCCGGGGCTCAGCAGCCTGCTGGAGCGTTTTTTCGTCAGCAAGGGCTACCGCGCCCGCGCCGTACCGAACACTGAGCAAATGGATCGCCTGCTGGCGCGCGAAGTGTTCAACCTGGTCGTCCTCGACCTGATGCTGCCCGGCGAAGACGGCCTGACCGCCTGCCGCCGTCTGCGCAACGCGAACAACCAGATTCCGATCATCATGCTCACCGCCAAGGGCGACGAGCTGAGCCGCATCAAGGGCCTGGAGCTGGGCGCCGACGATTACCTGGCCAAGCCGTTCAACCCGGATGAGCTGATGGCTCGCGTCAAAGCGGTATTGCGTCGCCAGTCGGCTCCGGTGCCTGGCGCACCGGGCAGCGAAGACGAAAGCGTGACCTTCGGTGACTACGAATTGTCCCTGGCTACCCGCGAGCTCAAGCGCGGTGAAGAAGTGCACATGCTCACCACCGGTGAGTTCGCTGTACTCAAGGCTCTGGTGATGAACGCCCGTCAGCCGTTGACCCGCGACAAACTGATGAACCTGGCCCGTGGCCGCGAGTGGGATGCCCTGGAGCGTTCCATCGATGTGCAGATTTCCCGTCTGCGCCGGATGATCGAGCCCGATCCGTCCAAACCGCGTTACATCCAGACTGTCTGGGGCGTGGGTTACGTGTTTGTACCGGATGGTACCGCCACCAAGTGATGGGCGATTTGTAGGAGCGGGTCATGCGGGCAACGGATCAATCGATCCTGTCCGCAGACTCGCGATCCGCAATATGCGAGCATCGCTCGCTCCTGCAAGTGTTTAACGGTTATCCATGAAAACCCCCGTTTGGTTCCCCCAGAGCTTCTTCTCCCGCACCCTTTGGCTGGTGCTCATCGTCGTACTCTTCTCCAAGGCACTGACCCTGGTTTATCTGCTGATGAACGAAGACGTGCTGGTGGACCGCCAGTACAGCCACGGTGTCGCCCTGACGCTGCGCGCCTATTGGGCTGCCGATGAAGAAAACCGCGGCAAGATTGCCGAGGCCGCGACCCTGATCAGGGTGGTGGGTGCCGGCGTGCCGGAAGGCGAACAGCACTGGCCTTACAGCGAGATCTATCAGCGGCAGATGCAGGCGGAGCTGGGTGCCGACACTGAAGTCCGGCTGCGCATGCATTCGCCACCAGCGCTGTGGGTCCGGGCGCCAAGCCTGGGCGATGGCTGGCTGAAAGTGCCGCTTTATCCCCATCCGTTGCGTGGCCAGAAAATCTGGAACGTGCTGGGCTGGTTCCTCGCGATTGGCCTGCTGTCCACCGCTTCGGCCTGGATCTTCGTCAGCCAGCTCAATCAACCTTTGAAGCGTCTGGTGTATGCCGCGCGGCAACTCGGCCAGGGCCGCAGCGTGCGCCTGCCGATCAGCGATACGCCGAGTGAGATGACCGAGGTTTACCGCGCCTTCAACCAGATGGCCGAAGACGTCGAACAGGCCGGCCGCGAACGTGAACTGATGCTGGCCGGGGTTTCCCATGATTTGCGCACGCCGTTGACACGCTTGCGCCTGTCCCTGGAACTGATGGGCGATCGCACCGACCTGACTGACGACATGGTGCGTGACATCGAAGACATGGACGCGATTCTCGATCAGTTCCTGGCGTTCATTCGTGACGGGCGTGACGAGTCGGTGGAAGAGGTTGACCTGAGTGACCTGGTCCGTGAAGTTGCCGCGCCGTATAACCAGACCGAAGAAAAAGTGCGGTTACGCCTGGAGCCTATCCAGCCGTTCCCGTTGCGCCGTGTGTCGATGAAGCGGCTGCTGAACAATCTGATCGGCAACGCGCTGCATCATGCTGGCAACGGTGTGGAGGTGGCGGCGTATGTATCCGGGGACACCAGCGCACCGTATGTGGTGCTGAGTGTCATGGATCGTGGTGCCGGGATCGATCCTTCGGAGCTGGAGGCGATTTTCAACCCGTTCACTCGCGGTGATCGTGCCCGGGGAGGCAAGGGTACCGGATTAGGTTTGGCAATCGTGAAGCGGATTGCTTCGATGCATGGCGGGAATGTTGAGCTGCGTAACCGCTCGGGCGGTGGGCTGGAAGCGCGGGTGCGGTTGCCGTTGGGATTAATGTTGCCGCGGGATGCCGTTTAAAACCTGAGTTTTTCAGTGGGGCTGATGGCCCCTTCGCGAGCAGGCTCGCTCCCACATTGACATGCAATCTCCTGTGGGCGCGAGCCTGCTCGCGAAGGCGGCATCCCTGCCGCCACAAGGCTCGAAGGTTAACCCTTGCCCTTGGTCCGAGTCATATTCGGCCCACCGTTCTTCTCCAGATGCTCGATGATGATCCCCGCCACATTCTTCCCGGTGGTGGTCTCAATCCCCTCAAGGCCCGGCGACGAGTTCACTTCCATCACCAGAGGCCCGTGATTGGAGCGCAGGATGTCGACACCTGCCACCGCCAGCCCCATGACCTTCGCCGCACGCAACGCCGTCATGCGCTCTTCCGGCGTGATCTTGATCAGGCTCGCGCTGCCACCGCGATGCAGGTTGGAGCGAAACTCGCCGGGTTTGGCCTGGCGCTTCATCGCGGCAATTACCTTGTCGCCGACGACGAAGCAACGAATGTCCGCACCACCGGCCTCCTTGATGTACTCCTGAACCATGATGTTCTGCTTGAGGCCCATGAACGCCTCGATCACCGATTCCGCAGCCGTGGCGGTTTCGCACAGCACCACGCCGATGCCCTGGGTGCCTTCCAGCACCTTGATCACCAACGGCGCGCCGTTGACCATTTCGATCAGGTCGGGAATGTCATCGGGGGAGTGGGCAAACCCGGTCACCGGCAAGCCGATCCCGCGACGGGACAGCAATTGCAGCGAGCGCAGCTTGTCCCGGGAACGGGCAATGGCCACCGATTCGTTGAGCGGAAATACCCCCATCATTTCGAACTGGCGCAACACTGCGCAGCCATAAAAGGTCACGGAAGCGCCGATCCGTGGAATCACCGCATCGAAACCCTCCAGCGGCTTGCCGCGGTAGTGGATCTGCGGCTTGTGGCTGGCGATGTTCATGTAGGCGCGCAAGGTGTCGACCACCACCATTTCATGGCCACGCTCGGTACCGGCTTCGACCAGACGACGGGTGGAATACAGACGCGGATTCCGCGACAGCACAGCGATCTTCATGCAACACCTGTGGAGGAGGTAGATACCGGGAACACCGGCTTGTCTTGTACGTACTTGATGCCCGGATTGACCACCAACTGGCCGTGGATCAGGGCTTTGGAGCCGAGCAGCAGGCGATAACGCATGGACTTGCGGCAGGCGAGCGTGAACTCGACCCGCCAGACCCGATCACCAAGGGCCAGGGTGGTGCTGATCACGTATCGCACCTGCGCGTGACCGTTTGAGCTTTTAATGGTTTTCCTCGTCACCAGCGGTGCTTCGCAGCGCCGGTGACGCAACTGAACCACCGTGCCCAGGTGCGCCGTGAAGCGCACCCACTGCTCACCGTCCCGGTCAAATGTCTCGATGTCGGTGGCATGCAGGCTGGAGGTGCTGGCGCCGGTGTCGATTTTTGCCCGAAGGCCAGCGACTCCCAAATCAGGGAGCGCCACCCACTCGCGCAGACCGACAACGGTCAAATGGTCAAATGTCTTCAAAATTGCTCAACCGGTAGAAACCGCAGTGGCCGCAGGCGGCCGGATTCGCGGTATTCACGCAGAATAATGATTAAAAGGCGACAGATATCTACGGCCCGGATTTCCAGTCTCCCAAGGAGGTTATGGAATGTCAGCATTGTAATCCGAGCCGGTGAAATTCTTGGTACGTCAGAAACGGTAGTACAGTTCACCAATATTTCAGAATGAGGAAATTCCATGGCACAAAAAAACGAAGAGGACGACAAAGTCCGCCTCGATAAATGGTTGTGGGCTGCACGATTCTACAAAACCCGCGCCCTGGCCAAGGCAGCGATTGAAAGCGGCAAGGTGCATTGCCGGGGCGAACGCTGCAAGCCGGGCAAGGAGCCGCGTATTGGCGACGAATTTGTGATTCGCACCGGTTTCGAGGAGCGCACGGTGGTAGTCATGGCACTGTCGATCGTTCGTCGCGGCGCACCGCAGGCGCAAACCTTGTATGCCGAAACCCTGGCCAGCATCGCCAAACGCGAAGAGGCCGCGGCGCAAAGAAAGGCCGGAGCCCTGGGCGTGAGCACCGACGGTAAGCCGAGCAAGAAACAGCGGCGGGACTTGTTCAAGTTTCGTGGCAGCAGTAACGACGACTGATCCAGATATTGCTCGGGCGAGTGCCGCGCACTCGCCAGGTTTCACCGTGCTTTCAGGCCAAGACTTGCAATTGACCCGTTGCGCATCCATATCTGTGCCTGGCCAGCAGTGCATCGCATGGACGATATCGCCGCTCGTCGAAAATCACACACAGTCTCTGACCTGTAGGCCATAACCACATTGCCAGCAGTGCAGAGCGGGAAACGACCCGGAACCCATCAGCGCTTGTTCCACCTTGCTTGGATCAGGCCCGGATTGTTCATAAAATGCCTTTCATGGCTGAATGTTGCGCACCCGAGGGTGGCGCAAGGTCAATTTCTTGTTTCCTGTAACCATTTTCACTACTTCAGATACCCAGACCTATGACCGATCACGCGGATAACGACTTCACACAACGCTTCATCTTCGATGACAGCGACACCCGTGGCGAGCTGGTCTCGTTGGAGCTCAGCTACGCCGAAGTCCTGGCCAAACACGCCTACCCGCAGCCGGTCGCGCAACTGCTCGGCGAGCTGATGGCGGCCGCATCGTTGCTGGTCGGCACGTTGAAGTTCGATGGCTTGCTGATTCTGCAGGCCCGCTCCGAAGGCCCGATCCCGCTGCTGATGATCGAGTGCTCCAGCGAGCGCGAGATCCGTGGCCTGGCCCGTTACGAGGCGGACCGCATTGCCCCCGACGCTACCTTGGCTGACTTGATGCCGGATGGCTCGCTGACATTGACCGTCGACCCGAAACGGGGCCAGCGCTACCAGGGCGTCGTCGACCTGGATGGCGAAACGTTGTCCGACTGCTTCACCACCTACTTCGTCATGTCCCAGCAGATTGGCACCCGCATCAAGCTCTGCGCCGATGGTCGTCGTGCCCGTGGCCTGTTGCTGCAACAACTGCCGGCGGACCGTTTGAAAGACGAAGACGAACGCGCCGCCAGCTGGCAGCACATCACCACCCTGGGCGGTACGCTGACCGCCGACGAGCTGTTGAGCCTGGACAACGAAACCGTGCTGCATCGCCTGTACCACGACGAGCAGGTGCGTCTGTTCGATGTGCAGAAGTTGCGCTTCCGTTGCAGCTGCTCGCGCGAACGTTCGGCCAATGCGCTGGTCAGTCTGGGTATGGAAGACGCGCAGCAACTGGTGGTCGAACACGGTGGCAACATCGAAATCGATTGCCAGTTCTGCAACCAGCGCTACCTGTTTGACGCGGCCGATGTCACTCAATTGTTCGCCGGCGCGGGTATCGAGACGCCGTCAGATACCCGTCACTAAAACGGTTCAGCGCAGGTAAATTCACTGCCTTGCGCCGGATTAACGCCGTTACGACAGGAGGGGCCTACTCTTTTTGGGCTTTTCTGGCATAATCCGGCCCACTTTTTTCGCGGTAGTAGTGCACGACTTTCTACTACAAAAACGTTTGGAGCACTCGGCCACTGGCCGACGGGGAACCTCATGACGCAAGCCAACAATGCCGTGTACACCGATCTGAGTGTTGATGATCTGGTTAAAGAAGCCCTCAACCGCGGTGAAGGCGAGCTTGCCGATACCGGCGCACTGGTTGTTCGTACCGGTCACCGTACCGGCCGTTCGCCAGTCGACCGTTTCATCGTTGAAGAGCCAAGCACCCAGGCCGCCATCGCCTGGGGCCCGATCAACCGCAAGTTCCCGGCCGACAAGTTCGACGCCCTGTGGGCTCGCGTTGAGGCATTCAACAACGCGCAAGAGCATTTCGTTTCCCACGTGCATGTAGGTGCGGCTTCCGAGCACTACCTGGCCGTGAAAATGACCACACAGACTGCCTGGCAGAACCTGTTCGGCCGTTGCCTGTTCATCAACCCGGAAAAGTACAACCCGGCTGGCCGTGATGAGTGGCAAGTGCTCAACGTTGCCAACTTCGAATGCGTGCCAGAGCGTGACGGCACCAACTCCGACGGCTGCGTGATCCTCAACTTCGCACAGAAGAAAGTGCTGATCGCCGGCATGCGTTACGCCGGTGAAATGAAGAAAGCCATGTTCTCGGTGCAGAACTTCCTGCTGCCGGCTGCCGACGTACTGCCAATGCACTGCGCCGCCAACATCGGCGAAGAAGGCGACGTGACCCTGTTCTTCGGTCTGTCCGGCACTGGTAAAACCACCCTGTCGGCCGACGAAAGCCGTTACCTGATCGGTGACGACGAGCACGGCTGGGGCGAAGGCGTTGTGTTCAACATCGAAGGCGGTTGCTATGCCAAGTGCATCGACCTGTCCGAGAAGAACGAGCCGGTTATCTGGAAAGCCATCAAGCACGGCGCGGTATTGGAAAACGTCGTTATCGACGATGCCAAGCACGCCGACTACGCCGATGTCAGCCTGACCCAGAACAGCCGCGCCGCCTACCCGCTGGAGCACGTTGCCAAGCGCTCCGAGAAGAACCTCGGTGGCGAGCCGAACGCTGTGATCTTCCTGACCTGCGACCTGACCGGCGTACTGCCGCCAGTGTCGATCCTCAACGAAGAGCAAGCGGCCTACCACTTCCTGTCCGGTTACACCGCTCTGGTCGGTTCGACCGAAATGGGTTCGGGCAGCGGCATCAAGTCGACCTTCTCCACCTGCTTCGGCGCACCGTTCTTCCCGCGTCCGGCCGGCGAGTACGCTGAACTGCTGATCAAGCGCATCCGTGGCTTCGGCTCCAAGGTCTACCTGGTCAACACCGGCTGGACCGGCGGTGGCTACGGCGTTGGCAAGCGCTTCAACATCCCGACCACTCGTGCCGTGATCGCAGCGATCCAGAGCGGCGCGCTGATCGGTACCGAGACCGAGCACCTGGACACCATCAACCTCGACGTGCCAGTGGCCGTACCGGGCGTTGAGACTGGCCTGCTGAACCCACGCAACACCTGGGCCGATAAGACCGCCTACGACGAAGCCGCCAAAGCACTGGCCGGCCTGTTCATCGAGAACTTCAAGAAGTTCGAAGTGAGCGACGCGATCAAGGCTGCGGGTCCAAAGCTGTAAGCGTTGGTTTGAGCTAACGAAGAAGCCGCCCCTCGGGGCGGCTTTTTTGTGCGCAAAATTCAGTTTTTCGCGGGCAAGTCAGAATGCGTCGGGCCGTCACAGGCCTTCGAGCTCATCCGTGTCCCAGCGTTGGGCCTTGATGGCCCGGTAGAGCATGCCGATGGTCAAAGGCACCTTCTCGCCGCGACCCTTGGCTTTTCGCTTTAGATTCACGTCAAAGCCGTCGGGCTGGAAATAGCGATAGCTGTCGAAGTCCACGAAATCGATGGCGAAGTGGTCTTCCAGGGTTTCGATCAAATGCCGGGCGTCTGCACCATTGCAGCCCAGGTCGAAATTGATCGAGGTGCCGAGGCTGATGGTTTTGCGTTCGGGGAAGCCGAGTTCTTCATGCAGCAGTTGCATGAGTTGCTGCATCAAGTGGTCGTCGGGGAGGTTGGAGGCGAGGTTCATTGGGGGAGATCCGTTTGGGCCTTAACGGATCTTATTGGTCGTCGGACTTGAGAGGAAGGGCCGGCTGAGTTGATTGCTTCTGGCTCAGCGTTTTCAGTTTGCACGGAGGGCCGACGTTCACCCCATAGGATCTCGTTCATTTGTTGCACGCTTTCCATTAGCTCATCAAAAAAACTGCTCATGGTTTCCTTCTGTATCCGATGAGGGCATTGAGTGGTTTGTTTCCATCCGAGCAATTTTTTGTTTCTTGATCGCTCCTGCGCAGTGCGTGGGAGCGATCTCCATTAAAGATCAGACCGGGGCTTTCCAGTTGAGCATGCGTTGCTGGGCGACTTTGAGCAGGTCGCAGCCGTCCTGGGTCAGCAGGTAGAGGGCGTGGGTGATGTGCGGGATGTCTTTGATGTCGCCGTGTTTGAAGCATTGGCAGTGCAGGGTTTGCAGCAGGTCACTGGAGGCCCGGATGCGTTGGAGGGCGGCTTCGAGGATGTCTTGGGGGTTGGCCTCTGTGTCGATGATCAGGGGCTGTGATTCGGTGAGATTGGTGTGGAGTGGGAGATAGCGTTCGTTGGTGAACGGGTTCCATTTGTTCATTTTATGTATTCTCAAATGCTTTAGATGAAACCACCGCCATCGTGACCAAGCGATGGGAGGTGGACTGTGTTCGGGTTGGTCAACCGGGAGAACACACAAAACCGGCACGCTCGAAGGCGTCCCAAACACAGCCACCATAAAGCGTGCAGACACTTGAGTGCCGGCAGCATACAACGGACGCGTTTATGTGTTCTATCGGGTGACCAAGCCCGAATCGCTGATTTGGCAGCGACACTCCGGACTATAGGAGTGGGTCACTGGTCATTGATAGCCGACAAGTTGTCTTGTTTTGTAGGACCTTGCCGAAGCTCTCATAGGTCGTTGCTGAAGGAGTTATCCACAGTGCGCCGCGTTATCGTTCATCGCTGGCAAGCCAGCTCCTACAGGGGGGCTGTGGTGGTGCTTCAGCCGGTGAATTTCGGCAAGCGCTGTCGGGCGATGTCGAGCAGGTCGTTGCCGTCCTGGGTCAGCAGGTACAGGGCGCCGACGATCTTGGGGATGTCGCTCGCTTCGGCCTGTTTGAAACAGGTGCAGTAAAGGGTTTCGAGCAGGTCGCTGGCGGCGCGGATGCGTTGTCGGGCGGCGTCGAGGATCTCGAAGGGGTCGGCCTCGGTATCGATGACCAGCACAGGGGTTTCGCTGTAGCGGGTCTTGAGCGGGTGATAGCGGGCTGTCAGCGTGTCGGTTTTTTTCATCGAGTGGGTCCTGTGCGAAATCGGCAAGTGTTCCCGGGCAGGCCGAGACACTGTTTTCAGCCGCGCCGGAAACTATAGAAGGGTGTGGCGTTGCGGGACAAGACGGCTGAAATGGACAGGCTTTGTAGGGGATTTATCGTGTTCCGAGGATAAGGCTTACACATTGTCGGAGGTTTGCGCGACGAAGCCGCTGGCGGTAAAAAAGCCTACGGGGTTATCAGTGAATCATCCGCTGTATCATCCGGTATCGTTTTGCCCCCGACCTTTTCTCGACTCGCTGCGATCGCCGGCTAGGCTTTTGACTCCGCAGCAGTCAACGGAGTGACAGCTTATGCACAACACCCTGGAACAGGTTTTCGGTTATCCACAATTTCGACCCGGTCAGGAGGCGGCCGTCAGTGCCGTGCTGGCGGGGCGCTCGGCGGCGGCGATTTTCCCCACCGGTTCCGGCAAATCCCTTTGCTACCAATTGCCGGCGCTGTTGCTGCCGCACCTGACGCTGGTGGTTTCACCGCTGCTGGCGTTGATGCAGGATCAGCTGGCGTTCCTGCAACGCCACGGCATCTCGGCGGGCAGTATCGATTCGGCCCAGAGCCGCGATGACGCCAGCGATGTCATGGCCCGGGCAAAGTCCGGTGAGCTGAAGATTCTGATGATCTCCGTGGAGCGCCTGAAGAACGAGCGTTTCCGGCATTTTTTGCAGCAAGTGCCGATCTCGTTGCTGGTGGTGGACGAGGCGCACTGCATTTCCGAATGGGGGCATAACTTTCGCCCGGACTACCTCAAGCTTCCCGACTATCAACGCCAGTTCAACATCCCGCAGGTGTTGTTGTTGACCGCAACGGCGACGCCCAAGGTCATTGCCGACATGCAGGCGAAATTCGCCATCGCCGCTGACGATGTGGTGACCACCGGTTTCTATCGCCCGAACCTCAATTTGCTGGTGGAGCCGGTTCGCGGAGCGGACAAGCGCCGACGTCTGGTCGAATGGATGAGCCAGCGTCCGGACCAGCCCAGCATCGTCTATGTCACCTTGCAGAAAACCGCCGAGCACATCGCGGAACACCTGAACCGCAACGGCATTCAGGCCGAGGCTTATCACGCAGGGTTGCCCCACGAGCAACGCGAGGCAATCCAGAAACGCTTCATGGGTGGTCAGTCCAACTGCATCGTTGCCACCATCGCTTTCGGCATGGGTATCGACAAGAGTGACATCCGCAACGTGGTGCATTTCGACCTGCCCAAATCCATCGAAAACTACAGCCAGGAAATCGGCCGTGCCGGGCGTGACGGGCAGCCGGCGGACTGCCTGGTGTTGGCCAACCGCGACAGCCTCAACGTGCTGGAGAACTTCGTCTACGGCGATACGCCCGAGCTTGATGGCATCCGTTGCGTGCTTGACGAGATGCATGCCGCAGCCACCGAAGGGCAGTGGGAGTTTCTGCTGGGGCCATTGGCCGATCAGAGCAATATTCGCCAGTTGCCGCTCAAGACCTTGCTGGTGCAACTCGAATTGCGCGGGTTGATCGCCCCGCGCTACGCCTACTACGCCGAATACCGTTTCAAGTATGTGCAGGAGCCCGAGGCGCTATTGGCGCATTTTGAAGGCGAGCGCAGGGATTTTGTCGCTGCGATCATCCAGACCTCAAGCCGCGCACGGACCTGGGCCACGGTGAATTTCGAGGCGTTGTACGAGCAGCATCAGGCCGAGCGCAGTCGGGTGGTCAAGGCGCTGGATTACTTTCAGGAGAAGGGCTGGGTGGAGCTCGAAAGCAAGCAGATGACCGAGGTCTACAGCGTGCTGCAAAGCGGGTTCGACAGCGTCGCGTTGAGCGAGGAACTGCACGGCTATTTCACTCGGCATGAGCGTACCGAGGTCGCGCGGATTCACGCGATGCTGGACCTGTTCGCCACCGACCGTTGCCTGGGTTATCGCCTGGCCGAGTATTTCGGTGATCACAATGCACCGCAGCAATGCGGGCATTGTTCGGTGTGTCATGGGCAAGTGGCGCGGCTACCGGCACCACCGGAGTTGCCGGCGCTTGTGGATAAGAATTTCGAGGCGCTGTGTGGCGGTTTTATCCACAGGCACGAGCAGCACACGGGCAAACTGCCCTCGGCTGAACGGGTGACACGGTTTTTGTGCGGGATCAGCGTGCCGTTGTTCACCAAGCTCAAGGCACGGTCGATTCCCGGGTTTGCGGCGCTGGAAGATTATCCGTATGCCGGGGTGCGGGAGTGGGCCGAGCAACATCTGGCAGGCTGAACCGTGGTCCTTGTGGGCGCGGGCTTGCGGTGTACTCAAAGGGGCACATCCATCCGCTGAATGTTGCTCATCACAGGAATAAATTTCAAAAAAGCCCGGTGGCTGACTATGGTGGTGGCTGTCTTCGGATCGCCAACAAGAGAACAAAACATGAGCCAGACACCGTCGAATATTCAGCGCGCCGCCGTCATCGGCGCGGGCACCATGGGCCGTGGCATTGTCATGTGCCTGGCCAACGCCGGAGTGGCCGTGCAGTGGGTCGACAACAATCCGCAAATGCTGGAGCAAGCGCTGGCCACCGTAGCGGACACTTACGCCCACAACGTGCGCCAGGGCCGTATTGATCAGAGCGAAGCCGATGCCCGCATCGCGCGCGTTACGGCGGCGGATGGTTATGTGGCCATCCGCGATGTCGACCTGGTCATCGAAGCGGTGTACGAAAACCTTGAACTCAAGCAGAAAATCTTCCGCGAGCTCGATGGCCTGCTCAAGCCTGGAGCGATTCTGGCGAGCAATACTTCGGCGCTGGACATCGACGCCATCGCCGCGGCCACACGCCGGCCACAGCAAGTGCTGGGTCTGCACTTCTTCAGCCCGGCGCACATCATGAAGCTGCTGGAAATCGTCCGTGGTGCGCAGACTGCTCCGGCGGTGCTCGACGCGGCGATGGCGCTCGGCCAGCGCATGGGCAAGGTCAGTGTGGTGTCGGGCAATTGCGACGGTTTCATCGGCAACCGCATGCTCAATACCTATGTGCTTGAAGCGCGAAAAATGCTGCTGGAAGGCGCGTATCCCTACCAGGTAGACGCAGCGCTGCAGGGCTTCGGTTTCGCCATGGGGCCGTTCCGCATGTTCGACGTGGTGGGCGTGGACCTGCAATGGCGCTCGCGCCAGCTATCCGGCATCGGGCAGGATGCGCCGGAAGTTCAGGTGGATAACCGTTTGTGTGAGCAGGGACGTTTCGGCCAGAAGAGTGGCAACGGCTTTTACCACTATGAACCGGGCAGTCGTCAGGCCGAACACGATCCGCAGGTGGATGCACTGGTGCTTCAAGTCAGTGAGGAACTGGGGTTCCAGCGCCGCGAGATCGGCCCGGAGGAGATTCTTGAGCGCTGCTTGCTGGCACTGGTCAACGAAGGCGCGAAGATCCTGCAGGAAGGCATCGCCGGGTCGGCTCACGATATCGATCTGGTCTACCTCAACGGTTACGGTTTCCCGGCAGACAAGGGCGGGCCGATGGCCTGGGCGGATCAGCAAGGGTTGGCGGACATTCACCGGCGCTTGATGGACCTTGAGACGCGTCAGGGCGATCACTGGAAACCGGCGCGGGTGATTGGAGAGCTGGCGGCGGCTGGCAAGGGCTTTGCTGACAGGTGATTGATGTGGCGCCTGTGAGGGCGCCATCGCGGGCTTGCTCGCGAATGATCACGACACGGTTTTCGCCTTAGACTACTGGATCAATTTCTGGAACCACCACCAATGCCCCATCGCACCGACTACCCCCACTTCCAGCCCATCACCACCCGCTGGCACGACAACGACGCCTACGGTCACGTCAACAACGTTACCTACTACAGTTTCTTCGATACGGCAGTGAACACTTACCTGATCGAAGTCGGCGGCCTGGACATCCATGACGGTGAGGTGGTGGGGTTCGTGGTGAGCTCCTCCTGTGATTACTTTGCTTCCATTGCCTTCCCGGATCGCATCGAGATCGGTCTGCGGGTGGGCAAGTTGGGCAACAGCTCGGTGCAATACGAACTGGCCGTGTTCAAGCAAGGGGACGACGAAGCCTGTGCGGCGGGGCGCTTCGTGCATGTGTTTGTCAATCGTGCGTCGAATCAACCTGTGGCGATTCCTGCAGGATTGCGCGGGGCGCTGGAGCGTCTGGTGGTTCAGTAAGGCAAAAAAAATCGCAGCCCTTGGGCTGCGATTTTTGTTGTACTTACCAGCGAGGCGCTCGAGGCCTTAGTCGCGGTAGTACTTGTGGTGCTTGCGATGGCCATAGGCATGGCCGCGGCCCGGATGGTCGTCACGGTAGTAGCGACGATCACCATGGCCGCGATAGTAACGACGATCGTCGTCATCATCATTATCGTACTCTTTGCCCATGTGGTTACCCAGCGCGCCACCGGCGCCGCCGCCTGCTGCGGCGCCGATCAGGCTGCCGGTGGTGCCGCCCAAGCTGCGGCCGACCACGTTACCGCCTGCAGCACCCAACGCACCGCCAATGGCTGCTTCGCCACGGCTGTGTTTGTTTGCGCCGACGGCGCTACCACCCGCGCCACCCAGGGCCGCGCCGATGGTGGAACCTGTACTGCCGCCTAACGACTGACCGACGACCGAGCCTAAAACCCCGCCCAATGCGCCGCCTACGCCGGCTTCGGTAGTGCCGCCAGCAGACGCAATACCGCTGACCAGGCCAAGGGACAACAAGAGAATCGAGGAGAACTTCATGGAGGAACCTCTAGGGGATGACGGCGCGATCCTGAGGCTCTGGAATGGGCGTGACAATCGAAATCCGACGAATAACACGACCTGTATACAATATTGCAAGTTACTGTTTTTGGGGCGGAACTTAACGTTTTTTTGCAGGTCTTTTACTTATTCGCAAAGGCCGTTTTCATAAGAAAGCGGCCTTTTTTGTGGGCGAAAGGAAAGTATTCGAACGGAGTCGTTCATAGGGTGAATCGGTCGACGCCTTCGCGAGCAGGCTCGCGATGGGGCCAGTTCAGACAACCTGTTACGCCGACCTGGCCATGATCAACCCGGTCTCACTCGCCGCTTCCAACCGGATCGCCACAAACTTCGATGTCGGCGTATCACTGCCATCGCCGGTGCTTTCCAGCGGCACCAAGGGGTTCACTTCCGGATAGTAGGCCGCCGCCTGCCCGGCCGGGATATCAAACGCCAGCAGGGTGAAGCCTTTTACCCGACGTTCGACGCCATCGTCCCAGAGCGAAACGATGTCGGCCTTTTGCCCCGGCTTGAAGCCCAGGCGGATGATGTCGGCCTCGTTGACGAACAACACGTCCCGCTGACCCTTCACGCCGCGATAACGGTCGTTGAGGCCATAGATGGTGGTGTTGTACTGATCGTGGGAGCGCAACGATTGCATGATCAGGTCCGGCAGTACTCCGGTGGCGCGGGTGCGTTCGTGCACCAGGTCTTTGGGCAGTGCGTTGGGGCGGAAATTGGCCCGGCCCGAGGCAGTGTTCCACTTGCGTGCGCCGGCACTGTTGCCCAGGTAGAAGCCACCAGGGTTCTTGATCTTCTCGTTGAAGTCCTTGAAGCCGGGAATGGTCTCGGCGATCAGGTCGCGGATGCGGCCGTAGTCGGCCACCAGCCAGTTCCAGTCCACCGGGTGGCTGCCCAGGGTTGCGGCAGCGATGCCGGCCAGGATCGCCGGTTCCGAGCGCATCTGGTTCGAAAGGGGCTGCAACTGGCCGTTGGAGGCGTGGACCATGCTGAACGAGTCTTCGACAGTTATCGCCTGCGGGCTTTGGGTCTGGATATCGATGTCGGTGCGGCCCAGGCACGGCAGGATCAGCGCGTCCTTGCCACGCGTCAAATGGCTGCGGTTGAGCTTGGTGCTGATCTGCACGGTCAGGTCGCAGTTTCGCAGGGCCTGGAACGTGCGCGGGCTGTCCGGCGTGGCCTGGGCGAAGTTGCCGCCCAGGCCGATGAAGACTTTCGCCCGGCCTTCAGCCATCGCATGAATCGCCTCGACCACGTTGTGGCCGTTGTCGCGTGGCACCTTGAACTGGAAGCGCCGCTCCAGGGCATCGAGGAACGCGACAGGAGGGCGTTCGTTGATGCCCATGGTTCGGTCGCCCTGCACGTTGCTGTGGCCACGCACCGGGCACAGACCGGCGCCCGGCCGGCCGATGTTGCCGCGCAGCATCATCAGATTGGCGATTTCCTGGATGGTCGCCACCGAATGGCGGTGTTGGGTGATGCCCATGGCCCAGCACATGATGACGTTCTTGCCCTTGGCGTACATGCGCGCGGCTTGCTCGATTTCCACCAGGCTCAGGCCGGACTGCTCGACGATCTGCTCCCACGGGGTGTCGTCGATGGTCGCAAGGTACTCCAGCACATTGACGCTGTGCTCGTTGAGGAAGTCGTGGTCGAACACCGCCGGGGCACCGGTTTTCTGCGCGTCGCGCTCCCAGAGCAGGAGGAATTTCGCCATGCCGCGCATGATTGCCATGTCGCCACCCAGGGCCGGGCGGAAGAACGCGGTGTTGGTCGGCTTGTCGCCGTTGGTGAGCATTTCGATCGCGTGCTGTGGATGCTGGAAACGCTCCAGGCCCCGCTCTTTCAGCGGGTTGATGCACACCACTTGAGCGCCGCGCTTCACCGCTTCGCGCAGCGGTTCGAGCATTCGCGGGTGGTTGGTGCCGGGGTTCTGGCCCCAGACGAAAATCGCATCGGCGTGTTCGAAGTCGTCGAAGGTCACGGTGCCTTTGCCGACCCCGACGCTTTGCGACAGCGCGACACCGCTGGCCTCGTGACACATGTTCGAGCAGTCAGGGAAGTTGTTGGTACCGTAGGCGCGCACGAACAGTTGATAGAGGTACGCCGCTTCGTTACTCGCCCGGCCCGAGGTGTAGAACTCGGCCTGATCGGGGCTCGACAGACCGTTCAGGTGTTTGGCGATCAGGGCGAAGGCGGCGTCCCAGCTGATCGGCTTGTAGCGATCGGTCTCGGCGTCGTAGCTCATCGGCTCAGTCAGGCGGCCCTGGTATTCGAGCCAATAGTCGCTTTGCTCCAGCAGCGAAGTGACGCTGTGTTTGGCGAAGAACTTGGCATCGACACGACGTTTGGTCGCTTCCCAGTTCACCGCCTTGGCGCCGTTCTCGCAGAACATCACCATGCCCTTTTCCGGAGAATCGCCCCAAGCGCAACCCGGGCAGTCGAAGCCACCGTTCTGGTTGGTCTTGAGCATGATGCGCAGGTTCTTCAGCGCGTTGTCGCTGGTCAACCAGGCCTGGGCCACGCTGATCAGTGCCCCCCAGCCACCGGCCGGGCCTTTGTAGGGCTTGAAGCGAGGGACGGGTTTCTGGTCGGCTTGACGGTGTTGACTCACGCTTGATTCTCCAACGTTGGGCTATAGACCCGCGGTGCATTCTTCTGTGGCAGATGGATGAGATTGAGGTTGTGGCGACGGGCCCATTGCACGGCAAGGCCCGTGGGCGACGACAGGCTGACCAGGGTCTGGATGCCGGCACGCAATACTTTCTGGATTAATTCGAGGCTGCAGCGGCTGGTGACAATCGCCAGCCCGCCAGCAGTCGGGATCTTCTGGCGGATCAATCCGCCGATCAGTTTGTCGAGGGCGTTGTGCCGGCCGATGTCTTCGCGGCCGAGCAACAACTCACCTTTATCGTTCATGAACACCGCCGCATGCACCGCACCGCAATGTTGGCCCAAGGGCTGGAAGGCGCCGATGCGCTCGCGCAGGCCATCAAGCCATTCGACCGGCGGCAACGGGGCGCCGGGCAATACCTGAAGGTCCGGCAACGCCTGCTCGACCGCTTCCACGCCGCACAACCCGCAACCGCTGGTACCGGCCAGTTGCCGACGCTGCTGCTTGAGGTTCCAGAACGCGCGGTTGGCGATGGTCACTTGTGCGTATTGCGCCGACCCCGAGCCGCTGAGTTGCAGGTCGTAGATGTCCGTGGCGTCCTGGATGATGCCGCTGCCCAGGCTGAAGCCGACGATGAAATCTTCCAGGTCCGTGGGCGTCACCAGCATGACCGCCTGGCTGATGCCGTTGAAGGCAATCGCCAAAGCAACTTCTTCGGCCAGCGCGGTGCTGGCCGATTCGGCGCTATCTGTTTTGGTACGGCGCAGATTGCTATAGCTGTACGTCTGGCTTGCGGCGGGCGCGGGCGTTTCGAGGGCAGGCGCCGCGCATGCAGGGCGCTTGGTGTTCATGGCATCACCGACGGTTTGATCAGCTTTAAGACTAGGCGCGGCAAGTTGTCACGTCTAATCGCTAATACTGATCTGCCGATAGATGCCGTCGATCAAGCGCCAATCAGCGATTGTTGATAGAGGGCAAAACAGGCTTCTGCCAGCGCCGAGCGTGGCGCGCTGCGACGCATGATCAGCCCCAGGCGGCCGAGGGTCTGGGCGTTTTCGATAGGTTGCAGGCGCAAGTGTTCGGTCAGGCCTTCGAGGCCGCCGTCCAATGGCATTACGGCGCAACACAAGCCGCCGTGCACGGCTTGTAACAGTTGATGCACGGCATCGGTCTGCAACAACGGCTGCGGGGTCAGGCCACGGCTGTGGAAGTTGTGGTCGATGGACTGGCGAAAGTGCATACCGCTGGTGAGCATGCCCAGCGGCAGTTCGATCAACGATTCCCAACTCAATGGCGCTTCGCCAAAGGTGAAGAAGCGTTGGTCGTAGAGCAGGCCCATGCGGGTTTCGCTGAAGGCCAGGGAGTCGAAATGGTCAGTGTCGAGGCGTTCCAAGTAGGAAACACCAAGGTCCAGGCGATTGTTCGCCAGTTGCTCGAGGATTTGCTCCGAACTCAGTGCCGAGAGCTCGAAGCGCAGGTTCGGATGCTCCCCGTGCAGGCGTTGCATCAGTGGCAGCGGATCGAAGCTCGACAACGGCACTACGCCCAGGCGCAAAGTCCCGACCAGATTGCCGCGACAGGCGGCTGCTTCGGCGTATAAGCCGTCGTAGGCCGCCAGTACGGTGCGCGCCCAGGCCAGCACCCGTTCGCCCGGCGCGGTGAAGCCTTCGAAGCGCTGGCCGCGATTGACCAGCGGCAGGTCGAGCTCTTCTTCGAGGCTGCGCAGGCGCATGGACAGGGTCGGCTGAGTGATGTGGCAGCGCGCGGCGGCCTGGCCGAAATGGCGGGTTTCGTCGAGCGCGATGAGGAATTTCAGCTGCTTGATGTCCATCTGCGCTCCTGGGGTTGGGAAGGTGCGGATTCTATCGCAAGCTGGGTCATTGGTCGGGTTGGATTCGTAAGTGACGACCGTGGTCTAGGCTTTGACGTCTGGAACCCGAAACCCAAGGAGAGTGCACCATGAGTCTTTTGAGCTTTGTGAAGGAAGCAGGCGAAAAATTGCTGGATCTGCTGACGCCAGGTAACGCCAACGCCAGTGAGCAGTTGAAGGAGCACATCAGCAAGGTCGGCCTGGGCAACCCGAACGTGCAGGCGACGGTCGATGGCGACAAAGTCACGGTGACCGGTGAAGTGGCGAGCCAGGAAGAGAAGGAAAAGATCCTGCTGGCGGTAGGCAACATCGCCGGGGTTGGCAGTGTGGATGATCAGATCACCGTGACCGGGCCGGTCGTTGCTGCGGCGGTGTTTGTCACCGTGGTGAAGGGTGACACCCTCAGCGCGATTTCCAAGCGCGTGTACGGCGATGCCAACAAGTACAACAAAATCTTCGAGGCCAACAAGCCGATGCTGTCACACCCGGACAAGATCTATCCGGGGCAGTCGTTGCGGATTCCCGAGTAACACGAGGCCCTACGGTCAATTAAAGCCCTGCAATCAAATCCCGATAATCCCCGACCGCCGCAAACTCCGCCGTATCCTTCGGCCCTTTGCGGCTGTCCGGCTCGCGCACGGCCAGCAAATGGGCCACGCCAAAGTCCCGTGCGCTACGCAGGATCGGCAAGGTGTCGTCGATGAACAGGCTGCGCGCCGGATCGAAATCGATATCGGCTTGCAGCGCATCCCAGAATTGCGGGTTTTCCTTGGGGAAGCCGTAGTCATGGGAACTGATCAAGCGTTCGAAATAGGGCGCCAGTTCGATTTTTTCCAGCTTCAACGACAGCGCATCCCGATGGGCATTGGTGATCAGCACCACGCGCTTGCCGGCCCGTTTGATCGCCGTCAGAAAGGTGTCGGCATCCGGGCGCAGGGCGATCAGATGCGCGGTTTCCAGTTTCAGGTCGCGCACCGACAGCTTCAGTTCGGCGCTCCAGAAGTCCAGGCAGTACCACTGCAACTGGCCGGCATGGCGCTCGAACAACGGCTGCAATTCCATCTCGGCCATGGCCCGGCTGACCCCGTGCAGTTCGGCGTAACGCTGGGGCAGGTGCTCCATCCAGAAGTGATTGTCGAAATGCAGGTCCAGCAGCGTGCCGTCCATGTCCAGCAGAACGGTATCGATGTCGGACCAGGGTAATGAAGGCATGGCAACGTCTCGGGCAGTAGAAAGATTTCTGGCGTAAATAATCGGGAAAGCCGCGTTATAGTAGCGCGTTCACGCCAAGGAGCTTTGCATGCGCCAGAAACCCACCATACTCGCCCGCGAAATTGTCGCCACCAGTCGATTGTTCTGCGTGGAAGAGCTGAAGCTGCGCTTTTCCAACGGCGTGGAGCGCACGTATGAACGCCTGGTCGGCAAGGGTGCCGGGTACGGCGCGGTGATGATCGTGGCGATGCTTGATGCCGAGCATGCGGTGCTGGTCGAGGAGTATTGCGGCGGCACGGATGCATATGAAATGTCATTGCCCAAGGGCTTGATCGAGCCGGGCGAAGATGTGCTGGCGGCGGCCGAGCGCGAGCTCAAGGAAGAGGCCGGTTTTGGCGCGCGACAACTGGAACACCTGACCGAGTTGTCGCTGTCCCCTGGCTACATGAGCCAGAAGATTCAAGTAGTGCTGGCTACCGAGCTCTACGAAGAGCGTCTGGAAGGCGACGAGCCAGAGCCGATGCGAGTGGACAAGGTCAATCTGCGTGAGCTCTCGGCGCTTGCACAAAACCCACAATTTACCGAAGGCCGTGCCTTGGCGGCGCTGTACCTGGCCCGAGACCTTTTGACTCAGCGCGGAGCGTTCCAGCAATGAATTTCCCACACCCGATGATGGCATCGGTGATTGAACTGGCCTTGCAGGCCGGTGATGCAATCCTGCCGTTCTGGCGCACAGGCACCACCGTCACGGCAAAGGCTGATGATTCGCCGGTGACTGCTGCCGACCTGGCCGCTCACCATGTGATTCTTGCCGGGCTGACGGCGCTTGATCCGAGCATCCCGGTGCTCTCCGAGGAAGACGCCAACATTCCCCAGGACGTGCGTGCCGGATGGCAGCGCTGGTGGCTGGTCGATCCGCTGGATGGCACCAAGGAATTCATCAGCGGCAGCGAAGAGTTCACCGTCAACATCGCTCTGATCGAAAACGGTCGGGTGGTGTTCGGTGTGGTGTCGATGCCGACCAACGGGCGTTTTTACGTCGGTGGTGCGGGACTCGGCGCCTGGCGTGGCGATAAAGGTGGCACGCCCGTGGCGATCAAGGTGCGTGATGCGTTAGCGCCCGGCGAGTCGTTCACCGTGGTAGCCAGTCGTCGCCATTCGAGCCCGGAGCAAGAGCGATTGCTGGCCGGGTTGAGCGCCAGCCTTGGCGAGCTGCAACTGGCCAGTATCGGCAGTTCGTTGAAATTTTGCCTGGTGGCCGAAGGGGCGGCGGATTGCTATCCGCGCCTGGCACTGACTTCCCAGTGGGACACGGCAGCAGCACAAGGTGTGCTTGAAGGCGCGGGCGGTGAGGTGCTGGAGTTGAGCGGTGAGCCATTCAGCTACCCGGCGCGGGAGTCGCTGTTGAATTCGTTCTTCCTGGCATTGCCGGCGAAGGCAGCCTGGCGGGAGAAGCTGCTGGAATTGGCGCGGTCCTGAGATCACCTTAACTTTGTGGCGAGGGGGCTTGCCCCCGTTGGGCTGCGAAGCTGCCCCAAAAACATGCAATCTCATTGTATCTGACACGCTGCGGACGCTGGACTTGGGAGTGCTGCGCACTCCAACGGGGGCAAGCCCCCTCGCCACAGGTTGTACAACACCATCACATTCAGCGGTGCAACACGTACTGCCCGACAAACCTCACCGCATCCTCGTCACGGCCTTCATTGACGACCCTGGTATGCAGCGTCAACCGCGCTCGGCTGTATCGCTGGAAGGTGGTCAGGAATTTCTTCCAGATCACCGGGTCCGGCGCCTGGCAAATGGCGTTGGCATCCCCCGTCACCGGTAGCGGATAGCTGATCTGCCCTTCCTGGATCACGATGTGGCCGTCGGTAATGCCTTCTTCCTTGAGACGCAAATGCAGCCAGCCCCAACCGGCCAGGACCGCACCGCAATACAGGCTGCCGCCGAACATGGTGCTCTTGTGGTTGACGTTGGCCTCCAGCGGCAAGTGCAGGCGCAGTTGCTGGTCATGCCAATCGAGCACTTTGAGGCCCATGTCCCGGGTGAGGGGAATGTCGTGATGGAGAACGGATTCCAGTTGTCGACTGTCGCGGCTCATTCAGGGGCCTCTGGCTTGAAGTGGATGATTGGAAGGTAGCTCAGTCGAGATCGTCAGGGTGGGCCGAGGCGGCACTGTCGGCGAAACTCAGACCGTGCTTGCGCAGTTTGTCGTGCAGGGTCTTGCGTGGAATGCCGAGGGCTTCGGCAACGCTACGCACCGAGCTGTGGGACCGTGCCAGTTCGGCGGCGATGAGGGTTTTTTCGAAGTTCTCCACTTGCTCGCTCAAGCCGCCGCTGACGACGTCGACCCTGTTGCCGGCGCTACCTTCCGGCGTGCTGTTGTCGAGGGCCAGCTCCAGCCCGAGGGCAAAACGTTCGGCGACATTTTGCAGCTCGCGCACGTTGCCGGGCCAGGTGTGGCGCAGCAGCAAGGCACGCTGTCCCGGCTGCAGTTCATGGGGCGGCAAGCCGTGGCGGGCACTGGCTTCATCGGCAAAATGCTGGAACAGCATCAGTGCGTCTTCGCCCCGTTCGCGCAGCGGTGGAATCCGCAGCGGCGCAACGTTCAGGCGGTAATACAGGTCAGCACGGAAACGCCCTTGATCCGCTGCCTGACGCAAGTCTTCCTTGGTGGCGGCGATGATGCGGATGTCCAGCGGGATCAGTTGATTGCCGCCCAGGCGTTCGACCACCCGTTCTTGCAGCAAGCGCAGCAATTTGACCTGCACATCCAGGCTCATGCTTTCGATTTCATCAAGGAACAGCGTGCCGCCATTGGCGAATTCGAACTTGCCGATGCGGCGTTTCTGCGCACCGGTAAAGGCACCGGGCTCGTGGCCGAACAACTCGCTTTCGACCACGGATTCGGCCAGGGCTCCGGCATTGATGGCGACGAACGGACCGTTTCGACGGCTTGATAAATCATGCAGCGCCCGGGCCACGACTTCTTTGCCAGCGCCGGTTTCGCCGAGGATCAGCACGTCGGCCCTGGTCGCCGCCAGGGCGCCGATCTGCTCGCGCAGGCGCAACATCGAAGGTGAGTGGCCAACCAGCCGCGTGCTCAGCTCGTTGCGATCGCTCAAGGCCAGCCGCAGGCTGCGGTTGTCCAGCACCAGCCGGCGCAGGGCCAATGCGCGGCGCACGCTGTCGAGCAGGGCGTCGCTGGCGAAGGGTTTTTCCAGAAAGTCATAGGCCCCGGCGCGCATGGCCTGCACCGCCAGCGGCACATCGCCGTGGCCGGTGATCAGCAGCACCGGTAGCTCAGGGTCTTGGGCGTGCAGTTCGGTCAACAGTTCGAGACCGTCCATGCCGGGCATGCGGATGTCGCTGACCACCACCCCTGGCCAGTCGCGTTCAAGTTGCGCGGCCAGGCCCTTGGCTTCGGCCAGCGGCAGGATTTTCAGGCCGGCCAGATCCAGCGTCTGGCTCAAGGCCTGGCGCAAGTGGGGATCGTCGTCGATCAACACGACCTGAATGCGGTTGTCGATGGTCATGCACTTCGGTCCTCGGACGGTTGCAGGCTCACGCCCGGTGCGCCTGCGCGCAGCTTCAGGGTAATCAGGGCGCCGCCCTCCTTGTGGTTGGCGAACGACAGTTCACCACCGAAGGCGCGCATCAGTGTTTCGCAAATCGCCAGCCCCAGGCCAAGGCCCTGGGTGCGGGTCTTGGTGGTGTAGAACGGCTCGCTGGCGCGCCCAAGGGCTTCCATGCAAAAGCCTGGGCCGTTGTCGCGAATGTACAGGTTGACGCCATCGGCGGTGGATTGGGCACTGAGCCAGAGTTTACGTGGCGGGCCTTTTTCCGTCAGGGCATCCAGGGCGTTGGCCAGCAGATTGCCGAGTACCTGGCGCAGGCGGGTTTCCCCGGCCTCGACCCACAGGGTGGCGGCGGGCAAGTCGCGGATCAGTTCGACTTCCATGCTGCGTCGACGCTTGGCCAGCAAGGCCAGGGCATCGTCCAGCGCCGGTTGCAGGGCGACGCTTTCCGGGGCATGCCGGTCGCGCCGGGCAAAGGCGCGCAGGTGGGCGATGATCGAGGCCATGCGACCGGTCAATTCGCTGATCAGCTTGAGGTTGCCGCGGGCATCGTCGGTGCGCTGGTGATCGAGCAACACTTCGGCGTTTTCCGCGTAGCTGCGAATCGCTGCCAGCGGCTGATTGAGTTCGTGGCTGATGCTCGCCGACATGGTGCCCAGTGCCGACAATTTGCCGGCCTGCACCAGATCATCCTGGGCGCGGACCAGCTCCTGCTGGGCCTGTTCGCGTTCCAGCACTTCCTGTTTCAGGCGCCGGTTCAGGCCTTCGAGATCACTGGTGCGCTCGGCGACCCGGCCTTCCAGCTCGCGACGGGCCTTGGCTTCGAAAGCGATGCGTTCGAGGTAATGGCGACGGCGCTGCATCATCAGTCCGAGCAGCAGCATCAACACCAGCAACGCTGCGCCACCGATGGCCACCACCGTGCGCACCGGGCGGTCGATCAAGGTGCGCGGGGCGAGGATGCTGACGTCCCAGCCGGTTTCGGCGATCTGCTGGGTCTGGGTCAGCCAGGCATTGGGATTGAGCTTCAGCGGTTTTGGATCGCGGGTTGGGTAGGGCTGGATCGCCGTGATGGCTTTGCTTTCGTCCTCGCTCAACGAACGGGTCGAGCGAAATCGCCACTCCGGTCGCGAGGTGAGAATGACCACGCCGTTGTGGTCGGTCAGCAGCAGTTGCTCCGGGGTTTTGCCCCAGAGGCTTTCGGTGTGGTCGAGGTCGACCTTGACCACCAGAACGCCGACGATTTTTTCGCCATCGCGCACGCCAGCGGCGAAGAAGTAACCGCGCTTGGCGGAGGTCGTGCCCAGACCGAAAAAGCGCCCGAGCCGCCCGGCCATGGCTTCGCTGAAATATGGCCGGAAGGAAAAATTGCGCCCGACAAAACTGTCGTGTTTGTCCCAGTTGGAGGCCGCCAGGGTCTTGCCGGTGGCGTCCATCAGATACATGACTTCGGCGCCGGTCTGGGTGGCGATGTTTTTCAGCAGGCGGTTGGCGTTGCCTTGGGTGACGCCATCGTCCGGCGCACCGAGCACTGCGCGCAAGGCCGGCAGGTCGCCGAGGATCTGCGGCAATACTTCATAGCGATGCAGGGTACCCAGGAGGTTGGCGACGTAGAGGTCGAGGGTCTGACGATTCTGACTGGCCAGCTCGCTGCGGTAATAACGCTCGGCGAGATGCTCCAGCGGCCACAGCAACGGCGCCAGGCACAGTGCCAGCAGGGCCAGGCTGCGCCAACGGGGTCTGGGGGGGAGAGTCGGTTTCATGAGCAGCATGCGCCTGTGGGTACAGGCGCATTATGCCTAGGCTTGCAGGCGCAGTCTGCGCAGTCTGCGCACTGTGGGTCAGGTGCGTTTTTGCGGCGAAGATGGCGGCGGGTTTTCAGGCGAAGACTTCGGCGTCCTTGAGGAATGCAGCGGCCTGGTCCTTTGCCGACAGTTGCGGCGTGCCTTCCAGTTGCCAATCGATAGCCAGGTCCGGGTCGTCCCAGCGAATGCTGCGCTCGGCAGACGGGGTGTAGTAATCGGTGGTTTTGTAGAGAAACTCGGCAAAATCGCTCAGCACTACGAAACCGTGGGCAAAGCCCTCCGGAATCCACATCTGGCGATGGTTGTCGGCGGACAGGACCACCGCAACCGACTTGCCAAAATGTGGCGAACTGCGGCGGATGTCCACGGCAACGTCGAGCACTTCACCGGCCGTGACACGAACCAGTTTGCCTTGTGTGTTCGTCAATTGGTAATGCAAGCCACGCAACACGCTCTTTTGCGAACGGGAGTGGTTGTCCTGAACGAACTGAGTGTCCAGACCGGTGGCTTCTTCGAAAGCCCTGGCGTTGAAGCTCTCATAGAAGAAACCACGATCGTCGCCAAAGACCTTGGGTTCAAGGATCAGAACACCGGGCAGGTCGGTGGTCACTACATTCATGGTGGCTCTCCAGCAGTGTGCGTTTAATGACCGCCATTCTTGCGCAAAGCGCCGACCGGGGCGAGTGCTCAAGTAAAAATCTACCGGCCTGTTCCAGCCCCTGCAAATGACCATTACCGGTTCCGGGGGGTTGCGTATCGCCCGAACCAGTGGCGATATAGGCGCCTAATAAAATTTCAGGGGTCGTTGTATGCCGCTCGCCACGTTGATTCATCGCGCCAGTTTGCCCAGCCCGCAGGTGTCTGCGGAGCAAGCGCTAGGGCTGCTGGAGGAACATTACGGGTTCAGCGGCAGGTTGCAGGCCCTTGGCAGCCAGCAAGACCTGAACTACCGCGTCGACAGCGAGCGGGGACGTTTCGTCCTGAAAATTTGCCGTGGCGACTACTCGGTACTGGAACTTCAGGCACAACATGCCGGGCTCAAGCATCTGGGCGAGCACCCCGATGTACATGTGCCGCGTGTTATCGCGGCGAAAGACGGCGCAGACCTGCTGTCGCTGGACGTGGGTGGCCAGGCGGTGCACGTTCGCCTGCTCGACTACATCGAAGGCCAGCCACTGACGAGCCTTGGCCATTTCAACCCGACGGTGGTGTCCGGCTTCGGGCGCCTGTGCGGTGAAATGGACCTGGCCCTAGCGGATTTCGATCATCCGGGGCTGGTGCGAACCCTGCAATGGGACGCCCGCCATGCTCACACCCTAATCGCGCACTTGCTGCCGGTGATCAAGGACGAAGCCCAGCGCAAACTGATCGTCGAAGCGTCCGGGCAAGCCGAGCGGCATTTGCAGCCACTGCAGGACAAACTGCCGGTGCAGGCCATTCACATGGACATCACCGACGACAACGTGGTGTGGCAGCGCGATGCGCAGCGCCATTGGCAGCTGCAAGGCGTGATCGATTTCGGCGACCTGGTGCGCACCTGGCGCATTACCGATCTGTCGGTGACCTGCGCCGCGCTGCTGCATCATGGCGAGGGCGATCCGTTCTGCATTTTGCCGGCAATCCAGGCCTATCACGCGGTCAACCCGTTGCAACACGAAGAACTGCTGGCGCTGTGGCCGCTGATCGTCGCCCGCGCGGCGGTGTTGGTGCTCAGCGGCGAACAGCAGGTCAGCATCGATCCGGGCAATGCCTACAGCCGCGACAACCTGGTCCATGAATGGGAAATCTTCCGTGTGGCCACGTCGGTGCCGTTGGCGTTGATGGAAGCGGCGATTCTCACCGCCGTCGGCCAGAACCTGCCCACCATCGGCAGCGAAGGTTTCGCACCGCTGTTGCCGAGCCTGGTGGGACGTGAGTTCGCGCTGATCGACCTGGGCGTGCTCAGTCCGCATTTCGAAGCGGGGAACTGGGAGCAGGAGGGCGTCGATCAGCGCCTGCTGGATGAAGCGGCCGTGGCACATGGCCTGGCGGCCAGTCGTTACGGGCAATACCGCCTGTCCCATACCCGCCCGGACAGCGCCGCCGAACCGGACACTTGCCCGTTGCACGTCGAGTTGCGTGTGCCCCAAGGCACGGCGGTCGAAGCGCCGTTTGCCGGTGTGGTGCATCACCCATCGGCGGGCGTGCTGCAACTGGATGGCCCGCAATTGAGTGTGCGGCTTTGGGGCGTCACGCCGTCGCTGCACAGCGGCGCGGCACTGGTCAAAGGCCAGGTACTGGGTTCGGTCAGCGGGCCATTGATCGTGCAGTTGTGCCGTGGCGCGTCGATCAATGCGCCGTTGTTCTGTACGCCTTCGCGCGCGGCGGCCTGGCAAGCGTTGTGCCCATCGCCGGCAGCTCTGCTGGGGCTGGCCTGTGATGCCGAAGCCGAGCTCGACGGTCCGACCTTGCTGGCCCGGCGCGATGCCAGCTTCGCCCGCACGCAAAAACACTATTACGTTGATCCGCCGCGTATCGAACGCGGCTGGCGCAACCATTTGATCGACATGCAGGGCCGTTCCTACCTCGACATGCTTAACAACGTCGCGGTGCTGGGCCACGGCCATCCACGCATGGCCGCCGTCGCCAGCCGCCAGTGGTCGCTGCTCAACACCAACTCGCGCTTTAACTACGCAGCCGTGGCCGAGTTCTCCGAACGCTTGCTGAAGCTGTCCCCTGACGGCATGGACCGGGTGTTCCTGGTCAACAGCGGCAGCGAGGCCAACGACCTGGCGATTCGCCTGGCATGGGCCTACAGCGGCGGCCGCGACATGCTCAGTGTGCTGGAGGCCTATCACGGCTGGACGGTGGGCGCGGATTCGGTGTCGACCTCGATCGCCGACAACCCCAAGGCCTTGAGTAGCCGCCCGGACTGGGTGCACCCGGTGACCGCGCCAAACACCTATCGCGGTGAATTCCGTGGCCCCGACAGCGCGCCGGATTATGTGCGCAGCATCGAACACAACCTGGCGAAAATCGCCGAGCAGAAACGCCAACTGGCCGGTTTCATCTGCGAACCGGTGTACGGCAATGCCGGCGGTATCTCGCTGCCCCCAGGCTATTTGCAACAAGTCTATGCAATGGTCCGGGCCAAGGGCGGCGTGTGCATCGCCGACGAAGTGCAGGTGGGCTACGGGCGCATGGGCGATTTCTTCTGGGGCTTCGAAGAGCAGGGCGTGGTGCCGGACATCATCACCATGGCCAAGGGCATGGGCAACGGCCAGCCACTGGGCGCGGTCATCACCCGCCGGGAAATCGCCGAGGCGCTGGAGGCCGAGGGTTACTTCTTCTCCTCCGCTGGCGGTAGCCCGGTCAGCTGCCAGGTCGGCATGGCCGTGCTGGATGTGATGGAAGAGGAAAAGCTCTGGGAGAACGCCCAGATCGTTGGCGGGCACTTTAAGAAACGCCTCGAAGCATTGATCGATATTCATCCGTTAGTGGGCGCGGTGCACGGTTCCGGTTTCTACCTGGGCGTCGAACTGATCCGCAACCGCGAAACCCTGGAGCCGGCCACCGAAGAAACCACCGCACTGTGCGACCGCTTGCGTGAGCTGGGGATCTTCATGCAGCCGACCGGCGATTACCTGAACATCCTCAAGATCAAGCCGCCGATGGTCACTTCGCGCCAGAGCGTGGATTTCTTCGTGGACATGTTGTCGAAGGTGCTCGCGGAAGGGCTGTAAACGCATCCCCTTGTGGGAGCGAGCCTGCTCGCGATAGCGGTCTTTCAGTCGAAAAAACTGTGACTGACATGGCCACATCGCGAGCAAGCTCACTCCCGCAGGGGTGGTGGTTTTAGTTCGATTGATATCGGCTTTTTATCGGTTGTTTTTGTAACGGTGGATGTAAGGTGCTTTAAAAGCCGATATTTATCGGATATAAAGTGGCCAGTCCACGGCGTGTACCAATGCGCTTCCATTTCTGTCAGGTATCAATGTCACTCCGGAGTCCTGAGCCATGACCACGTTGAACAGCACCCCTCGCGCCGACGGCTTCTACATGCCAGCCGAATGGGCACCCCAAACCCAGACCTGGATGATCTGGCCCGAGCGCCCGGACAACTGGCGCCTGGGGGGCAAACCGGCACAAGCCGCCCACGTGGCAGTGGCCAAGGCCATCGCCCGTTTCGAGCCTGTGACCGTGGCGGTTTCCGCCGGCCAGTACGAAAACGCCCGTGCCCGTCTGGACGTGCCGAATATTCGTGTGGTGGAAATGTCCAGTGACGACGCCTGGGTACGCGACACCGGCCCGACCTTTGTCATCAATAACAAGGGTGAAGTCCGTGGCGTGAACTGGGACTTCAATTCGTGGGGCGGCTTCGACGGCGGCCTGTATTCGCCATGGAACCGCGACTCGCAGGTCGGCGGCAAGATCCTCGAGATCGAGCGCAGCCCGCGCTACCGCACTGAAGGCTTCGTGCTTGAAGGCGGTTCGATTCACGTCGACGGCGAAGGCACCCTGATCACCACCGAAGAATGCCTGCTCAACCGCAATCGCAACCCGCACATGAATCGCGCAGAAATCGAAGCGGTCCTGAGCGCGAACCTGGCTGTGGATAAAATCATCTGGCTGCCGGATGGCCTGTTCAACGACGAAACCGATGGCCATGTGGATAACTTCTGCTGCTACGTGCGCCCGGGTGAAGTGCTGCTGGCCTGGACCGATGATCCGCAGGACCCGAACTACCCGCGCTGCCAGGCGGCGATGAAAGTGCTGCAAAGCAGCACCGACGCCAAGGGCCGCCCGTTCACGGTGCACAAGATGCCGATCCCGGGTCCGCTGTTTGCGACCGAGCAAGAGTGCGCCGGTGTCGATCCGGTCGATGGTACGCAGGAACGTAATCCGACTGTTCGTCTGGCCGGTTCCTACGTGAACTTCCTGATCGTCAACGGCGGCATCATCGCGCCGTGCTTTGACGACCCGCAGGATGGCCCGGCAAAGGAAATCTTGCAGAACCTGTTCCCACAGCATGAAGTGGTAATGGTGCCTGGTCGTGAACTGTTACTGGGGGGCGGCAATATTCACTGCCTTACCCAGCAACAACCCGCGCCGCACAAGGAGTGAGTTAGGTCGTAACAGCTTGAGTTGATTGCGAAATCCCTCGGGCTGTCGATCAGCCTCCAACGTTGCACGGAGCCCGCGGCCCCACAGGCCTGCGGGCTTTTTTGTATCCGTCGGGCCACACTTCAGACACCTTGGCACAGCTCTTGTATCTCTGCTGTTGTAACTCGGGGGAGGGAGGACTTCTATGTTCTGTCATAAACCTTGGATAAGTTAGCCGCTCACAAACCGGGAGAGAGCGCTGAAATGAACGCCGAAGTGAACGTAGTGAGCGACAAGGCGTTGCATCCCCTGGCAGTAAACAGCGAATCGCTCCAGATCCTGGCGCACTGGTTCAAGTCCAATGGAATGCGTCAGATCAGCGAAACTGATCCGCGCCGGACGATGATCGAGCGTTACCCTGCTGGTTTGTTCAGCGAGGCGGAACTGGATGCGTTGTGGGATGTGATGGAAGGATAAGAAGAACAACAACGGATTGAACAAAAAAAGCGCTGCCGGGATGGCAGCGCTTTTTTTTGCGCGCAGATTCATGCAATCACCGCGATCCCCTTGTGGGAGCGAGCCTGTTCGCGAAGGCGCCCGGTCAGTCAATGCAAATGTCGACTGACCCACCGCTATCGCGAGCTCCCACAGGGTTTAGTGACGCAATCATTCGACCGATTCAAGCAACAGACTGAAAGCCAATCCGGCGTTTTTCCAGGGCCGCTGCGGCACTAACCTGCCGACATCGAATTTTTCTGAATTTCTGTCGGAGCTCTCCCATGATCCTGCATTACATCTACGACCCCTTGTGCGGTTGGTGCTACGGCGCCAAACCGCTGCTGCAAGCCGCCCGGGCTGTGCTGCCCGTGATTGCCCACGGCGGCGGCATGATGACGGGGGCCAATCGGCAAAAGGTTTCGCCACAACTGCGCAATTACGTCATGCCCCACGACCGGCGCATCGCCGAATACAGCGGCCAGCCGTTCGGTGAAGCCTATTTCGAAGGTTTGCTGCGTGATCACACTGCCGTGTTCGACTCGGCGCCACCCATCGCTGCGGTGCTGGCTGCCGAGCAAATGACCGGTCGCGGGCTGGAGTTGCTGGGGCGTTTGCAAAGTGCTCACTACGTGGAGGGGCGTCGCATCGCCGATGAGTCGGTACTGTTTGAACTTGCCCAGGGCATGGGGCTGGACCGCGAAGCCTTCGAAAAAGCCTTCAGGGCGGCCGACACCGAAGGCCATATCAGGAACAGCCGGGCTCTTTTGGCCAAGGTCGGCGGGCAGGGCTTTCCGACCCTGGCGCTTGAGCACAATGACCAATTCACCCTGATCGATATCGGGCCATGGCTGGGCAAACCCCAGGCGTTTGCGCAGTGGCTGGGTCAGTCGCTGCCCGATCAGGGATCATCCGATTCCGTAGCAGCCTGCAGTCTCGATGGCTGCGTTGATTGAATATTCCTGCCGCGTAAAGCAATTTCTTAGATGGTTTTCGCCTGTTTTTAGAAGATTCATGAAATTGACACATCATTGAGGGCGCAGCTACGATTCGGCCCAACGCCTGTGGCCGACCGCCACGATCAAAAATTATAAAAAGGCCCGCCGCGAGAAATCGTGGGCGGGCCTTTTTGTTTTCGTCATGAAAAAAGAGCGCGATAGCGCCGTTTCGGCCGTTCGACACAGCGCGTATCAATCGGAAATAAGGAAAAGAACACGATGTTGAACAAGCGAATCAGCCTGATCGCTCTGGGGATGTTGAGTGCGACACAGGCCATGGCGAACGACCAGGCCGAATCCAAGGGTTTTGTTGAAGACAGCAGCCTCAAAGTGCTGCTGCGTAACGCCTACATGAACCGTGACTTCAAAGACGGCAACCCGGATAAATCCGAGTGGGGCCAGGCGGCCATCGGTACGTTCTCGTCCGGCTTCACCCAAGGCACCGTCGGTGTGGGTGTGGATGCTTTCGGGCTGTACGCACTGAACCTGGAGCGCAGCGAAGACCGTAGCGGCGCGCAAGGCATCGATTTCTTCAAAAAGGGCGACAGCGGCCAGCCGGCGGACGACCTGTCCAAGGGCGGCGCGGCGATCAAATTCCGCCTGTCCAGCACCACCCTGACCTACGGCGACCAGATGCCGGCGCTGCCGGTGCTGAACTACGACAACTCGCGCCTGCTGCCGGAAAGCTACACCGGCACCTTGATCACCTCTAAAGAGATCAAAGGTCTGCAACTGGACGCCGGTCGCTTCACCGCCGAGTCGCGCAAAAGCGCCGAAGGCCGTGACAGCGGTGGCTTGAAGTCGATCAACGTCTTGGGCGGTAGCTACCAGTTCACCGAACAATTCAAGGCTGCGCTGTACGCTTCCGACGTCGAAGACGTGCTGAAGAAACAATACGTGAACGCCAACTACGTGTTCCCGATCGACAAGGATCAGTCCCTGACCCTGGACTTCAACGGCTACCGCACCAAGCTGGACGATTCCTACGTCCGCGAAAACGGTATCACCGGCGACGACAACAAGATCTGGAGCCTGGCGGCCACCTTCATCACCGGCCCACACTCGTTCACCCTCGCGCACCAGCGCAGCACCGGCGACAGCAACCTGGGCTACGCCTACGGCGGCTACCAGAAAGACCAGGGTCGCGTCGGCGACGGTGGCAACACCATCTACCTGGCGAACTCCTACTGGTCCGACTTCAACGCCGAAGACGAACGCAGCTGGCAACTGGGCTACGGCCTAGACTTCAGCACCTTCGGTGTACCGGGCCTGAGCTACAACGTGGCCTACGTGCGCGGCGACAACATCACCACGTCCACCAGCGAAGGCGGCACCGAGCGCGAGATCTTCAACCAGATCAAATACGTCGTCCAAAGCGGCCCGGCCAAAGATCTCAGCGTGAAACTGCGCAGCTCGGTCCTGCGCGTGTCGCAGAAGTCGAGCGAGTACAACGTCAGCGGCAACGAAGTGCGTGTGTTTGTGGATTACCCGATCAATATTTTCTGATGAGGGGGTGTGGTGTCGAGGCCTGATGCAAGGCTGAGAATGAAGAAGCCCCGACTGGTTCGGGGCTTTTTTGTGCTGTTGATTTGCTCATGTCGTCAAAACTCGATTTCGGTAACACGTCTTTCGAACGTGTCGTCCGCGGCGACATGTTCGGAAGACGTGTCGCAAAAAGTGAAAAATTGCGACACGTTAAGGCCTCATGTCTACACTAGCGACATGAGAGAAGCCTTCTTCTGCTCAAAAAACATACAAGGTGATCAGGGTCGCATCCATGAATGAACCGGTGCCATGGCAGGCTGACAGGCCATATAACCAACTTCCGCTGCTGCCACCAGGAACTGAGCTGGAAACACGTGCAGTTCTCAAAAAATGTATTGAGGCACGCACCGCGTTGGCCGAGTTGAAACAGGCAGCAGAGTTGATTCCGAACCAGACGGTCTTGATCAATACAATTCCCCTGCTGGAAGCCAAAGACAGCTCGGAAATAGAAAGCATCGTTACCACCACGGATTTGCTGTTCCAGCATGCTCAAGACACGGAAAACCATGCGGACCCTGCGACCAAGGAAGCGTTGCGCTATCGAACAGCGCTCAATCAAGGCTTCCGGTCTCTAACGCAAAGACCGCTATCGACCAACACCGCTGTAGAGATCTGCCGCACGCTGAAGGGCGCACAACTGGATATCCGCCGTACGCCGGGAACACAGCTTGCGAATGACCGAACGGGTGAAGTTATCTACACCCCGCCAGAAGGTGAAGAGCACCTGCGCAATCTCCTCGCCAACTGGGAGCGTTTTCTGCACAACGAAACCGATCTCGACCCCCTCGTTCGTATGGCAGTCGGGCACTACCAATTTGAGGCCATTCATCCGTTTGTCGACGGCAACGGCCGGACGGGGCGGGTCCTCAATACGTTGTTCTTGATCCAGGAAGGCCTGCTGAACCTGCCGATCCTCTACCTCAGTCGCTACATCATTGCTCAACGTGCCGATTACTACCGACTCCTGTTGGAGGTGACGACCAAACAGGCGTGGGAGCCATGGTTGCTGTTTATGTTGAGTGCAGTAGAAGAAACTGCTCGGTGGACCACAGCCAAGATTGCCGCAATCCGAGCATTGTCTGAACACACCACTCAATTCGTACGTGATCAGCTACCCAAAACCTATTCGCGCGAGTTGGTAGATGTCATCTTCGAGCAGCCCTACTGCCGCATCAGTAACGTGGTCGACAAGAAAGTTGCACAACGGCAGGCTGCATCACGTCACCTCAAAGAACTGGTCGCCATTGGAGTTCTGGAAGAGATTCAGGTGGGCAAGGAGAAACTTTTCATTCATCCGAAGCTGATGCAGTTACTCATTCGCGACAATAATGAATTCAAGCACTACGTCGGCTAAAGCACGTGAGCCGAAACGAGAAAGCCCCGAACGATTCGGGGCTTTTTCTTTTTCACGCACCGGGTTTGCGTGACGACGTTAACCACCGTCAGCCTAAGCAGCCACGCTTGCTTCTAACTGATTACATCACGTAACGAATGAAGTTCCCGCCCCCACCTTTATCCCCTCCCCCCAACCCCATACATTCATCTCCAACGCCTCTCCCATCATCCCGACGGGAAGGTCACTGGAGTTTCCCTCATGCCTTTCGTAACCGTACGCATCACCCGCGATGGCGTTACCACTGAGCAGAAAGCTCAGGTGATTGCCGAGATCACTGAAACACTGGAGCGCGTGCTCAATAAACGCCCTGACCTGACCCACATCGTGATCGAGGAAGTCGACACCGATAACTGGGGTTACGCCGGCATCACCACCACCCAGTACCGCAAGCAATTGGCCGAGGCGGAGGGGAAGTCATGACGTCCTCCGTCACCATCGATTTCATTTCCGATGTGGTGTGCCCCTGGTGCGCACTGGGGGCGACGGCGCTGGAGCAGGCGATCGAGAACGTGGCCGGGGAAGTCTCGGTCGAGCTGACCTACAGGCCGTTTGAGTTGAACCCGGACATGCCGGCCGAAGGTGAGCAAGCGGTCGAGCACTTGATGCGCAAATACGGGAGAACCGCCGACGACGTCGCCGCCGGCAAGGCCATGCAGATCGCTCGCGGCGAGGCCATCGGCTTCACGTTCGATCTGGAGAAGCGCACGCACTTCTACAACACCTTCGATGCGCACCGCTTGTTGCTGTGGGCGTTGCAGGAAGGTCGGCAGGTCGAGTTGAAGAAGGTGCTGCTACAGGCCTACTTCAGCGAAGGCCAGAACCCGAGCGATCACTCGACGCTGGTGCCTCTGGCGACTGAAGCGGGGCTGGATGCGACAGGGGCGAGAGAGGTGCTGGCGTCCGACGCATTCGCCAGTGAAGTGCGAGAGCTCGAAATCTATTACCGCCAGCACGGCATCAGCTCGGTCCCGGCCATGGTACTGAACGGTCGACACCTGGTGTCCGGTTCGCAATCGGTCGAGTACTACGAACAGATGTTGCGACAAATGGCGAACGCCTGATTACAGATTTTCTACCCCATTCTTTATTGTCAGAGGTCTTCATCATGAGCATTTCGAAAAAAGTCATCGTCATCACCGGCGCATCCCAAGGTCTCGGCGACGGTATGGTCAAAGCCTTTCGTGAACTCGGTTACCGGATCGTCGCCACATCACGCTCGATCAAGCCGTCCACCGATCCGGACATTCTCACTGTGGCCGGTGACATCGGCGAGCCGGAAACCGCCCAGCGCGTCATCCGTGAAGCGATGTCCCATTTCGGTCGCATCGACACCCTGGTCAACAACGCCGGGATCTTCATCGCCAAGCCATTCACCGCGTACACCGCAGAAGACTACGCCAACGTGCTGTCGGTGAACGTCAATGGCTTCTTCTACATCACCCAACTCGCCATCGCCGAGATGGAAAAGCAAGGCAGCGGCCACGTCGTCAACATCACCACCAGCCTGGTGGACCACGCCATCGACGGCGTGCCATCGGTGCTGGCCTCGCTGACCAAGGGCGGCCTTAACGCGGCAACCAAATCTCTGGCCATCGAATACGCCAAGCGCGGGATCCGGGTGAACGCAGTCAGCCCGGGCATTATCAAGACCCCGATGCACGGCGAGGAAACCCACGCCGCACTGGGCAATCTGCACCCGCTCGGGCATATGGGCGAGATCGACGATATTGCACAAGCGGTCGTGTATCTGGATGGCGCCAAGTTCGTTACCGGCGAAATCCTGCACGTGGACGGTGGTCAGAGCGCGGGTCACTGAAGCGCTTTTTCAAACCCCGGAAACAACAAAGCCCCTGCATTTCTGCAGGGGCTTTGTTTTGTATGGTGCGGCACCAGGAGTCGATTCAGTTCATAACGTGTTGTTTCAAATGGTATTCATATGAACAGGCGGCTTTCATACCTCTATTGCTACCCTTTTCTCCCCGCATGCTTTTGCTATTATAGATAGGTCTCTGCCCATAGCTTGAGTAATGCCGCACTTGTGTAGGCCGCGTATGGCTGATAAGTATCATCTTTATGGATGTCGCCATAGTCGCATACGGATTTTATTATTATTACTTTTGGCTTCGGCTCGTCTGAATCATGCCCAGAGGTCATAACTCCATAGCCTTCCATATCAAATCCAAGAATCTTACGATGTTGGTCTTTTAGTTTGATAGTTATGCTTGGGTCTGCTACTACTGATGCGCCAGAGGCAAATGGACCAATATGTAATTTAAGCTGGGTGTCCGGTTTTTTAGCCGGCCAGTCATTATATATGGTTGAAAGCGAAATGTGATCGCTCTCTATTCGCTCGAATTGCTTCTTTATAATTGGGTCTAGAGATATTTGATGAGGTGATGGCTCAAATGTAGGCGTGCCATCAGTCTCAAGAGTGATTTTACCGCTGCCATAATCCCAACCAGGATCAGCCACAATAATATCGCCAACTTTGACTTTTGACTCCATTCCTGCAGCGATTCCTACCATCACCAAGTATTTTGGTCTGAATCTGGATATCATTTTACTGGCTAAAGCAGCGGCAGCTGGTAAGCCCATTCGAGGAGACGCTGCGGCATATATTTGTTTGCCGTTTTTTAGCGACCCCTGATAGTAAGTGGCAGGATCGTTAAGCACTTCGTATTCAGACCAGCCCCAGCTTTTTATATTAAGGACTGCTTTAAGCTCTGGAGAGCTCAAGGCAGCAATTACGCAAATTTCTGCGCCATAGGTCGGAGTCAGGTTTTTTGTAGATAGCGAGTTTTTAATCTGAATAAGCTTTTGCTGTAACTGCTCAGTCCAGCTATCTGAACCCTCATCATACATCATGACGCTCCATAGCCGTTTATCGAAAAAGCTTTGGTGGTCAGCTTTTATTGATGTGAAAGCCGTTAATCCTATGACCTCTCTAGGGGAGTTATATATTGAGCGCTCCTCTAATTCGGAAAGCAATTCAACACCACCGCTGGCGTGCGGGTCGCAGTCAAGGCGCTCTGGAAGCGATAGGTCGAGAATCATTAGGTCATAGCTTTTGGACTCCAAATAATCTCTTGCTTCATTAATGGTTCGAGCAACGTCTACCATCTCCAAAGAATAGCCGCGAACTGCTGATATACTTAAAAGTATGTTCTTTACTTTGGCCTGATTATCGTCTACTAGTAGTATTTGCGCGGTCATATGTTATCGCTTAGTTCTGTGTTGAGTTGACTATCGAGTGTATGTAACTGTCTAGCTCACTTAGCCACGCTTCACTTGAAGCGTTATAGTAGATCAGGCCGTGACAGGTTTCGGAATATTCTTTTTCGAGCAGCTCCCTGAGCCCATTCAGTGTCATGGTCTTCGGACCTGACCCAAAAATTTCGAATTGAGTCACAACGATAGCGGGGATTTTTATATCAAATCTGTCTAGTTGGGAAAGGAAGTCACAGCCTCCGAAAATATTAGTCCCTCCCCCAGGTTCGTCGGGAGTTATGTCATACGTCGGTAGCGTCATGTCTAGTATTATAAGATCTATTTTTTCATCGAATACAAAGTCTAGCCCCTTCTGTATGGAGTAGGCATTGATAATTGTCAGGTCCTGATAGTTTGCCTCAATGAAGCTGTTTAGTTGACTCCTTTTGTTTTCATCATCTTCTACTATCAGAATGTTCATTGCGGCGCTCTATTAAAGCTTGTTGTGAAGTTCACCGAAAAGCTCAGGTTATCATCAAAGTCAAATTTTAATATGTGGGCCTCGCCTATGAGATTCTTGACTTTGCTGAAGCCGCTAAGCTCCTCTTCATTAACTCTTCTTCGGTACTCACCGCTTTCAATTAAGATTTTGGCCTCCTCCACACGCTCAATGCCAGGTCCGGCTTTGGCACTAGTAGATATTTCATTGGTAACATGTATGTCCATTACTTCTCCTTGGATGCTGCACTGGACTTTTACATTGGGGCTGCGTATTCCTGAGTACTCTTCAATGTTATTGAATATTACATAAAATATATCAGAGAAATAAGTAAGCATGCTGGTGATGTTGATGTTGTCTCCGGTGATTTCTATATTGGGGCTGAAGTTTGGTTTTAGCCTTTTCACGCACTCCAGTCCAACCCTTACAAGCTGTTCAAATGAAAATACCGGTGGTTCATACGGGGAAGGCAAGCTAAACCATTCCTTAACAACATTTAACGACTGAGTATATGATATTTTAGCCTCGGTGATAGTGCGGGTTAGAGTGAGCGGTGGTGAATCAGGATGAAGGCTCAAGATTGACCTGTTCAATTGTTCAAATGCCGTTGCAGCACGTCTTTTTACTTCAATCTCGATGTGATTATTAATATCTTTTAGGCAAATGTCGATGCCGCGCCAAAATACGTGTGTACTGGCCTCAAAAAAATTTGCAAAATTAGTGTCTTCATCACTTACAATTTTTTGAAGTACCGTGAGATCTTTGCTAGTGACTATTTGCCGGAACCAACCGTCAGGTTTTTCGCTGCTTGAGATCTGTATTTTTTCGTTAACTAAATGTTCTATTAGTTCGTCTAGCTCTTTTGAAAAGGCTGAAAGCAATGCGTCAACTTCTTCGATGTATGGGAAATTTATTGAGGAAAGTTCTTTTGTCCAGTGTTTGTTGCTTAAGTAGTTTTTTCCATCAGATGAACGTTTAGTTATGATCTTGTGTTTTTCCAGCGCTCCTCTGAGTTGCCCGCTCAAAACCCCATGCCTTATTCTCATGCTCAAATAACAGTCAAGCCCATACTCAGAGTTGTAAAGGAACTCTATATACAGCGTCCAGTACAGCTCTATTAGTGAGTATCTGGTTTCGTTGTCAGGGAAAAAGAATTCGTCTTTTTTTAAGGGCGAGGAAATAAAGTTGATGAGTTTTGAGTCTTCTGAGTTTGTATTGAATTTTTCTGACTCCGCCTGGATGAGTAACAGCGATCTCAATCTGTTGAAGTCTTCATTGAGGTTACTGTCTGCCCAGCGCTTTAGCCCGGAAGTGTCAATTGAGATCTTGCTCTTCTCAATATGTCGGACTCCTGCAAATATGATCTGGGCTCGTGTTATTTCACGTGCTTCTTTCTCGTAAGAATCCTTGTTGTCGTGATCAAGTTGGATAAGCATCCGACAAACTAGCAGCCTTTCATTTTGTAAGTCGATTGAGCTTTTGAATACTCGTGATACTTTAATGATGTCAGCGATACAAATATTTTTGAGGTAGTAGATCAAAGAGGGCTTGCAGTGTTCGTTTAAATGTTCTGCTAAGTCGGATGGTTTTTTTAGCTTTAGAGATAAAAGGAAGTCCTCGTATGCGTACGCGCAAATTTTGCTATGGGCGTTGCTCAATGTCTTCGCAGCTATGTACAAAAGGATAGGCACTGAAATTTCAGATGCGAGCTCTTTGCGAAGATCCTTGTCTAGCGCGTCTACATACTCCTTCAGAGGAATGTGGGTTGCCAATGATGGATTGTCTATAAGTAAGACTGACGCTTCTCTAATACCTAGTTTAAAGTTTTTTTGAGCCAACAATGAACGCTGCCGATAAAGAATTGTGATTTTTCTGGTCTGGTGGCAGTCGATTTGGCTCCAGTTGAAGGTGTCTTGAATTATCGTAGTATGGTTTTGATTTTCAGAAAGTAGTTTTAGGTTGGCCTGTGTGCTAAAGTACTGATGCCACTCTTTAGTTGGAGTGAGGTTAAGTATGTCAAGATTGAATTTATTGCTAAATTTACAAGCTGTACCTTTATTAGGCTCTGTTATTGCCGGCCACGGGAAAAACACTTCGTTTAACCATCTGTTTATAGTTGATGATAGGTCGAACCGGCGAAGATTCAGTCTGAGCTTGAATAGGTAGGCAATGGATTTTGCTGCGAGTTTTCCGTTGATTCTTATGTCAATAAGCGCGTTGAGGATGCTAGTCCTCAGACTAATGGAAGATTCTGATGCTTGAGTGAGGTTTAGAAAAATTCGACAGTCAGCTTCTATGCTAATTGTCTGAGGTGAGTATGCTAGCGCTTCATTTTTGTGTATTAGATCAACACTTTCTTGCCATTTGCCACGTAGAAAAAGCTCTCTCAATGTAACCCATTCGGAACTTTCAAATTCTCCAGGCTTGAGTAAATTTATCAGTCTTTGGTCATTAGTTAAGGGTAGGATTTCTAAAAACTTAGAAACGATTTTTGATTTTGTAATATTGTTTAGCGTCGAGTCGTATGTGTAGAAGCTTATTCCTGCATCTATAAATGTAGAGTATAGGTCGATTAAGCTAGAGTTAGTTTCGTACTTTAAAACATCCTGGAGCATCTGTGAACTTGGAATGTCGGTCGGGAGACACTTGTACAGAATTGAGTTATCTTGCCCAGATCCTTCAAACTTGTTTACTGCGTCTTTAACGTATTTAATGTATTTTTCAGAAGTTACCGGTTCTTCATTCCTGAAACTAAATACCCAGGCATAAAAGCTGACATTTTTTACGGAATCTTTTTTGATTTCTGATAAAAAGTTTTTTTGTGCTTCTAAGCCCTTAGATGCTTGAAGGACGGCCATCTTTACTTCAATCAACCACAGCGATATACCAAATTCTTTCTCAATTTTACTCAAAGATAACTCGCAAGCGGTAAAGTCGCCCTTCCAGAATTGCAATTCTAATTCTTGGCTGATGCTGACGAAGTCTTTTATGCTGGCATGTTTTTGTTTTATCAATGAGCATGCCCAACTTATTTCGCAGTCTATGCTGGGGCTTATAAAAACTAAATCGCGTTTCAATCGGCTTACTGATTTGGGGAAAAGGCCTTTCAAACGTTCCTGAAAAATAAATTTCCCTTTTTTTTGGGCAGTAGATATCCATTTTACAAAGCTATCGAACTCGTTGAGCAGTACCTGTTTGCGTGCATTGCTCAGAGACGGGTTTTTCAGCTTCAGTGTCGATCCCTGTATTTTTCGTAAAGGGAGACTATTGAATGAGGTTTTTTCGTTCATGTCAGTCCTTGTGACAAAAATAATTCTGCGGAGTGTGGGGGGCAAGTGAGTTATTGTTGCAGGTTGTCATCCACATTATTGGTCCTTGGTTTAGATGTTTATTTCATTGCCTAAGTGCAAAAATGTGCAGTTGTCTGATTTTACAACCGCAAATCTATGACTGTCAGGTTGATTTTAAACTACCTTTCAAGATCCCTTCCCATTTTTGGTTGGCAGTAATGCACCATAAACAACGTTTTTGGTTTGCCGTACTAACCGCGTCCTCTTGAAAATTCCGGTAGCCTTACAGCAGGCTACATTGCTGAGCAAACAATACTGGAAGTTAGCACATCTAACCCTTCCCCACGTCATCCCGCCAAGAATGTTGAGTGTTATCAGGGATCAAGGCCCCTGCGACCTGTGAGGGTTGTCCACTAACGCGGGACTGGCGGCTCTTTACGACCGGGAGCTTGGGCCTCTCATGATCTGGCCTCCTGAGCACTTCCGAGGAAGTGGGCGGGTGGAGGTTGCGCTGGCTGACGAGACCAAAGCCGCGAGATCCTGAGTCAGGTGAAGGCAGTGACGCGATGACCGGGGCGTGCCTGACTGTCAGTCAGGTGCAGTCCATTCCGTGGGCTGCGGCACCATCATCTGCATCGCTGTTGCTGGTGACTTCGGTGTTTGTCACGCCGATTGTCACGAGGAGGAATGCCGCAAAGCCTTGTACGAGTTGGGCTGCAGCAGCGGTAGGAGCGCCCGTCTCTTTCCGGAAGAAAGAGACGGGCGCAGGTTGGCGCAATGAAATGGCCAAGCGGATAGGTTGCTGCAGGGCAGCTATAAAGGGGTATGAGTTGCCGCAGTGGGCACTCTGGTAGAAGTAGGCATCCATCACATCGCTGTGACCGAGCGAGCCGCCGGGCGCTAATCGCACTTTGGGAGAACCACCACGGTGTGGCGTAGCCTCAAAGGCTCTGGCTACCTGGGTTGCTGTCAACGACAGCGCTTTGCCCGATCCTTTCTACGCCTGTGGATAATTCGGGTCAAGGCTCGAATTTTCGGGAGTTCTGCGGCTGTGGATGAAATTATCCACCGGTGGAAATCAGTGGTTTTCCACAGACAGTTGTGTGGGCTTTAGATTTTTTAAGTGAGTTCCATCCAAGCAGGGCGGCTTTGCAGCCCTGTTTGGATGGACCCGCGTGGACAAGCGGATCGCTGAGATATGAAGACCGAGCGCTTACTCGGTTGCGCCACGTTTTGCTTTTAGGCGAGTGACGTTCGCTCCTGTCTGGTTCGCGAATTCGTGTGGAGTGACATGCTCCTGCCGGTTGGCCTCCAGGTACCGGCTCCACCAGTTCATGATCAGCCTGCGCTCCTCGATGAACTCAGCCTTATGGATATAGGCTGCTCGAACGTTGTTACGCTCCTTGTGGCTCATCTGCCGTTCAATGGCTGTCTCCGACCACAATCCTGACTCGATCAGTGCGCTGCAGGCCATCGAACGAAATCCATGCCCGCAGATATCGGTTTTGGTGTCGTATCCCATCGTCCGAAGCGCGTTGTTCACGGTATTTTCGGACATGGGCTTCCAGGGTTTGGCATCCCCTGCGAAGACCAATGCGAATTTGCCTGTGAGTGCATGGATTTTTTCGAGTAGCGCCACTGCTTGCGCAGATAAGGGTACTAAATGGATATCCCCTGCCATCTTCGTACCCCTTGTGGAAAAGGGTACTCCCTCCAATGCGGGTCGAGTGTCCGGTATCTCCCAGGTGCCGCGCTTGAGGTCGAACTCGCTCCAGCGTGCGAAGCGCAGCTCGCTGGATCGTACAAACACATGCAGCGACAGCATCACCGTCAGACGGGTAAGTGCCCGGCCTTTATAGATGTCGATACGCTCCAGCAGTTCCGGCAGTCGCGATAAGGGTAGAGCGGGGCGATGGACCACCCGCGGGGCTTTGATCGAGCCTTCGAGATCGTAAGCAGGGTTTATGGTGATAAGCCGGAGGCGTTTTGCCTCGCGCATGATGCTCTGCAGGTAGTTTTGTACCCTTAAAGCTACGTCTATCGTTCCGCGCTTCTTGATCGCTTCCAAGGGCTGCATGAGGTCATGGGTGTCGAGGTCGACAATGGCGCGGGCGCCGATCAGCGGGAGCACGTGGGTTTTGAGGCGGCTCATCACAGTCTTGGAATGGCCTGGTGCCCACTTGGCCGACATTTCCGTATGCCAGTCGAGCGCAACGCTTTCAAAGGTTCGGCCTTTGATTACGGCTTCCGCCTTGGCTTGGTGCTTGGTCTCTATAGGATCAACGCCATCCGACAGCATTCGCTTGACCTCCAAGCGCTTGCGGCGCGCATCGGCGAGGCCAATGACGGGGTAGTTGCCGAACGAGGTCAGTCCTTCGCGTCCGTCAGGTTTGACGTAACGGAGCCGCCAGCCTTTGCGGCCATTGGGTTGGACTAGGAGGTAGAGGCCATCGCCGTCGAAAAGCTTGTAGGCGCGGTCTGTAGGTTTTGCCAAGCGGCAAGCTGCGTCGGAGAGCGGAGCTGTGGTGCGCGACATAAGGGTACTCCCTTTTATCGAAGTGACCTGTATCCCAAACTCTACCCTTAAAACGGTTGGAATCCACCAGTTTCTGACGGAAACCGATGGAACGCCAAAACGAAAAAACCCGCCAGAAGGCGGGTTTTTCGGGGGTTCCAGAGATTTTGAAAGCCTTCTCTGGATCCTTGTATGGTGCCGGCACCAGGAATCGAACCCGGGACCTACTGATTACAAGTCAGTTGCTCTACCATCTGAGCTATACCGGCGTGTCAGGGCGACGATTATAGCGATTGGCTGGCTTCTGTAAACCCCTGAATTCTGACTATTTTTGCGCGGGCTTCAGGTCAGGCGCGCAGCAGGGTTTTCTTGAGTTTCTGGATGGCTTGCCAGGTTCGACTGTTTTGCATCGCGCGCAGCTGTGCTTCGGCCTGTTCGGCGCGTTGCAGGGCGGCGGCGAGTTGGTGTTCGGTGTCGCTGACGGGGTGGCTGAAGTTGTGGCCTTTGCAGAACTGGAACTCGTCCAGGTTGCACGGCGGGATGTCGAAGGCGGGTTTGAGGTTCAGGTGTTCTTCGGCGAGGTAGTAGGTGTTGATGCCATCGAACAGGATGGATTGGTAGCCCGCATCAATGACGAGGCTTTCCCAGGTCTGGTCGCGGTCCCAAGGGGTTTCGATCAGGATCACCCAAGGCCGCCATTGGCTGAAATCCATGCCACGCAGGACGGTCTCTTCGTGGCCTTCGACGTCGATTTTCAGGAAATGGATGTCGCGGCCCTGGGCGTGTTCTTCGCAGATGGAGGTCAGGGTGCGGGACTGGATCGTTTGGCTGCGCACGTCCATGCCAGCGTCTTTGTGCATTTTGGCAATGGCCGGGTCGAGGGTCGAGAGGCCGGTGCCGGCGATGCCGTAGAAGGTCAGTTCGTCAGCACTTTCCCCGGCTGCGCATTGCAGGTTGGTGTCTTTGGGGCGTTGCTGGCACAGGGCTTCGTAGTAGTTGGGCATCGGTTCGACGTTGATGCCGGTCCAGCCGTTGTCGTAGAACGCCTTGGTGACTGAGTCATGGGTGGGATGGTTTGCCCCGACGTCGATGTAGAAGCCGTTCTCGACGGTTTTGAGGGCGCGCCACAGGCGTATGTCTTCGAAATTCTGTGCGTAGGAAATGAACGTCACTGGCGCATCCTGTCGGAGAAATGTTCTTGTTTGTGGCCGCGCTGCCGGCGCCCTTGCGTGTGTGTATATCAAGAGTAATGAAAGGGTGCAATTTCCCCTGTCTGCGGTCCGGGATTAGGCATTTATGTCGTTTTGATTAAATGCTTATGCACATTGCAATTGGCGGCGCACTGGGTTTAGGCCGAATTTGTGGATCTGTTCTCATTTGTCCGCAAATAGCTGTTTTTTCGATTTTTTATGTGGGTGTACAAAAAATGAACAGTGTGGTTTTTGCCCTGAAACTGGCATGAATATTGGATCCACGATAATTCCATCAACAGAGTTATCCACAGGCCGGATGCGTTTAGGCGTGTTCGGCCAGGAGCAGGAAATTACGCGGCGTGAGTGGGGTTTCGCAGAAGGTGCCGACGCGGACGCTGTAGCCCTGCTCGGCGAGGAAAAGTGCCCGGTCAAGGACCAGCCAAAGCTCCAGCGGGCGTCGGAAAAGTCCGCGTAGTAGTTCAAGGTTGCGCACTTCGGCCAGTCGCTGCCAACCGGCGGCTTCGAGAGCTGGCCAATTTTGCGGGCCGATTGTGGATAACTCTTTGAGTGCGGCCAGGTGATGGCAGTAATCGGCGAAGGGTTTGTCCAGCCAGGCGCTGGGCAGGGAAGGGGTTGGCAGGTACTCGTCAATGCCGCGCAGTTGCCGTTGCAGCAAGTCGAAGCCCAGTCGTCGGGCCATGGAGGTGTCGCGTTGACGTCGAACGCGGGCGCCGGCAGTAACGGTTTCACTCATGGGCAGCGCGAGGTCGTCGAGGCAAAGCTGTAGGCCGGAGCCTTTGGCGGCCGAGGAAATCGGCGAGTACTGGGCAAGACTGATCCGGTTGTAGCAGCACGGCGCAATGGCGAGCTGTTTACAGCCTGTGGCGCTGGCGAGTTGAATCAGCCGCACATGCAAATCACCGCAGGCGTGAAGCGCGACGGGCGTGTGATACGCACTCAGTAGACAAGCGGCGTCTGCCGCGAGCACATCCTGTTCGATATGCAGCGCATGCAGGTGATGACGCTGACTGAGTGTCTGGCCGCTGGCTACCAGTGCCGGGTCGTATTCCAGGCACGTCAGTTGTTGCCCCGGTTGCAGCAGGCGGCGGCCCAAATGTCCTTTGCCCGAGCACCAGTCCAGCCAATGCTTCGGTGCTTCGGAAAACTGCAATCGACTGGCGAAGGCTTCGATCTGCTGCCATTTGCGCCCCGGTACATCGACGTTCAATCGATGGCCGGCCGTTTCAAGCACGCGTGCGGGCAATTCATCCACGGCACTCAAGGCAACGGACATTGTTGCCAAGGAAGCAAAGGGTTCCGGTGCATTCAGGAGGGCGGGTTGGTTGTGAGCGTTTTCCGCGTCTTCCAGCGTTCGCTCACGTAGCCATGCGGCCAGCTCCGGGTAGGACGCTTCCCATGGGAGCTGTAGATGAGTGAACGGCCGGGGTTTCCACAGTGCCTGATGCTCTGTCAGAAAAGCATCCAGCGCGGTGAAGCGGGCGAGCAGGGCCTCGCCCGTCAACACGTGGGAATCAACGCCCTTGGCAGGCATCGACGCGCAACCAGCGCTCCAGCAGCTTGAAACCGCGCACCAGCACGTACGCCATTACCAGGTAGAACATGCCCGCGGCGAAGAAGATCTCCACCGGCAGGTAGGTCCGGGCAATGATGGTGCGGGCCATGCCGGTCAGTTCCAGCAAGGTCACGGTGCTGGCCAGGGCGCTGGCCTTGAGCATCAGGATCACTTCGTTGCTGTAGGCCGGCAGGCCGATGCGCGCGGCGCGCGGCAGGATGATGTAGACCAGCGCTTTGGGTCTGGACATGCCCAGTGCCCGTGCCGCCTCGATCTCGCCCGGTGGAATCGCCTGGATGGCGCCCCGCAGGATTTCCGCAATGTAGGCTGCGGTGTGCAGGGTCATGGTCGCGGTGGCGCACCAGAACGGATCGCGCAGGTAGGGCCACATCGAACTGTTACGGATCGCGTCGAACTGCGCCAGGCCGTAGTAGACCAGGAACAGTTGAACCAGCAACGGCGTTCCACGGAAAAAGAAGATGTAGCCGTAGGGAAATGCCCGTACCCACCACAGGCGCGACGAGCGGGCGATGCCCAGTGGAATGGCCAGCAGCAAACCGGCGATGACGGCGATGGCTACCAGTTCCAGGGTCAGGGTTGCACCCTGGGCCAGTTTCGGCAGCCATTTGATGATGACTTCCCAATTCATTGGGTGCTCCTCGCGAAGCCGCGAGCGGCGCGTTTTTCCAGGAAGTGCATGCCGGTCATCGCCAGCACCGTCAGGCTCAGGTACATGAACGCGGCCACCATATAGAAGGTGAACGGCTGTTTGGAGACGGTCACGCCGATTTGCGCATGACGCATGATTTCTTCCAGGCCGATCACCGACACCAGCGCGGTGTCTTTCATCAGGATCATGAACAGGTTGCCCAGGCCGGGCAGGGCGATGCGCCACATCTGCGGCATGATCAGCTTGGTGAAGATGCGCCACTTCGACAGGCCCAGGGCCACGCCGGCTTCACGATGGCCTTTGGGGATGGCGAGGATCGCGCCGCGAAACACTTCCGTGGCGTAGGCGCCGAAGCACAGGCCCAGCGCAATCACACCGGCGGCGAAGGCATTGAGCTCAAGGTCGGGGTTACCGAAGAACTCGCCCAGGGCACGCATCAGGTTGACCGTGCCGAAGTAGATCAACAGCACCCAGAGCAATTCCGGGATGCCGCGAACCAGGGTCGAATAAGTGCCGCCAAGCCATTGCAGCGGCTTGTACGGGGAAGTCTTGGCCAAGGCGCCGAGCAGACCGAGCACCAGCCCCAGGCACAGGGCCGAGAGTGCCAGTTTCACAGTCATCAGCGCGCCAGCGGCGAGCGCCGGGCCGAATCCGTAGAGGTCGATAGTCATGGATTTCTTTTCAAATCGCGGCAGGCAAGGCCGAGAACCGGCGCCATCAGGCGCCGGTCAGGCAGGTCAGTATCAATAGATGCTGAACGGGAAGTACTTGTCGTTGATCTTCTTGTAGGTGCCGTCAGCGACGATTTCTTTCAGCGCGGTGTTCAGCTTCTCGCGGATCGGGTCCTTCTTGCGCACGGCAATACCGATCTTGTCGCTTTCTTCCACTGGGTCGCCCTTGAACTCGTAGCTACGGCCAGCATCGCTTTTCAGCCATTCGTAGTTGACGTACTTGTCGGCAAGGATGCCGTCCAGGCGGCCGGAAGTCAGGTCGAGGTAGGCGTTTTCCTGGGTGTCGTAAAGTTTGACTTCAACGCCCGGCATTTTGTCTTCCATGAAGGTGCCTGCCAGGGTCGAGCGCTGGGCGCCGATCACCTTGCCTTTCAAGGACTCCTTGTCGGTTTTGAAGTCGATGTCTTTCTTGGCGATGAACTGCAGCTTGTTGGAGTAGTACGGGTCGGTGAAGTCCACCGCTTGCTTGCGCTCGTCGGTGATCGACATCGAGGAGATCAGGAAGTCGAACTTCTTGGCGTTCAGGGCCGGGATGATGCCGTCCCAGTCGGAGGTCACGACGGTGCACTCGACTTTCATCTTGGCGCACAGGGCGTCGCCGATTTCTTTGTCGAAGCCGACGACATTGCCACTGGCATCTTTATTGTTGAACGGCGGGTAAGCCGCTTCGATGCCCATCTTCAGGGTTTCGGCCATGGCACCGGCGCTGAACGCCAGGGTGACGGCGGCAGCCAGGAAGACCTTTTTGTAGTTCTGCATGTGGATAGCTCCGTTAGCGGTTGCTGGACATGAATTGTTTGCAGCGCGCCGAAAGCGGGTTTTCGAACACCTGCTGTGGCGATCCTTGCTCTTCTACCAGGCCCTGGTGGAGGAACACCACTTCGCTGGAGACCTGGCGGGCGAAGCCCATTTCGTGGGTCACGAGCAGCATGGTGCGGCCTTCTTCGGCCAGCGCGCGGATGACATTAAGTACTTCCTGGACCATTTCCGGGTCAAGCGCCGAGGTGGGCTCGTCGAACAGGATGACCTTGGGCTGCATGGCCAGGGTGCGGGCGATGGCCGCCCGTTGTTGCTGGCCACCGGACAACTGCGCCGGGTAGGCATGGCGCTTGTCGGCGATACCGACCTTGGCCAGCAGGGCTTCGGCCACTTCGATGGCTTCGGCCTTGCTCTGGCCGAGCACACGGCGCGGGGCTTCGATGATGTTGTCGAGCACGCTCATGTGCGGCCACAGATTAAAGTTTTGAAACACAAAACCGATTTCGCTGCGCAGGCGATTGATCTGCTTGCCGTCGGCGGCAACCAGTTCACCGTTCTTCGCGGCCTTGAGCTTGAGTTCTTCGCCGGCGACCAGGATCTGGCCCTTGTGCGGGTTTTCCAGCAGGTTGATGCACCGCAGGAACGTGGACTTACCGGAGCCGGAGGAACCCAGGATCGAGATCACATCGCCGTCGCGGGCGGTCAGCGAGATGCCTTTGAGCACCTCCAGCGAACCGTAGCGTTTGTGCAAGTTGCGGATTTCAAGCGCGGGCGTGGCCTCAGCCATGTGCGTTCCTCATATATGTTGCGCTCCTGCTGTTGGCGGCCTTCCTGGCGAGGCGGCCAACCTAGCATAGCGTTTCAATGGCAGCCAACAGCGCTACGGACGGTAAACGGCTGGCGTGTGGCAGGTTGTCGCATCGGCGCAGCAGACTGTCGCCCCATCAACAACCGAACAGCTGTTTGAACCTTGCCGATCGATAGAAAGCGAGGTGGCTGCCGCAAAAAAAGGCGCGATGTTGCCAGCTTTGACAGGGTGTTGGAAGCGCTATCCGGCCAAATGCACAGCTTGCGCACTTTTAATGTGCGCGGAGCCATTTTCAGGTGTGTTTCCGGTGCGCTGATTCACCCCACAAAGTGGGTGGCAGGGTAACGCTCTGGCAAAGTGCCATTAAATTCAATGGGTTGCGATGACTCTCCGGTCTAAGCGAGATCGCCGGGCTAGAGGGTTTTGAAATATTTTGGCGCAATTATTGCGTGCAGAATCCAGAACGCCCCGTTGGCTTCTTTTTACGAGAAGGATTGCCAAACGGGATGCACGCATTCGCTTCTCCTTACAAAGGTAGTTTTAATGAGCAGTACCCAAAGCTCTAGTGGCCTCGAACAGGGGCTCAAACCGCGCCACGTGACCATGCTGTCGATTGCCGGGGTTATCGGCGCCGGCTTGTTCGTTGGCTCGGGTCACGCCATCGCCGCTGCAGGTCCGGCTGTTCTGTTGGCTTACGCCGCCGCCGGCATGTTGGTGGTGCTGGTGATGCGCATGCTCGGCGAAATGGCCGTTGCCTCGCCGGACACTGGTTCGTTTTCGACTTACGCCGACCGCGCGATCGGTCACTGGGCCGGTTTCACCATCGGCTGGTTGTACTGGTGGTTCTGGGTGCTGGTGATTCCACTGGAAGCCAACGCCGCCGCGACCATCCTGCATGCCTGGTTCCCTGGTGTGGACATCTGGGCCTTCGCTCTGGTCATCACGATGCTGCTGACCGTGACCAACCTCTTCAGCGTAAAGAACTACGGTGAGTTCGAGTTCTGGTTCGCCCTGATCAAGGTTGTGGCAATCATTGGTTTCATTGTTCTCGGCGTCCTGGCGATCTTCGGCTTCCTGCCGAACAGCCAGGTCAGCGGTGTTTCGCACCTGTTCGACACCCAAGGCTTCCTGCCAAACGGCATGGGCGCGGTGCTGGGCGCGATCCTGACCACCATGTTCTCCTTCATGGGTACCGAGATCGTGACCATCGCGGCCGCGGAATCGAAAGATCCGGGCAAGCAAATCTCCAAGGCCACTAACTCGGTGATCTGGCGGATCGGCTTGTTCTACCTCGTATCGATCTTCATCGTTGTGGCCCTGGTGCCGTGGAACGACCCGATCCTGGCCAGCCTTGGTTCCTACCAGACTGTGCTTGAACGCATGGGCATCCCGAACGCCAAGATGATCGTCGACATTGTGGTACTGGTTGCTGTGACCAGCTGCCTGAACTCGGCGCTCTACACGTCGTCGCGCATGATGTTTTCCCTGGGCAAACGCGGCGATGCGCCGGCGATGTCCACGCGCACCAACAAAAGTGGCACGCCTTACTGGGCAGTGATGTTGTCCACCGGCGCCGCGTTCCTGGCAACATTCGCCAACTACGTGGCTCCGGCTGCCGTGTTCGAATTCCTGCTGGCCAGCTCCGGTGCCATCGCATTGCTGGTGTACCTGGTGATTGCGATTTCGCAACTGCGCATGCGTAAGCAGCGTATAGCGCGCGGCGAGAAAATCGCCTTCAGCATGTGGCTGTTCCCGGGCCTGACCTACGCGGTGATCGTCTTCATCGTCGCGGCCCTGACCATCATGCTGTTCCAGGATGCCCATCGCGTGGAAATCCTCGCGACCGGCCTGCTCAGTGCTCTGGTGGTAGCGGCCGGCTTGCTGGTGGCTCGCCGCCGCAACCTGGAAAAACGCGGCGCGGTAGTGCTGAACTGATCCATACCGCGTAACGCAAAACGGCCGCTGTCAGTGATGACAAGCGGCCGTTTTTGTTTGAGTCGTAACCTTTACTCGGCTTTTTCTTCCGGAGCTTCGAGCGACTCGCGGTAGACATCCAGTGCAGCGCCGAAATCGGCGATGAACTGTGGCTCGCTCAGCCATGCCTGGGCGGCGTCGCGGTCCATGCCGTCGGCCCACATGCGGTAGTCGATCAGCATGTCGGCAGCCAGGTGGGTGGCGGCCATGCCTTCGTCGTCGGCATTTTCCGTGTCCAGCAGTTCTGGATGGTCGATGATGATGAAGGCGAGGTTCGTCAGCAGCACCGAGAGCATTTCGCTGCGGCTGACGGCTTCTGCGTCGCGCATTTTGCTGAACATTGCCAGGGTGTATTCCGGGATCGGCTCGTCGAGGTGGCCAAGGTCATCGTCCAGCGCGGCGGGTTTGCGGCCGTGGATGTTGATCTGCTTGGCTTTGGCTTTTGCGCGCTTGGCGCGTTTCTGTTGCTTGTTCAGGGAGGCCATGGGAACTCAGTTCGGTTTCTGTTGGGTTTGCGCGGCAATGGCGTCGGACGCCGCCACGTAGTCGGCCTGGAAGGCCGGTGATTCGATCCACGCCAGTGCGCCGGCTTCATCGGTTTCGGTCGCCCATTGGCGATACTCGATCAGAGCAGCGAGGATGAAGTCTGTCGCACCTTCTTCGCCTTCCTGCTCGTACACCAGTTCCAGCAGTGGGTCTTCGAGGAAGGCCGTGCACAGGGCTTGCTGGCTGATCTTTTCGGCGTCGATCATTTTCTTGAACAGTTCGGTCAGGTCCACCGATTCGAAGTCGATGCGATCGTCGTTCGGGTCCAGTTCCACCGGCGCGGCAGCCCGCTGGGTGCGGTTCTGCTTGGCTTTGGCCTTGGCGCGGGAGGCGCGTTTTTGCTGCTTGTTGGCTGAGGCCATGGGCGTCGTTCCGTATTCATTGAAAGGGCAAAAGGCCTAACTGCGTGGCACTCGCCGCCCGGGGGTATCGGGGGCCAGCTCGCCGTTTTGCAGCCAGGCCAATGCAATGGGCCATAGTGTGGCTTGGTATGCGCTACGAAAAAAGGCGAAATGTCCGACTTCTTCTTCGCCGATGTCTTCGGGATGGATACGCAGGTGAGAGTTTGTGCTGCCGGTGAAGTAGCCGAGCAGGCGTTCGATGGCCGGGACCGTACCGTAGGGATCGTCGCTGATACTGATGGCCAGGGTTTGCGCGGTGACGCCGGCAAAGGGCAGTTGCCCGGCGGTTTTGCTGATTGTGCGGCCGCTTGAGCGTTTCTCGTAGCGGGCGGTGGAGAGGCTCCAGTCACGGACCACGCCGGCGGGTGTGTCTTCCAGCCAGCCAAGGCGTTTGCCCGGAAAGTAGCCGTAGATCATCGTCACCAGCGGCATCAGCACATGCCACTTGGCGAACATGCGCCAGCGGTGGGCCGGCGCATAGTCGCGCCAGTAGGCAAATTGCGCACCGACCGTCACCAGGCGCCGGATCAGGTGCCCGGACGCCCCCAGGCCCGCTGCGCAGCCGCCAAAGCTGTGGCCGACCACATCGACAGGCTGCCCTGGGAACTCACGCTGTGCGCGCTTGAGCATCGCCTCGAAATCCAGCGCACCCCAATCGGTCCACGAGGCTTGAAGCCCCTTGAGCGATGCTGGCCGCGACTCGCCGATGCCGCGGTAGTCATAGGTGATGACATCGAAGCCGTGGTCGAACAGGTAGTCGGCGAAGCGCGAATAGTGGCGGCAACGGACCGAAGTGGCGGCATTGATGATGACGACCGGACCGGCGGCGTCCCCAGAAGGGTGCCGCCAGGTGAAGCCACCGAGGATGAAGCCGTCCGCGGCGGTTTCCTTGAACGGCTTGCCGGGGGTGGTATCCGGCCGCGGCAACTCGATGCGAGTGGCGGCCAATGGAGGCGTGTCCTGCAAATTCATCGGCGTCAGTCCTTTGCGGGTAGCTGCCAACGATAGTCCTGATGCCGTTGATGAACAATCTGTTCGCCTCAACGCGGTTGTTGATTGAGCAATCGTTCTTCAAGTTCCGCCCGTTCCCGATCCAGTGCGCCACGCAGTTCCTCTTCACTGGGCAGGACAAGCTTGTACTTGCTGGCGAGCAATTGTTCGATCAGCGCTTGTTCGATCTCGCTTTCCTGAAGCTTGCCGGCATTGGGTAAACCAAGAAACTCCAGTACTACCGGATCACGGATGAAATCCCGAGGGCCGGCCTTCATGTTTTGAATGTGGGTGGCGGCCTCCTGCTTAACGCTACCGCGATCGCGGCTCGCCAGCAGGCGTTCGTAGTACAACGTATTGATCTGGCGTTCCAGGGCGCGGCTTGACCAGTTTTGGGTGACTGATTCGTTCATGTACCAGAGACGAGCGCTGTCGTTGTCGACCCGAAGCAGGCGGCGGTAATGGGTCCAGCTCAATTCGGAACGCACTGCGTTCCAAATTGGAAAAGTTTGATAAAAATCTCGCATGTAGCGCAGGTTGCGTTCGTCAAAACCTTTGCCGAAGTCGGCACTGAGGACTTTTGCCAAAGTGGCCAGTAAGCGTTTGCCATATCTCGCCCGCCGAGCCCCTTCCTGTTCGAACTCGACAATATGTCGCCCGATCTGCCAACAGGTCTGCACTTGAACGGTATCGACCGCCCGAAGCGCCTTCTGACGTGCCTGATGGATCAATTTGCCAAGGTTGCCAAGCAGTGATGCCAGATGTGGGTCGTGAGTGTCGTTGGGTGTGAGGGTCGTCATGAGGTCTTCCGCAGCAGGTTGAACAGCGAAAGAGGATGACAAGTGTGCGCCTTTCGAAGATGCCGGGAGTTGCTGAGAAACAGGCAGGAAATACCGGGTTCGCCGGCAGGTCATGTCTGATGCTGGGCGAGGGCCGAGGAATAAATGACGTAGTACGTTTCGTACTCAGGTCAAATCAATCTAAACCCTACCCACCGGCTGGGAATCCAAAGAGTGTAACGATTGGGTTCTGCAGAACCCGGGAGTCGTCATCATGAAATACCTCCATACACTCCTGTTGCCCATCACCGCTGTAGGCGTGCTGATGTTTCCTGCGATGTCACCTGCCGCGAGCCTTGAGCCCATTGCCAGCCAGGGGGTGCAAGTGCAAAGCCAGGAGCAAAACGGCATCACCTACCTGTCCGGCGGTATTGGCGAGGATGAGTCCAAGGCCATCCAGCAGACCACCGGCTATAACCTGCACATGACGTTCTCTGCCGGGACGGGAAATGAATACACTTCTGACGTGAATGTAGTTATTCAGAAAGCCCCCGCGCAGACCGTGCTGACGCTCAACGACGCCGGTCCGCTGGTTTACGTGAAACTGCCTGCCGGGAAATACACCGTCATTGCGACGCATCACGGAGAAACACGGCATGACGTTGCCGATGTTGGCAGTGGTGCAGCCCGTAACCTGGTTTTCCACTGGAATGATGCGAGTTAGCGAGAGACAGAAAATCAAGGCGGGGCATCAATCCCTGAATCTTGCAGTTCAGGGTACCTGGGGGAATGTCTGGGTGTCTTCGCTTTCCCATTGGCATAAAAAACCCTGAATCCTGCGATTCAGGGTTTCTCGGTGCTTTGGTGCCAGAGACGACCCGTTATCAGACAAACAGGTCGGCAGTTTGCAAGTTGCTCACCCCCACCAACTGAATTTCGAACTCGGCGGCGGTGTCGGCGTCGGTGCTGCCGTAAAGAATGCCACCGGCGAAGCGTACCTGCCCTGTGGCATTACTGCTGAATGCACTGGAGCCGATGAAGCTGAACGCATCGTTGGCCGCCGTCGCCAGGTTGGCGTCCAGGGTCGACAGGTCGATCTTGTCGCCTTCGCTGGTCTTGAAGTCGCCAATGACATCGCGCAGGGCGGCGCCCAGGCCCATTTCATTCAAGGCATTGAAATCGAATGTGTCGGCCCCGGTACCGCCATAAAGCATGTCCAGGCCCGTGCCACCGATCAGCAGGTCGTTGCCGGCGCCACCGGTGAGTGTGTCATTGCCGGCACCACCGTTGAGGGTGTTGGCAAGGGCGTTGCCGGTCAGCTTGTCGTGATAGTTGCTGCCCGTGAGGTTTTCGAAGTTCAACAGGGTGTCTGAACCGGAGCCACCGGTGGCTTGCGCGGTGGTCAGCCCCAGGTTGGCCGTCACCGCCGCCGTGGCAAAGGCATAGGACACGGTATCGATACCGGCGGCGCCATTGAGGATGTTGTTGCCGGCCGCTGCATCGATGACGTTATTGAGGCTGTTACCGGTGCCGTTGGCAGCGCCGGCCGACAGCAGGAGCAGGTTCTCGACATTGTCAGTCAGGGTGTAGGCGCTGATGTAGCTATAAACGGTATCGGTGCCACCGGTGCTGGCGACAGCATTGGTTTCACTGACGACATCGCCGGCATTGTCGACGAAGTAGAAGTCGGAACCATCGCCGCCGATCAGGCGGTCGGCACCGGCAGCGCCGTTGAGTTGGTCGTTGCCCAGGCCACCGCTGAGGGTGTTGGCGGCCGCGTTACCGGTCAGCTTGTCGTGATAGTTGCTGCCCGTGAGGTTTTCGAAGTTCAACAGGGTGTCTGAACCGGAACCGCCGGTGGCTTGCGCGGTGGTCAGCCCCAGGTTGGCCGTTACCGCCGCCGTGGCAAAGGCATAGGACACGGTATCGATACCGGCCCCGCCATTGAGGACGTTGTTGCCGGCCGCGGCATCGATGACGTTATTGAGGTTGTTACCGGTGCCGTTGGCAGCGCCGTTCGCCAGCAGGAGCAGGTTCTCGACATTGTCAGTCAGGGTGTAGGCACCGATGTAGCTATAAACAGTATCGGTGCCACCGGTGCTGGCGACAGCATTGGTTTCACTGACGACATCGCCAGCATTGTCGACGAAGTAGAAGTCGGAACCATCGCCGCCGATCAGACGGTCGGCACCGGCAGCGCCGTTGAGCTGGTCGTTGCCCAGGCCGCCGCTGAGGGTGTTGGCAAGCGTGTTGCCGGTCAGCTTGTCGTGATAGTTGCTGCCCGTGAGGTTTTCGAAGTTCAACAGGGTGTCTGAACCGGAACCACCGGTGGCTTGCGCGGTGGTCAGCCCCAGGTTGGCCGTTACCGCCGCTGTGGCAAAGGAGTAGGACACGGTATCGATACCGGCGCCGCCATTGAGGACGTTGTTGCCGGCTGCTGCATCGATGACGTTATTGAGGTTGTTACCGGTGCCGTTGGCAGCGCCGGTCGCCAGCAGGCGCAGATTCTCGACATTGTCAGTCAGGGTGTAGGTGTCGAGGTAGCTATAAACGGTATCGGTGCCACCGGTGCTGGCGACAGCATTGGTTTCGCTGACGATATCGTCGACATTGTCGACATTGTCGACGTAGTAGAGGTCAGATCCATCGCCGCCAGTCATCCGGTCCACGCCACTGCCACCATCAAGGGTGTCGTTGCCGGCGCCGCCATTGAGGATGTCACTGTCTGCGCCGCCGATAAGGATATTGGCCAAGTCATTACCGGTTAGTGTATCGGAGTCATCAGTACCGATGACGCCCTCGATAGACACGAAAGTATCGTAGCCTTGGTACGTATATTGCGAACCGGTGTTGGACAGGTCGACTCTGACGCCGTAGTTGGAATAGGCATACGAAACAAAGTCGGTGCCCGCCGCGCCATTGAATATATTGTTTGATGAGTTGCCGACAAGGGTGTTGTTCAGTGCGTTACCTGTGCCGTTGATACTGCTATTACCGGTCAGAATCAGGTTCTCTAGATTGTCACCGAGTGTATAGCTGATTCCTGCCTGAACGACGTCGGTACCCTGGTTGGCAAGTTCAACAAGCGTATCGAGCGCATCCACGATATAGGTGTCGTCTCCCAGGCCGCCCAAGAGCCTGTCGCTGCCCGCTGCGCCGTAGAGTACGTCATTTCCGGCAAAACCATTGATGACGTCATTGCCCGAAGAGCCATAGAGCGAGTCATTCCCGGCAGTACCTTGCATGTTGTCATTGCCGGACGTACCGCTGACGATGCTGAACTTGTAGTAACCGGCTACGCCTGTGTTACCTGGAGTGGTTTCCAGCCCGAGAATGGCGGACTCATTGCCCGATTGCGGCAGTTCATACCAGGAGGCGCCGTCGCCAGTCGAGTAACCGGCGCGGGCAACGGTTCCTCCCAGTCCACCGGTGCCGCCACTGGCACTACCGGTTGTCCAGTTGACGGTTTCATACCGGAAGATGACATCGAAGTTGCCGCCGCCCGTCCCGACCAGCTGGAGTTGAAAGGCATTTAGTTTATCTGTCTTGCTGTTGTAATAACCGACGTCATCCCAAGTAACGGTCAGCGCGCCATTGCCTGTAGTGTTGAAGTCGTAATAGACAAGGTTGCTGCCTGTCGATATGCCGCCCGGCGTTGCACTGACCGTTCCGCCCCGGGTATCTACGTCGGCAAAAAAGGGAGCGATCATCGGCCTGCTGGAGCTTTGCATGCCGTAGGGGGTATAGGTGGAAAGGCCGCTACCAAAAGTGATGTTTCCGTTGTTATTGACGGAAATATTGGTGTAGTTGGTACCGAAGAAGTTGAGTCCGGCAGCCCCGAAAACATTGCTGATATTAATGTTGGAGGTGTAGCTATCATCGTTTCGAGTCAGCTGGTTCTCCCCGAAACCCGCTGCACCACCAAGACCGTTTATCAAGCTAGCCATATCAACACTCCTGTCGTTTGTTTAAAACGTTCTTGTCAGTTTGTTTTCGGGACAACCATGAAACATCAGATATGCAACGTCTGGCCGATCAGACAAACAGGTCGGCAGTTTGCAAGTTGCTCACCCCCACCAACTGAATTTCGAACTCAGCGGCGGTGTCGGCGTCGGTGCTGCCATAGAGAACGCCACCGGCGAAGCGTAATTGCCCTGTGGCATTGCTGCTGAATGCACTGGAGCCGATGAAGCTGAACGCATCGTTGGCCGCCGTCGCCAGGTTGGCGTCCAGGGTCGACAGGTCGATTTTGTCGCCTTCGCTGGTCTTGAAGTCGCCAATGACATCGCGCAGGGCGGCGCCCAGGCCCATTTCATTCAAGGCATTGAAATCGAATGTGTCGGCCCCGGTACCGCCATAAAGCATGTCCAGGCCCGTGCCACCGATCAGCAGGTCGTTGCCGGCGCCACCGGTGAGTGTGTCATTGCCGGCACCACCGTTGAGGGTGTTGGCAAGCGCGTTACCGGTCAGCTTGTCGTGATAGTTGCTGCCCGTGAGGTTTTCGAAGTTCAACAGGGTGTCTGAACCGGAACCACCGGTGGCTTGCGCGGTGGTCAGCCCCAGGTTGGCCGTCACCGCCGCCGTGGCAAAGGCATAGGACACGGTATCGATACCGGCGCCGCCATTGAGGATGTTGTTGCCGGCCGCTGCATTGATGACGTTATTGAGGCTGTTACCGGTGCCGTTGGCAGCGCCGTTCGCCAGCAGGAGCAGGTTCTCGACATTGTCAGTCAGGGTGTAGGCGCTGATGTAGCTATAAACGGTATCGATGCCACCGGTGCTGGCGACAGCATTGGTTTCACTGACGACATCGCCGGCATTGTCGACGAAGTAGAAGTCGGAACCATCGCCGCCGATCAGGCGGTCGGCACCGGCAGCGCCGTTGAGCGAGTCATTGCCGACGCCACCGTTCAGGTGATCATTGGCGCGGCCACCTGTCAGTGTGTCGTTACCCGCGCCGCCGTCAATGATCACGCTGCCGGCGCTGGTCCAGGTCAGGGTGTTGGCCAAGGCATCGCCTGTCAGGCTGGAAACCTTGTTGCTGTTCGCGTCAAAGCGCTGGGTATAGACGTCAACTTGCCCATTCACCCCATGGGACTCCCAGGCAATCACATAGCCGCCATCGGTCAATGCAGTAACCTGGCTGAACATTTGATTACCGGTAGTGGTGGTGTTGATGCGGGTTTCGGTACCAACCTTGACGCCGCTGGCATTGAAGAGTTGGGCGAAGATGCCATTTACATCACCGATGCCTTGGCCTGCCCAGGTCACCAGATAACCGCCATCCGTCATGGCGGTGACATTGGGCTCTTCCTGATTGCCAACGGTGGTGGTGTTCACCTGGGTTTCTGCACCCACTTTTACGCCTGTGGCATTGAAAAGCTGCGCGTAGACGTCGCCAGGGGCATCGGTTTCGTCATTGCCGTCGCCATCGTCGGGAGCTGATTGCCAGGTGACGACATAATTACCGCTATTCAGCACCTTGATCATGGGGTCAGTCTGATCGTCGGTAACCCTGGTATTGATGCGAATTTCTCCGCCCGATTTACTGCCGTCGGCCTTGAACCGTTGACCGAAGATGCCGGATGTATCGTCTGTCCCGTTACCTTCCCAAACCACCATCATGCCGCCATCGGCGAGGCCGGTGACGGTAGGGCCATCCTGGTCGTATTGAGTGGTGGTAGAGACGCGTGTTTCTGCACCTACCTTTGCCCCGCTGGCGTTATAGCGCTGCAGGTAACCGCCCCAGCCGCTGCCGTCCTGACCGTACGAAGCCCAGGACACTACAAAGCCGCCGTCTTTAAGCGCGGTGATCTCTGCGCTGTCCTGGACGCCGTTTCTGGTTGTGTTGACGAGTAACTCGCCTCCAACCTTGACGCCATTGGCGTTGTAGACCTGGGCGGCGATGTCCGACATATCGTCGAAGCTATCCGATTGCCAGGTGACTACGTAGCCGCCGTTGGCCAATGCGGTAATGGTGGGGTCTTCCTGTGCGCTGTTCGTAACATTGTTGACGAGGGCCGGCCCGCCTACCTTCACGCCACTGGCGTTATAGCGCTGGGTGTAGATGTAATCGGTGGTGCTTGTTCCCTGATCGCTCCACGCCACGATGTAACCACCATCTTTCAGAGCCGTGAGGGAGGGCTCGGAATGATGGCCAGTCGTAGGGTTGACGCGGATTTCGCCCAGGGTTGGCATTGCAAATTCCTTTTTGCGCAAAGAGAACACGGAAGTGACTTGCAGTTTACAGCGCAAAACGGTGGCGTCAAATTGCCATCATTCAGATGGTCAAATCAGTGCCGTGAGGCTGCTTGGCCCTGCCAGCTGTGTTTCGAACCAGACGGCTGAGTCGGCGTCGCTGGATGTGGATTGGGCGAGCTCTTGGCGATAGCTTCAAGAATTTCGAAAGCTATTTGTTTTTGAGAGGAGGGTGTGGGAGGGTCGGAAGGATGGGCTAAGGAAAGTGTTAAGGGCCTGGTCCGGAAATAGTCCAGCGGTCATTAAATCGCAGGCATAAAAAAACCCTGAATCTTGCGATTCAGGGTTTTCGGTATTTGGTGCCCAGAGACGGAATCGAACCGCCGACACGGGGATTTTCAATCCCCTGCTCTACCGACTGAGCTATCTGGGCAACGGGGCGCATTAAACTGGTTTTTCAGGGGGTCGTCAAGCAAGTTTTCAAAAAAATTTTAATTATTACCGTCGCTTACGTTCCGCCCCCCGATAAATCGGGGTTATTCCGACGGCGGTACGTAGCCTTCGGCCTTGGCGTAATCCTCGCCGGAGAAGTACTTGTCCATCTCGCCCTGAAGATATTTGCGATCTTCGGCGTTCATCATGTTCAGGCGTTTTTCGTTGATCAGCAGGGTCTGGTGCTTCTGCCAGTCGGCCCAGGCCTTTTGCGAGACGTGGTCAAAAATGTCCTGGCCTTTGGCGCCCGGGAAGGGAGCGCGCTCCAGGCCTGGCAATTCTTCTTTGTACTTGCGGCACATGATGGTGCGGGTCATGACGACTCTCCTGCGTTCAATACGGCGGCCGCGCGTTCGAGCAAGGTTTTGACCGGGGCGGCAAGGCCCAGGCGCGGCGGGGTGGCGAGGTTATACCAGAGCCAGTCAGCCTCGGCCACGTGATGGCCGGACTCCTGGACCTGAACCAGCCAGGGTTCGATGGATAACTGAAAATGGCTGAAGGTGTGCACCAGGCTCGGCAATGCCTGTTGGGTGCCCAGTTCCAGCGAGTGCTGCGATGCCAGGTGCGTCAGGTCATCGAGGTCGTCGAGTTCCGGCAGGCTCCACAAACCGCCCCACAGGCCCGTGGACGGGCGACGGTAAAGCAGGATCGCGCCCTCGCCGTTGGCGAGCATCGGCATCAGCGTGCGTTTCTGCGGGATGGCTTTGCGCGGCTTGGGGATCGGGTAGCGGGTTTCCAGGCCGAGCATGTGTGCCTCACAGCCCTTTTCCAGCGGACACAGCAGGCAGCTCGGTTTGCTGCGGGTGCAGAGCGTGGCGCCCAGGTCCATCATCGCCTGGGTGTAGGCGTTGACACGGGTCTGCGGCGTAAAGCGCTCAGCGTTGGCCCAGAGCTGTTTGGCGACCTTCGGCTCACCAGGGTAGCCCTCTTGCGCGGTAAATCGCGCCAGCACCCGTTTGACGTTACCGTCGAGGATCGGCGCGCGCAGGCCCATGCTGATGCTGGCAATGGCGCCAGCGGTGGACAAGCCGATCCCCGGCAAGTCAGTGAGTTTTTCCACATCCCGGGGGAATTCGCCGCCGTACTGCTCGACGACGATCTTCGCGGTCTTCTGCAAATTGCGCGCGCGGGTGTAGTAACCCAGGCCCGTCCACAGGTGCAGCACTTCGTCTTCCGGTGCCGCCGCCAGGGCTTCGACCGTCGGCAACGAGGCCATGAAGCGGTCGAAGTAGTTCAGCACGGTGCTGACCTGGGTCTGCTGCAACATGATTTCCGAGACCCATACCCGATACGGGTTGATGTCCTGCTGCCAGGGCAAATCGTGCCGGCCGTGGCGGTCGAACCAGTCCAGCACCGCCGTTGAAAACTGCTCGGCTCTCATCGCTTGAACAGCTCCTTGAGCGCGTCTTTCAGTTTCGGGTCGACCTTGTCGCCCCATTTCGCGTCGATTTTTTCGCTGATCCTGTCGCCAGCCAGTTTGGCCGCGACCTGGCTCATGCGCTCGTTATCCAGGCGGCAAGCCTTGGCGCCCAGCTCCAGCGGGCCGCGGCAGCGCAGTGGCCACTCGATGCCGACAAACTTGTCGCCGACCTGGCAGGCCGGGTCCGGCATGGCACTGGTATCGCCTTCGACGATGATGCCGACGCGGTAGTCCATGCCCAGCACTCGCAGATCGATGTCACCGTCACCGTTGACGGTCATGCCCGGGATGCGCACCTTCAGGTCCGGGTTGCTGGCCACGCCATTTCGGAAGGTCAGGTTGCCCTTGAGCTCCTGGAAGGGTGTGTCCTTGCCCCGGGGTTCGCCGCTGAGGGTTTTGCGGTTGAGCGTGGCGATGCCTTTGCACAGCTGTTGCTCAAGGTTGGCGTTGAGCAGCACGCCATTGTTGATGACGAAACTGGCGTTGCCGTTGAGGGTTTCGATCAACGCTTTCTGGCTGTTGCCGCTGCCGGTCAGGCTGCTGTTGAGCGTAACCAGGCCTTTGACCGGCGGGTTCTTGCCCTGGCTTTCGAGGATTTTTTCTGCCGGTACCCGGCTGATCTTCGTCTGCAGATTCAGCGCCGGCACTGGCTGGCGTACGTCGAGCGTGCCGGTGGTTTCGAAGTTGCCCTCGTACAGATCGCCGCGCAGGTTGGCCAGCGTCAGCAGGCCACCCTGGCCGGTGGCCTTGAGCGCGGCGTTATGGATCGGCAGTTTTTGCAGGGTCAACTGGCCGAAGGTCAGGTCGGCGTCCACATCGAGTTTGCTCAAGCGTTCCACGGGCAACAGGCGCTCGTTGCTCCACGCGTCCTTGGTCGGCGCGGGTGGCAACGGAGTGCTGCCGGCGCCGGCCATGGCATCGGCTTCGGTGCTCGCGACTTCGGCCTGGCGCACTTGTGTCGCGCTATTGGCCTCGGCGGATTTCGGCGGCAAGTAACGGTCGACATTGAAGGTGTCGGCCTTGAGTGCTGCGCGCAGCGATTGCTTGGCGAAATCTTCGACGGCAATGCGGCCGCTGAAGGTGCTGTCGTCGACTTTCAGGTTGAGGTTGTCGAGTGCCAGGCTGGTGGGTGTTGCCGCCAGACGGCTGACCAGTTCGACCTTGCTCAGGCTGCCTTCGGCCATGGCCGGGAGTTTCTGGCCGATGCTATCGACGAATTTCGCCAGGTCGAACTGGGCGATCGAGATGCCGCCGCTGACCTGTGGGGTCTTGTCGAGGTCGTTGACCTTCAGTTCACCCAGTGCCCGCAGTTGGTTGGCGGAGATCTTGATGCCGGTCCACTCGGCGACATTGGCGGCCTTGTCCAGCACCAGTTGGCCTTGGGCGGAGAAGGTCAGGGTCTTGCCTTGCAACGGATCGCCGGTCACTTCCCCGGAGAACCGCATGTCTTCGAGCTGATAGCGCTGCAATGCACGTGCGATACGTACTTCACCATTGAGCTCGGTACGCACTCGCAATGCCGGCTGGTTGGCTGACAGGAAAGCCGTGAGCTTGAGCGGAATGTTGACGGAGTCGTGAACCGCACCGGTGCTCAACTGGATGCTTTCGGCGCTGAAGCTCTTGCCGGTTTTCTCGTCGCTGTATTCGACCCGTGCGTTGTTCACGGTCAGGCTGTCGATGTCCAGGCGGATCGGCTGAGGCGGTTTTTCGGGCGCGACGCTGGTGGCGGGTGCAGGTTCACTCGCTGCGGGCGCAGAACTGGTCGTGGCGGTGTTGGCCGGTGCCGGCACCTTGCCGACGTCTTCCCAATTGCCGTGGCCGTCCTTGTCGCGGTTCAGGCGCAGGTTCAGGCCCTCGACGCGTACGTCACTCATCTGCACTTCACGGCGCAGCAGCGGCATTACGCGTACCGACAGGCCGAGCATCTGCAAGTCGGCAAACGGTTCGGTCGGCTTGATCAGGGTCGCCACACTGGCGTCGTGCAGCTCCAGGCCCAGCCACGGGAACAGGCTCCAGCCGATATCGCCATTGAGCGTCAGCTCGATGTGGGCTTTGTCACGGGCAATCTGGCGGATCTCGTCTTTGTAGTCGTTGGGATCGAAGAGGTGGGTCAGGGCAAAGCCCAGCGCCACAATGATCAGCAACAGCCCGAGAAGTACCAGACCCAGGATTTTGCCGAACGCTTTCATGGGCGAGTCCTTGTAATTAGTCGAATTCAAAATTTAGCCGGGGAGTATAGCGCCCCCGAACAGACGACCGGTCAGTGATCACGCCGGCAATACGTCCAGTGGCAGTTTCAGCTTGGCGGCCAGCGCCTGAGCCTCCAGATGCCCGGCAGGCGCCAGCAGGCGCAGAGGCATGCCTGATTGCGCGGCCATTTTCTGGGCTTCGGCGACCAGTCGCTCGGCAACACCACGGCGACGGGTAATTTTTCGCACACATATTTGGGACAAGTGCCAGGCGTCTTGGTGCCTTTGCAGGCGGGCCGCGCCCAGCAGGCGATCATTGAAGCGTCCGGCGATCAGTGTGCCATCGCGCAAACAGTCATCGATCAACTGCGCGGCCCCGGAAAACGGGGCGAACAGCCAGTCCGGGGCGTCGCTGTAGACCTTCTGCAGATCCTGCCGATCCTGGGCAGTGGCTTGGTTCAGCGGCTCGACAATGATCGGCATGGTGATTCCTGTGAGGTCATGAAGCGATAGAGATCAGTTGACGTACAAAAGGTGATGTCAGTTTGGTTTTTCTGTCACTTGCAAATGGTAACCTTTGCCCGTTCGTCCGTCCTTCTGCGACCTGTTGTCGCACAACAAGGTGCTCCACCAAAAAACGGTCATGCCTGCGTGCATTAAGGCCGGGAGCGGACTGTGGCTGGCGAACCATACTGACAATTGGGGGATACACAATGACCACGAGCATCACGGCGGACGGCTTCAGCGCCGACCAGCCTGCGTTCCTGTCCAAGGAGCGGATCATCGCCAAGCCCGGTTTCAACCGTTGGCTGGTGCCACCGGCCGCGTTGGCCATCCACTTGTGCATCGGCATGGCCTACGGCTTTTCGGTGTTCTGGTTGCCGCTGTCTAAGGCGCTGGGCATCACCGCTCCGGTGGCCTGCGCACCGGACATGAGTTTTATCGCACAAGTCTTTTCGTCCCAGTGTGACTGGCCGATCTCGATGCTCGGCTGGATCTACACCCTGTTCTTCATCTTCCTGGGCTGCTCGGCCGCCATCTGGGGTGGCTGGCTGGAGCATGCCGGACCGCGCAAGGCCGGTGTCGTATCGGCACTGTGCTGGTGCGGCGGCCTGCTGATTTCGGCGCTGGGGGTGTATACCCATCAGATCTGGCTGATGTGGATCGGCTCCGGGGTCATTGGCGGTATCGGCCTGGGCCTGGGCTACATTTCGCCGGTGTCGACCCTGATCAAATGGTTCCCGGACAAGCGCGGCATGGCGACCGGCATGGCGATCATGGGCTTCGGCGGCGGCGCAATGGTCGGCGCTCCGTTGGCGGCAGCGCTGATGGGGCATTTCGCTTCGCCAACCAGCGTCGGCGTCTGGCAGAGCTTCCTGGTGATGGCCGCGATCTACTTCGTGTTCATGATCGGTGGCGCGTTGTCCTATCGCGTACCGCCAACCGGCTGGAAGCCTGAAGGCTGGACGGCCCCGGCGAAAAAAGCCTCGAACGCGATGATCACTCATCGTCATGTTCACGTGAATGTGGCCTGGAAGACGCCGCAATTCCGTCTGGTGTGGCTGGTGCTGTGCCTGAACGTATCGGCCGGTATCGGCATCCTCGGCATGGCGTCGCCGCTGTTGCAGGAAGTGTTCGCGGGCAAGTTGCTGGGCAATGACCTGACCTTCGGTCAACTGGACGCCTCACAACTGGCTTCGATTGCCGCCATCGCTGCCGGTTTCACCGGTTTGCTGAGCCTGTTCAACATCGGTGGGCGCTTCTTCTGGGCTTCGTTCTCGGATTACCTGGGCCGTAAAAACACTTACTTCGTGTTCTTCGCCCTTGGCTTTGCCCTGTACGGACTGATTCCGAACCTTGGTCACCTGGGCAGCATCGCGCTGTTCGTGGCTGCGTTCTGCATCATCCTGTCGATGTATGGCGGTGGTTTCGCGACCGTTCCGGCGTATCTGGCGGATCTGTTCGGCACGCAAATGGTCGGTGCGATTCACGGGCGTCTGCTGACGGCGTGGGCTGCTGCTGGTGTGCTCGGTCCGGTGCTGGTGAATTACCTGCGTGAGTATCAGCTGAGCATCGGCGTCGAGCGTGCGGCGGCCTACGACATCACCCTGTACATCCTCGCCGGCCTGCTGGTGCTGGGTTTCCTGTGCAACCTGCTGGTGCGTCCGGTGGCGGACAAGTACTTCATGACCGACGCCGAACTGGCCGCCGAACAGGCGCTGGGCCATGACAAAGGCGCTGACAGCAGCACCGTGCTGGAGTGGAAAGCCGCGCCGGGCACCAAGCCGCTGGCGATTGCGGCGTGGCTGGTGGTGGGCATTCCGCTGGCGTGGGGTGTTTGGGTGACTCTGCAGAAGACGGCGGTGCTGTTTCACTAAGTAAGCGCATCACCCTTGTAGGAGCGAGCCTGCTCGCGATAGCGGTCTGACAGTCGACAATGATGTTGAATGTGAGGGCCTCATCGCGAGCAGGCTCGCTCCTACAGTTGTTTTGGGGTGTCTGAAATGGCTTGTATGGACATGTCTATCGCCGGCATCCCCGGATTCACTCCGTCAGGGATATCACCTCTCGTGTTTCTGTTTGGCGCCCGCAAGCCTATAATGGCTGCCTTTTTCGCCCAATGATTTTGCGGAGCTGGTGATGGCCGAACGTAAGGCGTCTGTCGAGCGCGACACTCTGGAAACCCAGATCAAAGCCTCGATCAACCTCGATGGCACCGGAAAGGCCCGATTCGATATCGGTGTTCCTTTTCTTGAGCACATGCTGGACCAGATCGCCCGTCACGGGTTGATCGACCTGGATATTGTCAGCAAGGGCGACCTGCATATCGATGACCACCACACGGTGGAAGACGTCGGTATCACCCTCGGCCAGGCGTTTGCCAAAGCCATCGGCGACAAAAAAGGCATCCGTCGCTACGGCCACGCCTACGTGCCGCTCGATGAAGCGCTGTCGCGCGTGGTGATCGACCTCTCCGGCCGCCCAGGCCTGCAGATGCACGTGCCGTACACCCGCGCCACCGTCGGCGGCTTCGACGTTGACCTGTTCCAGGAGTTCTTCCAGGGCTTCGTCAACCATGCGCTGGTCAGCCTGCACATCGACAACCTGCGTGGCACCAACACCCACCACCAGATCGAAACCGTGTTCAAGGCTTTCGGCCGCGCCCTGCGCATGGCCGTCGAGCTCGATGACCGCATGGCCGGGCAAATGCCGTCGACCAAGGGCGTTCTGTAATGCAGACAGTCGCGGTTATCGATTACGGCATGGGCAACCTGCACTCGGTGGCCAAGGCCCTCGAGCACGTCGGTGCCGGCAAGGTGCTGATCACCAGCGATGCCAACGTGATTCGCGAAGCCGACCGGGTGGTTTTCCCCGGCGTTGGCGCGATTCGCGATTGCATGGCGGAGATCCGTCGCCTCGGTTTCGATTCGCTGGTGCGTGAAGTCAGCCAGGACCGTCCGTTCCTCGGCATCTGCGTGGGCATGCAAGCCTTGCTCGACACCAGCGAAGAGAACGACGGTGTCGACTGCATCGGCCTGTTCCCGGGCGCAGTGAAGTTCTTCGGCAAGGATCTGGTCGAAGACGGCGAACACCTGAAAGTCCCGCACATGGGCTGGAACGAAGTGAAGCAGAAGGTCAGTCACCCGCTGTGGCACGACATTCCGGACATGGCGCGGTTCTACTTCGTGCACAGCTACTACATCGCTGCCGCCAATGCGCGGCAGGTGGTGGGTGGCGGTCACTACGGTGTCGATTTCGCCGCGGCGCTGGCCGAAGGCTCGCGTTTCGCCGTGCAGTTCCACCCGGAGAAAAGCCATACCCATGGCCTGCAGTTGCTGCAGAACTTCGCTGCGTGGGACGGTCGCTGGTAAATGGCAATCAAAAAGAAACCGCCGATTCTGACCCTCACTCCCGAGCAGGAGAGCGAGGCCAATCGCAAGATCAAGCGTTTCATGGAAGACCGCTTCGAACTCGACCTCGGCTCGTTCGAGGCGGCGGAGATTCTTGAGCTGTTTACCCGTGAAATTGCTCCGCACTATTACAACAGGGCGATTTTCGATGTGCAGACGCACCTCAAAGAGAGGTTCGAAAGCATCGAAAGCGACCTGTGGGCGCTCGAGAAAAACTGATTTCCGAGCCAAGCTGAACATACAAATTTGAAGGTTTGCCAGATGCTGATTATTCCCGCTATCGATCTTAAAGACGGTGCCTGTGTTCGTCTGCGCCAGGGCCGCATGGAAGATTCCACGGTGTTCTCCGATGACCCGGTGAGCATGGCTGCCAAGTGGGTGGAGGGCGGTTGCCGTCGTCTGCATCTGGTCGACCTGAACGGCGCCTTCGAAGGCCAGCCGGTCAACGGCGAAGTGGTCACCGCCATCGCCAAGCGTTATCCGAACCTGCCGATCCAGATCGGCGGCGGTATCCGCTCCCTGGAAACCATCGAGCACTACGTGAAAGCGGGCGTGAGCTACGTGATCATCGGCACCAAGGCTGTGAAAGATCCGGCCTTCGTCGCCGAAGCCTGCCGCGCGTTCCCGGGCAAAATCATCGTGGGTCTGGATGCCAAAGACGGTTTTGTCGCCACTGACGGCTGGGCTGAAATCAGTACCATCCAGGTGATCGACCTGGCCAAGCAATTCGAAGCCGACGGCGTGTCTTCGATCGTTTATACCGACATCGCCAAAGACGGCATGATGCAGGGCTGCAACGTACCGTTCACCGCGGCACTGGCTGCTGCAACAAAGATCCCGGTGATCGCTTCCGGCGGCATCCACAATCTGGGTGACATCAAGACCCTGCTCGACGCCAAGGCGCCAGGCATCATCGGTGCGATCACAGGCCGTGCGATCTACGAAGGCACCCTCGATGTCGCTGAAGCGCAAGCTTTCTGCGATTCGTACAAAGGCTGAGGACTGACCATGGCGCTGGCCAAACGCATCATCCCTTGCCTGGACGTGGACAACGGCCGGGTGGTCAAGGGTGTGAAATTCGAAAACATCCGCGACGCCGGTGACCCGGTGGAAATTGCTCGTCGTTACGACGAGCAGGGCGCCGACGAGATTACCTTTCTCGACATCACCGCCAGCGTCGATGGCCGCGACACCACGCTGCACACCGTCGAGCGCATGGCCAGCCAGGTGTTCATCCCGCTGACCGTGGGCGGTGGCGTGCGCACCGTGCAGGACATCCGCAACCTGCTCAATGCCGGTGCGGACAAGGTCTCGATCAACACTGCAGCGGTGTTCAACCCGGAGTTCGTCGGCGAAGCGGCACAGCATTTCGGTTCGCAATGCATCGTGGTGGCCATCGACGCGAAGAAGGTTTCGGGACCTGGCGAAACCCCGCGCTGGGAAATCTTCACCCATGGCGGTCGCAAGCCAACCGGCCTCGACGCCATTGAGTGGGCGAAGAAAATGGAAGGCCTGGGTGCCGGCGAAATCCTGCTGACCAGCATGGACCAGGACGGCATGAAAAACGGTTTCGACCTGGGTGTCACCCGCGCCATCAGCGATGCGCTGGGTATCCCGGTGATCGCCTCCGGCGGTGTCGGCAACCTGCAACACCTGGCCGACGGCATTATCGAAGGCCACGCCAGCGCGGTGCTGGCGGCGAGTATTTTCCACTTCGGCGAATACACGGTGCAGGAAGCCAAGGCCTATATGGCCCATCGCGGAATCGTGATGCGTTAAACATACCGGTACAGTCCAGTGGACACCATGGCGTACCCAAGGCACTCTTGGGTACGCCATGGATTTCGGTAGCCAGACATGCTTAAACGCTTTCTTCTCGTCCTTGCCAGCGCTTCTCTGTTGTTGATCAACGGAGCAAACGCTAAAGACAGCCCTGATACCGACCTGGTGTTGCTGACGGAGAACTTCCCGCCGTACAACATGGCGAAGAATGGCAAGAACTTCGCTCAGGACGAGAACATCAATGGCATCGCCACCGATATCGTCCGCGAGATATTCAAGCGCGCCGACATTAGCTACAGCCTGACGCTGCGTTTCCCTTGGGAGCGAATCTACAAACTCACCCTGGAAAAACCCGGTTACGGCGTATTCGTCATGGCGCGGTTGCCGGATCGCGAGAAGCTATTCAAATGGGTCGGCCCGATTGGGCCGGACGACTGGATCATGCTGGCCAAGGCTGACAGCAAGATCACCCTCGAAACCTTGAATGATGCGCGCAAATACAAGATCGGCGCCTACAAGGGCGACGCGATTGCCGAGACGCTGTCCAAGCAAGGTCTAAACCCGATCGTTGTACTGCGCGATCAGGACAACGCCAGGAAACTGGTCAACGGTCAGATCGACCTGTGGGCCACCGGTGACCCGGCCGGGCGCTATCTGGCGCGTCAGGAAGGGGTCAGCGGGTTGAAAACCGTACTGCGTTTCAACAGTGCCGAACTGTACCTGGCGCTGAACAAGGATGTGTCGGACGAGACGGTGGCCAAGCTCCAGGCGGCGCTGGACCAGATGCGCAAGGAAGGTCGGGTGGACGAGATCATGGCGCAGTATCTCTAACGCCCGACACCCTCATTCAGCCATGCGCATATCACTGTGCGAGCTTGCTCGCGATGACGGTCTGACAGTCGATAGAGATGTTGAATGTGATGGCGCCATCGCGAGCAAGCTCGCTCCTACAGGGGTTTTGCGGTGTAGCTGCTAACGGTACACGCCATTTTTCCCATGCGCCGCAGTCGCCCGGTTACCGCGCACACTGATCATCTGCCGGATATCAATCCACTCGATTCCCTGAGCTTTCAGCTTGGGCAGTTCGCGCTCCAGCACTGCGAGCGTCTGTGGATACGGATGCCCGATCATCACCGCCGAACCCTGCTTGTGCGCGAGGCTGATCGCGGTCTGCAACTGGGTCAGGATCGCTGCTTCAGTACGCTCATCGTCGAGAAACACATCCCGCGAAACGCTCGCCAAACCGATCTTCTGCGCTTCGGCTGCGGCCACGGTCTGGGCGCTGGTGCGGCTGTCGACGAAGAATTTATGCCGGCGCTGCAAATCCGCCATCAACCACGCCATGGCGGCTGGCTGTGCGGTCATGCGGCTGCCCATGTGGTTGTTGATGCCGCTGGTGTACGGGACCATTTTGAATGCGGCGTCCAGGCGTTTTTCCAGCTCTTCGATGGGCAACTCGGGGTGCCAGGCGAACGGTCCGGTGGCCGGGTCCATGGGCATGTGCAGGATGACGATCTTGCCGGCGCGATGGGCTTCGCGGGCGAATTCGGTGGCGTGGGGCGTGTCGGGCATGATTGCCGTGGTCACCGGGCCGGACAGGGCGAGCACGCGGCGATCCCGGGGCAGGTTCTGCCCCAGGTCATCGATGATCAGGCTCAGGTAGGCTTTGTCGGGCGTCGATCCGGCGGGCTCTGCGTGAGCAGCACCCGCCAGACAACACAACAGACCAATCAGTAACTGCAGAAACATCTCAACGGCCGGACGTAATGCTCAGCCCTTTGAGCAGGCTCAGGGCCTGGGCCAATTGGTAATCATCGTCCTGCGGCATCGGCTTGGCTTTGCCGCTGGAGCCGGTCGGTTTGTCGGCACCGCCGTTGCCATTGCCCAGGTGACCCTGCAAGTCAGCTTCCTTGAAGTAATCGCTGTCCTGCTCGCTGGTGATCTTGGCCTTGCGTACTTCGATGTCCGGCACGATGCCCTGGGCCTGGATGGAACGGCCGTTCGGCGTGTAATACAACGCCGTGGTGATCTTCAATGCGCGCTCGTTGTTAAGCGGCAGAACCGTCTGTACCGAGCCCTTGCCGAAACTGGTGGTGCCCATCAGCACGGCGCGTTTCTGGTCCTGCAGGGCGCCGGCGACAATTTCCGAAGCCGAGGCGCTGCCGCCGTTGATCAGCACGACCATTGGCACGGCTTCGCTTTCGTCCTTGCCGGTGGCAGAGAAACGCAGCTCGGAGTTGGCGATGCGGCCCTTGGTGTAAACAATCAGGCCTTTGGTGATGAAGTGGTCGACCACTTCCACCGCCGCTTGCAAGACGCCGCCCGGGTTGTTGCGCAGGTCGAGAATGATGCCCTTGAGCTTCTTGCCGTTGTCCTTGCGCAGCTTGGCCAGCGCCTTGGAGACTTCTTCGCCGGTCTTGACCTGGAACTGGGTGATGCGGATGTAGCCGTAGCCCGATTCCAGCAACTGGCTCTTCACGCTCTTCACCTGGATGACGGCGCGGGCCAGGGTCACGTCGAACGGCGTGCCGCCGTCGCGCACCAGGGTCAGGGTGATTTTCTGGCCGATCTTGCCGCGCATCTTGTCCACGGCTTCGGTCATGCTCTGGCCGCGGGTCGGCTGGCCGTTGATCTTGACGATGAAGTCGCCGGCCTGAATGCCGGCCTTGGAGGCCGGCGTGTCGTCAATGGGCGACACCACCTTGATGAAGCCGTCTTCGGCGCCGACTTCGATGCCCAGGCCGCCGAACTCACCGCTGGTGCTTTCCTGCAACTCGGCGAAATCTTCAGGGCCCAGGTAGGCGGAATGCGGATCGAGGTTGCTGAGCATGCCCTTGATGGCGTTTTCCAGCAGGGTCTTGTCGTCCACCGGTTCGACATAAGCGGCCTTGATCCGGTCCATCACCTCGGCAAAGGTGCGCAACTCATCCAGCGGCAGTGGCGCCTTGGTGGTCGCAGCAGTGCCCGCAGGCGCAACCGCCGGGGCTGGTTGAGCGGCAAACGCCAGAGGCGCGCCGATCACCAGGGCGATCGTCAGGGCCAGCGAGGTAAGGCGGGACAAATGCAGCATGTCTAACAAACTCCTGAATTAGGTAACGCGCTTATCCTTGCGCGCGGCACCATTGCGCCGGATCACTCGGGTGACCCTGCTGACGAATAGCAAAATACAGCGCTGGCGTGTCCTGCCCGCCACTGTTGCCGACAGTGGAGATGGACTCACCGGCTTTAACCACATCACCCGCAGACTTGAGCAGCGTCTGGTTGTGACCATAAAGACTCAAAAAACCGTTGCCGTGGTCGAGGATCACCAGCAACCCGGCGCCTCGTAGCCAGTCGGCAAACACTACGCGACCACCATGCACCGCATGCACGGTGCTGCCGGCAGACGCGCCGATCATCACGCCATCCCACTTGGTCCGGGCATCGTCGCCACGGCTTTCACCGTAGCGCGCCAGCAGTCGACCATCGACAGGCCAGGGAAGTTTGCCGCGGGTTGACGCAAACGGGCCGCCAAAGGTCTCGCCGGAACTGGAAACCAGTGCGCCAGGCGTTGATCTGACCGGCTTGCGTGGGGCGTCGTCGCCGGCATCTGCCTGCGCCTGGGCCTCACGTAAACGCTTTTTTTCGGCTTCCTGCTGGGCAATCAGCGCTTTTTGCCGCGCTTCTTCTGCCTCACGAGCCTGGCGTGCCAGGGTTTCTTCAATGGTTTTAAGGACTTTAGACAGGTCTGCCTGATCCTGCTCGCGCGACGCGAGTTTCTGATCGCGAGCCTTTACGTCGTCATTGAGCTTGGCCAGGACTTGCTGGCGCTCCTTGCGGACTTTCTCGAGCTCGTCACGCTGGGTGTCGAGGCTGCTTTGCTGCACCAGCAATTGCGCCTGCTGCATGGCGATGTCTTTCTCGACATTGGACAGTTGGCGCAGGGTTTCGTTGAAATTCTTCAACTGCTCCAGGCGAGCCTGGCTCAGGTAGTCGTAATAGGTGAGGGTGCGGGCGAATCTTTCCGGATTCTGTTGGTTGAGCAGCAACTTGAGGTATTCCTGGCGACCGTTCTGGTAGGCCGCCCGGGCCTGAATGGCGATCAGTCGTTGCTGTTCAATGCGCGCGCTCTGGAGTTTTTTTTTCTCAGCATCGAGTCGCTGCAGCTCGGCTTCGCTTTTCTTCAGCTCTTTTTGCAGGGCGTCGACCTGCTTCTCGAGCTTGCCCATTTCGGTTTCGGTGCCCTTGAGCTCTTTCTGCACGCCGGACTTTTCTTCCTGCAGCTTGCCCAGCAGCTTCTTCAGCTCGGCAATATCCTGACGCGTGGCGTCCAACTGTTGTTGGGTATCTGCGCGCTCGTCAGCAAAGGCCGGTTGGAGCAGGCAAGTCAGAGCTAGGGCTATCAGGACGCGGAGCATAGAGGCGGGCGGCACCAGGGAAAGGGACGGCCTAGTATGCCCGCCATGGGCGGCAAAAAAAATGCCCATTTCTGACTGTGTGATAACTGGATCGAAGTTGTCCCTGAAAACACCCCAAAACCACTGTGGGAGCGAGCTTGCTCGCGATGGCGTCCGATCATTCAACATAGATGTTGGCTGTCAGATTGCTATCGCGAGCAAGCTCGCTCCCACAGGTTTTGTGGCGTTTTGGAGATCCAATCAGACCAGAATCGAGGTCCCGGTCATTTCCGCCGGTTGCTCAAGGCCCAGCAGCATCAGCATGGTCGGCGCCACGTCCGCCAGCACGCCGCCTTCGCGGACCTTCAGGTCGCGCTTGCCGACATAGATGAACGGTACCGGCTCGGTGGTGTGCGCAGTGTGCGCCTGGCCGGTGGTTTCATCGGACATTTGCTCGACGTTGCCATGGTCAGCGGTGATCAAGGCTTCGCCTCCGACCTTTTCCAGGGCCTCGACGATGCGACCCACGCACAGGTCCAGGCATTCAACGGCCTTGACTGCCGCTTCGAACACGCCGCTGTGGCCGACCATGTCGCCGTTGGCGTAGTTGACCACGATCACGTCGTAACGCTGGTTTTCGATGGCGTCGACGATGCGGTCGGTGACTTCCGGTGCGCTCATTTCCGGCTGCAAGTCATAAGTAGCGACTTTCGGCGACGGAATCAGGATGCGCTCTTCGCCCGGGAACGGTTCTTCGCGGCCGCCGGAAAAGAAGAAGGTCACATGGGCATATTTTTCGGTTTCAGCGATGCGCAACTGGGTCTTGCCGTTTTTCGCCAGGTAGTCGCCCAGCACGTTTTCCAGGCTGCCGGCAGCGAAAGCCGACGGCGCAGGGATGCTGGCGGCGTATTGGGTCAGCATGACGAAACCGGCCAGTTTCGGCTGGCGGGCACGCTCGAACTCACTGAAGTTGTCTTCGACGAACACGCGGGTCAGCTCGCGGGCACGGTCGGCGCGGAAGTTCATGAACACCACGGCATCGCCGTCTTCGACTTTTACCGGCTCGCCGATGGAGGTGGCTTTGACGAATTCGTCGCTCTCGCCACGCTCGTAGGCCGCTTGCAGGCCTTCCTGGGCGGTGGCGGCGTTGAATTCGCCCTGGCCATCGACAATCAGGTTGTAGGCCTGGGACACGCGATCCCAACGGTTGTCGCGGTCCATGGCGTAGTAGCGGCCGATGATGCTGGCGATCCGGCCCTTGCCCAGGGCCTGGAAGGACGCGTCGAGCAGTTCGATCGACGACTGCGCGCTTTTCGGCGGAGTGTCGCGGCCGTCGAGGAAGGCGTGCAGATAGATGTTTTGTGCGCCGCGCTTGAAGGCCAGTTCGGCCATGGCGACCAGGTGATCCTGGTGGCTGTGCACGCCGCCATCGGACAGCAGGCCCATGAAATGCACGGCTTTGCCGGCGGCGACGGCTTTGTCCACGGCAGCGCAGATGGTCGGGTTCTCGAAGAACTCGCCGTCACGGATCGATTTGGTGACGCGAGTGAAGTCCTGATACACCACGCGGCCGGCGCCCAGGTTCATGTGGCCGACTTCGGAGTTGCCCATCTGGCCATCCGGCAGGCCGACGTCCATGCCGCTGCCCGAGATCAGGCCGTTCGGCACGGTGGCCCACAGACGATCCAGTACGGGCTTCTTCGCCGCGAAAATGGCGTTGGATTCGGGATTGTCGCTGTGACCGAAGCCGTCGAGAATCATCAGGACCAAAGGTTTAGGCGTGGTAGTCATGGAATCCGCTCTGGCTTAAGTAAAAAGGGGCAATGGAAAAGGGAGTCGCAGTTTAAAGCGAAGTTCCGGCCACGTCACCGCCGGACGGGGTTTGGCCCACCATAGTGGCTGTGTATACTGGCCGACATTTTAACGCCCTGGAACCTCCTTCGATGGTTGCTCACCTGATTGAATTCGCCACTAACCACTACATTCTCGTCGGTATCTTCGTCGTACTGCTGGCGTTGCTGATTGCCTATCAAATGCAGGGCGGCGGCCGTAGCCTGAGCACCGGCGAACTGACCGGGCTGGTCAACAAGGACGCAGGCGTGGTGATCGACATTCGTCCAACCAAGGATTTCGCCGCCGGTCACATTGTCGGTGCGGTGAACATTCCCCAGGACAAACTGGCCGCCCGCGTTGGCGAACTGGAAAAACACAAGGCCAAGACCATCATCCTGGTCGACGCAATGGGCCAGACCGCCGGCACCCACGCCCGCGAATTGATGAAATCCGGCTTCACCGCCGCCAAGCTGTCCGGCGGTATCTCCAGCTGGAAAGCCGACAATCTGCCGCTGGTGAAGTGATATGAGTAGCGTCGTCGTCTATTCCAGCGATTACTGCCCTTACTGCTCGCGAGCCAAGTATCTGCTCGAGAACAAAGGCGTGGCCTTCGAAGAGATCAAGGTCGATGGCAAGCCGCAGGTGCGCGCTGCGATGGCCCAGAAGGCCGGGCGTACATCCGTGCCGCAAATCTGGATCGGCAGCACCCACGTGGGTGGTTGTGATGATCTGTTCGCCCTGGAGCGCGCCGGCAAGCTCGACGCGCTGCTCAGGGCCTGACGGCAATACCCAAAACAAGCAAACCTAAAAGAACCCTGGATCAAGAAGGATCTGCGATGACTGACCAACAGAACACTGCTGCGAACGAAGAAGAAACTGCACCGCAATTCTCCTTGCAGCGCATTTATGTGCGTGACCTGTCCTTCGAAGCTCCGAAAAGCCCGGCGATCTTCCGCCAGCAGTGGGAGCCGAGCGTCGGCCTGGATCTGAACACCCGCCAGAAGTCGCTGGAATCCGACTTCCACGAAGTCGTGCTGACCCTGTCGGTTACCGTGAAAAACGGTGACGAAGTGGCGTTCATCGCTGAAGTGCAACAGGCCGGGATCTTCCTGATCAAGAACCTGGACGACGCTTCGATGAGCCACACCCTGGGTGCGTTCTGCCCGAACATCCTGTTCCCGTACGCTCGCGAAACCCTGGACAGCCTGGTGACCCGCGGTTCGTTCCCGGCACTGATGCTGGCTCCGGTGAACTTCGATGCGCTGTACGCTCAAGAGCTGCAACGCATGCAGGCTGCTGGCGAGACTCCGACTGTTCAGTAAGCATTTCTGAGCGTCGAAGCAAGTCCAATGTGGGAGCGGGCTTGCTCGCGAAAGCGGTTTTTCAGTCAACATTCATGTTGAAGCTGATGACCCCTTCGCGAGCAAGCCCGCTCCCACATTTGCTATGCGGTGTTATTTGAAGTCGTTCTGACGCCAGGCTTCGTAAACGGCCACCGCCACGGTATTGGACAGGTTCAGGCTGCGGCAGCCCTCGCGCATCGGCAGGCGCAGACGTTGCTCACCAGGCAGGGCATCCAGCACGTCGGCGGGCAAGCCCCGGCTTTCCGGGCCGAACAGGAACGCGTCGCCAGGGGCGAAGCTGGCATCGTGGAACGGCCGCGAACCCTTGGTGGTGAAGGCGAACAGTCGTGGATGGCCGAGGCTCTCCAGGCAGCTGGCGAGGTCCGCGTGGCGTTGCAGGGTGGCATACTCGTGGTAATCGAGGCCGGCCCGGCGCAGACGCTTGTCGTCCATCTCGAAGCCCAGCGGTTCGATCAAATGCAGGTGGCAGCCACTGTTGGCGCACAGCCTGATAACGTTGCCGGTATTCGGCGGAATTTCTGGTTGGAAAAGGATGACGTGAAACATGCACGGCTCCGAAGGCAAAGATGACGCGCATTCTACGCCGCAAGCAGGCGTGCGTTCGAAACTATTCCTGCGGGTAATGGGCTCGCTGGCGATTGTCGGGGTGATGGTCGGGATGATGATCGGTCGCCTGACCACGCCAGACCCCAGTCAGTTGCAGCAGGTGGAAGTGACGAACGACGGGCTGGTGGTGTGGTTCAACAATGAACCCAAGACCCACGGCGAGATGGTTGATGGCAGTGTTGCGCTGCTGTTTGGCGCCGAGGGCAAGGCGCAGAAAGGTCAGCTCAAGCTCGGCGGCAAGGACGTGAACTGGCGGGTGCGTTTGAGCGATGGGGGGTTGTTGCTGACGCTGGTAGCGGCCCGGCCCCTGCAGGGCCAATGGGCCGGCAGCGAGGTCGAAGACCGCTGGCGGCTGGAGATCCATCTCCGGGAGCAATAAAAGAGGGAATCCCCGGCCTGCCTGTACCAAGGTTCCCGAAACGGGAGGCTCGTCGCGAGTGCGGTGTGAGCCTGGTGTAAAGAAGGAACCCCTGACCTGCCTGTATCAAGGGCCCCAAAACTGCGGGGCTCGTCGCGGGTGCGGTGTGAGCCCGATGTAAAGAGGGGAATCCCCGGCCTGCCTGTACCAAGGTCCCCGAAACCGGGTAGGTGAACTGATTCACCTGAAAGGGTTATTGCAGGGGGCGTGCCAGTTTTCACAAAGAGAAACAAAAAATCGGATTGAAACGCTGAAAGCCCCGGAATTCGGGGCTTTCGTGTTTTTTCGAAAGGGATTCGGTTGCGAAAGCAGGCGGGGATTCGGAGCTGTTTTTGTGCGCGATTGCGGTTCACGGTGCATTGCGGCGGTGCATGGGGCGTGGTTATCGGCCAAAAAAGATCGCAGCCTTCGGCAGCTCCTACAGGGTCTTGCGTACGCCTGTAGGAGCTGCCGGAGGCTGCGATCTTTTCGCTTGCGACTAAATTCGAACGCCAGACTTAGCCCTCATCCCCCTCATCATCATCCCCGCCATCCACTTTCATCCCCAATTCCTTGATCTTGCGAGTCAGGGTGTTGCGTCCCCAACCCAGCAAGACGGCGGCATCGCGGCGGCGACCGGCGGTGTGCTTGAGGGCGGTCTCGATCATGATCCGCTCGAAGGCTGGTACGGCGCTGTCGAGCAGGCTCGACTGACCACGGGCAAGGGCCTGGTCAGCCCACTGGCGCAGGGCCTGCTCCCAGTTGGTGACCGGTGCAGAGTCCTGCGGCAGGCTCAGCAGTTCCGGCGGCAGGTCACCGATGTGCACTTCGCGACCCGAAGCCATCACCGTGATCCAGCGGCAGGTGTTCTCCAGCTGACGCACGTTGCCGGGCCACGGCAGGTTCTTCAGGTATTCCTCGGTTTCGCTTTTCAGCAGCTTCGGCTCGACTGCCAGTTCCTGGGCGGCGCGGCCGAGGAAGTGCTTGGCCAGGGTCGGGATATCTTCGCGGCGATCGGACAAGCGCGGGATATGGATGCGGATCACGTTGAGGCGATGGAACAAGTCCTCACGGAATTTCCCGGCGTGCACCAGGGTTTCCAGATTCTGGTGAGTCGCAGCGATGATGCGCACATCGACCTTCACCGGCACATGACCGCCGACCCGGTAGAACTCGCCATCGGCCAGTACGCGAAGCAAACGGGTCTGGGTATCGGCGGGCATGTCACCGATTTCGTCGAGGAACAGCGTACCGCCATCGGCTTGCTCGAAACGCCCGCGACGCAGGTTGGCCGCACCGGTGAACGCGCCTTTTTCATGGCCGAACAGTTCGGATTCCATCAGGTCTTTGGGGATCGCCGCCATGTTCAGCGCAATGAACGGCGAAGCGGCGCGCGGGCTGTGACGATGCAGCGCGTGGGCCACCAGTTCTTTACCGGTACCCGATTCACCATTGATCAGCACGGTGATGTTGGAGTGGCTCAAGCGTCCGATGGCGCGAAACACTTCCTGCATCGCCGGCGCTTCGCCGATGATTTCCGGGGTGCGGGTCAGGGTCGGGGCGACTTCCAGGCCTTGTTGTTCCTGAGCGTGCTGGTTGGCGCGCTTGACCAGGGAAACTGCCTCGTCGACATCGAACGGCTTGGGCAGGTATTCGAAGGCGCCGCCCTGATAGGACGCGACAGCGCTGTCCAGATCGGAGTGCGCGGTCATGATGATCACCGGCAGCCGTGGGTGCTGTTCGCGAATCCGCGCCAGAAGCTCCAGGCCGCTGGCACCGGGCATGCGGATGTCGGAGATGATCACGTCCGGCTGCTGGCGCGCCAGACGGCTCATCACGCCGTCGGCGCTGTCGAAGCTTTGCGTGGTCATGCCTTCCTGTTGCAAGGCTTTTTCCAGGACCCAACGGATAGAACGGTCGTCATCGACGATCCACACGGTTTCACTACGGCTCATGTCGATGTGGCTCCTTGTTCCAGTGGCAGAAAGATCGAGAAGGTGGTGTGGCCGGGGTGGCTGTCACATTCGATCAGGCCCTGGTGCTGGCTGATGATGTTCTGGGTAATGGCCAGGCCCAGCCCGGTACCGTCCGGACGACCGCTGACCATGGGGAAGAAAATGGTTTCCTGAAGTTCTGCCGGGATACCCGGACCGTTGTCGATGATCTCGATCTTGGTCACCAGGCGATGGCGCACGTGACCAATGGTGAACTGGCGCATGGCGCGGGTGCGCAGGCTGATGCGGCCCAGGCGCAGTTCATTCTGGGTGCTGATGGCCTGCATGGCGTTGCGCACGATGTTCAGTACGGCCTGAATCATTTGCTCGCGGTCGATCAGGACGTCGGGGATGCTTGGATCGTAGTCGCGCACCAAGGTGATGCAGCCCTGGCTTTCGGCCTCCACCAGATGGCAGACACGCTCCAGCACTTCGTGGACATTGCACATGGCCAGCGACGGCAGCTTGTTGGAGCCGAGCATGCGGTCCACCAGGTTACGCAGGCGGTCAGCTTCTTCAATGATGACGTTGGTGTAGTCGCGCAGGCTTTCTTCCGGCAGTTCCCGGGCCAGCAATTGTGCCGCGCCGCGAATCCCGCCCAAGGGGTTCTTGATTTCATGGGCAAGGCCGCGCACCAGCATCTTGCTGGTTTCCTGTTTCGACAGCTGTGCTTCTTCCTTGGTGATCCGCAGCAGGCGGTCACGGGGGTGGACTTCGAGCAGCAGCATCGTGTCGCCGTTGCTCAGGATCGGCGTTACCGCGTAGTCGACGGTCAGGGTCTGACCGGTGAGGGCGGTGAGCATGGCTTCGCGCTTGGTGAACGGGTGCGCTTGCTCGACGGCCTGGCGCAACGAGTTCAGTGCCTCGGTCGATTCAGTAAACAACTCACTGATGAACTGCCCATGGCTGCGCTGACCGCTGATGGCCAGCAGCATCTCCGCCGCCGGGTTCATGTACTCGAGGCGCAGTTCGGCATCAAGCAGGATGGTGGCAGTGGTGAGGTTGTCGAGTAGCAAACGGTGGAGTGCGTCGCTAATGGTCATCGGGACCTCTTTTAGGGCAGAGCATGCGCAAAAAAACGCTGATACGGTCAAAATGCAAAAACCAAACCAAGGCTCCGAAAAGAAGCGCTCAACGCCTGAAACAGGCGTTTGACGCTCGTTTACGTGGCGTTCTGCCAGCTTTCGCGGGTACTTTCGAACCAAAATGGGTTGGAATGTGAGTACGGTGCAAGCTATTGCACCAATATAGTGCGCAAACCTGAACGAGGTTAGAAAAGTCTCTGGAAAGGATTTTTTTCTTCGCCGGGTTTGTCGCTGAGCGGGCATTCCGGCCGCTGGCCGTAGTCTTCGAGGACGCAGGGTTTGATCCTGCGCTTCTGGGCGAGAGACGTGCGCTGCATGTGGAAAGGCTGGCTGGCGGTGCGTTCGACGATGCGCCCCTGTTCGTCGAGGATTTCCACGGACAGGGTATGGCTGCCGCGATCGATGTTGCTCAAGGCGAACACCGGGCTCAAGCCGGGTTCGGCGGTGGGCTGGCCGTCGAGCAGCAACCGGTAGCGGTGACCGGGTTGCAGGGCAGGTTCGTTGGTCGCGCTGACGATGACTTCGCCGGTGTTGCTGCGGATGGTTGCGTCGGGTTCCGGGATCAGGATGCGCAGCACCTCATAGTGGAACAGCGTTTCTACTTCAGGACTGCTCTGGGCAAGCAACGGCGCTGCGCTGGTGGGGGTGGCTGCCATTCGATTGGTCGTTGTCAGCGGTACGCGCCTGGCGTCACCGGGTTTGGGCTGGTCGGTGAAAACCCGATTACCCTGAGCGTCGACATACATGAAGACCTCTGCCGAGGCGGGCAGGGCAATCAGGCAGGCGATCAGCAGCCAGGCCTTCAAGGCTTGTGCACTCGCTGTACGGTGAATGTCACCGTTGGGCTCTGCTGCACGACGTTTTCGTCATCGATCACTTGCACGGCGAGGCGGTGTTCGCCGCGATCGATGTTCATCAGTTGCAGGGTCGGCACGTTGCCTGGCTGGCCGTAGGGTTGACCGTCCAGCAGCAGGCGCAGCAGGTGGGGATCTTGCAGGCGCGGCTTGATCAGTACATTTATCGTGAAGGTGCCATTGTTGGCGCGCAGGGCTTCGGTGCTGGGCAGGCCTGTCAGCTCCAGCACGTCATAGGTCTTGTGGGGCAGTTCTTTACGACCGGTCTCAGCAGCGGGCGCGACTTCGCCGGCAGGCTGGCGTTCGACGCTGTTGAGGGGCGGCAAGTCGACCGGTTGAGCGCTGACGCCGTCAGGCGGTTGATTGCTGTACGCGGTGGCGCCGTTGGTGTCCGTGTACTTGTAGATCTGCGCCGTGGCGGGCAGAGCGATCAACAGCAGGATGAATAGAAAACCACGACCCATGGAATCGACCGGAAGCGAAAATGTTGGGTTGCAGCATAGGTCAGGCTTGGCGGTTATCCCAAGCCGTTAACATCTGGGCATGATTTCCCGAGGCTGCTGAACACATAACCCCCCCCACAGGGATGTGCGTCAGTCGTTGAATCGAGGGCAATAAAAAAGAGGCCTCCCGAAGGAGACCTCATTTTTGTCACGCCGCGTGTTGCGGCGCTACCGGATCAGCAGCTGTAGTACAGCTCGTATTCCAGTGGGTGTACGAAAGTACGTACTTTGATTTCTTCTTCGCTTTTCAGGGCGATGTAAGCGTCGATGAAGTCGTCGCTGAAAACGCCGCCTTTGGTCAGGAACGCACGACCTTTGTCCAGCTCTTCCAGGGCTTCCTTCAGGCTGCCGCAAACTTGTGGGATCTCTTTGGCCTCTTCAGGCGGCAGGTCGTACAGGTTTTTGTCAGCTGCGTCGCCAGGGTGGATCTTGTTCTGGATGCCGTCCAGGCCAGCCATCAGCAGTGCGGCGAAGCACAGGTACGGGTTGGCAGCCGGATCCGGGAAGCGTGCTTCGATACGGCGGGCTTTCGGGCTCGACACGTAAGGAATACGGATCGAAGCGGAACGGTTGCGAGCCGAGTAGGCCAGCATCACTGGAGCTTCGAAGCCTGGAACCAGACGCTTGTAGGAGTTGGTAGCCGGGTTGGTGAAGCCGTTCAGGGCCTTACCGTGCTTGATGATGCCGCCGATGAAGTACAGGGCGGTGTCGGACAGGCCGGCATAGCCTTCGCCAGCGAAGGTGTTCTTGCCATCTTTCCAGATGGACATGTGAACGTGCATGCCCGAACCGTTGTCGCCGTACAGTGGCTTCGGCATGAAGGTCGCGGTGCGGCCGTAAGCGTCAGCAACGTTGTGTACAACGTACTTCAGGGTTTGGGTTTCGTCGGCTTTCTTCACCAGGGTGTTGAACTTGACGCCGATTTCGTTCTGGCCGGCAGTCGCCACTTCGTGGTGGTGAACTTCAACGGTCAGGCCCATTTCTTCCAGTGCGTTGCACATGGAGGTACGGATTTCGTGGTCGTGGTCGAACGGCGGAACCGGGAAGTAGCCGCCTTTGACGCCTGGACGGTGGCCTTTGTTGCCGCCTTCGATGTCCTGGTCGGACATCCACGAACCTTGTTCAGAGTAGATCTTGAACATGGAGCCGGAAATGTCGGACTTGAACTTCACCTGGTCGAAGATGAAGAACTCTGGCTCTGGACCGGCGTATACGGTGTCACCGATAGCGGTGGCCTTCAGGTACTCTTCGGCGCGCTTGGCGATCGCACGTGGGTCGCGGTCGTAGCCTTGCATGCTCGAAGGTTCGATGATGTCGCAGACCAGGATCAGGGTCGGCTCTTCGGTGAACGGATCCAGGACAGCGGTGGAGTCGTCCGGCATCAGGATCATGTCGGAGGCTTCGATGCCTTTCCAGCCAGCGATGGAGGAACCGTCGAACATTTTGCCGACTTCGAAGAAATCGTCATCCAGCGCATCGCGAGCCGGCATGGTCACGTGGTGCTGAGTGCCTTTGGTGTCCGTGAAGCGCAGATCAATCCACTTGACGTCATGATCTTTGATGAGTTGAACCGACTTCGACATAGTGTCCTCCGGGTGGCTTCGGGCTAGTAATGGATGCCCTTAAATGTGGGTGATGCCGGCGCGAATACTCTGCCAAGGCAACCTGCCTCACAAGGGAGCAAATTGCATGCCAGTGCCCCAGCATGGGTTTTTTGCCCCAAAAACACGCTTGCGAGGGCATATTGCGCTTTAAAGCAGAAAAACTCGCCCTGTAATGTGGCGCCACATCTAATAAATGACCTGTTTTGGTGCGTGCGAAACCTTCTGCACATTAACTGGTTAAACCTTGAGCAATTTCCGCTATAATCCGCGCCCCCTTTTTCGGCAGGCCATGCGCGCGCTGTTTCCATGAAATTAATCGTAAAAGTCTTCCCCGAGATCACCATCAAGAGTCGACCTGTCCGGACGAAATTTATCCGCCAGTTGGCCAAAAACATCCGCGCCGTGCTCCGCGATCTGGACCCGGCCGTGGTGGTGAATGGCGTGTGGGACAATCTCGAGCTGGAAACCCGCGTTACCGACCCGAAAGCCTTGAAAGAGATGGGTGAGCGCCTGACCTGCATGCCAGGCATCGCGCACTTTCTGCAGATCGACGAGTACCCGCTGGGCGACTTCGACGACATCACCGAAAAGTGCAGGCAGCACTACGGCGATGCGCTGGCCGGGAAGATTTTCTCGGTGCGTTGCAAGCGTGCGGGCAAGCACCCGTTCAGCTCGATGGACGTCGAAAAATACGTCGGCAGCAAGCTGCGTCGCGAGTGCGGCGCCGCCGGGATCGACCTGAAAGCGCCGGAGATCGAAGTCCGGATCGAAGTTCGCGACCAACGGTTGTTCGTGATCCACAGCCAGCACAACGGCATCGGCGGATATCCGCTGGGCGCCCTGGAGCAGACCCTGGTGCTGATGTCCGGTGGCTTCGACTCCACCGTGGCGGCCTACCAGATCATGCGCCGCGGCCTGATGGCGCATTTCTGCTTCTTCAATCTGGGCGGACGTGCCCACGAACTGGGCGTCATGGAAGTCGCGCATTTCATCTGGAAGAAGTACGGCAGCTCCCAACGCGTGCTATTTGTCAGTGTGCCGTTTGAAGAAGTGCTGGGCGAAATTCTCGGCAAAGTCGATAACAGTCATATGGGCGTAGTATTGAAGCGTATGATGTTGCGCGCTTCGTCCCAAATTGCCGATCGACTGCAGATCGACGCGCTGGTCACCGGTGAGGCGATCTCCCAGGTGTCGAGCCAGACGCTGCCGAACCTGTCGGTGATCGACTGCGTGACCGACAAGCTGGTGTTGCGTCCGCTGATCGCGAGTCACAAGCAGGACATCATCGACCTGGCCAACGAAATCGGCACCGCCGATTTCGCCCGGCACATGCCGGAATACTGCGGCGTCATCTCGGTCAATCCGAAGACTGCAGCCAAGCGCTATCGCGTCGAGCATGAAGAGAAAGAATTCGATATGGCGGTACTCGAGCGTGCGCTCGAAAACGCCAAGCTGGTGCCGATCGATCGCGTGATCGATGAACTGGGCCAGGATTTGCAGATTGAAGAAGTCAGCGAAGCGCTGGCCGGTCAGATCGTCATCGACATCCGTCACCCGGATGCCGCTGAGGACGACCCGCTGGACCTTGCTGGCATCGAGGTACAAACGATGCCGTTTTATGCAGTGAACGCTCGTTTCAAGGAACTGGACCCTACTCGCCAGTACCTGCTGTATTGCGACAAAGGCGTGATGAGTCGCCTGCATGCCCACCATTTGCTCAGTGAGGGGCATGCCAATGTGCGCGTTTATCGACCGAGCTAAGAGCCCGGGGCTGTTTGCCTGTGGCCTGCGTCACCGGCCCCCCGATGCCACCGTCAAGCTGTAACGGCTTTCACGGACGCTACTGTTAATCGCTGCCAAGACTTGTCAGCACACCGAATCCTCTGATCGAGATACACAAGTGATCGAAAATCTACGCAACATCGCCATCATTGCCCACGTTGACCATGGTAAGACCACCCTGGTAGACAAACTCCTGCGTCAATCCGGCACCCTGGAGCGCAACGAGCTCAACGACGAGCGCGTGATGGACTCCAACGACCAGGAAAAAGAGCGCGGTATTACCATTCTGGCGAAAAACACCGCCATCAACTGGAACGGCTACCACATCAACATCGTGGACACCCCGGGCCACGCCGACTTCGGCGGCGAAGTTGAACGCGTAATGTCGATGGTCGACTCCGTTCTGCTGCTGGTTGACGCTCAAGACGGCCCTATGCCGCAAACCCGTTTCGTGACCAAGAAGGCTTTCGAAGCCGGCCTGCGTCCAATCGTGGTCATCAACAAGGTTGACCGTCCAGGCGCGCGTCCGGACTGGGTTCTGGACCAGATCTTCGACCTGTTCGACAACCTGGGTGCTACCGAAGAACAGCTGGACTTCAAAGTCGTCTACGCCTCGGCCCTGAACGGTATTGCCGGTCTGGACCACACTGAAATGGCTGAAGACATGACCCCGCTGTACCAGTCGATCGTCGACAACGTACCAGCGCCGAAAGTCGACCGTGACGGTCCGTTCCAGATGCAGATCTCCGCACTGGACTACAACAGCTTCCTGGGTGTGATCGGCGTTGGCCGTATCGCTCGCGGTCGCGTCAAGCCGAACACTCCGGTCGTGGCTATCGACGCTGACGGCAAGAAGCGCAACGGTCGTATCCTGAAGCTGATGGGTCACCACGGCCTGCACCGCATTGACGTTGAAGAAGCTTTGGCTGGCGACATCGTCTGCATCAGTGGCTTCGACCAGCTGTTCATCTCCGACACCCTGTGCGACCCACTGAACGTCGAAGCGATGAAGCCGCTGACCGTTGACGAACCAACCGTTTCCATGACCTTCCAGGTAAACGACTCGCCTTTCTGCGGTAAAGAAGGCAAGTTCGTGACCAGCCGTAACATCAAGGAACGTCTGGACAAGGAACTGCTGTTCAACGTTGCTCTGCGCGTTGAAGAAGGCGACACCGCCGACAAGTTCAAAGTCTCCGGCCGTGGTGAGCTGCACCTCTCGGTACTGATCGAAACCATGCGTCGCGAAGGCTTCGAAATGGGTGTTGGTCGTCCGGAAGTGATCATCCGTATGGTTGATGGCGTCAAGCACGAACCGTACGAAAACGTGACCATCGACCTGCCGGAAGAATCCCAGGGCGCGATCATGGAACAGATCGGTATCCGTAAAGGCGACCTGACCAACATGGTTCCGGATGGCAAGGGCCGTGTGCGCCTTGAGTACAACATCCCGGCCCGTGGTCTGATCGGTTTCCGTAACGAGTTCCTGACCCTGACCTCCGGTGCAGGCATCCTGACCTCGATCTTCGACCGTTACGACACCATGAAGTCCGGTGACATGTCCGGCCGTCAGAACGGCGTGCTGGTATCGGTTGCTACCGGTAAGGCACTGACCTACTCGCTGGAAACCCTGCAGTCGCGTGGCAAGCTGTTCATCGAACACGGCCAGGACATCTATGAAGGTCAAATCGTTGGTCTGAACAGCCGCGACAACGACCTGGGTGTTAACCCAACCAAAGGCAAGAAGCTCGACAACATGCGCGCTTCGGGTAAAGACGAAACCATCGCTCTGGTTCCGCCTGTACGCTTCACTCTGGAGCAAGCTCTGGAATTCGTACAAGAAGACGAGCTGTGTGAAGTCACGCCTAAGTCCATCCGTCTTCGCAAGAAGATCCTGGGCGAAAGCGAGCGTACCCGCGCTGCCAAGAAGTCCGGTAACTAAGTCATTTAGTTAGCTGACAAAAAAACGCCCCCGGTCGAAAGGCCGGGGGCGTTTTTGTTTGTCTGGGATTTACTCGGTGTTTGTGGGTGTCAGAACCGCTCGATACTCCGCGAACTCCGCTCGCGCTCCACTTCCTTGGGCTTGTACGCGCAATACCCCGGCCGCGGGCCGATTTTTGGGTGATTGCGGCAGGTATCCGGGCGCTTTTCATAAATAGTGCACAGACGGCTCTTACGATCCAGGTACAGGCAGTCGTTGTTGCTCATGCGCTGGAGGGTAAAGATTCCTGACTTCTGGTTGAAGCGCTCGACCAGACCTTCCTTTTGCAGGCGCTTGGCGATGTTCTTCGGCGGATCACCCAGCTCGAATTCATCGACCACGCCGATGCGGATCAGATCCTTGATCTTGACCTCGACGGGCAGGGTGCAGCAGCTGGACATGCACGAGCCGCACATCGGGGCAGAGTACTTGGCCCAGGTATCGAGGCGGTCGATCTCTGCGGCAGCGATCAGGTTCGGCTTCATCATCGTTTGTTACCAGCGTGTGCATCAGGGCGCGCGATCATACCGGGACTGGTGGATTTTTGAACAACCTTTCGCCAGTTTTTTTCGTAGGCGGTGCAAACAACCGGAAAACAGGCACGGGCCCTGCATTGATTCAGGCACCAGACAACGCAATGTCGATTCAGCTCGCATTCAAAGGAAAAACTGCCGAACCAGAGCCTCTACCGCCTGTCAGACCGACTAGGCTCAGACAACTCCAAGCTCGCTCGAGGTCCTATCGATGACTCAAGAACCACTTGTTCGCGAAGCAGAGGTGGCCGCATTCCGCGACGCCGTCTTGACCAAGCTCACTTATGCAGTGGGTAAAGACCCGGATCACGCCTTCGACCACGACTGGTTCGAAGCCATTGCCCTGGCCGCGCGGGACCACATGGTCGAGCACTGGATGGACCACACGCGGCAGATCTACCGCAAAGGCCAGAAGCGCGTTTATTACCTCTCCCTGGAATTCCTCATCGGCCGACTGCTCTACGACAGCCTGAGCAACCTCGGCCTGCTCGACGTGGCCCGCGAGGCGCTGACGGAACTCGGTGTCGACCTTGAGCGCATCCGCCTGCTGGAGCCCGATGCGGCCCTGGGGAACGGCGGCCTCGGGCGTCTGGCGGCGTGTTTCATGGAAAGTATGTCGACCCTCGGCATCGCTGGTCATGGCTACGGTATTCGTTACGAACACGGCTTGTTCCGCCAGGCCATCGTCGATGGCTGGCAACAGGAGCAGACCGAACACTGGCTGGATTTCGGCAACCCGTGGGAGTTCGAGCGCCCGGAGGTGGTTTACCCGATCGGCTTCGGTGGCGGTGTCGAGACTGTGACCGATGACAGCGGCAAGTCCAGGCAAGTCTGGCACCCGGCGGAAACCGTACGGGCCATTGCGTATGACACGCCAGTGGTCGGTTGGCGCGGGGCAAGCGTCAACACGCTGCGTTTGTGGCGCGCCCGAGCCATGGAAGATCTGCATCTGGAGCGCTTCAACGCCGGTGATCACTTGGGTGCAGTGGCTGAAGTGGCGCGGGCCGAGAGTATCTCCCGCGTGCTATATCCAGCGGACAGCACCGAAGCCGGCCAGGAACTGCGTTTGCGTCAGGAATACTTCTTTGTCGCCGCCTCGTTGCAGGATCTGCTGCGCCGCCATCGCAACATGCACACCTCGGTGCTGACCCTGGGCGACCACGCGGCGATTCAACTCAACGACACCCACCCTTCGATTGCCGTGGCTGAACTGATGCGGCAACTGGTCGACGTGTACGACGTGGCATGGGACGCGGCGTGGCAGGTCACCGTCGATACGCTGTCCTACACCAACCACACCCTGCTCCCCGAAGCGCTGGAAACCTGGCCGGTCGGCCTGATGGAACGCATGCTGCCACGGCACATGCAGATCATTTACCTGATCAACGCCCAGCACATCGACTCCCTGCGGGCCAAAGGCATCCACGACTTCGACGTGTTGCGCGCGGTGTCGCTGATCGAGGAAACCAATGGACGCCGGGTGCGCATGGGCAACCTGGCGTTTCTCGGTTCCCACAGCATCAACGGTGTGTCCGGGCTGCACACGCAACTGATGCGCCAAACGGTGTTCTCCGAACTGCACAAGCTCTACCCGGAGCGGATCAACAACAAAACCAACGGCATCACCTTCCGCCGCTGGCTGTATCAGGCCAACCCCGAGCTGACCTCGATGCTGGTCGATACCCTTGGGCCCGAAGTGCTGGATAACCCGGAAGAGCGTTTGCTCGCCCTCGAACCGTTCGCCGAGAAAAGTGCATTCCGCAAGGCGTTTGCCGAGCAACGCCTGCACAGCAAGAAGGCCCTGGCGTACCTGATTCATGAGCGGCTGGGCGTGGCGGTCAACCCGGCGGCGATGTTCGACGTGCAGGTCAAGCGAATCCACGAATACAAACGCCAGTTGCTCAACCTGATGCACACCGTGGCGTTGTACCAGGCGATTCGCGCGGAACCTGAAATCGACTGGGTGCCACGGGTGAAGATCTTCGCCGGCAAGGCGGCCGCGAGTTATCACCAGGCCAAACTGATCATCAAGCTGACCAACGACATCGCCCGGGTGGTGAACAACGACCCGACCGTGCGCGGCTTGCTCAAAGTGGTGTTCCTGCCCAACTACAACGTCAGCCTCGCAGAAAGCATCATTCCGGCGGCGGATTTGTCCGAGCAGATCTCCACCGCCGGTTTCGAAGCGTCGGGCACCAGCAACATGAAATTCGGCCTGAACGGTGCGCTGACCATCGGCACCCTGGACGGGGCCAACGTGGAAATGCGCGACCGCATCGGCGCCGAGCACATGTTCATCTTCGGCCTCAGCGCGCAGCAGGTGGAGGCGCGCAAGCAGAACCATGAGTTCAGCGCGGCGCCGGATATTGCCGTGTCCCACCGTCTGAACGATGTGCTGCAAGCGATTCGCGGCGGGGTGTTCTCGCCGGATGATCCGTCCCGTTATGCCGGGTTGATCGATTCGCTGGTGGACTACGACCGCTTCCTGGTTTGCGCCGACTTCGATTCCTACTGGCACGCGCAGATGCGCGTCGAAGCCCATTGGCACGATTCGAAGGAGTGGTGGCGTTCAGCGGTGTTGAACACGGCGCGGATGGGCTGGTTCTCCTCGGACCGGACCATTCGCGAGTACGCCACGGAAATCTGGAAGGCGCTGGAGTAAGTCTTCAGGCAGGTGGATATACTGGCGCGCCGAAAAAGATCGCAGCCTTCGGCAGCTCCTGCAGGATCGCGTCATACCGCGACTATGTAGGAACTGCCGGAGGCTGCGATCTTTATGGATACGGCTGAGCTAATCTTTCCGGATTGGCCAATGGGCTTAGGGATATCGACCATGCAATGGATGTTCATGCTGATAGGGCTGGTGCTCGGCTGGATACTCGACGAGTCATTCAGCTATGCGCTGCTGGGCGCGTTACTCGGATTGGGTATCGGCCAAGCCCTGCGCATGGCTCGCCTGGACTCGCAGGCCGTCGAGCAGCAGCGTTTGCTGAAGCAGGCGCAGGTAGCGCTGCACGCGGTCGAGCAACGGCTGGCGCTGCTCGAAGCATCGGGCGTCAAGACGCCGGAAGTCAGCGAACCCCTTGTCTCACCTGAAACCGTCCTTGATGAAGCACCTCCCGCAGCCTCGGAGTTGCTCTGGGAACTGCCGCCCGAACTCGAACCGATCACCGCAGCGACCACCGAAACCAACCGTTCGCAGCCCGCCGATGCCTGGAAGGCTGAGCCGATCGCTCGCCAGGCACAACCACCTGCCCCCCCGCGTGGCCCGAACCTCATCGATCGCGCCATCAGCCGTGCCCGGGCCTGGTTGTTCGGCGGCAATACCGTGTTGCGGGTCGGCGTGGTGCTGCTGTTCCTCGGCCTGGCCTTTCTGCTGCGTTATGCCACCGAAGGCGTGGTGGTGCCGATTGAGTTGCGTTACGCAGGTGTTGCGGCGTCAGCCTTGGGGTTGCTCGGGCTGGGTTGGTGGTTGCGAGCGCGCAACAGCAGTTACGCGTTGATCCTGCAGGGCGCCGGGATCGCCGTGTTGTACCTGACAGTGTTTGCCGCGATGCGCCTGCATCCGCTGCTCGATCCCTCGGCGGGGTTCGGTCTGCTGGTGGCGGTGACGGTCTGTTCGGCGATTCTCGCCATTACCCAGGACTCCCTGGGTCTGGCCGCCGCTGCCGCACTGGGTGGCTTCGCCGCGCCCATCCTGGCCTCCACCGGCGCCGGCAGCCACGTCGCACTGTTCAGCTACTTTGCCCTGCTCAACGCCGGCATCTTCGCTATTGCCTGGTTCAAGGCCTGGCGGCTGTTGAATGTCATCGGGTTCAGCGGCACCTTCGGCATCGGTTTCGCCTGGGGCCTGCGCTCCTATTCGCCGGAACTGCTGTGGAGCACCGAACCGTTTCTGATTTTGTTTTTCCTGATGTACCTGGCCATTGGTCTGCTGTTCGCCCGGCGCAGGTTGCTGGAAATGAGCGATGCACCGGCAGAGAGCAGTCGCGAATCGCTGCTGCAGTGGTCGGCGCGCAAGGGCAACTACGTCGACGGCACACTGTTGTTCGGTCCGCCGCTGGCGGGTTTCGGCTTGCAGTTCGCACTGGTACAGCATCTGGAGTTCGCGGCGGCGTTCAGTGCCTTGGCGCTGGGCATTATTTACATGGGGCTTGCCCGTTGGCTGATGGCCGGGCGCACGCTGTTGCTGGGGGAAACCTGCCTGGCTTTGGGCGTGATCTTCGCCAGCCTGGCGATACCGCTGGGGCTCGATGCACGCTGGACGACAGCGGCGTGGGCAGTGGAGGGCGCAGGGATCTTCTGGCTCGGTCTGCGCCAGCAAAGGCCCTTGGGTCGGGCTTTTGCCCTGCTCCTGCAACTGGGTTCGGCGCTGGTGTTTCTCAGCGAGCTGCACAACAGCGAGAGCAGCCTGCTCGGCGGCGTACCGTTAGGCGCGTTGTTACTGGGGATCGCGTTGCTGTTCAGCTTCTACCAGTTGCGTAAAGCCCTGCCGGAACAGATCAGGCCTTGGGAACTGAAAGGCCTGCCAGTCCTGGCGTGCCTCGGGCTGGCGTTTCTCTATTTGCTGGCGCCGTTGTTTTTCTTCAGCCACGGCACGGTGATCAGTTGGGCCCTGGCCGGGGCGCTGACGTTGTTGGTTGGCTTGCGCCTGCCATCGCGCACCTTCGTGTTCACCGCGCTCGCCGTGCAACTGTTGGGTGGCGCGCTGTTCCTGACGACGGGGCCGTTATTCAGTGAAGGGCTGAGTCCCCTGGCTCATGCTGGATTCTGGGCGCCGCTGGTGCTGGGGCTGGCGGCGATGGTCGGAGCCTGGCGTTTGCAGATTGGTCATTCGCTCGGAGCGTTCGAAGGGCTGAGCCTGTTGCGATTGTCCCAGGCGTTGCTGGTGTGGGGCGCAGGCTGGTGGGCGTTGGCCTGGGTCATCGAAGTGGTGCATTTTGCGCCGTTGCCGATGCGGGCGACTTTGTTGTTGGGCATCGCTGCCGCGAGTGTGGCGCTGTGGACGGTATTGGCTCTGCGCTTGAAATGGCCGTCACTGGGCGTGCTCTGCACGGTGTTGATTCCCGCGGCGGCGCTGGTGTTGCTCGCGGCCTGGCACTCGCGTTATCACCCGGCGGCCAACGTCGGCTGGCTGGCGTGGGCCGCGGTGTTCGTTGTGCATTTCATGTCCCTGCGGCGCCTGGCGCCCATGCTGCCGGCGCGGGTGACGAGCGTCGCCCATGTGCTCGGCTGTTGGCTATTGATGGGTGTACTGGCTCTGGAGCTGCGTTACGGCTTGCTGGTGTTGTCCGAGCAATACAACGCCTGGCGCTGGTTGGGTTGGGCGATTCTGCCAAGTCTGTACCTGGTGCTGATGGCGGCACCTCGCGCGTGGCCTTGGCCAGTGTCTGCGTATCCGCGCGAATACTGTGTATACGCCGCCGCGCCGCTGGCGTTGTTGATGCTCGGCTGGTTCTGGCTGGCGAATGTCGCCAGTGACGGCAACGCCGAGCCAATGCCTTACGTGCCATTGATCAACCCGCTGGAGCTGGGCCTGTTGTTCGCGTTGTTCGGCGTCCATGTCTGGTCCCGCAGCGCCATGACACAACTGGCGGTGCGTGAGGATTACGCCGCCATCGCCACCCAAGGGGTCGCAGGAGCCTCGCTGTTCGTGTTCTTTACGGCATTGGTAATGCGCACGGCGCACCATTGGAGCGGGGTGCCGTTCGAGCTGGATCTGTTGCTGGAATCGATGCTGGTGCAAGCCGGCCTGTCCATCGTCTGGACCTTGATGGCCCTGAGCCTGATGATCGGCGGCCATTTGCGTCGCCGCCGTGAAGTCTGGTTGATCGGCGCCGCCTTGATCGGCGTGGTCGTGGCCAAGCTGTTCTTTGTCGAATTGAGTAACCGCGGCGGGCTGGCGCGGATCGTGTCGTTTATCGGCGTCGGCGTATTGCTGCTGGTGGTGGGCTATTTCGCCCCGCTGCCACCCAAGCGTGCCGAAGCTGCGCCGGATGTCGAGAAGCCGGTCCCGGAATCCGAAGGAGTGTCATCTTGAATCAGAAGCTGAACCAGGGTTGGCTGGGCGCTGTTGCCATGGGTGTGATGTTGTCGGCGGTTGCCCTGGAAAAACCAGCGGACTTCACCACCCAGGTGCCTTTGTCGGTGACGGGCGAAGGCCCTTGGTATCGCCTTGAACTGCCCCTGAACGTACAACTGAATGCACGGCAGGCCGACCTGAGCGATCTGCGGGTGTTCAACGCCGTGGGCGATGTTCAGGCTTATGCCTTGGCCCGGGAGTCGGCGCAGAGCAGTGAAACGCGCACCTTGACCGAGGTGAAATGGTTTCCGCTGTACAGCTCGGTGGACGCCACTGAAACCGCGCCGAGCGTGAGGGTGCAATCGAACACCAACGGTACATTGGTCCAGGTGCAACCCTCCAGTCAGTTGGAGGCGGGTGAGGAGGAGCTGCGCGGCTGGTTGCTCGACGCTTCGGCTATCAAGGCGCCGTTGCAGCAGTTGATTCTCGACTGGACCAGCGAGCGCGACGGCTTCCAGCGTTTCACTGTCGAAGCCAGCGATGATTTGCAGCATTGGCAGTCCTGGGGCGAAGGGCAGGTGGCACGCCTGATCTATTCCGACGAGCGGGTCGAACAGCATGAAGTCAACCTGCCTGGCCAGTCGGCGCGCTACCTGCGGTTGCTGTGGATCACCCCGCATTCGGCGCCGACACTGACTTCGGCGCAACTGCAAAGCTCCAATACCCGCAGTTTGCCGCTGCCGTTGGTCTGGTCCCAGGCATTGGCCGGCAGCAGCGTGAAGGCGGGTGAATACACCTGGCAGTTGCCGATGGGGCTGAATGTCGAGCGGGTGCAGATCGAATTGAGCCAGCCCAACAGCCTGGCGCCAGTGAGCCTGGCCGGCCGGCGCGACAGCAGCCTGCCATGGCAGTCTTTGGGCAGCGGTTTGCTTTATCGACTGACCCAGAACGGTCAAGAGGTGGTGCAAAACGAATTGCAGCTGTCGGGGCAAATCGTCCAGCAATTGAAGCTGACCGTGGACGAACGCGGCGGCGGCCTGGGTGATCAGGCGCCGACGCTGAAGTTTGCCGTGCGCGCCACACAATTGGTGTTCCTGGCGCGCGGGCCGGGGCCTTACACGCTGGTCGTGGGGAATGCGACGGCGAAGGCGGCGAACTTGCCGCTGTCGACGCTGGTTCCGGATTACAGCCCGGCGAAGCTCGCGACCTTGGGGCGGGCCATGGTGGATGACGGGGCGGTGGTCTCGAATGCATCGACAGAGAAAACGCTGGCGACGACGGACACCCAGTGGAAGAAGTTCGGTTTGTGGGCGGTGTTGTTGCTCAGTGTCTTGTTCCTGTCGGCGATGGCGTTCAGTTTGCTGCGTAAACCGCCGGTCAAACCCTAGGCTGGCGCTTCGCGCCAGATCGCGGGCAAGCCCGCTCCCACAGGTACGGCGCTGTCCTTGTGGGAGCGGGCTTGCCCGCGATAGCGGTATATCAGTTAATAAAGATGCTGATATGACCGCTGCTTTCCGGCTCACACCCAGCCCTTTTCCAACTACGCTCATCCCCGCACATGAACTCTCTTCAGCCGATCACGTCTGATAGGAGGAAATGCGCCCCGACTCGCGTTAAACTGCGCGGGTTTTTAGCCCCCCATTCCACCGGAGCCTTCCATGTCCCGCGTTACCTTGAGTCGCTATTTGATTGAGCAGACCCGCAGCAACAACACTCCTGCCGATCTGCGCTTCCTGATCGAAGTGGTGGCGCGTGCCTGCAAGGAGATCAACCACGCCGTGTCCAAAGGCGCCCTGGGTGGCGTTCTGGGCAGCATGGGCACTGAAAACGTCCAGGGCGAAGTGCAGAAGAAGCTCGACGTGATCTCCAACGAGATCCTGCTCGAAGCCAACGAATGGGGCGGTCACCTGGCCGGCATGGCGTCCGAAGAAATGGACAATGCCTACCAGATCCCGGGCAAATACCCGAAAGGCGCGTACCTGCTGGTATTCGACCCGCTGGATGGTTCGTCGAACATCGACATCAACGCTCCGGTCGGCACCATCTTCTCGGTACTGCGCTGCCCGAACGAATACTTGAGCCAGAACGAGCCTTTGAATGAAAAGGCCTTCCTGCAGCCAGGCACCCAGCAAGTGGCCGCCGGTTACGCGATCTACGGTCCGCAGACCATGCTGATCCTGACCCTGGGCGACGGCGTGAAAGGCTTCACCCTGGACCGTGAAATGGGCAGCTTCGTACTGACCCACGAAAACATCACCATTCCTGAAGCCACCCAGGAATTTGCCATCAACGCGTCCAACCAGCGTCACTGGGAAGCACCGGTACAGCGCTACGTCAGCGAATTGCTGGCAGGCGATGAAGGCCCGCTGAAAAAGAACTACAACATGCGCTGGGTTGCCGCGATGGTCGCCGACGTGCACCGCATCCTGACCCGTGGTGGCCTGTTCATGTACCCACGCGACAGCCGCGAGCCATCCAAGCCGGGCAAATTGCGCCTGATGTACGAAGCCAACCCGATGTCGTTCCTGGTGGAGCAAGCGGGTGGCGCGTCCACCGACGGCCACCAGCGCATCCTCGACATCCAGCCGGAAGGCCTGCACCAGCGTGTTGCGGTGTTCCTCGGTTCGAAAGAAGAAGTGGCCCGCGTCACGGCTTACCACAAGGAATAAACCATGATCGCGCCCTGGCAGCCGTTGCTTGATTGGTGGTTCGGAAGTTCCGGGTCAGCGAGGGAAGTGGCGGCGCAGAAGGGTAAGTTATGGTTTGGCAAGCGCGACAGCCAGGACCTCGAAGCGCGTGAGCGTTTCGGGGACTTGGCCGAGCAGGCACTGGCCGGCGGATTGACCGAGTGGATGCAACGTCCCGAAGGTTGGCTGGCCCTGGTGCTGTTGCTCGATCAAATCCCGCGAATGATCTTTCGCGATACTCCAAAAGCATTCTCCGGCGATTTCCGCGCACAGAAACTGGTAGCCCAAGGCATTGCCGCGGATTTCGATCGGCAGTTGCAGCCGATTCAGCGGGTGTTCATTTACCTGGTGTTCGAGCACAGCGAGAACCTCGCGGTGCAGAACGAAGGTGTCTCGCGTTGTATCGAATTGGTGGCGCAGCAGCCTGAAGGTGACCGGGCGCTGTTTGCCGATTATCTGGATTACGCCGAGCGGCATCAGAGGGTGATTGCGCAGTTTGGACGGTTTCCGCATCGCAATGCGGTGTTGGGAAGGGCGTCGACGGCTGAGGAGTTGGCGTTTCTCTCAAAGCCGGGTTCACGGTTTTAAATCTTCATTGTGGCTGATGCCGCCATCGCGAGCAGGCTCGCGATGGGGCCTTCAGCACCGCCTCAGATCCTGAAACTACCAACCAGCTGCTTCAACCGCGCCGCCTGCTGCTCAAGATCGGCACACGCACGCAAGGTCGACTGCAGGTTCTCCACACCTTCCTGGTTCAGCGTGTTGATCTCGGTGATGTCGACGTTGATCGACTCCACCACGGCCGTCTGTTCTTCAGTGGCGGTGGCGACCGACTGGTTCATGCCATCGATCTCTCCGATGCGCTGGGTCACGCTGCCCAGGCGTTCGCCCGCCTGGTTGGCGATGCCGACGCTGCTTTCGCTCTGGCGCTGGCTGTCGGTCATGATGCCCACCGCTGCCCGTGCGCCGACTTGCAGCTCTTCGATCATCGTCTGCACTTGCTGCGCCGAGTCCTGGGTGCGGTGAGCGAGGTTGCGCACTTCGTCGGCAACCACCGCGAAACCACGGCCGGCCTCACCGGCTCGCGCCGCTTCAATCGCAGCGTTCAGTGCCAGCAGGTTGGTCTGCTGGGAGATGCTGGTAATTACTTCCAGGATCTGCCCGATGTTGACCGTGTTGCTGTTGAGGGTCTCGATGTTGCCGCACGAATCGCTGATCTTGGCCGACAGTTGCTGCATCGCCGCGATGGTTTTATCCACCACCTGCTGGCCGTCTTCGGCCAGGCTGCGAGCATCGCTGGAATGTTGCGAGGCGAGGGCAGCGTTCTGGGCGATTTCCTGGGCGGCGGCACCGAGTTGGTTGATCGCCGCGGCCACGCTGCTGGTGCGCGAGGCTTGCTGGTCGGAGTTGAACATCGACGAGTTGGAAGCGGCCACCACCCGCAGCGCCACTTCGTTGACCTGGCCGGTGGCCGAGGACACTTCGATGATCGAGGTGTGAATGCGCTCGACGAAGCGGTTGAACGACAGCCCCAGCGCGCCGAATTCGTCGTGGCCGTGAATGACCAGGCGTTTGGTCAGGTCACCTTCGCCTTCGGCAATGTCGTGCATGGCGCGACCCATGGTCAGCAGCGGCTGCATCAGCACGCGGATCAACATGCTTAACAGCGCGATGATGATCACCACCGCAATCACCATGGCGATGATCGCCGAGGTGCGGAATTCGCTGAGCATCGAGAACGCGGTGTCCTGGTCGAGCGCCAGCGCCACGTACCAGTCCGCCGACGGCACGCCGTTGACGTGGGTGAAGGAGATGAACTGGCGCTTGCCGTCGATCTCGACTTCCTTCATGCCCGGGCTGACTTTCGGCGCACCGTTGGGGTAGGCCTCGGTCAGGTTCTTGAGTACCAGCTTGCTGTCCGGGTGAATCAGGATCTTGCCGTCGGCACCGACGATGAATGCATGGCCGTGACCGCCGAAGTTCAGCGAATTGATGATCGCACTGACGCTGGACAGATCGATGTCGGCGCCGGCGACACCGATCATCTGGCCCTGGTGCTGCACCGGGGTGGCGACTGTGATCACCAGCTTGCCGGAGGAGGCGGCGATGTAGGGTTCGGTGACGATGGTCTGTTGCGCGCTATTGGCCGCCTTGTACCAGCCACGGGCGCGCGGATCGTAGTCCGCCGCGCGGTTGCCCGCCGGGACCGAGAACATCACGCCGTCGGCGCCGCCGAAGTAGCTCAGCTGGAAATTGCCGGTGTAGGCGGGCAGGTCGATGATTCGTTTCAGGCTGGCGGGAGCATTGCCATCGGCGGTGACCTGTTGGGCCATCGACTGCAGCAATTGCATGCGGCTTTCCAGCCAGGTCTGGATGTTGCTGGTGGTCAGGCTGCCGAGTTCCTGCATCGAGGCTTCGGTACTGGTGCGCAAGGTTTCGCGCTGGCGATAGTCGTTGAACAGGATGAAACAAGCGAATGCGACGGCCACCACGAGGGCGGCAGCCAGCAATATCTTGTGGCTGAACTTCATGTTTCTGGTCATGGATGAGCTACCGCAGAGGGGGCTGTTCTACAAAGTGGGGGAGCAAATGCCACCGACGTGGCTTTGCGTTGCATTTATGTCGACTGAGCGGCGCCAAAGATTAGGCGGATTTTCTGAAAAGCGACGAAATGCTCGGTAAACAGGCAAAGTGGCTGATTTTCTGCAAAAGGTAGACGAGTGGCCCGATAAATAGCCTGCCGGGCAGGGAACCTGACAGGGGTTTTCTCTTCTAAGCTTCAGCTTGGCAGCCATGCCAATCCCCTACGCCCCCGGAGTTTCACCATGTCGTTGCGTTCCATCGCCCTGCTTTCGTTCTGCGTATTGCTCGCTGCCTGCAGCAAGGTCAATCAGGAAAACTACTCGAAGCTCTCCGCCGGCATGGCCAAGGCCGAAGTGGAGACCCTGTTGGGCAAACCCGCCGATTGTTCAGGCGCGCTCGGCATGTCCAGCTGCACCTGGGGCGACAAGAACAGCTTTATCAGCGTGCAGTTCGCCGGTGACAAAGTGCTGATGTTTTCCGGCCAAGGCCTGAAGTAAACCGGGGCGATCGCCCACGGGAGAAAAATAATGAAGCGGTTATTGATCATCCTTTTTGCCGGCCTGGTGTTGGCCGGCTGTGCCACGTCTGGCCAGGACACATTGGCCCCCAAGACTGTCAAAAGCGTCAATCTCAAGCGCTACCAGGGCACCTGGTACGAGCTGGCTCGCATGCCGATGTACTTCCAGCGCGACTGCGCGCAGTCCGAAGCCCACTACACGCTCAAGCCCGACGGCAATGTCGCGGTGCTGAACCGCTGCCTGACGGCACAGTGGCAATGGGAAGAGGTCAAGGGCACGGCTTATCCACAGGTGCCCGGCAAGAACGACAAGTTGTGGGTCGAGTTCGATACCTGGTTCTCCAGGCTGATCCCGGGCACGGCAAAGGGCGAATACTGGGTGCTGTACGTCAGCGATGACTACAAGACCGCCATTGTCGGTGATCCGAGCCGCAAGTATCTGTGGCTGTTGTCGCGCACACCGACCGTTAACGGTGTGGTGCGTGAGGAACTGCTGAGCAAGGCGCGTCAGCAGGGTTACGACACCACGCGGCTGATCTGGCGGGCGTCGGAGCAGCAGATGGCCGAGACGTCGAACTAACAACGCATGACCCTGTAGGAGCGAGCCTGCTCGCGATGGAGTATCAGACACAACGATGTCGACTGACACGCCATCGCGAGCAGGCTCGCTCCTACAAGGTTTTTGCGTTAGTTCAGAAGATCGCGCAGGACTTGTGTGAAGGCGCGGCTGCTTTCTTCCTCGTCAGCATGCCGCCCGTCACGCACAACCCACTGGCCATTGACCAACACATCCCGTACCTGGCGATCGCCACCGGCAAACAACCAGCGGTTGAGAATCCCGTCGCCGCTGGCCGTTGCCAGGTACGGATCGTTGCCGTCGAGCACCAGCCAGTCGGCGCGCTTGCCGACTTGCAGCGCGCCAATCGGCTGACCCAGCGCCTGGGCACCGCCATCCAGCGCCGCATCAAACAGCGTGCGCCCGACCATCGGTTGATCCGCGCCATACAAGCGGTTTCGCCGCTGGTCGCGCAGACGCTGGCCGTATTCCAGCCAGCGCAATTCTTCCACCACGCTCAACGACACATGGCTGTCGGAACCGATGCCCATGCGACCGCCCTGGGCGAGGAAATCCACCGCCGGGAAAATCCCGTCGCCCAGGTTGGCTTCGGTGGTCAGGCACAGGCCGGCGATGGCGCGGCTCTTGGCCATCGACGTGACTTCTTCCGGGTTGGCGTGGGTCGCGTGGACCAGGCACCAGCGCTGATCGACGTCGACGTTTTCGTACAGCCATTGCAGCGGACGACGACCGCTCCAGGTCAGGCAGTCGTCGACTTCTTTCTGCTGCTCGGCGATGTGGATGTGCACCGGGCATTGCTTGTCGCTGGCCGCCAGCACTTCGCTGATCTGCTGCGGTGTGACTGCGCGCAGCGAGTGGAAGCACAGGCCGAGGGCTTGCGCCGGCTGCTGTGCCAGCACCGGTTGCAGGCGCGATTGCAGCTTGAGGTAGTTTTCGGTGCTGTTGATGAAGCGGCGCTGACCTTCGTTCGGGGTCTGGCCGCCAAAACCGGAGTGGCTGTAGAGCACCGGCAGCAGGGTCAGGCCGATACCGGCGGAACCCGCGGCCTGGCTGATACGCAGGGCCAGTTCGGCCGGGTCCGCGTAAGGCTGGCCGCTGATGTCATGGTGCACGTAATGAAATTCCGCCACCGATGTGTAACCGGCCTTGAGCATTTCGATGTACAGCTGACGGGCGATGACGCCCAGTTGTTCCGGGCTGATTTTTCCGACGAGGCGATACATCAGGTCGCGCCAGGTCCAGAAACTGTCGTTCGGATTGCCCGCCACCTCCGCCAGCCCGGCCATGGCCCGCTGGAAGGCGTGGGAGTGCAGGTTCGGCATGCCAGGCAGCAGCGGACCGCTTAACCGTTCGGCGCCATCTGCGTTGGAATCGGCCTGGATATGGGTCAATACGCCGTCGGCGTTGACCTCAAGACGTACATTGTTGGCCCATCCACTAGGCAGCAGCGCGCGTTCGGCAAAGAAGGCGGACATGGTTCAGCACCCCATCGTGTGTTATTTGTATATACATATACAGACGTTTGCCTGCCCGGTAAACTCCGGCAAGCTAGCAACCCTATCCAAACGACCAAGGATTAACCGTGCCGACTCCGCCTACAGTCTCTCCGTTGGCCGCGAACATGGGCGACAGTCCGGCGCCCTTGTACGCTCGCGTCAAACAAATGATCACCCAGCAAATCGACAGTGGAAACTGGCCGCCGCACTATCGTGTGCCGTCGGAAAGTGAACTGGTCAGCCAGTTGGGCTTTAGCCGCATGACCATCAACCGCGCCCTGCGCGAGATGACCGCCGATGGTCTGTTGGTGCGCATGCAAGGCGTCGGCACGTTCGTCGCCGAGCCGAAAAGCCAGTCTGCCCTGTTTGAAGTGCACAACATCGCCGACGAAATCGCCTCTCGCGGTCATCGCCACACCTGCAAGGTCATCACCCTTGAAGAAGAGGCCGCCGGCTCCGAGCGCGCCCTGGCCCTGGACATGCGTGAAGGGCAGAAGGTGTTCCACTCGCTGATCGTGCATTTCGAAAACGATATTCCGGTGCAAATCGAAGACCGTTTCGTCAATGCGCTGGTGGCGCCGGACTACCTCAAACAGGACTTCACCCTGCAAACGCCCTACGCCTACCTGAACCAGGTCGCGCCGCTGACCGAAGGCGAGCACGTGGTCGAGGCGATCCTGGCCGAGTCGTCCGAATGCAAATTGCTTCAGATTGAAAAGGGCGAGCCGTGCCTGCTGATCCGTCGCCGCACCTGGTCCGGCCGTCAGCCAGTGACCGCTGCTCGCTTGATCCACCCCGGTTCCCGTCATCGTCTGGAAGGTCGGTTTCATAAATGAATGAGTTGAAGGTTTTACGCGCCAAAGACTACCCGCGCATGCCGTGGAAAAACGGCGGCGGCAGCACCGAAGAAATCACCCGCGATGCCGGCACCGGTCTGGATGGTTTTGGCTGGCGCCTGTCGATTGCCGACATTGGCGAATCGGGCGGGTTTTCCACCTTCGCCGGTTACGAGCGGGTGATCACCGTGCTGCAGGGTGATGGCATGACCTTGACGGTGGATGGCCAGGACACTCGGTCGCTGTTACCGCTGGACCCGTATGCCTTCAGTGGTGAAAGCAAGGTTTCCTGCACATTGCTCGGCGGTCCGATTCGCGATTTCAACCTGATTTACGCACCGCAACGTTACGCTGCGCGGTTGCAGTGGTTGAGCGGCGAGCAGCGGTTCTTCAGCTCGGCGGGTACGGTGTTGGTGTTCGGCATCAGCGATGCGCTGGATGTGGTGGTCGGTAACAGTGCTTCGAAGCTCGGTCGCCATGATTGCCTGCAACTCGACGGTAACACTGGCCTGCTGGAAATCTCCGTCAATGGCCCATGCTGTGTGATTGAGCTGTCGGCACACTGATTCTGAATTTTCAAAAGATCGCAGCCTTCGGCAGCTCCTACGGGGTGCACAGCTGCCGAAGGCTGCGATCTTTTGCTTTTCAGCGTTCCCGAAAGCGCACCATGTTGTTACCGAACGCCCCAGCGTGGCGCAAAACCTCGCTCAAGTAACAAAACCCCCTCGCAACAAAAATCCCCCAGAAAATATTTCATCTACGCCAGAACCCTTGTTCCAGGCGCTCTCCAGCCGTTTCATGATTTTTCTTGAATGCTCATCCAACAAGTTGGCCGCTTGATTGCATATGCTTGTATGTACAAGTAAAGACGTATGCGTATGAGTCACGAGGACTCAACCATCGTCCACTGATTCGCTGGTGTGCACTGATGCCCATTGGCTTGCTCGCCCACTGCCTGGGTTGGTTTGGATTGATTGCTGAGGAGTCTTTTTCGTGACTGACATTAAACCTACTAAGTTTCGTGACGTTGAAATCCGTGCCGCACGCGGTAACAAGCTGACCGCCAAAAGCTGGCTGACTGAAGCGCCGCTGCGCATGCTGATGAACAACCTCGACCCGGAAGTCGCCGAGAACCCTAAAGAACTGGTGGTTTACGGTGGTATCGGTCGCGCTGCACGTAACTGGGAATGCTACGACAAGATCGTCGAAAGCCTGACCAACCTGAACGACGACGAGACCCTGCTGGTGCAATCCGGCAAGCCGGTCGGCGTGTTCAAGACCCACAGCAACGCCCCGCGCGTACTGATCGCCAACTCCAACCTGGTGCCACACTGGGCGAGCTGGGAGCACTTCAACGAACTGGACGCCAAAGGCCTGGCCATGTACGGCCAGATGACCGCCGGCAGCTGGATCTACATCGGCAGCCAGGGCATCGTCCAGGGCACCTACGAAACCTTCGTCGAAGCCGGTCGCCAACACTACAACGATGACCTCACGGGCAAGTGGGTACTGACCGCCGGCCTGGGCGGCATGGGTGGCGCCCAGCCTCTGGCTGCAACCCTGGCCGGCGCTTGCTCGCTGAACATCGAATGCCAGCAGGTCAGCATCGATTTCCGTCTGAAAAGCCGCTACGTCGATGAGCAGGCTACCGACCTCGACGACGCTCTGGCCCGTATCGCCAAATACACCAAAGAAGGCAAGGCGATCTCCATCGCGCTGCTGGGCAACGCGGCTGAAATCCTGCCGGAACTGGTCAAGCGTGGCGTACGCCCGGACATGGTCACCGACCAGACCAGCGCCCACGACCCGCTCAACGGTTACCTGCCTGCCGGCTGGACCTGGGACGAATACCGCGCTCGCGCCAAGACCGAGCCAGCCGCTGTGGTGAAGGCCGCCAAGCAATCGATGGCCGTGCACGTCAAAGCGATGCTCGAGTTCCAGAAAATGGGCGTACCGACCTTCGACTACGGCAACAACATCCGTCAGATGGCGCAGGAAGAAGGCGTGGAAAACGCATTCGACTTCCCGGGCTTCGTACCTGCCTACATCCGTCCGCTGTTCTGCCGTGGCATCGGCCCATTCCGTTGGGCTGCACTGTCGGGCAATGCTGAAGACATCTACAAGACCGACGCCAAGGTTAAAGAGCTGATCCCGGACGACGCCCACCTGCACAAATGGCTGGACATGGCCCGCGAGCGCATCAGCTTCCAGGGTCTGCCGGCACGTATCTGCTGGGTTGGCCTGGGCCTGCGCGCCAAGCTGGGCCTGGCGTTCAACGAAATGGTCCGCAGCGGCGAGCTGTCCGCGCCAATCGTGATCGGCCGCGACCACCTGGACTCCGGTTCGGTATCGAGCCCGAACCGCGAAACCGAATCGATGCAGGACGGCTCCGACGCCGTTTCCGACTGGCCACTGCTCAACGCTCTGCTCAACACAGCAAGCGGCGCGACCTGGGTGTCCCTGCACCACGGCGGCGGCGTCGGCATGGGCTTCTCCCAGCACTCGGGCATGGTGATTGTCTGCGACGGTACTGACGAAGCGGCTGAGCGTATCGCTCGCGTGCTGCATAACGACCCGGCTACTGGTGTTATGCGTCACGCCGATGCCGGTTACCAGATCGCCATCGACTGCGCCAAGGAACAAGGGTTGAACCTGCCGATGATCACCGGCAAATAAATCAGGCTTCGGCTTGATGCAAAACCTGTAGGAGCTGCCGCAGGCTGCGATCTTTTGATCTTGATCTTTCTAAAGATCGCAGCCTCGTTTCACTCGACAGCTCCTACACAGCTCCTACAGGCATCAAAACAAAAACAAACAATCCACAGAGGTTGAACCATGGCTGCCAGCAGCGAACGTGCAAGCAACAAACCGTTGATCGAGAAGCGCTCGATCGACTACATCCCGGAAGCGGAAAGACACGGTCGTCTGTTAAGCCAGTTCACCCTGTGGATGGGTGCCAACCTGCAAATCACCGCGATTGTCACCGGTGCCTTGGCAGTGGTGCTTGGCGGTGATGTGTTCTGGTCATTGATCGGTCTGTTGATCGGTCAATTACTCGGTGGCGGCGTGATGGCGCTGCATGCGGCGCAAGGCCCCAAGCTTGGCCTTCCGCAGATGATTTCCAGCCGGGTACAGTTCGGCGTGTACGGCGCGGCCATCCCGATCGTGCTGGTCTGCTTGATGTATCTCGGTTTCACCGCAACGGGAACCGTGCTTTCCGGCCAGGCGCTGGGCCAGTTGTTTGGCGTCAGCGATACCGTCGGTATCCTCATTTTTGCCAGTGTCATCGTGCTGGTCACGGTGCTCGGCTATCGGGTGATCCATTGGATCGGCCGTGTTGCCAGTGTCATTGGCGTGATTGCCTTTGTTTATCTGTTCAGCCGTCTGATGAACCAGGTTGACGTTGGCGCACTGTTGCAAATCCGCCACTTCAGCTGGAGCAGTTTCCTGCTCGCGGTGTCGCTCGCGGCGTCTTGGCAGATCGCTTTCGGCCCTTATGTGGCTGACTATTCTCGCTACCTGCCGAGCAAGACTTCCTCGGTGAAAACTTTTTTTGCCGCAGGCGCAGGTTCAGTCATTGGTGCACAGGTGGCGATGGTCCTCGGCGTGTTCGCTGCCGCTTCGGCCAACGGGCAATACGCCGGCCACGAAGTGGCCTACATCGTTGGTCTGGGTGGTACCGGTGCCACCGCAGCACTGCTGTACTTCAGCATCGCGTTCGGCAAGGTCACCATCTCCACGCTGAACTCCTACGGCAGTTTCATGTGCATCGCGACCATCATCAGCGGTTTCCGTGGTGACCTGAAGGTAACGCGCTTGCAGCGTCTGGTGTTCGTGCTGGTCATCGTCGGGGCTGCGACCCTCATGGCGTTGCTCGGTCAGCACTCGTTCCTCGGTGCGTTCAAGTCCTTCATCCTTTTCCTGCTGGCGTTCTTTACACCTTGGAGCGCGATCAACCTGGTGGACTACTACTGCATCACTCGCGAGCGCTATGACGTACCGGCGCTGGCCGATCCGAATGGTCGCTACGGTCGTTGGAACCTTCTCGGTATCAGCGTCTATGTGTTCGGTGTGCTGGTGCAACTGCCGTTCATCTCCACCAAGTTCTATACCGGTCCGCTGGTGGCGGCCCTGGGTGATGTGGATATTTCCTGGATCATCGGTCTGGTGCTTCCCGCAGCCCTGTATTACCTGTGTGCAAAAAAATGGCACGGCACAGTGCCTGATCGTTTGATCCTGCCGGTTGAGCAGGGCGCGATCACCGAACAAAAGCTGAATGTGGGTCGCGCTGCGGCGCAGGCCTGATTGGACGTGGACAGGGCTGGATGCCTCTTGACTGCCGTAAGCCAATTCATGATTAGGAGCGTCACAACAATGAAATCGAACAAGACCCTGCTGACCACATTGCTTTCCATGGGCCTGCTGGCCAGCGCTGGCGCCACTCAGGCGGCGGGTTGGTGCGAGTCGGGCAAACCGGTGAAATTCGCTGGTTTGAACTGGGAAAGCGCCATGCTGCTGACCGACGTGATGCAAGTCGTGTTGGAGAAAGGCTACGACTGCAAGACTGACAGCCTGCCGGGCAACTCCATCACCATGGAAAACGCCCTGAGCAGCAACGATATTCAAGTGTTTGCCGAAGAATGGGTCGGCCGCAGCGAGGTCTGGAACAAGGCCGAGAAGGCCGGCAAGGTCGTCGGTGTCGGCGCGCCGGTGGTTGGTGCGATCGAAGGCTGGTACGTGCCGCGCTACGTGATCGAAGGCGACGCCAAGCGCAAGCTGGAAGCCAAGGCGCCGGACCTGAAAAACATTGCTGACCTGGGCAAATACTCGGCGATCTTCAAAGACGCCGAAGAGCCTTCCAAGGGCCGTTTCTACAACTGCCCGGCCGGCTGGACCTGTGAGCTGGACAACAGCGAAATGCTGAAAAGCTACGGCCTGGAAAGCACCTACACCAACTTCCGCCCAGGCACCGGCCCGGCGCTGGATGCCGCGGTGCTGTCGAGCTACAAGCGTGGCGAGCCAATCCTGTTCTACTACTGGTCGCCAACGCCGCTGATGGGCCAGATCGACGCGGTGAAACTCGAAGAGAAACCGGGCGTGAACAAGACCGTGACCATCAAGGTCGGCCTGTCCAAGACTTTCCACGACGAAGCGCCGGAACTGGTAACAGTGCTGGAAAAGGTCAATGTGCCAATCGACCTGCTGAACCAGAACCTTGGACGCATGACCAAAGAGCGGATCGAATCACCAAAACTGGCCAAGATCTTCCTGAAGGAACATCCTGAAGTCTGGCACGCATGGGTGAGCGAAGACGCAGCCAAGAAAATCGACGCGGCCTTGTAGGTCGAGCTTCTCCGGCTGTCGGCAACGACAGTCGGATGCTTGATCGCAACCCCTTGATTGAGAGTCTCTTATGTTTCCCGAAAGCTTTACCTTTTCCATCGCCGACTGGGTCAACGGTTGGGTCGATTCGCTGGTCACCAACTACGGCGACGTGTTCCGGCACATCTCCGACACCCTGTTGTGGGCCATCGTCAATCTCGAAGGCCTGCTGCGCGCCGCACCCTGGTGGCTGATGCTGGCAATCGTGGCCGGTGTGGCCTGGCACGCGACCCGCAAGGTCGTGACCACTGCCGTCATCGTTGGTTTGCTGTTCCTGGTGGGTGCGGTCGGCCTCTGGGACAAGCTGATGCAGACCCTGGCGCTGATGATGGTGGCGACAATCATTTCGGTGTTGATCGGCATTCCGCTGGGCATTCTCTCGGCGCGCAGCAATCGCCTGCGTTCGATACTGATGCCGTTGCTGGACATCATGCAGACCATGCCGAGCTTCGTGTACCTGATCCCGGTGCTGATGCTGTTTGGCCTGGGCAAGGTCCCGGCGATTTTCGCCACGGTGATCTACGCCGCGCCGCCGCTGATCCGCCTGACCGATCTGGGCATTCGCCAGGTCGACGGCGAAGTGATGGAAGCGATCAACGCCTTCGGTGCCAACCGCTGGCAGCAACTGTTCGGCGTGCAACTGCCGCTGGCCCTGCCGAGCATCATGGCCGGGATCAACCAGACCACCATGATGGCCCTGTCGATGGTGGTGATCGCCTCGATGATCGGTGCCCGTGGCCTGGGTGAAGACGTGCTGGTGGGGATTCAGACCCTCAACGTCGGACGAGGCCTTGAAGCCGGTCTGGCGATCGTGATTCTGGCTGTGGTGATCGACCGCATTACACAGGCGTACGGTCGCGCACGGCATGAGGTGAGCAAATGAACAACGCAACCGTGAGCAAGATCGAAGTCAAGAACGTCTTCAAGATTTTCGGCAACCGTGCCAAGGACGCGCTGGCCATGGTCGGCCAGGGCAAGACCAAGGATCAGGTACTGGCCGAAACCGGCTGCGTGGTCGGCGTGAACGATCTGTCCCTGAGCATCGGCAGCGGCGAGATCTTCGTGATCATGGGCCTGTCGGGTTCCGGCAAGTCGACCCTGGTCCGCCACTTCAACCGCCTGATCGACCCGACCAGCGGCGCGATCCTGGTGGACGGCGTGGACATCCTGCAATACGACATGGAAGCCCTGCGCGAATTTCGTCGGCGCAAGATCAGCATGGTGTTCCAGAGCTTTGGCCTGCTGCCGCACAAGAGCGTGCTGGACAACGTCGCCTACGGCCTGAAAATCCGTGGCGAAACCAAAGCCATGTGCGCCGAGCGTGCGCTGCACTGGATCAACACCGTGGGCCTCAAGGGCTACGAAAACAAATACCCGCACCAGCTCTCCGGCGGCATGCGCCAGCGTGTGGGCCTGGCCCGTGCCCTGGCCGCGGACACCGACATCATCCTGATGGACGAAGCGTTCAGCGCCCTCGACCCGCTGATCCGCGCGGAGATGCAGGACCAGTTGCTGGAGCTGCAAAAGACTCTGCACAAGACCATCGTTTTCATCACCCACGACCTCGACGAGGCCGTGCGCATCGGCAACCGCATCGCGATCCTCAAGGACGGCCGCCTGATCCAGGTCGGCACGCCGAGAGAGATCCTGCATTCGCCGGCGGATGAGTATGTCGACCGCTTTGTGCAGCGTCGGGCGGCGGTGGTTTAAGAGATTTGCAGTGAGTGAGCTGGCCTCTTCGCGAGCAGGCTCGCTCCCACAGGGAAATGCATTCCAATGTGGGAGCGAGCCTGCTCGCGAAGGCGGCGGTGAAGCTGCATCAATATTTGGATGAGGTTGAAGATGTCCCAGGCTGAAAAAATCGTTATCACCGAGGCGCAGGTCACTTGGCAGGACGTGGTTGCCGTGGCCCGCGATGGCGCGCAGCTTGAACTGTCGGCGGCGATCTGGGCGCGCATCGAAAACGCGCAGGCCATCGTCCAGCGCATCGTCACCAGCGGCGAACGTGCCTACGGCATCAACACCGGCCTGGGCGCGCTGTGCAACGTCTCGCTGCAGGACGAACAACTCAGCCAGTTGTCGCGCAACACCTTGCTCAGCCACGCTTGCGGCGTTGGCGCGCCACTGACCAACGAGCAGACCCGTTCGATCATGTGCGCCGCCGTCGTCAACTACAGCCACGGCAAATCCGGCCTGCACCGTCAGGTCGTCGAAGCTCTGCTGGCGCTGCTCAACCGTGGCATCACCCCACAAGTGCCGTCCCAGGGTTCCGTGGGCTACCTGACCCACATGGCGCACATCGGCATCGCGCTGCTGGGTGTCGGCAATGTCAGCTATCGCGGCCAGGTCGTTTCCGCCCAGCAAGCGCTGGCTGAAGAAGGCCTGCAACCGGTCAAGCTCGGTGCCAAGGACGGTTTGTGCCTGGTCAACGGTACGCCGTGCATGACCGGCCTGAGCTGCCTGGCGATTGCCGATGCGACGCGCCTGCTGGAATGGGCCGACGTGATTGGTGCCATGAGCTTTGAAGCCCAGCGCGGGCAGATCGACGCCTTCGATGCCGAGATCATTGCGCTCAAGCCGCACCCGGGCATGCAACAGGTCGGGATCAACCTGCGGGCCTTGCTCGACGGCAGCGAAGTGATTGCCCAGAGCAAAGGCATCCGTACCCAGGATGCCCTGAGCATTCGCTCGATCCCGCAGGTGCACGGCGCCGCTCGCGACCAATTGGTTCACGCGACCAAACAGATCGAAACCGAACTCAACGGCGCCACCGACAACCCGTTGGTGCTGGGCACTGCGGACAATTACCGAGTGGTGTCCCAGGCCAACCCCCACGGCCAGTCCGTGGCAATGGCGGCGGACCTGCTGGCGATTGCCATGGCGGAAATCGGCTCCATCGCCGAGCGTCGCCTGGACCGCTTGATCAACCCGCACGTCAGCGGCCTGCCGGCGTTCCTGGTGGCCAACCCGGGGGTGAACTCCGGGATGATGATCGTGCAATACGTCGCCGCTTCGCTGTGCGCGGAGAACCGTCAACTGGCGCAACCGGCGGTGCTGGATAACTTCGTGACGTCGGGCCTGCAGGAAGATCACCTGAGCCTGGGCACCAACGCCGCGTTGAAGCTGCATCGCGCGCTGGAAAACTGCACGCAGATCCTCGCCATCGAGTATTTGCTGGCGGCCCAGGCGTTTGAATTTTTGAAAGAACAACGCTTCGGCGCAGGCACCGATGCGGCCTGGCGTCTGCTGCGCGAGCACGTTGCCCCTTACGACCAGGATCGCTGGTTGGCACCGGACATTGCCGCCGCTGCCGCGGTATTGAAAGACCCGATTTTGCTGCACAACGCTTTTCCAAACCTGAACTGATCTCAACAACACCAGCGTGCCAAGGCGCGTCTCCCCAAAAGGCAGACGCGACGGACAACGGACATCTCCGGAGCGTCTGGTGAGTTAACAACAACTCTCAAAAGGAGCACAAAATGACTGCGCTAAACCTGATTCCCGGCCAACTGACCCTCGCCCAACTGCGTGACGTCTATCAGCAACCGGTGAAACTGACCCTCGACCACAGTGCCTCGGCCCAGATCGAAGCCAGCGTTGCCTGCGTGGAACAAATCCTCGCCGAGAACCGCACCGCTTACGGCATCAACACCGGTTTCGGCCTGCTGGCCTCGACCCGCATCGCCAGCGAAGACCTGGAAAACCTGCAGCGCTCGCTGGTGCTGTCCCACGCTGCCGGTGTCGGCCAGCCGATCAGCGATCAGCTGGTGCGTCTGATCATGGTGCTCAAGGTCAACAGCCTGAGCCGTGGTTTCTCTGGCATCCGCCGTGTGGTGATCGACGCGCTGATCGCCCTGATCAACGCCGAGGTGTACCCGCACATTCCATTGAAAGGTTCGGTCGGTGCTTCCGGTGACCTGGCGCCTCTGGCCCACATGTCGCTGGTACTGCTGGGCGAAGGCAAGGCCCGCTATAAAGGCGAGTGGATGGAAGCCACCGAAGCGCTGAAAGTTGCCGGTCTTACCCCGCTGACCCTGGCCGCGAAAGAAGGCCTGGCGCTGCTCAACGGCACTCAGGTGTCCACCGCTTTTGCCCTGCGTGGCCTGTTCGAAGGCGAGGACCTGTTCGCCGGTGCCCTGGCACTGGGCGGCCTGACCGTTGAAGCGGTATTGGGCTCGCGCTCGCCGTTCGATGCCCGTATCCACGCTGCCCGTGGCCAGAAAGGCCAGATCGACGCCGCCGCCGCTTACCGCGACCTGCTGGGCGAGCGCAGCGAAGTCTCCGACTCCCATGAAAACTGCGAGAAGGTACAAGACCCGTACTCCCTGCGTTGCCAGCCACAAGTGATGGGCGCCTGCCTGACCCAGTTCCGTCAGGCGGCCGAAGTGCTGGCGATCGAGGCCAACGCCGTTTCCGACAACCCGTTGGTGTTCGCCGCTGAAGGTGACGTGATCTCCGGTGGCAACTTCCACGCCGAGCCGGTGGCCATGGCCGCTGACAACATGGCATTGGCCATCGCTGAAATCGGTTCCCTGAGTGAGCGCCGTATCTCGCTGATGATGGACAAGCACATGTCGCAACTGCCGCCGTTCCTGGTGGCCAACGGTGGCGTGAACTCCGGCTTCATGATCGCCCAAGTTACCGCGGCTGCACTGGCCAGCGAGAACAAGGCGTTGTCCCATCCGCATTCGGTGGACAGCCTGCCGACTTCCGCCAACCAGGAAGACCACGTATCGATGGCGCCAGCGGCTGGCAAGCGTCTGTGGGAAATGGCCGAAAACACCCGTGGGATTCTCGCGGTGGAATGGCTGGCGGCGGTACAGGGCCTGGACCTGCGCAACGGCTTGAAGACTTCGCCAAAACTGGAAAAGGCTCGGGCCATCCTGCGTAACGACGTGCCGTTCTACGAGAAGGACCGCTTCTTTGCACCGGACATCAATGCGGCGACTGAACTGCTGGCCTCGCGTTGCTTGAACGAACTGGTGACGGCCAAGTTGCTGCCTAGCCTGTAATGGCCCCTTCGCGAGCAGGCTCGCTCCCACGGGTGCATGCCATCCAATGTGGGGGCGAGTCCGCTCGCGATTCGATTTTGCGTCGAATAACAATAATTAGGGACGAGAAATGGCACAGCCAGAAAAAGGTTTGAAACGCGGGCTCTCTGCCCGACATATTCGCTTCATGGCGCTGGGGTCGGCTATCGGCACCGGGCTGTTTTATGGATCCGCCTCGGCCATTCAAATGGCCGGGCCTGCGGTACTGCTCGCTTACCTGATTGGTGGCGCGGCGGTGTTCATGGTCATGCGCGCCCTCGGTGAGATGGCGGTGCACAACCCGGTGGCCGGCTCTTTCGGCCAGTACGCCAGCACCTACCTGGGGCCGATGGCGGGCTTCATCCTCGGTTGGACCTACGCATTCGAAATGGTCATCGTCGGCATGGCCGACGTCACGGCATTCGGGATCTACATGGGCTTCTGGTTCCCGGAGGTCTCCCGCTGGATCTGGGTGCTGGGTGTCGTTTCCATCGTTGGCGGCCTGAACCTGTGCAACGTCAAAGTCTTCGGTGAAATGGAGTTCTGGCTGTCGCTGCTCAAGGTCGCGGCCATCGTCGCGATGATCCTGGGTGGTTTCGGCATCATGCTGTTCGGTATCAGCTCGGCCCCCGGCCAAGCGACCGACATCAGCAATCTCTGGACCCAGGGCGGCTTCATGCCCAACGGCATGGGCGGTCTGATCGCTTCGTTCGCGGTGGTGATGTTTGCGTTTGGCGGTATTGAAATCATCGGCGTAACGGCAGGTGAAGCCAAGGACCCGCAGCACGTGCTGCCCCGGGCGATCAATGCCGTACCGTTGCGGATCCTGCTGTTCTACGTGCTGACGATGCTGGTGCTGATGTCGATCTTTCCATGGCAGCAGATCGGCAGCCAGGGCAGCCCGTTCGTGCAGATTTTCGACAAGCTGGGAATCAGTTCGGCGGCCACCATCCTCAATATCGTGGTGATCACGGCGGCGATTTCGGCGATCAACAGTGACATCTTCGGCGCTGGCCGCATGATGTTCGGTCTGGCCCAGCAAGGGCATGCACCCAAGGGCTTCGCCCGCCTGTCGCGCAATGGCGTGCCATGGATGACGGTCGTGGTGATGAGTGCTGCGCTGTTGCTGGGCGTATTGCTGAACTACCTGATCCCGGAAAACGTGTTCCTGCTGATCGCTTCCATCGCGACCTTTGCCACGGTGTGGGTCTGGCTGATGATTCTGGTGACTCAAGTGGCCATGCGCCGCTCCATGAGCGCCGAGCAGGTCGCGCAACTGAAATTCCCGGTACCGCTCTGGCCCTATGCGCCGGCGGCGGCGATTGCCTTCATGCTGTTCATTTTCGGCGTGCTGGGCTATTTCCCGGACACCCAGGCAGCGCTGATCGTCGGCGTGGTCTGGATCGTGTTGCTGGTGCTGGCTTACCTGACGTGGGTGAAACCGGCGGCGGGCCAGGCAGCCCTGGTGACGCAGGACCCTACTTTTTCTCATCGATAACCTAATGGAGGCCACGGATGAAAACTCTCTGGCAACACTGTCACGTCGCAACCATGGCACAAGGCGTCTACTCGATCATCGAGGATGCGGCCATCGTGACGTCAGGAGCGCACATTGAGTGGATCGGCCCGCGCGGTGAATTGCCGGCGGGCGAGTACCCGGCCGTCAATGATTTGAACGGGGCCTGGGTCACGCCAGGCCTGATCGACTGTCACACTCACACGGTGTTCGGCGGTAACCGCAGCGGTGAATTCGAACAGCGCCTGCAAGGCGTCAGCTACGCGGAAATCGCCGCCAGCGGTGGCGGCATCGCCAGCACCGTGCGCGCAACCCGTGCCGCCAGCGAAGACGAATTGTTTGCCAGTGCCGCCAAACGCCTGAAAAGCCTGATGCGTGATGGCGTCACCAGCATCGAAATCAAGTCCGGCTACGGCCTGGACCTGGCCAACGAACGCAAGATGCTGCGCGTGGCCCGTCGCCTCGGCGCGGAACTGCCAGTCAGCGTGCGCAGCACCTGCCTGGCAGCTCATGCCCTGCCGCCGGAGTACAAGGACCGCGCTGACGACTATATCGATCACATCTGCGCCGACATGCTCCCGGCCTTGGCCGCCGAGGGATTGGTGGACGCAGTGGACGCGTTCTGCGAGTACCTGGCGTTCTCCCCGGCGCAGGTCGAGCGGGTGTTCATTACCGCCCAGGAACTGGGCTTGCCAGTGAAGCTGCACGCCGAGCAGTTGTCGTCGCTGCATGGCTCGAGCCTGGCGGCGCGTTATCACGCGTTGTCCGCCGATCACCTGGAGTTCATGACCGAGGACGACGCCATTGCCATGGCCAAGTCCGGCACGGTTGCGGTGCTGTTGCCCGGCGCCTTTTACTTCCTGCGCGAAACCCAATTGCCACCGATGGAAGCCCTGCGCAAGCACGGCGTGAAAATCGCCATCGCCAGCGACCTCAACCCGGGTACCTCACCGGCACTGTCGTTGCGCCTGATGCTGAACATGGCTTGCACCTGCTTCCGCATGACCCCGGAAGAAGCCCTGGCTGGCGCGACGATTCACGCCGCCACCGCATTGGGCATGGCCGGCACCCATGGCTCGCTGGAGGTCGGCAAGGTCGCGGATTTCGTCGCCTGGCAAATCGATCGTCCGGCCGACCTGTGTTACTGGCTGGGCGGCGACCTGGAAAAACGCGTCGTGCGCCACGGCGTCGAATCAAGTCTGTAGGAGATCTGTTGTGGATAAGGTTCTGAACTTCAAACAAGGCCGCGTACCGCTGCTGATCAGCATGCCCCACGCTGGCGTGCGCCTGACCCCGGCAGTCGAAGCCGGATTGATCCCTGACGCGAAAAGCCTGCCGGACACCGACTGGCACATCCCGCAGCTGTACGACTTTGCCGCTGAACTGGGCGCCAGCACCCTGGCGGCCGAGTACTCGCGGTTCGTCATCGACCTGAACCGGCCGTCCGACGACAAGCCTTTGTACGTCGGCGCGACTACCGGTCTGTATCCGGCCACGTTGTTCGACGGCATACCGTTGTTCCGCGAAGGCTTGGAACCTTCTGCCGATGAGCGTGCTACTTACCTGGAACAGATCTGGACGCCGTATCACAACACCTTGCAAAACGAACTGGCGCGCCTCAAGGCCGAGTTCGGCTATGCGCTGCTGTTCGATGCCCACTCGATCCGCTCGATCATCCCGCACCTGTTCGACGGCAAGCTGCCGGACTTCAACCTCGGCACCTTCAACGGCGCCAGTTGCGATCCACAGCTTGCGACCCGACTGGAAGCGATCTGCGCGCTTCACGACAATTACACCCACGTACTCAACGGACGCTTCAAGGGCGGGCACATCACCCGCCATTACGGCAACCCGGCCGAGAACATCCACGCGGTGCAGCTGGAGTTGGGGCAGTGCACCTACATGGAAGAATTCGAGCCGTTCCGTTATCGCCCGGACCTGGCGGAGCCGACGCGGGTGGTGTTGAAGGAGTTGCTGCAAGGGTTGCTGGCCTGGGGCGCGAAGCACCACAAGGCTTAATGCCTGGCATATAACCCTGTGGGAGCGAGCTTGCTCGCGATAGCGGTCTGTCTGTCACATCTATTTCGACTGATCCACCGCCATCGCGAGCAAGCTCGCTCCCACAGGTAAGCGTTCATCTTGAAAGCGCGACGTAACAGTCGCCACTGTGCAAATCTCGGTCGCCACAGTTCGCTTTTACCGCTCGTCTGCTGCGTAATGTTCTGGTCACGGTGCACAAAGACACCGCCCCGACAATAATCCGCTGCCGCACGAGAATGCTCTCTATGACAAGCCCCAAAGGTCTGTTCACCCGCTGTCTCTCAATCTTCTGCGGCACTGCTCTGTTGAGCGCCGGCGCCATGGCCGCGGACGACGCTTCCTGCAAAACCGTGCGCATGGGCGTGGTCAACTGGACCGACGTGATCGCCACCAGCGGCATGGCCGATGTGCTGCTCAATGGTCTGGGCTACGAAAGCAAGCAAACCAGCGCCGTGCAGCAAATCATCTTCGCCGGCATCCGTGACAAGCGCCTGGACATCTTCCTCGGTTACTGGAAACCGGCGATGGATAAAAACATCGCACCCTTCGTGGCGGCCAATCAGGTCAAGGTCATGGACAAACCGAGCCTGGCCGATGCCCAGGCCACCCTCGCGGTTCCTGACTATGTGGCAGCAGCCGGCCTGAAAACCTTTGCCGACATCGCGAAATTCAAGGATCAACTCGGCGGCAAGATCTACGGCATCGAGCCGGGCAGCGGCGCCAACACCACGATCAAGACCATGATCGAAACCAATCACTTCGGCCTGAAGGATTTCAAACTCATCGAGTCCGGTGAAGCCGGCATGCTCGCCGCCGTTCAGCGTGCCGTGAATCGCAAGGAGTTCGTGGTGTTCGTCGGCTGGACCCCGCATCCGATGAACATCAACATGAAGATCGACTATCTGACTGGCAGTGAAGACGTGTACGGCCCTAATGAAGGCGCCGCGACCGTTTCCACCGTAACTGCGCCGGATTACGCCCAGCGCTGCCCGAACGTCAATCGCCTGCTGGAAAACCTGACCTTCACCGCTGCTCAGGAAAGCCAGTTGATGGTGCCGATCATGGAGCGCCAGACGGCTCAGGATGTCGCGAAAAAATGGCTGCGCGACCATCCCGAGGACTTGCAGCGCTGGCTGGCGGGTGTCAGCAGTTTCGATGGCAAGGATGGCGTGGCGACGGTTCAGGCCAGCCTGAATCACTGACAGCAAAACCTGTAGGAGCGAGCCTGCTCGCGATAGCGGTAGGACATTCAGAATTGATGTCGACTGACACGCCGCCATCGCGAGCAGGCTCGCTCCTACAGGGGATCTCACCCACTTTCCTGAACGGGCATCAGGCTCATGGCTCCTTATCCGCTTTCCAAACAGATGACGGCATTCGTCGACAAAACCCTGAGCTTCAACAGCACCGACAGCAGCATCACCGGGTTGCGCCAGGCCTACAGCGAGATGTGCCGGGCGTTTACCCCGGCACGCCCCGCCGGGTTGCATGTGGTCGATTTCGAGTTGGACGGTGTTGCGGTTCGTTCCTATCAGCCACCGACCAGCGGTGCGTCGTGCATCGTTTATCTGCATGGCGGCGGCTGGGTGGTGGGGGACCTGGATTCCCACGATTTCATCTGTGCCGAATGGGCATCGACACTCGGTGTACGGGTGATCGCCGTCGATTACCGCCGAGCACCGGAGCATCCGTTTCCCGCCGCGTTCGATGATTGCCTGAAGGTCTGGCGAGCTCTGCGCGCCGGGCCGTTTCAACTAGATCCAGCCCGCACGCTGGTGGCCGGCGACAGTGCCGGTGGCAACCTGGCGGCGGCGTTGTGCCTGGCGCTGCGCGATGCCGGCGAGCCAGTGCCATGCGCGCAGGTGCTGATCTATCCGGGGTTGGCCGGCGATCACCAACTGCCGTCGCGCAGTGAGTGCATCGACGCGCCGTTACTCAGCAGCAGTGACGTCGATTGCTATCACGCGCTTTACCTGCGAGGCACCCGCCATCCGGACGCCTACGCCATGCCATTGCTCGCCACGGACTTCAGCGGACTGCCACCGGCATTGATCGCCGTGGCGCAATTCGACCCGTTGCGTGATGACGGCGTGCTATATGCCGAGCGACTGAGTGCTGCGGGTGTTGCTGCCACGCTGTATGTCGGCGAGGGGCTGGTCCATGGCTGTTTGCGGGCCCGAGGGCAGGCGGCCGAGGTCGATGCGCTGTACGAAACCTTGTTCGGATATCTGTCGGCAAAACTCTGACTCTGCACGGGCATGCTCATTGACGTAAATCGGGTTTATGATGCCCAACGGCAGAATAATAGAAGTCCCCCCAGGGATGACCTCGACCCCTTACGGAGTGCGCAATGCAGACTTTGTACCCGCAGATCAAACCCCACGCCCGGCACGATCTGGCCGTCGACGAAACCCACACCCTGTACGTCGACGAAAGCGGTTCACCGGAAGGTTTGCCGGTGGTGTTCATCCACGGCGGCCCCGGTGCCGGATGTGATGCCCAGAGTCGTTGCTTCTTCGATCCCAACCTCTATCGCATTGTCACCTTCGATCAGCGCGGCTGCGGTCGCTCCACGCCCCACGCCAGCCTGGAAAACAACACCACCTGGGATCTGGTCGCCGACCTTGAGCGGATTCGCCAGCACCTGGGCATCGACAAATGGGTGCTGTTTGGCGGCTCCTGGGGTTCGACCCTGGCGCTGGCCTACGCACAAACCCATCCTGAGCGGGTGCACGGCCTGATCCTGCGCGGGATCTTTCTCTGCCGCCCGCAGGAAATCGAATGGTTCTATCAGGCCGGCGCCAGCCGCCTGTTCCCCGATTACTGGCAGGACTACATCGCGCCGATCCCGCTGGACGAGCGCGGCGACTTGCTCACCGCGTTCCACAAGCGACTGGTCGGCAACGACCAGATTGCCCAGATGCACGCGGCCAAGGCCTGGTCGACCTGGGAGGGCCGCACCGCGACCCTGCGCCCCAACCCGCTGGTAGTCGACCGTTTCTCCGAGCCACAACGTGCGTTGTCGATTGCCCGTATCGAATGCCACTACTTCACCAACAACGCCTTCCTGGAGCAGAACCAGCTGATCCGCGACATGGGCAAGATCGCCCATTTGCCAGGCGTGATCATTCATGGTCGCTATGACGTGATCTGCCCGCTGGATAACGCCTGGGAATTGCATCAAGCCTGGCCGAACAGCGAACTGCAGGTCATCCGCGATGCCGGTCATGCCGCTTCCGAGCCTGGCATCACCGACGCGCTGGTACGCGCCGCCGATCAGATGGCCCGGCGTCTGCTCGACCTGCCGCCTGAAGAAGCATGAAGGGCCTGCTGCAACGGGTGCGCGGCGCGCGAGTCGAGGTCGCGGGCGAGATCGTGGGTGCCGTCGATCAGGGATTGCTGGTCCTGGTAGCCGTCGAGCCCGACGATACGCGGGCCAGCGCCGACAAACTTCTTAATAAACTGCTTAACTATCGGGTATTCAGCGATGCTGAGGGCAAGATGAATCTGTCCTTGGCGGATGTGGGCGGCGGGTTGCTGCTGGTCTCTCAGTTCACCCTGGCTGCCGATACCAAAAGCGGGCTGCGTCCGGGTTTCTCGACCGCGGCCCCTCCGGCGCTGGGAGAGGAACTGTTCGACTATCTATTAAGCAAAGCGAAACAGGTGCATGGCACTGTGGCATCAGGTAGATTCGGCGCGGATATGCAGGTGCACCTGGTCAATGATGGCCCGGTAACCTTCCTGTTACAGACCTGAAAGCGTTTGAAACAAGTTTTTACGTTCATTTCGACTGAAAACAGGGCTTTTTCGCGATAAATACTTTGTTACCCCTGATGCGTTGTAACGCGGCCTACTAGATAATCCCGCGCTACGGGGATCAGCGTTCGTTGGTCCATTTTGACTTAGGTAGAGACTTGTCTGGATCCGATTGGGGAATCATTTCACCCCAGCGGAGTCGGAACAATGCTCGCCAACTTGGCAAGAGTGGTTTGCAAGGGCGGTTTTTTCATACCGTACACCGTGCAGACCCTTTAACTGGCCGTTGGTTTTTTGATCTGTTTTCGGCGAGGGTTGCTCGTGATTGTTAGTCCCTGTAACGCACCAAAATTGTCTGCCAAACGGTTACGCAGCGCCCTCGTAGCGGGCTCTGCACTGCTCTGCCTGCTCAGCGCCGGTCAGCTTTGGGCATTCAGTCTGGATGATGTATCGGCCAAGGCAAAAGAGCTGGCCGCGCAGAAATACGAAGCGCCGCGCAGTAACCTGCCGAACGAGTTCCGCGACATGAAATTCGCGGACTATCAGAAAATTCGTTTTCTGACGGAAAAAGCCGAGTGGGCTGATCAGAAGACGCCGTTCAAGCTGTCCTTCTATCACCAGGGCATGCATTTCGATACGCCGGTGAAAATCAACGAAATCACCGCGAACACCGTCGAAGAGATCAAATACGATCCGAGTCGTTTCGACTTCGGCGACATGCAGTTCGATCCCAAGGCCACCGAACAACTGGGTTATGCCGGTTTCCGTGTGCTGTACCCGATCAACAAGGCCGACAAGCAAGACGAAATCATGACCATGCTCGGCGCGAGCTACTTCCGCGTCGTCGGCAAGGGTCACGTCTATGGTTTGTCCGCTCGCGGCATGGCGCTGGATACCGCATTGCCGTCCGGAGAAGAATTCCCGCGTTTCCGCGAGTTCTGGATTCAGCAGCCCAAGCCAGGCGACAAGCACCTGGTGATCTTCGCCCTGCTGGACTCGCCTCGTGCCACCGGCGCCTATCGCCTGACCCTGCGTCCGGGCAGCGACACCATCGTCGACGTCAAGGCGCAGATGTTCCTGCGTGACAAGGTCGGCAAGCTGGGTATCGCCCCGTTGACCAGCATGTATTTGTTCGGCGCCAACCAGCCGTCGAAAGTACTGAACTACCGTCGCGAGCTGCACGACTCCAGCGGCCTGGCGATCCATGCCGGCAACGGCGAGTGGATCTGGCGTCCGCTGAACAACCCGAAACATCTGGCCGTGAGCAACTTCAGCGTGGAAAACCCGCGCGGCTTCGGTCTGCTGCAACGTGGCCGCGACTTCAGCCACTACGAAGACCTCGACGACCGGTACGACAAGCGCCCAAGCGCCTGGATCGAGCCGAAGGGTGACTGGGGCAAGGGCACCGTCGACCTGGTCGAGATTCCGACCGCCGACGAAACCAACGACAACATCGTTGCCTTCTGGAACCCGGAAAAATTGCCGGAACCTGGCCAGCCGCTCGATGTCGCTTATCGTATGCACTGGACCATGGATGAAGACACGATTCACGCGCCAGACAGCGCCTGGGTCAAACAGACCCTGCGTTCCACCGGTGACGTCAAGCAGTCCAACCTGATTCGTCAGCCGGACGGCAGCGTTGCCTACCTGGTGGACTTCGAAGGCCCGTCCCTGGCGGCATTGCCGGCCGATGCGGACGTTCGCAGCCAGGTCAGCGTCGGCGACAACGCCGAGTTGGTGGAAAACAGCGTGCGCTACAACCCTGAAACCAAGGGCTGGCGCCTGACACTGCGGATGAAGATCAAGGATCCGGGCAAGTCCACCGAGATGCGTGCCGCGCTGGTGCAGAACATCGTGCCGGCGGACCTGGCCAAGACTTCGATTCCGTCGTCGAACTCGTCAGTTGCCAAGGCCGACAAGGTTGCCGCCAAGCAACAAGAGAAAGCGGACAAGGAAGCCAAGCAAGCGGAGGCCAAGCAGGCTGAAGCGAAGCCTGTTGCAGATGCCAAGGACAAGGCCAATAAAGACGCCAAGCAGCCTGTTGCTGCCGACGCGGCCCCAGCCACACCGGAATCGGCCCCGACTGAAGAAGTCCTGACCGAGACCTGGAGCTATCAGTTGCCTGCCGATGAGTAACTCTCAAGTACGGCCAGAAACTCTTTCCGAGTATCTGGCGCATCTGCCGATGACCGACGAGCAGCGCGCGGAACTCGCGGGCTGCCAGTCTTTCAGCGAATTGCATGAACGCCTGTCATCGTCGACGTTCGACGCCCCGACCGAAGCCGCCCAGGCTTCGGTGGGCAAACGCCTGACCCTGAGCACCGCCGAAGAGCTGCAGGACGCGGAAATGCTGGTGCTCGACGCCAACGGCCGGGTCTGCCTCAAGGCGACCCCGCCGATCCGGCGGACCAAGGTCGTGCCGGAGCCGTGGCGCACCAACATTCTGGTGCGTGGCTGGCGTCGGATGACCGGTCGTACCAACCCGCCGAAGCCGCCGAAGGACGAACGTGTCCTGCCGGCCGCGCGCTGGCGCACGGTGGGTTCGATCCGTCGCTACATTCTGTTGCTGCTGATGCTCGGCCAGACCATCGTCGCCGGCTGGTACATGAAAGGCATCATGCCGTACCAGGGCTGGTCGTTCGTCGACCTCAACGAAGTGCTGCACCAGCCACTGCTGCAAACCGCCACGCAAGTGCTGCCGTATGCCTTGCAGACCAGCATCCTGATCCTGTTCGGGATTCTGTTCTGCTGGGTGTCGGCCGGCTTCTGGACCGCGCTGATGGGCTTCCTAGAGTTGCTGACCGGCCACGATAAATACCGTATCTCCGGCAAAAGTGCCGGCAACGAGCCGATTCCGAAGGATGCGCGCACCGCACTGGTGATGCCGATCTGCAACGAAGACGTGCCACGGGTATTCGCCGGCCTGCGGGCGACCTTCGAGTCGGTGGCGGCCACGGGTGACCTGGACCGCTTCGACTTCTTCGTCCTCAGCGACAGTAACGACGCCGATATCTGCGTCGCCGAGCAACAGGCCTGGCTGGACGTCTGCCGTGAAGCCGGGGGCTTCGGCAAGATCTTCTATCGCCGCCGTCGCCGTCGCGTAAAACGTAAAAGCGGCAACCTCGACGACTTCTGCCGTCGCTGGGGCGGCGACTACAAGTACATGGTCGTACTCGACGCCGACTCCGTGATGAGCGGTGAGTGCCTGACCAGTCTGGTACGCCTGATGGAAGCCACGCCGGACGCCGGGATCATCCAGACCGCGCCACGTGCGTCGGGCATGGACACCCTGTATGCGCGCATGCAGCAGTTCGCCACTCGCGTGTATGGCCCGCTGTTCACCGCCGGCCTGCACTTCTGGCAACTGGGCGAGTCGCACTACTGGGGCCACAACGCGATCATCCGCATGAAGCCGTTCATCGACCACTGCGCCCTGGCGCCGTTGCCCGGTACAGGTGCGTTCTCCGGCTCAATCCTGTCCCACGACTTCGTTGAAGCCGCGTTGATGCGCCGTGCCGGCTGGGGCGTGTGGATTGCCTACGACTTGCCGGGCAGCTATGAAGAACTGCCGCCGAACCTGCTGGACGAACTCAAGCGTGACCGTCGCTGGTGCCACGGTAACCTGATGAACTTCCGCCTGTTCCTGGTCAAGGGCATGCACCCGGTGCACCGCGCGGTGTTCCTGACCGGCGTGATGTCCTACCTGTCGGCGCCGTTGTGGTTCTTCTTCCTGGTGCTGTCGACCGCGCTGCTGGCGGTCAACACGCTGATGGAGCCGCAGTACTTCCTCGAACCGCGCCAGCTCTATCCGCTGTGGCCTCAATGGCACCCGGACAAGGCGATTGCGCTGTTCTCGACCACCATCGTGCTGCTGTTCCTGCCGAAGCTGCTGAGCATCATCCTGATCTGGGCCAAGGGCGCGAAAGAGTTCGGCGGCAAGTTCAAGGTGACCCTGTCGATGCTGCTGGAGATGCTGTTCTCCATGTTGCTGGCGCCAGTGCGGATGATCTTCCACACCCGTTTCGTCCTCGCCGCGTTCCTCGGCTGGGCCGCGACCTGGAACTCGCCACAACGTGACGACGACTCCACGCCGTGGAGCGAAGCGGTCAAGCGCCACGGTCCGCAAACCCTGTTGGGCTTCTTCTGGGCCATGCTGGTGATCTGGCTGAACCCGAGCTTCCTGTGGTGGCTGGTGCCGATCGTCGGTTCGCTGATGCTGTCGATCCCGGTATCGGTGATCTCCAGCCGCGTTGGCCTGGGCCTGAAGTCCCGCGACGAGAGCCTGTTCCTGATTCCAGAGGAATACAATCCGCCGCAGGCCTTGCTGGCAACCGACCAGTACACCCACGAAAACCGCTGGCATGCGCTGAACGACGGCTTCGTCCGTTCGGTGGTCGATCCACAGCAGAACGCCCTGGCGTGCTCGCTGGCGACCTCCCGGCACAATCAGGCCGAGCCGATCGAATGGTTGCGGATCGAGCGGGTTCGCCACGCGATGAAGGTTGGCCCGGAAGGGTTGACCAACAACGAGCGTGTGCAACTGTTGAGCGACCCGGTGGCATTGGCCCGCTTGCATGAGCAGGTCTGGAACGAAGGTCACCCAGAGTGGCTGGGCGCCTGGCGCAAGTCGGTGAAAGCCGACCCCCACGCGCCGCTGTTGCCGCTCAAGCCAATGAGCGAACAGCCTCAGTTGGCATAATAAAAAAACCCGCGAAAGCGGGTTTTTTTTGCCTTCGAAAAGGCCTTTGCTGGCGATATGTCAGTCACTTCGTGTTGTTGCAATCGCGAGCAGGCTCGCGATGGGTATGCCCTCAAACCCTGAACTTGCCCACCAACATCTGCAAATGCGTCCCCAACCGTGCCAGTTCAACGCTGGACGCCGCCGTCTCTTCACTTGCGGCCGATGTCTGATCCGACACATCCCTCACATTCAGCACGCTGCGGTTGATCTCTTCGGCCACGGCACTTTGCTGCTCGGCAGCCGCAGCAATCTGCTGGTTCATCGCCTGGATCGCCGACACCGTGCGGGTGATGCTTTCCAGTGAGCCACCGGCGCGGCGGGTCAGTTCGACGCTGCTGTCGGTCAGGGTGCGGCTGTTGTCCATGATGGTCGCCACTTGCTGGGTGCCGTTTTGCAGGCCGACGATCAGCTCTTCGATCTCTTCGGTGGACTTCTGGGTGCGCTGGGCCAAGCTGCGGACTTCGTCTGCGACCACGGCAAAACCGCGTCCGGCTTCACCGGCACGGGCGGCTTCGATGGCGGCATTGAGCGCCAGCAGGTTGGTTTGCTGAGCCACGGACTTGATGACGTCGAGTACGCTGCCGATCTTGTCGCTTTCGCGCTTGAGTTCACCCATGGCCTCGGTGGAATGACCGACTTCCGCGGCCAGGCGTTCGATCTGGGCGATAGCCTCTGCGACCACCCTGTCACCTTCGCGGGCCTGCTGGTCGGCGGCGACGGCGGCTTCGGAAGCTTCTTCGGCGTTGCGCGCAACTTCCTGCACGGTGGCGGCCATTTCGTTCATGGCGGTGGCGACCTGATCAGTCTCGATCTTCTGGCTGTTGACCCCGGCACTGGTCTGCTCGGTCACGGCCGACAGCTCTTCGGCGGCGCTGGCGATCTGCGTGACACCGTCGCTGATGCCGCCGATCAGTTCGCGCAAGCCCTGGGTCATGCTCTGCATGGCACGCTGCAACTGGCCGAGTTCGTCGCGGCGCTGCGACGTCAGGTTGTGGGTCAGGTCGCCGCTGGCGACGCGCTGGGCCACGACCAGGGTCTGGTTCAACGGAATGATGATCTGCCGGGTGATCGCCCAGGCGGCCAGCAGGCCGAAGGCGATGGCCAGCACGGTGGCGAGGCTCAGCATGTTCTTGGCATGGGCGGCGTCGGTGTCACGCACGACGGTTTGCGAGACGGTGAGTTTCTGGCTCATGTCCAACAGGATGTTGCCTTGGACGGACATGCGTGCCAGAGCCTTGGCGCTGGCCACCTGGGAGTCGCGGAACTGGCTGACGGCGGCGCGATAGGCCTTCAGCGAGTCAGTTGCCTGTTGCAGGTTGGCGATGTGTTCTTCAGGCAGTTTGGTCGGCAGGCTCTCGAGGTTTTTCAGGGCGTTGTCGATCGCGTCGAGGGCTGGCTGTTCGGCTTCGCTCTTGCCGCTGTAGGTGTATCCACGCACCTGGAAACGCGCCTGCTGGATCAGTTTGCTCAGGTCGATGACGCTGTTGAACGCCGCCACGCTTTCACCTTGCAGCATGGATTTTTCTACTTCGGCGACGCGGGCCACGGCGTTGTCGGCGGTGGCGCCGAGTTTGCTGCGGGCGTCTTCACGCTGGGCGCCGGCCTGGGTCATGTCGTTGAAGGCACGACGGTATTCTGCGACTGCGGCCAGTTGTTGATCGACCATGGCCGTATCGGCCGGTTGCTCGATCAGGCCGCGGGCGGTCTGCAGGCCGCTTTCGAGCTTGCCCAATAGATCGTTGACGGCGCCGGGGCCTTGTTCGCCGCGACGCATCTCGTAATCCAGGCGTGCAATGCGCAGGTCTTTGGTAAGGTCGTTGAGACTGGCGATGAACCCCAGTTTATCGCCACGGCTGGTCACGCCACTCAGGCCGCTCCAGCCGGTGAAGGTGATCAGCAGGGTCAGTAACAGCACCAGGCCGAAGCCGATCCCCAGCTTGCGTTTGACGCTGACGTTTCCCAGATTCTCGGCTAGCCATTGGTACATGCTGAAACTCCCTGGACCACAATTTGGTTTTATGGGGAGGTTATCGGCCGACGTGCGGGGTTCTGTAGTACGGGTGGCTGATCATCCAGGGCAGATGACAGACCTGTGGGAGAGTCCGGGATTAGAAAAGTCGTGCCAGCAGCGCGGTCACGGCGGTTTCGACGCGCAGGATGCGTTCGCCCAATTGCACCGGTTGCAGGCCGGACTTGCCCAGCAGGTCTATCTCGTAGGGAATCCAGCCACCCTCGGGGCCGATGGCCAGGGTCACCGGTTCGCTGAGCGCGCGAGGGCAGGGCGGGTAATTACCCGGATGCCCCACCAGGCCGAGGGTGCCTTCGGTCATCGCGGGCAGACGGTCTTCGACGAAGGGCTTGAAGCGTTTCTCGATCACGACTTCCGGCAGCACGCTGTCCCTGGCCTGTTCGAGGCCGAGGATCAACTGCTCGCGAATCGCCTCAGGCTCCAGGAAAGGGGTCTGCCAGAAGCTCTTCTCGACGCGATAGCTGTTGACCAGCACGATGCGCGGCACACCCATGGCCGCCACCGTCTGGAACACCCTGCGCAGCATCTTGGGCCGTGGCAGGGCCAATACCAGGGTCAATGGCAGCTTGGCCGGCGGTGGCTGGTCGAGGGTGACGCGCAATTCCGCTTCGTCGGCGTCCAGGCGCAGCACTTCGGCCGAACCCATCAGCCCGCCGATCCGCCCGACGCGCATGCTGTCACCGACTTCGCAGCGGTGGACTTCCTGCATGTGGGTCAACCGGCGATCACGCAGGACCGCCCGGTCGGCCGCAATGAAATCGGCCTCTTCAAGGAGCAGCAGGTTCACGCTTGGGTCGCTGGCGGCTGGTCGTTGTGATCGTCAGCCGGCTGATCATCCGGATGCTCGCCACGTTTGCTGATCAGGCTGCCAAACAGGATGCCGATCTCGAACAACAGCCACATCGGCACGGCCAGCAGGGTCTGCGAGAAAATGTCCGGCGGCGTCAGGATCATGCCGACCACGAAGCAGCCGATGACCACGTACGGGCGGATTTTCTTCAGGTATTTGACGTCGACCACGCCGATCCACACCAGCAGCACCACGGCCACCGGGATTTCGAACGCCACGCCAAAGGCGAAGAACAGCGTCATGACGAAATCGAGGTAGCTGGTGATGTCGGTCATCATTTCCACGCCGGCCGGAGTGGCGGAGGCGAAGAACTTGAAGATCAGCGGGAACACCAGGAAGTAGGCGAAGGCCATGCCGGCGTAGAACAGAAAGATACTGGAGACCAGCAAAGGCACGGCGATGCGCTTTTCATGCTTGTAGAGGCCCGGGGCGATGAAACCCCAGATCTGGTGCAGGATCACCGGAATCGCCAGGAACAGCGAGACCATCATCGTCAGCTTCAGCGGCGTCAGGAACGGCGACGACACATCGGTGGCAATCATCGTCGCGCCGGCGGGCAGGTACGCGCGCAGCGGCGTGGAGACGAATGTGTAGATCTGCTGGGTGAAAGCAAACAGCCCGGCAAAGATGATGAAGATCGCCGCTACGCAGCGCAGCAGGCGGGTACGCAACTCGGTGAGGTGCGAAACCAGCGGCATGTGCTGGTCGTTTTCAGGAAGATCGCTCATGGGGCTCGCGGCGGCAGTGTTGGGTCATGAGGGGCCGGCGCAACGGGCGCAGCCGCAGGTGTAACGGGTTCAACCGGAGTGGCTGCAACAACGGGCGCAGATTCAGCAGGCGCGACAACGGGCGCAGGTGTCGGGTCGACGGCAGCGGCAGGCGCATCAATCGTCTGCGCACCCACATGCTCCACCGGCGTCGGCTCCTGCTGGGTCGGCGTGAAGATTTTCCGCGCCTCCTGCTCAAGCGACAGGATGTGCTCGTTGTGCAGTTGCCGACGAATTTCGTCGGCACCGATTTCACGTTCAACTTCCTGTTTGATTGCGTTGAAGCTGCGCTTCAGACGCCCGACCCACAGGCCAGCGGTACGCGCAGCGCCCGGCAAGCGCTCGGGACCCAGCACCAGCAGGGCCACGAGGCCGACGAGCAGCAGTTCAGAGAAGCTGATACCAAACATTAGTCAGTGCTCACACGTCTTTGCGAATCGGCTCTTCGACTTTCTGTGCCTGCACGTCGATGGTGTGCGGCTGGTTTACAGAGGCCTGAGGCTGTACCGGTGGAACCGGTTGGGCCGGGGTCGCATTCGGATCGGCCGGTTTTTCGTCGTCGTTCATGGCTTTCTTGAAGCCCTTGATCGACTCGCCGACGTCGGTGCCGAGGTTTTTCAGTTTCTTGGTGCCGAATACCAGTACCACGACAACCAGGATGACGATCCAGTGTTTCCAGTCAAAAATGCCCATGCTGCTGCTCCTCTCTAATAGTTGTTCAGGCGTCCGGGCGCGAGGCTTTCTCGGCGTGTCCGGAGAGACCGAAACGACGGTCCAGTTCATCGAGTACAGCCTGTGGATGCTGCCCCAATTGGGCGAGCATGACCATGCTGTGGAACCACAGATCGGCGGTTTCGTAGATCACATCGCTGCAGTCGCCGCTGACGGCGGCGTCCTTGGCGGCAATGATGGTTTCGACCGACTCTTCGCCGACTTTTTCCAGAATCTTGTTCAAGCCCTTGTGGTACAGGCTGGCGACGTACGAGCTGTCGGCAGCGGCGCCTTTGCGCTCCTCCAGTACCTCGGCGAGGCGGGTGAGAGTGTCACTCATGTTTGTGCCCTGCGGAATAGATGGCGTACGGATCTTTCAGGACCGGGTCGACGGTTGTCCAGTCGCCGTTTTCATAGACGCGGTAGAAGCAGCTCTGGCGGCCGGTATGGCAGGCGATGTCGCCGATCTGCTCAACCATCAGGATGATGACGTCGGCATCGCAGTCCAGGCGCATCTCGTGCAGGGTTTGCACATGGCCGGACTCTTCGCCCTTGCGCCACAGCTTGCCACGGGAGCGCGACCAGTAAATGGCGCGGTTCTCTGCAGCGGTCAGTTCCAGTGCTTCGCGGTTCATCCAGGCCATCATCAGGACGCGCCCGGTCTTGTGATCCTGGGCGATGGCCGGCACCAGGCCGTCAGCGTCCCACTTGATCTCGTCCAGCCAGTTTTTCATCTTCGACTCCGACAGCGGGCTCGACACTTCAGTAGCCGAGCTCAGGCGTTCAAACAGTGTGCCAGTCGTTCACACAACTGGCTATCGGCGCACGACCAGATACAAACCGACCGCCATCATGATGCCGGCCGGCCAGTAAGCCAACTGGTTCATGGGACCGCCAGCGGCAAGGATGGCGCCACCGGCCAGATGGGCCGTACCGAGCAGACGCAGGAACCAGTCGTCACGACGTCGGTGCCACGATGGCGGCGAGTTGAGGGCATGGGGTTGGGACATGCGTTCGAGCAGGTCGCGGGCCATGTTGGCCAGGTGCGGGATCTGTTCAAACTGGCTGTGCACGTTGCCGAGCAGGGCTTTGGGGCTGACCCGCTCGCGCATCCAGCGTTCGAGGAACGGCTGCGCGGTGTTCCACAGATCGAGATCCGGGTACAGCTGGCGGCCCAGGCCTTCGATGTTCAACAGGGTTTTTTGCAGCAGGACCAGCTGTGGCTGCACTTCCATGTTGAAGCGGCGCGCGGTCTGGAACAGGCGCATCAGCACCTGGCCGAAGGAAATATCTTTTAACGGTTTTTCGAAGATCGGCTCGCACACGGTGCGGATCGCCGCTTCGAATTCGTTGAGTTTGGTTTCCGCCGGCACCCAGCCTGAATCGATGTGCAACTGCGCCACGCGACGGTAATCGCGCTTGAAGAAGGCGAACAGGTTGCGCGCCAGGTAATCCTGGTCTTCGGGGGTCAGGCTGCCGACGATGCCGCAGTCGATCGCAATGTACTGCGGGCTCCATGGGTTCACGGTGCTGACGAAAATGTTGCCGGGGTGCATGTCGGCGTGGAAGAAGCTGTCGCGGAACACCTGGGTGAAGAAAATCTCCACGCCACGCTCGGCGAGCATTTTCATGTCCGTGCGCTGGTCGGCCAGGGTCGCCAGATCGGTGACCTGGATGCCGTAGATGCGCTCCATCACCAGCACTTTCGGCCGGCACCAGTCCCAATAGACTTGCGGCACGTACAGCAGCGGCGAGCCGTCGAAGTTGCGCTTCAGCTGGCTGGCGTTGGCCGCCTCGCGCAGCAGGTCGAGTTCGTCGTAGATGGTTTTTTCGTAATCGCTGACCACGTCCACCGGGTGCAGCAGGCGCGCATCGGCCGAGAGTTTTTCGGCTGCGCGGGCGAGGATGAACAGCCACGCCAGGTCCTGGGCGATCACCGGCTTGAGGCCCGGGCGGATCACCTTGACCACCACTTCCTCACCGGTTTTCAGTTGCGCGGCATGCACCTGCGCCACCGACGCCGAGGCCAGCGGTTCGACGTCGAAACGGCTGAACACTTCGCTGATTTTCTTACCGAGCTGTTCTTCGATCAGCTTGACCGACACCTGCGAGTCGAACGGCGGCACACGGTCCTGCAGCTTCATCAGTTCGTCGGCGATGTCTTCGGGCAGCAGGTCGCGGCGAGTGGACAGGATCTGCCCGAACTTGATGAAGATCGGCCCCAGGTCCTGCAATGCCAGGCGCAGGCGCGCACCACGGCTCAGGTCCAGGGTCTTGCGCGGGAACCAGCGCCACGGCAAGGCGTAACGCAGCGCCCGCAGAAACCAGGGCAGCGGCAGGGCGAACAGCAGGTCATCGAGGCGGTAGCGGATCACGACGCGCTGGATGCGCAACAAACGGCGGACGGCAAGCAGCTTCATGCGTTATCGCTTGGGTCGAGGGATCGGGAAAGGCGCTCGAAACGCGCCTCGAGACGTTCCAGATCGATCTTGATCTGGTCCAGTTCACTGAATCGGGCTTCGGCCTCGCGCTGCCCGACGAGGGTGCGCGATTCTTCGGCCAGGTATTCGCCCAGGTTCTGGCCCAGGCTGGCAAAGCCTTGCTGATACCAGCGGGCGCGACTGCGCAGATGACCGCCGACCAGTTGCGTGGCCACAGGGCCCAGCCAACGCGAGAGTTCGTACTCCCAGTCCAGCTCAAGGTCCTGGAGGATCGCCGCCAGCTCCAGCAGCACGCCGCTGTTGCCGTCGAGTTCGACTTCAGGGCTGTGCAGGATCGAGGTCTTGTCCTTGCTCATGGCCAGTTTCAGCAGGCTCGAGGCCGGTGCACGCAAGGTGCAGTCGGCGCCGGTTTCCCACTGGGAGGCGAGCATCAGGCCTTCGTCGCTGGGCAGGATGAACAGTTGCAGCGCCGGGCTGCGGCAATCGACGGCAATCACTTTGCCGGTCAAGTGCGCCAGCCGCGGCAGCGCCGTGCTGTCGAGACGCAGCACCCGGTTCAGGCCGAGTTCAACGCTGGCGAGCAGGCCGGCGAGCAGCATCAGGGCTTGATGCCGCGGTGCAGGGCAACGATGCCTGCGGTCATGTTGTGATAGGTCACGCGGTCGAAACCGGCCTCGACCATCATCGACTTCAGGGTTTCCTGGTTCGGGTGCATGCGGATCGATTCGGCCAGGTAGCGATAGCTTTCCGAATCGTTGGTGATCAGCTTGCCCATCAACGGCATGAAGGCGAACGAGTAGGCGTCGTAGGCCTTGGACATCAGCGCGTTGGTCGGCTTGGAGAACTCCAGCACCAACAAACGACCGCCCGGCTTGAGCACGCGCAGCATCGAGCGCAGGGCATCTTCCTTGTGGGTCACGTTGCGCAGGCCGAAGGCGATGGTCACACAGTCGAAATGGTTGTCCGGGAACGGCAGTTTTTCCGCATCGGCCTGGACGAATTCGACGTTGCCGGCCACACCGAGGTCCAGCAGGCGGTCACGACCGACCTTGAGCATGGATTCGTTGATGTCGGCCAACACGACCTGGCCGGTCGGGCCTACCAGGTGCGAGAACTTGCGGGTCAGGTCGCCAGTGCCGCCAGCGATGTCCAGCACGCGGTTACCAGTGCGCACGCCCGACAACTCGATCGCAAAACGCTTCCACAGACGGTGCATGCCGCCCGACAGAAGGTCGTTCATCAGGTCGTACTTGGCGGCTACCGAGTGGAATACCTCAGCGACTTTTTCCGCTTTCTGGCTTTCCGGAACGTTTTTGAAGCCGAAGTGAGTGGTGGGTTCGGCATCGCTGCCTTTGCGCTGATCAGTCATATCGCTGTCACCAAAAGAGAATGCGCGACATTCTAATCCCCAAGGCATGCTTTGTCTTGGCAAGGCTGAAGGTAAGATGGGCAACCATCGGGACGTTTTGACGCAGCAGAGGTCAAGATGCCTCGGGAAAGCATCCATAAAGCAGGAGTCATTCGATGGCCCGTATTAGTGTTGAACGTGCCCACGGCCTAGGTAAGGAAGCGGCTCGCGAAAAGGCCGACAAGCTGGCGCAGAAACTTTCCGACCAGTATGGCCTGGAGCCGCAGTGGTCCGGTGACACCCTGAACCTCAAGCGCTCGGGTGTGAAGGGCGCGGTACATGTCAGTGAAGATTCGATCAAGGTCGACGTGGAGCTGGGCCTGATGATGTCGGCCATGAGCGGCATGATCAAAGCGGAAATCGAAAAGGCGCTGGATAAAGCGTTGGCATAACACGGAAAAGATCGCAGCCTTCGGCAGCTCCTACATTGGTACGGCGTAAGTCTGTAGGAGCTGCCGAAGGCTGCGATCTTTTCCTGACGGCACCACCGATTTATGTCATTTGTTAGGGTGCCGTTTCTAATTTTTCTCCCTACTTTGTGCCCAAGCCCGACACTTTCCCGGGCAGTTCCTCAAACCTTCTGCGCGTGAGGTGCACCATGGCCAAAGTTATTTTGAAGAAAAAAATCGATTCGTCGACCGGCACGCTGGGCGACGTCAAATCCTATGCCCGCAAGATCTGGCTGGCAGGCCTGGGTGCCTACACCAAGGTCGGCCAAGAGGGCAGCGAATACTTTCAAGAGCTGATCAAGGCTGGTCAGGTTGTTGAAAAGAAAGGCAAAAAGGTAGTTGCCGAGAAACTTGAAGCGGCCAATGCCGAGATCGATGAAGCCAAGAGTGAAGTCAGCACTTTCAAAGGCCGTGTCGAAGTTCAACTCGACAAGGTCGAGAAGGCGTTCGACACGCGTGTCGCAAGTGCCTTGAATCGTATCGGCATTCCGTCTAAACATGACGTTGAGACACTCTCTGCTAAGCTCGATGAGCTGACGGCATTGCTCGAACGTGTCGCGCGTAAATCTTAAGGAGAACGGGATGGCTGTTAAAAAGAAAACCGAAAAAGAAGGCAGCTCGTGGATCGGGAAGGTTGAAGATTACTCCCGAAAAATCTGGCTGGCTGGTTTAGGCGTGTACTCGAAGATCGACTCTGACGGCAGCAAACTCTTCGATGCATTGGTTAAAGACGGCGAGAAAGCCGAGAAGCTCACCAAGAGCGCTGTTGGCAAGACTGTCGACGCCGCCAAGGACTCCGCTTCTTCGGCCAAGTCGCGCATCAGCGGCGTGAAAGATCGCGCACTGGGCAAGTGGGATGAGCTGGAAGGTGCTTTCGACAAGCGTCTGAACAGCGCCATTTCGCGTCTGGGCGTACCGAGCCGCAACGAAGTCAAGGCACTGCACAGCAAGGTCGAAACACTGACCAAGCAAATCGAAAAACTGACTGGTGCCAAGGTTGCGCCTGTTGCGGCGAAAACCGCGGCGGCCAAGCCTGCTGCCAAACCGGCCGCCAAAACCGCAGCCAAGCCACTGGCAAAAGCAGCGGCTAAACCTGCTGCCAAGCCTGCGGCTAAAACTGCAGCCGCCAAACCGGCTGCGGCCAAACCAGCGGCCAAGCCGGTTGCTGCAAAAGCCGCCGCTAAACCTGCGGCTAAACCGGCCGCCAAGCCTGCAGCGAAAACTGCAGCGGCCAAGCCAGCCGTCGCCAAGCCAGCAGCCAAACCTGCTGTTGCGAAAAAACCAGCGGTGAAAAAGCCGGCAGCTCCAAAAGCCGCCGCGCCAAAACCAGCAGTGGCAGCTGCCAAACCGGCAACGCCGGCAGCTCCGGTCAGCGCGTCGAACTCCGCGACCGCACCAACCCCTGCTGTCACCCCGACTGTCGCGCCGGCTCCAACGACGCCAACCAGTCAGTCCTGATTTTCAGGGCTCAAGAAAACGCCCGGCCTGTGAAGGCCGGGCGTTTTTGTTTGCGCGTGAATCTCTGAGCGACACAAGCCCACAGGGGTTCAATGTGCTCAGGATTACTCGTGGTCTTCCAGATACTCCATCGCCATCTGTTCGGTCGCAGCCTTCATCGACGGCAGCAGGTGCGGCGCCACCAGCATCATGATCTGGTAAACCACCAATCGCACCTCGCCCTGACGATCAAGAATCCGCTGGTAATCCAGTGAGAACAGCAGCGTCATGGTGATCTGCTCCACCAGTTGCCCCAGTGCCTGGGTATCGCTGACCAGCAGCCCTTGCGCCTGCAATCGTGCCAGCAGCGACGCCAGTGTGCGCTTGAGTGCATTGAGCAGGTTGCGAATGCCCTTGGCCAGTTTCGGCAGGCGCCCGGCGAGGTTCGACAGGTCCTGGAACAGGAACCGATAGTGAGACAGGCGTTCGACGATCAGGTGCAGGAACAGCCAGTATTCTTCAGGCGCCAGTTCGGCATCGGCCGGTGGATCGAGCAAGGGCGCCAGTTCGCTCTGAAAGCGTTCGAACAGCCCGAGAATCAGCGGTTCCTTGCCGTGGAAGTGGTAGTAGAGGTTGCCCGGGCTGATCCCCATTTCATTGGCAACTTCCATGGTGGAGACATTTGGTTCGCCCTTTTGATTGAACAACTGCAGGGCACATTCGAGGATCCGGTCGCGGGTTTTCATCCAGTCTTCTTAATGATCGGGTCTTGCCACGGCCGACAGCGGCCGTGGCTCGTTGAACGTCAGCGCACGCGCACGTAAGTACCGGGTGCTGCCTCCATCGGTGGATAGTTCTGGTTGCCGAGGGCCATGTGGGTTTCCTTCTGCGCGCCGGAACGTTCCTGAATCCAGCCCAGCCACTGGGTCCACCAACTGCCGTCGACCCGCTTGGCGTCGTAGTACCAGGCCCGTGGGTCGCTGCTCAGTTTGCCGTTCTCGACGTAGTTGGCTTTCGGGTTGCTGGGCGGGTTGAGGATGCTCTGCACATGACCGCTGTTGGACAGCACGAAGCGGCGCTCGCCACCGAGCAACAGCGTCGAGCGATATACCGCGTCCCACGGCGTGATGTGATCGTTGATGCCGGCGACGCTGAAGCTGTCGACGGTGACCTTCTGCAAATCGATCGGTGTGCCACACACTTCCAGCCCGCCCGGGTGGGTCAGCGGGTTGTGCTTGAAGAAGTCCAGCAGGTCGCCATGCAGGGCGGCAGGCAGGCGTGTGTTGTCGTTGTTCCAGTAGAGAATGTCGAACGCCGGTGGCTCCTTGCCCAACAGGTAGTTGTTGACGAAGTAGCTCCAGATCAAATCGTTGGGGCGCATCCAGGCGAAGACCTTGGCCATGTCGCGGCCGTCCAGCACACCTTTCTGATAGGAACGGCGCTTGGCGGCTTCCAGAGTCTGTTCGTCGGCGAATAGCGTCGCGGGGCTGTCCATCTGACTGTCGAGCAGGCTCACCAGGTAGGTCGCGCTGGACACCCTGCGCAGCTGTCGCTTGGCCTGCAAGTGACCCTGCAACGCGGCAATGGTCAGCCCGCCGGCGCAGGCGCCCATCAGGTTGACCTCCCGTGCGCCGGTGATCGCCCGGCAGACGTTCATGGCTTCTTCCACGGCTTCCACGTAGGTCGAGAGCCCCCATTCGCGATGGCGCACATCCGGGTTGCGCCAACTGATCATGAAGGTTTGCAGGCCGTTTTTCAGGGCGAACTGGACGAAGCTATTGTGGGGGCTCAGGTCGAAAATGTAGTACTTGTTGATTTGCGGCGGCACCACCAGCAGGGGCTTGGAGTACTGCTTTTCGCTCATCGGCTTGTACTGGATCAACTCCAGCAGCTCGTTGCGAAACACAACGGCACCGGTGGTGGTGGCGACCGTCTTGCCGACCTCGAACGCTTGCTTGGTGACTTGCCGGGGCAGGCCATCGTTGTGCAGCAGATCGTCCAGCAAATGGCCGATGCCGCGTACCAGGCTGTTACCGCCGGAATTGAAGAGTTCCTTGACCGCCAGTGGATTGAGCAGGGTGTTGGAGGGCGATACGGCGTCGTTGAGCAAGGTGAACGCGAAGTGGGCGCGGGCGCGGTCGTCCGGGCTCATGTCGCTCTCGTCGATCCAGCTCTTGACCTGTTTCTGCCAGCTCAGATAGGCCTGCAGGCTGCGCCGATAAAACGGGTTGAGGCTCCACGCCGGATCGGCGAAGCGAGCGTCCTGCGGGTTGGTCGGGTGCAGGGTTTCGCCCAGCAGCACACGGCCCAGCTGACCGCCGAGTTTGAGGGCATGTCGGGCACTGTGCACCGGATTGCGCAAGCCATGGGCGGCCACACTGCGCAGGGTCGACAACAGATCCCGGCCGCGCAGGCCGGTAATCGCACTCTGTGCATTGATGAACGCGGCGGGAGTCGGTAAGGAATCCCTCGCTGGTTTCTCGCGCATGTGTCAACACTCCTTCGTCTTCAGGCCAAAAACAAACACACCGAACCAGAACACCATAGACGCTGTAACGGGTTGTTGCGCGGCGTGGCATCCTGCCGACCGCCGAGGCAGCGGATTTAGCCGCCCAATGGCGCCGGACGCGGATGCATTACCGCGCGCTGGCGCTCCTCTTCCAGGAATTTCATGATGATCGGGGCCACCGCTTCAGCCCGGGTAATCAGGAACAGATGCCCATCATCGATAATGTGCAACTGGGCGTTGGGGATCCGCCAGGCCAGCAAGCGCATGTTGACCAGCGGGATCAACGGATCGTCGTCACCGGCCAGCACCAGGGTCGGCTGGCGGATCTTGTGCAGCCAGTGGATGCTGGTCCAGCCGAGGCCGGCGAACAGTTGCCAGTAGTAACCGAGCTTGCCCGCCGAACGCACCTTGGCCGCATGGCTCGCGGCCAGCGTCGGGTCGCGACGGAACGCACCACCGTAGATCATCGGCGCAATGCGGATCACGTGGGACGGCTGGATGTAACGTCGCGGGCTGGCCATCATCCACAACACTTTCGGCTTGCCCGGCACCATCACCGCACCCGCCGCCGTTGCGGCCAGCACGAGTTTCTTGCAGCGCTCCGGATAGTCGTAAGCGAACTGTTGGGCCAGGGCGCCACCCCAGGACACGCCGATGACGTTGACCTGCCCGTAGTCGAGATAGTCGAGCATGCGCGCCGTGAGTTTCGCCAGCCCCGGAAAACGATAGGGCCGGTTCGGTGTCGACGAACCGCCGACTCCGGGTACGTCGAAGGCGATGACTTCCAGGTCCGGGTCCAGCGCCGCGATGAACGGGAACACCAGCTCCAGGTTGGCGCCGATGCCGTTGAAAATCAGCAGGGGCGTCAAGTGAGGCTTGCCGGGGCGTACCGCCGTGCGGAGCGTCTGGCCATCCAGATCGACGGTACGGAATATGAAGGGTTGCGGCATGCTTCTGGCCCTGTGGGTCGCTTTCTCAAATTCTTCCTCGATCCCCTGTAGGAGCGAGCTTGCTCGCGAAAAACGCAAAGGCAACGCATTCATCCAGACAGCACGCGTTATCGTTGACGTTCATCGCGAGCAAGCCCGCTCCCACAGTGTGGGGCGAGGTGTGTCAGTTACCGCTCGTGTACATAGGTGCCCGGCGCGGCTTCACCCGCCGGATAGGCCTTGTTGCCCAATTTCAGCGGTGCTTTTTTCAGGTTGCCCGAACGCTGTGCCTGCCATGCCTGCCAGTGCAGCCACCAGGAGTCGGCGTGCTTGGTCGATTCTTCCTGCCAGTCATCGGCATTGGCGGGCATTTCGGTGCTGGTCATGTAGCGCGATTTCGGATTGCCCGGCGGGTTCAGAATGCTCTGGATGTGCCCGCTGCTGGACAGCACGAATTCAACGTTGCCGCCGAACAGTTGCGCCGACTTGTAGCAGGAGCGCCACGGGGTGATGTGGTCGCTGGTGCCGGCCAGAGAGAAGATGTCGGCGGTGACCTTCTTCAGATCGATCGGCGTTCCGCACACTTCCAGTGCATCGGCACGGGTCAACGGGTTACTTTTGAACATCTCGATCAGGTCGCCATGGAACGCGGCAGGCAACCGGGTGGTGTCGTTGTTCCAGAACAGGATGTCGAATACCGGCGGCTCGTTGCCCAGCAGGTAGTTGTTGACCCAGTAGTTCCAGATCAGATCGTTGGGGCGCATCCAGGCGAAGACTTTCGCCATGTCGCGGCCTTCCAGCACACCGGCCTGGTACGACTGGCGCTTGGCGGCTTCGAGGGTTTGCTCGTCGACGAACAGGGCCACGTCGCTGTCCAGGGTGGTGTCGAGCACGCTGACCAGCAGGGTCAGGGCGTTGACCTTGTTCTCGCCGATTGCCGCGTAATGGCCCAGCAGCGCGGTGCAGGTGATACCGCCGGAGCAGGCGCCGAGCATGTTCACGTCTTTGCTGCCGGTGATGGCGGTGACCACATCAACCGCTTCCTTGAGCGCTTCAATGTAGGTCGACAGGCCCCATTCGCGCTGCTCCTTGGTCGGGTTGCGCCAGCTGACGATGAAGGTCTGCATGTTGTTGCGCAGGCAGAACCGCGCCAGGCTTTTTTCCGGGCTCAGGTCGAAAACGTAGAACTTGTTGATTTGCGGCGGTACAACCAGCAGTGGGCGTTCATGCACCTGCTCGGTGATCGGCTTGTACTGGATCAGCTCCAGCACGTCGTTGCGAAAGACCACCGCGCCCTCGGTCACGCCGAGGGTCTTGCCGACTTCGAATGCGCCCATGTTGACTTGGCTCGGCATGCCGCCGTTATGCACCAGGTCCTTGGCCAGGTGCGAGAGGCCATCGAGCAGGCTCTTGCCACCGGTTTCGAAGAAGCGCTTGACCGCCGCCGGGTTAGCCGCCGTGTTGGTCGGGGCGAAGGCCTCGGTCATGAGGTTGATCACGAAGTGCCCGCGGCTGACGTCCTTGGCCGGCAGGTTACTGTCGTCGATCCAGTCGTGGAGTTCCTTGCGCCACGCCAGGTAGGTTTGCAGATAACGCTTGTAGAGCGGGTTCTGGCTCCAGGCCGGATCCGCGAAGCGACGGTCATCGCTGGTCGGCAGCAACTCGGATTTGCCGAGCAGCACGTTCTTGAGTTCAAGGCCGAAATGAGCGACATGCTTGGCGCTGTGAATTGGTTGTTTGATGGCCTGCCTGAGCACCATTCGAGCAGAAGCCAGTAGATCCTTTGCACGCAGTCCAACGACAGGATTCAGCCCCAAGGTGTTTTCCGAGGCTTGACTCTTCAAGTCATCGTTATTCTTGTTACTCATCTACGACGCTCCATTGTCCTGAGACGAGTACCGGGTCCTGCTGTGTAGTCACACAGCCAATGCCAGGTACTACTGCTCGGGGTGACCGTTAATACTGCATCGCTGCTTTTTTAATGCAGAGAGCACTGCAGGGAACTTGCCAGTTCCATTGGTTACCCGAGTTTAATTTTTTTCGCAAGCAGGCCAATCGGCGGCCCTGGAGCGGAGCATTCAAACAGATGAAATTAGAAAATGCCCTCTAAAGAGCAAGAGGCTCGGATTAGAGCATCAGCTTGACGACGGATTCGTTCGGATCGCGGGTTTTTCCGGCGGCTTTTAGCTCGGCCAGATAATCTTCCCAGAGTGCGTCATAACGTCGCCCCAGCTCGTAGAGATATTCCCAGGTGAACAAGCCGCTGTCGTGGCCATCGTCGAAGGTCAGTTTCAGTGCGTACTGACCGGCCGGTTCTACCTTGGTCAGTCCTACGTTGATCTTGCCAAATTGCAGGATGGGTTTGCCGTGGCCCTGGACCTCGGCGGAAGGAGAGTGCACGCGCAGGAACTCGGCGGGCAGGGTGTATTCCTCGCCGGACGCGTATTTGAGCGACAGGGTTTTCGAGGCTTTGTGCAGCTTGATGTCGGTGGGGAGTTGGGTCATGAGCGCCGTTCCGTTATGGATGGAACCCTGTAGGAGCGAGCAAGCTCGCTCCTACAAGTATGGCTTACAGGATATAACGGGACAGGTCTTCGTTCTGCGCCAATTCACCGAGGTGGCTGTTGACGTAATCGGCGTCGATCTGGATCACCTTGCCGTCATGGACGCTGGCCAGGTCGCCGGCGCTGAACGACACCTCTTCGAGCAGGCGCTCGAGCAGGGTGTGCAGGCGACGGGCACCGATGTTTTCGGTTTTCTCGTTGACCTGCCAGGCTATTTCCGCAATGCGTTTGATGCCGCTCGGCTGGAACTCGATGTCCAGGCCTTCGGTTTTCAGCAGTGCGCAGTATTGCTCGGTGAGCGAGGCGTGAGGCTCGCTGAGGATGCGTTCGAAGTCCTCAGGGCTCAGGGCCTTGAGTTCGACACGGATCGGCAGACGGCCTTGCAGCTCGGGCACCAGGTCGCTCGGCTTGCTCAGGTGGAACGCACCCGAAGCAATGAACAGGATGTGGTCGGTCTTGACCATGCCCAGCTTGGTGTTGACGGTGCAGCCTTCGATCAGCGGCAGCAAGTCGCGCTGCACGCCTTCGCGGGACACATCGACGCCACCGGAATTGCCACGCTTGGCGACCTTGTCGATTTCGTCGATGAACACGATGCCATGCTGCTCGACAGCTTCCAGGGCCTTGGCCTTCAACTCTTCATCGTTGACCAGGCGGCTGGCTTCTTCGTCGCGCACCAACTTGAGCGCTTCCTTGACCTTGAGCTTGCGGGCTTTCTTCTTGCCCTTGCCCATGTTGGCAAACAGGCTTTGCAGCTGGTTGGTCATTTCTTCCATGCCCGGTGGCGCGGAGATATCGACGCCGGCCATTTCGGCGACCTCGATTTCGATCTCCTTGTCATCCAGCTGACCTTCGCGCAGGCGCTTGCGGAACAGCTGGCGGGTGTTGGAGTCGGCAGTCGGGGCGTCGTCGCTGCTGAAGCCCATGCGTGCCGGTGGCAGCAGGGCATCGAGGATGCGCTCTTCGGCGGCGTCTTCGGCGCGGTGGCGAACCTTGACGATTTCCTGCTCGCGCAGCAGCTTGATCGCGGCATCGGCCAAGTCACGAATGATCGATTCGACGTCGCGGCCGACATAGCCGACTTCGGTGAACTTGGTTGCTTCGACCTTGATGAACGGCGCATTGGCCAGTTTTGCCAAGCGACGGGCGATCTCGGTTTTACCGACGCCGGTCGGGCCGATCATCAGGATGTTCTTTGGCGTTACTTCAACGCGCAGCTCTTCTGGCAGCTGCATGCGGCGCCAGCGGTTGCGCAGGGCAATGGCGACGGCGCGCTTGGCATCGTCCTGGCCGATGATGTGGCGGTTGAGTTCGTGGACGATTTCACGGGGAGTCATGGACATAGTATTTAAAGGACCTCAAGCAAGAATGAGCCGTGGCACGGGGCCGAAACAGGCTTACTCGGCGCAGTCCTGCTCCTCAATGGTCTGGGTGTGATTGGTGAATACGCAGATGTCGGCGGCGATGCCGAGGGCGGTTTCGACGATTTCCCGGGCCGACAGATCGGTTTTCTTCAGCAGCGCGCTGGCAGCGGCCTGGGCGTAACCGCCGCCGGAACCCATGGCGATCAGGCCTTCTTCGGGTTCAACCACATCGCCGTTGCCGGTGATGATCAGGGAGGCGTCTTTGTTGGCGACCGCGAGCATGGCTTCAAGGCGGCTCAGGGAGCGGTCGGTGCGCCATTCTTTGGCGAGCTCGACGGCCGCGCGCACCAGGTGACCCTGGTGTTTTTCAAGCTGGCCTTCGAAACGTTCGAAGAGGGTAAAGGCGTCGGCGGTGGCACCGGCAAAACCGGCAATGACCTGGCCGTGGTACAGGCGGCGAACTTTTTTCGCGTTGCCTTTCATCACGGTATTACCAAGGGAAACCTGGCCGTCGCCGCCCATGACGACTTTGCCGTGGCGGCGAACTGAAACGATGGTGGTCAAGGGAAGAGTCTCCACGCAGCGGGGCGAAAATGCCTTATGCCCATTCATATGGGGGTGCTGGAGTGGATTTCAACTGTAGGACGGGAGAGGGGACGAGTGGTGCGAGGCACGTAGGAGCTGCCGAAGGCTGCGATCTTTTGATCTCGCTCTTTATGCCGGGAAGACGAATACCGCGCGAGCCTTGAAAAGATCGCAGCCTGCGGCAGCTCCTACAGGGCTGGATACCTCTGTGGGAGCTGCTGTGGCAGTCGATCAGCGGCTTTGGCGTTGTTGTAACAACAAATTGCTGAAGCCTGCGCCCGCCAGTTGTTTCTGTGCAGTGGTCAGTTGTTCGCGGTTGCTGAACGGTCCGACCAGAACCCGGTACCAGGTTTCGTCCTTCACCGTGCCGGACTCAACCGCCACGGCCTGGCCCAGCAGAATGATCTGCGCCCGAACCTTGTCCGCATCGGTCTCTTTGCGGAACGAGCCAGCCTGCAGGAAAAACTTCGTCACAGGCGCAGCCTTGACCGGTGGCGCAGGCGGCGGAGTAATCCCGGCCAAGGCAGCCTGGGCGCGAGCAGTGTCGATCTTCGCCGCTTCGGCCGGGGTGACCGGCGTGGTCGGGATGGCCGGCACTTGCGGCGTCGGCAGGGTTTTTTCCGGCACGGCATCCGGCGGCACGATGACTTCCGATTCCGGCAGCAAGGTGTAGAAGTCGTACTTCGGCTTCACCGGTTGCGTCGGGCTCGGCGGGGTCTTGTTGGCCTCGGCGATCTTGCTGGCTTTCTGCTGTTGCTGCTGTTCGACTTTCTCACGCTTGACCGTGTCGCTGCCCTTGCCCGGTTCCAGCTTCATCAGGAATACGATGAAGGCGCCGACCGTCAGGCCGATAGCCATCCACAGCCAGCCCGGGATCGGTTGCTTTGCAGGAGCTTGGTAACGGCTGGCGCCACGCTTGGGTGCAGGTTTTTTCTTGGCAGCCAACTTACATACGCTCCAGAGTTTCCAGGCCCAAGAGTTCCAGGCCTTGCTTGAGAGTGCGTCCGGTCAGCGCGGCGAGGCGCAGACGGCTCTGCATTTGTGCCGGGGTATCGGCGGCGAGGATCGGGCAGTTCTCGTAGAAGCTGGAGAACAGGCCGGCGACGTCGTACAGGTAAGTGCAGAGGATGTGCGGGGTGCCTTTTTCGGACACGTTGTTCAGGATTTCACCGAACTGCGCGAGCTTCGCCGCCAGTTCGTGTTCGTGCGCCGCTTCAAGAACGATCTGGCCGTCGACTTCGCTGAAGTCCTTGCCGAGTTTGCGGAACACACCGGCCACGCGGGTATAGGCGTACAGCAGGTACGGCGCGGTGTTGCCTTCGAAGTTGAGCATCAGGTCGAAGTTGAAGCTGTAGTCACTGGTGCGGTGCTTGGACAGGTCGGCGTACTTCACTGCGCCGATGCCCACCACCTTGGCGATGTTGCGCAGCTCGACTTCGGCCAGCTCCGGGTTCTTGTCTTTCACCAGGGTGTAGGCGCGCTCCTGGGCTTCGGTCAGCAGGTCGATCAGCTTCACGGTGCCGCCATCACGGGTCTTGAACGGACGACCGTCAGCGCCGTTCATGGTGCCGAAGCCCATGTGTTCCATTTCCATCGGATGGGTCACGAAACCGGCCTTGCGCGCCACGGCGAACACTTGCTGGAAGTGCAGGGCCTGACGCTGGTCGACGAAGTACAGCGCGCGATCGGCCTTGAGCTTGCCGCTGCGGTAGCGCACGGCCGCCAGGTCGGTGGTGGCGTAGAGGTAACCGCCGTCAGCCTTGACGATGATCACCGGCAGCGGGTCGCCGTCGGCGTTTTTGAACTCGTCGAGGAACACGCACTGGGCGCCGTTGCTCTCGACCAGCATGCCTGCGGCCTTCAAGTCGTTGACCACGTTGATCAGGTCGTCGTTGTAGGCGCTTTCGCCCATCACGTCGGCCATGGTCAGTTTGACGTTGAGCAGTTCGTAGATCTTCTGGCAGTGGGACAGCGAGATGTCCTTGAACTTGGTCCACAGCGCCAGGCAGTCGGCATCGCCAGCCTGCAACTTGACCACCAGGCCACGGGCGCGGTCGGCGAACTCTGCGGATTCGTCGAAACGTTGCTTGGCGGCGCGGTAGAAGTTCTCCAGGTCCGACAGCTCGTCGCTGGTGATCGGGTTTTCCTGCAGGTAAGCCATCAGCATGCCGAACTGGGTGCCCCAGTCGCCGACGTGGTTCTGACGGATCACGGTGTCGCCGAGGAATTCCAGCACGCGGGCCACGCCGTCGCCGATGATGGTCGAGCGCAAGTGGCCGACGTGCATCTCCTTGGCCAGGTTCGGCGCCGACAGGTCGACCACAGTGCGCTGCACCGGGCCGGCCTTGCGCACGCCGATGTGGGCGTCGGCCAGGGCGGCGTCCAGGCGGGTCGCCAAGGCGTCGGTGTTCTGGAAGAAGTTCAGGAAGCCGGGGCCGGCGATTTCGGTCTTGGCGACGTTTTCGTCAGCCGGCAGCGCGGCGATGATTTTTTCCGCCAGGTCGCGAGGCTTCATGCCGGCTGGCTTGGCCAGCATCATGGCGATGTTGCTGGCGAAATCGCCGTTCTTCTTGTCGCGGGAGTTTTCCACCTGGATCGCCGGCGACAGGCCTTCAGGCAACACACCTTCGTTGACGAGTTGGGTGATGGCTTGTTGGATCAGCTGGCGAATGGTGTCTTTCATGGTCTTCTCTTTCGACCGCAGGCGCGGCGGCGCATCATGCGCTGGTGGAAAAACTGGGCATTATCCGTTGCGAAGACGGGCTTGCCAACCTTAGCAGGCAGGATATGGATGTGTGGTGACAATTAGGCCGCCATCGCGAGCAAGCTCGCTCCCACAGGTTCTGAGGTGGATACAAATTGTAGTTCCACCCGAGAACCATTGTGGGAGCGAGCTTGCTCGCGATGACGGTCCAAAAATTAATACAAATCGACCGGATCGACATCCAGCGACCAACGCACCGCCCGCCCGCTCGGCATCTGCTCCAGCACCAGCAACCAGCTGGCCAGCAATCGATGCAAAGGTGCCCGCGACGTGGCCTGTACCAACAGTTGCGCACGATAACGCCCGGCCCGACGCTCCATCGGTGCCGGGACCGGTCCCAGTAACTCGATCCCCGTCAGATTCTGCTCGGCCAGCAAACGCTCGGCCTCGCTGCAGGCTTCATCCAGGAAGCCTTCGGCCTGACCCGGTTTGTGCGCCTCGGCCCGCAACAGCGCCAGATGCGCAAACGGCGGCAAGCCGGCCGCGCGGCGTTCGCTCAAGGCCTGTTCGGCAAAGGCGAAATAGCCTTGCTCGGTCAATTGCACCAGCAGCGGATGGTCGGCCAGGTGCGTCTGGATAATCACCTTGCCCGGTTCTTCGGCGCGGCCTGCGCGGCCGGCGACCTGGACGATCAACTGAGCCATGCGCTCGCTGGCGCGGAAGTCGCCGGAGTACAGGCCCCCATCGGCGTCGAGGATCGACACCAGCGTCACCCGTGGAAAGTGGTGGCCTTTGGCGAGCATCTGCGTGCCGATCAGGATGCACGGCTGGCCTTTTTGAATGGTCGCGAATAACTGGTTCATCGCATCCTTGCGCGATGTGCTGTCGCGGTCGACCCGCAGTACCGGATAGTCCGGGAACAGAATCGCCAGGCGTTCTTCGGCCCGTTCGGTACCGGCGCCCACGGGGCGCAGATCGACCTTGTTGCACTTCGGGCATTGGCGCGGCACGCGTTCGACGTAGCCGCAATGGTGGCAGCGCAGCTCGCCATGACGCTGATGCACGGTCATCCGCGCGTCACAGCGCTGGCACTCGGACATCCAACCGCAGTCGTGACAAAGCAGGGTCGGGGCGAAGCCGCGGCGGTTGAGGAACACCAGGACTTGCTGCCCGGCGGCCAGGGTCTGGCCGATGGCTTGTTGCATCGGCCCGGAAATGCCGCTGTCCAGTGGGCGGCTTTTGACGTCCAGACGCAGGAAACGCGGCTGTTTGGCGCCGCCGGCACGCTCGTTCAAACGCAGCAACCCGTAGCGGCCGGTGTAGGCGTTGTGCAGGCTTTCCAGCGAAGGGGTGGCGGAGCCGAGGACAATCGGGATGTTTTCCTGTCGCGCCCGCACCAATGCCAGATCACGGGCGTGGTAGCGCAAACCTTCCTGCTGTTTATAGGAGCCGTCGTGCTCTTCGTCGATGATGATCAGGCCGGGGTTCTTCATCGGTGTGAACAGGGCCGAGCGGGTGCCGATGATGATGTCGGCCTCGCCGTCCCGGGCGGCCAGCCAAGCCTCGAGGCGTTCGCGGTCATTGACCGCCGAATGGATCAGCGCGATACGGGCATTGAAACGCTGTTCGAAACGCGCCAGGGTCTGCGGGCCGAGGTTGATTTCCGGGATCAATACCAGCGCTTGCTTGCCGGCCTCGAGGGTTTCGCGGATCAACTGCAGATAGACTTCGGTCTTGCCGCTGCCGGTGACGCCGGCCAGCAGGAACGCGTGATAACTGTCGAAGCCGGCGCGAATCGCCTCATAGGCGGCGCGCTGCTCCGGGTTCAGCGGGAGTTCCGGTTGCGCCAGCCAGTGTTCGTGGCGTGCACCCGGGGCGTGCCGGCGGATCTCGACCTGTACCAGATCCTTGGCCAGCAGCAAATCCAGGCTGTCCTTGCTCAGCATCAGTTTGCTCAGCAATTGATGGGCAACGCCATGGGGGTGCTGGGCCAGCGTGGCCAGGGCTTCGCGCTGGCGCGGGGCGCGGGCGATGCGCGGATCATTGAGGCTGGCCCCCGGCGCGGCGGACCAGAAACGCTCCTGGCGTGCTTCGGCCAGCTCACCCTGGCGGAGCAAAACCGGCAGCGCCCAACTCAAGGTGTCGCCGAGGCTGTGCTGGTAATACTGGGATGTCCACAGGCACAGCTTGAACAACGCGGGTGGCAGGGGGGGCGTAGCGTCAAGCAGGGCCAGGGCCGGCTTGAGTTTCTCGACCGGTACTTCGCTGGTGTCGGTGACTTCCACCAGGATGCCGATCATCTCGCGCCGACCGAACGGTACCCGCAGGCGCATGCCTGGGTGCAACTGGGCGCGCAGGACGCCGGCCGGAGCGCGGTAGTCGAACAGGCGGCGCAGCGGCGAAGGCAGGGCGAGGCGCAAAATGGCGTCGGGCACGCGGGGGGATCTCGATCAGCAAACAATAGGGGGCGTGACATATAACCTGTAGGAGTGAGCCTGCTCGCGATAGCAATCTTGCAGTCAACATTTCGGCGACTGGCAGACCGCTATCGCGAGCAGGTTCACTCCTACAGAGGATCGCGTATTGGGGCGGGAGCCTAGCAGACGGTCGGTCTCAGGGACAGCTTGCGTGTTTGGCATTGTCTGGTAGAATCCGCGGCCTAATTACGTGCGGTATTCAACAATAGTGTTGGGTGGCGGCACGCTAGCCTGAGGAAGACACCATGAAAGCTGATATCCATCCAGAATACCCAGCAGTTGCTGTTACCTGCAGCTGCGGCAACAAGTTCGAAACCCGTTCGACCTTCGGCAAAGCCCTGTCGATCGACGTTTGCAACGAATGCCACCCGTTCTACACCGGTAAGCAGAAGACTCTGGACACTGGCGGCCGCGTTCAGCGCTTCGCAGACCGTTTCGGTGCTTTCGGCAAGAAAGCTCCAGCTGCTGCAGAGTAAGGTTAAAAAGCCTTATGGGCTTTTCCTTGCTGTTAAAAAAGGCGTCCCTTGCGGGCGCCTTTTTTGTGTCCGCGATTTGGCTCTCCGGCGCCCAGGCTTTCTGCCCGGCACCCGAGGGGCTGGCCTCTGTCGCCGTGGAGCGGGTGGTCGATGGCGACACTCTGCGCCTGGACGATGGCCGCAACGTGCGCATGATCGGCCTTAATACGCCGGAGCTGGGCAAGAAGGGCCGTTCCGACGAACCGTTCGCAGTGGCGGCGCGCAAGCGTCTCGAAGCGTTGGTGGCGGCCAGCGACGGGCAGGTCGGTTTGTTGCCCGGTAAAGAAAGCAAGGATCGCTACGGCCGCACCCTGGCCCACGTCTATGGTGCAGATGGCGCTAACCTTGAGGCGCAAATGCTCGCCGAGGGCCTCGGTTTCCTGGTGGCGGTAGCGCCGAATGTCGATCTGGTCGCGTGTCAGCAGGCGGCGGAGCGTAGCGCCCGTCAGGCCGGGCTCGGTGTGTGGCGCCAGTCACCTGTACTGAAGGCGGATCAGATCAGTGCGTCCGGGTTTGCCGTGCTCAGTGGTCGTGTGAGCAAGGTTCAGCGCAATCGCGGCGGGTTTTGGATCGAGTTGCAGGATTCGGTTGTATTGCGTGTTGCACCCAATCAACTGGCGCGATTCGATATCGCCTCGCTGGAACGCTTGGAAGGCAAGCAGGTCGAGGCACGCGGCTGGGTGCTGGACCGTTCGCGCCGCGGCGGACTCAAGGAAGGCCAGGCACGCTGGATGTTGCCCTTGACCGACCCGGTGATGCTTCAAGTGGCACAGTGATAAATAATTGTAGACATTTTTTCTGTCGATTGTGAACAGTATATCCCTTGTGTTCCGTGGCTCTTGGCCCAAAGTCGTAGGGCCGGGCGCTTGACAGGGGTGACCGGTCAGTCTTGTGGGGACTTTGCGAGGCGCGTATCCTCGCTGACCAGTCTGTCCAACAGTAAAAGCGGAATGCCAAAATGTCTGATCTGAAAACTGCCGCTCTCGAATATCACGCCAATCCTCGTCCAGGGAAGCTGAGTGTCGAGCTCACCAAGGCCACTGCTACCGCTCGCGACCTGTCGCTGGCGTACAGCCCGGGCGTAGCCGAACCAGTACGCGAGATCGCCCGCGATCCTGAACTGGCCTACAAGTACACCGGCAAAGGCAACCTGGTTGCAGTCATTTCCGATGGCACCGCGATTCTCGGCCTGGGTAACCTCGGCCCATTGGCTTCCAAGCCAGTGATGGAAGGTAAAGGCGTGCTGTTCAAGCGCTTCGCCGGCATCGACGTTTTCGACATCGAAGTCGACTCCGAAAGCCCGCAAGCCTTCATCGACACCGTCAAGCGCATCTCCATCACCTTCGGTGGCATCAACCTGGAAGACATCAAGGCACCAGAGTGCTTTGAAATCGAACGCGCTCTGATCGAGCAGTGCGATATTCCGGTATTCCACGATGACCAGCACGGCACCGCTATCGTGACCGCCGCCGGCATGATCAACGCCCTGGAAATCGCTGGCAAAACCCTGCCGGAAGCCAAGATCGTCTGCCTGGGTGCCGGCGCTGCCGCTATCTCCTGCATGAAGTTGCTGGTGAGCATGGGCGCCAACATCGAAAACATCTACATGGTCGACCGTACCGGCGTGATCCACTCCGGCCGTGACGACCTGAACCAGTACAAGGCTGTGTTCGCTCACGCGACCGACAAGCGCACCCTGGCTGACGCCCTGCAAGGCGCGGACGTGTTCGTTGGCCTGTCCGGCCCGAACCTGCTGAGCGCTGAAGGCCTGCTGTCGATGGCGCCGAACCCTATCGTGTTCGCGTGCTCGAACCCTGATCCGGAAATCTCCCCGGAGCTGGCGCACGCTACCCGTAGCGACGTGATCATGGCCACCGGTCGTTCCGACTACCCGAACCAGGTCAACAACGTACTGGGCTTCCCGTTCATCTTCCGTGGTGCCCTGGACGTTCGCGCCAAGCGCATCAACGAAGAAATGAAAGTGGCTGCGGCCAACGCCCTGCGTGAACTGGCCAAGCTGCCAGTGCCTCAGGAAGTGTGCGACGCCTACGGCGGCATCAAGCTGGAATTCGGTCGTGAGTACATCATTCCGAAGCCAATGGATGCCCGTCTGATCACCCTGATCTCCGATGCCGTGGCCAAGGCCGCGATCGAGACCGGCGTGGCGACCCTGCCGTATCCGAAGAACTACCCGCTCAAAAGCGTGGATGACGTGTTCAACGGCTAAGCCGTTGTAGCGCTTCAACGAAAAGCCCCGGCTTGTGAGAGTCGGGGCTTTTTTGTGCCTGACAGTTTTGTGTTGCCTGCGCTGGTGCCTTCGCGAGCAGGCCGGTTTAATCGATGCAAAACGGTCAGGCATAAAAAACCCCGCACTTCTAGCGAAGGCGGGGCTTTCGGTATTGCTGCAATCAGAACAGGTCGATCGGCGCCTGCTCATCGGCTGGCAACGGGCTACCCGGTGCGGTGCCATTGCCAATTTCGTTCCCCGACGGCGGCGTATCTTCGACCTTGAACAGTTCGAAGTAGGCCCCAGGCGTGCCCGGGCTGGCCGCGCGGCCGCTGATTGGATCGACTCGCAGGCTGAGGATGCCTTCGGGCTCCTGTTGCGTATGCGGCGGTTTGCCTTTGAGCGCGGCACCCATGTAGTTCATCCAGATCGGCAGCGCGACGGTGCCACCGAATTCCTTGCGACCCAGGCTTTCCGGTTGATCGAAACCGGTCCACACGGTCGTCACGTAATCGGCGTTGTAGCCGGAGAACCAGGCGTCCTTGGACTCGTTGGTAGTACCTGTCTTGCCGGCGATGTCAGGGCGACCCAGGGCCAGCGCACGGCGACCGGTGCCGAGCTTGATCACGTCCTCAAGCATGCTGTTGAGGATGTACGTGGTGCGTCCATCAACGATGCGTTCGGCCACGGCGGGTGCTTGTGGCGTCGACGTAGTGCCCGGGGCTTCGCCCGGCGTTGCGTTGACCGTGAAGGCTTGAGGCGCGCTTGGCGCGGCAATGCCATCACTGGCCGCACCGCCCTGAGGCACGCTCGGCGGGTTGGCGACGAACAGCGTGTCGCCGTTGCGGCTTTCGATCTTGTCGATGATGAACGGGGTGATCTTGTACCCGCCGTTGGCGAAGGTGCTCCAGCCGGTGGCGATTTCCATTGGCGTCAGGGTTGCGGTGCCCAGCGCCAGGGACAGGTTGGGTGGCAGGTCCTGTTTGTTGAAGCCGAAACGCGTGATGTAATCGATGGTCTTGCCGACGCCCATCGCCTGCAGCAAGCGGATCGACACGAGGTTGCGCGACTTGTACAGCGCTTCACGCAGGCGAATCGGGCCGAGGAAGGTGTTGGTGTCGTTCTTCGGGCGCCAGACCTTGTCCAGGTACTCGTCGACGAACACGATCGGTGCGTCGTTCACCAGGCTGGAGGCGGTGTAGCCGTTATCCAGTGCGGCGGCGTAGACGAACGGCTTGAAGCTCGAGCCCGGCTGGCGCTTGGCCTGCAATGCGCGGTTGTAGTTGCTCTGCTCGAAGGCGAAGCCGCCGACCAGCGAACGAATGGCGCCGTTCTGCGGGTCCAGGGACACCAGCGCGCCCTGGGCCTGCGGGATCTGGCTGAACTTCAGTGAATTGTCCGGCTGACGCTGCACGCGAATCAGATCGCCGACCTGGGCCACGTCCGAGGGTTGTTTCGGGTTGGCGCCCATGCTGTTGGTATTCAGGAACGGCCGGGCCCACTTCATGGTGTCCCAGTTCACGTGTTCCTGGCCGGTGCGGGTCAGCACTTGCAGGCCGCTCTTGTCGACCAGGGTCACGATGGCCGGTTCCAGGCCGCTGATGGTGCGTTGTTTGGTCAGCTCGGTTGCCCAGGCTTCGCGAGTCTTGCCTGGCAGCCGCGACTCGGGCCCGCGATAGCCGTGGCGCTGATCGTAAGTCATCAGGCCTTCGTGGACTGCGGTGTTGGCCAGTTCCTGAAGGTCACTCGGCACCGTGGTGGTGACGCGGAAGCCCTCGGTATACGCGTCGCTGCCATAACGCCCGACCATTTCGGCGCGGGCCATTTCGGCGATGTACGGAGCGTTCACTTCCGGCGTCGGCACGTGATAGCTGGCGTTCAGCGGCTCGTTGACTGCAGTGGTGTAGTCGGCCTCGCTGATTTTTCCGAGCTTGTACATGCGCCCCAGGATCCAGTCGCGACGCTCCTTGCTGCGCGCTGGGTTGGCCAGCGGGTTGAAGCGCGACGGTGCCTTGGGCAGGCCGGCGATCATCGCCATCTGCGCCAGGCTGACATCGCGGATCGACTTGCCGTAATAGACCTGCGCCGCCGCCTCGATGCCGTAGGCACGGTTACCCAGATAGATCTTGTTGACGTACAGCTCGAGGATCTCGTCCTTGGTCAGCTGCCGTTCGATCTGCAGGGCTAGGAGGATCTCGGTGGTCTTGCGCGAAAAGCTGCGTTCGCTGGACAGGAAGAAGTTCTTCGCCACCTGCATGGTGATCGTGCTGCCGCCGGACTGGATGTGTCCGCTTTTGACCAGTTGGGTCGCGGCACGCATCAGGCTGCTCGGATCGACGCCATAGTGGTTGGCGAAATTGTCGTCTTCAGCACTTAGTAACGCATTGATGAAATTGGGGGGAATGTCGGCGAAACGGATCGGTGTACGGCGCATTTCGCCAAATTCTGCGATCAACTTGTTATCGCTGCTGTAGACCCGCAAAGGGATCTGCAACTGGATGCTTCTCAGCGCCTCCACGGACGGAAGTCCGGGACTAAGGTAGAGGTACGCCCCGCTCAGACCCAGAAGGAGTCCGCAGAAAACCGCGACGATGGACCAACCGAAAAACTTCAGCAGACGAATCAAGGCTTTTGGATATCCAGGGTAAAAATGAATTGGGCAACAGGGTTCAGGCTAAATGAGAACGACCCGCGCTTGAGCAAATGCGGAAAAAAACGCTGGGCATTATAAGCATTTTTCTGATCGGGAGCGTGGCTGGCGCTGCTGTCAAGACGGGCGGATTGAACGCAATGGACATTGCAGAGTCCGTAACTCACGGAAAGTCATAGGGAATTGGTAGTGCCAGGACTCTTCAACAAAAAATCCAATACGCTGCTGGGCATCGATATCAGCTCCACCTCGGTGAAACTTCTTGAGTTGAGCCGTCAGGGCGAGCGCTACCGGGTCGAGGCGTATGCGGTCGAGCCGTTGCCGATCGGTGCGGTGATCGAAAAGAATATCGCCGAGCTCGAAGGCGTGGGGTCGGCCCTTGCGCGTGCGCTGGCCAAGGCCAGAACCGGCCTCAAGAACGTGGCCGTGGCCGTGGCAGGCTCGGCGGTGATCACCAAGACCATCGAAATGGATGCCGGACTTTCCGAGGACGAGATGGAAAGCCAGCTGAAGATCGAGGCCGATCAGTACATTCCTTATCCCCTGGACGAAGTCGCGATCGACTTTGAAGTCCAGGGCACCTCTGGGCGCAATCCCGAGCGCGTCAACGTGCTGCTCGCCGCTTGTCGCAAGGAAAACGTCGAAGTCCGCGAGGCAGCCCTGGCCCTGGCGGGGCTGACCGCCCGGGTGGTCGATGTCGAGGCCTACGCGCTGGAGCGTTCGTTCGAATTACTGGCCAGTCGACTCGCGGTTTCCGGGGAGCCCTCGACGGTCGCCGTGGTGGACATCGGCGCCACCATGACGACCCTGAGCGTGCTGCACAACGGGCGGATTATCTACACCCGCGAACAACTGTTCGGCGGTCGGCAGTTGACCGAGGAAATCCAGCGTCGCTATGGCCTGACGCTGGAGCAGGCGGGGCTGGCGCAAAAGAAGGGCGGTTTGCCGGATGACTATGCCGATGAGGTCTTGCAGCCATTTCGCGAGGCGCTGGTGCAGCAGGTGTCGCGCTCGTTGCATTTCTTCTTTGCCTCCGGTCAGTACAGCGCCGTCGACCATATCTTGTTGGCCGGCGGTACGGCGACGATCCCGGGGCTGGACCGTTTGATCGAGCAGCAGTTGGGCACGCCGACCCAGGTCGCGAACCCTTTTTGCGAAATGACTCTGGGCAGCAAGGTCAATGGTGCTGCCCTGGCGAGTGATGCCCCGGCGTTGATGATCGCCTGCGGTCTGGCCCTCAGGAGCTTCGACTGATGGCACGGATCAACCTTTTACCCTGGCGCGAGGAGCGGCGTGAAGTTCGCCGCAAGCGCTTCCTGCTGGTCCTGGTGGCCGTGATGGTGGGCACGATGGGCGCGGTGCTGGTCGCGAACCAGCTCATCAGCGGTGCCATCGACCGGCAAGTCGCCCGTAACGATTACATCGGCAAGCAAGTCGCCGTGATCGATGTACGGATCAAGCAGATCAATGATCTCAAAGCGCAGCGTCAGCAACTGGTCGAGCGCATGGGGGTCATCCAGGACCTGCAAGGCAATCGCCAAATCAGCGGGCGAATATTTGACCAGTTGGCGCGAGCACTGCCCGACGGTGTGTATTTCACCGAAGTGAAAATGACCGCAAAGACCTTGTCCATCACCGGCGCTGCGCAATCCAACAACCGTGTTTCAGAATTGATGCGCAACCTCGAGGCATCAGACTGGTTCGATGCGCCGAGCCTGACCGAAGTCAAGGCCACGGCTACCGGTCAGGTGGAGCAGTCCAACGTCTTCCGGTTGACCGTTCGCCAGACTCAGCCCGCAGCACCGGAGGGGGACAAATGAGCCTGTCCGAATGGTTCGAAGGGCTGCGCAAGATCGACATCAATGATCTGGATACCAGCAACATGGGTTCCTGGCCGCCGGCGATCAAGTTTCTGGTGGCTGGTTTGCTCGTGCTTCTGGTGCTGGCCCTTGGCTATAGCTTTTCCACCCGCGACCTTGTGAGCCAGCTTGATCTCAAGCGCGAGGAAGAGTCGACACTCAAGGAGCAGTTCGCCGGCAAAGCCCGCATGGCGGCGAATCTGGATCTCTACACCCGGCAGTTGAAGGAAATGGAGAGCGCCTTCGTCGTGCTGTTGCGGCAACTGCCCAGCGATACCGAAGTGCCCGGCTTGCTGGAAGACATCACGCGTACGGGCCTGGGCAGTGGCCTGGAGTTCGAAGAGATCAAGTTGCTGCCGGAGGTCGCCCAGCCGTTCTACATCGAACTGCCGATCCAGATCACGGTCACCGGGGATTACCACGACCTGGCCACCTTCGTCAGTGGTGTGGCCGGGTTACCGCGAATCGTCACCTTGCACGATTTCGATCTTGCGCCCGTCAGCCCCGAGGGTGGTCCGAAGCTGCGCTTGACCATCCTCGCCAAGACCTACCGCTACAACGACAAGGGGCAGCATCAATGAGTCCGGCGCGTTGTTTTTCGGTGGTGGTGTTGCTGTCTGCCCTGTCCGGTTGTGGCGCCGGCGATGACTACAACGATCTGGACGCGTACATGAACGAAATGCGCCTGCACGGGCCGGGGAAGATTGAACCAACGCCGGTATTCCGGTCTTACCCGGCATTCACTTACAACGCGGCGAATCTGCGCAGCCCGTTTTCACCGCAGATCAGCACTGATCTGGCGGCCCGGCGGCGGGGGTCGCATAACGTCAAACCCGACCCCGGTCGGGTCAAGCAATACCTCGAAGGCTTCAATATCGAACAGTTTGAAATGGTCGGCACCCTTTCCAATGCAACGGGCTCCTATGCCCTGCTGCGCGGGGCGGGTGGGGTGCACCGACTGAAAGTCGGCGATTACCTGGGGCGTAACGACGGACGGATCGTTGCGATCAGCGGCTCGCAAGTCGATGTGGTTGAAATTGTCCCTGATGGTCAGGGTGCGTGGCTGGAGCGTCCCCGGACCATTTCCTTGAAAGAGCATTCATAGTGGAACTCTAATAATGAACAGGATTCTTTCCACCGTCGGCCTTTCGCTATGGATAGCGTTGTTGTCGCCGATGGTGCAAGCGGCCAATCTCAAGGCGCTGGATGTCGCGGCGCTGCCGGGTGACCGTGTCGAGTTGAAGTTGTCGTTCGATGCGCCGCCCCCGGTGCCCAGCGGCTACACGACGGATTCGCCGGCCCGGATTGCCCTGGATTTGCCGGGTGTCGCCAGTCAGTTGGCCAGCAAGACTCGCGATCTTGGCAGTGGAAATGCCCGCAGTGCGACGGTAGTGGAAGCCCGGGACCGTACGCGTTTGATCATCAACCTGACCCAGCCGGCCCCGTATGACTCGCGAATTGAAGGCAACAATCTGCTGGTAGTTGTCGGGCAGGGTGTCAAACCGTCGACATCCAGGCCGGTGGTTACCGCGACGCCGGTCCCGGCACGAGCCGCGGCGACGGCAGGCAAGGCCATTCGGGGTGTGGATTTCCAGCGGGGAACCCAGGGCGAAGGCAACGTGGTGATCGACTTGTCGGATCCGTCGATTGCGCCGGACATACAAGAGCGCGACGGCCGGATCATCGTCGGATTTGCCAAAACCCGATTGCCCGAGCCGTTGCGCGTGCGTCTGGACGTGAAGGATTTCGCCACGCCCGTGCAGTTCGTCAATGCCAGTGCGAGCGGTGATCGAGCCGTCATCAGTATTGAGCCCGGCGGCACGTTCGATTACTCGACCTACCAGACTGACAATAAGCTCACGGTCAGCGTTCGCCCGGCGACGGTCGACGAGTTGCAAAAGCGCAATGTCGGGCAACAGGCCTACAGCGGCGAGAAGCTATCGCTGAATTTCCAGGACATCGACGTGCGCTCGGTGCTGCAACTGATCGCCGATTTCACCAACCTCAATCTGGTGGCCAGCGACACGGTCCAGGGGGGCATTACCCTGCGCCTGCAGAACGTGCCGTGGGATCAGGCGCTGGATCTGGTGCTGAAAACCAAGGGGCTGGACAAGCGCAAGGTCGGCAATGTCCTGCTGGTTGCGCCGGCCGATGAAATTGCTGCCCGTGAGCGTCAGGAGCTCGAATCGCAGAAGCAGATCGCCGATCTGGCGCCGTTGCGTCGGGAGCTGTTGCAGGTCAATTACGCCAAGGCGGCGGACATCGCCAAGCTCTTTCAGTCGGTGACCAGTGCCGAGGCGAAACCCGACGAACGGGGGTCGATCACCGTTGATGAGCGCACCAACAACATCATTGCCTACCAGACCCAGGACCGGCTGGACGAACTGCGCAGGATCGTCACGCAACTGGATATCCCGGTACGTCAGGTGATGATCGAGGCGCGCATTGTCGAAGCCAACGTCGACTATGACAAAAGCCTCGGGGTGCGCTGGGGCGGCTCGATACAGAACAAGGGCAACTGGAATACCTCCGGTGTCAGCAACGGACTCAATGGATCGTCGACCATCGGCACGCTCGGCAGTACCAGCACCAGCTCACCGTTCGTCGACATGGGCGTAGCCAACAACACCTCGGGAATCGGCATCGCGTTCATCACCGATAACGTCTTGCTGGACCTGGAGCTGACGGCCATGGAAAAAACCGGCAACGGGGAAATCGTCTCGCAGCCCAAGGTGGTCACGTCCGACAAGGAAACCGCGAAGATCCTCAAGGGCACCGAGATTCCCTATCAGGAAGCCAGTTCCAGCGGCGCTACGTCGGTGTCGTTCAAGGAGGCTTCGCTGTCGCTGGAGGTGACGCCGCAGATCACGCCGGACAACCGGATCATCATGGAGGTCAAGGTCACCAAGGACGAACCGGACTATCTGAACAAGGTCCAGGATGTACCGCCCATCAAGAAGAACGAAGTCAACGCCAAGGTCCTGGTCAACGATGGCGAGACCATCGTCATTGGCGGCGTTTTCTCAAATACTCAGAGCAAGGTTGTAGATAAGGTGCCATTTCTTGGCGATGTGCCGTATCTTGGCCGCCTTTTCCGGCGTGACGTGGTTTCGGAGAAAAAATCCGAGCTGTTGGTATTCCTCACTCCGCGTATCATGAATAATCAGGCGATTGCTGTGAGTCATTGATTCTGTGCGAAATTTGATTCTTGTTGGACCGATGGGCGCTGGAAAAAGCACCATCGGCCGGTTGCTGGCCAAAGAGCTGCGTCTGCCATTCAAAGATTCCGATAAGGAAATTGAATTGCGCACGGGCGCCAATATCCCATGGATCTTCGATAAGGAAGGCGAACCGGGCTTTCGTGATCGCGAGCAGGCAATGATTGCCGAGCTGTGCGATTGCGACGGTGTGGTGCTGGCGACAGGCGGGGGCGCGGTCATGCGCGAAGCCAATCGTCGGGCACTGCATGCCGGTGGGCGAGTGGTTTATCTGCATGCGTCGGTCGAGCAGCAGGTCGGCCGCACGTCCCGCGACCGCAATCGGCCATTGTTGCGTACCGCCGATCCGGCCAAGACCCTTCGGGATCTGCTGGCGATCCGCGATCCGCTTTATCGGGAAATTGCCGACCTGGTGGTCGAAACCGATGAGCGGCCGCCACGAATGGTCGTGCTCGACATTCTGGAGCGCCTGCAGCAGCTGCCACCCCGTTAAAGCGTCGCGCGAAATGCGCTATCCTCGGCGTCCCGCCATGACCGCTCAAGGTTGTGGCGGATGGCTACCGAACGGCGTCACACCAGCAGAGGCCGTGGATATTCGTTAACTCAGGGCAGAACGCCTGATTCCATCTTCACTGTGGGGACACATGCAGACACTCAAGGTCGATCTAGGCGAGCGCAGCTACCCGATTCATATTGGCGAAGGTTTGTTGGATCAGCCTGAGTTGCTGGCCCCGCACATTCGCGGACGGCAAGTAGCGATCATCTCCAACGAGACTGTTGCGCCGCTCTATCTCGAGCGTCTGACCCGCAGCCTGGCGCAGTTCTCGGTGATTTCCGTGATACTGCCCGACGGCGAAGCCTTCAAGACCTGGGAAACCCTGCAACTGATTTTCGACGGCCTGCTGACCGCCCGGCATGACCGCCGCACCACGGTGATCGCCCTCGGTGGCGGTGTGATCGGTGACATGGCCGGCTTTGCCGCCGCCTGCTACCAGCGTGGCGTCGATTTCATCCAGGTTCCGACCACGCTGCTGTCCCAGGTCGACTCCTCGGTGGGTGGCAAGACCGGGATCAACCATCCGCTGGGCAAGAACATGGTCGGCGCCTTCTATCAGCCGAACGTGGTGCTGATCGATACCGCCAGCCTCAATACCCTGCCGGCGCGCGAGCTGTCCGCCGGGCTGGCCGAAGTTATCAAGTACGGGCTGATCTGTGATGAGCCGTTCCTGACCTGGCTCGAAGACAACGTCGACCGCCTGCGCAGTCTGGACCAGCAAGCCCTGACCTATGCCATCGAGCGCTCCTGCGCGGCCAAGGCGGCGGTGGTCGGTGCCGATGAGAAAGAGACGGGCGTTCGTGCCACCCTGAACCTGGGTCACACGTTTGGCCACGCCATCGAAACCCACATGGGCTATGGTGTATGGCTTCATGGTGAGGCCGTGGCTGCTGGCACCGTAATGGCGCTGGAAATGTCCGCGCGACTCGGCTGGATCAGCGAGCAGGAGCGTGATCGCGGCATTCGTCTGTTCCAGCGTGCGGGGCTGCCGGTCATTCCGCCGCAAGAGATGACAGAAGCCGATTTCCTCGAACACATGTCCATTGATAAAAAAGTGATCGACGGTCGTTTGCGCCTGGTGCTGCTGCGCCACATGGGCGAAGCGGTGGTGACCGACGATTATCCGAAAGAGGTTCTACAGGCCACGCTGGGGGCAGACTACCGCGCCCTGGCTCAGCTTAAAGGTTAATAAGAACACGATGACTAGTTTGCATGCCGACGAGGCTTTCCTCGGCCATTACCAGTTGAGTCATGACCCTTTTGCTCCACGGGTGCCTGGCTTCAAATTTTTCCCGGCCCAGCGCAAACCCGTGCTGGGACAACTGCATCACCTGGCCCGCTACAGCCAGTTGCTGCTGGTGGTCACCGGTCCCGAGGGCAGTGGCAAGACCCTGTTGCGTCAGGCCCTGGTCGCCAGCACCAACAAGCAATCGGTACAAAGCGTGGTGGTTTCTGCCCGCGGTGCCGGCGATGCGGCCGGGGTGCTGCAACAAGTGGCCCAGGCGCTGAACGTTGCCCATGCTGATGCTGACGCCATTCTGGCCCAGGTGGTGCAACTAGCACTGACCGGCCAGGAAGTCTATCTGCTGGTCGATGACGCCGAACAACTCGACGAGTCCGCCCTTGAGGCGCTGATGGTCCTGGCCGCCGGGGCGCCTGAAGGCCGCCCGCATGTGTTCCTGTTCGGCGAGACCTCGCTGATCGGTCAGCTTGAGGCTTTGCATCTCGAGGAAGAGCGCTTCCACGTCATCGAATTGCAGCCCTACACCGAAGAAGAAACCCGCGAATATCTGGAGCAGCGGCTCGAAGGCGCAGGTCGCGGTATCGAACTTTTCACCGCGGATCAGATCTCTGATATTCACGAAAGCTCGGAAGGTTGGCCTGGCAGCATCAATCAGGTCGCCCGCGATGCAATGATCGAAGCCATGATCGCCAGCCGCTCAGCGGTCAAGCGTCCAAAAATGGGGTTCAATATGCCGAAGAAACACGTATTGGCGATTTCCGCCGTGGTCGTGGTCGCGGTAGCTGCCGCCTGGTTGATTCCGGGTCGCAACAAGGCGCCGACCACCGGTGCACCGGCCAATGAGCAGGCGCAACTACCGCTTGGCCAGGGCCAGCCAACCGCGAATGGCGGTGCTCCGGCCGTCGAATTCGCCGGTAACACGCAGCCGATGCCATTGCCGTTGGTCGGTAACTCACAACCGGTCATGCGCGCCCCGCTGGCTGAAGCCGCAGGCGGCATCACCGAAGGCGATGACGGCGTTCCGGTAGAAGGTTCCAGCGCTACGCCACCGACCGTTACCACTACCGCACCACCTGTGGGCGTTCCTGCCGGCCCTGCGCCGACACCAGCGGCCAAGCCGACGCCTGCGCCGACTCAGGTCGCCACCGCCAAGCCAGTGCCTGCTCCTGTAGCCAAGCCTGCTCCAGCGCCAGCCAAGCCAGCCGTTGCTGCAGCGGCCAAGCCAGCCGAGAAACCGGCTCCGGCGGCCAAGGCTGCTGGTGGCACCTGGTACGCCGGTCAGGCACCGGGCAACTACGTGGTACAAATCCTCGGCACCAGTTCTGAGGCGAGCGCGCAAAGCTTCGTCAAGGAGCAGGGCGGCGAGTACCGTTATTTCAAGAAAGTCCTCAATGGCAAGCCGCTTTACGTGATCACCTACGGCAACTTCGCCAATCGTGATGCAGCCGTTTCCGCCATCAAGGCCTTGCCAGCGAAGGTTCAGGCTGGTAAACCTTGGCCTCGCACTGTCGCCAGCGTCCAACAGGAACTGGCAACAACTCGCTGAAGATTCGGCGGCCTTACCCAGGCCGCCTCTCCAAGCACCTCAAAATTTCTACAAGTGCGCGCCGCCTTCCGGGCTGCGTGCCTTGTGGTGTCTGCGTCACAGTAGTCTTTGAGTCGTTGCGGTCAGAATTAAAAAAAGTTTTGACTAGCACAGCATATCGCTTTAAACCTTTCACAAATGCGACATAGATTTGCGACATTTCGTCGTCAAATTTGTGAGCCTCTGTGTCGGTGTGTACAATGACCTCCCTTTTGCTCCCGCAAAGCCGACGAACGTTCGGCGTGGATGGCAAGTGGTTGAATTGAAAAGAAATTTGCCTCGATAAGAGGCAGCCTGGTGAGAAAGTGTCTATGAAAGCAGGTCTGTACCAACCAGATGAATTCAAGGATAACTGCGGTTTCGGCCTGATAGCCCATATGCAGGGCGAGCCCAGTCATACCCTTTTGCAAACGGCCATTGAGGCCCTGACCTGCATGACCCACCGCGGTGGGATTAATGCCGACGGCAAGACCGGTGACGGTTGCGGTCTGCTGATTCAAAAGCCGGACGTGTTCCTGCGTGCCATCGCCCAGGAAACCTTCGGCGTCGCACTGCCCAAGCAATATGCTGTGGGTATGGTCTTCTTCAACCAGGACCCGGTGAAAGCCGAAGCCGCTCGCGAGAACATGAACCGCGAAATCCTGGCAGCGGGCCTGACTCTCGTCGGCTGGCGCAAAGTGCCGATCGACACCAGCGTCCTCGGCCGTCTGGCCCTTGAGCGCCTGCCGCAGATCGAGCAGGTGTACATCGGCGGTGAAGGCCTGAGCGATCAGGACATGGCCGTCAAGCTGTTCACCTCCCGTCGTCGCTCGTCCGTGGCCAACGCCGCCGATGCCGACCACTACGTCTGCAGTTTTTCGCACAAGACCATCATTTATAAAGGCCTGATGATGCCGGCGGATTTGACCGCCTTCTATCCAGACCTGAGCGATGAGCGCCTGCAAACGTCGATTTGCGTGTTCCACCAGCGCTTCTCCACCAACACCCTGCCGAAATGGCCGCTGGCTCAACCGTTCCGCTTCCTGGCGCACAACGGCGAGATCAACACCATCACCGGCAACCGCAACTGGGCCGTGGCCCGTCGCACCAAGTTCACCAACGATCTGATGGACCTGGAAGAGCTCGGCCCGCTGGTCAACCGCGTGGGTTCCGACTCATCGAGCATGGACAACATGCTGGAGCTGATGGTCACCGGTGGCATCGACCTGTTCCGTGGCGTGCGGATGATCATTCCGCCTGCGTGGCAGAACGTCGAGACCATGGACCCGGATCTGCGTGCGTTCTACGAATATAACTCGATGCACATGGAACCGTGGGACGGCCCGGCCGGCGTGGTTATGACCGACGGTCGCTACGCGGTGTGCCTGCTCGACCGTAACGGTCTGCGCCCAGCGCGTTGGGTCACCACCAAGAACGGTTTCATCACCCTGGCCTCGGAAATCGGTGTCTGGAACTACCAGCCTGAAGACGTGATCGCCAAGGGCCGTGTGGGCCCGGGCCAGATCTTTGCCGTGGACACCGAAACCGGTCAGATCCTCGACACCGATGCGATCGACAACCGCCTGAAGTCCCGTCATCCGTACAAGCAATGGCTGCGCAAGAATGCCCTGCGCATCCAGGCGACCATGGAAGACAACGACCACGGTTCGGCATTCTATGACGTCGACCAGCTCAAGCAATACATGAAGATGTATCAGGTCACGTTCGAAGAGCGCGACCAAGTGCTGCGTCCGCTGGGCGAACAGGGCTACGAAGCCGTGGGCTCGATGGGCGACGATACGCCGATGGCCGTGCTGTCCCAGCGCGTGCGCACACCGTACGACTATTTCCGCCAGCAGTTCGCGCAGGTCACCAACCCGCCGATCGACCCGCTGCGTGAAGCCATCGTCATGTCGCTGGAGATCTGCCTCGGAGCCGAGCGCAACATCTTCCAGGAATCACCGGAACACGCTTCGCGTGTGATCCTCAGCTCGCCGGTCATTTCCCCGGCCAAGTGGCGTTCGCTGATGAACCTCGATCGTCCGGGCTTCGAGCGCGCGATCATCGATCTGAACTACGACGAAAGCGTCGGCCTCGAAGCGGCGATCCGCAACGTCGCCGATCAGGCTGAAGAAGCCGTGCGCGCCGGTCGTACCCAGGTCGTGCTGAGTGACCGTCACATTGCCCCGGGCAAGTTGCCGATCCACGCTTCGCTCGCTACCGGCGCGGTGCACCACCGCCTGACCGAAAAAGGCCTGCGTTGCGACTCCAACATTCTGGTGGAAACCGCGACCGCTCGCGATCCGCATCACTTCGCCGTGTTGATCGGTTTCGGCGCCTCTGCCGTCTATCCGTTCCTGGCCTACGAAGTGCTGGGTGACCTGATCCGTACCGGTGAAGTACTGGGCGACCTCTACGAGGTGTTCAAGAACTACCGTAAAGGCATCACCAAAGGCCTGCTCAAGATCCTGTCGAAGATGGGCATCTCGACCATCACTTCGTACCGTGGTGCGCAGTTGTTCGAAGCCATCGGTCTGTCCGAGGAAGTCTGCAACCTGAGCTTCCGTGGCGTGCCGAGCCGCATCAAGGGTGCACGTTTCGTCGACATCGAAGCCGAGCAGAAAGCCCTGGCCACCGAAGCCTGGAGCCCGCGCAAGCCGATCCAGCAAGGCGGCCTGCTGAAGTTCGTCCACGGTGGCGAATATCACGCGTACAACCCGGACGTGGTCAACACTCTGCAAGCCGCTGTGCAGCAGGGCGACTACAGCAAGTTCAAGGAATACACGTCGCTGGTGGATAACCGCCCGGTGTCGATGATCCGCGACCTGCTGAAAGTCAAAACCCTGGACACGCCGCTGGACATCAGCGAGATCGAACCGCTGGAATCGGTGCTCAAGCGCTTCGACTCCGCCGGTATCTCCTTGGGCGCACTGTCGCCGGAAGCTCACGAAGCCCTGGCCGAAGCCATGAACCGCCTCGGTGCGCGTTCCAACTCCGGTGAAGGCGGCGAAGACCCGGCGCGCTACGGCACCATCAAGAGCTCGAAAATCAAGCAAGTGGCAACCGGCCGTTTCGGTGTAACCCCGGAATACCTGGTCAACGCTGAAGTGCTGCAGATCAAGGTCGCCCAGGGCGCCAAGCCCGGCGAAGGTGGTCAACTGCCAGGCGGCAAGGTCAACGGCCTGATCGCCAAACTGCGTTACGCAGTGCCAGGCGTGACCCTGATTTCGCCTCCGCCGCACCACGACATCTATTCCATCGAAGACTTGTCGCAGCTGATTTTCGATCTGAAACAAGTCAACCCGAAGGCGCTGGTCTCGGTGAAGCTGGTAGCAGAAGCGGGCGTCGGCACCATCGCCGCCGGTGTGGCCAAGGCCTACGCGGACTTGATCACCATCTCCGGCTACGACGGCGGCACCGGTGCATCGCCGCTGACCTCGATCAAATATGCGGGTGCTCCGTGGGAGCTAGGCCTGGCCGAAACCCACCAGACCCTGCGCGGCAACGATCTGCGCGGCAAAGTGCGGGTACAAACCGACGGCGGCCTGAAAACCGGCCTCGACGTGATCAAGGCGGCCATCCTCGGCGCTGAAAGCTTCGGCTTCGGCACCGCGCCAATGATCGCACTGGGCTGCAAATACCTGCGCATCTGCCACCTGAACAACTGCGCCACTGGCGTCGCGACCCAGAACGAGAAGCTGCGCAAGGATCACTACATCGGTACCGTCGACATGGTGGTGAATTTCTTCACCTACGTCGCCGAAGAAACTCGTGAGTGGCTGGCCAAGCTGGGTGTGCGCTCCCTCGAAGAGCTGATCGGCCGTACCGATCTGCTGGAAATCCTCGAAGGCCAGACCGCCAAGCAGCATCACCTGGACCTGACCCCGTTGCTGGGCAGCGACCACGTGCCGGCGGACAAGCCGCAGTTCTGTGGCGTTGAGCGCAACCCGCCGTTCGACAAGGGCCTGCTGGCCGAGAAAATGGTCGACATGGCCACCTCGGCGATCAACGACTTGAGCGGCGCTGAATTCACCCTGGATATCTGCAACTGCGACCGTTCCATCGGCGCACGGATCTCCGGCGAAATCGCGCGCAAGCACGGTAACCAGGGCATGGCCAACGCGCCGGTCACGTTCCGCTTCAAGGGCACTGCCGGTCAGAGCTTCGGCGTGTGGAACGCCGGTGGTCTGCACATGTACCTGGAAGGCGACGCCAACGACTACGTCGGCAAAGGCATGACCGGCGGCAAGCTGGTCATCGTGCCACCGAAGGGCAGCGTCTACCGCACCCAGGACAGTGCCATCATCGGCAACACCTGCCTGTACGGCGCCACTGGCGGCAAGCTGTTCGCCGCCGGCACCGCGGGCGAGCGTTTCGCCGTGCGTAACTCCGGTGCCCACACCGTCGTGGAAGGCACTGGCGATCACTGCTGCGAGTACATGACCGGTGGTTTCGTCTGCGTATTGGGCAAGACCGGTTACAACTTTGGCTCTGGCATGACCGGCGGTTTCGCCTACGTGCTCGACCAGGACAACACCTTCGTTGACCGGGTCAACCACGAACTGGTGGAAATCCAGCGGATCAGCGGCGAGGCGATGGAAGCCTACCGTAGCCACCTGCAACGCGTGCTGAACGAGTACGTCGAGGAAACCGACAGCGAGTGGGGTCGTGAACTCGCCGAGAACCTCGATGATTACGTGCGCCGTTTCTGGCTGGTCAAGCCCAAGGCTGCCAACCTGAAGTCGTTGCTTTCCAGCACCCGTGCCAACCCGCAGTGATATGCGCCTGAAGAGTTTGATGAGGTTTTAAAATGGCTGAACGTCTGAATAATGACTTCCAGTTCATCGAGGTCGGGCGCAAGGATCCGAAGAAGAAACTGTTGCGTCAACGCAAGAAAGAGTTCGTGGAAATCTACGAACCCTTCAAACCCCAGCAGTCGGCCGACCAGGCCCACCGCTGCCTGGGTTGTGGTAACCCGTATTGCGAATGGAAGTGCCCGGTGCACAACTTCATTCCCAACTGGCTGAAGCTGGTGGCCGAGGGCAACATCCTCCAGGCCGCCGAGCTGTCGCACCAGACCAACACTCTGCCGGAAGTCTGCGGCCGGGTGTGCCCGCAAGACCGTCTGTGCGAGGGTGCCTGCACCCTCAACGACGGTTTCGGCGCGGTGACCATCGGTTCGGTGGAGAAGTACATCACCGACACCGCGTTCGCCATGGGCTGGCGCCCGGACATGTCCAAGGTCAAGCCGACCGGCAAGCGTGTCGCGATCATCGGTGCCGGGCCTGCGGGCCTGGGCTGTGCCGACGTGCTGGTGCGCGGTGGCGTGACCCCGGTGGTGTTCGACAAGAACCCGGAAATCGGCGGTCTGCTGACCTTCGGCATCCCCGAGTTCAAGCTGGAAAAGACCGTGCTGAGCAATCGTCGCGAAGTCTTCACTGGCATGGGCATCGAGTTCCGCCTCAACACCGAGGTGGGCAAGGACGTGACCATGGAGCAACTGCTCGAAGAATACGATGCGGTATTCATGGGCATGGGCACCTACACCTACATGAAAGGCGGCTTTGCCGGGGAAGATCTGCCGGGCGTGTACGACGCGCTGGACTTCCTGATCGCCAACGTCAACCGCAACCTGGGCTTTGAAAAGTCGCCGGAAGATTTCGTCGACATGAAAGGCAAGAAGGTCGTGGTACTCGGCGGCGGCGACACGGCGATGGACTGCAACCGTACGTCGATCCGCCAGGGCGCCAAGTCGGTGACCTGCGCCTATCGTCGTGACGAAGCAAACATGCCGGGCTCGCGCAAAGAGGTGAAGAACGCCAAGGAAGAAGGCGTGAAATTCCTCTATAACCGCCAGCCGATCGCCATTGTCGGTGAAGACAAGGTCGAAGGCGTGAAGGTGGTCGAGACCCGTCTAGGCGAACCGGACGCCCGTGGCCGTCGTAGCCCCGAGCCGATCCCGGGCTCCGAAGAGATCATCCCGGCCGACGCCGTGGTCATCGCTTTCGGTTTCCGACCGAGCCCGGCGCCGTGGTTCGAGCAATTCGAGATCCAGACCGACAGCCAGGGCCGTGTTGTGGCGCCGGAACAAGGTCAGTACAAGCACCAGACCAGCAACCCGAAAATCTTCGCCGGTGGCGACATGGTGCGCGGTTCCGACCTGGTGGTGACGGCGATCTTCGAAGGCCGTAATGCGGCGGAAGGGATACTGGATTATCTGGGGGTCTAAACCCTGATCCTGAGCCGAATGCAGTAAAAATGTGGGAGCGGGCTTGCTCGCGAAGAGGGAGTATCAGTCGACAGTTTTGTTGCCTGACACACCGCATTCGCGAGCAAGCCCGCTCCCACAGTTGTTTCGCGGTGTTGCTAAACTCTGTATTTCATTGCGACAAATTGACCCGAAAGACAAAAGCCTCCGCTCTTGCCGTGCCTTTTGCGCCCGGCTCTGAGAAAATGCCCTCACTTTTTTTCCGGATGCCGACATGACTGCCCTGAAGAACGACCGTTTCCTGCGCGCCCTGCTCAAGCAACCCGTAGACGTCACCCCTGTGTGGATGATGCGTCAGGCCGGTCGGTACCTGCCTGAATACCGCGCCAGCCGTGCCAAGGCCGGCGATTTCATGAGCCTGTGCATGAACCCGGCGTTCGCTTGCGAAGTCACGATGCAGCCGCTCGACCGCTATCCACAACTGGACGCGGCGATCCTCTTCTCCGACATCCTGACCATCCCCGATGCCATGGGCCAGGGCCTGTACTTCGAAACCGGCGAAGGTCCGCGCTTCAAGAAAGTCGTCAGCACCCTGGCCGACATCGAAGCCTTGCCGATCCCTGATCCGCAGAAAGACCTCGGCTATGTGATGGACGCCGTCAGCACCATCCGCCGCGAACTGAACGGTCGAGTGCCATTGATCGGCTTCTCCGGCAGCCCGTGGACCCTGGCGACCTATATGGTCGAAGGCGGCTCGTCGAAAGACTTCCGCAAGACCAAGGCCATGCTCTACGACAACCCGCAAGCCATGCACCTGCTGCTGGATAAACTCGCGCAATCGGTCACCAGCTACCTCAACGGCCAGATCATGGCCGGTGCACAAGCGGTGCAGATCTTCGACACTTGGGGCGGCAACCTGTCGGCGGCGGCGTACCAGGAGTTCTCCCTGGCCTACATGAAGAAAATCGTCAGCGGTTTGATCCGCGAGCATGAAGGCCGCAAGGTGCCGGTGATCCTGTTCACCAAGAACGGTGGCCTGTGGCTGGAAAGCATCGCCGATGCCGGTGCCGACGCACTGGGCCTGGACTGGACGTGCGACATCGGCAACGCCCGTACCCGTGTTGGCGACAAGGTCGCGCTGCAAGGCAACATGGACCCGACCGTGCTCTACGCCAAGCCGGAAGCGATTCGCGCTGAAGTCGGGCGCATCCTGGCCAGCTACGGCAAAGGCAGCGGCCACGTGTTCAACCTCGGTCATGGCATCACGCCGGAAGTCGATCCGGAACATGCTGGCGCCTTCCTGCGCGCGGTACATGAACTGTCGGCGCAGTATCACGAATAGCGATTGCCCGTTTTAAAAAAAGCCTGTCCCGCCTAGTGCCGGACAGGTTTTTTTGTGCCGTTTAAAAGCTCAATCGATAAAGCATTACTAGCTGTAAGAATGTTTTCTTTCTTTGTCGGACCGAGGAGTGAAGAGACTGTTCCTGCCTCGCGTGGTGATTACTCCTACATAGAATTTTCTTTCATCCCCGTAAGGTTCCAGGCTCTTGTCCGGCGTATCGCCGAACAGTCACGAAGCGAACAGGGGCGCCCACAAGGCGCCCTGTTTTCGATAAGCAGTCTGGAATACATCATGAAAATTACATTTGATAAAAGAAGTGCTTTAACGGCCTGCACTTCATCGATGATCCTGTTATCGGCAATGCTGGCCTCTCAAACCGTTTCCGCCCACGGCTATCTGGAAGTGCCGCCTTCGCGCGCGTTGGCTTGCCAGAAAGGCTTGAACACCAACTGCGGTGGCGCCCAGTACGAGCCGCAGAGCGTCGGTGAAACCTTCAAAGGCTTTCCGGCGGGCGTCGGCGGTGCTGCCCAGCAGGGGCCGGTCGATGGCAAGATCGCCAGCGGTGGTCACTCGCTGTTCTCTGCCATGGACGCACAGTCCGCCACCCGTTGGCACCTGACTGAAATCAAGGACCGCAACATCGATTTCAAGTGGCATTACACAGCGGTTCACCCGGCCACCAAGCACGAGTATTTCATCACCCGCAACGGCTGGAACCCGAATGAGTCGCTCAAGCGCGCCACCTTCGAAAGCACGCCGTTCTGCACCATCGACGGTGGCAATAAGCGTCCGGAGTCCAGCGACAAGCACAACTGCAACATTCCGGCGGACAAGTCTGGCCATCACGTCGTCCTGGCCATCTGGACCGTGGGCGATACCGATGCCGCGTTCTACAACGCCACGGATCTGAACATCCTGGCGGAGCCTGAGCTGCCTGGCGGCTGGTCCTCCGTAGGCAGCATTGCGCCTTCGACGGCGCTGCTGGTGGGCGACAAGGTCAAGGCCCGCGCGTTCACCGCCAATGGCGAGAGCCCGGACTACAGTGTCGAAATCAGCATTGATAACGCTGAAGACGGCACGCCGCAAAACTGGTCGTTCAAGTTGGCCGAAAAAATCAACCAGACCCACACCCTCGTTCGTGCCGGTATCCGCGACGAGAGCGGCAATGTTGAGCCGGTCAAAGGCGCCAACAGCCTCTACGCACAAAAAGACAGCGGGGTAGTCCGCTACGAAGTGCAACTGGACATGAAGGAAGACACCGCCGCGCGCATGGCGGTGGCCTCGCAGCAAGCCGAATACGTCCTGGATAAAGGCCGGGCGAAGGTCGACTTCAGCATGATCGCGAACCGTGCAATGAACGTCGAAGCCACTTTGCTCGACCAGAACAACAAACCGGTAGGCACCACCTCGGCACAAGTGGCCAGCGGTTCCACCTCGCTGTCCATGGATGTTCGCAGCAACCCGGGCGCGCACACCTTGACCCTGGTCGGCACCACCCTGGATGGCCGCACGACCCGTCAGGACACCCAGACCACCCAGTTGACCGGTGAGGGTGCCGGCATCGAATACGACTTCGTGTTCCCAGAAGGCCTCAGCGACTACAAAGCCGGCACCAAGGTGCTGCATCCAAAGACCAACGAAGTCTTTGAGTGCAAGCCGTTCCCCGAGTCGGGTTACTGCAAGCAGTACAGCCCCTCAGCCAACGGTTATGAACCGGTTGTCGGTGCTCACTGGCACATGGCGTGGAACAAGTTGTAAGTCCCCCTCGTAGCACTTCAGGTGATCGGTAGCCGATCGCCTGAAGCTTTATTCCCTTGATGTTGATCGAGTTGAAAATGACGGTTTCGGGTTATTCCAGACAGCGCGTGCTGCTGCATTGGTTGTCTGCGGCGGTGATCCTGTGGACCTTGCTGACTGGTTTTCTTGTGGCCGGTTTCGAGGTGTCTGCGCACACCAGGGAGTCGGTTGCGTTCTTCAATGTTTCGCTGACGACAGTGTTCATACCGTTTTACCTGTGGCGCCTGTTTCTGTTTTTCACTCATACCCGATTTTCGGGCATGCGGTCGTTGTCTCTTGTTGAAGTGCTCGCACTGTTCGTGCACTCATCGATTTACCTCATCGTCGGTGCCGTTCTGGTGACCGGCGTGTTGATGATGGATCGTCCGATCAATGTATTCGGGGTTGTCGAGATCGCTCAGCCGTTAAGCGATCCACGCCTGATCGCCCTGTTCGTCACGGTTCACACGTGGGCGTGTGTCGTGCTGTCGCTGCTGCTGGCCGCCCACATCGGCGCCGTCATCGTGCATGAGGCCTGCAACCACCGGGTGCTGCGACGGATGTCTTTGCGCCTGTGTGGCAAGCCTGGGGCCGGGCGACTTGAGTGAGACCATGGTGATGTTTTCGCGCGAACGCTTGACCGTGCTGGCCTTGCTCCTGGGCAAGGCGAGTCTGCTGGTCGTGCCGCTGGCCTATGGCGCGTTCCTGGGCTGGCAGGAGTGGCGCTATCGCGAACAGTTGGTGCTGCCGGCACCGGTCGCAACCTCGCGAACCGCTCCCGCACCCCGTCAAGCGCTCGACGCAACGGCGGTTGCAACGGTACTCGGTCTGACCACGGGTGCCGAATTGCTGCCGAGCGCGGAACCGCTGACCTTGAAGGCAAGCTTCGTCGTCACTCACGGCTTGTCCCGGGTGTTGCTGGCGGACTCGCAAGGCGCGCGCATCTACCAGGTCGGCGAGCGCTTGCCCGGTGGCAGTGTCTTGCGTCGCATCGAGCCCGATCACGCGGTGTTGTGGAGCAAAGGCCGAGAGGAACTGTTGACGCTCCAGCCTCCCGTCACGGGGTTTCTGCAACGGCTCGACCCCCACGGTGAGCCAAAAGTACCCAGCGTTTCTCCGCGTTTTTTTAGCCCGCTTGCCGGGCCGACAGAGTGATCAAGTTCATGAATAGCTTTCTCGGTGCGTTAGCACTGCGACCGGTGATTTTTTTCGTCGCCATGGTGGTAACGCTTTCCCACGGCGCGCTTGAGGCCGAGGAAGAAAAATGGCAGCTGGCGATGAACAACGCAGAGCTGCGTGACATCGTCGAAGAGATCTCCAACATTCTGGGGACCACCGTGGTACTGGACCCCAAAGTCTCCGGTCGAGTCACGGTCATGTCCAGACAGGCGCTCGATCGTGAAGGGGTGCGCCGGTTGTTCTATTCGGTGCTCGACGCCCACAACTTCACGGTGATCGATGAGGGCGACCGGATTCTCATCGCTCCAGTTGCCGAGGCCAAGACCCGAGCCGGACAGGGCACGGTAAAAACCACCACGGCGTCGCAGTTCGTGACCGAAGTCATCGGCTTGAACACCAGCAGTGCCTCCGATATTGCCGGGTTGGTGCGGCCATTGGTCTCTGCCAATGGTTATGTCGGCCCTTCGGTGTCGGCCAATGCGTTGGTGTTGACCGATACCGCTGCCAATGTGAAGCGCATCGCCCGGGTGATCCGCGAACTGGACGCCGGTCAGAACAACCTGCACACGGTGGTTCAGCTCAAGCATGCCCTGGCAGGCGATGTCGCGCCGGTGATCGAGGCCTCCATGGGCAAGCGCAATGCCGAGTCAGTGATACAGGTGCTGGCCGACACCAGGACCAATCGCCTGATTTTCATTGGCCCACCGGTCGTTCGCCAGCGCCTGATCGAGCTGGCCCGAGGTCTCGATACGCCGGCCACCACGACCCTCGACAATGCCCGGGTGATTCGCCTGCGCCACAGCGATGCCAAGCAGTTGGCCGAGATTCTTGAGTCGATGGGGCAGGGCAGAAAACAGACATCCGCCATCGGCAACGCCAAAGACACTTCTGGCGCTGCAAGTTTCATGATCAAGGCCGACGAAAGCCAGAACGCGCTGGTGCTGATCGCCGAGCCCGCGCAGGTACGGACTATCGAAAACATCGTGCGTCAGCTGGATCAGCCACGGGCCCAGGTGTTGATCCATGCCGCCATCGTCGAAATCTCCGGCGACATCGCCGAGGCTGTGGGTGTGCAGTGGAACCTCAACACGGGCGACGCCAAGGGCTTCATCAACTTTCCCGGCACCGACATTCCGATCGTCGGCGGGCTGAAGTTCGACGAGAAAAGATCGGCGCCGGAAGGGGCGATCCTGCAACTGGGTGGCGACCGCTTCGGTGCGCTGGTTTCGGCCCTGGCCAGCAACACCCACAGCAACCTGCTGTCCACGCCGAGCCTGTTGACCCTGGACAATCAGGAAGCCGAGATCATCGTCGGCCAGAACGTGCCGTTCAAGACCGGCTCCTATGCCACCAACAGCAACGGCGGGGAAAATCCGTTCACCACCGTCGAGCGCAAGGACGTCGGCATCAGCCTGAAGATCAAGCCTTACATCAACGAAGGCTCGACGTTGCGCCTGGAGGTCGAGCAGGAAGTGTCGGACATCGCGCCGTCGGTGTCGGGCATTGATTCCTCGGACCTGATCACCAACAAGCGAGCGCTCAAGAGCACCATCCTCGCTGACGATGGCGAAATAATCGTGATCGGCGGCCTGATCCGGGACAGCGTGCGCACCCAGAAAAGCGGCGTGCCGCTGCTGCGTGACATTCCCTACCTCGGCGCGTTGTTCCGCTGGAATCGCGACACTCAGACCAAAAGCAACCTGATGGTGTTCTTGCGCCCGACCATCGTGCGCAGCAAGGAAGACCTGTCCCAGGTCAGCCAGCAGCGTTACAACGCGCTGCGTGACTTGAGTAAATCGGGGGCGGGGGAAAACAACTCGCTGTTGCTGCCATCCGAGGCGCGCGGGTTGTTCGAACCGGCCAGCGACGCGCCAGTGTTCGATTTGCGCGGCAAGGCGCAGTGAACCCATGAACGAACTCTGCGAGCAATTGCCCTTCGGCTTCGCCCGGCGTTTTGGTGTGTTGCTGGAGCATGACGGCGACGACCTGCGCCTTGCCCTGCGCAGCGATGCGCCGCTCACCGCATTGGCGGAAGCGCGCCGGGTGTGCGGGCGGGCATTGCCGTTTCAAGTCGTCGGGGCCGATGAGTACGCCTCGCGCCTGGCCGCGGCTTATCGCGAGGGGCACAGTGCGATGGAGCAAGTTGCCCAGGGGCTGGACGAAGAACTGGACTTGCTCAGCCTGGTCGACCAGGTCCCGCAGACCGCCGACCTGCTGGAGCAACAGGGCGACGCACCGATCATTCGCCTGATCAACGCGCTGCTCGGTGAAGCGGTGCGCGAGCATGCCTCGGATGTGCACCTGGAAACCTTCGAGCAGTACCTGTCGGTGCGCATGCGGGTGGATGGCCAACTGCGTGAAATGCTCAGGCCCAAGCGCGAACTGGCGACCCTGCTGGTGTCGCGGATCAAGGTCATGGCGCGCCTGGACATCGCGGAAAAACGCGTACCCCAGGATGGGCGAATGGCCTTGCGCCTGGCCGGGCATGAAGTCGACGTGCGGGTTTCGACGCTGCCTTCGGCCCATGGCGAAAGGGTGGTGCTGCGCCTGCTCGACAAGCAGGCCGGGCGCCTGGATATGCATCGGCTGGGCATGCCGGACGATACCCTCGCGGCCCTGCGCCAGTTGTTGGGCAAGCCCCACGGCATTCTGCTGGTGACCGGGCCGACCGGTTCCGGCAAGACCACCAGCCTGTACGCCGCGCTGAGCAGCCTGAATGACCAGACCCGCAACATTCTCACGGTCGAAGACCCGATCGAATATCACCTGCCGGGTGTCGGCCAGATGCCGGTCAATCCGAAGGTCGACATGACCTTCGCCCGGGGCCTGCGGGCGATTTTGCGCCAGGATCCGGACGTGGTGATGGTTGGCGAAATCCGTGACCGCGAAACCGCCGAGATCGCTGTCCAGGCGTCCTTGACCGGGCATCTGGTGCTCTCGACCCTGCACACCAACAGCGCGGCCGGCGCGGTCACGCGGCTGGTGGACATGGGCGTCGATGCCTATCTGCTGGCGTCCTCGCTGGTGGGCATTCTGGCCCAACGCCTGCTGCGCACCTTGTGCCCCCATTGCAAGGTTTCGTACCTCGCCGACGCGGTGGCCTGCCAGCGCCTGGGGCTCGACACGAGCACGCCGCACACCCTGTTCAAGGCCTCGGGCTGCGAACAGTGCCAGCACGGCTATCGCGGGCGCATCGGCATTTACGAACTGATCAGCGTGACGCCCGCCGTCTCGGCGCTGATCCATCGGGGAGCCAGTGAGCAAATCCTCGTCGACGAAACGCGCAAGGTATCGCGCAGCCTGTTCCAGGACGGGCGCCAGCGGGTGCTGGAAGGATTGACCAGCCTCGATGAGTTGTTGCGCGTGACCCAGGAGAACTGATCGGTGCCGACTTTCGACTACCGCGCCCACGACGCCCAGGGACGATCCTGCAAGGGACGGCTGGAGGCCGATGGGCCCCGCCATGGGCGACAGTTGTTGCGCGAGCGTGGTTTGTGGCCGCGTGTCTTGATTGAGGTCAGGGTCGGCGGCGGTACGGGCCAGCAGTCGCGGGGTGGACGCCTGAGTGCTGCGGATCTGGCGCTGTTGACGTTGCAACTGTCAACGCTGGTTCAGGCCGGACTGCCCCTGGAGGAAGCGCTCGATGCGGTGGCGAAGCAGAGCTCAAAGCGCAAGGTTGCGGGCTTGCTCTCGGCGGTCAGGAGCCGGGTGATGGAAGGTCACGCCCTGGCCTCGGCGCTGGGGCAGTTTCCCAGGGCCTTCCCCGAATTGTTCCGTGCCACCGTGGCCGCTGGAGAACGCTCGGGGCATCTGGGCCAAGTGCTGGAGCAACTGGCGGCCTACACCCAGGCCCGCCAGGCCTCGCGGCAAAAGATCCAGATGGCTCTGGTGTACCCGTTGATCCTGATGTTGGCCAGTGTGGCGATCGTCGGTTTTCTGCTCGGTTATGTGGTGCCGGATGTGGTGAAGATCTTCGTCGACAGCGGCCAGCCGTTACCCTGGCTGACCCGGGCGCTGATCGGCGTGAGTGGCGGCCTGCGCAACCATTTCCTGTTGTTGATGAGCGTGCTGGCGACGTTGTTCGGCCTGTGGCGCTGGAGCTGGCAGCGGCCGTGGTGGCGCCTGCGCTGGCATCGTTGGGTGCTCAATGCGCCAGTCATCGGTGAAGTGCTGCGTGCCATGGAAGCTGCGCGGTTTGCCAGCACCCTGGCAATCCTCGGCAAAAGTGCCGTGCCCTTGGTGGACGCCCTGGAAATTGCTGCCGCGGTTATCGGCAACCTGACCATTCGCGCGCGGATGGTCGATGTCGCCCGCTCGGTCCGCGAAGGCGGAACGCTGACCCGCGGCCTGGAACTGAGCGGCGACATCCCGCCGATGATGCTGCACATGATCGCCAGCGGCGAACGTGCCGGCGAACTCGACTGCATGCTGGCCCGGGCCGCCGAACAACAGGAAAACAGCCTCGCCGCGCGCATTGCGCTGGTGGTGAGCCTCTTCGAGCCGGCCATGCTGGTGCTGATGGGCGGCGTCGTGCTGCTGATCGTCATGGCCATCCTGCTCCCGATTCTCAGCCTCAACCAATTGGTGAATTGATCCATGCAACCTGTCCGCAAAAACCTTTCCCGCGCGCAACGCGGTTTTACCCTGATCGAAATCATGGTGGTGGTGGTCATCATCGGTGTGCTGGGGGCAATCGTGGTGCCACAGTTCATGAGTCGCCCCGATCAAGCCAAGGTCACTGCCGCTAGAATCGATATCCAGGCCATCGCCACCGCCCTGGAAATGTATCGCCTCGACAACGCCCATTACCCCTCGACCCAGCAAGGCCTGGAAGCGTTGGTCAAGCGTCCCTCCGGGCTGCCCGTGGCCCGGGGTTGGAACCCTCAGGGCTATCTCAAGAGCATGCCGGTCGACCCGTGGAAAACGCCTTATCAATACATCAATCCGAGTGTGCGATCGGTAGACGGCACTTACGACCTGTATTCCCTGGGCGCCGATGGCGCAGCGGGCGGCGAAGGGTTTGCAGCCGAAATCGGCAATTGGGGCCATTGATCCATGGGCTACCGCTGCCGGGGGTTTACCTTGCTGGAAATGATGATCGTGATTGTCGTGATCGGCGTTTTGCTGGGCATGGTGAGCCTTGCCGGTGGGGGTAGTCTCGCGCGTCAGGTCAAGCAGGACGCCGAGGCGATGGTGCAGGTGATTCATCAGCTGCGTGAGCGTGCGGTGTTCGAAGGCCAGGAGTATGGCCTGCGGCTGAGTGTCGATGGCTACCGGGTGATGCACCTGGGTGTTCGTGGGTGGGAGCCGGTGAAGGCGCTGACGGACTGGCCCCTGAACGTGCGAGTACGTTTGCAGCAGGACGGCTATGGGGCAGGGCTGGACGCTGACGAAGGACCGCCGCAGTTGCTGTTGCTCAGCAACGATGAAACCAGCGCCTTCACGCTGACGTTCGAGTCCGGCAACAGGGCCTGGCTGAGTCTGTCCGGCGATGGCATCGGCGAGGTGGCGATCGATGACTAGGCGGCCATCCCTGTCGTCCATGGACGGCTTCACGCTGCTGGAGGTCATGGTGGCCTTGGCGGTCTTCGCGACACTGGCGGCCGCCGTGCTGTCGGCCAGTCAATACGCGGTGACGCAACGCGGCGCGGTCGAGACTCGGCTGTTCGCAGCGTGGCTGGCGGACAACCGCTTGAACGAGTTACGCCTGCAACCCGGCTTGGCGGTCGGCCAGCAACAACAGATCGTGTCCATGGATCAGCGCGACTGGGTGCTGCAACAGCACATCAGCGCCACCAGCGATCCACGTTTGCTCCAGGTCGACATTCAGGTCAGCCCGGCGAACAGTGCGCACGCCTTGCATCGTGCCAGCGGCTGGATGCTCGCGGCTCATGAGTAGGCAGCGCGGCTTCACTTTGCTGGAACTGGTCATCGCCATGGCCATCTTCGCCGTGCTGGGGTTGGCCAGTTGGGGCTTGTTCGATAGCGTGCTGCGAGTGCAACAGGGCACCGCGGCCCACGAGCGAGAGCTGAGGAGCCTGCAACGAGCGATGGCGGTGATCGAACGGGATCTGCTGCACGTCACCGAACAGCCGGTGGTGCTCGCAGCGCCGCTTTTGCAGTTCCAGCGCAGTCACTGGCGCAATCCTCTGGACCAACCGCGCAGTGAGCGCCAGATGCTGACCTATCGACTCGACGGCGGTGTGCTGTGGCGCGAAAGCCAGGGCGAAGGTACAGAGTTCGTGCAACGGCAAAAACTGCTTGAAGGCGTTCGTGAGTTGCGCTGGCGTCTGTTCGACAGCCAGTCCGGCTGGGTCGCTCATTGGTCGGCCGGGCAGGACGCGAAGGCGCCCATGGCGCTGGAGGTGCAAGTCGCTGTCGGGCGCTTCGAATCGATTCGGCGGGTGTTGCCGATGCCGGGTGCATTGCCGTGAACGGGCGCCAACGCGGCATTGCGTTGATCAGTGTATTGCTGGTCATGAGCCTGGCGCTGCTGATCATTAGTGGCGTGTTGCGCAGCCATCACCTTGCGCTGCAAAGCAGTGGGCAACAATTGCAGCAGATACAGCTGCGGCAACTCGCATCGGGCGGGGAAACCTGGGCATTGTTGCTGTTGCGCGACGCGTTGCAGGACGGGGAAAAACCCGTCGAGCGGGTTCAAGGCTGGACGGCCATGACGCCGGGTTTCGAGGTTGACGATGCGCAGATCCGAATCGATATCGACGACCTCGCCGGGCGCTTCAATCTCAATGGGTTGTTACGCCAGGGGCAGGTGGATCGGGTCACCCTCAACCGTTGGGCGCGCCTGCTTGAGCTGCTCGAACTGCCTCCTGTGCAACTGAGCCAGGTCGGGCCGCTGGGGGAACTGAGCCAGCTGCGCTTGCTGCCTGGCATTGACGCTCGCCTGCTGCAGCGGCTGGAGCCCTGGGTGGCGCTGCTGCCCACCGACACCGCCTTGAACATCAACACCGCGCCGGCACTGCTGTTGAGAACGCTCGGCGAGGTGGATGCCGCGACCGCCGATGCGCTGGCGCGTCAGGCAGCAACAACGCCCTGGGCGAGCGTCCAGGCGTTTACCCAGGACCCGTTGCTCTCCGGGCAGGGCCTGAGCAGTCACGGGCTTGGCACTCAAAGCCGCTGGTATCGGATAAGGGTGCAGGTGATCCGGGACGGGCGCGCACTGCACCTGGCCACGGATGTTGGGCACGACCCCAAGACTCGACAGCTGACGGTGCTGCAACGACGTTTTCTTCCCATGAGTAGCCACGAGAGACCGCGATGAACACTTGGCTTTACCTGACCGCCGAGGGGCAGGACGCGCCATCGGGCCTCTGGCCCTGCGTCCTGTGGTCGCCAACCCATGAACGCCAGCCGATGCCGCTGACTCAGGCGGCCTCGGCATTGCAGGGGCAGGCGGTCGATGTGCTGCTGCCCATGGAAATGTGCAGTTGGGTTCGCAGCGAGCCATGGCCGTCGCGACGCAGGCCCGAAGCCCAGGCCATGGCCTACGCCGTGGAAGATCAATTGAGTGAAGCGCTGGAGGTGGTGCATCTGAGCATTGGCACTCGTGATCGTGACGGCTGCTATCCGGTCATGGTCATTGGCCGCGAACGGTTGGCCGCCGTGCTCGACTTGCTGCACGAGGCGGGTATTGAGGTGCGCGGGGTGTTCGTCGATGCCGATCTGTTGTCCGGTGATCAGCCGTGCGGCGCATGGTGGTTCGGTCGCTGGTTGTTGGGTGCAGGTCTGTCGGCGCGCCTGGCGTTGTCCCAAGAAGACCTGGCGCTGCTCACTCCGTTATTGCCCAAGGACATGCAATGGCTGGATGAGCGTGAGGCCCCCGCTGTCATCGACCAATGCCTGGTCCAGCGCCCGACACGGGCCATCAACCTGCTGCAAGGCGCATTCGCCCCACGGGGCAAGCGTCTGCCCTGGCGTGCCGGCGGGTGGGCGCTGTTGATGTTGGCGTTGTTGACTTGGGGAGCCAGCGAAACGCGGATCCGCTTCCTCGACAGCGAAGCCCGCCGCCTCGCCACCCAGAATGAACAGCGATTCAAGGCGCTTTACCCGGAGCAAAGCCGCATCGTTGATATGGCAGCGCAACTCAAGGCCCTGCAAAGCCAGCCTGTTGACTCGCAAAACACCCGCATTGCCGGGCTGGTCCGGTTGATTGAGCAGGTGATTGGCGCCAGCCCGGTCGAGGTCCAGCGCATCGAGTTTCGAGCAGGCGAAGGCTGGAAAATCCAGCTGACCGCCAGCGGCTTTACCGAGCTGGAACAGTTGCGTGAACGCGGGCGACAACAGGGCATGCCCGTGCGGCTCGACAGCGCGAACAAAGCCGCCGGCCGGGTGCACGCCACCCTCACCGTGGAGGACGAGGCATGAAGCAGGCATGGCGACGCATTTCCGTGCGCGAACAACGGTTGTTGCAGGTGTTAGGGGCTTTTTTGTTGGCGGTCGTGGCATTCAGCCTGATCTGGCAACCGACCCGGCAGCGGCTGGAAACGGTCGAGCGACAATACCAACAGCAGGCGGGGCTGGCCGCGCAACTGCAGCGGGCGTTACCGCGCAGCCATGTCCCCGTCGACACCGATCAACCGCTATCGCTGCGAATCAGCGAAAGCGCCACGGCAGCGGGGCTGGAAATCCGTCAGATGGAGAGCGACAGTGATCTGCTGCGCGTGACCCTCAATGGCAATGCGCAGCCCTTGATGCAATGGCTCGATGGGATCGAGCGCGATGGAGTCGCGCTGCAAACCCTGACGCTGGAGAAGCGTGACGATGCCCTGGAGGCGCGGGTGGTGCTCAAGTAGCCGAGGTGTTCTGCGGCAACAACGGCAACTTCGCCAGCTTCAACGCGACCAGCAGCGCAATCACCAGCAGCGTGCCGATGAACAACCCGATGCCGTTCCAGCCGCCCAGGTGCCAGAACACGCCACCCGCCGTACCGGCGATGCTCCCCCCGGCGTAGTAGCTGAACAGGTACAAGGACGATGCTTGCCCCTTGGCCTTGGTGGCGCGGCGACCGATCCAGCTGCTGGCCACCGAGTGGGCGCCAAAGAAGCCGAAGGTAAAGATCAGCATGCCGATGATCACCAGCGGCAAGGGTGTAAACATCGTCAGGGCCAGGCCGCCGATCATCAGAGCGATGGTGCTCCAGAGCACTTTGCGGCGGCCGAGTCTGTCGGCCAGCGAACCGATTTTCGCTGAGCTGTAGATGCCCGACAGGTACACCACCGACAGCAACCCGACGAAGGCCTGTTCCATGTGGTAAGGCGCGGCCAGCAGGCGATAGCCGATGTAATTGAACAGCGTGACGAACGCGCCCATCAGCACAAAGGCTTCAAGAAACAGCAGCGGCAGGCCGGCGTCGCGAAAGTGCATGGTGAAACCGTCGAGCAGGCTGCGCGGGTGCAGCGAGCGGGGGCGGAAGTTGCGCGATTCCGGGAGGATTTTCCAGAACACCGCCGCGGCAATCAGCGCCAGGCCACCGATCACCAGCATCGCCGTGTGCCAGCTGACGAAGTCGATCAATACCCCGGTGATCAAGCGCCCGCTCATCCCGCCAATCGCGTTGCCACCGATGTACAAACCCATGGCGAGGCCGATGTGCTGTGGGTGGATCTCTTCGCTCAAGTAAGTCATCGCAACCGCCGCCAGACCGCTCAACGACAATCCAATCAGCGCACGCATCAGCAGCACACCGTGCCAGCTTGGCATCATCGCACTGGCCATGGTGCACAGCGCAGCGGCGAACAGTGCGGCCACCATCACCGGTTTACGCCCGATACGGTCGGAAATCGGGCCGGTGATCAGCAGGCCGATGGCTAGCATGCCGGTGGCGATAGACAGGATCAGGCTGCTTTGCGCCGCGTTGATGGAATACTCGTGGGACAGCAGCGGCATCATCGGCTGCACGCAGTAGAGCAGGGCGAATGTCGCGAAGCCGCCGCAGAATAACGCCAGTACCGTGCGCATGAACGCCGGGGTGCCTTTTTCGATGTAGATCTCCGCCAGCTCAACGGTGATAGCGTCCGGTGCTGCGGGAGGAACTTCATGGGCGAGTGGGGCGACAGCAGTTTTCACGTTGGACCTCGGAGGGCGCAGCCGGTCAGGCAATGAAAAAAGCATATAGCTGGCTAATGATTCAATCCAATATATTGTTCGACCTGTTTGATAGCTTTAACGACCTAATGGGGTTTCCATGGAATTGCGTCATCTGCGCTACTTCATCGCCGTCGCCGAAGAACTGCACTTCGGCCGCGCCGCACAGGTGCTGGGCATCTCCCAACCACCGCTGAGCCAGCAAATTCAGGCGCTGGAACAAGAGGTCGGCGCGCGGTTGTTCGAACGTACCAATCGTCGGGTCGAGCTGAGCGAGGCCGGTCGGCTGTTTCTGCAAGAGGCACGACTGGTGCTGGCGCAGGTCGACAAAGCGGCAGATGTCGCGCGACGGGCGCAACTGGGCGAGTTGGGTGAACTGAAAATCGGCTTCACCTCGTCGGCCCCCTTCAACTCGACGATTCCCCAGGCGATTTTCTCTTTCCGCCAGCGCTTCCCGGCGGTGCACCTGAACCTGCGGGAAATGAGCAGCACCCAGGTGGCCGATGCACTGGTAGACGAGTCGATTGAAGTCGGCATCATGCGCCCGCTCGGGCTGCCGGACTGCCTCAGCGTGGTCGAGTTGATGCGCGAGCCGCTGGTCGCGGTACTCAGCTCCAAGCATCCGTTGGTAGAGGGCAGCGAGGAGGGCTTGTTCCTGTCAGCCCTGGCGCTTGAGCCCTTTGTGTTTTTTCCGCGTAGCTATGGCAGCGGCCTGTATGCGCAGTTGCTCAGCCTGGCGCGGGATGCCGGTTTCAGCCCACACTTCGCCCAGGAGGCCGGAGAGGCGATGACCATCATAGGGCTGGTGGCGGCGGGGCTCGGTGTGTCGGTGCTGCCGGCGTCTTATCAGCGGATGCGTATTGACGGTGTGGTCTACCGCCCGCTGCTCGATCCGGCGGCGGTGTCGGCGGTGTGGTTGGTGCAGCGTAAGGACCAGAAGTCGGCGATGGCGCGGGCATTTGTTGAACTGCTGACGAGGAAGGTTGAGCCGTTGCAGGCGTGACTATTTTCAATGGTTGGCTCTGATTACCGAACATCGAATGATCAGAAATCCGGATTGAGCGGGTGTAGCTCAAGCGCTACACTTCACGCATGACGGAGATCCTTCGAAGTTCTACATTCTCTGGCTGGCTAACAAAGCTGGCCGATAGCCGCGCCAGGATGCGTATTCAGGTGCGGATTGACCGCATGGCTGACGGGCATTTTGGAGATGTCAAAGCCATCGGAGAAGGATTGAGTGAAGCACGAATCGACTATGGTCCTGGGTATCGGATCTACTTCATGCAACAAGGCCGTCAGTTGATCATTCTCCTGTGTGGTGGAGACAAAAGCAGCCAACCTCGTGATATCAAACAAGCCAGGCTTATTGCGAAATTCTGGCAGGAGCAAAACCCATGACCGAACAATTCACTCGCTGGGACTCTGCTGAGTACCTCAAGACCGAAGAGGACATGGCAAATTATCTGGACGCTTGCATGGAAGAGGCGGGGGATGATCCAGCATTCATCGCCAAAGCTCTCGGGACCATTGCACGTGCCCGCGGCATGACTCAGGTCGCCCGCGATGCGGGGCTTTCTCGAGAAAACCTTTACCGTGCATTGTCGGGTGATGGGAATCCGGAGTTCGGCACCATTCTTAAAGTCATCAAGGCTCTAGGTTTGAAGCTACACGCTAGCACGTGAGTAGCTGTGCAAAACGATGCAGGTCTGAGTAAGTCGCCTCGCAGATACAAAACCGACCTGTTTGTGAGGGGCGCCGCAAGGCGCCCATTGTCGTGCTTGTTGTACGAGTTACGCCGAAATTTGCTTCTGCAATCGTCGCCCGATGACATCCATCAAATCGCAGCCATCACGCAATGAAGTGACCAGCACCCGCGCCAGTTCGCTGTAAATGCCTTCGTCAAACGCAAGGCTTTCCAGCAGTTGAGTCGCGGTGCGAATGCGGTAGGCCGCTGTTTCGTGCAAGACGTCCAGCGGTGCTTGGGTGTCGATCACCAACGATGCAATTTTGCAGTCGATGCCGGTGATAGGCATATATCGATCCATGACAAAAAACCTCCAGTGGTAAGTACGCGAACACAGGGTGCTCGCGGTTTGGCGAACTTCAGGCGATCCCTAAGGCGGGTCCAGGTTGTCTAACGCCCGGTTTACCAGCAACTCGCCCAGCACCGCGAGTTGCTGAATGGCCAGCGCCACATTGCGGCGGGAGCCTTCCAGTTCGCCGGCAAGATCGGTGGTCATGACATTCAGCGAGGCGAGGGTTTCGCAGGCATGGCAGAGCAGGGACTCCGTGTCGATGTTCGGGACGATGGTGAACACGTGGCTGATGGGATCGGGGCGGTCCGGGTTGCGCAGTCGAGCACTGACGAGACGTTCGGTGATCTCGGAGAGTTTGGACAGTTCGACGAAGTCAGCGGGTGGAAGGTCTGGGGATTGCGACGGACTGGGGGTGGTTTTTTTCATCATGGAACTTCCTGCAGAGTTTAAGAAAATATCAAACCAATGCTGCTCAGCAGCAGTTTTTAATAGTTGGACTCGGGTGGTATGCAGGTGGAAGTATTACCAGAAAATCAGGATTTATTAATCAGAAAAATGAACACTTGTGCAATTAAATGATTCGTAATTTACAGTGTGTGGGAATTGTCTGGCATTGCTTTTAAGTGTTGTGATTTTTCCTGTCTGTGTAGGTTTTTTCTGTAGGTTAAGTCCATAAGAGATTGTTGTGGGTATTTTCCGATTAGGATGTCGGAAATATCCCGGTGGAAATATTATTTAACGGTTGTCATGCGTATTTTTATATTTGCTTTTGTACCGTGCTTCGCTATGTAGGATGCTGCTCTCACAAAAAGCCTCGGTAGCGGTCAAACCGTAGCGGCTACCTGATGTAATCGGAAATGTGAGTGGTAAGGTTGATGTACAAAAAAGAAAAGACGGAAAATCTGAAAAATAATATCAAATACTTGATAAAAAGCCGTGGGGAGACGCAGCTGTCGCTGTGTAATTCCAGTGGTTTGACCAGAACTACGATATACAACATTCTCGAAGGGCGGGTTGTAAACGTTCAGCAGTCGACGATTCGCAAAATTTCTGATTTTTTTGGTGTGTCATATAAAGAGATAGAAACTGTTGATTTTGAAGAGAGAGAAATAATTGAAAGTGATGTTTCTCCGGAAGGGAATATGAACCCGGCCGCTGTTCCTGTGATCAAGGAAAGTGATTTGATTCGGAGTTTGGATAAAAGAATTGGCGAGCTCTGCACGATTTACCCGTTGACATACTACTTTGGAGCGGCTTGCAATTTAATAGGTGTTCTTTTGGAAAATGAAATTGCCGGTGTAAATGACTCGGGAGATTTGTTGATCGTAAAGAAAGGCCTGTCGATTTGCGGTAAAGATCAGTTGGTGTACGACACCGAGATGAAGAGACTGCGTATAACAACTGAATGTTGTGTTGAGTCAGATGTTGTTCGTGTTGTAGGTGAAATCATAGAGGAAAGATTTAATGGGTAGTGATTGTGAGAACAGCAAGTATAAGTTGTTAGGTTTTGAGAGTAATAAAGGTCTAGCTGTAATTATGGTTATCTCTACTGGAAAAGTCATTAAGGTTAAGCTGGGTGAAGTGCTGAAGAGCGAAATTATAGATAATTTGAATAAGTCTGAAGTTAAAGACTTGTACAAAAAATATTACTCGGCTGGAGCAGCATTGACCACCTATGAAATGCAAGATCGTCATGAGCGATCATGGATGATTTATGTTGCGCTCAACGTTTTCCTGCTTGCGCTTTACGTTTTTACAAATATTGCGGCGACGAAGCTTGTTTATTTTCAGATGTTTGATCTGGTCCTTCCTCCTGCTGTATTTCTTTATCCATTGACGTTTTTAATAGTTGATTTGTTGAATGAAGCATATGGGCTTAAATTGGCAAGAAGAGCGTTGATATTTGCTTTTGTTAGCAACGCTTTCATTGTGCTATTGCTAAATGCCGTCATGTATCTACCGGAGTTGCCTGATTGGAAGCTTAATGCGTCATATTCTGAAATTGTTGCTCAGGTGTCATCTGTTTTAGTAGCGTCTTCAGTATCGTTTCTTTTTTCTGAATACATAAATACTTACTTGTTGTGTAAGATAAAAGAGCTGACGAACTCCAGGTTTCTATTTCTGCGAGTTTTTTTCAGTACTTTTTTTGCGGTGATAATAGATAGCTTTCTTTTTTGTTATATTGCGTTTTATGGCGTTATGCAAAGCAACGACATTCTCAATGTTGTGTTTGCTCAGATAGCTGTAAAGATGTGCTTTGCTGTATTTAATGTTTTTCCGGCCTACGGAGCAAGGTCATTGTTTAAAAGGTATGTGACTAGTGGGTAGGATAAATAGCGTAAGGGCCGTTAGATGTTGATTGCTCACGACCCTTGCGTTAGGTTGTACTTATAGGTCTATTTTTGCCTTTAGGCTTTTTATGATTTCGCTTTGATTTATTAGGAACTCACTAAGTCCATTTGCCCGAAGGTTACAAGCATCACAGTTTTCACAACCACTTCCCTTTAACCCGTTATAGCAAGTCAATGTGTGGTCGCGGATCAAACCAAGTTGTTCGTGATGGTCAGCCAAAGCCCAAGTTTCTGCCTTATTTAGCCGCATAAGAGGAGCTTCGATGCGAACGCTGTAATCCATTCCCAAGTCAGTGGCGTTGTTTAAGGCCTTAACAAAATCATTGCGACAGTCAGGGTAGCCGGAGCATTCTGTTTCAGAAACACCAGTTATTACCGTTTCAGCACGTACTTGATAGGCATAGATACATGCCAAGGTTAAAAACAGAATATTCCTGCCTGGTACGAAGGTGTTTGGTACACCGCCGTCGGCGCTGTTTGCGCTAGGCACTGGGATGTTGTCGCGTGTCAGGCTGCTGATAGCCAGCTCATTGAGCACTGACACGTCCAATACTTTATGAGCGGTCACGCCAAGTCGATTTGCAAGCTGCTGCGCCACTTCAATTTCCGCTCGATGGCGCTGGCCATAGTCAAACGTAATGCAGTGAATTTCGTCGTACTTCGGTAACGCATGGATTAAGCAGGTCGTTGAGTCTTGCCCGCCACTAAAAACGATAACCGCCTTTTTTGTCATGGTTCGTTCTTCCCTGGGATGCCCTGACGGGGTGTCTGGGGGCATTGACCCTATCGGGAAGTTCAATCGCTGGCTGTGGGACGTTTCCGAATTTGCGTACTCCGGTTTCCGGTTATGTCATTTCATTGCCGAGCATTGTTTGTGGCGGGGGAGCTTGCTACCGCTGGACTGCACAGGCGTCCCCTTTTGGGGCCGCTACGCGACCCAACGGGGGCAAGCCCCCTCGCCACATTTGTCGTGTGGGGCTCAAGACCAGCGCTTGAAAATCAGCGAAGTATTCACCCCGCCAAACGCAAAATTATTGTTCATCACGTACTGGTTGCTCATCTGCCGAAACTCGCCGCGCAGGTAGTCGAGCTTGCCGCAGTGCGGGTCGACTTCGTCGAGGTTGAAGGTGTGGGCGTACAGGTCGTGGTTCATCATTTCGATGCTGAACCACGATTCCAGTGCACCGCAGGCGCCGAGGGTGTGGCCGAGGAAGCTTTTCTGCGAGCTGATCGGCATGTGTTCGCCGAACAGGCTGCTGGTGGCCAGGGTTTCGGCGATGTCGCCCTGTTCGGTGGCGGTGCCGTGACCGTTGACGTAACCGATGTCCGAAGGTTTCAGCCCGGCGTCTTCCAGGGCCAGTTCCATGGCCCGGCGCATGGTGACTTGTTCGGGACGGGTAGTGTGCTGGCCGTCGGCGTTGCTGCCGAAACCGACGATCTCGGCATGGATGTGGGCGCCACGGGCCAGGGCGTGTTCCAGTTCTTCGAGCACCAGCATGCCGCCGCCTTCGCCGATCACCAGGCCGTCGCGAGCGGTGTCGTAAGGGCGCGGGCTGCGTTGTGGGGTGTCGTTTTTCAGGCTGGTGGCGTAGAGCGCGTCGAAGACCATGGCTTCGGTCGGGCACAGTTCCTCGGCACCGCCGGCGAGCATCAGCGGCAGGCGCCCGAACTTGATCGCCTCGTAGGCATAGCCAATGCCCTGGCTGCCGCTGGTGCAGGCGCTGGACGTCGGGATCAGGCGGCCGGTGAGGCCGAAGAAGATGCTGATATTGGCTGCAGTGGTGTGCGGCATCATGCGCACGTAGGAGTTGGCGTTCAGGCCCTCGGCCACCGAGTTGAGCAGCATGTTGCCGAACGCCTTGATCTCGTCGGTGCTGCCGGTGGAGGAGCCGCAGGCGACGCCCATGCGCCCGTCCTTGATCGACTCGTCGCCCAGCAGGCCGGCGTCGGCCAACGCTTGCTCGGCGGCGCCCACAGCCAGCCGCGAGACCCGGCCCATGCTGCGCAGTTGCTTGCGGGTCCAGTGGCTGGGCACCTTGAAGTCATCGATGGGGCCGGCCAGGCGCGTGTTGAGTTCGGTAAAACGATCCCACTCGTCCATCCGGCGGATGCCGCTGCGGTTGGCCGCGAAGTTGCCGGCGATGGTCTCCCAGTCGCTGCCCAGTGAGGTGATGCCGGCCATGCCGGTGACGACGACGCGCTTCATCAGCACAGGCCTCCGTTGACGGCCAGAACCTGCCGGGTGATGTACGAGGCTTCCGCCGACATCAGGAAATTCACCGCGCCGGCCACCTCTTCAGGGGTGCCCATGCGTTGTGCGGGGATCATTTTCATCAGTTCTTCCACCGGCACGTTTTCGTCCAGCATGGCTGTGTCGATCAGGCCGGGGGCGACACAGTTAACGGTGATTTTGCGCTTGCCCAGCTCGATCGCCAATGCCTTGGCCGCGCCGATCAACCCGGCCTTGGAGGCACTGTAGTTGACCTGGCCACGGTTGCCGATCAGCCCCGACACCGAGGTGATGCAGACAATCCGCCCGGCGGCGCGACGACGGATCATCGGCATCATCACCGGGTGCAGCACGTTGTAGAAACCGTCGAGATTGGTGCGCATCACCACATCCCAATCCTCCTCGCTCAGGGCCGGAAAGGCGCCATCGCGGGTCAGGCCGGCATTGAGCACCACGCCGTAATAGGCGCCGTGGGTTTCCACGTCGGCTTCGAGAGTTTCTTTGCAGCGGGCGCGGTCGGACACGTCGAACTGCAGGATGCGCGCACGGCGGCCCATGGCCTCGACTTCGGCCTTGACGGCTTCGGCGTCGGCCAGGCCGCTGCGGCAATGCAACACGATGTCGTGCCCGGCATGGGCCAGGCGCAAGGCGATGGCGCGGCCGATGCCACGGCTGGAACCGGTGACCAGTACGGATTCAGTCATGACTGGACTCCTTCGGGTTCATGGAGATATTGAGCGGCCTGGGGTGGGCGGAACACGTTCAGACGAGCGGTGACGTGAATGCCGGGGGCGTTGATGTGGCACTCGAACACGCCCATGCCGTTTTCGTCTTCCAGGGAGCGAATCCCGTGGATGGTCAACTCGGTGCCGGCCGGAAAACTTTCGACATTGCATTCGAACTTTCGGCTGCCGAGCAGGAAGCCCAATTCCACCGCATCACCGCGCTGACGCGCATGGCAACCGGCGAAGGCGGCCACACTTTGGGCCATCAGTTCGATGCCGACCCAGGCCGGCAGGCTGCCGTCGGGGAGGTTGAACAGGCCATCGGGCTTGACGGTCAGGCGCGTGTGAATCTGCTCTTCATCGAACGCCAGGATCTGATCGATAAGGATCATGTCGCCAGCGTGGGGCAGCAGTTCGGCGATCGGCCAGTCAATCATGGGGCGTCTCCGATAATCAGGCTGACGTTGTTGCCACCGAAGGCAAAGGAATTGCTCATCAGGTAGCGGGGTGCAATGGACGTCAGGCGAGTGGCCGGGGTCACCCATTGCAGCGGCGGCAGTTCGGGGTCGGGCTGTCCGTCCCAGACGTGCGGCGGCAGGGCATGCCCGCGATTGTCCGGGCTCAGGCTCAACCAGCAGAATGCCGCTTCCAGCGCCCCGGCGGCACCGAGGGTGTGGCCAGTCATGGGTTTGCTCGACGAACAGGGCACGCCGGCCGGGAACAGCGTCGCCACGGCCTGGCTCTCCATGGCGTCGTTGTGCTGGGTGGCGGTGCCGTGCAGGTTCAGATAAGCGATTTGCTCCGGTTGCAGGTTGGCGCGGCCCAAGGCTTTGCGCATGGCTTGCAGGGCACCACGACCGCTCGGCTCCGGGGCGGAGATGTGATGCGCATCGGAACTGGCGCCGCTGCCGAGCAGGGCAATCGCTTGGCTATCGCCTGCTCGTTTGGTCATCAGGAACAGCACCGCCGCTTCGCCAATGTTGATGCCATTGCGGTTCACCGAAAACGGATTGCAGCGTTGTTCCGAGACCGCTTCGAGCGCCGAGAAACCGTTGAGGGTCAGTTTGCACAAGGTGTCGACACCGCCACACAGCACCGCGTCGCATATGCCCAGGTCCAACAGGCGCTGGGCGCTCATCAAGGCCCGGGCGCTGGAGGTGCAGGCCGTGGAAATGACATAGGCCGGCCCGCTCAATTGCAGCCACTCGGCGAGGAAGTTCGCCGGCGCCCCGAGTTCCTGTTGCTGATAGTCGTACTCGGCTGGGAACTGCTTTTCGCGCAGGTAATGCGCCAGGCTCTGGCTGGCCTCATCGATACCCGAGGTGCTGGTGCCCAGCACGACACCGATGCGGTCGCGGCCGTAGGTCTGGATCGCGCTGTCGATGTCCGGACGGATTTGCAGCGTGGCCTCCAGCAACAACTGATTGTTGCGGCTGTGATGGCGCGACAGGTCGGCTGGAATGCTTGCCAGTTTGCCCTGGACCGCACCGACCGGCAGCGTGCGTTGCGGCACCCACCCGGCTTGTTCGCGCATGCCGCCGCAGTCGCCGGCAAACAGGTTGCGGGCAACTTCCTGCCTGTCGCGGCCCAGCGCGCAGACCAATCCGAGGGCATTGAGATAAGCCGTCATGGCGTTTCACCGCTCAGGGGGGTGACTTGATAGCTCGGACCACGCGGTAGCTTCAATTCAAAATTCTGCGGTTGTGCGTAGTGGATGTCCCAGCGCTCGGGCAGGTACCGTTGCCTGCCGTGCTGCCAAGCGCCGGGATAATTGGCCGCCAGTTCATCTTGCGGCGTCAGCGCAAACAGCAGCGCCGCGAACAGCTCCCGGGCTCGCGGATTGGGCGGTAGTAAACCATCGGACTCCCAGGTTTTATCGACCAATTTCTGGCGGGCCTGGGGAATGCCCAACAGGTCCATCATCGACCAGCGGATACCCGCCTCTTCACGCTGGATCACCAGCACCCAGTCCTCGCGTTCCTCGGCCTGCCCGCGCTGGATGTGCAATTGCAGCGGCAGCGGCAGATCCGGATTGTGTACGGGCAGCGGCGCCCGGCCGGCGCAGGCGCTCAGCAGCAGGGTTGCAGCAAGCAGGAGAAATCGCAGAGCATCGCTCCCACAGGGATGGTGCTTCGAGCGGCTGGCAATGAACATCACACAGTTCCTTCAAAAGGTTTGCGCGCCACCACATTGACCAGGGTTTCTTCCCGTTGGCCAAAGGGTTTGGGCTTGCACACACCCAAGTGTTCGAGCAGGCCGAAATCCTTGGCGCGACTCCACCACAGGTACGGATAAGACACGTTTTGCGCGGTAAATTCGAAGCCCTGCTGGCGAATCATTTGCAGGTACTGCGCCGCGCTTTTCTGCACGTGCATCGGGTGGCGGAACAACCAGCGGATCACCCAGGTATCAATGTAAGCCTCGGTGGATTCGGCGAACAGCAGATAACCGCCGGGTTTGAGCACGCGATAGAACTCGGCCAGTGCCTGTTCCTGCTCCACCAGATGATGGAAAGTCTGGTGGCAGAACAGCAGGTCGATGCTGGCGTCCGGCAGATCGAGGCTGGCGCAGTCGCCGCCGATCAACTCCACTTCCATGCCCTGGCGGGCCGCTTCTGCGCGGCTCTGGTCCAGGCTCTTGGGATCAGCATCGATGCCGATCAGACGACCGGGCGCAAAGGCCTGGCGCAGCAGCGGGAATGACTTGCCCTGGCCGCAACCGGCATCCAACAGCACCGGGCTAACCGGTAGCGCTTCGCTGAACAGGCTGCGCAAATCGTCGATCGCCAACCGCAGCACATAGTGTTGCCAGATCTGGCTGCGCAGGAACCACAAACCGAAACGGGTTTCCTCGACGTACTTGTCGCTCAAGTAGTTCATGTCGCATCCCTGGCACAGAATTCGGATATCGCCTTCAACCGGCGCCTGGCTTCGCTGACGAACGGATTGCGTTGGTCCCAGGCATATCCGGCAAGAATGGAGCTGATCATCCCGCGAATTTCCGGCGAACTGCTCTCGTGGAAAATCACATCCTGGAAGGTCCCGGCGTACCATCCCTCGACATAGCAACGGAATGTGTCGACGCCGCGTTTGAGCGGTTCGGCGAACTCGGTTTGCCAGTCAACGGCTTCGCCTTGCAACTGACGGTGCAATACCCCGGCGGCCATGCTCGCCGAACGCATGGCGATGGTCACGCCGGAGGAGAATACCGGGTCGAGGAATTCCGCGGCATTGCCCAGCAGCGCGAAGCCCGGGCCGTGCAGGGTTTTGACGTTGGCCGAGTAACCACCGATGGTTCGCGCCTCGGTGTCCCACTGCGCATTTTGCAACACGCTGGCCAGGCTTGGAGTCTCGGCGATAAAGCCCCGCAGGCACTCGTCCAGATTGTCGCTGCGGCCGGCGAAACGCTGCTCTGCGGCGACTACGCCGACCGAGCAGCGGCCGTTGCTGAACGGGATGGTCCAGAACCACACGTCACGCAGGGTCGGGTGAGTGGTCACGAGGATCTTGCTGCGGTCGAAGGTCGGGAGGTCGATACGGTCTTCGACGTGAGTGAACACGGCCTGACGCACCGGGAAGTTCGACGGCGCCTCGAGGTCGAGCAAGCGCGGCAGCACGCGGCCGTAGCCACTGGCATCGAGCAGGAAACCGGCCTCGACGCGATACTCGCTACCGTCCTCGCGACGCACGCCGAGCTGCGGTTTTCCGGGGGCAATGTCGACGCTGATGATGGTTTCGCCGTAGCGGATCTCCACGCCTTGCAGCGTGGCCTGGTCGGCCAGCAGCTTGTCGAAATCGGCGCGCTGGACCTGAAAGGTCGTCGATTTGCCGTGGCTGAACGTCTCGCCGAAATCGAACGCGCTGTAACGCTCACCCCAAGCAAACGCGGCACCGGTTTTCAGCTGGAAGCCGGCGGCGTTGACAGCGTCGAGCATGCCCGCTTCTTCGACGAAATCCAGGCAATGGGCCAACAGGCTTTCACCGATGGAAAACCGTGGAAAATGCTGGCGCTCGATCACCAGTACATCGTGTCCCTTGCGCTTGAGCAACGCGGCGGCGATGGCCCCGGAGGGCCCGGCGCCGATGACCACGACCTGGCGACATTCCATTTCAACGGTTGGCATGGGGGCTCCTAGCCGGGACAGCGGTTTTCAGGGGGATTCGGTGCATGCCGGTCAGTGCTGGCAGCAGTGTAGCGATCAGGCCCATCAGCATCAGGGCGAAGTACAGCGGCGGGCTGATGAGTTGCTGTTGCAGCAGCAGGTTGAGAAAAACGATCTCGCTCAAGCCGCGGATGTTCAACAGCACACTTTCCCGCCAGCGGCTGGCGCCCTGGAACGAGGCCCCGGCCCAACCGAGGCCGAGCCAGTTACCCAGCAGTTTGCTCAGCATCGGCAACAGCAGCAGGGCGAGCAGTTGCACCCAGCCGAGGCTGTCCATCGCGCTGTGCACGTTGATCTGCACGATGCCGAACGTGAGGATCAGCGGGATGGCGATGTACGTCTGCAAGCGGCCCATCCACACGGCCGGCAGCGGCAGGACCAGTGGGGCTTTCAGAGCGGCCATGATCAACACATAGCCGATGCCGAAAATCAGCGCATTGAGCTTGAAGTGTTCGGCGACGACCAGCAGGGCAAAAAAGCACAGGCTGTAGAGCCATGTCTGGCGCAAACCGAGCAACCGCAGCAGCACCGGCAGGCACGCACCGGCCAGGGGCAGCAACAGGCTGCTCAGGTGCAGGCTGCCCTGGGCGATGCCGAACAGTGTCCAGCAGGCGAGGTCGATGAGGATCGCGGTTTGCACCAGTCGCCGGGTGGCGGCGGGCGGGTAATCGATGTGCCGCAGGTACAGGTACAGCACCGGGATCGCGGTGATGGCGAACAACAGGCCGACGGCCAGCGAGCTGATCCACGGTTGCGGCGGCAATAACCAGACGGCCGTGGCCAGGCCGCAGGCAAACGGAATGCAAAAGCTGGGCAGGGCGATTTTCAGGCTTTGGCGATCCAGTTGCAGGTCGATCACATCGCTGAGGATGTAGCCCAACAACAGGGCAAAGCTCAGGCTGTAGAGGTTCTTCAGCCAGCCCGGCGACACCAGCAGCGCACCGCTCAATTGCCATTGGGGCTCGATCCAGAAATACATCAACAACGGCAAGCCGAGGGTCGCCAGCAACAACTGGCTGACGATGGGAATCAGGCCGAAATGCCGACCGACACGGGTCGCCACCGCGAACAACACCAGCGCCATCGCCCAGAACAGAACGACCATCATGTTGCCCGCTCCACGGCCGTGGGCTCATGCACCTGGCGACCGGCCCACGGTGCGAGCAGGAAGCTGAAGATCAGGCCCAGGCTCACCGACAGTCCGAAGTTGCTCACCGCCGGGGTGCTCGACACCGCCAGCAGGCCGAACGACAGCCAGGTGGTCAACGCCGCCAGCAGGGTGCCCAGCAGGCTCACGGCCGCGCCGCCGACCTGTTCACGCATCAGGATCGCGTAGTCGACACTGATCGCCGTCACCAGCAGCAGGCCGAACAGGCTGAACAGGGTCAACGGCTGCCCCAGCCAGCCGAGACTGGCCAGGCTGCACAACGCCGCCAGCAGTGGCAAGGACACGATACGCAACGCGCCGCCGAGGCCGAATGGCAGGATCAGTACCAGCACGATCAACACGCAGGAGGCGAGTTTCAGTTCCGCGGCACTGATTTGGGTGGCCGCGAAGACGTTGTTCAATTCACCCAGTCGATCCACCAGTGTTACGCCGGGTAAATCCTCACCCTGGAGCCGCAGCAGGGCTGGGTTGTTGATGCCTTGCAGGCTGACCATCGCCGCCACGCCGTCATCGGTCGGCCCCAGCCACAGCGGTCGGTAGGGTTCTGCCAACGGGCCGCTGAGCGCTGCGTCGATGTCCACGGTAGGCAATGCCTGTAGCTTCGTCAGCTCCGCTTGCAGCGCCTCGGCCGGTACGCCGATGTCGAGCAAGGGCTGCCAGAACGAAGGCAGTTTGCTCAACGCTTCGCGCACCTGATGCTGTTCGTTCGGCGGGCTGACCAGTTGATTGAGCGACAGATAACCCTGGAGCTTTTCCAGGCCAATCAACTGATCCAGCCGCTCTCTCAGAGCGGTCTGGCGTTCGAGCAGTTGCTGCTGATTGGCGGCGCGTATCAGGAAGAACTGGCTGGTGGGTTGATAGCCGGTGATCCGGGCAATGGCCTGGGCTTCGTCGGTCAATTGTTGTGGTGCGCTGATCCACTGGCGGATGTCGTTTTTGCTGCCCAGTTGCAACAGGCCGCCGACGCAAAAGGCGATCAGCAGCGCCAGCAAGATGGGCGTTTTCAGCTGTTTGAGCAGCGCTTCACGACAGTCCAGCAAAAGCTCGCAAATGCGCAATGGCCACTGCGCCGGGCGCAGGTCTACGCCCTTGAGCAATGCCGGCAGCAGGCACACGGCGGACAGATAGGCGCCGAGCAAACCGGCGGCAGAGAACGCAGCAATCTGGGTCAGTGCCGGGAAGGGTGTCCAGGCCAGGGCCAGGTAACCGATGCCGCTGGTGATCAGGCTCAGGGTCAAACCGGGCAAGGTCAGGCGCAGGGCAGGCCAGCTGTGCCAGGGTTTCAGGCTCCAGCTCTTGGACAGGTAGTGCAGCGGGTAGTCGACCGCGACACCGATCAGGCTCGAACCCAGCACCAGGGTCATCACATGCATATGGCCGAACAACGCCACGCAGGCCACCGCTCCGAAGAGCATACCCACCAGCACCGGCACGAAGGCCAACAAGACGCGCCAGCGCCGGAAGGCCAACAGCAGCAGCAACAAAATCCCCACGGTGGCACCACCACCGACCCAGGTCATCTCACGGGCGGCTTGCTGTTGCCCGCTAGCTGCGTACAACAAGCCGCTGGCGGCGAGCAGTTGCACGTCGTGCCGGGCCGCTTCTTCGCGGCTGTGCTCGAGCAGGTCGGCCACTTGCAGCGGCAGGTTCATGTCGAAGGCATTGCCGGTGGTGCGCGCGCGCAGCAGCACCCAGCTCTTGCCGTCGGCATCGGCGACCAGGGCGCCGCTGCCGATGTCCAGTTGTACCGAACCGCGTTGCGGCTGGCTGTTCTGGATGCGCCCGGTCAGGCCCAGCCAGTCGTCCTGGCTCGGCACCAGGCTGTAACCGTTGAACGGGTCGAACAAGGCCTGCACCCGTTGATGGATAAAGGTGTCGGGGTGCTCGATCAGCAGTTGCCGGTCCGCCACCTGGAGCATCGCCAGGCGACCTTGCAGCAACTGCGTGCGCAGTGCCGGCAAGTCGGCTTGCAGGGTCCACTGGACCTTTTCGAACAAGCCGCTGGCCTGCCATTGCTCGCCGATTGTCTGCGCCATGGCGACGGCCTGCTGGCGATCGCTGTGGCCGACCAGTACCAGCAATTCGCGGTTCAGCGGTTCTTGCATGCGTTGTTCGGCACGCAGTTCCAGGGCATCGGGCGCCGTGCCGGGCACCAGATCCATCAGGTTGGCCGACAGCGGCGCGGCGCCACGCCATTGCCAACCGGCGAGCGCCAGTACTGCCAGCAGCAGGATCAGGAACAGCCGTGGCAACCACCGTTCACTCGGCAAAGTCATGCTGCTCCGCGTCGCTCAACGGTTGGGCGCTGGTGCTGTCCTGCATGCGCAATAACGTACTGTCGCCCTGGGTCTCGAGCAGTTCGATGCTGTGCACCAGTTCTGCGCCGGTAATGTTGATCTGGTTGAACACCTGCTTGAGCAGCATCGAGCGCGGCAGCAGCGTGAGCTTCCAGTTCTGCGCATCGCCGCTCAGAGACAACTCGAAATCCCGTTGCAGGCCGCTGCTGTCGCCTTGCAGCACGGCCAGGAACAAACGGTTCTGCTCGGCACCGGCGCTTTTGCCCGGCAGCATTTGCCAAACAATGCCGTCACGCCGGGCAATGCCTTTGGCGGTGATGCGGTAGTCCTGTTGCAATGGCGTTTTCAACAGCCACAACAAGCCGTGGTTTTTTGCCAGCACGAACGTGCCCTTGCTGGTCAGCGGCCGGGGCAGGGCGCGCAGGTGTTTTTCCTGGATGAAACTGCCGTGGATCACCTCGGGCCTGGCCAGTTGATCGCTGAGTTGTTGCAGGTCGAAGGCGCTGGCCATTGAAGAGAGCCCGAACAGCGCCAGAGCAGCGAGGCATCTGCAGATCGACTTCATGCCAGCACCTTCGCCACGGCGTCGGTGAACACTGTCGGCGAGACCAGTTGCATCTCGCGGCTGACGAGGTCGACGGCGACCTGCACCGACATGGCCCGGGTCAGGCGCTCACCGGTTTGCAGGTCGCTGATCAGGTAGTTGATCTTCAAGCGGTTCTCCCACTCCACAAGGTTGGCCCGCACGTTGAGTGTCTGGCCGAACACCGCGCCGCGCACGTAGCGCAATTGCAGGTCGATCACCGGCCAGGCATAGCCGGATTCGTTCATCGCCGTGTAGTTGTGGCCGATCTTGTCCAGCAGCGCACAGCGGGCGACTTCCAGGTATTTGACGTAATGGCCGTGCCAGACCACGTGCATGCTGTCGACGTCAAAGAACGGTACGACGATTTCCGTGTCGGTGTAGAGAAATCCCTTGCTACGCATGCAGCCTCCAGTGTTGTTCGGCGATGCGTTGCAGGCACAGGCGCAATTCGCCTTCCAGCGCGCGGTCTTCGATGACCGGTGGAAAGTCCCTGGCCAAGGCTTCATGCATGGCGGCCAAGGCGGGTGGCAGGGGGCGTGCATCTTCGGCCTGGCCGCGCAGCCAGACGCCTTGGTTGGCCGCCAGCAGCGTGGCGGCCGCCACCTGTTCGGTGAGTTCCAGCACGCGGATCGCATCCCGGGCGGCGATGGTGCCCATGCTGACTTTGTCCTGGTTGTGGCATTCGGTGGAGCGCGAGAAAACGCTGGCCGGCATGGTGTTTTTCAGCGCTTCGGCGGTCCAGGCACTGGTGCCGATCTGCACCGCCTTGAAGCCGTGGTTGAGCATGGCGCGGTCAGCCGTGGCGCCGGACAGGTTGCTCGGCAAGCCATGGTTGTAGCGCTCGTCCACCAGCAGCGCGAGTTGCCGATCCAGCAGGTCGGCAACGTTGGCCACGAGGTTTTTCAGGCTGTCCATGGCGAAGGCGATGTGGCCGCCGTAGAAGTGCCCGCCGTGCAGTACGCGCTCGGCCTCGGCGTCGATGATCGGGTTGTCGTTGGCGCTGTTGAGCTCGATCTCGATGAACGAACGCAGCCAGTTCAGGCTGTCGGCCAGTACGCCCAGCACATGGGGTGCGCAGCGCAGGGAATAGCGGTCTTGCAGGCGATGCAGCGGCGCAGTCGGTGCGTCGATGGCCAGATCCTGGCGCAACCACGCGGCGACCTGCATCTGCCCCGGGTGTGGCTTGGCAGCGAACAGGCGCTCGTCGAAGTGCTCCGGGTTGCCTTGCAGGGCGACCACGTTCAGCGCGGTGATGCGGGTGGCCAGATGCAGCAGGTAATCGGCGCGGGCGTACGCCAGGCAGGCCAGACCGGTCATCACGGCGGTGCCGTTCATTAATGCCAGGGCTTCTTTCGGACGCAACACCAGTGGCTGCCAGCCGAGTTCGCGGTGCACATCGGCAGCCTGCCGGCGCTCACCACGGAACATCACCTCGCGTTCGCCGGACAGCGTGGCGGCAACGTACGAAAGCGGCGTCAGGTCACCACTGGCGCCCACCGAACCTTCCTCCGGAATCAGCGGCAGGATGTCGTGTTCAAGGAACGCCTGCAGGCGCTCCAGCAACTCCACGCGCACCCCGGAAACACCGTGGCACAACGACTGCAACCGCGCCGCCAGTACCGCGCGGGTGGCCTGGGCGTCGAGCAGTTTGCCCAGGCCACAGCCGTGGAAGGTGTATAGGTGACGGGGCAGCGCCTCGACGTGATGCAGCGGCACCGCGACTACGCAGGAATCACCATAACCGGTAGTCACGCCGTAGATCACACCTTCCTTGTCCAGCAGCGAGTCGAGAAAACGCGCGCCCTTGGCGATGCGCTCGCGGTAGGCGGGATCGCTTTGCAACTGCGTCGGCACTTTGCGGTTGGCCAGTGCCAGCACGTCTTCAATGCGCAAAGGGCGTTCGCCGAAGGTTACCGGCTCAAGCGTTGGCGTCGTCATCGGTCTTCCAGAAAGGGTAAAAGTTGAACCATTGTTGGGGCGCTTCGAGGCAATAGTGACTCAGGCGCTCGGCGTAGCGGGAAGCCCACTGATGAATGACCTGCTCGCGGTCGCTGCGCTTCCAGGTGATTGCGTCAGCGAAGGGTTCAATGGTCAGTCGATAGTCGCCGTCGGGCTTTTTCAGACACAGCAGCAGGTTGACCGGGCACTTCAGCAGGCCGGCCAGCAGCCACGGGCCCTGGGGAAACCTGGCCGGATGACCGAGGAAGTCCACGGTCGCGCAGCGTCCGCCATGCAGCGGCACGCGGTCGCCGGCGATCGCCAGCCACTCGCCACGTTCCAGGCGCTCGCTCAGTTGCAGCATGATCCCGGGGTCCAGTTCGCTGACCTGAATCAGGCGCAGATTGGTCGCCCCGGCTTCACCCAGCAAACGGTTGAACTGTTCGGCGTGCTTGGTGTGTACCAGCACATTCATCGTGACCTTCTCACCGATCTCCGCCAGTGCGCGGCAGACTTCCAGATTGCCCAGGTGGGCGCCCACCAGCATCTGCCCGCGGGCACCGCGCAACTGGTCGCGCAGCAGCGCCGGGTCGATGATCTCGATTTGTTCGATGCTCAGCTTGCCGTTCCAGACGTCGAGTTTGTCGAGCATGGAATCGGCGAAAGCCATGAACTGGCCGAACACCCGCCAATGGCTTGGGCGCAACTCGCTGCGACCGCTCCAGTCGGTCAGGCGTTGCTGGTATTGCCAGGCACTGTGTCGGGCGCTGCGGCCGAACAGGAAAAAGTACAGGACGATGCCGTACAGCACGGGGCTCAGTACTCGACGGCCTAGCACTTTGGCGCCGAACGCGGTGAGCTTCATCAGCCAGAAGCTGCCCCGTTCTTCGCGGTCGGCCCAGTGTTGCTTGTCTGCGTTCATGCCCGCCACCGTCGCCAGAGGATAACTGGCGCACGCAGCAACATGCCGAAGAACAGCCGCGTGTGCATGCTGGAAATCAGCACGTTGTCGTGGAACATCCGGAAATGCGAAACGCCGTCCAACGGATAGTGGACCTTGGTTTGCAGCCATTGCATCGGCTGATTGCGCCAGGCCAGGCGCACCAGAATGTCCGAGTCGAAGTCCATGCGCTTGCCGATTTTCGCTGACTCGATCAGCGCCAGGACCGGCGGCAATGGGTAGACCCGGAAACCGCACATGGAGTCGCGAATCTGCAACGACAGGGTGTTGATCCAGACCATGACGTGAGTCAGGTAGCGCGCATACAAGCGGCCTTTCGGCACGCTGGCGTCATATTGCGGATAACCGCAAATCACCGCCTGTGGGTAGCGGCGTGACTGTTCGATGAAGCGTTTGACGTCCTGTAAATCGTGCTGGCCGTCGGCATCCACCTGCAAGGCATGGCTGAAACCCAGGCGCGACGCTTCGCGCAAGCCGGTCATGACCGCGCCACCCTTGCCCTGGTTTTCGGCCAGGCGGATCAGGTAAACCATTTCACGCTGGGCCAGGCGATCCAGCACCCGGGCGCAGCGCGGGCTGCTGGCATCGTCCACCAGAATGCACGGCAGATGGCTGGCGATCAGCGCATCGACCACTGTGGTGATGGCTGTTTCGTGGTTGTACACCGGGACGATGGCGCAGGGGCTATGCATGCGCCGCCTCCAGCAAGATCCGCCCGCTGGAGCAGGTGGCGGTTTCGTTGCGATAGGCGAAATACAACTTGCCACGCGCCGGGTCGAAGCGTAGGTGCAGCTGGATCTCATCACCCGGGCGCACCAGTTGCTGGAACTTCAAGACTTCCATGCCGGCGAACTTTTTAGGCAGGTTCATCAGGTGCTGGCCCAGGCTCAGCGCCCAGTCCACCTGCACCACGCCAGGCAACACCGGCGCCTTGGGGAAATGACCGCTGAAATAGGCCAGGTCCGGTGGCACGGCCAGTTGCAGGCTCCACTCGCCATTGCTTTCGACTTGCTCCAGCACCTCGGGCGCTTTGGGACGCGGCGCCAGCAGCAGGACGTCGACGTCGGCCTGGGGCAGCTTGCCCTGAGCGTTCAGCGGCAGTTGTCGCAGCAGGCGCCAGCGTCTCGGCAGGGCCAGCACTTCGCAGTGTTGGCTCAGGTGTTGGCGCAATTGCTCGGTGAGGCTGCGTCGGCCGTGATTGCGCAGTACATGCAAGCCAGCCTCGCTCAGCACCAACAACGCCCCCAGTGAGGCGCGGTTTTCCTGAACGACACCGAGCCGCGCTTCGACGACCCATTCATGGGCTGTCAGCGCCTGTTCCAACATCGGCAGCGAGATGCGTTTTTCTTCCAGCTTGACGATCCGGTCCAGTCGCCCAAGCAATTCGAAGCGACCATCGACGGCGATGCGCGCGGCATCGGCAGTGTGTTCGACATGGCCATTGGGCAAGTACGGCGATGCGATCAGCAGCGCACCCTCGCTGTCCTGGGTCAACGTGACATCGGCAAAGGGCTGCCAGAGCTCCGCGCCCTGACGCCAGGCGATGCCACCGGTTTCCGAACTGCCGAAGATTTCCGTTGGCCATTGCCCCAGACGCTCATGCAGGCTCTGCGCGGCCTCGACCGGCAATGCGCCGCCGGAGGAAAACACCCGGCGTACGTTGCTCAAGGCCGGCCAGTCGAGGTTGTCGCCCATGCGCTTGAGCAGCGCCGGGCTGGCGACCCAGGCGAAGGCGGGGTGCTCGCGGCTGGCGCGTTGAAGGTCTTCTGGAAAGGCCAACTGCCGACGTACGAACGGGCGCCCGGCGCACAGCGGCCACAGCACCCGAAACAGCAGGCCGTAGATGTGCTGGGTGGCGACGCTGCCAATGATGCACGCCGGGCCCAGGTCGGCGCCCCACAGCTGTTCCAGGGCTTCGACTTCATTGGCCAGTTGGCGCAGGTTTTTTTCGATGCGCTTGGGTTCGCCACTGGAGCCGGAGGTGCACAGGCTGAGTCGGCAGTTATCCAGGTCCAGCGCGGCGGCACTCAGTGGCGGATGACGAAACTCGCTCAGGTGCGCATCGTCGGGCTGATCGCTCAGCCACAGATCAACTTCACCTGACCAGCGTTGGCGGGTCTGGGGTTGCAGGTCGGACGGCAGCAGCACGCTGACCCCGGCACGCCAGGCGCCGAACAGGGCAACCGCCAAGTCGGCGGCATCCTCAAGGTGTACGGCCATCTGCCGGATACCCCGGGCTTGCAGGCCGGCGGCCAGGCGCAGCGCCTGTTCGCACAGTCGGGCGTGATCCAGTGCCGGAGCGGTCGTTACGGCGCGCTCCGGCTGAGTCTTGAGCAGCAGGTGCTCAAGTTTTATCCAATTCATGGGCGGCCTCGTACCCTTTGTCGTATGAGCCATTCAATGGCAAACATCAGGCCTATCAATCCGTAGGAAATCAGGCCGGTGTACAGCGTCCACCAGCTCAGCGGCGCCCAGAGGGTCAGGGCGGCGGCACACAAACCGTTGCATAGAAAAAAAACGCTCCAGGCGATGGTTACCTGACGGGTATAGCGAATGCCCTCGGCCGGCAACTGCGGCTCGCGTACCCGGGCCAGGCGTTCGACGATTGGTGGGCCGAACGTCAGGCTCGATCCGAACAGCACCAACATGTAGCTGCTGATCAACACCGGATACCAGCGCAACAGCGCCGGGCTGTCGAACAGTGCCAGCAACAGACAGAACACAATGGCTACCGTGGCCATCCACAGGCTGCCAGGCCGTCGTTTGCCGGTCAGCGCCCGGGCCAGCCACAGTCCGCCCAGCAGCAGGCCGAACTGCCACGGGGCGAAATGCTCCATGCCGAAATACACCGCAAAGGGATACAAAAGGCCCGCCAGCAGCAGGCCGAGGCCAATCAGTCGATTCATGCGGCCGGTTGAACCAGACGGTAGACCGCCTCGACTACGTCACTGACGGTACGCACCGATTTGAATTCCTCGGCGGCGATTTTCTTGCCGGTCTGACGTTTGATGTGATCAATCAGGTCGACCGCGTCGATGCTGTCGATTTCCAGGTCCTGATACAGGTTGGAATCCAGGCTCACACGCTCAGGGTCCAGTTCGAAAAGCTCGACCAAGGCATCGCGCAGGGTGTTGAAAATGTCGTCACGAGTTTGCATGGTCCGGTCTCAAGCTGCCTGTTTTGCGGTGACGAACGCCGCAAGGCTCGCCACGTTACTGAAGTGATTACGTGTGTCCTTGGCATCGGCGTCAATTTTGATGCCGTACTTTTTCTGGATGGCCAGGCCCAGTTCCAGGGCGTCAACCGAGTCCAGACCCAGGCCTTCGCCGAACAGGGTCTGGTCGTTGCCGATGTCGTCGGCACTGATGTCTTCCAGGCCAAGGGCGTCGATGATAAGCATTTTGATATCACGGTGCAGATCGCTCATCTTCGGCGAGCTCCTTAATAAAGTAAGAATGTAGATAATCGTTGAGCTTGCGCGAGGCCTGCGGAGCCGGCCCCTGCGTGGCGAAGGTCTGTGGGTCTATATCGGCTCCGACCCGAAAGCTGAAGTGCACGCGCCGCTTGGGGATGCGATACCAGGGTTCGGCCTTGGTCAATGTGGTCGGGCTGACCTTGATAATGACCGGGGTGAGGATTTTCGCACCACGCAGGGCGATTGCCGCGCCGCCCCGATGAAAGGCCGGCGGCTGACCGGGTTGGGTGCGCGTACCTTCCGGGAAAATGATCAGGGTCTGGCCGTCTTTCAGCGCGTCGGCAGCGGCGTCGAGCATGTCCATGCTGCCGTCGTTGCTGATGTATTCGGTGCAACCCAGCGGCCCACGGGTGAAAGGGTTTTCCCAGAGGCTTTGCTTGACCACGCAGTTGGCGTGACGCACCAGGCCGATCAGAAAGACCACGTCGATCAGCGAAGGGTGATTGGCAATGATCATTTGCCCGGGACGACCGAGCTTTTCCGCGCCTTCAATGCTGTAGGTCAGCACCCCGGTACGGGCCATGAAGCGCACAAAAATCCAGAAACAGCGGCTGACCGTTTGCCGGGCCCGCAGCCGACGGGTCCGGGCGTCGCCCGGCAGGCAGTTCAGCAAAGGGAAAATCACCAGGCGCAGGCACAGCCCGCCCAGCCCGAACAGGGCAAAGCTCGCGGCGGTGGCCAGCAAGCGCCAGTAGTAGGCGTCGCGGTTTTTCTCGGTCACGGGTTGCGTTGCCAGGTCCATACACGATTTTTCCAGGCATGTTGGCAGGTGGTTTGCTGGCCGAGCAGCGCGCACAACAGATTCAGCGCGTGGGGCCAGCGGGATTTGGACAACGCATCCGAGGAGCTGTTCAGGGACAACTGCCAGTCGGTGCCGGGTGTGATCAGCAGGCCGACGGCATAAGGGAACGGCACGTCGTCGATCCAGGTCGAGTAAGCCTCGGGCGGCCGTTCTTCGGTGACGACCAGCAGTACCGCGCCAGCGCCTTCGGCCAGCAACGCGGCAGCTTCGAGCATGCCGTGTTCCAGGCCATCGCCTGCGGCGGCCAGGGCGGTCATTTCGCTGGTTTCACCACGCATGATCGACCACAGGCCAATGATCGCGTTATGCACAGACAAGCTGAACCGGGTTGGCGACAGCGGCTGATCGGTGGCCAGATCGCTAAGGATCTCGACCGTGCGGGGCGTTTCGCCGTGACGGGAAACAAAGACCAATGGCAGATCCTGTCGACCTTCGGCCAAGGGCCAGCCGACACTGAAGGCCATCCGCGCCAGGCGGCTGAGTCGCCGACGCTGCATGGCCGGCAGAAAGGAAACGTCGGGAGCGGCATCGCTGTCCGGCAGCACGACCGGTTGTCGGCACCAGGCCTGCCAATCGGACACGCTTTCAAGCCCCGGGGCCCAAGCGCGCCATTGGGCGATGTTGAAGTTGATCACAGACATTCATCCCACCCTCACGGGCTTACTTGACGCGGGGGAGTGGCCGAGAGCCAGGACTTACCCTGCGTGGCGTTTGGCGCCGAGTGGCGCGCATTATCCCGGTGCCGGGAACGTGTAGCAAATGCTGGTTACATTTTGCTCAGCAAGATGAAGCGGCAGGTTCGCAAAAATTGAACGATTGGTAATTATTCACAGAATTATGACTCCGTCTGTCGGTTCTGGCGTTGAATCACCGGGGTGTTCAGGGCTTTTCAAGCAGGAGAAGGCAACTGACTGTGTAGTCCTTGCACTGGTGAGGTAGCGTAGCCCTACCGTGGGCCACTACACTCGGTCATTCTTTGATACACGGAGGTTTTGACATGCGGCGCGTGGTGTTCAATCAGAAAGGTGGCGTTGGCAAATCCAGCATTGCCTGCAATCTGGCGGCAGTCAGCGCCAGCGAGGGTTTTCGCACCTTGTTGGTGGATCTCGATGCCCAGGCCAACTCCACTCAGTACCTGACGGGGCTCACCGGTAGCGATATCCCGATGGGCATCGCCGATTTCTTCAAGCAGACGCTGTCTTCCGGGCCGTTCTCCAAAAAGAATCAGGTCGACATCTACGAAACCCCGTTCGATAACCTCCATGTCATTACCGCCACCGCCGAGTTGGCGGACTTGCAGCCAAAGCTTGAAGCCAAGCACAAGATCAACAAACTGCGTAAGTTGCTGGAAGAACTGAGCGAAGACTACGACCGGATTTACCTCGATACCCCGCCAGCGCTGAATTTCTATGCGGTTTCAGCGTTGATTGCCGCCGATCGTGTGTTGATCCCCTTCGATTGCGACAGTTTTTCACGCCAGGCACTGTACGGCCTGATGGCGGAAATCGAAGAGTTGAAGGACGACCATAACGAAGGCCTGGAAGTCGAAGGCATCGTCGTCAACCAGTTCCAGGCCCGCGCCAGCCTGCCCCAGCAAATTCTCGATGAGCTTATCGCTGAAGGCCTGCCTGTGCTGCCGGTGTACCTGGCCAGCTCGGTACGCATGCGCGAATCCCACCAGGCCAATACGCCGCTGATCCATCTCGACCCGCGGCACAAGCTGACTCAGCAGTTTGTTGAGCTGCACAACCTGCTGGAAAACGCCTGACCTTCCAGGCGATGCAAAACCCTGTGGGAGCGAGCTTGCTCGCGATAGCGGACTGACAGTCACCATCATCTTCGACTGACACACCGTCATCGCGAGCAAGCTCGCTCCCACAGGGGCTGTGGTGCTTCAGATGCCCTGGCTACGCAACCAGCTCATCAGTTGCGGTAACGGGAACGCCCCGCTCTGCCGGGCGACTTCCCGGCCGTTCTTGAACAGGATCAGGCTCGGAATCGAGCGAATCCCCAACTGCGCGGACAACTGCTGGTTCGCCTCGCTGTCCAGCTTGGCCAGGCGACACTTGCCCGCCAGTTGCCCGGCCGCCTGCTCGAACACCGGTGCAAACGACTTGCACGGCCCGCACCAGTCCGCCCACACATCCACCAGCAGCGGCAGATCACCCTTGATCTGGCTGGCGTAGTCGCCTTGCTTCAATTCAAACGGCTTGTTCAGCAGGACTTCGGCCTTGCAGCGCCCGCATTTCGGGTGGTCGTTGAGGCGCTCGGCGGGAATGCGGTTGAGGCCGTTGCAGTGGGGGCAGGGGATGAGGAGTGGGTCGGTCATGGGCGATATCCAATTGGAAGCTGATAGTACCTAGTTGGAGACGTTTGCTTATATTTTCAATCGTTCGGCAGACCGCATCGTATCTAGGCTAGGAAAGCATCGAACCACCATTGGTCGCCCTAAGGTTATCGCAACTTGCGATATATACCTTTTGTGGTTAACTCGTTCATAGCAGAATGCGATAAGGAAATTGCATGCGTGTGTTCTCGGAAAAACGAATTTGGGACTCAAAGGAAAAATGGCCAAATGCGGCGACTGCGCTTGATCATTGGTATCGACTGGTCAAGCGAAATAGTCCTTGTGATTTTGCAGCGATGAAATCGCTGTTTTCTGCCACCGACAAGGTCGGGGAATTTCATGTATTCGATATCGGGGGAAACAAACTGCGCTTGATTGCATATGTCAGGTATCGCAGTCAGAAGCTGTACATCAAGTACGTGCTGGATCATCGCGAATATGACCGAGGAAAGTGGAAGGAGGGAAGAGAATGAGCGTATTGATCAAACAGGTTGCTGAGCACTGGGAGTTTGTCTCGCCATTGCTACGCAAACCAAAAAACGAAGACGACTACGATAGTTTGGCTATTGCCCTCGATGAATTGCTCGAGATAACGGGTGATGACGAGTCGCATCCGCTGATGAGCCTCGTGGACATCATCGGAGACTGGATCGAGGAATGGGATCACAAGCATCGCCCTATGCCCGTAGCCAGTGGTGCCGACGTTCTCGGCTACATGATGCGCGAGCATGGACTGACGCAGAGTGACCTGCCCGGTGTCGGTACCCAATCGGTTGTTTCGGAAATCCTGAGCGGCAAGCGCAAGCTCAATCTGCGGCAGATCCGCTGGTTGGCCGAGCGCTTTAGAGTGTCGGTGGAAACCTTTATCTGACCGTGTGTGTTCAGGAGGAACAACTGATCTCCAGATGCTTGCCCCATTCCGGTGGTCGCTCGGCATAGCTTTCCATTCCCGGTTGCTCCTCGAACGGATTGCTCAGCACCGCGTGTAGCCGGCGGACTTCCGAGTAGTCGCCGCTTTCTGCCGCATCGATGGCCTTTTGCGCCAGGTAGTTGCGCAGGATGTACAGCGGGTTGACCGCGTGCATCCGCTGGCGGCGCTGCTCCTGATCAGGCGCGCCTTCACGGGCCACCCGGGCGACGTAGAGCTCGCCCCAGGCATCGAAGCCCTTGAGGTCGACGAAGTCGTCACGCAGGCGGGTGATGGCCTGTTCCGGTGCGTCATCACCCAAACGGCGGAAAAACAGGCTGTAGTCGACGCCGCTGTTTTGCATCAGTTGCAGCAGGTTCTCCAGCAGTTTCTGGTCGTCATCCTCGGCGGTGTTCAGGCCGAGGCGGCGGCGCATCAGGTCCAGGTAATGGGCCTGGAACAGCGGCAGGTACAGACCGAGGGTTTCGCGCAGGGCTTCGACGCTGATGAACGGCGTCAGGGCCTGGGCCAACGCGCTGAGGTTCCACTGGCCAATCGGCACCTGGTTGCTGAAGGAGTAACGGCCCTGATCGTCTGAGTGGTTGCAGATGAAGTTGGCGTCGAAGTCGTCGAGGAAGGCGAACGGGCCGAAATCGAAGGTGATGCCCAGGATCGACATGTTGTCGGTGTTCATCACCCCGTGGCAGAAGCCATAGGCCTGCCACTTGGCGATCAGTTCGGCATTGCGCTCCACCACTTCGCGGAACATCGCAAGGTACGGCTCCGGTTGTTCCAGGCACTGCGGGAAGTGCATGGCCAGCACGTGATCACCCAGCTCTTTCTGCTGCTCGGGGCGCTTGGTGTAGTAGAAATATTCGAAGTGCCCGAAGCGCACGTGGCTTGGCGCCAGGCGCAGGACCATGGCCGCGCGCTCCTGCTTTTCGCGCCACACCGGGGTGTCGGAACCGATCACGCACAGGGCGCGGGTGGTCGGGATATTCAGGGCGTTCAGGGCTTCGGAAGCGAGGAATTCGCGGATCGACGAACGCAGTACCGCCCGGCCATCGCCCATGCGTGAAAACGGCGTCTGGCCGGCGCCCTTGAGGTGCAGGTCCCAGTGTTCGCCCGCCTCGTTGTATACCTCGCCGAGCAACAGGCCGCGACCGTCGCCCAGTTGCGGGTTGTAGGACCCGAACTGATGCCCGGAATAGACCATCGCCCTTGGGATCGCGTCGGCCCAGAGCTTGTGGCCGCTGAACAGTTCGGCGAACTCCGGGGTTTCGGCCTCGGCCGGGTCAAGGTCCAGTAGCGCCATGGCGGCGGGGCTGGCCACGACCAGGCGCGGATTATCGATGGGCTCGGGCAGCACATGGGCGGAAAACGCATCGCCCAGGCGGTCGAAGCGATTATCGAAGGTGAGTTCGTCGAGGGCTTTCAAGGGCCGGCTCCAGCAGAATGTCCGAGCATTCTGCTGGGGAATGGCCGGTTAGTCGAGTTTGGCGGCGGGCGGTTGTTGCGACGACTTGCCATCGACGACCGGTACGATGGTTTTCGCTTCCGGCTCGATTGGCACCATCTTGTATTCCTGGCCGTGCAGGTTCTTGAGGTAGACCTCCATCTGCCGGAACGAGATGTTGATGTGCTGCTTCTTGAACTCGCGGTTGATGAAACGGTTGACCTCGTCGAGCACCGGGTTGCGGTCGCCAAGGTCGCGCACGTGCATGCGCAACTCGTGGTCGAGGGTACTTTCGCCGAAGTTCAGGAAGTACACGTGGGGTTCCGGGTCTTTCAGCACACGCGGGTTATCACGCGCGGCCTTGAGCAGCAGCTCTTTCACCAGGTCCAGGTCCGAGCCGTAGTCGACACCGAGCTTGAGGGTCACCCGGGTGATGGTGTCGGTCAGCGACCAGTTGATCAGTTGCCCGGTAATGAACGTTTTGTTCGGGACGATGATGTCCTTGCGGTCGAAGTCGGTGATGGTCGTGGCACGGATGCGAATCTTGCTCACGGTGCCCGACAGGTTGCCGATGGTGATGGTGTCACCGATCCGCACCGGACGTTCGAACAGGATCATGATGCCGGAAATGAAGTTGGCGAAGATCTCCTGCATGCCGAAACCGAGGCCGACCGACAGCGCCGCCACCAGCCATTGCAACTTGTCCCAGCTCACGCCGAGGGTCGACAGTGTCGAGACGAAACCGACGCCGGCGATCACGTACGATAGCAACGTGGTGGTCGCGTAGGCGCTGCCCTGGGCCAGGTTGAGCTTGGATAGCACGAACACTTCCAGCAGCCCCGGCAGGTTGCGCGCCAGGGCGAAGGTGATGCCGATGATGATCAGCGCGCCAAGCATGTCGCCGATGCTGATCGGCACCATGCTCATGTTGGCGCCGGTACCGCTGGTGTATTCGTAGAGGGTGATGTTGTCCAGGTACGAGAACACCGTGATCAGGTCGGCCCAGACCCAATACAGCGCTGCCATGAAGCCGCCGAGCAGTGCCAGGCGGATCAGGCGCAGGGACTGTTCGTTGACCTTCTCGATGTCCATGGTCGGCTCTTCGATCACGGCTTCGCCATCGCCGGCCTCCTTGGCGGCCAGTCGTTTGGCCCGGGCGCGCTGGTAGGCCAGACGCCTGGCCGCCACGCTGAGGCCGCGCACGAAAGTGGCTTCGATCACCAGCCAGAACATCAGCAGGTACAGGGTGTTGATCAAGCGGTCGCTGAGCTTCAGTGCGGTGTAGTAGTAGCCGAAGCACACCGCCACGAACAACGCGACGGGCAGGGCGGTGAACAGGATCCCCACCAGTTTGCGGAACAGCGAGGCGTTTTCGTGGGTCGGGCTGCTGATGAGCAAACGGCTGAGCAGCAAAGTCATCAAGGCGTAGCAGATGAGCACCACCGGCATGCCGATCACGTCATCGGCCAGCGCCGCCGGTTGCAGTTCGGCAACGGCGACGACGGTCACCAGTGCCATCACCACGATGCCGAGGCGGCGGATCCATCTGCGCAGGAACTCCACCTGGGGCTTTTCCCAGCGGAAATGCAGTTCTGCCACGCCACCCGGCGCGAGGATCCGGTAGGCGGTGTAGAACACCAGCCAGGCCCCGGCCATTTGCAGCAGCGCCGCGCCCATATTGGCGTTCTGCCCACGGGCGTCGATTCGCAGGGCCAGCCCGCACAAGGCGAGGCCCAGGGAAACCGGCATCGCCAGCAGAATATTGATCAGGATTGCCTGCGGCGTGTGCCACTGGCTATCGCGTTTGAAGTGACCGATGTCCTGGTGAACCTTGTTCAGTCGCGCGTACAGATTCTTGCGGCGCCACAGCAGGGCGCCGATCAGCAGGGCCAGCGGCAGGAACAGCAGCGGGCGCTGGGTCAGGCCGTCGGTCAGTTCGCTCAGGCTGGAAAGTACCGGCAGCGAATCGAGTTGCCGCTGCAGGCGATCCGGCACACTGTAAATCCACTCCAGGTCCAGCGGCTTGTTGCTGGGAATCCAGAACATCTGCTCATCGAGCGTCGCCCGCAGGCTTTGCGCGGTGCTGAGCAATTGCTTCTGGTTCAGTTGCAGGGTGATGGATTCATTGAGCACCGCGCTCAGCTCGCGGTTCAGTCGCTCCAGCAGGTCGGCGCGGGTGGTGGCCAGTTCCATCAGGCTTTTGCGCAGCTGCGCCGTGACTTGCTCGGGGGGTTGGGTCGACAGCAGGTTTTCGACGTAGGTGGCCGGATTGCTCAGCAGTTCCCGTTGCTGGCTGACTTCGAATTGATACAGGCGAATGTCGGCGATCTGATCGGCCAGGTTGCGGTCGAGCCGTAGGCGCGGCAACGCCTGTTTCTGTTTGTAGAGAATCTTCGAGAGCAGCAGGCTGCCTTTGAGCACGTTGATTTGCTCGTCCAGGGCTGCATCGCTCTGGGTCAGGCTGTCCAGCTGTTGCTTGGTCTGCAGGTTCTGCTGGGTGACTTCGTTCAGGCGGTCGGTGCTTTTGAGCAGGTAGTCCGAGAGCTTCAGGTTGGCCGCGCTTTCGGTGGCCAGCAGGCTGCTGCCGCCAGCCTTCTGCGCTTCGATGGATTGCTGGGTGACCGTTTCCTGGGACAGCGCCAGACGCTTCTGGTTGATCAGGGTTTGCAGTTCCTGGATTTCCTTATCCAGACGGTCGGACCGCTCCGATAACAGGTCATGCTGGCTGTTGCCGAGGTCCTGCAATTGGGTATTGCCGGCCAGTTCCTGGCGCCGCAGCGGGATCAGGGCGTTCAGCGCCGCCAGCTCGGCATTGAGCTGGTCGCGCTGCTCGGGGCTCAGGGTCTTGCCGGCGTCCTTGCCGTTCTTGAGGATGGTGTTGATCTGCTGAATGCGCGTCTGGCTGCTGGATATCTCCGCCTGGGCGCGCTCGGGGCGAGTCTGGGCGGTGATGATCAGGCTGTTGGCATCGGCCAGGGCCTTTTGCAGGTCGCTTTGCTGGGTGGAACGCTCGGTGAGCAATTGCTCGAGCTGCTGGATCGGCTCCTTGGCGAAACGCTGCGCCACCGGCACCACGGAACTGGCCTTGAGGCGGGTCAGTTCACGCTGGTTCTCGATGGTCTGTTTCGGCGCACTGCTCAATTGCTGCTTGAGCGCGACCAGCTTCTGCTCGTAGTCACGCTTGTTGTTGAGCTGGCTCAGCGTGCCTTGCAGGACAGATTGCAGGGCCTTCTGATCGGCTTCCGGCAGTTTGCGGTCGGCGATCTTGTCCAGGCTCGCTTGCACGGCTTCGCTGGAGGGCGGTTCGGCCGCTTGCGCCGCTTGCGATAAACCAAGGGTGCCGACAGAGAGACTCAAACCCAAAAGGGCAATGGCGAAAATGGAGCGCAGGTTAGGCATAAAGACCGGTCAAGCAAGTGATAGTGGAAGCAGTTTAGAGGAAGAGTCCGGGACCCGGGCGACTTCCTTCGGGGAATCTGACGCCCACTTTGCCGATCTTGTTCCCGTCCATGACGGCCACGGTCCAAATGGTGTTGTTCCATTCCACCTGGTCACCCACCACCGGCGCGCCGCCAACCTTCTGGGCAATGAAGTGGCCCAGGGACATGTCCGGATCGATGCCTTCGACCTTCAGGCCATAGAGGGCTGCAACCGCGGCCAGCTGGGCGTCTCCTTCGAGTACGAAGTCGCCGAAGAAGCGCAGATCGAGGCCTCGTTGAGGTGCTTGGCTGAAGAGTTTTCCGAGGGCCGGCAGGTTGTGTTCGTGGCCGATAACACAGAGCAAATCATCGACTTCCAGCACCGTACTACCCGACGGATGGAGCAATTGTTGGCCACGAAACAGGGCGGCGATACGGGTGCCTTCGGGCATTTTCAGCTCGCGCAGGGGCGAGCCGATGCACCATTTTTCCGCGCCGAGGCGATAGACGAACAGCTCCCACTCGCTGGTGACGTGTACTTCAAGGGCCGAGCGGGAGATGGGCGCAGGCTCCGGGGGCACCGTCACCTTCAGCAGCTTGGCGACCCACGGCAGGCTCGTGCCCTGAACCAGCAGCGACACCAGCACGATAAAGAACGCGAGGTTGAAGTACAGCTGGGCGTTGGGCAGGCCGGCCATCAGCGGGAACACCGCGAGAATGATCGGGACCGCGCCGCGCAGGCCGACCCAGGAGATGAACGCCTTCTCGCGACCATGGAATGCCTTGAACGGCAGCAGGCCAACCATCACCGACAGTGGCCGGGCAAACAGAATCATCCACAGCGCCAGGGCCAGTGCTGGCAAGGCGATGGGCAGCAGGTCGTGGGGCGTCACCAGCAGCCCCAGCACCAGGAACATGCCGATCTGCGACAGCCAGGCCATGCCGTCGAGCATGTGCAGGATACCGTGGCGGCTGCGCACCGGACGGTTGCCGATCACCAGGCCGCAGATATACACCGCCAGGAAGCCACTGCCGTGCAGGGCGTTGGTCAGGGCAAACACCACGAGGCCACCGGCAATCACCAGGATCGGATACAGGCCGGTGGCCAGGTTGATGCGGTTAACCAGTTGCAGCATCAGCCAGCCACCGCCCAGGCCGATGACGCCACCGATGCCGAATTCGCGGATCAGGTGGGTCAGCAGGCTCCAGTGCAGGCCGGTCTGGCCGCTGGCGAGCATGTCGATCAGGGTGACGGTGAGGAACACCGCCATCGGGTCGTTGCTGCCGGATTCGATTTCAAGGCTGGCGGTTACCCGTTCGTTCAGGCCTTTGCCACCCAATAGCGAGAACACCGCGGCGGCGTCGGTGGAGCCGACGATGGCGCCGATCAGCAGGCCCTGGATCAGGTTCAGGTTGAACAGCCATGCGGCCGCCATGCCGGTCAGCCCGGTGGTAATCAGCACGCCGACCGTGGCCAGAGAGAGCGCCGGCCATAACGCCACGCGGAAACTCGACACCCGGGTGCGCAAGCCGCCGTCGAGCAGGATCACTGCCAGTGCAAGGTTGCCCACCAGATAAGCCGTGGGGTAGTTATCAAAAAGAATGCCGGCGCCATCGACACCGGCCGCCATGCCGACGGCCAGGATGATCACCAGAATCGGGATGCCGAGACGGGACGACAGTGAGCTCACCAGAATGCTCGCACCTACCAGCAACGCGCCGATCAAGAACAGGCTGTTGATGGTCGTCGCATTCAAAGGCAGTACTCCAGAAAGCAGAAAGACGGGCGCAAACTGACCATGCAGTCTGCGTGCCAGCGATTCTAACCTGTTGAAATGTGATGCTGTCAAAAAGCTTTTGTCGCTTGCGCAGGGGAGAGGGGCCGCACAAACGCCACGGCGACGAAGTGCAGGAACCAGATCGGGCAAATACAGTCTCTACAGTTCGCGAGAAAGGTCGCTCGTCAGCAAAATCAAGGCTTTGCGCCTGTATAACCCTGGCATCCAGGGTGACTTTTCTTTATCGTACGCGCCCTTTGAAAAAGCCCGGAAAATCAAAATGTTGGAAGCATCCCTAAGCCAATTGGAACAACTGGTCAGCGACCTGGTGCAACAGAACCAGAACCTGACCGCGGAACTGGCCCAGGCCAAAGATGAAAACGAAAGCCTGCAACTGAGCCTGATGGAACACGAAGAGAAGCAAGGCGCCACGGCGGCTCGCATCCAGGCCCTGGTTGAGCGCGTCAGCGCAGGCCCTGTCAGCGCATGAGTTACAACGCCGCAGGGGTAAAAGTCGTCTCGATCCTGGGGGAGGACTATTCGATCAAGGCACCGGCCGGGGAAGAACAGACCCTGCTGGACGCCGCGATGATGTTGAAGGCAGCCCTGGCCGAAACCAAGAGGAAGTACCCGACGCTGATCGGTGACCGACTGCTGGTGCTGGCGGCGATGAATCTGTGCTCCCAGCAGATCGAAATGCAGAAACAGCACAAGCTCGAACTCGACCGTTACCAAGAGCAAGTCAGCGCCACGGTTGAAGTGATCTCCAAGACGATCAATCAGGCCTGATCGGCTTTGCGCACAACCAAAGAATAGATTGTCGGTTGGTTTGTATACAATCGGCACGGCTGTTGCAGTGTTTCAGCCTCTTATTCTTTGGGGGTGCTCCATGCAGTTCTGGCGACGCAGTATTCAATGGCAGTTGATCCTGAGCATGGGCACCGCTCTGCTCGTCAGTATCCTGATCGTGGTTGGCATTTATACCCTGGTGGTCAACCGCCTCGCCCAGAGCTATCTGGTCGAGCAAGCCTTGCCGTCGAGCATCGAAGCGATGCGCAACGACATCGAGCGGATCCTCGTTCAACCCCTCACCGCCGCCAAGGACATCGCCAGCAACAGCATGGTGCGCGACTGGTTGGCCGGGGGTGAAGACAGTGCTCAGGCCGGCACCTTTACTACCTATCTCGAAGGCATCCGCGCCGAGCACAAGGCCTTTACCGCGATTATTGTCGGCACCGCGTCCAACCATTACTTCACCGAAAAAGGCCTGGACCGGACCCTCAGTCGTTCCAATCCGAAAGACGCCTGGTTCTACTCGTTCCTCGACAGCAACCAGCCGCGCACCCTCAATATCGATAACGACACGGCCACCGGAGAATTGGCGCTGTTCATCGACTTCAAAGTCGAGCAGGCCGGCAAAGTCGTGGGCGTTGCCGGGCTTGGGCTGAGCATGAAAGAGCTGTCTGAGCTGATCCACAACTTCAGCTTCGGAGAGCGCGGCAAGGTCTATCTCGTGCGTTCTGACGGTTTGATCCAGGTTCACCCAGAGGCGCAATTCAGCGGCAAGCGTACGCTGGCTGAGCAGATTGGCGAGTCTGGGGCGCAAGCCGTCATTGGTCAAAAAACTGCCACAAACAGCAGCTTTACCCGCGACGGTGAAGATTTTCTAGCTTTGAGCTTGCCGCTGCGGGATTTGGGCTGGACCCTGGTGGCCGAAGTGCCGCAATCGCAGATCTACGCCGAAGCCCGCCGCGCCATGTGGATGAGCAGTGGCATCGGCCTGGCTGTGGCCCTGGTGTGCCTGTTGCTGGTGGTGTTGCTGGCCCGTGGTTTGGTGCGACCGATTCGTCAGGTAACAGCGGCATTGGTAGCAATCGGTAGCGGCGGTGGAGATTTGACCCACCGGTTAGATTCCAGTCGTGCCGATGAGCTGGGCGACCTGGCGCGCGGTTTCAATCGGTTCCTGGATAGCCAGCGCGACATGATCGGCGAAGTGCTGACCACCAGCGAACGCCTGCGCACCGCTGTCGGCCAGGTTGCACGGGTTGTGGATAACACCGCTGAGCGCTCCGGCCGACAACAGGAAATGACCGACATGGTCGCCACTGCTGTCCATGAAATGGGCCTGACCGTTCAGGAAATCGCCCAGAACGCCGGCAACGCAGCGGTCGCGTCGCAAACGGCTCGGGATGAGGCGATGCAGGCACGGGAAGTGGTGGGTGGCTCGATCCGCCATATCGAAAGCATGTCTGACGAAATCGGCGTCGCGGCCACGGCGGTGGGTGAGCTGGCCCATCAAGTGGCGTCTATCGATCAGGTGCTGGCGGTGATCCGCGGGATTTCCGAGCAGACCAACCTGTTGGCGCTCAACGCCGCTATCGAAGCGGCGCGGGCCGGGGATATGGGGCGCGGGTTTGCCGTGGTGGCCGATGAAGTGCGGACTTTGGCGCGGCGTACGCAGTCGTCAACCGATGAAATCCAGCAGATGATCGGCAGCCTCAAGCAGGGGGCGGAGAACGCGGTTTCATCCATGCATAGTGGACAAGCGGCAACCGGCACAGGCGTTGAATCGAGCCAGCGTACCGGGGCATCGTTGACCGCCATTACCGGGCAGGTCGAACGTATCAGTGACATGAACCATCAGGTGGCGACAGCGACCGAAGAGCAGTCGGCTGTGACTGAGGAAATCAACCGTAACGTGCAGGGGATTTCCGATCTGGCGCGGGCAACGGCGGGGGAGGTCAGGGCCTGTCGGGATGATTGCCAGACGTTGCAGCGGTTGGCGGATGATCTGGCGCGGCAGGTGGGTGGGTTCAAGCTGAGTTGAGAGACAACTTTGTGGCGAGGGAGCTTGCTCCCGCTCGGCTGCGAAGCAGTCGCAAATACAGGCAACACGGTGCATCACATACACCTGGGTTGCCGGATTTGGGAGCGCTTCGCACTCCAGCGGGAGCAAGCTCCCTCGCCACAAATACTTGCCGGTCGTCAGAACCACTCATCCTGCATCGTCAGGCACACATCATCCCGCGCCTCAAGAATCGCCAGTTCATGGTGGCAACCCGGCACTTCCCAGGTCAGGAAGTAGCGCGCCGCTTGCAGCTTGCCTTTATAGAAGGCCACATCCGCCGCATTACCCTTGGCCAAACCTTCCTCGGCACGGATCGCCTGCTCCAGCCAGCGCCAGCCAATGACGGTGTGGCCGAACACCTTCAGGTACAACGCCGAATTCGCCAGGCTGCTGTTGACCTTGCCTTGGGCCAGATCAGTCAGCAGGCCGATGGTCACGGTTTGCAAGCGGGCAACCAGTTTTTCCAGCGGTTCACGCAGCGGCGTCAACGAATCAAACGCCTGTGCACGCTCGCCAGTGTCGGCGATCAGGCGGATCAGTTGCTTGAGTCCCGCGCCACCGTTCTGCGCCAGTTTGCGGCCTAACAAATCCAGCGATTGAATGCCGTGGGTGCCTTCGTGGATCGGGTTCAGGCGGTTGTCGCGGTAGTACTGCTCCACCGGGTATTCGCGGGTGTAGCCGTGGCCGCCAAGGATCTGGATCGCCAGTTCGTTGGCCTTCAGGCAGAACTCCGAGGGCCAGGATTTGACGATAGGTGTCAGTAAATCCAGCAGTTCATGGGCCTGTTTGCGCTCGGCTTCGGTTGCAAGGGTGGTGGTGTCATCGAACAGCCGCGCCGCATAAAGACCTAAGTCAAATGAGCCTTCGACGTAAGCCTTTTGTGTCAGCAGCATGCGTTTGACGTCGGCGTGCTGAATGATTGCCACTGGCGCGGTGTTCGGATCCTTGCTGTCCGGTACGCGGCCCTGCGGGCGCTCGCGGGCGTATTCCAGCGAGTACAGATAGCCGGCGTAACCGAGCATTACCGCGCCCATGCCGACGCCGATCCGTGCCTCGTTCATCATCTGGAACATGTAGCTCAAGCCCTGGTGCGGCTTGCCCACCAGATAGCCGACGCACTCGCCGTTATCGCCGAAATTCAGCGCGGTGGAGGTGGTGCCACGCCAGCCCATCTTGTGGAACAGCCCGGCCAGCAACACATCGTTGCGTTGGCCGAGGCTGCCATCGTCGTTGACCAGGAACTTGGGCACGATGAACAGCGAAATACCCTTCACCCCGGCCGGTGCGTCCGGCAGCTTGGCCAGCACCATGTGCACGATGTTTTCCGACAGTGGGTGATCGCCGCCGGAGATGAAGATCTTGTTGCCCTTGAGGCGATAAGTGCCGTCGGACGCAGGTTCCGCGCGGGTACGAATATCCGACAGCGACGAGCCGGCGTGGGGTTCGGTCAAGGCCATGGTGCCGAAGAAACGGCCGTCGATCATCGGTTGCAGGAAGCGGCGCTTCTGTTCTTCGGTGCCGAAGCTTTCGATCAGGTTGGCCGCGCCCATGGTCAGGAACGGGTATGACGTCGAAGCCGCGTTTGCCGATTGAAAGTGCGCGAAGCAGGCCTGGGAAAGCAAGGTAGGAAGCTGCATGCCGCCAGCGTCGAAACTGCGCGCGGCATTGAGGAAACCCGCCTCCAGGAAGGCATCCACCGCCGGTTTCACTTCCGGAATCAGAATCGCCTGACCGTTCTCATAGCGCGGCTCGTTCTCGTCGCCCTTGCGGTTGTGCGGGGCGAAGAACTTCTCGGCGATGCTGCGGGCGGTGCCGATGGCTGCATCGAAGGTTTCGCGGTTGTGCTCGGCGAAACGCTCACGCTGGGTCAGGCCCTCGGCATCGAGGACTTCATACAGCTCGAAAGCCAGATTGCGGGAACTGAGCAACGTCTCGGACATGGCGGCCTACCTTTTGTTGGAATGGGCCGAGTCTAGTCGTGTGAATTTATGCTGAATAGCATGATTGATGAGCGTGATAGTTGGGCAGGGCGGCGACTTTGTAAGCGCCACAAACCACTGTGGGAGCGAGCCTGCTCGCGAAAGCGGTGAGTCAGACAACATTGAAGCCGACTGACACTCCGTCTTCGCGAGCAGGCTCGCTCCCACAGGGATTTTGCACGCCAGGCAGCCATTGCAGCTGCCTGGCGTATCGGTTTTAGCCGATGGTCATCAGGCTGGCATTACCACCCGCCGCAGCGGTGTTGACACTCAACGCCCGCTCGATCACCAGACGCTCCAGCGCAATGTTGGTTTCGCCTTGCGACAGGCCCTGCACACCGACGATGGCGCCGGCACGCTTGGCAACCTGCTGGCACACCGCACGCAACTGGTCGGAATGGCCGTGATGCAAGACCGCATCAAACACCACTTCGTCCTTGTTCCAGTCGGAAACCAGCTTGATGCGTGCCTGAATGTCCTTCGGCAGGCGTGCGAACAAGGCTTTGGTCATGTCAGCTTCCGGCCAGACCGCCGAACCACCGACAGCCAATACCGCAGCCAGTTGCGTCAGCAGATCGCCTTCGACTTCCGCCAGGCACAGCACGTGTTCACGCGGCAGGATCGCATAGCTGTTGCGCTCGCCGGTCGGGCCGGCCAGGAGGCGGGTGATGCCGCTTTGCGATTGCGCGGCGAACTGCACGCACAGGGTGCTCAGGTCGGCGAACTTGTGGCTGTCGGCCCAGGCTTTCAGGGCGGTCAGCGGCTTACTCATGGCGTCGCGCAGGCGAACGTCCGGTGCTGCGGCAGCATCGCCGCGAGCGAAGGATTGTTCGATCGCATCCGCAGGGCGGGTCGACAGCAGGCGGTACAGGTACAGCGGGCCGCCAGCTTTCGGGCCGGTACCCGACAGGCCTTCGCCGCCGAATGGCTGCACGCCTACCACTGCACCAACGATGTTGCGGTTGACGTAGACGTTACCGGCATTGACGTTGTCGATCACCTTGGCGATGGTCTCGTCGATGCGGGTGTGCACGCCCAGGGTCAGGCCGTAACCCGAAGCGTTGATCTGACCGATCAGTTGATCGATGTCTTTGCGCTTGTAGCGCACCACGTGCAGCACCGGGCCGAAGATCTCCCGCTGCAGTTCGTCGAAGCTTTCCAGTTCGATCAGCGTCGGCATCACGAAGGTGCCGCGTTTGACTTCTTCAGCATCGGCGATGGCCACCTGGTACACGCTGCGACCTTTGTCGCGCATGGCCTGGATGTGCTTCTCGATGCCAGCCTTGGCTTCGGCGTCGATCACCGGGCCGATGTCCACGGACAGACGCTCAGGGTTGCCGAGACGGCTTTCAGCCATCGCGCCCTTGAGCATTTCGATGACGCGGTCTGCGGAATCTTCCTGCAAGCACAGGACGCGCAGGGCAGAGCAACGCTGACCGGCGCTGTCGAATGCCGAGGAAACCACGTCGATCACCACTTGTTCGGTCAGTGCCGAAGAATCGACGATCATCGCGTTCTGGCCCCCGGTTTCGGCGATCAGCGGGATCGGACGACCCTGGCTGTCCAGGCGACCGGCAATGTTGCGTTGCAGCAGGCGAGCGACTTCGGTGGAACCGGTGAACATCACGCCTTTGACGCGATCGTCGCCGACCAGGCCGGCACCGACGGTTTCACCGCGACCCGGAAGCAGTTGCAGCACGCCTTCCGGGATACCGGCTTCGAGCAGCAGGCGCACGGCTTGGGCGGCAACCAGCGGAGTCTGTTCCGCAGGCTTGGCAAGTACCGGGTTACCAGCGGCCAATGCTGCAGCCACTTGACCACTGAAGATTGCCAGCGGGAAGTTCCATGGGCTGATGCACACAACCGGGCCCAGCGGACGGTGAGCGTCATTGGTGAAATCGTTGCGTGCCTGCACCGCGTAGTAACGCAGGAAGTCCACGGCTTCACGCACTTCGGCGATGGCGTTGGCGAAAGTCTTGCCGGCTTCGCGAGCCAACAGGCCCATCAGCGGCTGGATCTCGGCTTCCATCAAGTCAGCGGCGCGTTCCAGGATCGCTGCGCGCTCGGCTGGCGGAGTGGCTTGCCAGATTGGCGCAGCATTGAGGGCGCACTGGATCGCATTGTCGACGTCTTCGACGGTCGCTTCCTGCACGTGGCCGACCACGTCACGCAGATCGGACGGGTTCAGGACCGGTGCCGGTGCTTCGGTGCTGGAAGCACAGCCGAGCATCGGCGCCGCTTTCCAGTGGTTGTGCGCGGTGGCGAGCAGGGCGCAGGACAGGGAAGCCAGGCGATGTTCGTTGGCCATGTCGATGCCGCTGGAGTTGGCGCGCTCGGAGCCATACAGGTCACGCGGCAGCGGAATGCGTGGGTGCGGCAGGCCGAAACCACCTTCCACGGTCGCCATCTGCTCGATGCTGGCTACCGGATCGGCCACCAGTTCCTGGATGGAAATCGACTGGTCGGCGATACGGTTGACGAACGAGGTGTTCGCGCCGTTTTCCAACAGACGACGAACCAGATACGCCAGCAGGGTTTCGTGGGTGCCGACCGGAGCGTACACGCGGCACGGACGGTTCAGCTTGCCTTCGGAAACTTTGCCTACAACCTGTTCGTACAGCGGTTCACCCATGCCGTGCAGGCACTGGAACTCGTACTGACCCGGGTAATAGTTCTGACCGGCGATGTGATAAATGGCCGACAGGGTGTGGGCGTTGTGCGTGGCGAACTGCGGGTAGATGACTTCCGGCACCGACAGCAGTTTGCGGGCGCAAGCGATGTAGGAAACGTCGGTGTACACCTTGCGGGTGTAGACCGGGTAGCCTTCCAGGCCTTCGACCTGGGCGCGCTTGATTTCGCTGTCCCAGTACGCGCCTTTTACCAGGCGGATCATCAGGCGATGACGGCTGCGGCGAGCCAGGTCGATCACGTAGTCGATCACGTACGGGCAACGCTTCTGGTAAGCCTGGATCACGAAACCGATGCCGTTCCAGCCAGTCAGTTGCGGTTCGAAGCACAGGCGCTCGAGCAGATCCAGCGACAGCTCCAGGCGGTCGGCCTCTTCGGCGTCGATGTTCAGGCCGATGTCGTATTGCTTGGCCAGCAGGGTCAGCGACAGCAGGCGCGGGTACAACTCATCCATCACGCGCTCGTACTGGGCACGGCTGTAACGCGGATGCAGGGCGGACAGCTTGATCGAGATGCCCGGGCCTTCATAAATCCCGCGACCGTGGGAGGCTTTGCCGATCGAGTGGATGGCTTGTTCGTACGAGGCCAGGTACTTCTGCGCGTCGTGCTCGGTGAGTGCGGCTTCACCCAGCATATCGTAGGAATAGCGGAAGCCTTTGGCTTCGAACTTGCTGGCGTTGGCCAGGGCTTCGGCGATGGTTTCGCCGGTCACGAACTGCTCGCCCATCAGGCGCATGGCCATGTCGACGCCCTTGCGGATCATCGGCTCGCCGCTCTTGCCGATGATGCGGCTCAGGGACGAAGTCAGGCCGGATTCGTTGTGGGTCGACACCAGTTTGCCGGTCAGCAGCAAGCCCCAGGTGGCGGCGTTGACGAACAGCGACGGGCTGTTGCCCAGGTGCGGCTGCCAGTTGCCGGTACTGATCTTGTCGCGGATCAGGGCGTCGCGGGTGCCTTTGTCCGGGATGCGCAGCAGCGCTTCGGCCAGGCACATCAGCGCCACGCCTTCCTGAGACGACAGGGAGAATTCCTGCAGCAGGCCCTGGACGATGCCGGCACGGCCGCCGGCGCTCTTCTGGTTGCGCAGCTTTTCAGCAATCGAGGCGGCGAGTTTGTTGGTGGCGTCGCACATCGGTGCCGGCAGGCGAGCCTGCTCGATCAGCATCGGCACGACTTCCGGCTCAGGGCGACGGTAGGCGGCGGTGATCGAGGCGCGCAGTACCGATTGCGGCAGGATGCTTTCGGCGAATTCGAGGAAGCACTGGTGGGCGTGATCCAGAGGCGCGTCGACGCTGTCGTCGGAATCCTTGGTCAAACCGCTCAGCTCGGTCAGGGTTGCACCACCCTCGAGTTTTTCCAGGTAATTGAAGATTGCCTGCTTGATCAGCCAGTGCGGCGTGCGATCAATCGAGGTCGCGGCGGCCTTGAGGCGTTCGCGGGTCGGGTCGTCAAGTTTGACCCCAAGGGTGGTGGTAGCCATGTTTTTATCCTCATGTTTGCCACGACTGCGTGGCATCAGCTGGCGGCAAGATTAGCCGTGCGACTGTTGAGGTGCAACCGGGTGCAACCCTTTTTTGTCGGAATATTACGCAGCTCGTCAGGAAATAAACTCTGGTACGACGGTGCCGCCTCTGCTTGGTGCTTTTTAGGTTGGTTAGCCCCCGTTTTTGCTCCGAAAAGGAGCAAAAAAACCGGGATTGAAGTTTATTTCCGACTGGGTGCAACTTATTCTCGAGAAACTGGTTGCACCTTATTTGCTTTGTTGAATAGCATTCGCGCCCAAGGTGCAACCCGGAAAAATCCGGGTGCTCCGGCTGATGGCTTTCCTGGGGAAACATCAGTCATAAATGCGCGGGAATCCGGATCGTTTGTCAAACGTATGCGTTTGCGAGCGGTTCACCAGCCGCCGCTACATAAAAACAAAGCCAGGGCGTAACTTAATGAGCGTAAGCAATCCAACCCTGATCACGTTCGTGATCTACATCGCAGCAATGGTGCTGATCGGCTTGATGGCCTATCGCTCCACCAACAACCTTTCCGACTACATTCTGGGCGGCCGCAGCCTGGGCAGCGTCGTGACCGCACTGTCCGCCGGTGCCTCCGACATGAGCGGCTGGTTGTTGATGGGTTTGCCCGGCGCGATCTACATGTCCGGCCTTTCCGAAAGCTGGATCGCCATCGGCCTGATCATCGGCGCCTACCTGAACTGGCTGTTCGTCGCCGGCCGTCTGCGTGTGCAGACCGAGCACAACGGTGACGCACTTACCCTGCCGGACTACTTCGCCAGCCGTTTCGAAGACAAAAGCGGCCTGCTGCGGATCATCTCTGCGGTTGTGATCCTGGTGTTCTTCACCATCTATTGCGCTTCCGGCATCGTGGCCGGCGCCCGTCTGTTCGAAAGCACCTTCGGCATGTCCTACGAGACGGCGCTGTGGGCCGGTGCTGCGGCGACGATTGCCTACACCTTTATCGGCGGATTCCTGGCCGTGAGCTGGACCGATACCGTACAAGCCACCCTGATGATCTTCGCGTTGATCCTGACGCCGGTTATCGTGCTGCTGGCCACTGGCGGCGTCGACACCACTTTCCTGGCCATCGAAGCGCAAGATCCAAGCAACTTCGACATGCTCAAGGGCACCACTTTCATCGGCATCATCTCGCTGATGGGCTGGGGTCTGGGCTACTTCGGCCAGCCGCACATCCTTGCGCGTTTCATGGCTGCCGATTCGGTTAAATCGATCGCCAAGGCCCGTCGCATCTCCATGACCTGGATGATCCTGTGCCTGGGCGGCACCGTGGCAGTCGGCTTCTTCGGTATCGCCTACTTCTCGGCGCACCCGGAGGTGGCTGGCGCAGTCTCCGAGAACCACGAGCGTGTGTTCATCGAGCTGGCCAAGATCCTCTTCAACCCATGGATCGCGGGTATCCTGCTGTCGGCCATCCTGGCTGCGGTGATGAGCACCCTGAGCTGCCAGTTGCTGGTGTGCTCAAGCGCCCTGACCGAAGACTTCTACAAGACCTTCCTGCGTAAATCCGCTTCCCAGGTTGAACTGGTGTGGGTCGGCCGTGCCATGGTGCTGTTGGTTGCCCTGATTGCTATCGCACTGGCGGCCAACCCGGAAAACCGTGTACTGGGTCTGGTGAGCTACGCCTGGGCCGGTTTCGGTGCTGCATTCGGTCCGGTCGTGCTGATCTCCGTGATCTGGAAGGACATGACCCGCAACGGCGCACTGGCCGGTATCCTGGTCGGCGCGATCACCGTGATCGTCTGGAAACACTTCGAACTGCTGGGCCTGTACGAAATCATCCCGGGCTTCATCTTCGCCAGCCTGGCGATCTACTTCGTCAGCAAAATGGGCACGCCGACTGCCGGCATGTTCCAGCGTTTTGCTGCTGCAGAGAATGATTACCGCCTGAACAAGTGATGAGTGATGGGTTGAACTCTTCCCATCGCTGATAAAAGAACGGCTCGCAGCTTTAATAGTGCGGGCCGTTTTTTTTGCTTCTCCGATATCCGTGGTGCGAATTTTCCGGGCAGGGTCCTCGGACGTTTCCTTCAAAACCTAGCGGTTTTCATGAAGTGGTGCGATGCGAGTTCCGTCGATAGTCTTTGGTGGTCGCTGACAATTCAGTGACGGGGTGTAGGAACCCGTTAAGACCATGAGAAACGCTTTGGCGTCGACACCTGATTTGCGGCCACCAACGTGCGCCCGTAAGATCTGTTGCGGCGGCTGTGCGCGGGCACGCTTCGGCGTGGTCGAGTTCTCTGGTCTCGATATTCCTACCCCGCGTATGGCTGCCACCCAAGCCTGTAGGAAGGCCGATGGTAGTCCCACTTCTACCAGAGGTTAAAAAATGAAAACAATTCACCCGGACCCACCCTACGAAAAACCAATCCCCCATCCCGACAGCCGCTTCATGGCATTGACCAGCAACTGCAACGATATGCCCACCCTGTTCGTCGACACCCATGCGCCACTCGACATCCTCGCCGATGCCGCCAACTACCGAATTCGCGCAGTTACCCAAGTGCTTGAGAACCTGTCCATGCGCGGTTCGATCGAGTGCGAGTCGTTCATCCTCAGCGATTTCGCCTTGCTCTGTGCAATTACGTTGCGCGATGGCTGTGATGTGCTGGATGTGGTTGGGCGGCGGTTGCGGGCGCAGACGTCGGCTTAGCGCAGAAGGCTTTTGTGGTGAGGGGGTGTGCAGTGCCTCAACTGGCCGCTCGGCTGCGACCCCCTGACTTGCCGGCCGGTAAAAGGTAAACTTCCCGGCCTTCGCAGGAGCAGCCATGAATTATCGTCACGCCTTCCATGCCGGCAATCACGCCGATGTGTTCAAACACCTGACCTTGACCCGCCTCATCGCCCTGATGTCGCGCAAGGAGCAGCCGTTTGCCTATCTCGACACTCACGCCGGCATCGGTCTGTATGACCTTCAGGGTGATCAGGCCAACCGTACCGGTGAGTACCTGGAAGGCATTGCGCGTTTGTGGGATCAGCCGGATCTGCCGATCCTGACCGCTGATTACATGCAAGTGCTGCACGAGATGAACCCGGATGGTCAGTTGCGCTATTACCCGGGGTCGCCGGAGCTGGCGCGACGTCTGACTCGTCCGCAGGATCGCGTGTTGCTCAACGAGAAACACCCGGAAGACGGTGTGCTGCTCAAGGACAACATGGCCGGTGATCGCCGGGTCAAGGTGCACTTGGGTGAAGGCTGGCACGTGCCCCGGGCTTTGCTGCCGGTGCCGGAGAAACGTGCGGTGATGCTGATCGATCCGCCGTTCGAGAAGCTCGACGAGATGCAGCGCTGTGCCGCGTCGTTGAAGGAAGCGATTGGCCGGATGCGCCAGACAGTGGCGGCTATCTGGTACCCGGTGAAGGATCAGCGCGCGCTGCGCCGCTTCTATCAGGACCTGGCCGGTACCGGTGCGCCGAAGTTGTTGCGGGTGGAGTTGCTGGTGCATCCGCTGGATACGCCCAACAGCCTGAACGGTTCCGGGCTGGCGATTGCCAATCCGCCGTGGGGGCTGGAGGAAGAGTTGCGTGAGCTGCTGCCGTGGTTGTCCCAGAAGCTGGGGCAGACCCAGGGTGGGTGGCAGATGGATTGGTTGATTGCCGAGAGTTGATCAGCAATCAACAACCAGTGGCGAGGGAGCAAGCTCCCTCGCCACAGTTCAGGGTTAGTTGCCCGCCAGGCTCGGTGGCATGCACACGCCGGTACCGCCGATCCCGCAATAGCCTTCCGGATTTTTCGCCAGGTATTGCTGGTGATACGTCTCGGCAAAGTAGACGGTCGGGGCCTGGTCGATTTCGGTGCTGATTTCACCGAGACCGGCCTTGGACAGCTCGGCCTGGTAGATTTCCTTGCTCTTGAGCGCCGCGTCCAGTTGTTCCTGGCTGGTGGCGTAGATCGCCGAACGGTACTGGGTGCCGATGTCATTGCCCTGGCGCATGCCCTGCGTCGGGTTGTGCAGTTCCCAGAACATCGCCAGCAGTGCTTCGTAGCTGACCCTGGCCTTGTCATACACCACCAGCACTACTTCGGTGTGGCCGGTCAGGCCCGAGCAGACTTCTTCGTAGGTCGGGTTCGGCGTGAAACCGCCGGCGTAGCCGACCACGGTGCTGACCACGCCTTCGCGCTGCCAGAAGCGGCGTTCCGCGCCCCAGAAGCAGCCGAGGCCGAAGATCGCGAAGTCGACGTCTTCGAAGAACGGGCCGAGCAACGGGGTGTCTTTAAACACAAAGTGTTTTTCAGGCAGGGTCATCGCGGTTTCGCGGCCGGGCAGAGCTTGTTCTTTAGTCGGGAGCACGTTTTTGTTCACCAGAATTTCCGAGCGCAGAACCATGATCAGTCCTCTCAGTCAGGATAATTAGACAGGCAAGCAGTTTGCCCGAGAGTTGGATCGCTGTCAGGCGATTGGGCCACGCGGGTAGCGCTTGAGCTTGTCGATCAGCTCATTGCCCGGGATCGGACGGTCGAACAGGTAGCCCTGGCCGACGTCGCAGCGGTGACGGCGCAGGAACGACAACTGCTCGGCGGTTTCGATGCCTTCAGCCACGACCTTGAGTTTCAGGTTGTGGGCCATGGCGATCACCGCGGAGGTGATTTCCATGTCGTCCTGGTTGTCCGGGATTTCGTGGATGAAGCTTCGATCGATCTTGATGATGTCGATGGGGAATTTTTTCAAGTAGCTGAGCGACGAGTAACCGGTGCCGAAGTCATCCATGGCCAGGGTCAGGCCCAGGCGCTTGAGCTGGTCGAGCTGCAGGTGGGTGTCTTCGGTGGCTTCCAGCAGCAGGCCCTCGGTCAGCTCCAGCTCCAGCAAATGAGCCGGCAGGGCTTCTTCCTTGAGGATGTTGGCAATGGAGGCCACCAGGTCCGGGTCGGAGAACTGCTTGGGCGACAGGTTGATCGCCACTTGCAGGTTGCCCAGTCCGGCGGCGGTCAGCGCTTTGCTCATGCGGCAGGCCTGGCGGGCGATCCATTTGCCGATCGGAATGATCAGCCCGGTTTCTTCGGCGACGCTGATGAACTGATCCGGGCGGATCATGCCCTTTTCCGGATGGTCCCAGCGCAGCAGTGCTTCCATCCCGAGCAGGCGACCGCTGCGCAGGCACAGCTTTGGCTGGTAGAACACGTCGAGTTCGTTCTGGGTCAGGGCGCGGCGCAGGTTGTTTTCAACGAACAGTTTGTAGCTGGCCTCGGCGTTCAGCGCTTCGGTGAACACTTGCACCTGGTGTTTGCCGTTGGCCTTGGCCTTGTGCAGCGCCAACCCGGCGTTGCGCATCAGGGTTTGCGGATCGCGCCCGTGCAGCGGCGCGCAGGCCAGGCCCACGGAGCCTGTGACGCTGATCAACTGGTTGTCGACGAACATCGGTTTGTCGAGGGTCGCCAGCAATTGGTTGGCCACTTGCTGGCCGACGGTGAGGTCGCTGTTGTCCAGCAACACGGCGAATTCGTTGCTGGCGAATCGCGCCAGGCTGCCGCTCGGGATCAGGCTGTTTCGCAGGCGCCGGGCCAGGCTGATCAGCAGTTTGTCGCCGGTCTGGTGGCCGAGGCTGTCGTTGATCCGCTTGAAGTTGTCGATGTCCACCAGCAACAGGCTGATCGGCGCGTCGCTGTCCCGGGCGAAGCGTTCATCGAGGTTGCGGATGAACGCCGGGCGGTTGCCGAGGTTGGTCAGGTTGTCGGTGTAGGCCAGGCGCTCGATGCGCTGCTGGGCGAGCTTGGTTTGGGTGATGTCTTCGTAGATGCCGATGTAGTGGGTCAGCTCGCGGTTGTCGCCGTAAACCTTGGAGATCGACAACTGGCCCCAGTAGGGTTCGAGGTTTTTCCGGCGGCTCTTGAATTCGCCTTGCCAACTGTTGCTCTTGGCCAGCGCCGAAGGCGCGTCGAACAGCAGTTCGCTGAGGTTCTCCAGGGCCGGTAGTTCTGACAGGCGCTGACCGTGCACTTCTTCGGTGGAATATTGGGTGATCGCGGTGAAGCTCGGGTTGACGTATTCCACCACGCCATCGCAGTTGACCAGCAAAAAGGCGTTGGCACTTTGTTCGACCGCACGCTGGAACAGGTGCAGGGCGCTGGTGGCGGCGCGCCGGTTGTGGTTGCTGATAACCTGGGCAAACTGGTCCGCCAGCTCTCCGGCGAAGGCGATTTCATCCGACTGCCAGGCGCGGGTCGCCCCGGTCTGCTCCAGGCACAAGACGCCGACCACCTGGCCATCGACGCGGATACTGGCGTCGAGCATTGCGTTGACGTCGCGCGGGCGCAGGCTTTCGGCCATCTCCCGGGTGCGCGGGTCGCGCATGGCGTTATGAGCGTCGATGGCACGGCCGGTGTGCAGGGCGTCGAGGTAATCAGGGAAAACGCTGACATCGATCGGCTGTGGCAGCAGGTATTCCTGACTCGTGCGGTGATAAGCCGAGATCGGCACCAGCATCGAGCCTTCGAGGTGCCACAGGCTGGCGCAGTCGATTTCGTAAATATCGCAGGCGCTACGGGTGATCAGCTCGGCGGCTTCGCGCAAGGAATTGTTGCTGCTGTAGCGTTGACGGGTGAGCAGCAGGATCAGGTCCTGCTGGGCACGCACTCGCTCTAGGTGCAGCAGTTGTTCCTGCTGGGCGCGCTGATTGAGTTCCAGGGCGATTTGCAGGCGTGAGTTCTGGGTTTCCAGATCCAGGGCCGGTTGCAACGGGTCGTCCTCGAACAGGCCGTCGATGACCAGCAGATAGCCGCGCAACAGGTGTCTATTGTGTTGTTTGAAGGCTTCGCCCAGTTCAAGCAGAGTCAAGGAGCCAGCGGCGGTGTGCAGGGTGTAGCGGATCAGGTAGTGCGTGCTTTCAGTCAGTTGCTGCTGGATCGCGTCGTGCAATTGATAGCGCGCTTGCGGCTCCATCAGGCTGGCGTAGGGCGAGCCCACCAGCGCACACAGCTCAACGGCGGGCAGGCCGAACTGGCGTTCGCAATTGGGATCGAGAAACAGCAGTGCCCAGCTGGGTTCATTAAGCCGTTCGAAACGCAGCATGCCGAGCCGCGAGGGCACAGGCAACTGCGTCACTACCTCGGCCACCATACGGCTGGCGGCATCGGGTTGGCTTTTCATGGAGGGAAACTCGCTTCGAATATGCTGAACGCGCCGGGCTCTCGCCCTCTTTACTGTTGCCTGCGGCAAGGTTGCATCATTGCGACACCGACTGACAAGAGAGATGAAGGCCAAGTGCTATAAGAATATGTCGGCAGGCGATGGGATTTCTTCAGTCAGTGGCAAAAAGTATTGCTATCAGCCGAAAAATCGCAGTTTTGCAAGTATTGCCAATGACTGCGATCGGTTTCCGGGTCAGCGAATCGGGATGCCAATGGACTGTAGAGGCTTGCCCTCCCGGTCGTGGAAATTCACCTGAAGCTGCCTCGCCTCGACGACCAGGTGGGCAAAGTTATCCTGGCTGATCACGTTGCTGGTCAGCTCATGCCGATAGTCGCCGGAGGCGGTGCGGATCAAGGGTTGATCGAGCACGAACGTGGAGGCTGTGGCATAGGGCAACATTCTGCTGTTGCACAGTGGTGACGAGACGATGGTGTGGACTTCGAAGTCCGCATCCTCGCTGTGGGTCAGGCGACTGGTCAGCGAGCCGTGGACATCGCCGGAAATGAACACGACGTTTTTGATGCGGTGTGTGCGTATGGTCTCCAGCAACCGTAGCCGTTGTTCGGGGAAGGCCTGCCAGGCGTCATCATCCGAGCGTTTTTGGTCAGGGTAGAACATGACACTGGTGACCACGAATTTGACCCGCGCCGGGCTGTGGATCAGCCAGTCGCACAAGGCCTGTTCCTGGGCTGCGTCGAGAATGCGTCGGTCAGTGGCCGACAGATTGCGTCGGGTTCGACTGTCGGTAACAAACCATTCGATATCACCTTCAGTAAATTGATACCAGTATTTCTCCAGTCGTTTATTTATCAGTCCATCATCGGTTAGTGCCTGGGCTGGACTATGGCTGGCCTGATACAGCTCATAGGCCCTGATTGCGTTTGCATATAAGTAGTCATCGGACTTGCTCTTGTTGGCGGGCCAGTTGTCTTCTATTTCATGGTCGTCAAGGATCATGTAAGTAGGCAGGTTGGACATTAGCCTGGCGATATTTGTTTGCGAAAATGCCACGCGATATTTATGCAGGATCTCCTTGAGTTCCCGATCCGGGGCAATGATGTTCAAATCATCGACATAGATTTGGTCTCCCGTCATCACCAGCGCACTGACAGGAGGACTGGCTTGCTCCACCAGCCGTGAAATTGAAGCGAAGACTCTGTCGCCCAAGTGAGGGGCGAATGCGATGCCGGCGGTCATGTGCAGATATCGGCAGGAGCCGACAATGTAGGCCCTTGGCAGACCGGCCTGGCTGGAACGGGTGCGCAAGTGATAAACCTGCCGTGGCCATTGCAGCGGCAGTTCCTTCACCGTGTCGACGGTGTGCGCCGGGCTCGTCGGGCTGAACCACCCCGCCTGATACTCATAGTCGGCGTCGGCGGACAGATTGTTTAGTGCAAAGACTTCGCACATGTCGTGCTCGGGTTCGAGTTTCGCAAAGTTACCTTTTGACCAGTGATCTTCGCCTTGTCGTCTATAACGAATCCCGGCAAATACCAAAGTGTCTTTATTGTGTTCGCCGCGCAAAAAAATACGGGCATGATTAGTGGTGGTGTGGCCAATAATCGGGCCGACAGTTGGTTTGAGCATGTTTGAGTCCATTCTGCTGCCAACGAATTGGTTAGCTGGTTGTTTCGGATGTAATAAGTAGTCTTTCAGTCAAGGCTAGTTATTTGGCCCGAAAAAATATCTGGCGGAAATGGATTAGAGTTGTGGGCGATATCAGCCACAAATGTAGGAAGAAGTCTTAAGTAAAAAATTCAGGCAAAAAAAGCCCCGCCAAATTGGCGGGGTTGAGGTACGAGCGTGGCGCTCGGAAACGTGGAACGCAACTGGCCCTCCGGTGAAGGAGGGCCGGTCGGTGTTACAGGAGCATGGTGCGGATGTCGCCCAGCAGATCGCTCAGACGCTTGGTGAAGCGTGCAGCAGCGGCGCCGTTGATCACACGGTGATCGTAGGACAGCGACAGTGGCAGCATCAGTTTCGGCTGGAAGGCTTTGCCGTCCCAGACTGGCTGGATGGTTGCCTTGGAAACACCGAGGATCGCCACTTCCGGCGCGTTGACGATCGGCGTGAAGCCGGTGCCGCCAATGTGGCCGAGGCTGGAAATGGTGAAGCAGGCGCCTTGCATCTCGTCCGACGAGAGCTTCTTGGTCCGGGCTTTTTCAGCCAGGGAAGCAGCTTCGGCGGCCAGTTGCAGCAGGCTCTTCTGGTCGACGTTCTTGATGACCGGTACCAGCAGGCCATCCGGGGTGTCGACGGCGAAGCCGATGTTCACGTATTTCTTGCGGATGATCGCTTTGCCGCTTGGCGCCAGCGAGCTGTTGAAGTCCGGCAGTTCCTTGAGCAGGTGCGCGCAGGTCTTGAGCAGCAACGGCAGGATGGTCAGCTTGACGCCGGCCTTCTCTGCAACGGCTTTCTGAGCAACGCGGAACGCTTCGAGCTCGGTGATATCCGCCGAGTCGAATTGCGTAACGTGCGGTACGTTCAGCCAGCTGCGGTGCAGGTTGGCGGCGCCGACCTGCATCAGGCGGGTCATCGGCACTTCTTCGATTTCACCGAAGCGGCTGAAGTCCACGACCGGAATCGGCGGGATGCCCGCGCCACCGGTTGCGCCAGCAGCAGCGGCCGGTGCTTCCTTGGCCTTTTGCATCATGGCCTTGACGTAAACCTGCACGTCTTCCTTCAGGATGCGACCGTGCGGGCCGCTGGCGCCAACGGCGTTCAGCTCGACGCCGAATTCGCGGGCCAGTTGACGCACGGCTGGGCCGGCGTGAACTTTTGCACCAGGCTTGGCTGGCGCGGCGGCCGGGGCAGCAGCAGGTGCAGCGGCGGCAGGAGCAGCAGCTGGAGCAGGTGCGCTCGGAGCAGCAGCGGCAGGTGCCGGTGCAGCGGCCGGAGCGGCGCCTTTGACTTTCAGCTTGAGGATCAGGTCGCCGGTACCGACTTCGTCATCGAGCTTGATGGAAACGCTTTCCACCACGCCAGCGGCAGGCGATGGAATTTCCATGCTCGCCTTGTCGGATTCCAGGGTGATCAGCGACTGGTCGGCCACAACGGTGTCGCCGGCCTTGACCAGGACTTCGATGATCTTGGCCTTGCCCGCCGAACCGATGTCCGGAACGTGGATGTCCTGAACGCTGTCGGCAACCGGTGCAGCCGGAGCTGCTGCAGGAGCAGGCGCAGCGGCAGCAGCTGGAGCGGCAGCCTGGGCCGGAGCAGCAGCCGGTGCCGCAGCACCTGCCACTTCCAGATCCAGGATCAGGTCGCCGGTGCCGACTTCGTCGTTGAGCTTGACGCTGATGGCCTTGACCACGCCAGCGGCAGGCGACGGGATTTCCATGCTCGCCTTGTCGGATTCCAGGGTGATCAGCGACTGATCAGCCGCGACGGTGTCGCCGACCTTGACCTGGATCTCGATGATCTGGGCCTTGCCCGACGAACCGATGTCCGGCACGTGCACTTGCTGAACGCTGGCAGCAGCCGGCGCAGCAGGAGCAGGGGCGGCGGCAGGCGCAGCAGCCGGTTTGGCTTCAGCCTTGGCCGCCGGTGCAGCGGCAGCCGCAGGGGCCGATTGCGCGGCACCTTCGACTTCAAGCTCCAGCAGTTCGTCGCCTTCTTTCAGGCGATCGCCCAGCTTCACTTTCAAGCTCTTGATGATACCGGCCTTCGGCGCAGGCACTTCCATGCTCGCCTTGTCCGACTCAAGTGTCAGGATGCTCTGGTCGGCTTCGATACGGTCGCCGACCTTCACAAACAGTTCAATTACTTCACCTTCACCGCTGCCGATGTCAGGTACGCGAATGAGTTCGCTCACAGAATCTCTCCTCAGCAGTCCAGTGGGTTGCGTTTTTCCGGGTTGATACCGAACTTGGCGATGGCCTCGGCCACAACCTTAGGTTCGATGTCACCACGGTCAGCCAGTGCTTCCAGGGCTGCCAACACCACGAAATGACGGTCGACTTCGAAGAAATGACGCAGTTTCTTGCGGCTGTCGCTGCGGCCGAAACCGTCGGTGCCCAGGACTTTGAATTCCTTGGACGGTACCCACTGACGGATCTGCTCGGCGAACAGTTTCATGTAGTCGGTAGAGGCGATGACCGGACCTTTACGGCCGTTCAGGCACTCCTCGACGTAGCTCAGCTTAGGCTTCTGGCCAGGGTGCAGACGGTTGGTGCGCTCAACGGCCAGGCCGTCGCGACGCAGTTCGTTGAAGCTGGTAACGCTCCACACGTCGGCGCCGACGTTGAACTCTTCGCGCAGGATCTTCGCTGCTTCACGGACTTCACGCAGGATGGTGCCGGAGCCCATCAGCTGAACGTGGTGCGCCGCTTCGCGGGTGTCTTCTTCGAGCAGGTACATGCCCTTGATGATGCCTTCCTCTACACCGGCCGGCATGGCTGGTTGCTGGTAGGACTCGTTCATCACGGTGATGTAGTAGAAAACGTCCTGCTGCTCTTCGGTCATCTTCTTCATGCCGTCCTGGATGATCACCGCCAGCTCGTAGCCGTAGGTTGGATCAAAGGTGCGGCAGTTCGGGATGGTGGCAGCCAGGATGTGGCTGTGACCGTCTTCGTGTTGCAGGCCTTCGCCGTTCAGCGTGGTCCGGCCGGCGGTGCCGCCGATCAGGAAGCCACGGGTGCGGCTGTCGCCAGCGGCCCAGGCCAGGTCGCCGATACGCTGGAAGCCGAACATCGAATAGAAGATGTAGAACGGCAGCATTGGCTGGTTGTGGCTGGAGTACGAAGTACCGGCAGCGATGAAGGAGCTCATGGCACCCGCTTCGTTGATGCCTTCTTCGAGGATCTGGCCCTTCTTGTCTTCTTTGTAGAACATCACCTGGTCTTTATCGACTGGCTCGTAGAGCTGGCCGACGGACGAGTAGATGCCCAACTGACGGAACATGCCTTCCATACCGAAGGTACGGGCTTCGTCCGGGATGATCGGAACGATGCGTGGACCGATTTCCTTGTCCTTGACCAGTTGCGCGAGGATCCGCACGAACGCCATGGTGGTGGAAATTTCACGGTCGCCCGAGCCGTCCAGGATAGCCTTGAGGGTATCGAGTGACGGAGTCGGCACGCTGAAGCTCTGCGCGCGACGCTGTGGCACAAAACCGCCCAGTGCAGTGCGGCGCTCGCTCAGGTAACGGGCTTCGGCGCTGTTTGGTTCCGGTTTGAAGAACGGCAGGTTTTCCAGCTCTTCGTCTTTGACCGGAATGTCGAAACGATCACGGAACAACTTCAGGCTGTCGACATCGACTTTCTTGGTGTTGTGCGCAGTGTTTTTCGCTTCGCCGGCACCGGTGCCATAACCTTTGATGGTTTTGGCCAGGATGACGGTCGGTTGTTCTTTGTGGTTGACCGCTTCGTGGTACGCCGCGTAGACCTTGTACGGGTCGTGGCCGCCACGGTTGAGTTTCCAGATCTCGTCGTCGGACAAGTCGGCAACCATCGCCTTGAGTTCTGGCGAGTTGAAGAAGTGTTCACGCACGAACGCGCCGTCTTTGGCTTTGTAGTTCTGGTACTCGCCGTCGATGACTTCGTCCATGCGACGTTGCAGGATACCGTCGACGTCTTTGGCCAGCAGTGGGTCCCAGAAACGGCCCCAGATGACTTTGGTCACGTTCCACTGAGCACCGCGGAACACGCCTTCGAGTTCCTGGATGATCTTGCCGTTGCCGCGAACCGGGCCATCAAGGCGCTGCAGGTTGCAGTTGATGACGAAGATCAGGTTGTCCAGCTTCTCGCGGCCAGCCAGCGAGATGGCACCCAGGGATTCCGGCTCGTCGCACTCGCCGTCGCCCAGGAAGCACCAGACTTTTTGCTTGCCTTCCGGGATGAAACCACGGGCTTCGAGGTACTTCATGAAGCGTGCCTGGTAGATCGCCTGGATCGGGCCCAGACCCATGGATACGGTCGGGAACTGCCAGAAGTCAGGCATCAGCCAAGGGTGCGGGTAGGACGACAGGCCCTGACCGTCGACTTCCTGGCGGAAGTTGTTCATCTGGTCTTCGGTGATGCGGCCTTCCATGAATGCGCGGGCGTAAACGCCTGGCGAGGTGTGGCCCTGGAAGTAGATCAGGTCGCCGCCGTGTTCTTCGGTCGGGGCCTGGAAGAAGTAGTTGAAGCCGATGTCATACAGGGTCGCACTGGAGGCGAAGCTGGAGATGTGACCGCCGAGGTCAGAATCTTTCAGGTTCGTACGCATTACCATGGCCATCGCGTTCCAGCGTACCAGCGAGCGAATGCGGCGTTCCATGAACAGGTCGCCAGGCATGCGTGCTTCGTGGGTTACCGGGATGGTGTTGCGGTAAGGCGTGGTGATGGCGTAAGGCAGCTGCGAACCGCTGCGGGTCGCCAGTTCACCCATACGGGTCATCAGATAGTGAGCACGGTCTTCGCCTTCTTTGTCGAGAACCGATTCCAGGGCGTCCAGCCATTCCTGGGTTTCGACGGGATCGAGGTCTTGCATGGCTTGCTCCAGGGCGGAAAGGCTTCCAGAATCGGTTGCCTGAGTTTGCGACTGGCCTTGTGGGCAGACGATATAAATTCTTGGATTGCCGATAGGTTGTTCCGGCGGCGTGTAGTTTTACTACAAATCTTCCGGCATTTCAGCCCGTCTAATGTATATACGAGTAGTAAAACTACAGAAGAGCGGCTTGTGGCCCCCGGCTGCGTTGTGAGAATAATCGTTAAGGTTGGTCTTTTTCCAACTACAAAAGGTAAAAGCTTGATGCTGGCTGCCAAAATAAAAGAAATTTCAGCTATTTCTAACTTTTGTTCGACACTCCCTCAGGTAGTGGGTTTTCGAAAACCACTACATGCAGTCCGTTGTACGCCGATCAAGGATAGACCATGAGCCTCCCCTCGCTTGCCGAACTGCCCGCCATTCTCCTGCCGTTTGTCACTCGCGCCGAGCAGTCTTTCCGGGCTGCCGTCGCCGCTTTGGACGATGACCACGGTCTGTCTGTCTGGACGCCGGAGCGCTGGGCGCAATTTGCCCGCGTCACCGCCGCCAGCGATTTCGTGATTGAACAGTGTGTTCGTGACCCTTTGATGTTGCTGGAGTTGGTGCAGTCCGGCGAGCTGGACCGCAGCTTCGCTCCCGGTGAGTTGTGCGCTCAAATCGCGACCGCCGTGAGCGCGGCCGAGACCGACGATCTGCTTGGCCGCGCCTTGCGCCGCCAGCGTGCACGCCATCAAGTGCGGATCATCTGGCGCGACCTGACCCGTCAGGCCGATTTGATCCAGACCTGCCGCGACCTTTCGGACATGGCCGATGCCAGCATCGATCAGGCCTATCAATGGTTGTATGTGCGGCATTGCCAGCAGTTCGGCGTGCCGACCGGGCGGCGCAGCGGCGAGCCGCAGCAGATGGTCATTCTCGGCATGGGCAAGCTCGGTGCCGTGGAGTTGAACCTGTCGTCGGACATCGACCTGATTTTTGCCTATCCCGAGGGTGGCGAAACCGTCGGCGTCAAACGCCCGCTGGATAACCAGGAGTTCTTCATTCGTCTGGGTCAGCGGCTGATCAAGGCCCTGGACCCGATGACCGTCGACGGCTTTGTATTCCGCGTCGACATGCGCCTGCGTCCCTACGGTTCGGCAGGCGCGCTGGTGCTGAGCTTTAACGCGCTGGAGCAGTATTACCAGGATCAGGGGCGCGACTGGGAACGCTACGCGATGATCAAGTCACGGGTGGTGGCCGGCGATCAGGTGGCCGGCGCGCAACTGCAAGAGATGCTGCGCCCGTTCGTTTATCGGCGTTACCTGGACTTTTCCGCCATTGAAGCGCTGCGCACCATGAAGCAGCTGATCCAGCAGGAAGTGCGGCGCAAGGGTATGGCCGACAACATCAAGCTCGGTTCCGGCGGTATTCGCGAAGTCGAGTTCATTGCCCAGGCCTTTCAGCTGATCCACGGCGGGCGCGACTTGAGCTTGCAACAGCGCCCACTATTAAAGGTGCTGAGCACGCTGGAAGGTCAGGGTTACCTGCCGCCGGCCGTGATCAGCGAGCTGCGTGAAGGTTACGAGTTCCTGCGTTACACCGAACACGCGATTCAGGCGATTGCCGATCGCCAGACGCAAATGTTGCCCGCTGGCGAGCAGGATCAGGCGCGTATTGCCTTTATGTTGGGTTTCGCCAACTGGACGGCCTTCCACGAACAACTGATGTACTGGCGCGGCCGTATTGCCTGGCACTTCGGGCAGGTGATCGCCGATCCCGATGAAGAGCAGGGCGCCGAAAACGAAGTGGTGGTCGGTGGTGAGTGGTTGCCGCTGTGGGAGGAGGCCCAGGACGATGAGGCCGCTTGCCGTCAACTGGAGGAGGGTGGTTTCAAGGATGCCCCAAAAGCCTTGAGAGCCCTGGCCGGCTTGCGCGGTAGCCCGCAATTGAGGGCAATGCAGCGTCTGGGTCGCGAACGTCTCGATGCTTTTATTCCGCGGTTGCTGGCGCAGGCCGTAGAGCATGACAATCCGGACCTGGTACTGGAACGGGTGCTGCCGCTGGTCGAAGCCGTGGCCCGTCGCTCCGCGTACCTGGTGCTGCTGACCGAGAACCCCAGTGCGTTGCGGCGGTTGCTGACGCTGTGCGCGGCGAGCCCGTGGATCGCCGAGCAAATCACCCGCTTCCCGTTGTTGCTCGACGAATTGCTCAACGAAGGCCGGCTGTTCAAGCCGCCACTGGCGCCAGAACTGGCGGCCGAATTGCGCGAGCGCCTGACACGGATTCCCGAGGACGACCTCGAGCAGCAAATGGAAGCCCTGCGTCACTTCAAGCTGGCGCACCGCTTGCGGGTGGCTGCCTCGGAAATCGCCGGCAGCTTGCCGCTGATGAAAGTCAGCGATTACCTGACCTGGCTCGCCGAAGCGATCCTGGAGCAAGTGCTGGCACTGGCCTGGCGCCAGACCGTAGCCAAGTACGGCACACCGTTGCGCACCGATGGCACCTTGTGCGATCCCGGCTTCATCATTGTCGGTTATGGGAAAGTCGGCGGCCTGGAACTCGGGCATGGTTCGGACCTGGACCTGGTGTTCATCCACGACGGCGATCCGCAGGCTGAAACCGATGGCGTCAAACCCATCGATGGCGCGCAATTTTTCACCCGGCTGGGGCAGCGGATCATTCACTTGCTGACGGCGCAGACCAACTCCGGGCAGTTGTATGAAGTGGACATGCGTTTGCGGCCATCCGGTGCGTCGGGCTTGCTGGTGAGTTCTCTGGGGGCGTTTGCCCGTTATCAGGAGAACGAGGCCTGGACCTGGGAGCATCAGGCATTGGTGCGGGCGCGGGTGTTGGTGGGCAGTCAGGATGTCGGCCAGGCCTTCGAGAAAGTCCGCGCCGCGATATTGGGCAAGACCCGTGATCTGCCGACCCTGCGCCAGGAGGTCAGCGAGATGCGCGCCAAGATGCGCGATAACCTGGGCAGCAAGAGCACGGCGGCCGGCACCGGGGCAAATGCCTTCGAAGCCACGGCGCCGTTCGATATCAAGCAGGACGCCGGAGGTATCGTCGATATTGAATTTATGGTGCAATACGCGGCCTTGGCGTGGTCCGAAACACACCCGCCATTGCTGCGCTGGACGGACAACATCCGCATTCTGGAAGAGCTGGAGCATGATGGGCTGATGCCGGTCGAAGATGCCGGCCTGTTGCGTGAAGCGTATAAAGCGTACCGCTCCGCCGCCCACCGGCAGGCCTTGCAGAAGGACCCAGGGGTGATTCCGGGCGACCAGTTCGCGGACGAACGGCGGCAGGTCATGCGGATCTGGCGTGAGCTGGGGCTAAGCTGAAACGGGATATTTGATACGCCAATATTCCCTGTAGGAGCGAGCTTGCTCGCGATGGTCGTTAACGATAACGCGGCGAGCCTGGCACCCTGAGGGGGCTCAGGTTCATCGTCGGATCGCCGCCCGGAGCAAGCTAGCTCCTACAGTAGATTTGCGTTGTTCTGTAGAATTTTCGAGGCGGGGAGGCGTAGGCCTCCCCGGTTCGTTTATGGAAACCACATGAAAATTCTGATCGTTGGGCCCAGTTGGGTCGGTGACATGGTGATGGCGCAGACACTTTTCCAGTGTCTGAAGCAACGCCACCCGCAATGCGAAATCGACGTGCTGGCCCCCGAGTGGAGCCGGCCGATTCTTGAGCGCATGCCCGAAGTTCGCCAGGCCTTGAGCTTTCCGCTCGGTCACGGTGTCCTGGAGCTGGCAACGCGTCGGCGCATCGGCAAATCCCTGGTTGGCCAGTACGACCAGGCGATCCTGTTGCCCAATTCCCTGAAGTCGGCGCTGGTGCCGTTCTTTGCCGGCATCCCGAAACGCACCGGCTGGCGAGGCGAATTCCGCTATGGCCTGCTCAACGACGTGCGCACGCTGGACAAGGATCGTTATCCGCTGATGATCGAGCGCTTCATGGCCCTGGCGTTCGAGCCGGGCGTTGAACTGCCAAAACCCTATCCGCGCCCGACGCTGCAGATCGATCCGGTTACCCGCGAAGCGGCACTGGCCAAGTTCGACCTGACCCTCGACCGCCCGGTATTGGCCCTGTGCCCCGGCGCCGAGTTTGGCGAGTCCAAGCGCTGGCCGTCCGAGCATTACGCCAGGGTCGCCGAAGCGAAGATCCGCGAAGGCTGGCAAGTCTGGCTGTTCGGTTCGAAAAACGACCACGCCGTGGGCGAAGACATCCGCGCGCGGCTGATTCCCGGCCTGCGTGAAGAATCGGTCAACCTCAGCGGCGGTACCTCGCTGGCCGAAGCCATCGACCTGATGTCCTGCGCCGATGCGGTGGTGTCCAACGACTCCGGCCTGATGCACGTCGCCGCCGCGCTGAACCGCCCGTTGGTCGCGGTCTACGGTTCGACGTCGCCAGGTTTCACGCCGCCGCTGGCCGAGCACGTCGAAGTCGTTCGCCTGGGTATCGAATGCAGCCCATGCTTCGACCGCACCTGCCGTTTCGGCCATTACAACTGCCTGCGCCAGCTCATGCCGCAAGCGGTGAACGAAGCCCTGCAACGGTTGCAAGGCACTCCGGTCGAGGTCAAATAGCTTGCGGGTTCTGTTGATCAAGACTTCTTCGCTGGGCGACGTCATTCATGCGTTGCCGGCGTTGACCGACGCGGCGCGGGCGATTCCCGGCATCAAATTCGACTGGGTGGTGGAAGAAGGCTTTGCCGAGATCCCGACCTGGCATCCGGCGGTGGGCAAGGTGATTCCGGTGGCGATCCGTCGCTGGCGCAAAAACATCTGGCAGACTATCAAGAGCGGTGAGTGGAAGCGCTTCAAGCAAAGCGTTCGCGCCACGAAATATGACCTGGTGATCGACGCTCAGGGCTTGCTGAAAAGCGCCTGGCTGACCCGTTACGTCAAGGCCCCGGTGGCCGGTCTCGATAAAAGCTCGGCGCGCGAGCCTATCGCTGCGCGCTTTTACAATCGACGCCTGGCCGTTGCCCGCGGGCAGCATGCGGTGGAGCGAGTGCGTCAGTTGTTCGCCATCGCGTTGGGCTATGACTTGCCCAAAGGCCTGGGCGATTACGGGCTGAATATCGAGCGCCTGGTGGAGTTGCCGCGCAAGAACCCGTACGTGGTGTTTCTGCACGGCACCACCTGGGACACCAAGCACTGGCCCGAAGCCTACTGGCGCGAGCTGACCGAGCGGGTCGGCTACCTTGGCGTGGGTGTGAAACTGCCTTGGGGCAATGCCGTGGAAAAGGCCCGCGCCGAACGCATCGCTGCCGGTTTCAAGCATGCCGAAGTGCTGCCAAAACTGAACCTGGCCGGTGTCGGCAAGGTGCTGGCGGGCGCGCAAGCCTGCGTGGCGGTGGACACCGGCCTGGGCCATCTGGCCGCCGCGCTGGATGTGCCGACGCTGTCGCTGTTCGGCCCGACCAATCCGGGCCTGACCGGCGCCTATGGCAAGGTGCAGATTCACCTGGCCAGCGACTTCCCTTGTGCGCCGTGCCTGCAAAAGAAATGCACTTATCAACCGACGGCTGAAGATGCCCGTCAATTTGACCTGAAACGCGAGTGGCCCCTGTGCTTCACGCGTCTGAATCCCGAGCGTGTCGCGAGCCGACTGAGCACGTTGTTAATGGCTGAGGAGCTGCGCTGATGCAATTGGCATTTGTCTTGTACAAGTATTTTCCGTTTGGCGGCTTGCAGCGCGATTTCATGCGTATCGCCCTGGAGTGCCAGAAGCGCGGCCATCAGATTCGCGTCTACACGCTGATCTGGGAAGGCGACGTACCGTCGGGTTTCGAAGTGCTGGTGGCGCCGGTCAAGGCGTTCTTCAACCATCGGCGCAACGAGAAGCTCAGCGAATGGATGGAAGCTGACCTGGCCAAGCGCCCGGTGGACCGCCTGATCGGCTTCAACAAGATGCCGGGCCTGGACGTCTACTACGCCGCCGACGGCTGTTTCGAAGACAAGGCGCAGAACCTGCGTAACTCGCTGTATCGCCGTTGGGGCCGCTATCGCCACTTCGCCGAATACGAGCGGGCGGTGTTCGCCAAAGAGGCGAAGACCGAAGTACTGATGATCTCCGAAGTCCAGCAGCCGCTGTTCATCAAGCATTACGACACGCCGCTGGAACGCTTCCACCTGCTGCCGCCGGGCATCGCCCAGGACCGTCGTCGGCCGGCCGATGCCGATGAAATTCGCGCAGGGTTCCGCGCTGAATTCGATCTCAAGGACGACGAACTGCTGCTGGTGCAGATCGGCTCCGGGTTCAAGACCAAGGGTGTGGACCGCAGCCTCAAGGCGCTGGCGGCATTGCCTGCCGAGTTGAGGAAACGCACCCGGCTGTTTGTAATTGGCCAGGATGACCCCAAATTATTCCAGATGCAGAGTGCGACATTGGGGCTGGGCGACAACGTCACCTTCCTCAAGGGGCGCAGCGATATTCCGCGTTTCCTGTTGGGTGCCGACCTGTTGATCCACCCGGCGTACAACGAAAATACCGGCACGGTTTTGCTCGAAGCCCTGGTGGCCGGCCTGCCGGTGCTGGTGAGTGCGGTGTGCGGTTACGCCCATTATATCGCCGAGGCCGATGCTGGGCTGGTGCTGGACGAACCGTTCGATCAGGCACAACTGACGCAGTACCTGACCGGCATGTTGAACGACGCTCAAGCAAGGGCGGCCTGGAGCCGCAACGGTCTGGCCTTCGCCGAAACGGCCGACCTCTACAGCATGCCGCAGCACGCGGCCGATGTGATTCTGGCGGAGCACGCTTAAATGAAGTTGATGCTGGCTGAACCGTTCAAGAGCCTCTGGGCCGGACGCGACCCGTTCGCCGAAGTCGAGGGGCTCAAGGGCGAGGTGTACCGCGAGCTGGAAGCGCGCCGGACATTACGCACGGAAGTCGATGGCAACGGGTTTTTCGTGAAAATCCACCGTGGCATCGGCTGGGCCGAAATTTTCAAGAACCTGCTCACTGCCAAGCTTCCTGTACTGGGTGCCGGTCAGGAGTGGAAGGCCATTCAACGCCTGCAGGAAGTCGGCGTGCCGACCATGACCGCCGTCGCATATGGCGAGAAGGGCAGCAACCCGGCCGACCAGCACTCGTTCATCGTCACCGAAGAGTTGGCGCCGACGGTCAGCCTGGAAGACTTCAGTATCAACTGGATCAAGCAGCCGCCCGAGCCAAAACTCAAGCGCGCGCTGATAGCCGAAGTCGCACGCATGACCGGCATGATGCACCGCGCCGGGGTCAACCACCGCGACTGCTACATCTGCCACTTCCTGCTGCACACCGACAAACCGGTGACATTTGATGACTTCAAACTTTCGGTGATCGACCTGCACCGCGCCCAGACCCGCCCGGCGATTACCTTGCGCTGGCGCAACAAGGACCTGGCCGCGCTGTACTTTTCCGCGTTGGACATCGGCCTGACCCGCCGCGACAAGCTGCGTTTCCTCAAAGGCTATTTCCAGCAGCCGCTGCGCCAGATCCTGATTGAAGAGGCGTCTTTGCTGGCCTGGCTCGACGGCAAGGCCAACAAGCTCTACGAGCGTAAACAGCGATACGGGGATGCGCTCTGATGTCGGGTTGGAAGCTGGATCCGGCCTACAGCGAGCTGGCCGATGACTTCGGCAGCCTCGAGGCTGTGTTTGCGCTGCAGGGCGAGCGTTTGACCAGTGACGTGCTCTCGGAGGTCATCCGTGTCGAGCGCAATGGCGTCAACTATTACGTCAAACGGTATGTGGGCGCTGGCAAAGGCTTGCGGCGTTACCTGGGCAAGCCTCGGGTGAAGATGGAATGGCAGAACCTCAAGCGCTTCGCCAAGTGGGGCATCCCCACTGCCGAAGTGGTGGCCTGGGGGCTGGAGCGGCGCGGTGCGGCCTACGCTCGCGGCGCGATGATTACCCGGGAACTGCCGCGTACCGAAGACTTGTCGGCACTGGCCGAGCGCCGCGACCCGAAGCTGTCGGATCGCGTCTGGGTCGATACGGTCAGTCGTCAACTGGCCCAATACACTCGGACCATGCATGACCACCGCTTCACCCATAATGATTTGAAGTGGCGCAACCTGCTGATCGACGATGAGGCTCGAGTGTTCTTGATCGACTGCCCCAACGGCGATTTCTGGCGCGGTTTCTGGCTCAAGTACCGTATTACCAAGGATCTGGCGTGCCTGGACAAGGTCGCCAAGTATCAATTGTCGGCTACCCAGCGCCTGCGCTTTTACCTGCAATACCGCAACCGGACCCGGCTCAATGCCGCGGACAAAAAACGCATCCGGCATGTGGTGAGATTTTTCGAGGGACGCGAATGACTGACTTTCTGGCCGCTGAAGACCGTGCGCTGCTTGAGCGCCATGGCCTCGGCACGTTCGATGCGCTCTGGGCCAAACAGCTCGATGCCGTGGACGAACCCAACACCGGTCGCGGCGGCTGGAGCAGCGTGTTTCGGCTGGATCTGGAAGGTCATGGTTTCTACCTCAAGCGCCAAAGCAACTACCTGACCCGTACCTTGCGCGCACCGTTCGGCGAGCCGAGTTTCGCTCGCGAGTTTCGCAACATCTCCCGTTACCGGAAGATGGGCATTCCGGCGCTCGAAGCGGTGTTCTACGGGGAGCGCAAGGTCGATGGCGAGGTCCGCGCGATCCTGATGACCCGTGCTCTGGACGGCTGGGACGACCTCGACTCGCTGTTGCAGCGCTGGGCTGACTTGAGCCCTGAGCAGCATTTGGAAATCCTCAAGGCCAGTGGCGAACTGGCCCGGCAGCTGCACCTTGCGCGCCAGGTGCACGGGTGCTTTTATCCCAAGCACATTTTCATGCGCGCCACCGGCAACGGTTATCAGGCTCAATTGATCGACCTGGAAAAGACCCGGCCGCTGCTCTACGGGCAGCGTGACCGAATCAAGGATCTGGAGCCGCTGACGCGTCGCGCGCCCGAATGGGGTGAGTCGCAACTGCGGCAATTGCTGGCCGCCTATCTGGACCAACCGCAGGACAGCTCGCTGATCGACAGCTGGCTGCAGCGTTTGACCGCGCGGCGCGGCCAGAAGGGGCCGCGCTGATGCGTTTGTCCGAACTGAAGTCTGCCGGCCGTGCCCCAGGCTTGCCGCTGAGCGTTTCGCTGGCCGACGCCGCCGGCCCCGCCGAGCTGCAACTGCTGAGTCTGTTACGGGTGTTGCCGGGGCAGCGTTATGTCGGTGCCGGCGTCTGGCGCGGCCGGCCGGTGTTGGCCAAATTGCTCGTTGGCAGCAAGGCCCCACGGCATTTTCAGCGTGAACTGGATGGCGTGCGTTTGCTTGCGGCTCAAGGATTGACCACGCCACAGCTGTTGGCTGATGGCCTGAAAGAGGGTGAGGGTGGCTGGCTGCTGTTCGAGTTTCTGGAGGGTGCCGAAAGCCTGGGTGATACCTGGAAGCAGGTTGAGCAGCAGCCCGTGCTGTCCGATGGACAAGGGGCGGTGCTGGCCGAAGCACTGGGTGCCATCGGTCAAATGCACCGCAAGGGTCTGTGGCAGGAAGACCTGCACCTGGACAACCTGCTACGTCAGCGTGGTCGTCTGTACTTGATCGACGGCGCCGGGATTTGCTCCGAAACGCCTGGCCAGCCGCTGTCCCGGCAGAAGGTCCTGGAAAACCTCGGGGTGTTCTTTGCTCAGTTGCCGAAGTCGATCGAGCCCTTCATTGAAGAGCTGCTGGTGTATTACCTGCTCAGCAACGGCGAGCACGCGTTGCCCATGGAAGCGTTGCAGAAGCAGATCGACAAGGTCCGCAGCTGGCGCCTCAAGGACTTCCTGATCAAGGTCGGCCGCGAGTGCACGCTGTTTAGTGTCCAGCGCGGGGCCTTCGAATTGCGGGCGATTCGCCGCGATGAAGCGTCGTCGATGGTGCCGGTGCTGGAGCAGGCCGATGCCTTGCTCGATCAGGGGCATCTGTACAAGACCGGCGGTGCGGCGAGCGTCGGCAAGGTCGAGGTGGATGGCCGCACGCTGGTGATCAAGCGCTACAACATCAAGGGTTTTGCCCACTGGCTCAAGCGTTTCTGGCGCCCGAGCCGGGCCTGGCATTCCTGGCGCGAAGGCAACCGCCTGGCGTTCCTCGGGATTGCCACGCCCAAGCCGCTGGCGTTGCTGGAAAAGCGTTTTCTGTGGCTGCGCAGCCGGGCCTACCTGATCACCGAGTACCTGCCGGGGCCGGACATCATCGAGCGTTTTGCGCCGTATGTGGAGCATGGCGATGCACCGGAGGCCGAGCTGGCGGCACTGGATCATCTGTTCGCCGAGTTGATTCGTCTACGCATCAGCCATGGCGACTTCAAGGGGCATAACCTGTTCTGGCAGCAGGATCGCTGGGCGTTGATCGACCTCGACTCGATGTGCCAGCACGGCTCCCCCGGCAGCTTCGCCCCGGCGTATGCCAGGGATCGCGCGCGGTTCATGCGCAATTGGCCTGAAGGCAGCGCCCTTTATCAAGTCATTGATCAGCGTTTGCCCAAAGACATCTCCAGCGCTGGCTGAAGCCTCTTCGCGAGCCTGCTCGCGAAGAGGTCGGAACTGCCAACCGAGAACCGTCCTACGCGATCTTGGGAAGTCATGAACTGTGGCCCGAATCGCCCTGATGCTAGCTTGCCTGACGTTCTCGGAGGGCAGGCTTTGACGATCAAAATGGCAGTTTCAGCGGGTGTTTTATCAGTGTCGCTAGCGGGCTGCGGGACCGCCTCCACCGTCCTGCAGGATGAAGCCGAAGCCGCGCAGGGGCTGCGCCGGCAAAAGACCTATTGCCAATCCATTCCCCGGGTCTACAGCGGCCTGGCCTACGACTTCTGTGTATTGAATGCGCCGCCAGACCCAACGGGCATCCTTGTGCCGTTCGTATTGGTGGACCTGGCCCTGTCTGGCGCGCTGGACACCGTTGTCTTGCCGTACACGATTTACCGGCAAAGCGTGGATGGCAGTATTTCCATCTATTGGCGACCTGCGCGCGGATAAAAAGATACCGCGAGGCCCCGGCCGTAGCTGCATGCCGCTTGCGGCTAGAGGTTTGCCGTCGCTTTTACGCTATAATCCCGCCCTTTAGCTGTCTCTCGCCCCTTGCGAGGGCACATTAATTTTTGAGGCGCTTGCGCCTGCATGCAGACTAAAGAGGCTAGACCCCTGTGGCATTGACGATTCTTGGCCTGTCCGGCGCCCTTAGCCATGATCCTTCCGCAGCCCTGTATATCGACGGCAAGCTGGTCGCGGCGGCTGAAGAGGAGCGCTTCGTACGCGATAAACATGCAAAGAACCGCATGCCCTACGAATCGGCGAAATTCTGCCTGGAACAGGCCGGTATCAAGCCGTCCGACGTTGATGTGGTCGCGATTCCATTCGCACCGATCAGCCTGTTCGGCAAGGCCCGCTGGCAGTACGCCAAGCGTTACTGGTACGCCCCGGACCGCGCACTCGACGCGATCCTGATGGGCAACCGTCGCTACAAGCGCTATCGCAACAAGATCGTCTGGTGCCTGGAGCAACTGGGTTTTGATCCGAAGAAGATCAAGATCGAGCCAGTCGAACACCACCTGGCCCACGCCTCCAGCGCTTATCACTGCTCCGGTTTCAAAGAGAAAACCGCGATCCTGGGCATCGACGGCAAGGGCGAGTACGCCACGACCTTCTTCGGTTATGGCGAAAACGGCAAGATCCACAAGATCAAGGAATTCTTCGATCCGGACTCCCTCGGCGGCCTGTACGGTGCGATCACCGAGTTCCTCGGTTTCGACATGCTCGACGGTGAGTTCAAGGTCATGGGCATGGCGCCGTACGGCGACGCCAGCAAATACGATTTCTCGCGCCTGGCTTCGTTCGAAAACGGTGAGCTGGTGATCAACACCGACTACGCCAACGTCATCGGCCTGCGTCGCTACAAAGAGAAGGGCAAGGGTTACTACTTCTCGCCGAAGCTGATCGAGTGGCTGGGTCCAAAGCGCGAAGGCGACATCGCCGACGAGCCTTACATCCACTACGCCGCCAGCATTCAAGCGCTGTTCGAAAAAATTGCGCTGCAGATGATCGACTACTACCTGGGCGACGTGCTCAAGCAAACCGGCAAACTGGCCTATGCTGGTGGCTGTGCGTTGAACGTCAAGCTCAACCAGAAAATCATCGCCCGCGACGACGTCAAAGAGCTGTTCGTGCAGCCTGCATCCGGCGATGCCGGTACCGCAGTCGGCGCAGCGGCCTATGTGTCCAACGCCCGTGGCGTACCGGTCGAGAAGATGGAACACGTCTACCTCGGCCCGTCGTACAGCAACGAAGACGTGATCGCCGCGTGTGCCCGTCACGAGAACAAGCCGACGTGGCGCAAGCTCGACAACATGCCGGAGCAGATCGCCAAGATCATGGTCGATGGCAACCCGGTGGCCTGGTTCCAGGGCCGCATGGAGTTTGGTCCGCGCGCCTTGGGCGGCCGTTCGATCATCGGTTGCCCGAGCATTGCGGGCGTGGCTGACCGGATCAACCACCAGATCAAGTTCCGCGAGCGCTGGAGGCCTTTCTGCCCGTCGATGCTCGACACCGTGGCGCCGCAGATGATCAAGATCGATCACCCGGCTCCGTTCATGACCTTCACCTTCGAAGTGGCGGAAGAGTGGAAGACCCGCGTGCCGGAAGTCGTCCATGAAGACGGCACCTCCCGCGCCCAGGTGCTCAAGCGCGAATACAACCCGCGTTACTACGACATGATGAAAGCGCTGGAAGTGCTCACCGGCAACGGTGTGTCGCTGAACACGTCGCTCAACCGTCGTGGCGAGCCGATGATCTGCTCGCCGACCGACGCCCTGAACATGTTCTTCGGTTCGGATCTACAGTATCTGATCATGGAAGACATCCTGGTGGTCAAAGAGGGCGCGAACGCCTATGACACGTTCGGCTGAACGCCATGTGCTGCAGTTCTGCCACGGCTATGACGGGCCGTTCCTGGACTGCGCGCGGCAGTACGCCAGCCTGTTCGCGGGGACCGGTTATCGAGTGACCACGGTGTTTCTCACCGGGGTTGCCGATGCCGAAGTCGCTGCGGGCTGCGCCTCCGACGAAGTGCTGTTCATGGAGTACAGCTCCAAGGCCATTCGTGGCCTGAAGCTGGGCGCCATCGGCGATCTGCGAAAGATCGCCGCGTCGCGCAACTTCAGTTTCTGCATCGCCCACCGCTTCAAACCGATCTATATCGCCTTGCTCGGCACGTCGTTGCCGGTCATTGGCGTGCATCACGCTTTTGACGATTACAAACGTGGCAGTCGCAAACTGTTCGCGCATATCTTCCGCAAGCGTTTGAGTCTGCTCGGTGTGTCCGATGCGGTGCGCGACGACATGCGCCAATGCCTGCCGAAGTGGCCGGCTCCGCGTATCCAGACCTTGTACAACCGTATCGATGTGGATGCCTTGCAGGCGTCCCAGGTGTCGGCTCGCGAGGCCCGGGAAACCCTCGGTTTGTCGGCGGATGCCTGGATCGTCGGCAACGTCGGGCGGCTGCATCCGGACAAGGACCAGGCCACGCTGTTGGAGGGTTTCGCCGAGGCGTTGCCGGGCTTGCCGGCCAACAGTCAGTTGGTGATTCTCGGCAAGGGGCGTCTGGAGGAAAACCTCAAGGCTCAGGCCCGGGAGCTGGGTATCGGTGACCGCGTTCTGTTCCTCGGTCAGGTGCCCGATGCGCGCAATTATTTCCGCGCCTTCGATGTGTTCGCCCTGAGTTCCGATCACGAGCCGTTCGGCATGGTGCTGCTGGAGGCCATGGCCGCTGGCGTTCCTTTGCTGGCCACGGCGTGCGGCGGAGCGAAAGAGGTGGTTGAAGGCGTGGGCATCCTGTTCCCGTTGGGCGATGCCGAGCGCTTGGCCCAGGGGCTGCAACATCTGGTCGGCATGGATGATCAGCAACGCCGGCAGTGTGCCGAATTGATGCTCGATCGCTTGCGTGAACGCTTTTCCGACCGCGCAGTACGCGATGCTTTCTGGCACTTGCCGCACGTTACCGAACTGGCACAGAGGGGCTGATGCTCAACCGATTTCAAGGCTGGCGCGAGCGTGGCTGGGCGGTAGTCGACGCCTCGACTTACACCGAAACCTGGCAGCGTTATGGCGGCAGCGTCGCGACTCATCCCGTGGTGGTCGAGCGGCTGGCGCAACTGGCTGACATTCCGGTGCGTTACCTGGCCTGGGTGCAGGGCGATGAGGTCAAGGCGGCGATCCCGACCTGGGGCCGCGACCTGGCCTTGTCCAAGGACGTGCTCAAGCGTCGCGGCAAGAAAGGGCTGTTCGACCTGGGCAACGCCGAAATCATCCTGCCGGCCGCTGCCGATACCCAGGCGCCTTTGCGCCATCGCGCGCGGTACCTGTCGGCGCTGAACGAAGGTCGTTTCACTGGCATCAAGTTGCAGACCGAACAACTGGCCATGGCCCGCACACCCGAAGAGCTGTCGAAAAAGTTTCGCTACAACCAGCGCCGCGAATTGCGTTTGCTGGAAGAGGCCGGTGGCGTGGTGCGCCCGGTATCCGAATTTTCCAGCGCTGAGCTGGCGGCGATTTACTGCGACCTGTTCCAGCGCCGCTGGGGTTTTCCGGCGACGGGCGCCGAACGCATGGCCGAGGTCATCGAGTTGCTGCGCGAGTTGCTGATCGGTTCGGTGATTTTCCTCAACGATGCGCCGATTGCGATTCAACTGGTGTACCGCGTCGAAACCCCGCAGTGGATCAGCGTCGAGTACATCAACGGCGGGGTCGATCCCGAGACTCGCGAGTTCAGCCCAGGCAGTGTGTTGAGTTTCCTCAATACGCAAAGCGCCTGGGAGCATGCCCGGGCGCAGGACAAACCGTTGCGCTTTTCCTTCGGTCGCGCCGACCGTGAGTATAAGGATCGCTGGTGCAACCCCGTGCCGGTCTTCACCGTATGAGCCAAGCCATGAGCCGCAAACAGCAACTGCTCAAGCGCCATCGGCGCAATAAACGTATCGGCCTGCTGATTGCGCTGGTGCTGTTGATCGTCATGGGTGTGGCGGTGGCCTGGTGGTTGCCGCTGGTGCTGGCGGTTCTGGGATGGATTGCCCACGAGGCCTGGTTTGCCGACCACTTGTTCTACTCACCGAAAGACGATTACCAGTACAGCTTTCCCCCCTATACGCCCCAGCCCAAGGTGCACCTTAACGGTGAGCAATTGCGGCTGGACGAGGGCGTGATGCTGGTCGACGATGCGACGCTGGTGCTGGCCCTGCGGGTGAAAAGCACCTGGCTGGGACGTTTTATCGATCCGGTGGTCGAGTTGGCGGGGGGCGAAAACCCTGACCGACAAACCTTCGAGCGGGGCGTAAACGGCCTGCGTTACCTCAATCTCAGTGGTCAGGCTCAGGCGCTGTCTCGTGGTGACCTGCGCTTGCGCGGGCGTTTCTGTCGGGTGTTCGGTGAGCCTGTGCTGTGGGCACTGGAGCATCCGGATTACCGGCGTCAGCGGGTGATGGTCATCGCCCCCCACGCCGATGACGCCGAACTGGCGGCCTACGGTTTGTACAGCCAGGCCGACGAAACCTGGATCGTCACGCTGACCGCGGGTGAAATCGAAGCCGAACACTACCGGCAGATGGGTCTGAACAAGGTCGATGCGGCCCGCTTGAAAGGCCGCCTGCGCACCTGGGACAGCATCGCCGTGCCACGTTGGGCCGGTGTCCCCGAGGCCCGCTGCGTACAGCTGGGTTATTTCTGTCTGCAATTGGCGAGCATGCAGGCCGCGCCTGCGGTGGCGGCAGGGTCGCGGGAAGCGGACCTGAGCGACACCCGGCTGTTCCGTCAGTTGAATCCTTTCGCGCTGCCCGGCGATGCCGATGGTGCGCCGACCTGGAACAATCTGCTGGCGGATCTGCGTGAGTTGCTGCTGCGGGCCCGCCCCGAGGTCATCGTTTTGCCGCATCCGACCCTCGATCCGCATCCCGATCATATCTGCGCCCAGGCGGCAGTTCTCGAAGCCTTGCAAGGCCTGGACTGGCAGCCGACCACGCTATTGGGCTATGCCAACCACCTGCACGACAACGACCGCTGGCCGATGGGCGATACCGGTGATGGCATCGCCTTGCCGCCTGCCTTCGATCCGGCGCAACCGATGCAGCCTTATTGCCTGCCCTTGCCGCTGGAGCAACAGCGAGACAAGGCCATGGCGTTGGGCATGATGCACGACCTGCAACCGGCCATGCCGTTCAAGCGTCGCTTGCGTCGACTGATACAACGTATGTTGGCCGGCCGGTTGCCGCCCACCTATGGCCAGAACGAATTCTTTCGCAAGGCAATCCGGCGCCACGAGCTTTTGTGGTCCATCAAGCACACATCAGGCAACGTTTCTCAGCGGGGAGAGTTATGAGTCAGCGGTCAAAGGTCCTGCAACTGCAGCCTGACTACAACGTCAAAGCCCATGATTTCGCCGACCTCGCGGAGCAGATCGTCAAGGCCCTGCCCAGTGATCGCTATGAAGTGACCGCTGCGTTTCTGCGCGGCAAGCCCGGGCCGGGCGAAGCAGTGAGCCGGGCCGACCGTTCGGTGTACTTCGAGTTTTCCGACAAGTCCCTCAAGGGCATGCGCCTGCGGGCCATGTGGCAGCTGTACAAGTTCTGCCGTCGGGAAAAATTCGATGTGGTGATCTGCAACCGCTTCAAGCCGGTGAACATGATGCTGGCGCTCAACCGCTGGTTGAAAGTGCCGTTGTGCATCGGCATTTCCCACGGCTTTGGCGAGTACGACCGTTTTTACCGGCGCCGCCAGACCCAGCGCCTGATCGATCGTCACTGGCGCTTTGTCGGTGTGTCGCCTGCGGTGAAACAGTATCTGCTGGACTGTGACTGTGGCTTCACCGACCAGAACACCTACGCCATCACCAATGCCATCGATATCGAGCAAGCCGAAGGTCTGCAACACAGCCGTGAAAAGGCCCGTGAAATGCTGGGCATCGATCCGTCGGTGCGGCTGATCGGTGCGTTGGGGCGACTGGTGCCGGTCAAGGGCCATATCTATTTGCTGCAGGCCTTTGCCGCGCTCAAGGACAAATACCCCGATACCCAGCTGGCGATCATTGGTGCCGGCCGTGAAGAGTCGCGCCTTGCGGCGGAAATCGACCGCCTCGGCCTCAGCGGTCGCGCCCATTTGCTGGGGTTCAAGGAAATTGCCCTGCAGTACATTCGCGCTTTCGATATCTGGACCATGCCTTCTTTGGCGGAGGGCCTGGGGCTGGCGCTGCTTGAAGGCATGAGCGGGCATTTGCCGGTGATTGCCTCGAACGTGCCGGCCATGTTGCCGCTCATCGAAGGAGCCGGTGGCCTGGCAATTACGCCGAAGGATGTGCCGACGCTGCAGGCGGCGCTGGACATTTACCTTGGGCTGTCGGATGACGAGCTCAAGGCCAAGGGCGAGCAGGCCTTCCGTTATCTGCAACAACACCATGACATCGAGGAGTTCCGTCGCGAATACCTCGATCTGATCGACTCCGGTCTGGAACAGGCCCGCAAGGAACAGCCATGAACGACGCGCAGCCCATCGTCACGGTCATTATCGCGTCGTACAACCACGCTCCTTACATCGAGGAAAGCATACTCAGCGTTCTCAACCAGACCTATCGGAACATCGAGTTGCTGGTGGTCGACGATGGCTCGAAGGATGACAGCGTCGAGCGGATCAAGGCGTTGCAGGCCATCCATGGTTTCGACTTCCGGGTTCAGGAGAACCAGGGACTGACCAATACCCTCAACGGTGCCATTGCCCGGGCAAAGGGCAGCCTGATCGTGCCGTTCGGTTCGGATGACATCATGCTGCCGGAGCGAATCGCCGCCCAGGTTGCCCATATGGACGGCAAGCCCGAGGTCGGCATTTGCGCCGGTAACATCGAACTGATCGATGCCGACGGCAATCTCTACCCCGAGAAGCGCCAGCGCCGGGATGTGCCGTTCCGTCGTCTGGACTTCGATGACATGTTCCTGGAGCGCAAGCCCTATCCTCCGGCTCCCACCCTGATGATCCGTCGCGAAGCACTGGACAAGGTGGGCGGTTTCGACCCGACCATTCGCCTGGAAGACTTGCTGATCGAGTTGAAGGTGACCCACGCCGGTTACTTCATCGATGGTCTGAATATGTTGATGGCGCGCTATCGCAAGCACTCCACCAATTCCTACAAGAACCATCGCTTCATGATCGACAGCATCCTGCGCACCTACGCGCTCTTCAGCGATCACCCGCTGTATGACGAGGTGCGCTACAAGTTTCTCAATTCCATGTTCCTCAAGACCGCCAACCGTGATCGCAAGCTGGCGCGGGAGTTACTGGCGCAGATTCCGTTGAAGGCCTGGAACAAGAAAACCTGGCGAGGGTTGGGCCGTATGTTTTTCTCACGGCTGGAGAAAGGCTGAGCCAAAGGCTGACTTCAAAGGGGGGTGGAAGGCGGGACATTGTCCTCGGCGACATGCCCCGGCGATTGCTCAACGTTGTTGAGCCGTCTCCTCCGAAAGTTCTTTCCTCGGCTTCCTGTTCTGGCGCAACCAGTGCAGGGTTTTCTTGCCGGCATTGATACCCGGCTTTTCGATGTACAGGTAGGTCAGGCTGCTGATGATGATCAGCAGGCAGCTGCACACGGCCAGCAGCGGCAGGAAGACCCAGGCCTCCCGGGCGTCAAGGTGCAATATCGGAGGCAGTCGCTGCACCAGGACCCAGAGCACGAATCCGTGCAGCAAATACGTGCTGTAGCTGATTTCCCCCAGCCAGCGGATGCTGCGTGGTCTCAGGGCGCCGAACAAGGTATTGCCGGACGCCACGATCACAAAGAACAGTGAAAGCAGCAGCAGCGCTCCCAGGTTGAATGCCCGGTTGAATGCTGTGAAGGCGATCACCAAGGCGAGCAGGGCGATGATACCCGCCAGCGGAGACAGGCTCCAGGCGACCCATTGTGGTCGGCGAATCCAGTACGCCGCAGCGATGCCGCCGAGGAAGCCCGCCAGGTAGTGCTTCTTCAGCGAGTGTTCCCAGCCGACCACCTGGTACAGGGTGTAGATGCCGATCAGGCACAGCACCGTCTGCATCCAGCCGCCGCGATATATGAACACCATGGCGGCCAGTGGCAGGGCCAGGTAGAAAAACACCTCGTACCCGAGCGTCCAGGTGACGTTGGAGATCAACATGCCGGTCTGGTGGTACTGGTTGACATCTGGCCGGTCGAAGGTCAGCCAGGCCAGAGCCTGGCCGATGACCTGGACGCCGGAGTCCTTGAGTTCCCAGTCCTGCAAATAGAACACACAGACAAATACGGTCAACATCAGCGGCAGGTAGAGCGGATAGAGGCGAAACAGCCGCGATACCGCAAATGCCAGCCAGTCGTGTTGTCGCCCGTGGGTGAGCAAGCGGTCCCAGAACAGAAAGCCGGTGATCATGAAAAAGAGGGCGACGCTACCCTGGCCGAGCTGCGTGTAGAAGTTGCTCGGCGGAAAATCGATCACGCCGGTTTGCAGAAAGATCCAGGTAATGATCGAGTGGTGCACGAACACGCCGAAGGCCAGGTACCCGCGCAAGCCGTCGATGCCGGCAAAGCGGCTTTCGCCGGAATGCTCCAGCTGTCGGGTGAATCTCGGCACGCTGCGCAACAGTAGCGCAGCGGTCGTGATGGCGAGCAGGTAGGCCGTCATCGCGATAAGCGGGTTGGTTTCTATCATCAGTGAGCCTGGGCCGAAGCACTCCCGGCCAGCACGTGCCTGTGCAAATGATCCACGTCGGCTTTCGAAGCCGCCGCGGCGTATCCCTGCAGCAGCGCTTCGAAGTGATCCTCGAACAGCCAATGCCGATCTGATGTGTAGCGCTGCATGTGGCGCAGGTTACGCCGACGCAGGGAAGGGCTCAATGATGAAGGGTAAATTCGCAGGTCGGCCAGGTCGATCAGGCCGAACTCGCCGTCCTCCAGTACCAGCACATTGCCCAGGTGCAGGGAGCGGAAGTAGACCCCTTGCTGGTGCAGTTGAGCCATGAATTTGCCGAAACGCTCCACCAGTGCCTGGCGCACCGCCGGGGCAGTGATGCCTTGCAGGATCTGGCGCAGCGTATTGCCCGGCAACGGGGAGTAATGCACAGCGGTGCTGCCGTCTTCGAACCGGTAAAGGCCGAGGATGTGCGGTGTCGGGATGCCCATGTTGCGCAGTTGCACGCTATTGACGGCAAAACGATCGGAGTAGGGCGTGAAACTGCCCGAGGTATACCAGCGACGGCGGCGGAACAGCTTGAGAAAGCTGCCATCGGTCAGGCGCAGGACCTTGGGACCCAGACCATCCTCTTCGATGACCCGGGCATCGGCAGTCAGCTGTTGCAGGGCGGTTGGCGTCTTGGTCTTGATCGGCATGTCCAGCAGGCGCCGGGCCCGTTGATTGATGCTCAATGCGGCAATCAGTGCCAAGGGGATCCACAGCAGGAACCAGTGCTCCTTGGGGCGAGAGATGATCCCGCCACCTTCAGTCAGGCCTGCACCGATACCGAAGGCCAGCCAGGCTGAGGCAATGATAAACAGCGGTTGCACGCGATGGCGCCAGCTGCTGATGAAGCCCCATACGAGAAAGAACAGCCATGGCAGCAGGCCGATAATGCCGACGTAGTAGAGCACGCCCAGGGCAAAGCTATGGGGTTCCTGAAGGCTGTAGCCGACGCCGGGGTCCAGGGTCAGTTTGGCGTTGTAGCCGTGCCCGATCCATGGGTGCTCAGCGATCCTGCCCAGGGTCAACTGCCAGAGCTCGATGCGGAAAGAGCTGCCTCTTTCGATGATCTTGTCCGCAAATAACGCGAAAGTCGCGGTGCCGGCGAAGAATATGGCGCCAAGCATGAAGGCCGAACGTCGATTCCAGCAGATGAAACACAGCCAAAGCGCGGCCAGCGTCAGTGCAACCAGTGGGGTCCTGGAACCGGTGGCCAGCACTGTGGCGAACATGATCGCCATCGCCGGTACGCTCAACCAAAGTATCTGGCGTCGCTTGCAGGTCATGCTCAGGCTCAGCCAGTAGGTACAGAAAAAGCCGAAAACGTGGGAGCTGAGCAATGGATTGTCGAAAGCGCCCAGGCCGATCAGACGCATTTCCGGTTGATAGACCTGGTCGAACCAGTACAGGTTGTAGACAGATAAGACCAGCGCCACCGTTGCGGCGCAGAACAGCAGGGGCTGGATGATTTCACTGCGAAAACGCACCAGCAGGTAGCAGCCAACGAACAGCAACAGGGTATGCAATGGCGGTTTGAACTGACCAAATTCGATTTCTTCGCCCGGCCCCCACCACAGGCTTAATAGTGCCCACGCCACAAACAGCAGGGCTGCAATGACGATCGGTTCGTGCAGCAGCTCTTTGCCGATCCGCGGACGCAGGCACAGTGCAATCAGTGCGGGAATGCTGAACAGGCCGTAGTAAAGCTTATGATGCACATTGCGCCCCGGCAGGAAAAACAGCGCACAAAGCAGTAATAAATAACCGAGCGGAAGGATCCACAAGCAAATGAAATCGAAGATTCTGTTGGACGTGCTGTTCAAAGCGTTTAATTGCATGCTGGTTAACTTATTCCTGAATTGAGCGACCATACCAAGGCAGGGACAACTGGAAGCTATTTGACGCGCCACAATACACAGACTGTATGCGATTGCCAGAACCCTGGGGAAGCTGTGGTAAAGTCAGCGTCCTTTTCATCGACATTCGCGTGATATGGCCGACTCCAGTCTCTCCGCAAGCCCATCGAGCTTGAAAATCTACTTCCGCCTGCTCGGCTATGTCCGGCCGTATATCAGCCTGTTCCTGATCAGCATCGTCGGTTTTCTGATTTTCGCTTCGACGCAACCAATGCTGGGCTACATCCTCAAGTACTTCGTCGACGGTCTGTCCAACCCCGAAGCGGTGTTGTTCCCAAGTGTGCCCTACCTGCGGGATCTGCAACTGCTGCAGGCGGTGCCGTTGTTGATCATCCTGATCGCCGCGTGGCAGGGGTTGGGGTCGTACCTGGGCAACTACTTCCTGGCCAAGGTTTCCCTGGGCCTGGTCCATGACTTGCGGGTCCAGCTGTTCAACAACCTGCTGGTATTGCCAAACCGGTATTTCGACAAGCATAACTCGGGGCACCTGATTTCACGTATCACCTTCAACGTGACCATGGTCACGGGGGCGGCAACAGATGCGATCAAGGTCGTAATCCGTGAAGGCATGACGGTGATCTTCCTGTTTGCCTCGCTGTTGTACATGAACTGGCGCCTGACGCTGGTCATGGTCGCCATCCTGCCGCTGATCGCACTCATGGTGCGCACGGCCAGCAAGAAATTCCGCAAGCAGAGCAAGAAAATCCAGCTGGCCATGGGGGACGTGACGCATGTGGCGTCCGAAACGATCCAGGGCTATCGCGTGGTGCGCAGCTTCGGTGGTGAAACGTATGAAGAGAAGCGCTTCTTTGACGCCAGCCAGGGCAACACCGACAAGCAACTGCGCATGACCCGCACCGGCGCCATCTACACGCCGCTGTTGCAGTTGGTGATCTACACCGCCATGGCTGTGCTGATGTTCCTGGTGCTGTACCTGCGTGGCGATGCGTCTGCCGGCGACATGGTGGCCTACATCACTCTGGCCGGCCTGCTGCCCAAGCCGATTCGCCAACTGTCCGAAGTCAGCTCGACCATCCAGAAGGGTGTGGCCGGTGCCGAAAGTATCTTCGAGCAACTGGATGTCGAGCCTGAAGTCGATACCGGCACCGTCGAACGCGATGTCGTCAGTGGTCGCCTGGACGTGCGCAACCTCAGCTTTACCTATCCTGACACCGAGCGTCAGGTGCTCAATGACATCAGTTTCTCGGTCGAGCCCGGGCAAATGGTGGCACTGGTGGGACGTTCGGGCAGCGGCAAGTCGACCCTGGCCAACCTGATTCCGCGTTTCTATCACCACGACAAGGGCGAAATCCTCATCGATGGCGTTGAAGTGGAGCAGTACAAGCTGTTGAACCTGCGTCGGCATATCGCCCAGGTGACTCAGAACGTAACCCTGTTCAGCGATACCGTGGCCAACAACATCGCCTATGGCGACCTGGCTGGCGCACCCCGTGAAGACATTGAAAAGGCGGCCAAGGATGCCTACGCGATGGACTTCATTGCTCAATTGCCTGAAGGCCTGGACACCCAGGTCGGGGAAAACGGCGTGCTGCTGTCCGGTGGCCAGCGCCAGCGCCTGGCAATTGCCCGGGCACTGTTGAAGAATGCTCCGCTGCTGATTCTCGATGAGGCGACTTCGGCGCTCGATACCGAGTCTGAGCGGCATATTCAGGCCGCTCTGGACCAGGTCATGAAAGGTCGCACCACGCTGGTGATCGCTCACCGCCTGTCAACCATCGAAAAGGCCGACCTGATCCTGGTCATGGATCAGGGGAAAATCGTCGAGCGCGGCACCCATGAACAACTGCTGGCGCAAAACGGCTACTACTCGCGCCTCAACGCGATGGGCCTCGACGCCCCGGCCGAAGACATCGCCTGACCCCGAAAGGGCGAGCCTGGCTCGCCCTTTCGCACACCCGACGTGCAACGCGTCCGGTGATTTGTATCCAGACCTTTACGCTTCTTGACCAAACCGGAATAAATCTCGGCAACGTGCTTGTTAAGGTTCCTGAACGAACTTTGACTTGAATCGAGAGGGCCGCCCTTTCGCGCGGGTGTCTGCATGTTGCAACGTTATCTCTGGAAGCTGTTGCCTAAATCGCAACGGGCTTTTCTGCTGGGGCGCCTGTCGGTCGTGGACCGTCAAGTGGTCAACAAGTCGATGTCGGCCAATGTCAGTTTCCCCGTGCCCTTCGAGCAGCGTTCCTGCCTGTTTATCCACGTCCCCAAATGTGCCGGCAGCAGTGTCTGTGCGGCCATGTTTGACGATTGGAGCCCGGGCCACTTGCCGTTGTACTGGTACGAGCAGCAATTTCCCGAGCAGTTTGCCGCCAGCTTCAAGTTCGCGTTCGTTCGCGATCCCCTGGAAAGGGCCTACTCTGCCTACGCTTTCCTGCGGGGCAACGCCTTGGGGAAACGGGATCATGCGGCGCAGAAACTGGTCAGCCACTACCGTGACTTTGATGACTTCGTCGGCCGCTGGCTGCACCCGGAGACGATCCAGCGACAGTTGCACTTCGCCGCGCAAACGGATTTCCTGACGGATTCCATGGGGCATCTGGCGCTGGATTTCGTCGGCTACCAGGAGCACCTGGCGCGGGATTTCAGGCTGGTTTGCGAGCAATTGAGCTATCCGGTGGAACTGCCCCACGTGAACAGGTCGCAGCAGCGGCGCCCGATGCTGGCGCGCGAGTTCTGCACGGTACGTACCCGCCGGCTGGTGCGACGGGTCTATCAGCGTGATTACGAGATGCTGGGATATGAATGAAGCCGAAGCGTGTCGTCTTCTGGCTGGTTCCTGATCAAAAAATGAGCAATAAAGCCCGGCGAATCATCCGGTTGCAGCCGCCGCACAAGCCGACACCAACCCTGTGTTAATATCGCGCCCCTGTTCATTCTGTATGTGGGTTGCACCATGAAGTTGTCCATGCCGCGATTCGATCAAGCCCCTGTCTTGGTAGTCGGCGATGTCATGCTCGACCGTTACTGGCATGGTGGTACCTCACGGATTTCTCCTGAGGCACCGGTGCCGGTGGTCAAGGTCGATCACATCGAAGACCGCCCGGGCGGTGCTGCCAACGTTGCCTTGAACATTGCTGCCCTGGGGGCTCCGGCTTCGCTGGTCGGTGTCACCGGCGACGATGAAGCCGCCAACAGCCTGGTCAACAGCCTCAAGGGCGCCGGCGTGCGAGCCATCTTCCAGCGCATTGCGCACCAGCCGACCATCGTCAAGCTGCGGGTCATGAGCCGTCACCAGCAATTGCTGCGCATCGACTTCGAAGAACCCTTCGCCACCGACGCGCTGGCGCTGGCCGCGCAGGTCGACGAGTTGCTCGAAGGCATCAAGGTGCTGGTGCTGTCCGACTACGGCAAAGGCGCGCTGAAAAACCATCAGGCGCTGATCCAGGCCGCCCGTGCCCGTGGCATTCCGGTGCTGGCCGATCCCAAGGGCAAGGATTTCTCGATCTACCGCGGTGCGAGCCTGATCACGCCAAACCTCAACGAATTCGAAACCATCGTGGGTGGTTGCGCCGATGAGCACGAATTGGTGAGCAAGGGCGCGCAGCTAATGCACGACCTTGACCTCGGTGCCCTGCTGGTGACCCGTGGCGAGCACGGCATGACCTTGCTGCGCCCGGATCATCCGGCGCTGCACTTGCCGGCCCGCGCCCGTGAAGTGTTCGACGTGACCGGTGCCGGCGACACAGTAATTTCCACCCTGGCGGCCGCTATTGCCGCGGGTGAAGAACTGCCCCACGCGGTGGCCCTGGCCAACCTGGCGGCGGGCATCGTGGTCGGCAAGCTCGGTACGGCGGCCATCAGTGCGCCGGAACTGCGTCGTGCGATTCAGCGGGAGGAAGGTTCCGAGCGTGGAGTGCTGGGTCTTGAGCAGCTGTTGCTGGCGGTCGATGACGCCCGCGCGCACAACGAGCGGATCGTGTTCACCAACGGTTGCTTCGACATCCTGCACGCCGGTCACGTGACCTACCTGGAGCAGGCGCGGGCCCAGGGCGATCGCCTGATCGTGGCGATTAACGACGATGCATCGGTCAGCCGCCTGAAAGGGCCGGGCCGTCCGATCAACAGTGTCGACCGGCGCATGGCGGTACTGGCCGGCCTGGGTGCGGTGGACTGGGTGATCAGCTTCTCGGAAGGCACCCCGGAAAACCTGCTGAGCGCGGTCAAGCCGGACGTGTTGGTCAAGGGCGGCGACTACGGGATCGACCAGGTGGTCGGCGCGGACATCGTGACCGCCTACGGCGGTACTGTGAAAGTGCTGGGGCTGGTGGAAAACAGCTCCACTACTGCGATTGTCGAGAAGATCCGCAAGTCGTAGGAGCTGGCGTAGCCTGCGATCTTTTCCGGTAGCCTGGGGATCGTAAAATCAAAAGATCGCAGCCTGCGGCAGCTCCTGCATGGAGTACGCAGACTGCGATTTTTTGCGTTTAAGAGCTTACCTTTTTACGCGGCACGATTTTCTTCAGCAACAATTTGGCCTTGCCGCGTAACCGCGCCAGGCCAGAATCCTTCCCCGGCGGGGTCAGGCCCTGCTGCCTCACCCAGTCCTTCCAGCGAATTCGCTCGTCGCGCACCAGCCAGCCTTCCTGTCGGGCAAAGCTCTCGGCCAGGTACAGTCCGCGCGTGCTGGCCGGGTACAGCTGATCCTTTTTCAAGGTGTAGAGCTCAGCCATCGGGTGGCCGTCCTGCAAGGGCATCAAGTACAGGTCGGGGCGCTTGCGGTCGAGGCGGGCGATGAGTTGATCGCCTTCCAGTCGTTCGTCGACATGGAACAGGCTCAGGGACTTGGCTTCCTTGGGAACGTCCAGACGCAGGTCGTAAATCAGTTGCAGTGACGCCGTTGGCAAATGCACATAAGCCCGCGGACGCTCTATCAGCATCAGGTTGGCGCAACGTACCGGCCGCGCCGAGCCGGACAGTGGCGACAAGCGAAACGGCAGGGCTTCACGGTAATGCAGGGCGGCCGAGTAGGGCGTCGGTAGCCAGGTGTCATTGAACCGCCCACCGAGCCAGCCTTCCGGGGTTTCCAGCAGGCATTCTTCGGCTATCTCCTGGATCGCCGTGTGCAAGGGCAGGTTCAGTTCATGGGCCGGCACGTACCCGGAGATCAGCTTGAGCACCACATCGCCACGGTCCTGCCGGCGTTGGCGCACGAGCACCCAATAGTCGCGATTCTGCCATTGCAGGGTCAGGCGTACCGAAACCCCGAGGTTAGCCAGTTCCAGGGCAAACCGTTCGCTGTCGCCGACTGTCACCGGCCGACGACGTTGCAGGGTCTGGGAGAAATTCAGCGGCCTGCCGACGCTCTGATAAGCCAGGCCTTCGGGGGTCGCTTCGACGAATAACGGCAGGGTCTTGAAGTTGCTCGGGTTCTTTCTGATGAGCGTACGCGACATGTCGGCTCCTGCTTAAGGCCGCGTGGGCGGCGTCAGTGGCTACGTAGGACCTGGGCAACGGTCGCGACATTGTGGGCGAGGTGCAGCGGATTGATGGTCCCGACAATAGCACTGGCAACACCCGGATGTTCAAACAACAACTCGAAACTGGCGCGCACCGGATCCACGCCCGGACTCAGGCAGACATGACCACTGGCGAGGGCTTTCTTGACCAGAATGGCTTTGCCGTGTGCAGCAGCATAGTCAATGACGGACTTTTCGTTTTGTTCGTTCAGATTGTAGGTGACCATTGCGCAGTCGCCTTGCTCCAGTGCCTTCAGGCCACCGTCGACGGTTTTGCCGGAAAAGCCGAAACCGCGAATCTTGCCTTCGGCCTTGAGCTCGGCGAGGGTGTCGTAGACTTCGCAGTCATTGAGGATCGCCAGGTCGTTACCATCGGAGTGCACCAGCACCAGGTCGATGAAGTCGGTTTCCAGGCGTTGCAGGCTGCGCTCCACCGACATTCGTGTGTGTGCAGCGCTGAAATCGTGAAGGGACTGGCCGTCGGCAAACTCTTCGCCGACCTTGCTGACAATCACCCAGTCCTGACGCTGACCGCGCAGCAAAGGGCCGAGGCGTTCTTCGCTGCGACCATAGGCCGGGGCGGTGTCGATCAGGTTGATGCCCAGGTCGCGGGCGAGTTTGAGCAGCATGCGCGCGTCATCGTCATCGGGAATCTGGAAGCCGTTGGGGTACTTCACTCCTTGGTCGCGGCCCAGTTTCACCGTGCCCAGGCCCAAGGGAGAAACCAGCAGGCCGGTGCTGCCCAACGGGCGATGCAAGTCGTGCAGGGTTGGTTGGCTCATGGCAGCAGTTGCTCCCAAGCCGGTACGCCCATCGGCGGCTTCGGCAGTTCAGGCAGTGCTTCCGGGTGGCTTGGCTCGATACCGTCGCGGGTCAGGCTGGCGATGACGCGGTCGGCGAAGTCCGGTGCCAGGGCTAGTTTGGTCGGCCAGCCCACCAGCAGTCGGCCTTCCTCGGCAACAAAGGCGTTGTCGGGACGGGTCAGGCCTGATTGCAGCGGTTCGGCGCGATCCACGCGCAAGGTCGCCCATTGCACCGTGCTCAGGTCGATCCATGGCAGCAATTGGCCGAGTTCTTTCTGTGCGGTGGCGATCTGCTCGGCGGGCTCACGGGTCACGCCTTCGGATTCCGCGATATCGCCGCCCAGGTACCAGACCCATTGGCCATCCGCCGCCGGGTGCGTGGTCACGGTGATGCGCGGTTTGGTACCACCGCCCAGGCAGTGGGCGTACAGCGGTTTGAGGCTCGGCCCCTTGGCGATGATCATGTGCAACGGGCGGCGCTGCATGGCGGGCTGGCTCAGGCCCAGGGTTTCAAGCAATGCCGCGGTTCCGGCGCCGGCGCTCAGGACGATGCGCTGGGCACGGATCTCGCGCTCGTCCACCTTCAGGCCGACCAGCAGGCCACCTTCCAGCAGCGGCTCGATCTTCTGCCCGGCGAGCAAGCCATCTCCGGCCAGGTCGGCCAGGCGCTGGATCAGGCTCGGCACATCGACCACCAATTCCGCCAGGCGATAGACCTTGCCCTTGAAGCGCTTGTCTTGCAGGGCTGGCGGCAATTGCTCGCCCTTGACCTGATCGACGCGACCGCGCACGGCTTTGCTTGCAAAGAAACTGGTGAGGTTGCCGGCGAGGGTGCCGGGAGACCACAGGTAATGGGCTTCGGACAGCAGGCGCACGCCGGACAGGTCCAGCTCGCCGTCACCGGCCAGGGCTTCACGCCAGCGGCGCGGCATGTCGGCGATGGCTTCCGAGGCACCGGTCAGAGCGCCATGCAGCGCGTATTTGGCGCCGCCATGGATGATGCCCTGGGACTTCACGCTCTGCCCGCCGCCGAGGCTGGCGCTTTCCACCAGCACGGTCGAAAAACCCTGGCGACGCAGGCGCGCATTCAGCCAGAGGCCGGCGACACCAGCGCCGACAATCAGAACGTCGGTGGAAATAACGGATGGCATTCGGCGACCTCTGTGTTCAAGACGAGGGCGCAGTATACAGACTCGAAGATTGGAGGGGCTGACGCCAGTACTCTCGAGCCAACGAGTAACCCTGTGGGAGCGAGCTTGCTCGCGATGGCGGCATGGCATTCAGCATCAATGTTGACTGACCCACCGCTATCGCGAGCAAGCTCGCTCCCACAGGGGATTGCGTATCGAGTTTTAGTGCCCGGCAGTCTTGGAGAACAGCTGGATGACCACAACGCCCAGCACGATCAGCGCCATCCCCAGCATCGCCGGTACGTCCAGTTTCTGCCCATAGATAAACAGCGCCGCGACGCTGACCATCACGATCCCCATGCCGGCCCACACGGCGTACGCCACGCCCACCGGAACGCTGCGCACCACCAGGGTCAGCATCCAGAAGGCGATCCCGTAACCGACGATGACCAGCACCAGCGGCAGCGGGGTGCTGAAGCCTTTGACCGCTTTCATCGAAACAGTGGCAATCACTTCGGCGCAGATGGCAATGGCCAGGTAGTAGTAAGCGGTCATGGGTCAATCCTCGTGTGAAGTGTTGCTCTCTGAGGTCGGCATTCTAGAGATTCGCCAGATGCGGTAAAGTCATTACCTATCTGTTTTGAAGATGGGTTGAGCCATGAGCATGCAATGGAATCTGGAGCAGCTGCAGTTGTTTGTCAGCGTAGCGGAGCAACGTTCGTTTTCTGCCGTGGCGCGGGATCAGCGCAAGGCGCAGTCGGCGGTCAGCAGTTCGATAGCGTTGCTGGAGGAAGATCTGGGCGTCAGCCTGTTCGACCGCAGCAGCGGCCGTCAGCCGAAACTCACTGAAGCCGGCACGGCGTTGCTGGACGAGGCGCGGGAGGTGTTGCGCCAGTGCGAACGGCTCAATGGCCGGGCATTGGCGATGATGCGCGGGCAGGAAGCGCGACTGCGCGTGGCGCAGGATGAGGCGATGCCTTATCAGCCGATCATCGAAAGCTTCGAGGCTCTGGCGGAAAAATTTCCCAGCCTTGAAGTGCAACTGACCAGCGCCGCCCAAGGCGATGTCGCGCGCAAGCTGGTGGAGCGGCGCGCCGATCTGGGGCTGCTGTTCTTTCACGATCAGATTCCCGAGGCACTTGAGCGGCGGGTGCTGGGCAGCGTGGAAATGGTCACGGTGTGCGGCAAGGATCATCCTTTGGCGGGTAAAGGCGCAGTGGACGGCCAACAACTGGCCCAGCATCGGCAGTTGCTGATGTCCACGGAGTCGAGCATTTATCCCGGCAGTGATCCGGCCAGCCCGCAGGTCTGGCGCGCCGACAGCTTCTATGTGATGGCCGAATGGCTGGTACGAGGCCTGGGCTGGGCCTGGTTGCCGCGCCACGTGGTGCAGTACCCGACCTATCAGAACCAGATGGTCGAACTGGTCAGCGAATGGACCCCGCCGGCCCTGGTGGTGGAACTGGTATGGCGCCGGGATGAACCGCTCGGTCCGGCCGCGCGCTGGCTCGCCGAACGTTTTGCCGTGCACTTGCAGACGATAGGCGAAAAAAGCCGATAAACTCCGCCGCCATGAATAGAACTCTCTACACCGCGCTGTTTTATCTGGGGCTGCCATTGGTAGCGATTCGGCTTTGGCTGCGCGCGCGCAAGGCGCCGGCGTATGCCAGGCGCATCGGCGAGCGCTTTTCCTGCGGGATGCCGGCGATGAAACCGGGCGGCATCTGGGTGCACGCCGTGTCGGTGGGCGAAAGCATTGCGGCCGCACCGATGATCCGCGCCTTGCTGGTGCGTTATCCGGATCTGCCGATCACCGTGACCTGCATGACGCCGACCGGTTCGGAACGCATCCATGCACTGTTCGCCAATGAGCCGCGCATCCAGCACTGTTATCTGCCCTATGACCTGCCTTGCGCTGCCCGGCGTTTCCTTGATCGGGTCCAGCCGAAACTGGCGGTGATTATGGAAACCGAACTGTGGCCCAACCATATCCATCAATGCGCCAAACGCGGGATCCCCGTGGCGCTGGCCAATGCGCGGCTGTCCGAGCGTTCGGCCAGAGGTTATGGCCGATTCCCCAAGCTGACCCAGCCGATGCTGGCCGAGATGAGCCTGTTCGCGGTGCAGACCGAAACCGAGGCCCAGCGCTTGCGCGACTTGGGTGCGCGGACGGAAACAGTCCAGGTCACGGGCTCGATCAAGTTCGACCTGACCATCGACCCGCAACTGCTGGAGCGCGCCGTTGAGCTGCGTGGGCAATGGCAGGCGCTGGAACGATCGGTGTGGATCGCGGCCAGTACCCATGACGGCGAAGACGAGGTGGTGCTGGCGGCCCACCGTCAGTTGCTGGCCAGTCACCCCGATGCCCTGCTGATACTGGTGCCGCGTCATCCGGAACGTTTCAATTCGGTGTACGGATTGTGCCAGCAACAAGGGTTTGCCACGGTCCGGCGTTCCAGCGGCGATTCGGTCAGCGCGAATACTTCAGTGCTGCTGGGCGACACCATGGGCGAGTTGCTGTTTCTCTACGCCTTGGCTGACAGTGCATTCGTCGGTGGCAGTCTGGTGCCGAATGGCGGGCATAACCTGCTGGAGCCGGCGGCCCTGGCTAAACCGGTGCTGAGCGGTCCGCATCTTTTCAACTTCCTCGAAATCGCCGCGCAGTTGCGCAGTGCCGGGGCGTTGCAGGAAGTGGAGGATGCCGAAGGGCTGGCGGTGGCGGTGCAGCGGCTGTTCGAACTGCCCCGTGATGCGCAGCGCATGGCAGAGGCCGGGTTGAAAGTGATGCGCACCAATCAGGGTGCATTGCAGCGGTTGCTGGATGGGTTGGGGCGGTTGATCGAGCGTTAGACCGAGTCGTCGGATAGAAAAAGATCGCAGCCTGCGGCAGCTCCTACATGGGATTGATGTTCATCCTGTAGGAGCTGCCGCAGGCTGCGATCTTTTGCTTTTACTGATCAGGCCGCGCTTTCAGCTGCTCCTCTGCCGCCTTGGCCAGATCCGGAGGCAGGAAGTCCTTGTCCGGGTTGTAGTTCGGATTGAGCCAGCGTGCCAGGGTTTGCAGATCCCCCGGATTCAACGTGCCGGCCTGTTGCTTCAAGCGCAGGTTGTCGAGGATGTAGTCGTAGCGGGTGTTGTTGTAGTCGCGCACTGAGGTGTAGAGCTGACGCTGCGCATCCAGCACGTCGACGATGTTTCGCGTACCCACCTGATAGCCGATTTCAGTCGCTTCCACCGCGCTCTGGTTGGAGATGATCGATTGCTTGCGCGCCTGTACCTGCTCGACATCGGTGTTCACCGCACGGTGCAGGTCGCGGGTGTTTTCCACGATCTGCCGGCGCAGGGATTCGCGTTGCTGTTCGGTCTGATCCAGTTGTGCATACGATTGACGCACCTGGGAGTTGATCAAGCCACCGCTGTAGATCGGGATATTCAGCTGCAGGCCCACGGTCGTTTGTTCGACGTTGCCGCCGTACGCCTGGGGCAGGTTGTTCGGGTTGCTGAAGCCAAGCGCATCGTTGTCGCCTTTCTCGTACTGGGCGACCGCGTCAACCGTTGGCAAGTGCCCGGACTTGCGTTGCTTGAGGGTCTGCTCGGCGGCGCTGACGGCATAGTTGCTGGCCAACAGATTGAGGTTTTGCCTGCCCGCCGTTTCGACCCAGGCCTTGGCGTCGTTCGGTACTGGCGGCAGGATCGGCAGGTTATGGCTGATGCCCCAGATCGAGTTGTACTGACGATTGGTCAGGGTGATCAAAGCTTCAAAGGCGTCGTCCACCTGGCGCTGCGCAACGATGCGGTTGGCGCGTGCGGTGTCGTAGCTGGCCTGTGAGTTCAATACGTCGGTCTTGTCCGAGAGGCCGACATCGAAACGCTCGTTGGATTGATCGAGCTGGCGTTTGAACGCCGCTTCTTCGGCCTTGGTCGAGGCCAGGTTGTCCTGGCTGCGCAGCACGTTGAAATAGCTGTCAGCGGTTTGCAGGATCAGGTTTTGCTCGGTCGCCGAGAGTTGCAGGGCAGCCTGTTCGTTGACTTCCTTGGCGGCCTGGAACTGGAACCAGCGATCGGCGCGGAACAAGGGTTGCGCCAGGGTGGCCTGGTACGAGTGAGCATCGCGGTTGGTCGTGCCCGAAGGTTGATCGAGCGACGTACGCACCTCGGAAACATTGGCGCCGCCCGAAAGGTTCGGCAGCAGCCCGGCGCGGGCCTGGGGCACGACTTCTTTCTGCGCGCCGTATTGGGCGATGGCAGCCGCCAGGTCGGCGTTGTTGTTGACGGCTTCCTGATACACGCTGACCAGGTCCGTCTTGGCCGATAAGGGCACATCTGCTGCCCAGGCCATTCCGTTGGACGCACAAGACACGGCAAGGGCCAGTGAGAGTTTGCGCAGCATAGACGATCCCTAGAATTGATATTACAGAGGTAATTTGAGCGCCAAGGCTAAGGCCCCGCTTTGACAGCGTCAATGCCGGCTCAGCGTAGCGAGTGTAGTTGTGCATTGGGGCGGCAACAATCCTGATACTGCGTGTAATTACGCCATTCATCACGGTATTTGCAGTGGGGTTGGCGTTCTTTGCCAGTTGTGTCTAGACTGGCCGGGTTCTTGTCGGGGTGCCTTGCTATGAGGCTGAGATCGAATAATTTCGGATCCCGTTGAACCTGATCAGGTTAGCGCCTGCGTAGGGAACAAGATTTCTCGTCACCCGGCGAGTCCTCTTGTGCTTCGTCCGGGATGTTGTTCGACAATCGAACACCCCTCGAGCACTGAGCACAGCACAGCTGGTTTTCCCAGCGCCCGTGCGTCCATTCGTTTACAGGTTCGCTCCGACAAAAATCCACTGCCTGGATGTGTGTCTGGAGAACCCGTGATGACTACAAAAGCAAAAATCGCCACCAACCTGAGTGACTCGGCCAAGGTCGATCAGCAATCGGTTCAGCCGTTTACCCGCTCACAAAAAATCTATGTTCAGGGCACTCGCCCGGACATCCTCGTGCCGATGCGCGAAATCAGCCTCGACGTGACGCCGACCGACTTCGGTGGCGAGGTCAACGCACCGGTGGTGGTGTATGACACCTCAGGCCCCTACACCGACCCTAATGTCATCATCGATGTGCGCAAAGGCCTGGCTGATGTGCGTTCGCCGTGGATCGAATCCCGTGGCGACACCGAGCGCCTGAGCGGCCTGAGCTCGAATTTCGGCCAGGAACGCCTTGCCGATCCGGAGCTGACCAAGCTGCGCTTCGCCCACGTCAACAACCCGCGCCGCGCCAAGCCGGGTGCCAACGTCAGCCAGATGCACTACGCGCGCCAAGGCATCATCACCGCCGAGATGGAATACGTCGCCATCCGCGAAAACATGAAGCTGGAAGTGGCCCGCGCCGCCGGCCTGCTGGACCAGCAACACGCCGGTCACAGCTTCGGCGCCAGCGTGCCGAAAATCATCACCCCCGAATTCGTTCGTGACGAAATCGCCCGTGGCCGCGCGATCATTCCGGCCAACATCAACCACACCGAACTGGAACCGATGATCATCGGCCGTAACTTCCTGGTGAAGATCAACGGCAACATCGGCAACAGCGCCTTGGGTTCGTCCATCGAAGAAGAAGTGGCGAAACTGACCTGGGGCATTCGCTGGGGTTCGGACACGGTCATGGACCTGTCCACCGGCAAGCACATTCACGAAACCCGCGAGTGGATCATCCGTAACTCGCCGGTGCCGATCGGTACGGTGCCGATCTACCAGGCTCTGGAAAAAGTCGGCGGTGCGGCCGAAGACCTGACCTGGGAGCTGTTCCGCGACACGCTGATCGAGCAGGCCGAGCAGGGCGTCGACTACTTCACCATCCACGCCGGCGTGCTGTTGCGCTACGTGCCGATGACCGCCAAGCGCGTGACCGGCATCGTCTCCCGTGGCGGTTCGATCATGGCCAAGTGGTGCCTGGCGCACCACAAAGAGAACTTCCTCTACACCCATTTCGAAGACATCTGCGAAATCATGAAGGCCTACGACGTCAGCTTCTCGCTGGGCGATGGCCTGCGTCCAGGCTCGATTGCCGACGCCAACGACGAAGCGCAGTTCGGCGAACTGGAGACCCTCGGCGAGCTGACCAAGATTGCCTGGAAACACGACGTGCAGTGCATGATCGAAGGCCCGGGCCACGTGCCGATGCAGTTGATCAAAGAGAACATGGACAAGCAGCTGGAGTGCTGCGACGAGGCGCCGTTCTACACCCTCGGCCCGCTGACCACGGACATCGCGCCGGGTTACGACCACATCACCTCCGGCATCGGTGCGGCGATGATCGGCTGGTTCGGCTGCGCCATGCTCTGCTACGTGACGCCGAAGGAACACCTGGGCCTGCCGAACAAGGATGACGTGAAGACCGGGATCATCACCTACAAGATCGCCGCGCATGCCGCCGATCTGGCGAAGGGGCACCCGGGGGCACAGATCCGTGACAATGCCTTGAGCAAGGCGCGTTTCGAATTCCGTTGGGAAGACCAGTTCAACCTGGGCCTGGATCCGGACACCGCGCGTTCGTATCACGATGAAACCCTGCCGAAGGATTCGGCCAAGGTCGCGCACTTCTGCTCGATGTGCGGGCCGAAATTCTGCTCGATGAAGATCACCCAGGAAGTCCGCGAGTATGCGGCCAACCAACGGATCGAAGCGGTCGACGTGGACGTCGCCCAGGGCATGGCCGAACAGGCCGAGCGCTTCAAGCAGGAAGGCAGTCAGCTGTATCAGAAAGTTTGATCTGAGCTGAGGTCGGCGGTGTACGCACCGCCGCCATCGCGAGCAGGCAACGAAGATCCGAATAACAAAATGTGTCCCTCTGAGATAACACCCTTGAGCATTCAACCCAGCACTTACTCACCTGATATCGCAGTGCCGACCGACAAACGCGTCTTCGGCGGCCGCGATCTGTTTTCCCTGTGGTTCTCCCTCGGCATCGGCCTGATGGTCCTGCAGGCCGGTGCATTGCTCGCGCCGGGCCTGGGCCTGTCCGGATCGTTGCTGGCAATTTTCCTCGGCACCCTGGTCGGCGTTTTGCTGCTGGCTGCGGTTGGCGTGATCGGCAGTGACACCGGCCTGTCGTCGATGGCCGCGCTCAAGCTCAGCCTCGGTGCCAAAGGCGCGAGCCTGCCGGCGGTGCTGAACCTGCTGCAACTGATCGGCTGGGGTTCGTTCGAAATCATCGTCATGCGCGATGCCGCCAGCCTGCTGGGCGCCAAAGCCTTCAGCGAAGGCAGCCTGCTGTCCAATCCCGTGCTGTGGACGCTGTTCTTCGGTGCACTGGCGACCTTGTTGGCCGTTAGTGGTCCGTTGACGTTCGTACGGCAGATCCTGCGCAAATGGGGCATCTGGCTGCTGCTGGCCGCATGCGTCTGGCTGACCTGGAACCTGTTCGCCAAGGCTGATCTGGCCGCGCTGTGGGCCCAGGCCGGTGACGGATCGATGCCGTTCGCCGTGGGCTTCGACATCGCCATTGCCATGCCGCTCTCGTGGTTGCCGCTGATCGCCGACTACTCGCGCTTCGGCAAACGGGCGAAAAACGTCTTCGGTGGCACCGCCATCGGTTTCTTCATCGGTAATTTCTGGCTGATGAGCCTGGGCGTGGCCTACACCCTGGCGTTCGCGCCGAGCGGTGAAGTCAATGCCTTGCTGCTGGCGCTGGCCGGCGCCGGCCTGGGGATTCCGCTGCTGCTGATTCTTCTGGATGAGTCGGAAAACGCTTTTGCCGATATTCACTCGGCGGCGGTGTCCAGCGGGATTCTGCTGCGCGCCAAAGTCGAGCACCTGGCCCTGGCCATCGGCGTCATCTGCACGCTGATTGCCCTGCTGGCGCCGTTGGCCCAGTACCAGAACTTCCTGTTGCTGATCGGTTCGGTGTTTGCGCCGTTGTTCGGCGTAGTGCTGGTGGACCACTTCATCCTGCGCAAGCGCAGCGCCCAGGTGGCCTCGGCCGCATTGCGCTGGCCGGCGCTGCTCGCCTGGCTGGGCGGGGTCAGCACCTATCACTTGTTGGCCAACCTGTATCCGGATATCGGCGCAACCCTGCCGGCACTGGTAGTGGCAGGGTTGCTCCAGCTAGTGCTGGGCCGTGCCTTCAGTTACGGCCGGGAAACAGCTCGGGCTTGATGATACCGTTCAGGCGAGGGTAGGGGATCTTCAGTTCGACATGGCCCAGCGCATAAGGCGCGATGGTACTGGTTTCGTACTTGAGGATCACCCCACCGTAGGTCAGCGCCACGTTCTGGGTTTTCTGGAACGGCCAGCTCTTCACGAACTCCGGTTCCTGATCGAGCTTGGTGCTGATCAGCCAGCTGTTGTGTGCCACCTGCGCGGCTTTCCAGAACGCGTCTTCCTGCCCTGGCACCAGCATGTCCGACAGCGTCAGCACTTTATGCTGCTGACGTGAATAGTTGATGAACCCGCGACCCGGGGTGCCATGGGCTCCGCCGGTGTCCAGGTAGCTGGACAATTCGATGATCACCAAGCCGTCATGCTGCTCACGTACCTTTGCCTGCAGATAGCTGCTGTTGCGCGGGCCGGCGGTGCGCAAAAACTCTTCGCGATAGGCCACCAGGGTCGGCGCGACGGGGGCGTCAGGTGAGGTGCGGGTCAATTGCAGCAGGCGATTTTCGATGATGCCGTCCAGTGCCGGTTCGGCCGGGAAGTGCAGGGTGTCGATGTTGACCAGCGGGCAATCCGGGTTGCTGCAACCGGGCTTGAGTTGCTCGGAGGCGTCGCGGGTGGTTTCCAGCGGCGTCCGGTAGTTGGGCTGGAACAGGCTCGCGCAAGCGCCCAGGGTCAGGGCGATGGCGGCCACGGAGGCGATTTTGAAAAGCGACATGAGCGTCCTTTCTGAAACAGGGGAAGGCAAAAAGTTACCGGCTTCGACTCTCAACAAAGCAGTCAGTTCGCCACTAAGCTAATTAGAGTGGGTTTCGCCCTCACCGTCCATCCCGCTGACGGGAAAGGGGCTGCATCAAACGTCACGGGCGCGTTAGGATGGCGCGAAGTCGAGGCCCAGGAAAAAACAGCCTCGAACAGGATTTGCAGTAAAAGAGGATAGTCATGACGGATTTTGCCAACGCCATTCCGACCGCCGTTGATATCGTGCGGCGCGAAAAGTGCTACGAGGGCTTCTACAAACTCGAACGCGTGCACTTGCGCCACGAATTGTTCGCCGGGGGCATGAGCCGCGAGATCAATCGTGAAGTGTTCGTTCGCCATGACGCGGTATGCATGCTGCCTTACGATCCGCAGCGCGATGAAGTGGTGCTGATCGAGCAGTTTCGCGTCGGTGCCATGGGCAAGACCGACAACCCGTGGCTGATCGAACTGGTCGCTGGTCTGATCGACAAGGATGAAGTACCGGAAGCAGTTGCTCACCGCGAGGCGCAGGAGGAAGCTGGGCTGGTAATCGGGGCGCTCTGGCCGATGCTCAAATATTTTCCATCGCCGGGCGGCAGCAACGAATTCGTGCATCTGTACCTGGGGCGTTGCGACACTACCGGGGTTGGCGGCCTGCATGGGCTGGAGGAAGAGGCAGAAGACATCCGCGTCACGGTCTGGGCTTTCGAAGATGCCCTGCAAGCCGTGCGCGACGGGCGTATTGCCAACGCGGCGAGCATCATTGCCTTGCAATGGCTGGCTTTGAACCGCGTTGAAGTGAGGGGGTTATGGTCGTAAACAAGCTGCGCGATCGCTATCGGGTGGACCTGGTGGGGCTGCAAACGTCATGCGAGGCGAACTACGCGCGCCTGATGCGACTGTTGCCGGACATGCGCAGCGAGCCCGCCGCGCGGCGCATCGCCGTGACCCACGGCGACCAGATGCTCGGTGTGCTGGCACTGGAAGTGCTGCTGACCTGTCCTTACACCACGACCCTGCAAGTGCGTCAGGAGCATAGCCTGCCCTGGCTGCCGGTGCCGCAACTGGAAGTGCAGGTCTATCACGACGCGCGCATGGCCGAAGTGGTCAGCGCCGAACATGCACGACGCTTTCGCGGCATCTATCCTTACCCGAATGCCTCGATGCACCAGCCGGACGAAAAGGCCCAGCTGAATATGTTTCTGGGCGAATGGCTGAGCCATTGCTTGGCGCTGGGGCATGAGTACGAAGTGGTACGTTAATTCTGAGCCGCAGATGTGAACTGCGTCAGGTTCGCAGATTTCCCCTTTCGATCGTCCCCCAGCATAATTGCGGCACTTACCCATCCCCGTGATCACGCCCTGGGAGAACGCCTTGCCGAGCGTATCCACATTGACCACCGCCGATCCGGCGTTGTTGGTGCAACTTTCCGACAGCCACCTGTTTGCCGAAGCGGACGGCGCATTGCTGGGCATGAACACCCGCGACAGCCTGCAAAAGGTCATCGAGCTGGTGCGCGCGCAACAGCCGCGGATTGACTTGATCCTGGCCACGGGTGACCTGTCCCAGGACGGGACGCTGGAGTCCTACCAGCAGTTTCGTGACATGACACGCCAGCTCGATGCGCCGGCGCGCTGGATTCCCGGCAATCACGATGAACCGCAGATCATGGCCGAGGCGGCGGTGCAGAGCGCTTTGCTGGAACCTGTGGTGGATATCGGCAACTGGCGGGTCACCCTGCTTGATTCGGCGGTGCCCGGCTCGGTGCCGGGTTATTTGGAGGATGAGCAGCTGCAGTTGCTCGCCCGCGCGTTGAGCGAAGCGCCGGAGCGTCATCATCTGGTGTGCTTTCACCATCACCCGGTGTCCATCGGTTGTGCATGGATGGAATCGATTGGCTTGCGCAATCCCGAGGCGCTGTTCGCCGTGCTGGACCGTTTCGAGCAGGTGCGCGCGGTGTTGTGGGGGCATGTGCATCAGGAAATCGACCAGATGCGCAATGGCGTGCGGTTGATCGCCTCGCCTTCGACCTGCATCCAGTTCGAGCCCGGCAGCGAGGATTTCAAGGTCGGGGAACAGTCACCGGGCTATCGCTGGCTGCGACTGCTGCCCGACGGGCGGCTGGAAACCGGGGTGGAGCGGGTTACCGGGTTTGATTTCACTGTGGATTACGGCTCCAACGGCTACTGATAAATCCAGTAGACTCCGCCTCTTTAGCCGACGCACAGGGAGCTCAAATGTCCGGTTCGATCCTTTATATCCACGGCTTCAACAGCTCGCCGTTGTCGAAGAAGGCCTGCCAGTTGATCGAGGTGATGGAGCGCCTGGGCCTGAGCGAACACTTGCGTGTTCCGGCATTGCACCACCACCCGCGCCACGCTATCGAGCAGCTGGAACAGGCGATCGCCGAGCTGGGGCGACCACTGCTGGTCGGCAGCTCGCTCGGCGGCTACTATGCCACTCACCTGGCCGAGCGCCTTGGCTTGAAAGCCCTGTTGATCAACCCTGCCGTCAGCCCGCACCGGATGTTCGACGGATTTCTGGGGACGCAGAAAAACCTGTATACCGAAGAGACTTGGGAAATGACCCACGACCACGTGACGGCCCTGGCCGAACTGGAAGTGCCGGCGCCCCAGGAGCCGCAGCGTTATCAGGTATGGTTGCAGACAGCTGACGAAACGCTGGACTATCGCCTCGCCCAGCAGTATTACCGGGCATGCGCCTTGCGTATCCAGGCCGGCGGCGACCACAGTTTCCAGGGGTTTGCCACGCGACTGCCGGCCATGTTGAGTTTTGCCGGCATTGGCGCCGATTTGTATCAGGCAATCGATTTCACCGCATTGTGAGCGATAGCCCCATGAATTCCTTTTTCACCGAACACTGACGACGAGACCCCATGGCCACTCCCAGCGCTAGCTCTTATAACGCAGACGCCATCGAAGTCCTCTCGGGCCTCGACCCGGTGCGCAAACGCCCCGGCATGTACACCGACACCAGTCGGCCGAACCACCTTGCCCAGGAAGTCATCGACAACAGTGTCGACGAAGCCTTGGCCGGGCATGCCACATCGGTACAGGTGATCCTGCATGCCGACCATTCCCTGGAAGTCAGCGATGACGGCCGTGGCATGCCGGTGGACATTCACCCTGAGGAAGGTGTTTCGGGCGTCGAGTTGATCCTCACCAAGCTTCATGCTGGTGGCAAGTTTTCCAACAAGAACTACCAGTTCTCCGGCGGTCTGCACGGGGTGGGTATTTCCGTGGTCAACGCCCTGTCCACCGAAACGCGGGTGCGGGTCAAGCGTGACGGCAACGAGTACCAGATGACCTTCAAGGATGGCTACAAGGCCACCGAGCTGGAAATCATCGGTACGGTCGGCAAGCGCAATACCGGCACCAGCGTGTTCTTTGCGCCGGATCCGAAATACTTCGACTCCCCGAAATTCTCCATCAGCCGCCTCAAACACGTGCTCAAGGCCAAGGCCGTGTTGTGCCCGGGGCTGCTGGTCAGTTTTGAAGACAAGGCCACCGGCGAGAAAGTCGAATGGCATTACGAAGACGGCCTGCGTTCATACCTGGTGGATGCGGTCAGCGAATTCGAGCGCCTGCCTAACGAACCGTTCTGCGGTGCTTTTGCCGGTAACAAGGAAGCCGTGGATTGGGCGCTGCTGTGGCTGCCGGAAGGCGGCGACGCGGTGCAGGAAAGCTATGTCAACCTGATTCCGACAGCTCAGGGCGGCACCCACGTCAACGGTTTGCGCCAAGGCCTGCTCGACGCCATGCGCGAGTTCTGCGAATTCCGCAGCCTGTTGCCGCGCGGAGTGAAGCTGGCGCCGGAAGACGTCTGGGAACGCATCGCCTTCGTGCTGTCGATGAAGATGCAGGAACCGCAATTCTCCGGCCAGACCAAGGAGCGCCTGTCGTCCCGTGAAGCGGCGGCGTTCGTCTCCGGTGTGGTCAAGGATGCGTTCAGCCTGTGGCTCAATGCCAACCCGGAAACCGGCATGCTGCTGGCGGAACTGGCGATCAACAACGCCGGCCGTCGCCTCAAGGCCAGCAAGAAGGTCGAGCGCAAACGCATTACCCAAGGCCCGGCGCTGCCGGGCAAGCTGGCCGACTGTGCCGGGCAGGACCCGATGCGTTCCGAGCTGTTCCTGGTGGAAGGTGATTCCGCCGGCGGTTCCGCCAAGCAAGCGCGGGACAAGGAGTTCCAGGCGATCCTGCCGTTGCGCGGCAAGATCCTCAATACCTGGGAAGTCGACGGCAGCGAAGTGCTGGCCAGCCAGGAAGTGCACAACATCGCCGTGGCCATCGGCGTCGATCCGGGCGCGGCGGACATGAGCCAGCTGCGCTACGGCAAGATCTGCATCCTCGCCGACGCCGACTCCGACGGTCTGCATATCGCGACCTTGCTGTGCGCCTTGTTCGTCCAGCATTTCCGCCCGTTGGTGGATGCCGGACACGTCTACGTCGCGATGCCGCCGTTGTACCGCATCGACCTGGGCAAAGAGATCTACTACGCCCTCGATGAAGCCGAACGCGATGGCATCCTCGATCGCCTTGTGGCCGAGAAGAAGCGCGGCAAGCCGCAGGTCACCCGATTCAAGGGCCTGGGCGAAATGAACCCGCCGCAGCTGCGCGAGACCACCATGGACCCGAACACCCGGCGTCTGGTGCAGTTGACCCTGGAAGATTTCGAGGCCACCTCGGAAATGATGGACATGCTGCTGGCGAAGAAACGCGCCGGTGACCGCAAGACCTGGCTGGAGTCCAAGGGCAACCTGGCCGAGGTGCTGGGCTGATGCGTCTGGGCTTTGCCCTGGCCTGTGGGTTGCTGCTGACGTCGATTACGGTATTTGCCGAGCCGGCGCCACAGCTGCGCCTGTTGTCCGGGCATGCCGTCGAAGGCATGCGCGGCGGCAACCTGTCCGGGCTGGCGCAGTGCGGCAATGACCTGTGGGCGGTTTCCGACCGCGACGATGACCAGATCTACCGCCTCGATACCCGCGAATCCGTATGGCAGGCCGAAACGGTGCACATCGACGTACCGACGGTGCCTGACAGCGGTTTGCCTTGGGGGTTGAAGTCTCGCGTCTGGGGGGCTTCGTTCGTGCGTGGCGGTGATCTGGACTTCGAAGGCATCACCTGCGACAGCGCCGGCAATCGCTACATCGTCAGCGAAGGCCATGCCGCTGTCTTGCAAGTGCCGTCAACGGGGCCTGCCACCTGGCTGAAAATTTCGCCGATGATGGTTCGCGAAGCACGGGCCAGAGGCCTGCTGTTGCAATTCAATGCGCTGTTCGAAGGGCTGGTGATCAATCCGGCGGGGGATCAGATGTGGCTCGCCGCCGAGCGTCAAGGCCGGGGACTGTTGATGATCAAGCGTAAGCAGACGTTGTGGGATTGCGACGGTGGCTGCGTGCTGCTGAGCGAGGCGGGCATGGAAATGCAGCCCGAGCAGTTTCCCCATGCCAAGGCTGTCCCGCGGGATTTTTCTGACCTGTCGCTGTTCAACGGCAAGCTGTTCACTCTTGAACGCAATGCCTTCCAGATCTGCCGCCGTGATGCGCAGACAGCCAAGGTCGAGCGCTGCTGGTCGTACGCCGCCGAGTTGTTGCAGGAAAACCGTCGTTATTCACAGAATTACGGGCTGGAAGAAGCGTTGATCGTGGATGCCGATGGCGCCTGGATCGGCGTCGACAATAACTTCGGCGCGCGCGCCGATGGCGAAGTCCGTCCGGTGGTCTGGCGCTTCGCTGCACCGGAAGGTGGCTGGAGTGCCAATCCATGAGACAACAAAGCCCGGGGCAGCGAATCGGCCGGGTGTTCATGGTGCTGGCCTGGTGTGCGGCGCTGTTTCTGGCCACGCGGTTTTTCGGCCAATGGGAAGCGCGTCAGCAAAATCCGAATGTGGTCGTCAGTTCGGAGCAGGGCGAAGGTTTCATCGAGGTGAAACTGGTAAGCAATGTGCAGGGGCATTTCGTCGCCAGCGGCCAGATCAACGGCCAGCCGGTGGACTTCATGCTCGATACCGGGGCGACCGATGTATCGATTCCTCTGGACCTGGCCAGGCGCTTGAAGCTCGAAGAAGGATTCGGCGTGACCCTGAGCACGGCCAATGGCCTGAGCCAGGGCTATCGCACCCGTATCGAACGCCTGCAACTGGGCGACATCGTGCTGCGGGATGTACGCGCACTGGTGGCCCCGGGGCTGCATGGCGATCAGGTGTTGCTCGGCATGAGCGCACTGAACAAACTTGAATTTACCCAGCGCGGTGGCACCATGCTGCTGCGCCAGACAACGAACCGATGAGGCCCGCATGAGCGACTCCCTTGATCTCAGCCTGGACGGTGTAGAACGCCGCTCGCTGGCTGACTTCACCGAAAATGCCTACCTCAACTACTCCATGTACGTGATCATGGACCGTGCCTTGCCGCATATCGGCGACGGCCTGAAACCGGTACAGCGCCGCATCATTTATGCGATGAGCGAGTTGGGGCTGGACGCCGATTCCAAGCACAAGAAGTCGGCGCGTACCGTCGGTGACGTGCTCGGCAAGTTCCACCCTCACGGCGACTCGGCCTGCTACGAAGCCATGGTGCTGATGGCCCAGCCGTTCAGCTATCGCTACACGCTGGTCGACGGCCAAGGCAACTGGGGTGCGCCGGACGATCCCAAGTCCTTCGCCGCCATGCGTTACACCGAAGCGCGGTTGTCGCGTTACTCCGAAGTGCTGCTCAGCGAACTGGGTCAGGGCACGGCGGACTGGGGGCCGAACTTTGACGGCACGCTGGACGAGCCGCTGGTGTTGCCGGCACGTTTGCCGAACATTCTGCTCAACGGCACCACCGGTATCGCCGTGGGCATGGCCACCGACGTGCCGCCGCACAACCTGCGGGAAGTCGCCACCGCCTGCGTGCGCTTGCTCGACGAGCCCAAGGCCACGGTCGAACAGCTCTGTGAACACATCCAGGGCCCGGACTACCCGACCGAAGCGGAAATCATCACCCCGCGCGCCGATCTGCTGAAAATGTATGAAACCGGCAAGGGCTCGGTGCGCATGCGCGCCGTGTATCACATCGAAGACGGCGACATCATCGTCACCGCGCTGCCGCATCAGGTCTCGGGCGCCAAGGTGCTGGAACAGATCGCCGCAATGATGCAGGCCAAACCGTCCAAGGCTCCGCAAATCGCCGACCTGCGTGACGAATCCGACCACGAGAACCCGTGCCGGATCGTGATCATCCCGGGTGCCCGCAAGAATTTTGACCACGACGCGCTGATGCAGCACCTGTTCGCCAGCACCGAGCTGGAGTCGAGCTACCGGGTCAACATCAACATCATCGGCCTGGATGGCAAGCCGCAGCTGAAGAACCTGCGTGCGCTGCTGGTCGAATGGCTGGAGTTCCGGGTGCAGACCGTGCGTCGTCGCCTGCAATTCCGCCTCGACAAGGTCGAGCGTCGCCTGCACCTGTTGGACGGTTTGTTGATTGCCTACCTCAACCTGGATGAAGTGATCCACATCATCCGTACCGAGGAGCATCCGAAAGCTGCGCTGATCGAGCGTTTCGCCCTGAGTGAAATCCAGGCCGACTACATCCTCGACACCCGTCTGCGTCAGTTGGCGCGACTGGAAGAGATGAAACTGCGTGCCGAGCAGGATGAATTGCTCAAGGAACAAGCCAAGCTGCAAGCCCTGCTGAGCAGCGAAACCAAGTTGAAAAAACTGGTGCGCAGCGAACTGATCAAGGACGCTGAAACCTACGGTGATGACCGCCGGTCGCCTATTGTCGAGCGCGCCGAAGCCAAGGCCCTGACCGAGCACGATCTGCTTCCGAACGAGAAAGTGACGGTGGTGCTGTCGGAAAAAGGCTGGATTCGCTCCGCCAAAGGCCACGAAATCGACGCCACCGGGCTTTCCTACAAGGCCGGGGACGGTTTCAAGGCGCTGGCAGCCGGGCGCTCCAACCAGTTTGCCGTGTTTATCGACTCCACCGGCCGCAGTTATTCGGTGGCTGCGCACACCTTGCCGTCGGCCCGTGGCCAGGGCGAGCCGCTGACCGGTCGCCTGACGCCGCCGCCAGGGGCGAGTTTCGAATGCGTGCTGATGCCGGAAGACGATGCGCTGTACGTGATCGCCTCCGACGCCGGCTACGGTTTCGTGGTCAAGGGTGAAGACCTGCAGGCCAAGAACAAGGCCGGCAAGGCCCTGCTGAGCCTGCCGAACAACGCCAAGGTCATGCTGCCGCGCCCTGTGGCCGATCGTGAGCAGAACTGGCTGGCGTCGGTGACGACCGAAGGTCGCCTGCTGATCTTCAAGATCAGCGACCTGCCACAATTAGGTAAGGGCAAAGGCAACAAGATCATCGGGATTCCCGGTGAGCGAGTGGCCAGTCGTGAAGAGTATGTGACGGACATCGCCGTATTGCCGGACGGTGCAACGCTGGTGTTGCAGGCCGGGAAACGTACTTTGTCACTGAAAGCGGACGACCTCGAACACTACAAGGGTGAACGTGGCCGTCGTGGCAATAAGTTGCCGCGTGGCTTCCAGCGGGTCGATGCGCTGCTCGTCGAAAACCTCAATTAGGCGACTTAGAAGCGCCGAACTACGATTTAACCCGTAGTTCGGCGCTTTGCGCTGGAGTCGGAACGCATATTCACGGATGATATGGCCTTTCAAGCGCCGGCATTGCCGCGCGTTCTTCATATTTATTGAGTATTTTCACTGTGGTCAGCCTTTTAGCTACCACCTGGATGGGACGATGACTGCTCTGCGCCTTCCTTTTATTCTTTTGCTCGCCGGCGTTCTTGGCCTGGCGGGTTGCAGCGTTCACCAGCCGGTGTCGTTGTATCAGCTGGACGCTGGTAGTCCGGTTCAGCCCGCACAGAACGCGGGCATGGCGGTATTGTTGGGGCCGGTCACCGTGGCCGACTACCTGCAACGCGAAACCCTGTTGCAGCGCCAGCCCGATGGCAGCCTGCAAGCCTCGACCGACGGTCGTTGGGCTGGCAGCCTTTCGTCGGATATCGATCAGCTGCTGCTGCGTCAGGTCGCAGGTCGCCTGGACAGCCAGCGCGTAGTGCTGGCCCCGGCGACAGTGGGCTTCACCCCGGACGTTCAGGTGCTGCTGACCATCACGCGCCTGGACTCTGGTGCAAAACAACCGGCGATCCTCGACGCGCAATGGCGCCTGATCGACCGTCGCGGGCAGGTCCGCGACAACCGCATCATCCATTTGCAGGAACAGCATGCCGGTACCACGGCGGCTCAGGTTCAGGCACAGGGTGTGTTGTTGCAACGCCTGGCCGAACAACTGTCGGTAGCGCTCAAGCCGCTGGCCAATCAGCCGCCGATCGCCGAAGCCCCGCGCAAGCCGGCAACCAAGGCGGCAGCACCTGCGGTAGAACAGGAAAAGCAGCCGAAGATCCCGATGGCCGCGCCGATTCGTACGGATATGGAAGTGTTCCGCTTCTAAGTCTGGACTGAAGCTGTTCCCCATATAAAGCCCGCCCTGTGCGGGCTTTGTAGTTTCTGTGGGCTGGAGATCTTCAGTGTGGCTGGTGGCCCCATCGCGAGCAGGCTCGCTCCCACAATTGATCCGGGTTGCTTACGAGAGTGTGCTCACAGAAGATCCCCTGTGGGAGCAAGCCTGCTCGCGAAAAGGCCAGAGCAGGCCACGAAAAAGCCCGCAGACGATCGCTCATCTGCGGGCTTCCAGGTTTAAAGGCTAAAAGATCGCAGCCTTCGGCAGCTCCTACGCGCGGCGTTCGTGCATCCGCGCCAATTGTCGTTCCAGCATCGATGGATACGGCTCCATCAACCGTTCCACGCAGCATGCACCTTCAGGGCTGGCAATTGGACGGATCCGTGCGCGTTGGCGGATCAACACGTCATCACTGATCTTGCGCTCCACCAGCAGCAGGTTGCGGCTGTGTTGCGACAGGGCCAGGGCGTCCTGGGCGGGGTCGGTCAGCAGCAGGTCGATCTGGCTCAGGCCGAACAACTCGTCGCCCAGGGTCAGGCCCAGCTGCAATTGCAGGGTGATGCCGCTGTCGGCGACTTCGATCTGCAACTGGTGGCCCAGGGCCCGGAGCAGCTCGCCACAGCAAATGGCGTTGGTCAGGTAATCGTCGCCGCTGTCTTCGGTGTGGAACAGCATCAATGTGCTGCCATCGTTCAAGGTCTCCACTTCGCCTTGATACAGCGACGCGGCCTGATCGAGGCAATCGCGATAGCGTTCGAGCAGTTCTTCAAGACGCGCCCGCGGCAGGCGTCGCAGTTGCTCCTGGGAGCCCAGTTGCACTGCCAGCACCGCGCTGTGTTGCGGCACGCTCGGCGTGGCCTTGCGAATCACTGGTTGTGGGGGACTGTCCAGCGACTCGTCGCGCAGATCGGCGAACGGGTCTTCATCATCGTCGTCTTCGACGGTGCTGACGATCTGCCGTGGCGCTGGCTTGAGCGCCGCTACCGGGCGGCTCTCGTCGAAACTCGGATCGCGCAGGTTACGGACTTCGAAGGCCGGGTCGGCCTCGTCATCGGCGTCGTCGAATTCCGGCTCCGGTTCCGGCACAGGGGCGGGCTCCGGGGCGAAGTTGGCGTGCAGCTGGCGCGCCAGGTCGCCGATTTCGTCCTGGCGGTCGGTGGCCGGGGTGTATTCGTCGATATTGCGCAGCCACACACGCAATTGCAGCAGTGGCGTGGAGAGATAACGCCCCATGCGCAGGCTCAGGGCCAGGGACAGGGCCAGCAGGATGGCGCTCAGAATGCCCATGCTTTGCAGGCTGATGGTCATCGGCTGCTGGAACTGGTCCATGTCCAGGCTGATGCGCAGCTGCCCGGCGGTCACGTCCTGGAAGGTGATCTTGCTCTGGTACATGCCCTCGGCTTCGCCCAGCAGGCCATGTTTGGGGCGCTGGCCGGATTCGGCGAGGATGCGGTTGTCCGGGCTATAGATGGCGGCGTGGGCCACCAGCTTGTTCTTGGTCAGGTTATTGAGCAGCACATTGAGGCTGAGGATGTCGTTGGACACCAACAGCTCGGTGGCCGAGGTGGCCGTCTGCGTGGTCAGGCTTTCGCCCAGCGCATCCGCCTGCTCGTGCATGGCCTGCTTGAACTGCAGGCCCATCACACCGGCATAGATGACCAGGGCCAGGGCGACCAGGATCACGTTATGGCTGGCGATGCGCAATGCAATCGGTACACGGCGGTGGCGCAGTGCCCGGAAGATCAGCAGGAAGAAGTTGTCGGTTTTTACTGGCGTAGGCCGGTTCACTTGAGCTCGGCTCTTTTGTCCGTGGAGTTGACGCGCAGTATAGCGACAGGCCCTAGGCCGTCAAAGCGCTCACGGTGCCCGATGGTCACTGAAAGTGGGTAGAATGCGGTTTTTTTCCACCTGCGGGGGTGCGCCTTGCGCGAAATCGTCCTGATAAACATCACGGGAGTCGACCGTCCGGGTCTGACTGCGGCCATTACCGGCGTTCTGGCCCAGGGTGGTGTGAACATTCTCGACATCGGTCAGGCGGTGATCCACGACACCTTGTCGTTCGGCATCCTGGTTGAAATTCCCGACACCGAGCAAGGCAAGTCCGTGCTCAAGGACATCCTGTTCAAGGGCTATGAGCTCGATCAGCAGGTGCGTTTCACGCCAGTGTCCGAAGTGGACTACCAGCAGTGGGTCGGCAACCAGGGCAAAAAGCGCCACATCGTGACCCTGCTGACCCGCAAGGTCACAGCCGGGCAGTTGCAGGCCGTGAGTTCGATCACCGCCAAATATGGCCTGAACATCGACCACATCGATCGTCTGTCCGGGCGCATGCCGCTGGACACCCCGGCTGACAAGGGCAAGGGCTGCATCGAGTTTTCCGTGCGCGGCGAAGCGGCTGATCCGCAGGCGCTGCGTGCCGAATTCCTCAGCGTCGCCCAGGAACTGAACGTCGACATCGCCTTCCAGGAAGATTCGCTGTTCCGTCGCAACCGTCGCCTGGCGGTGTTCGACATGGACTCGACGCTGATCGAAGCCGAAGTGATCGATGAACTGGCCAAGGCGGCCGGCGTGGGTGACAAAGTGTCGGAGATCACCGAGCGGGCAATGGCCGGTGAACTGGATTTCCGCGCCAGTTTCAAGGAGCGCCTGGCCTTGCTCAAAGGTCTGGACGTCAATGTGCTGGACTCCATCGGTGCCTCGCTGCGCCTGACCGAAGGTGCTGAAACCCTGTTCGCCGAACTCAAGCGCCTGGGCTACAAGACCGCGATTCTGTCGGGCGGCTTCACCTATTTCGCCAAGCAATTGCAGGCCAAGCTGGGTATCGACTACGTGTTCGCCAACGAACTTGAAGTGGTCGACGGCAAAGTCACCGGCGTGGCGGTCGAGCCGATTGTCGATGCGCAGCGCAAGGCGGATTTGCTGAAAGAGTTGGCACACAAGGAAGGCTTGCGCCTGGAGCAGACCATTGCGGTCGGTGACGGTGCCAATGACTTGCCGATGCTCGCGATTGCCGGGTTGGGCGTGGCGTTCCGCGCCAAGCCGCTGGTGAAGCAGTCGGCCAAGCAGGCGATTTCGACGCTGGGCCTGGATGGCGTGCTGTACCTGCTGGGCTTCCGCGATCGCGACGGTCAGCTCTGATACACCCGATACAAGTGTGGGAGCGGGCTTGCTCGCGAAGGCGTCATCACATTCAACATCTATGTTGACTGTAAGTCCGTTTTCGCGAGCAAGCCCGCTCCCACAGGGGTACAGCTCGGTCCTTAAGCTTTTGGAGAGCCCATACCCTGACCCATCTGCACCGCAGTACCGGCGGTCATCTCTTCAGCCCACTTCACTTGATCCGGCCCAAACAGCACGACGGCGGTCGAACCCAGCTTGAAGCGACCCAGTTCCGCACCTTTTTCCAGGTGGATCGGCGCGCGAGCGGCTTCGTCGTAGCGGAAGGTTTTCAGCTCGCGTTTCGGCGGCGTGACCAGACCGGCCCACACGGTTTCAATCGACGCCACGATCATCGCGCCCACCAGCACCACGGCCATCGGCCCGCGCTCGGTGTCGAAAATGCACGCCACGCGCTCGTTGCGGGCGAACAGTTCCGGAACGTTTTCAGCGGTGGTCTGGTTGACCGAGAACAGACGGCCCGGGATGTAGACCATCTCGCGCAGGGTGCCGGCCAGCGGCATGTGCACGCGGTGGTAGTCCTTCGGCGACAGGTAGATGGTCGCGAAATCGCCACCCATGAACGGCGCAGCGTTTGCCGCATCGCCACCCAACAATTCCAGCACGCTGAAGCTGTGGCCCTTGGCCTGGAATACGCGGCCGTGCTCGATCGGGCCGAGCTGGCTGATTGCACCGTCGGCGGGGCTGAGGATCGCGCCCGGGGTCTCGTCCAGCGGACGGGCACCGTCTTTCAATGCGCGGGTGAAGAATGCGTTGAAGTGCTCGTAGGCGGTCAGGTCTTCGACCAGCGCCTGGGACATGTCCACCTGATAACGTTTGGCGAACCAGGCGGTAAAGGCATTCTTGAACCAGCGCACGCGGCATTCGGCGATGCAGCCGGCCAGTCGCGAGAGCAGGTTGTGGGGCAGCAGGTACTGGCCGAGGAGAAACAGACGCTTGTTCATTAACGGTCCTTAAAATCTTGAATTTCTACCGGGGTATCGGGATGGTTGCCCCATTCGCCCCAGGAGCCGGCGTAGCCCTTGACCCGCGGATAACCGAGAGCCTTGGCCACCAGATAGGTGAAGCCAGACCGATGGTGGGTCTGGCAGTGGGTAATCACTTCTTTGTCTTTGCTGATCCCGAGTTGTTCGAGGATCTGCGGCATGTCGGTGCGAATGCGCAACTGGCGTGCCCGATCCATGCCGGCGGTCCATTCGAAATTGACTGCGCCGGGAATGTGGCCGCCCTTGGCTGCCAGGACTTTTTCGCCGGAGTACTCCAGCGGCCCGCGTGCGTCCCAGATTGCCAGGTCGGCGGCGCCGAGGCGGCTTTGCAGGTATTCGCGGGTGGCGGTGGGTTCATCGTGCAAGGTCAGTGGAACCGGGCCGCCCACGGGTGGCGGGATCTGGATCGACATGGGCAAGCCTTCTGCCAGCCAGGCCGTCAGGCCGCCGTCGACATAGTGGTACTTGTTGTGGCCGATGACATCCAGCAGCCAGATGAAGCGCCCGGCCCAACCGCCGCCTTCGTCGTCATACACCACGTAGACCGCATCGGGATTGTGTCCCAGCTCACCAAACAGCGCTTCGAGTGCTGCCTGCGGGGGCATCAGCCCCGGGGCGGGGGCCTGGCCGAGCTGCGTGCGCTTCGGATCGACAAAGCGCGCGCCGGGAATGTGCCCTTCGGCGTAGCGGGCGGGACTGGTCAAGTCCACCAGAATCAGTTCGCGGGCGTCGAGGCGAGGGAGCAAGTCGCTCGGCTCGATCACCAGCGGCAAGCCAGAGAAGTCAGACATGTGAGGTCTCCAGAGCACAAAAGGGAGGATTGTAACGCAGCTTATTGGCCTCGGTGGCTAAAGCTGTGCAGGGCTTTCTCGATGCACTGCGCGGTTTTGCCGAAGGCCTGTACGGAAATTTCAGAAAACGGCCCGCCGCCTTGATCCGCTACGACGATCATGATCACCCGGCCATTGTTGACCAGCGAACGCAGCAGCAGGTGTTCACCGCTGAACTGTGAGCGCAGGCTGTTGGGCAGCAGAGCCGAGAATTGCGCGTTGTTGGCTGGCGTCAGGCGCACCTGGGCCTGTTGCGCCAGCAGACGTTGCAACACGTTGCTCTGGCTGACCACGAAGTTCAACCCGGCCGCTTCCTTCGGCAGGCCGGCCGTCTGGTGCACGCGCAGGTTGGCGTGGGTACGGTCGGCCATCAGGATCATGACCCGACGCATGCCGCAGGCCACGAGGGCGTCCCTGGCGGCGATGGTCAAGTGCATGGCGTTGGTGAAGCGACTCGGCTCGACCAGCAGTTCGGCGCATTGCTTGCGCCACTTCGCCAGGTCTTCGGCGGTGGGTGGCGCTGCCGGCAGCAAGCCTGCGTGGACACGGTTCATGCCCCACGGCCAGATCAGCGACTCGGCGGGGTGCCAGAGGTCGGGCATGGCATGTTGGCGTGCGCTGTTGGCGGCTTGCTGGTGCAGTTGTTGCTGTAGCTCGTCCATTGGCATTTGCAGGTAAAGGCTGGTCAGGTACTGCCAGCGCTCACTGTGGGGGCTGTCCCAGGCATGTTGCGCCGACAGCGCCAGCCCGTTGGCCAGCAGCACCGTATTGGCCGGCTGATTGAGCCAGCGGCGCAGGGTCGGATCGTCATCGAGGCGGTTCTGCTGGCGCAGTGGATGCTCGCTGTCACGGGCAATGCGCAGGACTTTCACCAGCTCCCGCTGTTCGGTGAGTAACAGGCGATAGCCCTGCTGCACCCAGATCGGCAAGCGCCAGACCTCCACCAGCGCCTGGCCGATATCCAGCAGGCGTGCGCCAAACAGTTGCTGCTCGACTTTGCGTGCCGACTCGCCTTTATGAATGACCCGCAGCTCCCAGTCTTCGAGCAGTTTTGGATGGGTCAGCGCTAGCGGCCACAGCGGCGAAAGAAACAGCAGGCTGCCCCAGTGGATGTCCTGCCACAGGCGCGCCAGGCGACTGGCAAAAAAACCGTTGGCCTGTTGCGTGGCGTGCTGGCTGATCATCTGCAACTGACGCAGGGCTTTGGGGATCTCGGACTGGGGTTCGGCGGGCAGGCGGGCGAGCAGTTCTTCGGTGCGCTTCAGACCGAGGCGATTGATCGCAACCTCAAGGTTTTCCGCCGGTTCGGTCATGCCGCCATGGGTATGCCGGTTGGCTTCGCGAATCACGCTCAAGGCCAGGGCCGGACTGCCTTGCATGAGGTCGGCGATATCGCGCAGCGAGCTGCGATTGTCGCCGATGGCCTTGCAAACCAGGTCGTGGCTGGCTTGCGGAACCGGCAGGCGCACGCCATCGAGAAGCTTGACCCAGCCTTCGAGCGTGGTCGGTTTCGGGGTTGGGACGTTCGTTTCGTTAACCATGGTGGGAGGCGATCATCGTCAACATTACCTATGCCCGCAAGGGGTCAAATTAGCTTTTCGCCTGAACTGGCTATAGTCTGGCGCAGTTTTGCCGATAAGTAGAAGAAGAGATTTTTTAACTTCCGAATATGACCTTGAACCCGACTCAGTAAGTGCTCTCCTAACCTATGGCTAAAATTATCGGCATCATCGTCGTATTCGCGAGCGTGCTCGGCGGATACGTGCTTTCCCATGGCAAGATTGCCGCCCTGATCCAGCCTTTCGAGGTCATGATCATCGGCGGCGCGGCCCTCGGCGCCTTCTTGCAGGCCAACCCCGGCTACATGACGATGCACGTGCTCAAGAAGTCCCTGAGCATGTTCAGTTCGCGTTTCAACCACGGCTTCTACCTTGAAGTGCTGGGCCTGATCTACGAGATCCTCAACAAGAGCCGCCGCGAAGGCATGATGGCCATCGAAGGCGACATCGAAGATGCCGCCGCGAGCCCGATCTTCGCCAAGTACCCGACCGTTCTCAAGGACGAGCGCATGACCGCGTTCATCTGCGATTACCTGCGCATCATGTCCTCCGGCAACATGGCTCCCCACGAGCTGGAAGGCCTGTTCGACATGGAACTGTTCAGCCTCAAGGAAGACCTGGAGCATCCATCCCACGCGGTCAACGGCATCGCCGACGCCATGCCCGGTTTCGGTATCGTCGCGGCGGTACTGGGGATCGTGGTGACCATGGCTTCGCTGGGTGAAGGCGACCAGAAGTCCATCGGCCTGCACGTGGGTGCGGCACTGGTCGGTACCTTCTTCGGTATTCTCGCCGCCTACGGCTTCTTCGGCCCGCTGGCCCATTCCCTGGCCCACGATGCCAAGGAAGAGCTGAACGTCTACGAAGCCATCAAGGCCTCGCTGGTGGCGTCGGCTTCCGGCATGCCGCCATCGCTGGCCGTGGAGTTCGGGCGCAAGGTGCTGTACCCGGCGCACCGCCCAAGCTTCGCCGAGCTGGAACAAGCGGTTCGCGGTCGATAAGCCATGGAAAACAATCAGCCGATAATCATCAAGCGCGTCAAGCGCTATGCGGGCGGGCATCACGGGGGCGCCTGGAAAATCGCCTTCGCCGACTTCGCCACGGCGATGATGGCGTTCTTCCTGGTGTTGTGGCTGCTGTCCACCGCCACGCCGGAACAGAAGATCGCCATCGCCGGTTACTTCAAGGACCCGATCGGCTTTTCCGAAAGCGGCACGCCCTACATCATCGATCTGGGCGGCACGCCGACCCTGGCGCCGGAAAACACCCTCAACCCCGAGGTAAAGTCCCAGCCGCAGCCGGACAAGGTCACCGTTGATACCGACCAGGTCGAAGGCATGGCCGAGCAGGTCGAAAAAGAGCGTCTCGAGTTGTTGCTGCAAGAACTGCAGAACAAGGTCGAAGAAAACCCGCAGATGCAGAAGTTCAAGGATCAGATCCTGTTCGAAATCACGCCAGACGGCTTGCGCATCCAGATCATGGACGCGGAAAACCGCCCGATGTTCGACTCAGGCTCAGCTCGCTTGAAGCCGTATTTCGAAGACATCCTGCTGGCCATGGCCGACACCATCAAGGCGGTGCCGAACAAGATCAGCATCAGCGGCCACACCGATGCCAAGCCATACACCGGCACCGGTGATTTCGGTAACTGGGAGCTTTCGGCCAACCGTGCCAACGCCGCACGGCGTGCTTTGGTGGCGGGCAGCTATCCGGATGCACAGGTGGCGCGTGTGGTCGGTTATGCCTCGTCGGCCCTGTTCGATCGCGAGCATCCGTTCAACCCGGTGAACCGTCGTATCGACATCGTGGTGCTGACGAAGAAAGCCCAGCGTGCGATCGAAGGTTCGCAAGGGGCAGAGCCAGTTCCTGATGCGCCGCAAGGTTCGGCTGCTCCGCAAGCCACACCGGCTGCACCGGTCGACCCGAACGCGTTGCCGGCAGACAAGGAACCGCTGCCGGCTCACGAGCTTCGTGAACGTCTGAACCTGTTTGATGACCCGGCACCGAAACCGGGTGAGCCAGCCAAACCGGCTGAACCGCCCAAGCAGTGACCGACAAAAAAGCCGACAGCGATGTCGGCTTTTTTGTCGGCGTTTTCTGTATTAAAAGCCGCGGATGACTCGGGACTTGAGGTCGGCGTGAAAGCGATCCGCATTGGACTTGTTGACGCTGCGCACCGACTCGCTACCGGTCACCGAATCCAGTGACATCGAGCGCTTGAGCGTCGACTCGTTGCGATAGGCATCAATAAAGAACTCGATGTCCCTGTCGTTGGTCAGCTTCGGCCATTTATCGAGGTACAGCGGCAACTCTGTGGGGCCGGTCTTGAACGAGCAGATGCGTCGGTTGGTGATGGTCGCCTCGCCGATTTCGAACGGCACCCACCAGGACAGCGCGGTTTTCTCCGACACCACTGCCAGCAGGTGCGTGCATTCGCTGATGTTGCGGGTGATCACCCCGGTGATGTCATCGGTGGTCTGGGATTCAGCATCCAGTACGTCGAGGTAGGTCTTGATGTTGGCCTGCATCAGGCGCGCGTTGATGTTGATCGCGTAGGCGCGGTCCATGTGGCGGTAGCTGATAAACACTGGCATCAGAAATGTCCCTTGATCGCGAGTTCGCGGTAATAGGCGCCGAGGGCGGTGAGGCGGCAGCCGGTGGCGTGGATGGCGGCGTAGTACATGTGTTCGGCGTCCACCGGTTCGACCAGGCTGTGGCGGTTGCACTTTTGCAACTGCGCGAAGACCTCGCCCTGTTCCGGGTTGAACTCGGGTTCGGTGGGCTCAAAGCTGGGGGCGAGGGGGTACACCGACTCCGCTTCGGCGAACCATTCGGGGAGTTTGCGCAGGATCTCCTTGGGGATCAGCGGCGACACTTCGCGCAGGGAAATGAACTGCGAGACGTTGGTCTTGAACACCGGACGCTGTTCCCAGGCATCGAGGGCGTTGTCGACAAACGAATAAAGGCTGCCGGGGGTGATCTTGCCCAAGATGTTCGCTGCTCCGCCGTGCAGGGCCTGGAGCAACAATCCGGTGAACACGCCGTGCTGCCCTCCCTCCATCGCCGGTTCTTCCTTTTTGCAGGCGGTCAGAATGGTCATGCCTTCGCCGACCACGCTGCCTTCACTGCGCAAGGCGCGCAGCTCGCCGGCCGAGCCGCTCTGGCAACAATCGAGAATGATCACTTTGTTTTTGATCTTCGTGGCCTTGCTCGCCCAATTGAGAATGTCGCTGAGGCGAATCCCGTCCTTGGCGCTCTTGTAATCCTGCGGGATCAACATGCCTTCGTCGGTGTCGGTGTCGAAACTGCCGTGGCCGGCGAAATACAGCAGGGCGACATTGCAGTCCCCGGAAAACAGCTCGCGGATCTGGTCTTCGAGTTTTTCCCGGCTCAGGTAGTCCTCGGCGGACGTCAGTACGATGTTCTTGAAGTTCGGATCGCCATTGGCGTCTGTCTTCAATACCGAGGCCATGGCCATGGCGTCATTGCTGCAACCGCTCAGGCGCGACACATGGGTGTAGTCGTTGATGCCGATAAACAGTCCCTTGCGCATGGTTACACCGCCGTATGCTTGCGAATCGCATCGATGATGCTGTTGGTGTTCCATGCACATTCGGCATGTGCCGCGTCACGTACCACCGTGGAAATACGCTCGGCACCGAACGGCTTGATCGCAATGATCACCTTGCCCATGCGCTTGGCGATCTCGATTTCCTTGTTGATCCACTTGCTGTAAGTGGAGTACATCCCGGCCATGATCAATACCGCCGAACACGGGCGGATCTTGTTTTCGATGGCCTCCTCAAGTTGTTTGTCGGTTTTCGCGCCGACAATCGGGTTGTCCGGTGGCACCGAAAAATTCTTGTAGGTGAAACCGGGCTTGGCGTTTAGCAAACGCACGAGATTGTCGTGGGCGTCGGAGTAGTTCCACGAGTGGCTGATGAACAGGTGGTAGGTTTGCATGGGTGTCCCTCGGAGTCGCTGGAGTGCGAAGAGGGTCTGAAACTAGGCTATTGGCTGGCGGCTACAAGGGGATGTGACTTAAAGAGAAATGCCCTACAAGCGAGCGTGCGCGCGTCTTACAGAAAGGTCTGATGTTTAAGCGGGGGGAGATCCAGCCGCCGACCGCCCCGCTGAAGGCAGGGCGGTCGGCACGTCTGTTTAGTAGCCGTTTTCCGGCAGGCTGGCGATGATCGAGCGGTAGCTGTTCATCCGTTGCTGCTGCACACGGCCGTCTTCAAGGGCCTTGAGCAGGGCGCAACCGGGTTCGCGGTCATGCTTGCAGTCACGGAAGCGGCAGGTGCCGAGCAGGTCGTTGAACTCGATGAAGCCGGCTTCGACGTCGGCACGGCTGACGTGGCCCAGACCGAATTCGCGGATACCCGGGGAGTCGATCAACTCACCGCCGCCGGGGAAGTGGAACAACCGCGCGGTAGTGGTGGTGTGGGTGCCCTGACCGGACAGTTCGGACAACGGGCCGACGCGGGTTTCGACATCCGGCAGCAGGCTGTTGACCAGCGACGACTTGCCGACACCTGACTGGCCGACGAACACGCTGATGCGTCCGTCCAGCTGCGTCTGCAACTGCTCCATGCCGTTGCCATGATGCGCCGACACTTCCAGCACCGGATAACCCAGTGTGCGGTATACCGCGAGCAAGGCATTCAGCGCAGGTGCGTTGTTTTCGTCAATCAGGTCGAATTTGTTCAGCAGCAACAACGGCTTGATGCCCGCATGCTCGGCCGCCACCAGGTAGCGGTCGATCAGGTTGGCGTGGGGCTCGGGCAGCGGTGCAAACACGATGACGATCATGTCGACGTTGGCCGCCACAGGCTTGAGCTGACCACGGCTGTCCGGGCGGCACAGCTCGGTGTTACGCGGCAGTTGCGCCACGATCACGCCGATACCCTGGTTGCCGGCACGCCAGACCACCTGATCGCCGGTCACCAGCGCCGGCAGGTTGGCGCGCAGGTGGCAACGGAACACCTGGCCGGCCAGTTCGCCGTCGCGGGCCTCGACTTCGACCTGCACGCCGAAGTGCGCGATCACCAGGCCGTGCTGTTCCGGGCCCAGATCGCCGCCCTCAAGCGCCTCGACAGCCGAGGACTCGCGTTTGGCGGCGCGGGCAGCGCGTTCGCCCTGAATCTTTTCGATGCGCCAGTTTTGACGACGATTGAGTTGGCGTTTGGCCATGGGTGTTCCGTATCAAGAATGCAGCGATTAGGTAAAACGGCCGCGAGTTTAGCACGCCCGGCCACCGGCCTAGGCTAAACTGCGCAGCATTGCCTAGGAGCCAAACATGCAAAACCCACAGAACCTGATCTGGATCGACCTGGAAATGACCGGTCTGAACCCGGACACCGACGTCATCATCGAAATGGCCACCATCGTCACCGACAGTGACCTGAACACCCTGGCCGAAGGCCCGGTGATCGCCATTCACCACAGTGACGAAATCCTCGCTGGCATGGATGAGTGGAACACCCGTCAGCACGGCGGTTCCGGGCTGACCCAGCGAGTTCGCGACAGCCGCATCAGCATGGCTGAAGCCGAAGCCGAAACCATCGCATTCCTGGAAAAGTGGGTGCCCAAGGGCAAGTCGCCGATCTGCGGCAACAGCATCTGCCAGGACCGTCGCTTCCTTTATACCCACATGAAATCTTTGGAAAGCTATTTCCACTACCGCAACCTCGACGTGTCCACGCTCAAAGAGCTGGCCGCGCGATGGGCACCGGATGTGCGTGACAGCTTCAAGAAGGGCAGTACCCACCTGGCCCTGGACGACATCCGCGAATCCATCGCCGAGCTGCAGCACTACCGCAAGCATTTCATCAAGTTCTGATGCAATCGGGCTTTTGTGGCGAGGGGGCTTGCCCCCGTCCGGCTGCGAAGCAGTCGTAAATCGGCTCGCGCAGACTCCCTGACAAACACTGAGTCTGGATTTGGGGCTGCTCTGCAGCCCAACGGGGGCAAGCCCCCTCGCCACAGGTTCTGAGCTTGCCCTCTTTTGGTGCTCCAGCGAAGTCAGTAGACTGCGCGCCTTTAGTGCAAGGACCGCCCCCCATGTTGCTGATGCTCTACTTGATCGCCATCACCACCGAAGCCATGACCGGCGCCCTCTCTGCCGGCCGACGCGGCATGGACTGGTTTGGTGTGGTGCTGATCGCTTGCGTCACGGCGCTGGGTGGCGGCTCGGTACGCGATGTGCTGCTCGGGCACTACCCGCTGACCTGGGTCAAACACCCGGAATACCTGGTGCTGACCACGGCTGCCGCCATGATCACGGTGTTCACGGCGCGCTGGATGCGGCATTTGCGCTCGCTGTTCCTGGTGCTCGACGCCATGGGCCTGGTGGCGTTCACCCTGATCGGCTGCATCACCGCCCTGGAAATGGGCCATGGCATGCTGGTGGCCTCTGTCAGCGGCGTGATCACCGGCGTCTTCGGCGGCATCCTGCGGGATATTTTCTGCAACGATATTCCGCTGATCTTCCGGCGTGAGCTATATGCCAGCGTTTCGTTTGCGGCGGCATGGTGTTACATGCTGTGTATCTACCTGCAATTACCCGGTGAACAATCGATTCTGATCACCCTGTTCGGTGGGTTTTTGCTGCGCTTGCTGGCGATCCGTTTCCACTGGGAAATGCCCAAGTTTGTTTATAATGACGAGCAGTGAATGTTTTGATTCTTACTGCTTCAAGTGAATGTGCGGTAATTATTTAGCACTTTATGAACTGTTACTTTTTATAAGCTGAATTTTCATTTCAGTTTATAGGCGACGAGTAATGGTTGACGTATGTTCAGAGACTTGCACTGGTAATAGTCGTAATCAATTCATCGAAGAAAAAATCCCGAACTGGCTGAACCAGGCGTTACCTCACAGACGCCAGGCGCTGCGACAAGCGCCTGTCGCCGTTGCTGATTGGTACAGAACCGCATCAGAGGCCTCTCACGCTGCCCTGGCCCAGGCTATCAAGACTGCCTGGTTGTCGCAGTCCAGGCTCGATAAAGTGTTCGAGCCGCTTGCCGATGCCCGTCGGTTTGCCGAGCCTTTGCTCCAGAAGGCGTTGAAAGATCGTTTCGGTGTTGAACTGGATGTCTCCCGAACGTTTCTGCGGCTCTACCTGCCAACGGGCATTTTGAAGGGGTATAAAGTTAAAACCCTTTCCCTGCTTGATGCAGCGCTGCATAACTTTGAGGCGAAGGAGTCGGCTGCGAGTTACTTTGACAGTGCATCCTGTTTTATCAGTGAGCCCGATGCTCGTGGCCACTTCAATATTCTGTCGATTAGTAAGCGGATAGGTATTGATGCTTATATTTCGACTTGTCGCGATCTGGATATCGGTGGCCAGTACTCACAGCAATTGGAAGCCATCTTGTTACCGAAGGATGCGGTAGCCAAGGCCGGCCTGGAATACAGAGTAAAAGCCAGTCAAAAGGACGCGTTCAGAGCGGCTGTGTTGTTGGCGCGGATGAAAGGGGATATCGGCGCGGACTCACAGGTCTTGCTGTTGCGCCTGCTCGATGGTGTGCGCAGCCCGGCCATGCATTGTTATCAATTGCAGATCATGACGGCCCGGCTGACCGGGATCATGCTGCTGTCGGGTGATCTGGAGCTCTCCTCCAGTATTGAGCCGCTTTTGGTGTACATACCCGATGATCCACAGCATCCGATCAAGGAATATCCGTCGACGCTGGCGTTCAGGGCGACATTGATTGAGCAACTGCGCTCACCGGCCTACCAAAGGTTTTTTGCCCGGTTTATCGACCATGCGCAGCGCGGGGCTTTTTTTGCCGCGCTCGACCAGCAATTGAACGTTGTGAAGTGGCATCCCCCGCAACCTGCAGACCCACGACCTGCCTGGCGCAAAACGCCAATTGATAAACCCGTACTGCGATTTCACATGCATAAGGTTCAGAGTGACCCGTGGCAATGGCTATATCAGGGCGCGCTCAACAAAATCCTCAACGATGCACGCGTTATCGCTGTGCCCACGGCGGACGAAGACCGCCAGTCTCGCTGGGCGTTTTGGGACAGTCTGCAGAATGTAGCCTCCATCATTCTCCAGGTCGCCACCCTGGTGGCCATGCCGTTCGTGCCTTTCGCGGGCGAGTTGATGCTGGCCTACACCGCCTATCAATTGCTGGACGAAACCTTTACCGGCATTCTCGATTGGGCCGAAGGACAGGTTACCCAGGCGGCCGATCACCTGATGGGCATTGCCGAAAATCTGGCGCAGTTGGCGGCCTTCGGTACGGCGACGGCCGTGGTTGGCAGAGTGCTGGCGGTCAAACCATCGACATTTGTCGAGGGGCTCAAACCGGTGATGCTGCACGACGGTCGCACGCGTTTGTGGAGTCCCGACCTCGCGCCTTATGAGCAATCCGTCTCGTTACCGACGGGTGGTGCTACGGACGAACTGGGTCTCGAGTATCACGCTGGCAAGACTTTCCTCACACTTGAAAGTCGCACCTATGAAGTGGCTGCCGATCCTGATAGCGGCGCCTACCACGTGCGCCACCCGGAGCGGCCGAACGCCTATCGACCGCGCCTGAACCACAACGGCGAAGGCGCCTGGGCCCATGAAGTCGAGCGCCCAATGGAGTGGAGAGGTGCGCAGCTTTTCCGGCGTCTGGGGCACTCGGTTGCGGAATTTTCCGATATCACGGCAAGGCGCATTCTTGCAGTGAGTGGCATCGATGAGGCGGTGCTGCGGGACATGCATGTTCACTCACGGCGCCCGCCTGCGTTGCTTGAAGACAGCATTAGGCGGTTCAGGCTCGATGAACGAATCAGTACATTCCGTGCCCAACAGTTGAGCGCCGATCCTGCGGTGTATACGCGTGTCGATCCACAGATGCAGGCTCAACTGCTACAAATGCATGGGGTCCGCGTATCTGAAAGTCAAATGCGCAATGGCAAGGGCCTGCAAGCCATCGTTGAGTCATTGGACGATGCGGCGTTGAAAAAGCTTTTGGGTGTGAACCCGAGGTTTGGCGATTCTCTGCCGGCGATTGAAGTTCGCTGCGCGCTGTTACGTGCGCGCATGGCCGACTGGGTTCAGGTGCATCGCTCCGAGTTGTTCAACGCCAGAGAACTTGCGTTCGAACACAGCACCGAAGAGGAAATCCGACAATTACGGCGGTTTTTTCCCGAGCTGCCAAAAACCATCGGCAAGGAGCTATGGCGCAATGCAGGCGCTTCCGAGCATTTGCGAATTCACAACCGGCTCGGAATAAGCCGACCAATGGCGTACGAAGCGCTGTCTTATTTGCGAGAGTTGCGCCTCAGCCGAGCGTGTGAGGGCCTCTATCTGGACGCCGTCAGTCATCCGGACAGTGACAGGATCGCGCTGCACATGTTCGAAAAACTCAGCGGCTGGTCGACCCAAGTTCGCCTTGAGGTGCGCGGCGAACAGTTCACTGGCACATTGCTGGACAGCATTGGCAGTCCCGAGGCGCCTGTCCTTGGAGTGCTGGTCAGGCAGAACGGCAAGTATCAGGTCCATGATGCCTCTGGCGGGCAACTGCATGGATTCGACACCCTGTATGGCGCAGTGATGCATGCGCTTCCCGACGCGCAACGCTCGGCGCTGGGGCTGGCCGACCCGAACCAGGGCAGTGAGTTGAAACAGTTGATCCAGCAACAACCGTTACCCTCGCGCGCTGCGCTGCGAAAACTGTTTGCCCAGCCGCCAGTGGGCCCGGACGCCCGTTCGCCCATGGGGCTTGCGTTAGGACGGTCCGGTTATCTGTTGGGCGGTGGAGATTTCAAAACGGTCGAGTCGCGGCCCATCGATCAACGCTTGCGTACGCTTTATCCAACGCTTTCTGAAGAGGATCTGGCGGACTTGCGTAGCGAGCGAGTGGCCGGGGATCCATTGCTGGCCGTCGCCCGCCTGGAAAACGAATACCTCACGCTGGTCAATGAGCTGGAGATCTGGGTCAAGGCAGTCCCTGAGCGTCATCCGCTCACCGGTTTGCCACTGGATGCCGGTACTGTCGCGGATCAAGTCCGCGAAAGACAGGCCTTCATGGAAGAACTCAAAGCCAGTTGGTCGCGCAAGCATACCTCCGCAAGCCCGTATGAGCCTTACCACTTTTATCTGTACCTCGACATCATCGGCGAGCTGCCGGAACTGTCGGCCGATTTTAGCCATGTGACCGAGTTGGTCTTGGGAAGTCATCATCAGCCCTTGCAAGGACATGGCTTTCTGAAGGGGTTTACCGGGCTGCAGTTTCTTACGCTGGAGGGGATCAATCTGGAGACTTTCCCCATGGAAATTTTTCAGATGCGCCGCCTGGAGTCATTGACGCTCAACCGTTGCGCCTTGCGTCTTTCCGAGGCTACGGCAGAAGGGCTGTCACGCATTGAAAGCCTGAAGTTGTTGAGTCTCAATGACAATCCACTGGGGATCAGTCCACACCTGGGATTCATGAAGGGACTGCGTGACGTTTATTTGCATAATGCCGGGTTGACTGAAGTACCTTCAGGCCTGTCTGGGCTTGAACATCTATCGAGGGTTGATCTGACATTCAATGAAATTACCGAAGTGCCGGATGAGTTTTTTGATATTCCGGATACTCGCGCTATTGATATTGATCTCAGTGACAATCCATTGAGGGTGCAGGTTGTCGCTGGAATTAATGATTATCTCGAGCGCTCGAGTCTTGATCGAAAGATTTTGATTCGATTTGACGAGTTGTCGTCTGATGAGGGCGATTTTCAAAGTGACTTTGATGATGATTCAACAGACAGTGCAATCAGTAGCGGTGAAGAGGGAGAGGGAGGGGGAGGCTGAAGTTTGGTATGGCTGCCGGATACATGGCTTGACTCTTTTTAATATGCAGGCTCGCTAGGGGATGTTGTAGTTTTATTGGCGTGAGGATTCGGGCTCAAGGCATTGGGCTCGACTTTTCATGTAATGCAAAGCTATCAATTGATCACTAAAAGAGAGTCGAACTGATGACTGATGGAAGTTCAAAGCCTACGCGGATAAGTACATTCAAGGTTCAATTTGATGGGGGCGCGGGCATCCGGTCAAAAAAAATTTATGCCAATGGCCGGATGCAGGTTCGTGTTCAGGTGCTTCTTGCCGCTGCTGATGAAAACGGCAAGAACGTTGTATTGCCACCTTCGGTTTATCTGACGGTGAGGTTGATCAACTACAAAACCGGAGAGCTGCTGGGGGACGGCTGGGAGGCCAGCGCTCCTAACCGCTTCTCGCAAGCGTTGTACAACATTCCACTGGACTGGAAGGATGAACCATCGCCCGTTGATCCCTATACCCGGGTTATTACCTATTGGGTTTCCAGTACGGTCGCTCTGGACGTCCAGGTTGGAGCTGTGGTCATTTTGAATGATAAAGTGATTCGTACCAATGGGACTACAGCTGGGTACTCGTCGACTAACAGCGTAACTATTGAAGCACAGCCTCCAGTTTCCTACGATCTTGCAAAATTTTCTTTGAGTGCAGTTAAAAGAAATCCTCTTCCCGCAACGACAGTTAGCCATTTTTATCTGGGGTTGAATGTTGACGGGAAACAGATTGAATTGGTTGGATGGTCAAGTCGCGCGGATGCGGGTATTAACATTTTTTCCAGAAGTCATTCGGTGTTCGAGGCGCGTGGATATTATCTGGATAGTACTTATTGGTGGCGCTCGGTTTGTCATATCGCGGGGGTTGATGAAGCGGAATTGTTCCTGGTTCTGCCGCCGGAGTTCGAGTCGAATAGGCCTCAGATATATCCTGTTCCGGTTAATGATAAGAAAGGTGTGCTGTCAATTGTTCAAGGGGTGACCTTGGATTTCACTGCCGATAAGTATGTTGGTAAGACAGGGGTGTTTTGTTTTGCTGTATACGATGTTTATGGAAATGCGCATGATTTATGCTTGCGCTTTGATGATTCTGTTATTCCAGGTTCTTTTGTTCTTGATAATGGATAGTTCTTTCTGCGCGCTGGAAGCGTTCATGTTCAAAGCGTCTTTGCACGCACACCAATCAGGATGATGGTATGTCTGAGAAAACACCTGCACCTATTTTTTCCAATGCGTTTAATTTTGCCGAATTCTTGAGTGGCGGGGTTGACCCACGAACCGGCCTGTACACGTTCAATTTGTCACTGGGTAATATCAATTCATTGGCGCTGAATGGACCGTCGCCGGAGATCACGCTTCAGTTCAGCCCGCTCAATACCATTGATAGCGGGTTGGGGGTCGGATGGTCGTTGCCGTTGTCTTACTATGATCGGGCGAGCAATACGTTGTCATTATCCAGTGGCAACAGTTACAAAGCGGTGCCGGTTGTCGGCGGGCTCAAATTTACCGAGCCCCATGTGGAGGATTTCAATGTCACCCACTCCGCCGCAGGCCAATATTCACTGTGGCATAAAAGCGGTCTGCGGGAAGAACTCGAAGACTTCGATCAGACAGGCTTCGCTGTGCCGAAGCGGATCGTCGCAGCCAATGGTGGCGAAATCTTTCTGGATTATGCCGTGCACCAGGATCGGCCGGTACTGGTTACGCTCAGAAGCAACGAACGAACTTTACTGAGCATTACCTACAACGACGCGCAGGTCGTCCTCACTCGCTATCCCGGTACGGAATGTGAAGCACAGTTCACGTTGATACTGAGTAACGGCGAGGTTTCCGAGATCAAACTGCCGACCGCAGAACAATGGTCATTTGCCTATGAAGAAAAGCAGGGGTTTCTTTGCCTGACTGAAGTGAACTCGGCGGTGGGCGCACGTGAGCTGATTGGTTACGCCGAAGACGGCCACGCCTTTCCACCCGGGGCGCCTGTCGAGACCCTGCCGTACGTGATTTCGCACACCGTGTTCCCGAAGGTCAATCAGCCTGCCATCGTGACGGAGTACGAATTCTCCACGCATAACTTCCTCGGGTTCGATGATGGGCTTGTCTGGTCGCAGGAGCAGGACAGCCTGAGCGCGGCCGCGGACGATTATTGCTACACATCGACAGAAAAGCGCATGCAAGGCTCGGACACCCGATGCACGACTGTGCGGACTTACAACAAGTATCACTTGCTGCTCTCGGAAGTGATTCGGCGCGGGCAGGTCACGACGACATCAACGACGCAGTACCACCTCCTGACGGGCAAGAGTATTGCGCAGCAACCAGCGCAATTTCGCTTGCCATTGAGTCGCACCGTTCGGTACAGGAATGAAGGCACGGGCAAGCAGCGCGAAGAGGTGACGCGGACGGAGTTCGACAGTTTCGGTAATTTGTTGAAGCAGGTCGAACCCAGCGGCATAACGACCGTCCGTGACTTTTACGCTGCCTCCGGCGATCAAGGCTGCCCCGCCGATCCTCTGGGCTTTGTCCGATTCGAGAAACAGCGTACGGTCTATCCCGCCGAAGGTCCCAAAGGACTGGCGCCGGCGTCAGTGACCGTCACTCGATATCGCTATCAGCTATTGGGCGGCGCGACCGGCAGCCCGACGCAACATGTCGTGCCTGTAACGGAGGCGTTTTACGAGCGGACAGCGGATGGCGAAACGCTGCGCATGCAATCGGATCTGGTTTACTTCGATCTGTCGGATGAACCTCATCGTCGAGGCCTGTTGAAAAAGCAGACGCGTGTGCAACAGGGGCATTCGACCCATTGTGAGTTCTCCTACACGGTTCAGGGTGCGAATCTGAGCGTGTACACGGCACTGACTGGCTTCGACGGAACACACACAAGGGACTCGCGAACCTACTCGGCATTGAGTGGGGTGCTGTTGTCCGGGAAAAACCAGGAGGGTGTCACGACCGACTTCGTCTATGACGCTGTGGGTCGACCTCTGACTGAAACCGTCGCCGAAGGAACGATATTCAAGGCGCAGCGCCACTCACTTTGCACGGCCGCGACAGTGAATTCGCCCGCCTCACTGCTCAACACCGACGCCAGTGGCGTACAGCAGCGGGTGACATACGACGGTCTCGGGCGAGTGGTGAAGGTCGAGGAACAGGACAGCGACTCCTCGGTAGGCGGACCGTTGCGAGTCGTTTATTCGGCACTGTACGACGGGCTCGGAGAACTTGTCGCAGAGGTGCGCACCGATTGGTTGGCGGGGGTTGCGTTACCTCTCGAACAAAAGTTTGTCTTTGATGACTGGGGACAGATCAAGACCACGGTGTCCCCGGGCGGCCTCAAGCAGCACGATGACCATGATCCAGTGTCCCGCCAGCTATCGCGCTGGACGGAGGGTGCGGGCAAGACGGTTACGCTGTTCAATGGATTCGAAAAGCCAGTCAGTGTCGAAGTGTTCGATCGCACGGGGCAAAGCCTGGGCAAGACGATGCATGTCTATGACGGCCTTGGTCGCGCTGTCAGCCAGACTGATCCTGAGGGAAACACCACGACCTACACATACGATGTTTTTGGCCGGTTGCTGTGCAGTGTATTGCCCGATGGCACAACCGTGGAGACCAGGTACGCCAGCCACAGTCACTTGTCATTACCCATTGAAGTCAAAGTAGGAGCGCATAGTCTTGGCCAGCAGACTTTCGATGGTCTCTCAAGGCTGACCGGAACTGAAATGGGCGGTCGCCAAACCGGTTTGCAATACGAGGGCGGTTCGAAACACCCTTCTGTGGAGAGCAAACCTGATGGGGAGCGCATCAGATATAGCTACGAGCCCAACCTGGGTGGCAGGGTTACCCGGCGTGAGCGATTGGGCGTTCCGGGCTCAGGCCTGGTGGCCAAATATACGTATGACGCTCGGCTGGGTGCCCTGACTCAGTGCAGTGAGCAGGAATGGACATCGACTTTCGAATTTAGCCGCTCGGGCAAACTTCGGCGTGAGACGTCAATGGCCCCGGACCAGAAAAAAGCAACGGCCGAATACAGCTACTCACTGGCCGGGCGATTGCTTGCCTACACCGATGTGCTCGGTAATCAGCACAAGACTACTTATGACGGACTGGGTCGCCCAAAATCCCATGTGCAAAACCAGATAAAAGCCGATTTTTCCTATAACGCCCTGGGGCAATTGGTCAGCATTCATACGCAGGGGCTCGATGGCGGCTGTTCGCTGACCACCCGTTTGGTCTATGACGATTTGGGGCGAGAGGTTTTGCGCAGTTTTGACTCAGGTAAGGATGTCAGGCAAACCCTGGTCTCGCGATACACCTTGAGCAACAAGCTGGCACAAAAAACACTGAAAGATGGCGGTCGGGTTGTTCGCGATGAGTTGTTCAGCTACGACGCGCGAGGGCGGCTTACAGGCTACCAGTGTGACGGAAGCCTACGTCCGCGTGACCTCCAGGGCAACGAGATCATCCGGCAAACCTATGTTTTCGATGTGCTGGATAACATTCTGACGCTGGATACCGAATTTCCCGGTGGCAGCAACCGGACAACGTACGAGTACAGCCTTGTCGATCCGACCCGGTTGGTGGGTATCATGCATAGTCACGGAGACTACCCGGCGCCGGTGACCTTGCAGTATGACGCCAATGGCTTGTTGATTCGGGATGAGCAGGGGCGCGCATTGACCTATGACGCCTTGGGGCGACTGACGCAAGTGCTCACTGTGGAAGGTGCGACCCTGCGTGAATTTGGTTACGACGCCCTGGATAAGCTTGTCCAGTTGTCATCGGCGGATGCACTGCCGACCCAACGCTACTATCGCGACGGACGGGTCCTCAATGAGGTGCGGAACAACGAGGCGACTACCTGTCTGCGTCAGGATGGCCTTCTGTTGGGGCGGTATCAGTCGGGGAGCAGTCCGGGTATCAGCCTGGTCGGCACGGACCGGCAACAGTCGGTTCTGAGCGAAATCACTGCAAGCGAACAAAGCGAAATCGTTTACAGCCCCTATGGACACCGTCCGGCGCAAGGCGGGTTGTTCAGCCTGGCTGGGTTCAATGGCGAACACCTTGACGCGCCGACAGGGTTGTATCTGCTGGGCAATGGATGCCGCATTTACAGCCCTGCCTTGATGCGTTTTCTCACTCCGGACAGCTTGAGCCCTTTTGGAGCTGGCGGACTGAACCCTTATGCGTACTGCCTGGGCGATCCGGTCAATCGGGTCGATCCTACAGGGCGTTTCTCCTGGCAAAGTGTGTTGGGTATCGCCTTATCGGTCGTGGGGATTGTCGCCAGTTTTGCCACTTTTGGCGCAGCAACACCGTTGGCCATTCTTGCGCTAGGTCTGGGAACGGTTTCCGCCCTGACCGGCATCGCCGGTATGGTTGCGACTGAACTGTTGCCTTCATCGGTGGCTGGCGAGGTGTTGGGTTGGGTCAGTGTTGCAACAGGGCTGGGTTCATTCTCGGCAGGTAGCTTTGCTGCCGCCAAGGCATGCACCCAGTGGGGCAGCAGATTGCTGACCTCCCCGCCTACCAGAGTCTCGGCATTCGGTTATCGGCCGGGGACGTTGGCAGGTGGCGGAAGGGGGAGCATCAGAGGTGCAAGAGGCGGCAACGGATCTACGCAAACTCCGACGAGCTCTACGGCAGCTGCGCGGCCGGAGAGGTGGGCGGTGGTCGATGAGGTTGGCAGGAACGATTTCACGCCTAACGGGAGGCCCGGAAATGTTGCGCGCAGCAAGTATGCCGACTTCAAAAGAGGGGTGGAGGAGGGCTTGAGCCCCCACGAGTCCGCAAGAGCCCATCTGGGCAACAGTTATGATCCTTACCCAGGTTATAGCGGTTACACGAGAGTTGTCAGCGAAGTCAGAGCGAGCAATCAGGCGGCTGCGAATGCTGCCGGGAGATCCAGGGAGGTGCCTGCATTGATCTCAGAACCGCACCATATCCATGCGCGCCTTGGCGGATTCGACCGGGTTTTTTTCCTGGAGTATCGAACGGAAATGAGAGTGGTCATCAAGCAAATCGGAGCCCACGATCCGCAATGGTAAGCGCTTGACTGCGAGTCATCGGTTCAAGCGTCACGCCGGGCATGCTGTTGCAATGCCCATTCGACATGCTCCCTGACCAACTCCGACGGATACTCCCGTCGCGCCTTCAGCGCCTCCAGCACCGGAATCGTTGAAGGCGCATTCCCCAACCCCACCGCCAGGTTGCGCAACCAGTTTTCGTAACCGGTCCGGCGCAGCGGCGAGCCTTCGGTGCTGCTCAGGAATTTCTCTTCATCCCACATGAACAGTTCCGCTAGCCCGGCATTGTCCAGATTGTGCCGCGGCTTGAAGTCGCCCTCACCGGACGGGCGGGCGAAGCGGTTCCACGGGCAGACGATCTGACAGTCATCGCAACCGAACACCCGGTTACCGATCAATGGCCGCAGGTCTTCAGGGATCGCGCCTTTGAGTTCGATGGTCAGGTAGGAAATGCAGCGTCTGGCGTCCAGCACATAGGGGCCGACGAAGGCGTTGGTCGGGCAGATGTCGAGGCAGGCACTGCAACGGCCGCAATGTTCGGTGGCATGGGGCGGGTCGACCGGTAGCGGCAGGTCGACGAACAGTTCGGCGAGAAAAAAGTAACTGCCGGCCTTGCGATTCAAGACCAGGGTGTTTTTGCCGATCCATCCCAGCCCCGCCTGTTCGGCGATGGCTTTTTCCAGCACAGGGGCACTGTCGACAAAAGCGCGGAAGCCGAAGGGTCCGATCTCGGCCTGAATTTTTTCCGCCAATTGTTGCACGCGTTTGCGGATCAGCTTGTGGTAATCACGGCCCAGGGCATAACGGGAGACGTAGGCTTTTTCCGGTTGGGCCAGCACTTTCGCCATTTGGGTGTCGCCGGCCAGGTAGTCCATGCGCAGCGAAACCACGCGCAAAGTGCCCGGCACCAGTTCTTCCGGGTGCGAGCGCTTGCTGCCGTGGGCGCCCATGTAGTCCATTTCGCCGTGGTAGCCGGCTTCGAGCCAGCGTTCCAGGTGCTGCTCATGTTCGGCCAGGTCGAGGCCGCTGATGCCGACTTGCTGGAAGCCCAGCTCGCGGCCCCAGTCCTTGATGGATTGGGCGAGGGCGGGCAGGTCTGTGGTAATAGCGGGCATGAGACGAGAGAAACCGGAGCTGAGGTGCGTATAATTCTGCCAGACATCGGAGCCCGAAGACGCATGCCGCACACTAAAGATGAATTACCCGACGCGCTGTACAGCGCCGCCCAGGTGCGAGCACTCGACGCGAGCCTGATCGCCGCCGGCACGGCGGGCTTCGAATTGATGCAGCGCGCGGCGCGGGCGACGTGGCGGGCGCTGGTACGGCACTGGCCGACAGCGAACGAACTGAGCGTGCTGGCCGGGCATGGCAACAACGCCGGGGACGGGTACCTGGTGGCCGTGTTGGCCCAGCGTGCCGGTTGGTCGGTGCGGGTGCTGGCGGTGGGGGATCCGCAGCGCTTGCAGGGTGATGCGGCGTTAGCCCATGCCGAGGCGGTGTCCGAAAAAGTGCTCATCGAGCCCTGGACGGCACAATCCGGATTGCGCGGCATAGTGCTGGATGCTTTGCTTGGCACCGGTCTGAGCGGCGATGTGCGTGAGCCGTATGCGCGCGCCATCGCCGCGATCAATGCCAGCGGACTGCCGGTTTCGGCTGTGGATATTCCGTCAGGGTTGTGCGCGGATACGGGCCGCATCCTTGGTCGTGCCGTGCGTGCCGACCTGACGGTCACGTTCATTGGCTTGAAGGTGGGGTTGTTCACCGGTGATGCCGCGGATGTGGTTGGTGAGCTGGTGTTCAACGATCTGCAGGCTGATCCGCAGTTGCTGGATGGCACTGAGTTCACGGCCCGGCGCTTGAGTATCGCTAACCTGCCGCGTCTGGTGCCCCGGGCACCGGCATCCCACAAAGGCAAGTTCGGCCATGTGCTGCTCATTGGCGGTGACCGCGGTTACGGTGGTGCAATTCTGCTGAGTGCACAAAGTGCTCTGCGTAGCGGGGCGGGCATGGTTTCGCTGTCCACCCGTCCGGAACATGTTTCGCCTGCGCTTTCTCGAATTCCGGAAGCCATGGTGCTGGGCACGTCGTCGGCCAATCAACTGATGGGGTTGCTTGAGAAGGTATCGGTGTTGGTGGTCGGGCCGGGTCTGGGTCAGGCAGGGTGGGGACGCAGCCTGCTGTCGGCTGCGGCCAATGCGCCGTTGCCGCAAGTCTGGGACGCCGATGCCTTGAATTTGCTGGCTGGCGGGCAGGTCAATCTGCCCAGGGATTGCGTGATCACTCCGCATCCGGGCGAAGCGGCACGTTTGCTTGGGATGAGCACTGCCGACGTTCAGTCTGACCGTCCCGCCGCAGCCCACGCCTTGAGTAAAAAATATACAGCTGTCGTCGTCCTCAAAGGTGCCGGCAGCCTGATCGCCCATCCCGATGGGCGTCTGGCGCTGTGTCATCAGGGGCACCCGGCCATGGCCACCGCCGGTCTGGGCGATGTGCTGGCCGGTTTGCTCGGCGCATTGCTGGCCCAGGGCATGGAGCCATTCGATGCGGCCTGCCTGGCGGTCTGGCTGCACGCCAATGCCGGGGCGCAACAAGGAAAATCGGGCCGTGGGCTGGCGGCCAGTGATCTGATCCCAGCCATTCGTCAGTTGTTGGAGGAGCAAGCACCGTGTCTGAAGTAACCCTGTACCTGGCCGATGAGCAGGCCATGAGCGACTTTGGCGCACGCATTGCCCGAATCACCCAAGGCCATGGCCTGATCTTCCTCGAGGGCAACCTGGGGATGGGCAAAACCACGTTGTCCCGAGGCATCATCCGCGGTCTGGGGCATGTCGGGGCAGTCAAAAGCCCGACCTTCACCCTGGTCGAGCCCTACGAGATCGGCGACATTCGCGCCTTCCATTTCGATTTGTACCGTCTTGTCGATCCGGAAGAGCTAGAGTTCCTCGGTATCCGCGACTACTTCGAAGACGATGCCCTGTGTCTGATCGAATGGCCCGATAAAGGTGCAGGCTTTTTGCCAAAGCCTGACCTGACCATTACCATTAGCCCGCAAGACAGCGGGCGTTCGCTGAAAATTTTATCCCAGGGCTCGCGTGGCGAGGCCTGGTGTGCCGCTTTGGCATTGGAATCCAAATAGATGATGGGGTTAGGTATGCGCTTTCGCGCGTTGGTGGCTGCCGTAGGGGTGTTGTTTTTGGCGGTGACCGTCGACGCTGTGGCCGATTCGAAGGTCAATAGTGTTCGTCTGTGGCGGGCACCGGACAACACACGACTGGTGTTTGACCTGACCGGCCCGGTGCAACACAGCGTCTTTACCTTGACGGCTCCGGATCGCCTGGTCATCGACATCAATGGCGCGACCCTTGGTGCGCCGCTTAACGTCAACACTTCGAATACCCCGATAACCGCCATGCGCTCTGCTCAACGCACGCCGACGGACCTGCGGGTGGTCATCGACCTGAAAAAGGCGGTAACGCCAAAAAGCTTCTCTCTTGCTCCGAATGCCCAGTACGGCAACCGACTGGTGGTCGACCTGTTTGATAACGCCGCAGACGCCGCGCCTCCTCCAGCGCCGACACCTTCTGTTGCCACTGTGCCGGCAGTTCCGGTCACGCCTGCGGAGCCTGCGATCAAGCTGCCACCGGCCCCGCCCGGCAAGCGCGACATCATTGTGGTGATCGACGCCGGTCACGGCGGCGAAGACCCGGGTGCCTCGGGCTCCCGCGGTCAACGGGAAAAAGACGTGGTACTGGCCATCGCCCGTGAACTGCAACGGCAGGTCAACGGCATGAAAGGCTTCCGCGCCGAATTGACCCGCACCGGCGACTACTTCATTCCGTTGCGCGGCCGAACCGAAATTGCCCGCAAGAAAGGCGCTGACCTGTTCGTCTCGATCCACGCCGATGCTGCGCCTTCTGCCGCGGCTTTCGGTGCCTCGGTGTTTGCCCTGTCCGATCGCGGCGCGACTTCCGAGACCGCCCGCTGGCTGGCCGACAGCGAAAACCGTTCCGACCTGATCGGTGGTGCCGGCAACGTCAGCCTCGATGACAAGGACCGCATGCTCGCCGGCGTGCTGCTCGACCTGTCGATGACGGCATCCCTGACCTCCAGTCTGAACGTTGGCCAGAAAGTCTTGAGCAACATCGGCCGGGTGACTCCGCTGCACAAGCAACGGGTCGAACAGGCCGGGTTCATGGTGCTGAAGTCGCCGGATATTCCGTCGATTCTGGTGGAAACCGGGTTCATCTCCAACGCCAACGAAGCCTCGAAGCTTGCCGCGTCGAGCCACCAGCAGGCGCTGGCGCGTTCGATCAGCAGCGGCGTGCGCCAGTTCTTCCAGCAGAACCCGCCACCGGGCACTTACATTGCCTGGCTGCGCGACTCCGGCAAGATTGTGCAGGGGCCGCGTGACCATCGCGTCAACCCGGGCGAGACCCTGGCGATGATCGCCGTGCGCTATCAGGTCTCGCCCGCGACCCTGCGCAGCGCCAACAGCCTGTCGAGCGATGAGCTCAAGATCGGTCAGCACCTGACGATTCCGGGCACCGAATTGGCGGCCAAAGAATGAATCAGGTCGTGAGCAACGGCGCGCGAATCGAGCTGCTCAGCCCGCGACTGGCGAACCAGATTGCCGCGGGTGAGGTGGTCGAGCGCCCGGCTTCGGTGATCAAAGAGTTGCTGGAAAACAGCCTCGACTCCGGCGCCAAACGCATCGACGTCGATGTGGAGCAGGGCGGCGTCAAGCTGCTGCGGGTGCGCGACGATGGCAGCGGCATTTCCGCCGATGACCTGCCGCTGGCACTGGCCCGTCACGCCACCAGCAAGATCCGCAACCTGGAAGACCTCGAGCAGGTCATGAGCCTGGGGTTTCGCGGCGAGGCCCTGGCGTCGATCAGCTCCGTCGCGCGTCTGACCCTGACCTCCCGCACCCGCGACGCCGATCAGGCCTGGCAAGTCGAAACCGAAGGTCGGGACATGGCGCCCCGCGTGCAGCCTGCGGCCCACCCGGTGGGCACTTCGGTTGAAGTGCGCGACCTGTTCTTCAACACGCCGGCGCGGCGCAAGTTTCTCAAAACCGAAAAAACCGAATTCGATCACCTGCAAGAAGTGATCAGGCGTCTGGCCCTGGCGCGCTTCGATGTGGCGTTCCATCTGCGCCATAACGGCAAGACCATCCTCAGCCTGCATGAGGCCCATGATGATGCGGCCCGTGCCCGGCGCGTGGCGGCGATCTGCGGTCCGGGTTTCCTGGAGCAGGCACTGCCAATCGAAATCGAGCGCAACGGCCTGCATCTATGGGGCTGGGTCGGTTTGCCGACCTTCAACCGCAGTCAGGCGGATTTGCAGTATTTCTTCGTCAATGGCCGTGCCGTGCGCGACAAGCTGGTGGCCCACGCGGTACGCCAGGCCTATCGAGACGTGCTGTTCAACGGTCGGCATCCGACCTTCGTGCTGTTTTTCGAAGTCGATCCGACTGGCGTTGACGTCAACGTGCACCCGACCAAGCACGAAGTGCGCTTCCGTGAAGGGCGCATGGTTCACGACTTCCTCTACGGCACCTTGCACCGCGCCTTGGGTGATGTGCGCCCCGACGATCAACTGGCGGCGCCGGTTGCAACGGCCATCGTCCGGCCTACCGGCCTCGACGCCGGTGAATTCGGACCCCAGGGCGAAATGCGCCTGGCCGCCAATGCGTTGCTGGAACAGCCCCAGGCTCAGCCGTCGTTCAATGCGCCGGCGGGTTCGGGAGCTGGCGCGGGTTATCAGTATCAATACACGCCGCGTCCGCAGTCCGGTGTGCCTGTCGCCGAAGCACAGGCCGCCTATCGCGAGTTTTTTGCGCCGCTGCCCGAGGCCAATGCCGTCGCGCTGCCGGCCGGGCAGGACGATATCCCGCCGCTGGGTTATGCGCTGGCACAACTCAAGGGCATCTACATTCTTTCGGAAAACGCCCAAGGCCTGGTGCTGGTGGACATGCACGCTGCCCACGAGCGGATCATGTACGAGCGTCTGAAGGTGGCGATGGCCAGTGAGGGCCTGAGCGGCCAGCCGTTGCTGGTGCCGGAGTCCCTGGCCGTCAGTCAGCGTGAAGCCGATTGCGCCGAGGAGCATGTCGCCTGGTTCCAGCGCCTGGGCTTTGAGTTGCAGCGCCTGGGCCCGGAAACCCTGGCGATCCGGCAGATCCCGGCACTGCTCAAACAGGCCGAAGCCAACCGGCTGGTCGCCGACGTCCTGGCTGATCTGATGGAGTTCGGCACCAGCGACCGCATTCAGGCGCACCTGAACGAATTGCTCGGGACCATGGCCTGCCATGGCGCGGTTCGTGCGAATCGGCGCCTGGCCTTGCCGGAAATGAACGGTCTGCTGCGTGACATGGAAAACACCGAGCGCAGCGGTCAATGCAACCATGGCCGACCGACCTGGACCCAACTGGGCCTGGACGATCTGGACAAACTGTTCCTGCGCGGTCGTTGATGAGCCAGTTCCCACCTGCGATTTTCCTGATGGGGCCGACCGCCGCCGGCAAGACCGACCTGGCCATCGAACTCACCAAGGTCCTGCCTTGCGAGTTGATCAGTGTCGATTCGGCGCTGGTCTACCGTGGCATGGACATCGGCACCGCCAAGCCCTCCAAAGAGCTGCTGGCGCAATACCCGCATCGTCTGATCGATATTCTCGACCCGGCCGAGAGCTATTCGGCTGCGGATTTCCGCCGTGACGCCCTGGAAGTGATGGCCGATATCACCTCGCGCGGAAAAATTCCGCTGCTGGTGGGTGGCACCATGCTCTATTACAAGGCTTTGGTTGAGGGACTGGCGGATATGCCGGCCGCCGATCCCGAGGTTCGCGCGCAAATCGAAGAAGAGGCTGCGCGCCTTGGCTGGCAAGCCTTGCACGACCAGTTGGCGGTCATTGACCCGGTTTCCGCGGCGCGGATTCATCCGAACGATCCCCAGCGATTGAGTCGAGCGCTGGAAGTTTATCGTGTCAGCGGTCAGAGCATGACTGCCCTGCGTTTGCAACAAAGTGCGCAAAGTACTGAAGCAGCCGCTTCGGGACACCAACAATTGCCCTATACTGTCGCGAACTTGGCCATTGCTCCGGCAAATCGCCAGGTACTGCACGAGCGAATTAAACAAAGATTCACTTTAATGTTGGAACAGGGATTCATTGACGAGGTCGTAGCCCTGCGTAATAGAGGTGACCTGCATACCGGGTTGCCGTCTATACGTGCAGTAGGCTACCGCCAAGTCTGGGACTACCTGGATGGCAAGCTGACGTCAGCCGAGATGCAGGAGCGTGGAATCATTGCCACGCGCCAATTGGCGAAACGCCAGTTCACCTGGCTGCGCAGTTGGACTGATCTGCATTGGCTGGACAGTCTCGATTGCGACAATCTGCCGCGCGCCTTGAAATACCTTGGGACCATCTCCATATTGAGCTGAGTCCTTGCAATTGCCGTCTATCCTTGGGGGTGTGGCGGCCAAAGCCATCTGATTACCTATTTTTTTATATTGAATCCTTAAAGGAGTGCGGCACATGTCAAAAGGGCATTCGCTACAAGACCCTTACTTGAATACTTTACGTAAAGAGAAAGTTGGGGTGTCCATCTACCTGGTCAACGGTATCAAGCTGCAAGGCACGATTGAGTCTTTCGACCAGTTCGTTATCCTGCTGAAAAACACCGTCAGCCAGATGGTCTACAAACACGCGATCTCTACAGTGGTGCCGGTTCGTCCAATTCGTCTGCCTAGCGCAACCGAATCCGAAGCAGGTGATGCTGAGCCAGGTAACGCCTGATAGGAGTCTCCTTTGTTCTTTGAGCGCCACGGTGGTGGTGAGCGAGTAATCCTCGTTCACTTGGATGGACAGGACCCTGAGGCGCGCGAAGATCCGCAGGAGTTTCAGGAATTGGCTAATTCGGCGGGTGCCGAGACCGTCGCGTTTTTTAACGTGCCGCGTCATCGGCCAACCGCCAAGACCCTGATTGGCAGTGGCAAGGTCGAGGAACTGCGCGACCTGGTCAAAGCCGAACAGGCCGATCTGGTGATTTTCAATCACATCCTCACACCCAGTCAGGAACGTAACCTCGAACGTGTTTTCGAGTGTCGCGTGATCGACCGTACCGGTCTGATTCTCGATATTTTCGCTCAGCGCGCCCGTACCCATGAAGGCAAGCTCCAGGTCGAACTGGCCCAGCTTGACCACATGAGCACCCGGCTGGTTCGTGGCTGGACTCACCTTGAGCGCCAGGGTGGCGGTATCGGTATGCGTGGCCCGGGTGAAACCCAGCTGGAAACCGACCGCCGTTTGCTGCGGGTTCGCCTGCGGCAGATCAAGGGTCGGCTGGAGAAAGTGCGCAGCCAGCGAGAACAGTCGCGCCGTGGCCGATCGCGTGCGGATATTCCTACCGTGTCCCTGGTGGGGTACACCAACGCCGGTAAATCCACGCTCTTCAATAATGTGACGAAATCCGACGTCTACGCAGCTGACCAATTGTTTGCCACGCTGGACCCGACCCTGCGTCGTCTGGATATAGACGATCTGGGGCCGATTGTCCTGGCGGACACTGTGGGTTTCATTCGCCACTTGCCTCACAAGCTGGTCGAAGCATTTCGGTCTACCCTCGAAGAGTCGAGCAACTCCGATCTGTTGTTGCACGTGATCGATGCGGCCGAACCAGATCGCATGTTGCAGATCGAGCAAGTAATGGTGGTGCTCGGCGAGATTGGTGCTCAGGACTTGCCGATCCTCGAGGTCTATAACAAACTCGATTTGCTTGAAGGCGTTGAGCCACAAATCCAGCGCGACGAAAACGGCAAGCCCCAACGGGTCTGGCTGTCGGCGCGTGATGGCAGTGGTCTGGAATTGCTTGAACAAGCCATTGCCGAGTTACTGGGCAGTGATTTGTTTGTCGGTACCTTGCGCTTGCCGCAACGATTCGCTCGACTGCGTGCGCAGTTCTTCGAACTCGGTGCGGTGCAGAAAGAAGAGCACGACGAAGAAGGCATCAGTTTGCTGGCCGTTCGTTTGCCCCGGGTCGAGTTGAATCGACTGGTAAGCCGCGAGGGATTGCAGCCGATGGAATTCATCGAGCAACACACTTTGCAATAAAAGCCTGGGAAAGCGGTTGTGCCGTGGTGACAGGCATTCTGTAGCATTGGTCGGCGCGCCGTGGGTGCGTCTTTGCTTTATCAGATGGAGAGCGCTATGGCTTGGAATGAGCCGGGTGGCAACTCGAATAATCAGGATCCTTGGGGTGGCAAGCGTCGTAACAACGGCGACCGCAAGGGGCCACCGGATCTCGACGAGGCCTTCCGAAAGCTGCAGGAAAGCCTGAACGGTTTGTTCGGTGGCGGTAAGAAACGTGGTGGCGACGACGGCGGTGGTCCGGGCAAGAGTGGCGGCTTTGGCGGCCTGCTCGGCATTGGCCTGGTCGTGTTGGCCGCCGTTTGGCTGTACAGCGCGGTCTATGTCGTCGACGAGCAGGAGCAGGCTGTAGTGCTGCGCTTGGGCAAGTACTACGAAACCGTGGGTCCGGGCCTGAACATCTACTTCCCGCCGATCGACAAGAAGTACATGGAAAACGTCACGCGTGAGCGTGCCTACACCAAGCAGGGCCAGATGCTGACTGAAGACGAGAACATCGTCGAAGTGCCGCTGACCGTGCAGTACAAGATCAGCAACCTGCAGGACTTCGTGCTGAGCGTCGATCAGCCGGAAATCAGCCTGCAACACGCGACCGACAGCGCCTTGCGCCATGTGGTGGGTTCCACCGCGATGGACCAGGTCCTGACCGAAGGTCGTGAGTTGATGGCCAGCGAGATCAAGGAGCGTCTGCAACGCTTCATGGACACCTATCGCACCGGTATCACCGTTACCCAGGTCAACGTTCAGAGCGCAGCGGCACCGCGCGAAGTCCAGGAAGCCTTCGATGACGTGATCCGTGCCCGTGAAGACGAGCAGCGTTCGCGCAACCAGGCCGAAACCTATGCCAACGGCGTCGTGCCGGAAGCCCGTGGTCAGGCCCAGCGCATCCTTGAGGATGCCAATGGTTACCGTGACGAGACCGTCTCGCGTGCCAAGGGTGAGGCCGATCGCTTCACCAAGCTGGTCGCCGAGTACCGCAAGGCCCCTGAAGTCACCCGCCAGCGTCTGTACCTGGACACCATGCAGGAAGTCTTCAGCAACACCAGCAAGGTTCTCGTGACCGGCAACAAGAATGGCCAGAGCAACCTGTTGTACCTGCCGCTGGACAAGATGGTCGAAAGTGGTCGCAACACCAGCACTCCGGTGACCAGTGCGGCAGCCACCAGCAATGAAGCGAATGCGCGTGCGGCAGCTGATCTGCAGCAACAGCAAGCACGTACCAGGGAGAGTCGCTGATGAGCAATAAATCGCTGATCGCCCTTATTGTCGGCGTCGTCGTGGCGATCGCTGCCTGGAACTGCTTCTACATCGTGGCTCAGACCGAGCGTGCGGTGTTGCTGCAGTTCGGTCGCGTGGTCCAGACCGATGTTCAGCCAGGCCTGCATGTGAAAGTGCCTTACGTTAACCAGGTGCGTAAATTCGACGCACGTCTGATGACGCTGGATGCACCGACACAACGCTTCCTGACGCTGGAAAAGAAAGCCGTGATGGTGGATGCCTACGCCAAGTGGCGCGTGAAGGACGCAGAGCGTTTCTACACCGCGACTTCCGGCCTCAAGCAGATCGCCGACGAGCGTCTGTCCCGTCGTCTGGAATCGGGCCTGCGTGACCAGTTCGGTAAGCGCACCCTGCACGAAGTGGTGTCGGGTGAGCGTGATGCGCTGATGGCGGATATCACGGCTTCGCTGAACAAGATGGCCGAGAAAGAGCTGGGCATCGAAGTGGTCGATGTTCGGGTCAAGACCATCGACCTGCCGAAAGAAGTGAACCGCAGCGTGTTCGAACGTATGAGCACCGAGCGTGAGCGTGAAGCTCGCGAGCACCGCGCCAAGGGTAACGAACTGGCAGAAGGCATCCGTGCCGACGCCGATCGTCAACGCCGCGTGCTGCTGGCTGAAGCCTATCGTGAATCCGAAGAGGTTCGCGGTGACGGTGATGCCCAGGCTGCTGCGATCTACTCCAAGGCCTACGGTCAGGATCAGGAGTTCTACGCGTTCTACCGTAGCCTGCGCGCCTACCGTGAAAGCTTCGCGAACAAATCCGACGTCTTGGTCCTCGACCCAAGCAGTGACTTCTTCCACTACCTGGAAAAAGCCAAGCCTTGATACGGCGTTGACCTGATTTATCCCCCGCCGGGCGGCTAAAACCTCTGGCGGGGTGATCCTTTGGGAAAACGTGTGTATGATGCGGCAGCCGGGAAATTCCCGGCTTTTTTGCGTCTGCATGTTTGATTGCTGTTTTAAAGCAGATGCCGGGTCGATTGGCTCGACAGTTTTTCGAGGAAAGTGGTTGGCGAAGCCGGTAGAAAGGCTTTTCGCTCCGTCGCTCATGCGCGTGGTTTGTGCGCAAGCCGATCATTTTCTGCTTCACTCAAGGCTCGCCGACAGGCTGGTCGCCCGGAGATAGGGGAAGGCGTAATGGCAACGGTAGACCGCTGGCTTCTGCCAGATGGCATCGAAGAAGTACTGCCACCGGAAGCTGCGCGTATTGAAGTCGCGCGTCGTCAGGTGTTGGATCTGTTCCAGAGCTGGGGTTACGAGTTTGTCGTGACTCCCCATATCGAGTACCTGGAATCCCTGCTGACCGGCGCGGGCCAGGACCTGGATCTGCGCACCTTCAAGGTCATCGACCCGCAATCGGGCCGTCAGATGGGTTTCCGTGCCGACATCACGCCGCAAGTGGCGCGCATCGATGCGCACACCCTGCGTCGTGAAGGCCCAAGCCGCCTGTGCTATGCCGGTAGTGTCCTGCACGCCCAGCCTCGCGCCTTGTCGTCCTCGCGCAGCCCGATTCAACTGGGTGCCGAGTTGTACGGCGACGGCAGTCCGAGCAGCGACGTTGAAGTCATCAGCCTGATGCTGGCCATGCTGCAACTGGCCGATGTGCCGGATGTGCACATGGACCTCGGTCATGTTGGCATCTATCGCGGCCTGGCCCGCGCCGCCGGTTTGTCCGGTGAAGTCGAGCAGCAGTTGTTCGATGCCTTGCAACGTAAGGCCATCGACGAGGTCATTACCTTGACCGAGGGCTTGCCTGCCGATCTGTCGGGCATGCTGCGGGCGTTGGTCGACCTGTGTGGTGGTCGCGAAGTGCTGGCTGCTGCTCGCGAGCGTCTGGCCAAGGCGCCGGCCCCTGTTCTGGCCGCGCTGGACGACTTGCTGGCGATTGCCGAGCGGCTGTCCGTGCGTTTCCCTGAGCTGCCGCTGTATTTCGACCTGGGCGAGTTGCGCGGCTACCACTACCACACCGGCGTGGTATTCGCCGTGTTCGTGCCGGGTGTTGGCCAGTCCATTGCCCAGGGCGGTCGTTACGACGACATCGGCGCCGACTTCGGTCGCGCCCGTCCGGCGACCGGCTTTTCCACCGATTTGAAAACCCTGGTGACCCTGGGGCGTGCTGAGATCGAGCTACCGTCTGGCGGTATCTGGATGCCTGACAGTACGGATGCGGCACTCTGGCAGCAGGTTTGCCAGTTGCGCAGTGAGGGTCAGCGTGTCGTTCAGGCCTTGCCTGGACAACCTTTGGCCGCCGCCCGTGAAGCGGACTGCGACCGGCAATTGATTCAGCAGAACGGGCTTTGGCAAGTTTCGCCACTGGCTTCTTGAGTTTTCCCGCCGGCTGCCGCCGGCACCAAGTTTGCGCGAATGAGGACAAGTGTTATGGGTAAGAATGTCGTAGTCCTGGGCACCCAATGGGGTGATGAGGGCAAAGGCAAGATCGTTGATCTGCTGACCGAACATGCTGCCGCCGTAGTGCGTTACCAGGGTGGCCACAACGCTGGCCACACCCTGGTGATCGACGGCGAAAAAACCGTCTTGCACCTGATCCCGTCGGGCGTACTGCGCGAAGGCGTGCAGTGCCTGATCGGCAACGGCGTGGTGGTTGCACCTGACGCCCTGCTGCGCGAGATCACCAAGCTGGAAGAAAAAGGCGTACCGGTGCGCGAGCGCCTGCGTATCAGCCCGTCTTGCCCGTTGATCCTGTCCTTCCACGTTGCGCTGGACCAGGCCCGTGAAAAGGCCCGTGGCGAGCTGAAGATCGGTACCACCGGTCGCGGCATCGGCCCGGCCTACGAAGACAAGGTTGCACGTCGTGGCCTGCGTGTGGGCGACCTGCTCAACATGCCGCGCTTTGAAGACAAGCTGCGTGAACTGGTGGATTACCACAACTTCATGCTGGTGGGTTACTACAAAGAGCCAGCCATCGAATTCGACAAGACTCTGGCCGAATGCAAAGAATACGCTGAGCTGCTCAAGCCGCTGATGCTGGACGTGACTGCCGAGCTGCACGACCTGCGTCGCGCTGGCAAAGACATCATGTTCGAAGGCGCCCAAGGCTCCCTTCTGGACATCGACCACGGTACCTACCCGTACGTGACCAGTTCTAACACCACTGCTGGCGGCGTTGCTACCGGTTCGGGTGTTGGCCCGATGTTCCTGGACTACATCCTGGGCATCACCAAGGCTTACACCACGCGTGTAGGTTCGGGTCCATTCCCGACGGAACTGTTCGACGAAGTCGGTGCGCACCTGGCCAAGCAAGGTCACGAGTTCGGCGCGACGACCGGCCGTGCCCGTCGTTGTGGCTGGTTCGACGCTGTTATCCTGCGTCGCGCTATCGATGTGAACAGCATCTCGGGCATCTGCCTGACCAAGCTGGACGTGCTCGACGGTCTGGAAGCCATCAACATCTGCGTCGGCTACAAAGATGCAGAAGGCAAGGCCGTTGCCCCGACTGATGCTGACAGCTACGTGGGCCTGCAGCCTGTGTACGAAGAAGTGCCGGGCTGGACCGAGTCGACCGTGGGTGCCAAAACCCTGGAAGAGCTGCCGGCTAACGCCCGTGCTTACATCAAGCGCGTTGAAGAGCTGATCGGCGCGCCGATCGACATTATTTCGACGGGCCCGGACCGCAACGAAACCATCGTTCTGCGCCATCCGTTTGCTTGATAAACCGTTGATGTAAAACACAAAGGCCCCTTAATTGGGGCCTTTGTCGTTTATGCCTGTTGGACGGCATGACCTTTGCTATTAGCTTTGCCTAAAACGCCACTTTTGGCGTGCCATCAATTTAATGGCGCTTATGCGGAGGGATATCAATTGTCGGCCGTTCTCTCACTGTTACAAAGCCGGTTGTTGCGGCCCGTATTCGTTACCCTTGGTATCGCCCTTTTGGTGCAGGTGCTGGTAGCTGTTGCTCTGACCCGGAGCACGGTGACCGCGCTGGAGGCCGATCTCGGCATGCGCCTGGGTGCGGACAGCCAAAAGCTTTCCGCTGAGCTTGAGCAGGCCGGGCGCGAAGTCACGTCGAGCCTCGACAGCCTCTCTACCAGTACGCGTCAGCGCCTGACAGCCGGTTTGTCCTCGCGGCTGAAGGACGAGCAGGCGCAGCTGCGCTCAACGCTGGAAAAAGATCTGAAGGACTCCGCCAACGACATGGCGCAACTATTGGCCTCTGTCGCGCCCCGCGCCATGTGGGACAACGACGTTCCAACACTTTCCGAGTTCGCCCGCCGGGCCCAGCGCAATCCCAATGTGCTGTTCGTGGTGTATGACGACGCCACCGGCCAGCACCTGACGCGCTACCTCAACCGGGAAAACCCGATCAACAAGGCGCTGCTGGAAAAAGGCCAGGGCGAGCGGGCGCTGGACAAGGTGCTGGATGCGGCGAAGAACGATCCTTCGGTGTTCTACATCGAGGCCCCGATCAATCCTAACGGCGTAGAAATCGGCAAGGTCCTGATGGGGGTCTCGACCGCGTCGGTGGAGACTGATCTGGCGGCCCTCGACAAGCGCTTCTCGACCTTGATCGCCAGCAGCGATCAACTGGTGGGCGACAGCCTCAAGGGCGCGGCCGCCGATAGCGCAGCGGCCATGCGCTCGCGCCTGCAGTCGGCGCAGTCCACTGCGGCTGAAATGAAGGCCAATACCACCAGCACCGTGCAGGAAGCCGCTACGACATTGCGCTGGCGCATCGGCGTGTGTCTGGCGGTGGTGGGTTTCGGTGTCCTGCTGCTGTTGGCGGTGGTGCTTGGTCGTCGGGTGGTCAATCGCCTGAAAATGCTGATCGTTGCCATGGATGACCTGGCGGCGGGCGAGGGCGATCTGACCAAGCGTGTGCAGATCAACAGCAAGGATGAAATCGGCGATATGGCCTCTGCGGTCAATCGCTTTGTGGATAAGTTGCAACCGATCGTGCGCGAGGCGGGCGATGTAGCCCAGCGTACCGGTGTGGAAATCGGTGCCATGACCTTGCGCAACGCCGGTGCGGATGCGGCAGCTGGCATGCAGCGCGACGAGGTCGCGGAGAGTTTGCGTGCGCTGTCGCAAATGGCTGATGAAGCCCAGTCGGAAAGCCACGCCATGCAGGCGGCGCTGAAACAGGTGGTGGATATTCGCCAGGCCACCGATGAAAACACCCGGACCTCGGCGAAAGTCGGCAGCCTGATCGAGGAGCTGGCGGGGCAGGTCAACACTGGTGCCCAGGTGATCGAGCGCCTGGCACAACAAAGTGAGCAGATTGAGGTGGTGCTGACGGTGATTCACGGCATCGCCGAGCAGACCAACCTGCTGGCGCTGAACGCGGCGATTGAGGCGGCGCGTGCCGGCGAGACCGGGCGCGGGTTTGCGGTGGTGGCCGATGAGGTGCGGGCGCTGGCGAGCAAGACGCAGAGTTCCACCGGTGATATTCAGGCGCACATCGTGGCGTTGCAACAAGGTGCGCGTGAGGCGGTGGCGGCGATTGGTCAGGCTGGGCGGCAGGCCAGTGAGGGTTTGCTGGTTCTGCGTGATAGTGCGCGGTTGCAGCAATCGGTGCAGACATCGGTCGAGCAGGTCCATGCGGCGATTGGTCTGGCCACCCAGGCGGCGGCGCATCAGGCGCAGGGCGCACAGGCAGTGCGGGGGAGGGTTCAGACCATACATGCCCAGGCTGAGAAGGCGGCGCAAGCTGTCGTGGAGACCACGGCGAGCGGCAAGGTGCTCGATGGTCTGGCGGCGCAATTGAAGGCGAGCCTGGGGCAGTTCAGGGCTTAATGCTTTGTCAGGGATGGCCTCATCGCGAGCAAGCTTGCTCGCGATGGTGGTCTTAACGGCTCAGATACATCCGGGTCGTCAGCAAATAGACCGGCAACCCCGACACCAATATCAACAACGCTGCATAAGGCGCCGCCGCCGCAAACTCCACATTCGCGGTATGCGCCCAGACTTCCGTTGCCAGTGTGTTGAGCCCGGTTGGGCTCAACAGCAAAGTCGCCGTCAGCTCCTTCATCGCATCCAGGAACACCAGGGCAAAAGCCGCCCCCAGTGCCGGGAAAATAATCGGCAGTGTCACTCGGCAGAAAGCGCTGAATGACGAGGCGCCCAGTGTGCGTGCCGCCTCCTCAAGTTGCGGTGCCGCCTTGTTCAGGGCGGTGCGGATCGGCGCCTGGGCCAGCGGCAGAAACAGCAGGGCGTAGGCGATCAGCAGCAGTGCCGAAGTCTGGTAAAGCATCGGCACGTAGTGCAGGGCGAAATACACCAGGGTCAGGGCAATGACCAGCCCGGGCAGGGCGTGCAGCAGATACGGCAGGCGCTCGGCCCAGATCGCCAGTTGGCCTTTATGGCGCACGACCAGCAGGCCGACCGGCACCGCCAGCACCAGGCACAGCGCCGCGCCACCCAGCGACAGGGCGAGGGAGGACAGCAAGGCTTCGCCGATAGCCGCCATGGGAAAGGCTGCCGAGGATCCCACCGCCAGCCAGTAGGCCAGCATGCCCAGCGGAATCCCGCTGCCAATGATTGCCAGCAGCAGGCAATACAGCTGTCCCGCCACGGCCCAGGGGCCCAGTTGAACCTGTTCCGCGCGTCGCGCCGCACCCTGGCCGGTGCGCACGTGTCGACCCTTGCCGCGCACGCGCAACTCCAGCCACAGCAGCGCCAGGCACAGCATCAACAGTACGGCGGAGAGCATCGCCGCGTTGGCATTGCTGAACTCCAGTTCGAACTGCTGATAGATCGCCGTGGTGAAGGTTTGCAGGCCGATGATCGACAAGGCGCCGAACTCCACCAGCATGTGCAGTGCAATCAGCAACGAACCCGCCAGCAGCGAAGGCCAGAGCAGGGGCAGGGTGACCTTGAAAAATACACCCCAACGATTCTGTCCCAGCGTACGCGCGGACTCTTCGAGGGACGGGTCAAGATTGCGCAAGGTTGCCGCCACGGGCAGAAAGATCAGCGGATACTTGGACAGACTCATGACCAGGATAGCCCCGCCAAGTCCCTCGAAATGAGCGCTGAGGGAAACCCAGGTGAAGCTGCTGACAAAGGCCGGAACGGCGAACGGCAGGCAGAGGATCACGCCCCACAATCGTCGGCCCGGCAGATTACTGCGCTCTAGCAACCAGGCCAGCGACAGGCCGATTACCCCGCAAACCACGGTGACGCCAATCATCAATGCCAGTGTGTTGCGCAGCAAGCCGAACACATAAGGTCGCCATAGCAAATGCAGTGCTTCTGCCCAGCCCGCCTGCCAGGCTTTCAGGCCCACGTACAGCAGAGGCAGGAGGCTGAGCACCACCAACAGCAATACGGGCAGTATCAGCCAGACAGACGGCCGCTTGTGCCGTGGTGCGTATGCGTGATGCGCGGACAATGGGGCACCCATCAATTCAGGCCAACGTCACGTTCCAGGTCCAGCGCTTCTTCGGCGTTGCCGAGGTCGGCAGGGGTGACTTTTGGTGCTTCCAGTTCGCTGAATGGCTTGAGCCCGCGATCAGATGCCATGCCTTTGTGCAGCGGGTATTCGGCGGTGGTCTGGGTGATCACGCGCTGGCCTTCTTCGCTGGCCATGTAGGCGAGCAATTGTTGGGCTTCTTTTGGATGTTTGCTGGATTTCAGGACGGCAGCGCTGGAAACCGTGATGAGTCCGCCGACATCGCCGCCGGTGAAGTAATGCAGTTTCGAGTCGAGCTGGCCTTTTTCCCGTTGTAAGGCGAACCAGTAGTAGTTGTTCACCAGCACAGTGGCTACTTCACCATTTTCCACGGCTTTGAGCGCGACCATGTTGTTGCTGTAGGTCTTGCCGAATGCGCGCAGGCCGGTCAGCCACTCTTCGGCTGCGTCCATGCCGTGCACCTTGATGATCGCTACCGCTTGCTCCTGGAAGGCGCCGCTGGTGGGTACGAAGCCGACCTTGCCTTGCCATTTCGGATCGGAGAATTCCATCACCGAGGTCGGCAGGTCTTTTTCATCGATCAGCTTGGGGTTGAACGCAACGACGCGCACCCGGGCAGTCACGCCAATCCAGGTGCCGTTGCCTGCGACGTATTCCTTGGGCAGAACGGCCAGGGTGGCGTCATCCGCCTTGGCCAGCAGGCCTTGTTCGCCGAGTTTGTTCAGTGGTGGCGATTCTTCGGTGTAGATCACGTCGGCGGGGGAGCGATCGCCTTCTTCGACGATCTGGCTGGCGAGCTGGTTGCTGCTGCCTTTGCGCACATTGACGTGGATCCCGGTCTTGGCTTCGAAGGCCTTGGCGACCGCGTCGCCGACTTCTTTGTGCTGGCCGTTGTAGAGGGTCAGGGCAACCGGATCGGCGGCTTGGGTGAGGGGGGTGGCGAGTGCCAGGCCGAGCAGGGTAATGGTCAAGCCGCGGCGCAGGGTATTTCGAAACATCATTCGCAGGGTTCCTCACTGTCGCATTGCAAAAACTTGCAACAATGATAAACGATATTGTTTCTCAAATGCGCCTTGTGTGGTGGGTAGAAGCTTGCGAGGAGCGCTTGGCGCTGAACTTTTGTGGCGAGGGAGCTTGCTCCCGTTCGGCTGCCAAGCAGGCGCAAATCTAGCGTGCGAGGTCTGACTGACGGAATAACGAGGGCCGCTTCGCGCCCCGGCGGGAGCAAGCTCCCTCGCCACAAAGGGTGGTGTTGGAATATTTTCAAATGCCAGAAACGCAAAAAACCGCTTTCGCGGGTTTCTGTGAAATCCAAGGTCGTAACCTTGAATTTGAATTGGTGCCCAGAAGAAGACTCGAACTTCCACGACCGTAAGGTCACCAGCACCTGAAGCTGGCGTGTCTACCAATTTCACCATCTGGGCATTCATCTTCAGCGTTGCCGCTGTTGATGTGGCGCACTATACGGAGAGCATTTTGATCTGTAAACCCCTGATTCTAAAAATAATAAACCAGTGGCCAAAAATGCAAAAACCCGCTTTCGCGGGTTTTTGTGTGAGCCTTGAAATTGAACTAATCTCAAGCTCGAAATTGGTGCCCAGAAGAAGACTCGAACTTCCACGACCTTGCGGTCACCAGCACCTGAAGCTGGCGTGTCTACCAATTTCACCATCTGGGCAGTATCGGCAACGTTGTCCGTCGTCGATGGCGCGCACTATACGGAGCGTCTTTTGAACTGTAAACCCCCAGGGTCAAAAAAACCTGGAAAATTTCGCCAGCGGTCTTCAAAACAGCTTTGCGGTGTCGATACAGGGCTTTAGATGGGTCGTCTTAGCCTGAAATTTCCCGTTTCATTACGCCTATGCCAAACTAACCCGCATATAGACAAGGTGAAAACTCTCTAATGGCCGATTGGCAGTCCCTCGATCCCGAGGCCGCTCGTGAAGCGGAAAAATATGAAAACCCTATTCCTAGCCGCGAACTGATCCTTCAGCATCTTGCTGATCGAGGTTCGCCTGCTAACCGCGAGCAACTGGTCGAAGAGTTTGGTCTGACCACAGAAGACCAGATCGAAGCCCTGCGCCGCCGCCTGCGCGCCATGGAGCGCGATGCTCAACTCATCTATACCCGTCGCGGCACTTATGCGCCGGTGGACAAGCTTGACCTGATCCTGGGCCGCATCAGCGGTCACCGCGATGGCTTCGGCTTCCTGGTGCCGGACGACGGCAGCGACGACCTGTTCATGAGCCCGGCGCAGATGCGCCTGGTGTTCGATGGTGACCGTGCGCTGGCCCGTGTATCCGGCCTGGACCGTCGTGGTCGCCGCGAAGGCATGATCGTCGAAGTGGTGTCCCGCGCTCACGAAACCATCGTCGGCCGCTACTTCGAAGAGGGCGGCATCGGTTTTGTGGTTGCCGACAATCCGAAGATCCAGCAGGAAGTGCTGGTGACGCCGGGGCGTAACGCCAGCGCGCAGATCGGTCAGTTCGTCGAAGTGAAGATCACTCACTGGCCGACGCCACGCTTCCAGCCGCAAGGCGACGTGGTTGAAGTCGTGGGCAACTACATGGCGCCGGGCATGGAAATCGATGTTGCCCTGCGTACCTACGACATTCCTCACGTCTGGCCTGACGCCGTGCTCAAGGAAGCCGGCAAGCTCAAGCCGGAAGTCGAAGAGAAAGACAAAGAGAAGCGCATCGACTTGCGTCATCTGCCGTTCGTCACCATCGACGGCGAAGATGCCCGCGACTTCGACGATGCGGTCTACTGCGAAGCCCGTCCGGGCAAGCTGCGCCTGTTCTCGGGCGGCTGGAAGCTGTACGTGGCGATTGCCGACGTATCCAGCTACGTGAAGCTCGGTTCGGCGCTGGATGCCGAAGCGCAGGTTCGTGGCAACTCGGTGTACTTCCCTGAGCGCGTGATCCCGATGCTGCCTGAGCAGCTGTCCAACGGTTTGTGCTCGCTGAATCCGCAAGTCGATCGCCTGGCCATGGTTTGCGAGATGACCATCTCCAAATCCGGTGAAATGACCGACTACTGCTTCTACGAAGCGGTGATCCACTCCCATGCCCGTCTGACCTACAACAAGGTCAGCGCGATGCTGGAAACGCCGAAAGCCACCGAGGCACGCAAGCTGCGCGGTGAATACACCGACGTTGTACCGCACCTCAAGCAGCTCTACTCGCTGTACAAGGTTTTGCTGGCTGCACGTCACGTGCGTGGCGCGATCGATTTCGAAACTCAGGAAACCCGGATCATTTTCGGTACCGAGCGCAAAATCGCCGAAATCCGCCCGACCGTGCGCAATGATGCGCACAAGCTGATCGAGGAATGCATGCTGGCGGCCAACGTGGCCACCGCCGAGTTCCTGAAGAAGCACGAAATCCCTGCGCTGTACCGTGTTCACGATGGTCCGCCACCGGAGCGCCTGGAAAAGCTGCGCGCGTTCCTCGGCGAGCTCGGCCTGTCCCTGCACAAAGGCAAGGACGGTCCGTCGCCGAAGGATTACCAGGCACTGCTGGCCGGTATCAAGGATCGTCCGGATTTCCACCTGATCCAGACCGTCATGCTGCGTTCGTTGAGTCAGGCGGTGTACAGCGCGGATAACCAGGGCCACTTCGGCCTGAATTACGAGGCGTACACCCACTTCACTTCGCCGATCCGCCGCTATCCGGACTTGCTCACGCACCGGGCGATTCGCAGCGTGATCCACTCGAAGCAGGACACCCCGCACGTTCGCCGTGCCGGTGCGATGACCATTCCGAAAGCGCGTATCTATCCGTACGACGAAGCGGCGCTGGAGCAACTCGGCGAGCAGTGCTCGATGAGCGAGCGCCGAGCCGACGAAGCGACCCGCGACGTAGTGAACTGGCTCAAGTGCGAGTTCATGAAGGATCGCGTGGGCGAATCGTTCCCGGGTGTGATCACCGCCGTGACCGGTTTTGGTCTGTTCGTCGAGCTGACCGACATCTACGTCGAAGGCCTGGTGCACGTCACCGCGCTGCCGGGCGATTACTACCACTTCGATCCTGTGCACCACCGCCTGGCCGGTGAGCGTACCGGTCGCAGCTTCCGCCTGGGTGACACCGTGGAAGTGCGGGTCATGCGCGTCGACCTCGACGAGCGCAAGATCGACTTCGAGATGGCCGAAAAAACCATCAGTGCGCCGATCGGTCGCAAAAAACGTGGCACGGAAGCGGCAGCGCCTGCGGCGCCTTCTACAAAAACAGTCGCAGAACCGGCCCCGGCGAAAACCGGTCGTCGTCCTGCCAAGGAAAAGGCTGTAGAAGCCTATCGCCCGAGCGATGCGGCGGCGAAAAACGCCGAAGTGCGCAAAAGTCGTGAAATGAAACAGGCGTTGCTGGCCGGTGCGAAAAGCGGCGGTAAAGCGGCGTCTGGGGGAAAGACCAGCCGGTCGACGCCTGACAAGGCCGTCGGCGGCAAGCCAGCCAAACCGAGCAAACATCGTAAAGGCCCGCCAAAAGCGGGCTCGGCTCCAGCCAAGAGTGGCGGGGCGCGTAAACCTAAGGCCAAGCCATGAGTCAGTTGGAAAAAATCTACGGCGTACATGCTGTAGAAGCGTTGTTGCGTCACCACCCGAAACGCGTGAAGCAGATCTGGTTGGCCGAAGGTCGCAATGACCCTCGGGTCCAGACGCTGATCGAGCTGGCCAACGAAAACCGGGTTCAGGTCGGCCAGGCCGAGCGCCGCGAAATGGACGCCTGGGTTGAAGGCGTGCACCAGGGTGTGGTCGCGGACGTGAGTCCGAGCCAGGTCTGGGGCGAAGCGATGCTCGACGAGCTGCTCGATCGCACCGACGGCGCGCCGTTGTTGCTGGTGCTCGACGGCGTGACTGATCCGCACAACCTCGGTGCCTGCCTGCGTTCCGCCGATGCGGCGGGTGCGCTGGCAGTGATCGTGCCGAAGGACAAGTCGGCGACCCTGACTCCGGTTGTACGAAAAATCGCCTGCGGTGCGGCGGAAGTGATTCCGCTGGTGGCCGTGACCAACCTGGCGCGCACCCTGGAAAAGCTCCAGCAGCGCGGCTTGTGGGTTGTCGGTACGGCCGGTGAAGCTGAGGTCAGCCTGTATGACCAGGACCTGACCGGTCCGACCATCCTGATCATGGGCGCCGAAGGCAAGGGCATGCGTCGCCTGACCCGCGAGCATTGCGACTACCTGGTGAACCTGCCGATGGCCGGTAGCGTCAGCAGTCTCAACGTTTCCGTGGCGACCGGCGTTTGCCTGTTCGAAGCGCAGCGCCAGCGCAGTGTCAAAGCCAAGGCTGCTGCCAAGAAGTTCTGATCTGCTGCAACTCTCCTGTGGGAGCGAGCCTGCTCGCGATAGCGGTGTAACATTCAGCATCAATGTTGAATGTGGTGTCCCCATCGCGAGCAGGCTCGCTCCCACAGGGGTTTGTGGTGAAGCAAAAATTGTGATTTGAACGAGCTGTTCAAATAATCACCAATTACCTTGCGCCTCCCTCGCCCCTTCTCTACAATTGCGCCCCTTGCTGTGATGGCAGGCACCAACGTGTCTAGCGTCCGCAAGTCCATAAGTGTCATTCACTCCTTGTCTGACCGCTTTTGAGCGGCAGGCTACAACCCGTAAGGAGCATTCATGCGTCATTACGAAATCATCTTTTTGGTCCACCCGGATCAAAGCGAGCAAGTCGGCGGCATGGTTGAGCGTTACACCAAGCTGATCGAAGAAGACGGCGGCAAAATCCACCGTCTGGAAGATTGGGGCCGTCGTCAACTGGCCTACGCAATCAACAATGTTCACAAGGCTCACTACGTGATGCTGAACGTTGAGTGCACTGGCAAGGCCCTGGCCGAGCTGGAAGACAACTTCCGCTACAACGATGCAGTGATCCGTAACCTGGTCATCCGTCGCGACGAAGCCGTTACCGGCCAGTCCGAGATGCTCAAGGCTGAAGAAAACCGCAGTGAGCGCCGTGAGCGTCGCGACCGTCCTGAGCACGAAGGCGCTGAAAGCGCTGATAGTGATGACAGCGACAACAGCGATAACGCTGACGAGTAATCCACGGACCTTTTAAGGAGCCAATTACATGGCACGTTTCTTCCGTCGTCGTAAATTCTGCCGCTTCACCGCTGAAGACGTGAAAGAGATCGATTACAAAGATCTCAACACTCTGAAAGCCTACGTATCCGAGACCGGCAAAATCGTTCCAAGCCGCATCACCGGTACCAAAGCTCGTTATCAGCGTCAGCTGGCCACCGCTATCAAGCGCGCCCGCTTCCTGGCCCTGCTGGCCTACACCGACAGCCACGGCCGCTGAGACCGGGCAGTCGACACGTAGCAAAGGATTGAATGCATGCGGGCCATAGCTGAGTTCATCATGCGCGGCCGTATGCAGGCCACTCTCGTAGTGGCTGGATGCGCGGCGATGCCGTTGTTGTATTGGTTGGGTGCTGCCGCCGGATGCCTTGTGCTCCTGCGGCGCGGATTGAGGGACGCCCTGGGCGTTCTTGCTCTGGGACTGCTGCCGGCATTGGTCTGGTGGCTTTACTCCGACGACCCACGGGCACTTCTGGTGCTGCTGGGGTCTGCGAGCCTTGCGTTGGTTTTGCGCGCAAGCGAGTCCTGGAACCGCGTGCTGCTGGTCAGCATAGCAATGGGAGTGGTGTTTTCAGTGGTGTTGGGGATAGCTTTTGCTCCCCAGATCGAGATGCTGGCGCAGGCTTTGATCAAAGTCATGCCGTCGCTACTCGGCGATGTCTACCAGAAGTTGTCGGTAGACGAACAAGCGCGTTTCGCGTCCCTGATTGCACCGGTCCTGACCGGCCTGATTGCGGCGTTGTTGCAAATCGTCAGCTTGCTGAGCCTGCTTGTCGGGCGCTACTGGCAGGCGTTGTTGTACAACCCGGGCGGTTTTGGTCGCGAGTTTCGCGCCATCCGCTTCCCGCTGTTGCCGGCGATGTTGCTGCTGGCGTGCATGCTTCTGGGGCCGAATCTCGGTTCGCAGATGGCCATGTTGACGCCGTTGTGCAGCGTACCGCTGGTGTTCGCGGGGCTGGCCCTGATTCACGGGCTGGTGGCGCAGAAGCGACTGGCCAGGTTCTGGCTGGTGGGGTTGTACGTGACGCTGTTGCTGTTCATGCAACTGATCTATCCGTTGCTGGTGGTCCTGGCCATCGTCGACAGCCTGATTGATTTTCGCGGTCGTTCGGCACCGAAAGATGCCGATAACGCGAACGGTGAAGGTTAAAAGTTAAGAGGATTTTCACATGCAACTGATCCTTCTGGAAAAAGTCACCAACCTGGGCAACCTGGGTGACAAAGTGAACGTTAAGGCTGGTTACGGTCGTAACTACCTGCTGCCTTACGGCAAAGCTACCGCTGCGACCCCAGCCAACCTGGCTGCGTTCGAAGAGCGTCGCGCTGAGCTGGAAAAAGCTGCAGCAGATCGCAAAGCATCGGCTGAAAGCCGCGCTGCCCAACTGGCCGAGCTGGAAGTGACCATCACTGCCACCGCTGGCGACGAAGGCAAGCTGTTCGGTTCGATCGGTACTCACGACATCGCTGACGCACTGACCGCCTCCGGCGTTGAAGTGCAGAAGAGCGAAGTTCGTCTGCCGAACGGCACCATCCGCAACGTAGGCGAATTCGACGTAGCCGTGCACCTGCACGCCGAAGTTGAAGCCACCGTACGCGTTGTCGTGGTAGCAGCTTAAGCAGCACTTGTCGGCTGGCACCCTCGGGTGCTTGCCGGTAACATCGGGCACGATCCTGTTTACAGGTCGTGCCCTTTGTCTTTCTGGCATTCCAGTTTTTACATTCTGATTCCAAGTGGCCATGAACGAAATCTCCGCTCCTGAGCAATACGATCTGCAAACCGCCGCGCTGAAGGTGCCGCCGCATTCCATCGAGGCCGAACAGGCCGTGCTCGGTGGTCTGATGCTGGACAACAACGCCTGGGAACGCGTGCTCGATCAAGTCTCCGACGGCGATTTCTATCGACATGACCACCGCCTGATTTTCCGTGCGATCGCCAAGCTGGCCGATCAGAACATGCCGATCGACGTCGTGACCCTGTCCGAGCAACTGGACAAGGAAGGTCAGACTTCACAGGTCGGCGGGCTTGGCTACCTTGGCCAACTGGCGAAAAACACGCCATCGGTCGCCAACATCAAGGCTTATGCACAGATTGTTCGCGCACGGGCTACCTTGCGGCAGTTGATCGGCATAGCCACGGAGATTGCCGACAGCGCCTTCAACCCGGAAGGTCGTACGGCTGAAGAGATTCTCGACGAAGCCGAACGGCAGATCTTCCAGATCGCCGAGGCCCGGCCAAAAACCGGTGGCCCGGTGGGCGTCAACGATCTGCTGACCAAGGCCATCGACCGCATCGACACCTTGTTCAACACCGACAACGCCATTACTGGCCTGTCCACCGGCTACACCGACCTCGACGAGAAGACCAGCGGCCTGCAACCGTCCGACCTGATCATCGTCGCCGGCCGTCCATCCATGGGTAAAACCACCTTTGCGATGAACCTGGTGGAAAACGCCGTGTTGCGCAGCGACAAGTGCGTACTGGTTTACTCGCTCGAGATGCCAGGCGAGTCGCTGATCATGCGTATGTTGTCGTCCCTGGGTCGGATCGACCAGACCAAGGTCCGTTCCGGTCAGCTGGAGGACGATGATTGGCCGCGTCTGACCTCGGCGGTCAACCTGCTCAATGACCGCAAGCTGTTCATCGACGATACCGCCGGCATCAGCCCGTCGGAAATGCGCGCCCGAACCCGACGTCTGGTCCGTGAGCATGGCGATGTCGGCCTGATCATGATCGACTACCTGCAATTGATGCAGATTCCAGGTTCCGGCGGCGACAACCGGACCAACGAGATTTCCGAGATCTCCCGTTCCTTGAAGGCACTGGCCAAGGAATTCAACTGCCCGGTAGTGGCATTGTCCCAGCTCAACCGCTCCCTGGAGCAGCGACCGAACAAACGCCCGATCAACTCCGACTTGCGGGAATCCGGAGCGATCGAGCAGGATGCTGACGTAATTATGTTCGTGTACCGGGATGAGGTGTATCACCCGGAAACCGAGCATAAAGGCATCGCTGAAATCATCATTGGTAAACAGCGTAACGGCCCGATCGGTACGTCACGTCTGGCGTTCATCGGCAAGTACACCCGCTTCGAAAACCTCGCACCGGGTAGCTACAACTTCGACGACGAGTAAGTTATCCGGCACACCAATTTCCGACCATAGCCGTCGGAATTGGTCAAAATTTGTGCTATATTGCGCGCCCGCGAAATTCAATGAAAGCCAACACCGGTTATCGACATGCAAGCAGCCAAGCCGTTATTTGACTATCCCAAGTACTGGGCCGAATGTTTCGGGCCAGCGCCGTTCCTGCCCATGAGCAGGGAGGAGATGGATCAGCTCGGCTGGGATTCCTGCGACATCATCATCGTCACCGGTGATGCCTACGTCGATCACCCGTCGTTCGGCATGGCGATCATCGGCCGGCTGCTGGAGTCCCAAGGCTTCCGCGTCGGGATCATTGCCCAGCCGAACTGGCAGTCCAAAGACGACTTCATGAAGCTCGGCGAGCCGAACCTGTTCTTCGGTGTCGCGGCCGGCAACATGGACTCGATGATCAACCGCTACACCGCGGACAAGAAAATCCGGTCCGACGACGCGTACACGCCGGGTGGCCTGGCCGGCAAGCGTCCGGACCGCGCCAGCCTGGTCTACAGCCAGCGCTGCAAGGAAGCTTACAAAAACGTGCCGATCGTACTTGGCGGCATCGAAGCTTCGTTGCGCCGTATTGCGCATTACGATTACTGGCAGGACCGGGTGCGCAACTCGATCCTGATCGACGCCTGCGCCGATATCCTGCTCTATGGCAACGCCGAGCGTGCGATTGTCGAAGTCGCCCAGCGTCTGTCCTACGGTCACAAGATCGAAGACATCACCGATGTGCGCGGCACCGCGTTCATTCGTCGCGACACGCCGCAAGGCTGGTACGAAGTCGACTCCACGCGCATCGATCGTCCGGGCAAGATCGACAAGATCATCAACCCGTACGTGAACACCCAGGATACCCAGGCCTGCGCCATCGAGCAGGAGAAGGGCCCGGTTGAAGATCCGCAGGAAGCCAAGGTCGTGCAGATCCTGGCCAGCCCGCGCATGACCCGCGACAAGACCGTGATTCGTCTGCCGTCGGTGGAAAAGGTCCGTGGCGATGCGGTGCTCTACGCCCACGCCAACCGCGTGCTGCACCTGGAAACCAACCCGGGCAACGCCCGCGCGCTGGTGCAGAAGCACGGCGAAGTCGATGTCTGGTTCAATCCGCCACCGATTCCGATGACCACCGAAGAAATGGACTACGTGTTCGGCATGCCTTATGCGCGCATTCCGCACCCGGCGTACGGCAAGGAGAAGATCCCGGCCTACGACATGATCCGCTTCTCGGTGAATATCATGCGTGGCTGCTTCGGCGGCTGCACCTTCTGCTCGATCACCGAGCACGAAGGCCGGATCATCCAGAACCGTTCCCACGAGTCGATCATTCGCGAAATCGAAGAGATTCGTGACAAGGTCCCGGGTTTTACCGGCGTGATCTCCGACCTCGGCGGCCCGACCGCGAACATGTACCGCATTGCTTGCAAGAGCCCGGAAATCGAATCCGCGTGCCGTAAGCCATCGTGCGTGTTCCCAGGTATCTGCCCGAACCTGAATACCGATCACTCGGCGCTGATCCAGCTGTACCGCAGTGCCCGTGAATTGCCGGGTGTGAAGAAGATCCTGATCGCTTCCGGCCTGCGTTACGACCTCGCGGTCGAGTCGCCGGAGTACGTCAAGGAACTGGTGACCCACCACGTCGGTGGTTACCTGAAGATCGCCCCGGAACACACCGAGGAAGGTCCGCTCAACCAGATGATGAAACCGGGCATCGGCAGCTATGACAAGTTCAAGCGCATGTTCGAGAAGTACTCCAAGGAAGCGGGCAAGGAGCAGTACCTGATTCCGTACTTCATCGCCGCCCACCCGGGCACCACCGATGAAGACATGATGAACCTGGCCCTGTGGCTCAAGGGCAATGGTTTCCGTGCCGACCAGGTGCAGGCGTTCTACCCGTCGCCGATGGCCACCGCCACCGCGATGTACCACTCGGGCAAGAACCCGCTGCGCAAGGTCACCTACAAGAGTGACCCGGTGACCATCGTCAAGAGCGAAGAGCAGCGCCGTCTGCACAAGGCGTTCTTGCGTTATCACGACCCGAAAGGCTGGCCGATGCTGCGCGAAGCACTGACCCGCATGGGCCGTGCCGACCTGATAGGGCCGGGCAAGAACCAGTTGATTCCTTTGCACCAGCCGTCGACAGACAGCTACCAGAGCGCCCGTCGCAAGAACTCGACGCCAGCCGGCAGCCATAAGGTTGCAGGGGAAAAGACCACCAAGATCCTGACCCAGCATACCGGCCTGCCACCACGTGCCAGCGATGGCGGCAATCCGTGGGACAAGCGCGAACAGGCCAAGGCTGCGGCGTTCGCCCGCAACCAGCAGGCGGCCAAGGAACGCAAGGATGCGGCCAAGGGCAAGGGCCCCAAGCCGACCCGCAAGCCGGTCGTGCCGCGCTAAGCCTCGCTTGAGCTGAACAGAACGCCAACCTTCGGGTTGGCGTTTTGCATTTCAGGCTTTGAAAAATGTATTGGAGCTACTTGCCTCATCGCGAGCAGGCTCACTCCTACAGGGGAATGCATTTCATTGTAGGAGCGAGCCTGCTCGCGAAGAGGCCGGAGCTGCCAACCAATTTCTGGCTGATCGCCACATTTACGTGCACCTGCGCCCAACCATTTTCCTGCATCGCCCGATATTGGTGCTGTACTGCCTCAGGCAACCGAAGAAAGCGCCAGCACTGCTGGATGGCATAAGTCTTGCGCGCTTTCCAATACGCTCAAGGCTCGCAGGAGGCACGCCGTGTCGATTCATGTCGCATTGCACCACGTCACGCATTACCGCTATGACCGCGCTGTCGAGCTCGGCCCGCAGATTGTTCGCCTGCGTCCCGCCGCCCACAGCCGCACGCGGATTCTGTCCTATGCGTTGAAAGTCTCCCCCGAAAAGCACTTCATCAACTGGCAGCAGGACCCTCAGGGCAATTACCTGGCGCGGCTGGTGTTCCCGGAAAAAACCGAAGAATTGCGAATCGAGGTCGATCTGCTGGCGGAAATGGCGATCTTCAATCCGTTCGACTTCTTCCTCGAACCCTACGCGGAAAAAATCCCCTTCGCCTATGCCGCGGATGAGCGCAAGGAGCTGGCGCCGTACCTGGAAACCCTGACCTTGACGCCGAAGTTCAAGGCTTACCTGGACGGCATCGACCGCACACCGTTGCCCGCCGTGGACTTTCTTGTCGCACTCAACCAGCGTTTGAGCGAAGACATCGACTACCTGATCCGCATGGAGCCCGGCGTACAAACACCTGAGCACACCCTCGACCAGGCCTCCGGTTCGTGCCGCGACTCTGCCTGGTTGCTGGTGCAACTGCTGCGTAACCTCGGGCTGGCGGCGCGTTTCGTGTCGGGCTACCTGATCCAGTTGAGCGCCGACGTCAAAAGTCTCGACGGTCCGTCCGGCACCGAAGTGGATTTCACTGACCTGCACGCCTGGTGCGAGGTGTACCTGCCCGGTGCAGGCTGGATCGGCCTGGATGCGACTTCCGGGCTGTTTGCCGGTGAAGGACATATTCCGTTGGCCTGTAGTCCCGATCCGTCCTCTGCGGCGCCGATCAGTGGCTTGGTAGAACCCTGCGAGTGCGAATTCAGCCACGAAATGTCCGTGGAGCGGATTTGGGAGGCGCCACGGGTCACCAAGCCCTACACCGACGACCAGTGGCTGGCGATCCAGGCCCTGGGCCGGCAGATCGATGCCGACTTGCTGGAAGGCGATGTGCGCCTGACCATGGGCGGCGAGCCGACCTTTGTGTCCATCGATGACCCGGACGGCGCCGAGTGGAATACCGCGGCACTGGGGCCGGATAAACGGCGGTTGTCCGCCGAACTGTTCCAGCGCATGCGCAAGCACTACGCGCCCCATGGGCTGGTGCATTTCGGGCAGGGTAAGTGGTACCCCGGCGAGCAACTGCCGCGCTGGTCGCTCAATTGCTACTGGCGCCGTGACGGCGTGCCGATCTGGCACAACAGCGCGCTGATCGCTGACGAGCAGGAAGACTATGGCGCGGATGGCGCACTGGCCGGGCGTTTTCTGGCGAGCGTTGCCGAGCGCTTGAAGATTCCGACACGCTTTGTGTTTGCGGCCTACGAAGACAATTTCTATTACTTATGGCGCGAAGGGGCGCTGCCGCAAAACGTCAGCGCAGAAGACTCGCGTCTGGAGGAACCGCTGGAACGGGCACGCCTGCGCAAAGTGTTCAGCCAAGGCCTGGACAAGGTCATCGGCCAGGCCCTGCCGCTGGCGCGCACCGCCAAGGGCGATCAGTGGCAGAGCGGGCGCTGGTATCTGCGCGACGAACACTGCCGACTGGTGCCGGGAGACTCGCCACTGGGGTATCGCTTGCCGCTGGGTTCGCAGCCGTGGGTGAAAGCGGCGGAGTATCCATTCATTCATCCGCAAGACCCGAATCAAGACTTCCCGCCTCTGCCCGACACCGCGCAACTGCAAAGCCAAAGCGAAACTGCCGAGGTACCAGAGCGCGCACCGAAGATCGACGAATCCGCCGACTGGCTGACCCGTACCGCCTTCTGCGCCGAGGCGCGGGAAGGCCGGTTGTACCTGTTCATGCCGCCGCTGGAGCGGGTCGAGGACTACCTCGAACTGGTCGCTGCCATCGAAGCCACCGCGGAGGAGCTGATGTGCCCGGTGTTGCTGGAGGGCTACGAGCCGCCGAGCGATCCACGCCTGAGCAACTTGCGCATCACTCCGGACCCGGGGGTGATCGAGGTCAACGTGCAACCGTCCGCGACCTGGGATGAGTTGGTCGAGCGCACCGAATTCCTCTACGAAGAAGCGCGCCAGACCCGGCTGACCACCGAGAAATTCATGATCGACGGCCGGCATACCGGCACGGGCGGCGGTAACCATTTCGTGCTGGGTGGCGCGACGCCGGGGGACTCGCCGTTTCTGCGTCGCCCGGATCTGTTACGCAGCCTGATCAGCTACTGGCACAACCATCCGTCGCTGTCCTACCTGTTTTCCGGATTGTTCATCGGCCCGACGTCCCAGGCGCCCCGCGTCGATGAAGCACGCAACGATGCCTTGTACGAACTGGAGATCGCTTTCGCGCAGATGCCAGAAGCGGGTGAAGAATGTCCGCCATGGTTGGTGGACCGACTGCTGCGCAATCTGCTGATCGATGTGACCGGCAACACCCACCGCGCCGAGTTCTGCATCGACAAACTCTATTCGCCGGACGGTGCCACCGGGCGCCTCGGGTTGCTGGAGCTGCGTGCGTTCGAGATGCCGCCCCATGCGCGCATGAGCCTGGCGCAACAGCTGTTGCTGCGGGCGCTGGTCGCGCGGTTCTGGCGCGAGCCCTATGCACCGCCGAAACTGGCGCGCTGGGGCACGGAGTTGCACGATCGCTTCCTGTTGCCGCACTTTATCGAGCAAGACTTCGCCGATGTCATCGTCGACCTCAACGCCGCCGGTTATCCCGTGCGGGCCGAATGGTTCGCCGCGCATCTGGAATTTCGTTTCCCCAAGGTTGGCGACTACTCCGTCAGCGGCATTGCACTGGAACTGCGCCAGGCCCTCGAACCCTGGCACGTACTGGGCGAAGAGGGCGCCATGGGCGGTACGGTGCGTTACGTGGATTCGTCGCTGGAGCGTTTGCAGGTCAAGCTCAGCGGCTTGCCGCCCCAGCGATATCTGCTGACCTGCAACGGCATTCCGGTGCCATTGCACCCCACCGGGCGTGTAGGCGAATTCGTCGCGGGCGTGAGATTTCGTGCCTGGCAACCGGCCAACTGTCTGCAACCGACCATCCCGGTCCACGCGCCGCTGGTGTTCGACCTGTTCGACACCTGGATGCAGCGCTCGCTGGGCGGTTGTCAGTACCACGTCGCCCATCCGGGCGGACGCAACTACGACAGCTTGCCGGTGAATGCCAATGAAGCGGAGAGCCGGCGAATGGCGCGCTTCTTCCGCATCGGACACACGCCAGGGAAACTTCCTATGCCCAATATGGAAATCAGCGACGAGCTGCCGATGACACTCGATTTGCGACGTTTCTAAACCGTACGCGACGCTCGGATTTTTCGTATATCCGGGTGTCACGAGCCTGCGTTAGTCTGCCCCATCATTGCTGTCTGCCGAGCTTTCCATGCCTGACCTGCTAGACCGCTACCCGCTGACGGCGGGCACTTATCACGAACTGCTCGACGACAGTGGTACCGTGCGCCCGCACTGGCGCCGGCTGTTCGAGCAGTTGCAACGCAGCACACCGGCGCAGTTGGTGCAGCGTCAGGCCCTGCTGACCCGGCAGATTCAGGAAAACGGCGTTACCTATAACGTCTATGCAGACCCCAAGGGCGCGGACCGGCCGTGGGAGCTGGACCTGCTGCCCCATGTCATCGCGGCTGATGAGTGGCAACAGTTGTCGGCCGGCATCGCTCAGCGGGCGCGATTGCTCAATGCCGTGCTGGCTGACCTTTACGGTCCGCAACGGCTGATTGCCGAAGGTCTGCTGCCCGCCGAGCTGGTGTTCGGGCACAACAACTTCCTTTGGCCTTGTCAGGGCATCAGCCCGCCTGACGGAGCCTTTCTGCATCTGTATGCCGTGGATCTGGCGCGCACACCCGATGGCCGCTGGTGGGTGACTGCGGATCGTACCCAAGCGCCGTCGGGAGCCGGGTATGCGCTGGAAAATCGCACGATTGTGTCCCGGGCCTTTCCCGAGTTGTACCGCGATCTGAAAGTGCAGCACCTGGCCGGGTTCTTCCGCACCTTGCAGGAAACCCTGGCTCGTCAGGCCCCGAGTGACGGGGATGCGCCGTTGGTGGTGTTGCTGACACCGGGGCGTTTCAACGAAAGCTATTTTGAACATCTGTATCTGGCTCGCCAACTCGGTTATCCGCTGGTGGAGGGCGGCGACCTGACGGTGCGCGACGCCACGGTCTACTTGAAAACCCTGAATGGCCTGCGTCGGGTCCACGCGATCATGCGTCGACTCGATGACGATTTCTGCGACCCTCTGGAACTGCGTACCGACTCAGCCCTCGGCGTGCCGGGCCTGCTGGAAGCGGTACGGCAGGGGCGGGTGCTGGTGGCCAACGCCCTCGGCAGCGGGGTGCTGGAATCGCCGGGCTTGTTGGGCTTTCTGCCGAAGATCAATCAATTCCTGTTCGGCGAAGAACTGATCCTGCCGTCCATCGCCACCTGGTGGTGCGGTGAAGCGCCGGTTCTGGCCCAGGCTCTGGAGAAATTGCCGGAACTGCTGATCAAACCAGCGTTTCCGTCCCAGAGTTTCGCTCCGGTATTTGGCCGTGATCTGAGTGAAAAACAGCGTCAGGAGCTCGCCGAGCGCATGCAGGCACGACCTTATGCCTATGTCGCGCAAGAACTGGCGCAATTGTCCCAGGCGCCGATCTGGCAAGCCGAAGATGGTCAACTGCAACCCCGTGCGATCGGCATGCGCGTGTATGCGGTGGCTAGTCGTGAGGGTTATCGGGTCTTGCCCGGCGGCTTGACCCGGGTCGCCGCCCAAGCCGATGCCGAAGTGGTGTCGATGCAGCGCGGCGGTGCCAGCAAGGACACCTGGGTGCTGGGCGAGCGTGCGCCCAGCGGCGAACAATGGAAGGCCCAGCGCAACATCGGCGTACATGACCTGGTGCGGCGCGATCCGTACCTGCCGTCGCGAGTGGTGGAAAACCTGTTCTGGTTCGGCCGTTACTGCGAGCGTTGCGACGACAGTGCCCGTTTGCTGCGCATCATGCTGGCGCGCTATGTCGACGGCGACGACCCGCAAGCCCTGCAGGCCGCGGTGGACCTCGGCGAACGGCTGATGCTGCTGCCCGAGGAGGGCGAGTTGCCGGAGCGCCTGTTGGCGGCATTGCTCGGCGATGATTGGCCGTTCAGCCTGCGTTCCAACCTGCAACGCTTGCAGTGGGCCGCTTCACAGGTGCGCGGCAAACTCTCGCGGGAAAACTGGCAGGCGCTGGTGGAGTTGCAGCGCGAAGCCATGGAGCTGGAAACCGAAGATCCGGATTTCGGCGAGTTGCTGGATTTCCTCAATCGTCTGGTGATGTCCCTGGCGGCGCTGTCCGGCTTTGCCCTGGATGACATGACCCGGGACGAAGGCTGGCGTTTCCTGATGATTGGCCGGCGGATCGAGCGTCTGCAATTTCTCAGCGGCAGCCTGGCGGCGTTCCTGCGGGGCGCCGGGGCTTTCGACCAGGCCGGGTTGGAATGGCTGCTGGAACTGGGTAACAGCAGCATCACCTACCGTTCTCGATACCTGGCGGTGGCGCAGCTGATCCCGGTGCTCGACCTGCTATTGCTCGACGAGCAGAACCCTCACGCCGTGTTGTTCCAGTTGAAACTGGTGACCCGCACCCTCAAACGCCTCAACGATGACTTTGGCGTGCCGCGTGAAGCAGCGCTGCCGCAATTGGTCGAGCGTCTGGCGCGATTCGATCTGGGCTGCCTGGAAAACCCGTTGTTCGGCGCGGCGAGTGTTCGCGCTGCCATCGAGGGGCTGGCCGCGCTGCTGCAAGAGATCGCCGACGCCAGCGGGCAGGTTTCCGATCGCCTGGCGCTGCGGCATTTTGCCCATGTCGACGATGTCAGCCAGCGCACGGTGTCCGTCTGATGAGCGCCCACTACCAGATTTTCCACGACACCCATTATCACTACGACAGCCCGGTGTCCCTGGCCCAGCAACTGGCGCACTTGTGGCCACGGCCTTGTGCCTGGCAGCGCTGCACCGACCGGCAATTGCAGATCAGCCCGCAGCCGACCTCGCGTCGCGATGAACTGGATGTGTTTGGCAATCCGCTGACCCGGCTGGCGTTCGAGCGTCCCCACGATGAATTGCTGGTCAACGCCAGCCTGAGCATTGAAGTACTGCCCCGACCTGCGCTGGATTTCAATCTGTCCCCGGCGTGGGAAGACACCCGTAGCGCGCTGACTTACAGCAGCCAACCGCTGTCGCCCGAGCTGCTCGAGGCCTGCCGATACCGGTTTGAATCGCCGTATGTGCATCTGAAGAAAAACTTCGTCGAGTTTTCGCAAAGCTGTTTTCCGCCGGGTCGAGCGTTGTTGCTCGGCGTGCAGGCGCTGATGGAGAAAATCTTCAGCGAGTTCACCTTCGATGCCGAAGCGACCCATGTGGCGACGCCGCTGGTGGAGGTGCTGGAGCGCCGGCGTGGGGTCTGCCAGGACTTTGCCCACCTGATGCTCGCCTGCGTACGTTCCAGAGGGTTGGCGGCGCGGTATATCAGTGGCTACTTGCTGACCCAACCACCGCCGGGCCAGCCTCGATTGATCGGCGCCGATGCGTCCCACGCCTGGGTCTCGGTGTTTTGCCCGGTGCTGGGTTGGGTGGACTTCGATCCGACCAACAATGTGCAGCCGGCGCTGGAGCACATCACTCTGGCCTGGGGCCGGGATTTTTCCGATGTGTCGCCGTTGCGGGGGGTGATCCTGGGGGGAGGGAACCACGATCCGGAAGTGCGCGTCACAGTGATGCCTTTGGAGTAATGAAGATCAACTGTAGGAGCGAGCCTGCTCGCGATGGCGGCGGCACATTCAACATTTGTTTGATTGTAAGACCGCTATCGCGAGCAGGGCTCACTCCTACAGGGCTGCGGTGTTTTGGGGGAATTCGAATGGCCTGTGAGGGTCGGCAGCAAAGCTGCCAACCCTGGACACAGATCCGGTGGGCCTGATCAGATCATCGGGCCCTGAGGGTCTCAGGCGTCGGGCGCCTGATCTTTCGGTGCTTCAACATCACTTTCTGCGGCCACTTCACCCTCTGCTTCCGGGTTCAGTGCGGCTGCTTCTTCTTCAGCTGTAGCTTTCTTGCGCTGAAGCTTTTCCTCTTTCTTCTGCTCCTTGGCCAAGTCTCTCTGACGTTTGGCGAAGGAATAATTAGGTTTAGCCATGGGCGATCCTCTGGGGTCGAAGGTGAGGTTGAGCGGCGCATATTCTGCCCTGTATCGGTGCCGAGCCGTTAGCTGGGTTTTTGCTCGGCCCATTTTGGCGCTGTGGAAGGTTGCCAGGCATCCAGAGCATCGAGCAGGGTTTGCGGCGATTCGCTCACTTGCAGCATGTCACGGTGCTGCCCGCGAACGAAGCCTTCGCCGACGATGTGATCAAGAAAAGACGTCAATTTGCTGTAGAAACCGTTCACTTCCAGCAATCCCAGCGGTTTGCCGTGGTAGCCGAGCTGGCCCCAGGTCCAGACTTCGAACAGTTCTTCGAGGGTGCCAAGGCCGCCGGGCAGCGCGATAAAGGCATCGCTGAGCTCGGCCATCCGGGCCTTGCGCGCGTGCATGCCATCGACGACTTCCAGGCGAGTCAGGCCGCTGTGGCCGATTTCCTTGTCCTTGAGGCTTTGCGGGATGATGCCGATCACTTCACCGCCGGCCGCCAGGGCCGCATCGGCGACGATGCCCATCAGGCCCACGGCGCCACCGCCATACACCAGGGTCAGCTTGCGCTCGGCCAACGCCCGGCCAAGGGCCACGGCTGCTTCGCGGTAGGCCGGGTTGGTGCCGGTGCTGGCACCACAAAATACACAAACGGATGATAAAGACATGCCTTGCTCCATGGTCGATCAGGGCCACAGAGTAAAGGCAGGCGCATGGCTCTCCAAGGGCTAGACTTCGAGTTCTGGAGTTTCGTACGTACCGCTGGCGCCGCAGGCATAGGCGGCGAGCAAACTGCACAACAGGCTGTTGATCGACATGACAGACGTTCCATTTGAAGGGGGACGGCCTGATGATAGGCCCGGACCAGACACTTGGCCGGTAGATAATTTGCATCGGTGTCATAGCCCGAAAGTTGTATACAATTTTTGATTCAAGTCATATGAACTTGCGAAGTTTTCAGGCAGTCTTCTGTCCATTCGCGATTCTCGTTAACCCTGCCTTGGAGATTCACCATGTTTGCCAAACTTGTTGCGGTATCCCTGTTGACACTGGCCAGCAGCCAATTGATGGCTGCAGAGTGCAAAGTCACCGTCGACTCCACCGACCAGATGTCTTTCGACACGAAGGCCATTGAAATCGACAAGAGCTGCAAGACGTTTACCGTGGAACTCAAGCACTCCGGCAGCTTGCCGAAGAACGTCATGGGCCATAACTGGGTGCTGAGTAAAGAAGCCGACATGCAGCCAATCGCCACCGACGGCCTGAGCGCCGGCATCGACAAGAACTACCTGAAAGAAGGCGACGCCCGCGTGATCGCCCACACCAAGATCATCGGCGCCAATGAAACCGATTCGGTGACCTTCGATGTGTCCAAGCTGGATGCGGCTGAAAAATACGGTTTCTTCTGCTCGTTCCCGGGCCACATCTCGATGATGAAAGGTACCGTGACTCTGAAGTAATCAGGCACACCGCGTCATCGTTCTTCGCGAGCAGGCTCGCTCCCACATTTGATCGCGGTCTAATTGTGGGAGCGAGCCTGCTCGCGAAGGGGCCATCAGCATCAATGAATCTAATGGCCAAAGAAAAGCCCGCTGCGGATCACTCCTCAGCGGGCTTTTTCATTCACTCATGCCTCAAGGCGCAAACGGCATCACCCGCTTGTGATGGGTCTTGTTGTAGGTATCAACAATGATCCTGAACGCCTCTTCACGCACCGGCTCGCCGTGCAGGAAGGCGTCGATCTCGGCGTAGGTCACGCCGTGGGACGCCTCGTCCGGTTTACCCGGCGACAGATCCTCAAGGTCGGCGGTCGGGACTTTCTCCACCAGCGACTCCGGCGCACCGAAGCTGCGGGCGATGGCCCGGACCTGGTTTTTCACCAGTCCACTCAGTGGCGCCAGGTCGCAGGCGCCGTCACCGAACTTGGTGAAGAAACCCATCACCGCTTCCGCCGCGTGGTCGGTGCCGATCACCAGGCCATGGGCCGCGCCGGCGATGGTGTACTGGGCGACCATGCGCATGCGCGCCTTGGTGTTGCCGAGCACGAAGTCCACCGACACCGCATGTTTGCCTTCGAAGGCCGCGACTTCATTGGCCAGGGCTTTGACCGCCGGGCCGATGTTCACGGTGTGGCGCTCGTCCGGCTTGATGAAATCCACCGAAGCCTGGGCGTCGTGTTCATCGAACTGGGTTTCATAGGGCAGGCGCACGGCGATGAATTTGTAGGCGGCATCACCGCTGCGCTGGCGCAGTTCACGGACGGCCCGTTGGGCCAGCAGGCCGGCGGTCAGGGAGTCGACCCCGCCACTGATGCCCAGCACCAGGGTCTTGAGCCCGGAGTTGACCAGGCAGTCCTGAATGAAGGTCAACCGCCGGGCGACTTCGGCCTCAAGGGCGGCTTCGTCGGCGAATGGCGGCTGGACCTTGAGCTGTTCAGCAATCTCACGCTGTACGGCTTGCATGAATTCACTCCTTGCTAGATGTACTTGAAAGGGCGGCAGGAACCTGGAAAACGTGTCGCAAGTAAGCGACGAAATTCGGGTCTTTGCAGTGCGTCTTGCCTGGCTCGTCGGAGATCTTCGCCACCGGCTGGCCGTTGCAGGCGGCCATTTTAAGCACGATGCTCATCGGTTCGACACCTGGAATATCACAGGTCAGGTTGGTGCCGATGCCGAAGCTGACATTGATCCGACCGCGCAGCGCCCGGAATATTTCCAGACACTTGGGCAATGTCAGGCTGTCGGAGAACGTCAGCGTCTTGCTCATCGGGTCGATGCCGAGCCTGTGATAGTGGGCGATGGCTTTTTCCGCCCAGATCACCGGGTCGCCCGAGTCGTGGCGCAAACCGTCGAAAAGCTTGGCGAAAAACAGATCGAAATCGCCGAGAAAGGCATCCATGGTGATGCAGTCGGTCAGGGCAATCCCCAGCAGGCCACGGTATTCGCGGACCCAGCAATCGAGTGCGGCGATCTGGCTGTCGATCAGCCGCGGGCCGAGTTGCTGGTGGGCCATGATCCATTCGTGGGCCATGGTGCCCAGGGGTTTCATGTCCAGTTCCCGGGACAGGTGCACGTTGCTGGTGCCGACGAAGCGTCCTGGGAAATCATGCTTGAGCACATTCACCACTTCTTCCTGCACCCGATACGAGAAACGACGGCGCGTGCCGAAATCGGCCACCTGCAATTCGGACAATTCATCACTGCTGGCGTTGGCGCTCAGCCAGTCGAACTTGAGGTAGAGCTGCTCGCGGGCCTGCTCCAGCACGACTTCGCGGTAGCGATAGCGGTTGCGCACCTCGCTGACCAGGGCCAGCAGCGGCACTTCGAACAGGATCACATGCAGCCAGGGGCCACGCAGGCGGATAAACAGCTCACCGTTTTCGATGCCGGTGTGGATGTAGCGCAGGTTGAAGCGAAACAAACCGAGAAACCGCAGGAAGTCCGGCTTCAGGAAACTGATGCGCTCCAGAAAGCTCAACTGGTCGGCGCTCAGGCTCAGTTCGGCCAGGCGCTCGATCTGGAAGCGGATTTCCGCCAGGTACGGGCGCAAGTCCTCGCCGTTACGGCAACGAAACTCCCATTCGACTTCGACGTTCGGGTAGTTGTGCAGCACCGCCTGCATCATCGTCAATTTGTAGAAGTCGGTGTCGAGCAGGTTCTGCACGATGCGATCGGCAAACACACTCTCGCTCATAACGGGAATCTCCAGCGTTGCAGCGGTATTGATCAGTGGCGCTAGTGGCGCATATCACTGGGCAGGATTGCCAGCAGTTTTTTGACCGCCGCAATTCCCCTGTAGGAGTGAGCCTGCTCGCGAATGCGGTTTGTCGGTCACATTGATGCTGGATGTGCCGACGCTTTCGCGAGCAGGCTCGCTCCTACAAAGAATGTGCCGAGGCTCAATGTTGTGGAGCCTCCGGGCTATCAATCTGCTCCAGCATCCACTTCACAAAGTCCCGCACCTTGGGCACTTCCGCCGAGTGCTCCGGGTACGCTAGGTAATAGGCGTCGCTGCTGGGCATTGCATGCTGCCAGGGAATGACCAGCTTGCCGTCGGCCAGTTCCTCTTCCACCAGAAAGCGCGGCAACAATGCCACGCCGCAACCGACCTGGGCGGCGCGGATGCACATATAAAAGGTTTCGAAGCGTGGGCCGTGGTAGCTGTGCTCGGTGTGGTAGCCCTGATGCTCGAACCAGTCGTGCCAGGCCTGGGGGCGGGAGGCGTTTTGCAGCAGGACCAGATCGGACAGTTGCGTCGGATCGGTAAACGGCGTGTCCGGCAGGCTGCCCGGGGCACACACCGGCACCAGCTCTTCGCCGAACAGCTTCAGGCATTCGGTGCCGGGCCGCGAGCCCTGGCCGAAGTAGAACGCCAGATCGCTGCGGCCTTGCAGCAGATCGTCGGCTTCCTGCTCGCTGCACAGGTCCAGGTGAATCGACGGATGCCGCAGGCGCCAGCCTTTCAGGCGAGGCACCAGCCAGCGTGCACCGAAGGTAGGAGGCGTCGAGACGCGCAGGACTGCTGTTTCGCCACCGTAGGAACGCAGGTAGTGGGTTGACATCTCGACCTGTGTGAGGATTTTTCGCACCTCCACCAGGTACAGATCGCCAGCCGGCGTCATCTGCAGGCGGCGGCGCACCCGGCGAAACAGCAGGTGCTGCAACAATTCTTCGAGTTGTGCGACCTGTTTGCTCACGGCGCTTTGGGTCAGATTCAACTCTTCGGCGGCCCGGGTGAAGCTCAAATGCCGGGTGACGGCCTCGAAGCACTGCAACGCAGCGATCGATGGCAAGTAGCGTTTATTCAGCATGGGCGGTCCTTGGTTCTTGTCTCTTTATTGCCAGCAATGCACAGCATGAATAAACGGAATGATATCTCTCTTAATGGTCGTTTGTTGAGTAACCTCCGGGCAGCTAAAACTACAGGTCTGATCAGCCGTGAATTTCCGGCTGCACGTGTTCTGTCTTTTGCTTGAGGAGTGACCCATGGTTGCCGCATTGCTTGATCGTCTTGGTGTGAACCCGGCCCTGTACCAGAACGGCAAAGTGCCGGTGCATTCGCCGATCGATGGCAGCAGGATCGCCGCCGTGAACTGGGAAGGCGCTGCTGAAGTCGAGCAGCACATCAGTCGCGCAGATCATGCGTTCGATCTGTGGCGCAAGGTCCCGGCACCGCGCCGTGGCGAACTGGTGCGGCAACTGGGTGACATCCTGCGTGAATACAAGGCCGATCTCGGCGAGCTGGTGTCCTGGGAGGCCGGCAAGATCACCCAGGAAGGCCTGGGTGAAGTTCAGGAAATGATCGACATCTGCGACTTCGCCGTCGGTCTGTCCCGTCAGCTGTACGGTTTGACTATCGCCTCCGAGCGTCCTGGCCACCACATGCGCGAAACCTGGCATCCGCTGGGCGTTGTCGGGGTGATCAGTGCGTTCAACTTCCCGGTCGCGGTCTGGGCCTGGAACGCCACGCTGGCGCTGGTCTGCGGCAACCCGGTGATCTGGAAACCGTCGGAAAAGACCCCGCTGACCGCACTGGCTTGCCAGGCGCTGTTCGATCGCGTGCTGAAGAACTTCAGCGATGCGCCACCGCACCTGAGCCAGGTGATCATTGGCGGCCGCGATGCCGGCGAAGCCCTGGTCGATGATCCGCGTGTCGCGCTGGTCAGCGCCACCGGCAGCACCCGCATGGGCCGTGAAGTGGCGCCGAAAATCGCCGCCCGCTTCGCCCGCAGTATCCTGGAGCTGGGCGGCAACAACGCAATGATCCTCGGCCCAAGCGCCGACCTGGACATGGCCGTTCGCGCGATCCTGTTCAGCGCCGTCGGCACCGCCGGTCAGCGCTGCACCACCCTGCGTCGCCTGATCGCCCATGAGTCGGTGAAAGAAGAAATCGTCACCCGCCTGAAAGCCGCGTACTCGAAAGTACGTATCGGCCATCCGCTGGAAGGCAACCTGATCGGCCCGCTGATCGACAAGCAAAGCTTCGACAACATGCAGGACGCTCTGGAGCAGGCCTTGAGCGAAGGCGGCCGGGTGTTTGGCGGTGAGCGTCAGCTGCAAGACAAGTTCCCGAATGCTTACTACGTGTCGCCGGCCATTGTCGAAATGCCGGAACAGAGCGAAGTGGTGTGCCACGAAACCTTCGCGCCGATCCTGTACGTGGTCGGTTACAGCGACTTCCAGGAAGCCCTGCGCCTGAACAACGCCGTGCCACAAGGCCTGTCCTCGTGCATCTTCACCACCGACGTGCGTGAAGCCGAGCAGTTCATGTCGGCGGTGGGCAGCGACTGCGGCATTGCCAACGTCAACATCGGCCCGAGCGGCGCGGAAATCGGCGGTGCGTTCGGTGGCGAGAAAGAAACCGGCGGCGGTCGCGAGTCCGGCTCCGATGCATGGCGCGGCTACATGCGCCGCCAGACCAACACCGTGAACTATTCGCTGGAGTTGCCGTTGGCGCAGGGTATTACGTTTGACTAAATCTCACGTCGAACGGTGATTCCCTTGTAGGAGCGAGCCTGCTCGCGATAGCGGTTTGTCAGTCACATCTTTGCTGAATGTGCTGGTGCTATCGCGAGCAGGCTCACTCCTACATTTTGAACTGTGTGTTTGTTGGGTTTCTGTTGGAGTCTGGCAATGCCGTTACGCGAAGAGTGTCTGTGGGAAAAACTGACGCCGCAAAGGCCGGATAATTCGGCCCTCAAGGGTGAGGTCTCGGTGGATGTCTGCGTCATCGGCGCCGGGTTTACCGGTTTGTCGGCGGCGGTGCATCTGCTGGAGCAGGGCAAGACCGTTTGTGTGCTGGAGGCTCACCGCGCCGGCCATGGCGGTTCGGGGCGCAATGTCGGGCTGGTCAATGCCGGGATGTGGATTCCCCCGGACGAGATCGAAGCCGGGTTTGGCGAGGCGGTCGGCAGTCAGCTCAACCGCATGCTGGGGGCGGCGCCATCCCTGGTGTTCAGCCTTGTGGACAAGTACAACATCGATTGCCAGTTGCGCCGCGAAGGCACGCTGCACATGGCGCACAACGCCCGTGGCGAAGCCGACTTGCGCAGTCGTGAAGAACAATGGAAACGCCGTGGGGCGCCGGTAGAGTTGCTCACCGGCCAGGCCTGCGAGCAAGCCACCGGCACGAAAAAGATCGCCGCTGCATTGCTCGATCGCCGCGCCGGCACGCTCAACCCGATGGCCTACACCACGGGGCTGGCCAAAGCGGCCATCGGCCTGGGCGGTCAATTATTCGATCATTCCCCGGTCACCCGACTCGAACGTCAGGGCCATCGCTGGTCTGTGCAAACTGCCCAGGGTTCGGTGATGGCCGAGAAAGTGGTGATTGCCTCCAATGCCTACACCGAAGGCGACTGGACGGAACTGCGGCGCAATTTCTTCCCCGGTTACTACTATCAGGTGGCCTCGGCCCCGCTGACCGAAGAGGCCGCCCGGCAAATTCTGCCCGGAGGCCAGGGTTCCTGGGACACCCGACAGGTGCTCAGCAGTATCCGTCGAGACAAAGACGGTCGCCTGTTGCTTGGCAGCCTGGGGAATGGCAATCAGAAACCGGCCTGGTTCCTCAAGGCCTGGGCCGACCGGGTGCAGCAACATTACTTCCCTTACCTGAAACCGGTGGAATGGGAGTGCACCTGGACCGGTTGCATCGCGTTTACCCCCGATCATTTGATGCGTCTGTTCGAACCCGCGCCCGGTTTAGTGGCAGTCACCGGTTACAACGGCCGGGGCGTGACCACGGGAACGGTGGTCGGCAAGGCCTTTGCCGATTACCTGTGTAACGGAAATCCTCAAGCACTACCGATTCCTTTTGCGCCCATGCAGCCATTGGCCGGGGTAGGGTTGCGCAGCTGTCTGTATGAGGCGGGATTCTCGCTGTATCACGCAGGCCAGTGCCTGCGGATCGTGATCTGAATGTTGATTTTTGCAGTGGAAAGCGGCGCTTTTTCGATCTGCAGCTAGCCTGTAGTGGTGCGGGTTGTAGCAGTCTCGCACCAGCAGTGTGCACTTCGGTGACGCACGTTGTTACAGGCTGGTTGCACTTCGTTTAAAGCCGCGGTTGCAATGATGGCGCAGGCGGGTTGCGCCTCAAAAAAATAATGGTTTTACCTTCCGCGGTCTAGACGGTTGCACGCCCAATGAAAATGGGTCCGAAACAGTCGAAATAACAAGAAAGCAGCGACTTTTTTCAGAATAAAAAACCGATGGCACGGCCCTTGCTCTGAGCATTCAGTGAAGTCGCAGTGCCAATTAAAAAAACCATGGAGCACCACCTCATGTCCCAGACGTTTTACAAGAAAGGTTTTCTGGCCCTCGCAGTGGCAACTGCGCTGGGTGTTTCTGCGTTTGCTCAGGCTGACATCAAGATCGGCGTAGCGGGACCAATGACTGGCGCCAACGCGGCATTTGGCGAACAGTACATGAAGGGTGCACAAGCGGCGGCCGATGCGGTCAACGCGGCGGGCGGGGTTAACGGGGAAAAAATCGTACTGGTCAAGGGCGATGACGCCTGCGAACCGAAACAGGCTGTGACGGTCGCCAAAGACCTGACCAACCAGAAAGTCGCCGGCGTGGTCGGTCACTTCTGCTCCTCGTCGACCATCCCGGCCTCCGAGATCTACGACGAAGCGGGCATCATCGCAATCACTCCAGGCTCCACCAACCCGGCTGTGACCGAGCGCGGCCTGAGCGCCATGTTCCGTATGTGCGGGCGTGACGACCAGCAAGGCATCGTGGCCGGCGACTACATCGTCGACGTGCTCAAGGGCAAGAAAGTGGTCGTGCTGCACGACAAGGACACCTACGGCCAGGGCCTGGCGGATGCCACCAAGGCGCAACTGGTCAAGCGCGGCGTAACGCCGGTGCTGTATGAAGGCCTGACCCGTGGCGAGAAAGACTTCAGCACCATCGTGACCAAGATCCGCGGCGCCGGCGCTGACGTCGTCTACTTCGGTGGCCTGCACCCGGAAGCCGGTCCTCTGGTGCGTCAACTGCGTGAACAAGGCCTGAAAGACGTCAAGTTCATGTCAGACGACGGCATTGTGACCGACGAACTGGTGACCACCGCTGGCGGTCCGCAATTCGTTGACGGCGTGCTGATGACCTTCGGCGCCGATCCACGTCTGCTGCCAGACAGCAAGACCGTGGTAGACGCCTTCCGCAAGGCAGGTACCGAGCCTGAAGGCTACACCCTGTACGCCTACGCTTCGGTCCAGACCCTGGCCGCTGCCTTCAACGGCGCCAAGTCCAACAAGGGTGAAGACGCTGCCAAGTGGCTCAAGGCTAATCCGGTCAAGACCGTCATGGGCGAGAAGACCTGGGACAGCAAGGGCGACCTGAAAATCTCCGACTACGTGGTTTACCAGTGGGACAAGGAAGGCAAATACCACCAGCTGGAAAAACAGAAGTAAGGGCTGACTCGATCAACTGACCCACAGTTCTCCTGTAGGAGCGAGCCTGCTCGCGATGACGGACTGACAAGCAACTCATGCGTTGAATGTTAAACCGCAATCGCGAGCAGGCTCGCTCCTACAGGGAGCGGTGGTGTGTCGGCTGGTCCTGGCTGACATTGCTCCGACGTATATCTGTATTTTCCTTAGAAGAACCGCACAGCCACATGTGCAGGTTCTCATTGCGTGAGATTGCGTTATGGATGGTATTTTCCTGCAGCAACTGGTCAACGGCCTGACCCTCGGGTCGGTCTATGGCCTGATCGCCATCGGCTACACAATGGTCTATGGCATCATCGGCATGATCAACTTCGCCCACGGCGAGGTTTACATGATTTCCGCTTACCTCGCGGCAATCAGTCTGGCTCTGCTGGCTTACTTCGGTATCGAATCTTTCCCGCTGCTGATGCTTGGCACACTGATCTTCACCATCGTCGTCACGGCGGTGTATGGCTGGGTCATCGAGCGTGTCGCCTACAAACCCCTGCGTAACTCCACTCGACTCGCACCGCTGATCAGTGCGATCGGTATTTCCCTGATCCTGCAAAACTACGCACAGATCTCCCAGGGCGCTAAGCAGCAAGGCGTTCCGACTCTGCTCACGGGTGCTTGGCGCGTTGATATCGGTACCGGTTTCGTTCAGTTGACCTACACCAAGGTCTTCATTCTGATCGCTGCGTTCGTCGGGATGGGCCTGCTGACCTACGTCATCAAGTACACCAAGCTCGGCCGCATGTGCCGTGCAACCCAGCAAGACCGCAAGATGGCTTCGATCCTGGGGATCAACACCGACCGGGTGATTTCCTACGTATTCATCATCGGTGCAGCGATGGCGGCCCTGGCCGGCGTGCTGATCACCATGAACTACGGCACATTCGACTTCTATGCCGGCTTCATCATCGGGATCAAGGCGTTCACCGCCGCGGTGCTCGGCGGGATTGGCTCACTGCCCGGCGCGATGCTCGGCGGGATCATCCTCGGGATTTCCGAGTCGCTGTTTTCCGGTCTGGTGAACTCGGACTACAAAGACGTTTTCAGCTTCTCGTTGCTGGTCCTCGTTCTGGTCTTTCGGCCTCAAGGCCTGCTCGGCCGTCCTCTTGTGTCGAAGGTGTAAGCGATGTCTTCAACCACTAAAAAAACCATTGATATCAAAAAAAGTCTGGTTGACGCGATTCTTGCCGGCCTCATTGCCCTGATCGTGTTCGGGCCGATTGTCGGCGTCGTTCTCGATGGCTATGGCTTCAACCTGGAAACCACCCGGGTGGCGTGGATCGTGGCGATCGTCATGGCCGGTCGCTTTGCCCTGAGCATGTTCCTGCAGACACCCAAGGGCCTGAAAATCCTCGAAGGCTTTGAAACGACAGGCTCCGGGGTGCATGTGCTGGCGCCGGACTACAAGTCGCGGCTGCGCTGGATCATCCCGCTGATGATCGTCATTGCCGTGGTGCTGCCGTTTTTCTCCAACTCCTACCTGCTGGGCGTGGTCATCCTCGGGCTGATCTACGTGCTGCTGGGGCTGGGGCTGAACATCGTGGTCGGCCTGGCCGGCCTGCTCGACCTCGGTTACGTGGCGTTCTACGCCATCGGTGCCTACGGTCTGGCGCTCGGTTATCAATACCTTGGTTTGGGCTTCTGGACGGTGTTGCCGCTGGCGGCGATTACCGCCGGCCTGGCCGGTTGCATCCTCGGTTTCCCGGTGTTGCGCCTGCACGGCGACTACCTGGCGATCGTGACCCTGGGCTTCGGTGAAATCATTCGCCTGATCCTCAACAACTGGTTGTCGCTGACTGGCGGCCCGAACGGAATGCCGGCACCGCTGCCGACCTTCTTCGGCCTGGAGTTCGGCAAGCGGGCGAAGGACGGTGGAGTTCCATTCCATGAGTTCTTCGGCATCGCCTACAACCCGGACGTGAAGTACTACTTCATCTACGCGATACTGTTCCTGGTGGTACTGGCCGTGCTGTACATCAAGCATCGCCTGACCCGCATGCCGGTCGGTCGCGCCTGGGAAGCCCTGCGCGAAGACGAAATCGCCTGCCGCTCCATGGGCCTGAACCACGTGCTGGTCAAACTCTCGGCATTCACCATCGGCGCTTCGACGGCCGGCCTGGCCGGGGTGTTCTTCGCCACCTACCAGGGCTTCGTCAACCCGACCTCGTTCACCTTCTTCGAATCGGCGCTGATCCTCGCCATCGTGGTACTGGGGGGCATGGGTTCGACCATAGGCGTGGTGATTGCAGCCTTCGTGCTGACCGTCGCCCCGGAACTGCTGCGTGGCTTTGCCGAGTATCGCGTGCTGCTGTTCGGCATCCTGATGGTGTTGATGATGATCTGGCGACCGCGCGGCCTGATTCGGATCAGTCGTACCGGTGTGACCCCGCGTAAAGGAGTAGCGCCATGAGCGAAGTCGTACTCAGTGTAGAAAAGCTGATGATGCACTTCGGCGGCATCAAGGCGTTGAGCGATGTCAGCCTGAAAGTGCACCGCAACTCGATCTTCGCCCTGATCGGCCCTAACGGCGCCGGCAAGACCACGGTGTTCAACTGCCTGACCGGGTTCTACAAAGCCTCCGGAGGCAAGATCGAACTCAACATTCGTGGACAACAGACCAACGTCATCAAGTTGCTGGGCGAGCCGTTCAAGCCAACGGATTTCGTTTCGCCGAAATCCTTCGCCAGTCGGCTGTTCTACAAGGCGTTCGGCGGCACCCACCTGGTGAACCGCGCCGGACTGGCGCGGACCTTCCAGAACATTCGCCTGTTCAAGGAAATGTCGGTGCTGGAAAACCTGCTGGTGGCCCAGCACATGTGGGTCAACCGCAACATGCTGGCCGGCATCCTCAATACCAAGGGCTATCGCAAGGCCGAAAGCGATGCGCTGGACCACGCGTTCTACTGGCTGGAAGTGGTGGACCTGGTGGACTGCGCCAACCGCCTGGCCGGTGAACTGTCCTACGGCCAGCAGCGTCGCCTGGAAATCGCCCGCGCCATGTGCACCCGTCCGCAGATCATCTGCCTCGACGAACCGGCCGCCGGCCTCAACCCTCAGGAAACCGAAGCGCTGAGCGCGATGATCCGGCTGCTGCGCGACGAGCACGATCTGACCGTGGTGCTGATCGAACACGACATGGGCATGGTTATGAGTATCTCCGACCACATCGTGGTGCTGGACCACGGTATCGTCATCGCCGAGGGTGGACCCGATGCGATTCGTCACGATCCGAAAGTGATTGCGGCCTACCTGGGCGCCGAAGAAGAGGAGGTGGTATGAGTAAACCCATCCTCGAACTCAAGGATCTGGACGTGTTTTACGGCCCGATCCAGGCCCTTAAAGGTGTCTCGCTGCACATCAACGAAGGGGAAACCGTCAGCCTGATCGGCTCCAACGGTGCCGGCAAGTCGACCCTGCTGATGTCGATCTTCGGCCAGCCAAGGGCCGCGGACGGGCAAATCCTTTATCAGGGCGTGGACATTACCCACAAGTCGTCCCACTACATCGCCTCCAACGGCATCGCGCAATCGCCGGAAGGGCGGCGGGTGTTCCCCGACATGACCGTCGAAGAGAACCTGCTGATGGGAACCATCCCTATCGGTGACAAGTACGCCAAGGAGGACATGCAGCGCATGTTCGAGCTGTTCCCTCGGCTCGAAGAGCGGCGTACCCAGCGGGCGATGACCATGTCCGGTGGCGAGCAGCAAATGCTAGCTATCGCCCGTGCCCTGATGAGCCGGCCGAAGTTGTTGCTGCTCGATGAGCCGAGCCTGGGCCTGGCGCCAATCGTGGTGAAGCAGATCTTTGCAACGCTGCGGGAACTGGCCAAGACCGGCATGACCATCTTCCTGGTGGAGCAGAACGCCAACCACGCCCTGCGGTTGTCGGACCGGGCTTACGTGATGGTCAACGGCGAGATCCGCATGACCGGCACCGGCAAGGAGTTGCTGGTCAACGAGGATGTGCGTAACGCCTATCTCGGCGGGCACTGAGTCTGCTTTGTGATGCACAAGCCCCGGCGCGCAATCGCCGGGGCTTTTTACATCTCCCAAACACCACTAAACCCTGTGGGAGCGAGCTTGCTCGCGATAGCAATCGATCAGTCAATATTGATGTTGACTGACAAACCGCTATCGCGAGCAAGCTCGCTCCCACAGGTTTTTGGTGTGCCTGCGGGAAATTGTGGAAAACAAATTTCCCAAGCTCGCAAAGCGCGACATAAAGCCGCTGCAAATAGTTGTTTTGTCACGGTTTTGACTTGTCCCCGTTTGCTGTGGAACCGGCTGTGAATAACGTGGGAGTAGCTGGCTGGAGGCCTTTTAAACCGTGGCCTGCAGAGGTGTGGTTGTTTTTTGATCAGGTGTTTTTGCGCAGCTTGCAGGCCGCTTTGTCAACCTTTTTGTTCGGAATGAAAACGCATGGAATCGGCGTGGACAAGCCTGTGGATAAGTCTGTGACTAAACTCTGGAAAGACTCGGCTGAAGGCCGTAGTTACTGGCTTGGCGCAATCGTCGGTTTGACCCGTCAGTCATGAAAATGGCCAAGGGCTACACGGCAGGCGGTCGAGGGTCAAGCAAAAAAGTTTCAAAACCCCGCGCAAAGCCTTGTGGATAGCGGCTTGCAGCTTTTCCACTTGCCCCCAAAGACTGTGGACCGGCCTGTGGATAACGTGCGCGCACATGGCTGTAGGCCACGCTGGTAAAGGGCTTGCCGGGATTGAGCGTTTTTTGAACAGATTGAACGGTGGTTGCCGCTGTGAACAAGGCCGGGCATGCTGCCTGCTGATTTTCTATTCCAATGGCTGGCGATCAGCCGAAGCAAGGAGAACACGATGTCCAACACCCTGTTTATTACCGGCGCGACCTCCGGTTTTGGTGAAGCCTGTGCCCGTCGTTTTGCCGAGGCCGGCTGGAAACTGGTGCTGACTGGCCGTCGTGAAGAGCGCCTCAATGCGTTGTGCGCCGAGCTGTCGAAGCAGACCGAAGTCCATGGCCTGGTGCTCGATGTGCGTGATCGCAAGGCCATGGAGGAGGCGATTGCCAATCTGCCGCCATCCTTTGCCAAACTGCGCGGGCTGATCAACAACGCCGGGCTGGCCCTGGGTGTTGATCCGGCGCCCAAGTGCGACCTGGACGACTGGGACACCATGGTCGATACCAACGTAAAAGGCCTGATGTACAGCACCCGATTGCTGTTGCCGCGCCTGATCGCCCACGGTCGTGGTGCCGGTATCGTCAACCTGGGTTCCATCGCTGGCAACTACCCGTACCCGGGCAGTCACGTGTATGGCGCGACCAAGGCGTTCGTCAAACAGTTCTCCGTGAACCTGCGCTGCGACCTGCAAGGCACGGGCGTACGGGTCAGCAACATCGAGCCGGGCCTGTGCGAGAGCGAGTTCTCGCTGGTGCGTTTTGCCGGTGACCAGGAACGCTACAACGCCACTTACGCCGGCGCCGAGCCGATTCAGCCGCAGGACATCGCCGAGACCATCTTCTGGGTGCTCAATGCCCCGGCGCACATCAACATCAACAGCCTGGAGCTGATGCCCGTGAGCCAGACCTGGGCCGGGTTTGCTATCGAGCGTAAGTCTTAAGACCGCGTAACGGCCAATCGCGAGCAAGCTCGCTCCCACAGGGATCTGCTAACACCTGAGAACCTTGTGGGAGCGAGCTTGCTCGCGATGAGGCCAGCTCAGCTAGCGCAAGACATCAGCTAGACTCCTCACCCAATAACTCCGCCACACCCGGCGGTCTAGAGGTATTAGAGGAGATCAAGTGAGTAATCGAGGCGAGCAGTCGCTGCTCAAACAATCGACCTTCCTGATGCTCGCCGTGACATTCGCCGGGATCATCACCGGTTTTGCTTCGGGCGCCCAATCCATCCTGTTCGATGGCTTCTTTTCGTTGATCGCGGCCTTCATCAAGGTCTTGATGCTGATCACCGCCCGGCTGATCGCCAAGGAAAGCAACCAGCGCTTCCAGTTCGGCTCCTGGCACCTGGAGCCCATGGTGCTGGTGATCGAGGGCAGCTTCATTTTCCTGGTCGCTATTTATGCCTTTCTCAACGGTGTGTTCGGCATCATCAGTGGTGGCCGCGAGGTCGAACTGGGGTTGGTGATCTTCTACGCGGCGTTCTTCACTGTCGTTGAGCTCATTTATTTTTTCTACGTCCGCGAACGCAATCGCACGCTCAAGTCATCGCTGATCCAGTTCGACAACATCAGTTGGCTGGTGGACGCGATGCTGTCGGCGGGCCTGCTGGTGAGCTTCCTGATCGCGTTGCTGCTCAAGACCCAGGGGTACGACAAGTGGGCGGTGTATGTCGACCCGATGATCCTGATCCTGCTGGCCTTGGGCATGCTCCCCCCGGCGTTCAAAATCCTCGGACCGGCATTGCGCGATGTGCTGGGGATCGTCCCGGATCAACTGGACGACAAGGTGCGTCAGGTGATGGAGGAGGCGAAGGTCGAGCATGGTTTCGACGATTACATTTCCTACGTGCAGAAACACGGCAGGGCCTGTTTTATCGAGATTCACATCGTATTGCCGAAGGATTACTGGCTGGACGGTGTGGGGCAACTGGACAGTTTGCGCGAGGAAATTTCCACAAAACTTGGCGAGCCGGATGCCGCACGATGGTTGACCATCAGCTTTACCGGGGATCGCAAGTGGATTGAGTGACTGGTTTCCCTCTCACTAATCAGTCAGCCGAGATATTGCACTAACCCGCGATAACAGGTCGCCAGGTGATAGGGCGTGGTCGATGGCATGTCGCGGCGGCTGACTTCACCGTGCTCGTCACGGCATTCGTACCAGCCGCCGGCATGCAGCGAACGCTGCTGCAATGCTTGCAATTGACGCAGTACAACCGCTTCGCTGTCCGGACGCAGCGTCAATGCGCGCAGGTACTCGGCCTGGGCCCAGATCCGCTGCGTGGCGTCCCGCACGCCACCCTCCGCTGCGAAGTCGAGCATCGCCCGCACGGCGCCAGTCTGCTGATCGACGCCCACTTGCTCGGTAAAGGCGAAGGCCCGCTCCAGATCGGCATGCAGCGTCGAATTGCGCAACAGCGCCGAGGATTCCAGCAGGAAATACCACTCGAACTGGTGCCCCGGTTCAAACCAGTTATCCACAGCCCCTAGCGGCTTTTCCATCAATACGCCGTGCTGCGGATCGATAAAGCGCGCGTGCATGGCTGTGCATAACTCGACGAGTGCCTGTTGCACGTCGAGGTCTTCGCGCACCGACAGGGTGGCGAGGAATGCTTCGGCCAGGTGCATCAGCGGATTTTGCAAAGGGCCGCTATCCAGCGATGCCCAGTTGCGGTCGAGGGTGGCTTCGTACAGACCGTCGTCCGTGGCGAAACGCTGCGCGACCACTTCCAGCGAGGCGTTGAGCACCGACTCCACCAGCGGCTCGCGGACCTTGTCCCAGTAATGGGCGCAGGCGAACAGGATGAAGACGTGGGTGTAGAGGTCTTTACGCTGATCCAGCGGCGCCCCTTGTGCATCGACACTGTAGAACCAGCCGCCATGCTCGGCATCGTGGAAGTGCCGCTGCAACGAGCGGAACAACGCGGCGGCACGCTCTTCGGCGCCCGGCACCTGACCGATCAGGCTGGCAAACAGATACAACTGCCGCGCACAGGCCATGGCCCGGTAGCGTTGCGGTGGCAGCGGTCGGTGTTCGGCATCCAGCGCCTCGTAGGGCAACGCCATGTCGGCGTTCCAGCCCGGACCTTGCCAGAGCGGCATGATGACGTTCAGGAAGTGCTGATGCACCGAGGCGAACAGGGCGGTCAATTCAGGCTGGGAGGCGGAGCGGGAAACAGGCGGCATTGGCTGGCGTCGTCACGGCAGGGGCGATTGCGCGACATGTTAGCAGGCCTGAGCGGGGTGGTGTCTGTCAGGCCGTCATCGCGAGCAGGCTCGCTCCCACACTGGAACTGTATGCACAGGAGCAATGTGGGAGCGAGCCTGCTCGCGATGGGGCCATCACAGGCAACAAAAATCAGCCAGCCAGCAACCACACCCCGGTCGCCGCCGAAGCAGCACCCGCCAATCGCACCAATGGCGCTGCGGCCTGCGGCAACACCCGCACCAGCACATAACCCGCCGCGTGCAACACCGCCGTCGCCACGACAAAGCCTGCGGCGTAGGTCCAGGGACTCGACATGTCCGGCAGTTCCAGCCCGTGCGCGACACCATGAAACAATGCAAACAAAGCCGTCGCACCTACTGCCATCACCAACGGTGGACGCACCGCCAAGGCAACCGCCAGCCCCAAGGCCAACACGGAAGCAGCAATCCCGCTCTCCAGTGCCGGCAGGTTCAGTCCTTCAAAACCCAACAGCCCGCCAATCAACAGGGTGCCGACAAAGGTGCTCGGCAACGCCCAGCGTGCGGCGCCTTGTTGTTGCGCTGCCCAAAGGCCGACCGCCAGCATCGCCAGCAAGTGATCGAGACCGCCCAGCGGATGGCTGATACCGGCCATCAAGCCATTGTCGCCATGTCCCGGATGGGCGAAGGCGAGGGCCGGGGTCAGCAGCAGGGCCAGGGCGCCGAGAATACGTTTGAGTGTCATGGATAAGCTTCCTTGTTGATAAGTTGTGATCAGGCCGCGGTCAGCAAACCCTGGCGTTCGATGAAGGCGATGATCTCTTCCAGGCCCAGGCCGGTTTTCTGATTGCTGAACACGAACGGCTTGCCGTTGCGCATGCGCTGGGTGTCGCTGTTCATCATCTCCAGTGAGGCACCGACCAACGGCGCGAGGTCGATCTTGTTGATCACCAGCAGGTCGGACTTGCAGATCCCCGGCCCGCCTTTGCGCGGCAGCTTGTCGCCGGCCGAGACGTCGATCACGTAGATGGTCAGGTCGGACAGTTCCGGGCTGAAGGTCGCGGAAAGGTTGTCGCCCCCGGACTCCACGAGAATCAGGTCCAGCCCGGGAAAGCGGCGGTTGAGCTGATCCACGGCTTCGAGGTTGATCGAGGCGTCTTCGCGGATGGCCGTGTGCGGGCAGCCACCGGTTTCCACACCGATGATGCGTTCCGGCGCCAGGGCTTCGTTGCGCACCAGAAAATCGGCGTCTTCGCGGGTGTAGATGTCGTTGGTCACGACGGCCAGGTTGTAGCGCTCGCGCAGGGCCAGGCACAGGGCCAGGGTCAGAGCGGTTTTGCCGGAGCCGACCGGGCCGCCGATGCCGACACGCAGGGGTTGTGTGTTCATGTGGTTCTCCAAAATAACAGGCCCTAGGAACGGAACAGGCGGCTGTACTGGCGCTCGTGGGCCATACACGCCAGGGACAGGCCGAAAGCGGCGCTGCCGTAATGATCGGGATGGATTCGGGTGGCGTTCTGCTGAGCTTGTTGAAGCAGCGGCAACAGTTCGCTGGTCAAGCGTTGGGCGGCTTGTTGACCCAGGGGCAGGGTTTTCATCAGCACTGCCAATTGGTTTTCCAGCCAGCTCCAGAGCCATGCGGCGAGGGCGTCCTGCGGGCTGATCTGCCAGGCGCGCGCGGCCAAGGCCCACCCCAGGGCCAGATGTGGCTCGCTGCGTTGTTCAAGGAAGGCGCGGGCGGGGGCGTCGAGTTCCGGCAAGCCATTGAGCAATTGCTGCAACGAGTAGCCCATCTGCCGGCTCTCCTGATGCAGCTCGCGGGTTTCGCGACTGGCGCGATGCGCTTCGCAGCGAAGCAGCAATTCGTCCCAGTTTTCCTCGCAGGCGGCCACGCAATGGGCGAGCAATAACGGCGCTTCGAAGCGTGCCAGATTCAAAAGCAACTGATCGCTGATCCAGCGTCGCGCACTGTCGGGGTCGTGAACCCGGCCGTTATCCACAGCCATTTCCAGCCCTTGGGAATAGCTGTAGCCGCCAATCGGCAATTGCGGACTGGCCAGGCGCAACAGCGCCCAGGCCGGGTTCATGTGCGTACGCCGAACTGGTGCAGTTTCGGCGCGTAGTTGAAGTCTTCATCGCCGTGGCGAGAATGATGATGGCCACCGCCGTAGGCACCGTGTTCCGGCTGGAACGGCGCCTCGATGTTCACGGCAACGGCACCGAGTTGCTCGAGCATGGCCTTGAGCACGTAATCGTCGAGCAGGCGCAACCAGCCGTCGCCGACTTGCAGGGCGACATGACGGTTGCCCAGGTGATAGGCCGCGCGGGTCAGTTCGAAGGCATTGGCACAGGTGACGTGCAGCAAGTGTTCGGGGCGAGCGCAGACACGCACGATTCGCCCGTCTTCGGCTTGCAGGCATTCGCCGTCATGCAATGGCGGCTGACCGCGCTCCAAAAACAACCCGACGTCTTCGCCCTCGGCACTGAAACAGCGCAAACGGCTTTTGCTGCGGGCTTCGAACGTCAGGTGCAGTTCAGCGGCCCAGACGGGTTGAGGGTCGATTCTGCGATGAATCACCAGCATCGGAAAGCTTCCAGCAATGGACAATGCTCAGGCTAGAGCAAGGGGCTTGCCAATCGAGGTGCTGCGTAGGAAATGGCTGAAGGAGACGTGGGGCTGGTGTCGATGGAGTGGGTTTTTTGGTTGAAGTTGGTGCGGTGTTTTTGAGTTGCGCACCAAGTTGAAGCGGCGCGGTTCAATGTGGGAGCGAGCAAGCTCGCTCCCACAGGGATTTCATCCACAGAAAGTTACTCGGTGCTACCGAGCCCTTGCCAATGCTTGAGGCCGATAAAGATAAACCGCAACTGCTGGGTGATTTTCGCCTGGGGCGTCAGGTGCTCGGGCAAGGCCTCGGCTGGCGGATCGATGATGTCCGGCAGGGTGGCGAACACGCTCTTGACGATCAGGTCCGCCATGACGCTGAGGTCGGCGATGTCCAGATGCTGCAGTTTCGGCATCAGTGACAAATCCGCCGCCAGGTCCGAGCTGATGTCTTCACGCAAACGGCCGATGGCCTGGCGCACCGGCAGCGAACCGCCGTATTGCTCACGGGCGAGAAACAGGAACTGCGAACGGTTGGCGCTGACCACGTCGAGAAAGATCCGTACCGAAGCATCGATGATGCCACCCATCACGAATTCGTTGTGTCGTACCAGGCGAATGGTTTCGCGGAATGTCTGGCCGACTTCGCTGACCAGCACCAGGCCCAATTCATCCATATCGGTAAAATGCCGATAGAAACCGGTCGGTACGATCCCGGCGGTTTTCGCGACTTCGCGCAGGCTCAGGCTGCCGAATCCTCGGCCGCCATCCATCAGGCGCCGGGCAGCGTCCATCAGGGCGTTACGGGTTTGTTGTTTCTGTTCGGCGCGGGGCAGCATCGCAAGGGCGTTTTCTGGACAGGGACGCGGCGCACTCTAGCAAATCGGCTTTGCCGGCGTCGAACGACTGTGCCGGGATCAGGCAGGGAAGCGCGGCATCTATCAAGCGGACCGCTGAAAAGTCAAAAGCCCAATCCGGGGATTGGGCTTTTTTTCAAGGCGGGCATGGGGCTTAGCTCACGGCGCTGTTGCGTTCGATTACACGGTCACCACCGCCTTCAGCGAGGGTTTGACCTTGTGGGGTGCGATCGGAACCATCGGCGGCAAGGGTCTGGCCTTGTGGAGTACGATCCGAACCGTCGGCAGCCAGGGTTTGACCTTGTGGGGTGCGATCGGAACCATCAGCGGCAAGGGTCTGGCCTTGTGGGGTACGATCGGAACCATCGGCAGCCAGGGTTTGGCCCTGAGGAGTCCGGTCCGAGCCATCCTGAGTGATCAAGCCTTTTTCTTTCAGGCGATCATTACCGCCTTCGGCAAGGGTCTGGCCTTGTGGTGTACGTTCAGAACCATCGGCGGCAACGGTCTGGCTGAACACCGAGTGGTCTTGTTTCACTTGCGGGGTGGCCTGGTCAGCGGCTGGCAGGGCAAAGGCAGTGCTGGCCAGCATTGAGAGTGTAAGGCTAAGCAGTAGTTGGCGTTTCATGATCGTTGTGCTCCTCGGGGGTGCGAAAAAGTGGGTACGAGAGCAATGCTACTCTCGATAAATCGATATGAAAGTTCATAAACGCAATGGTAATAATCAATGGAATTGATTGTTTGCTGCGGAGGCTCTAAACCGGTCGTTTCCGGCGAGTAGACTTGCACCGAAATGGGTATTTTCGACTCATCTTTGATATACAGAAGTGCGGGGCCGGTAACGCTGAATGACTGATTGGTCAGTATTGGACTGGGCGAAATCGGCGAAATCGGTCTATCGATTAAACCTGCCGGGTTTTTATCAGTCGTAGTTTTCATGGCGGGCCGTTTGCGGCTCACCGTTTCACATGTGCGTCGCAGTCGGGGCGCTCAGTCGTATCAGGAGCCCTGTGCAATGACGCGCACTCAAAAGACGTTTGTCTGGACCCTTTCCACTTTCCTTACCTTGTTGATGATGCTGGTGCTGATCATCGTGTTCTTCGACTGGAACCGGATCAAACCGCCGCTCAACGCGAAAATTTCCGAAGAACTGCACCGCGCTTTTGCCATCAACGGCAAACTGTCGGTGGTCTGGCAGCCCGAGCCAGATGAAGGCGGCTGGCGCGCCTGGATACCGTGGCCGCATGTGGTGGCCGAAGATTTGAGCCTGGGCAATCCCGACTGGTCGAAACAGCCGCAGATGGTCACCCTCAAGCGGGTGGAGCTGCGTATTTCACCTCTGGCATTGCTGGCGCAGCGGGTGGTGATCCCACGTATCGATCTCACCGAGCCCAACGCCCAACTGCAACGCCTGGCTGACGGGCGCGCCAACTGGACCTTCAAATTCGACCCGAAGGACCCGAACGCCGAGCCTTCGAGCTGGGTGGTGGATATCGGTGCGATCGGCTTCGACAAGGGCCACGTCACCCTCGACGACCAGAGCCTTAAGACGCAACTCGACGTGCTGATCGATCCATTGGGCAAGCCGATTCCATTCAGCGATATCGTTGGCGACAAAGCGGCGAAAGCCGCGCAGGAGAAGGGTTCATCACCCCAGGACTATGCGTTCGCCCTCAAGGTCAACGGCCAGTACCACGGCCAGAAGCTCGCGGGCCAGGGCAAGATTGGCGGGCTGTTGGCACTGCAGGATGCAGCACGGCCGTTTCCGCTTCAGGCACAGGTGAAGATCGCCGATTCCAGCGTTGAACTGGCCGGCACCCTGACCGATCCGCGGAACCTCGGCGCCCTGGACCTGCGTCTGAAATTGGCCGGCACCAGCCTGGGCAACCTCTACCCGCTGACCGGTGTGATCCTGCCGGACACGCCGCCCTATGCCACCGACGGCCATCTGATCGCCAAGTTGCACGAGGCGGGTGGCGCAGTGTTTCGCTATGAGGAGTTCAACGGCAAGATCGGCGAAAGCGACATTCACGGCAATCTGACCTACGTGGCCAGCCAGTCACGGCCAAAACTCAGCGGTTCGCTGTTGTCCAATCAATTGCTGTTCGCTGACCTGGCACCGCTGATTGGTGCCGACTCCAACGCCGAACAGAAGGCCCGAGGCGGTGACAGCAAACAACCGGCGGACAAAGTGCTGCCGGTCGAAGAGTTCAAGACCGATCGCTGGCGCGATATGGACGCCGATGTCGAGTTCACCGGCAAGCGCATCGTGCACAGCGAAAAACTGCCGTTCAACGACCTCTATACCCATCTGGTGCTCACCGATGGCGTACTCAGCCTCGAGCCGCTGCGATTCGGCGTGGCCGGCGGCAAGCTGGATGCGCAGATTCGCCTGAACGGCCGCACCGACCCACTGGAGGGCCAAGCCAGGCTCACGGCGCGAGGCTTCAAGCTCAAGCAGTTGTTCCCCGGCTTTGAACCGATGAAAACCAGTTTCGGCGAACTCAACGGCGATGCTGATATCAGCGGGCGCGGCAATTCGGTGGCCAAACTGCTGGGCAGCGCCAATGGCAATCTGAAAATGCTGATCAACGATGGCGCCATCAGTCGCGAATTGATGGAGCTGGCGGGCCTGAACGTCGGCAACTACGTGGTCGGCAAGATCTTTGGCGACAAGGAAGTGAAGATCAACTGCGCCGCCGCCGACTTCGGCATCCAGTCTGGCCTGGCGAGTACCCGCCTGTTTGTGTTCGACACCGAGAACGCCATTGTTTACATCGATGGCACGGCGAACATGGCGACCGAGCAACTGGACCTGACGATCACCCCGGAATCCAAAGGTTGGCGCCTGATTTCACTGCGTTCGCCGCTGTATGTGCGCGGCAAGTTCATCAAGCCCGATGCCGGGGTCAAGGCCGTGCCGTTGATGCTGCGCGGAGCCGGGATGGTCGCGCTGGGCGTGATCGCCGCACCGGCCGCAGGTTTGCTGGCGCTGGTGGCGCCAAGCGGCGGCGAGACGAACCAGTGTGCACCGTTGCTGGAGCAGATGAAGGCCGGCAAGGCGCCGAAGACTGTCAAAAACTGAATTTGTTGGTGAACAGTGTTCAAGCGTCCCGACTCCGGGGCGCTTGAACGGCCTACGAGGCTTGATTTTTCAACTCGAGTCGGTGGGCTCATGGATTTGCAATAACTCCGTTTCCATCCTGCTACCCAGTTTCTTGAGAATGTCATCTCTTACGCGATTGTATTGGCGCCCATCCAGCAAGGTACTCATAAGCCAAATGTTGGTCTTGTGTTCGTTGGTGGCGTTCAAAACCGGCTGGTCGAGAATATCTATTGCAATCTCTTGGGCTGTTTCGAACGCCACTTGCAGAGTTACCACGGTTTTATCGTTGCGAATAATCGTCAGCAGAATAGCCGTTGAAACCAGTATGTCCGTGGTGGTGTTGCTCAGAGTAGCGTTTCTTTGAAGTTTCTCGACGATTGCCTTGATCGCTGGCGAATCACTCTGGAGATTGGCCAATTGATCCAATGCATTAGTGAGCGCTTGCCGTTCATCTTGTGGTAAAGCACTCCCGGCGCTTTGTTCAATAATATTCAAAAGGCTACTGTTTTCAAATTCGAGTTGCTGGGTCGTCCGGCTATTGACAGTCCAGCCAATTTTTTGAACGGTATCTGTATAAGTTGGCCAAGAAACTTCACGATGTCTGCTTTTTTGTGCTGCCACCAACTCGCCTAGCAGACTGGAGGCTAGAATGTCTTTTTTAAAACTGTCGGTGTGCGAACCACAGAAAATTGTTATGTTGCCATTGACCAGCCAGGTATCAATTGTTGTTTCTTTCATATTTTGACCTGCGCGCAGTGGGTGCGAAAAGTTGTTTAAATCGGCGCGCTATGGCCGATTTAAACATGTCAGTGGCTGTTAGAAGTCAGGCAGGTCTTCAATGAATTTCTTACCGCTGTCGCTGAACTTCTTGTACAGGTCGCCACGCAGGCCGGAAAAAGTCTTAGTGTCCAGGTAAGTGCGCACTGCGCCCGTTTTTATCGTGGTTGACTGGCGGGTCGATTTCCAGAACAGAATGCCGCGGGTGCTCTCCCTTGCATCCAGGGCGATGCAGTTGAGGACCATGTTTGGTTGCCCGCCGTTATCAAGCCAGATCGGTGCGATATCGAATTTTGCCTGAGTGCCCAGCTTGGAGTTGCGGTCAAAAATCTGAATGGCACCGGGATTTTTCTGTACTGCCTCAACCGCCTTTTTCGCAACGTCAGCCAGAGTTTTAGCAGCATTGCTGCCGATCAATCCTGCTGTCACTTCCAGGGCCACCTGATCCATCGTCAGGCCAACGCGCTTGATTGTGACTTCCTGGATGTTCCTGTTTTGAGTCACCCAGCCTAGTTTGCTCAGGCCGTCAACATAGTAGCGATACCATTCAAAGAGTTGCGCGTCTCCGGGGAAGAGTTTGGTAGCGGCGTTCTGCATGACCAGTTTGCACAAGTTGACGTCGTCGATGGTGTCCTGCGAAACACCGGGCAGAAACGCATCGATGGTGCCAGGCATTACACTGGCGGTGGGTTTGTTGACGTCATGTTCGGGTTGGTCAGAGAACGTACTAATGACAGGTGTCGAGCGTTGCGTGATGATAGGGAATGTTGGCAGGGAATCAATAAATTCGAGTCGTTGTTCAAGTAGCATGAAAGTAATCCTTTACTTGTTGGTGTGAACAGCCGGCTGGCTGTGGCTGTTAGAATAAGTATGTGGATTTTAAAGTCTAGTTGTGGATTGTAACTTCAGGTTTTAGTTGTGTTTGGTGTTTGGTGTTTGGTGTTGTTTTAATGCATGTGGTGAACTTAAGTTGTTGTTCAACTTGAAAGCACTTGAGCGGTTGTCGAACCTTGATCAGCGCACCGCATGCCCGGACAACAACGCTTCTTCACGCAACCACGCAAAAAAAGCCCGAACCGGTGGATGTCGCTCACGCCCCGGTACGCACAATGCGCTGTAGCCGGCGCCATCGACCTGGACTTCCCCCCGGTATGGCAACAACAGACCACTGGCCACGCTTTCCGACACCAGAATATTGCTCGCCAGCACCAGGCCTTGCCCGGCAATTGCCGCTTGCAGGGCGTAATGCTCTTCGTCGTATTCGCGCACGGCGGGCCGGCCGCTCAGCCAGGTTTCGCCGGAGCGAGCGCACCAGGCCTCCCAGCCGTGGGCATAGAGTTTGGAGTTATGCCAGCGCACGCTGATCAGCGTTGGGGTGCGGTTCGACGCCAAGGCCACTTGTTCGGGCGAACCGTAGACGCCGAAAGACTCATCGAACAGGCACTGACCGTACAGGTTGGGGTAGTCGTCGAGGCTGTAGCGCAGCACCAGATCGACACTGGCGTCCTGGTGCAGGTCGATGACTTCGCAGTGGGTATCGAGGCGCACGTTGATGTTCGGGTGACGGGCGTAGAAGCGTCCCAGCCGTGGCACCAGCCACAGGGCGGCGAAGGCGGCGGTGGTGGAAACTGTCAGGTTGGCGCCGCTGCGTTGTGGGCGCAGGGTATCGACACTTTGCGCCACTTCGAGGAAAGCCCCGTGCAGGCTCTGGAACAGCCGTTCACCGCACTCGGTCAGTCGCACCTGGCGTGGCAGGCGCTCGAACAACGGCACGCCGAGCCAGCTCTCGAGGGAGCGGATCTGATGGGACACCGCCGTCGGAGTGACGGACAGTTCCTCGGCGGCGGCCTTGAAGCTCAACAGGCGTGAGGCGGATTCAAAGGCCCGCAGGGCGGTCAACGGCAACGAGGCAAACATTGAACACTCCATGGATGAAATGGATTCATCCAGACTGATTTCTGCTCATTTGAACGAGGACGGTGGTGAGCTTCAAGCTACAAGCCACAAGCCGTTTGAGTTTAGCCCCGAGGAGAGACAGATGAGTAGAATTCTTGCTGTTCACGCCAGCCCCCGTGGTGACCGTTCGCACTCCCGGCGTTTGGCCGAAGTGTTTCTGTCGGCCTGGCAGGCCCGTCATCCACACTCACAGTTGACCCGACGCGAAGTCGGGCGAGCGCTGATTCCGCCGGTCAACGAGGCATTCGTGGCCGCCGCTTTTTACCCCGAGCCTTCCGCCCGGCCGCTGTCGATGCAGGCCGATCTGGCGTTCAGCGACGAACTGGTTGGCGAACTGCTTGGCCACGATGTATTGCTGATATCCACGCCGATGCACAACTTCAGCGTACCCAGCGGCCTCAAGGCCTGGATCGATCAGATCGTGCGTGTCGGGGTGACCTTCGATCACAGCCTGGACAATGGCGTGGCCCAATACGAGCCATTGGTGCAGGGTAAAAAGGCCCTGATCATCACCAGTCGTGGCGGCTTCGGTTTTGGTCCGGGCGGCGAACTGGAAGCCATGAACCATGCCGACACGTTACTGCGCACGGTGCTCGGGTTCATCGGCATCACGGACGTCACCGTGGTGGCTGCCGAGGGCGAAGAGTCCGCCGAGCGCAGCTTTGAAATCTCTGCCGTCGAGGCTGAGCAGCGCTTGTTGGCGCTGGCCGGGGAGTTCTAGGTGGCCTGGCTGTTTCTGCTGGTCGCCGCCGGGTTCGAAGTTACCTTCGCCATGGGCATGAAGTACGCCGAGGGCTTCACCCGGCTCTGGCCTTCGCTGATCACCGTGGTGGCCGCCGTGGGCGGGATCTACTTCCTGACCCTGGCCATGCGCGAGTTGCCGGTGAGTATCGCGTACCCGATCTGGACCGCCATCGGTTCGCTGGGTACGGTGTTTCTCGGTTTCGCGCTGCTGGGTGAAAGCCTGACCGTGATCAAGCTGGTCTCGGTCGGGCTGATCGTGGCGGGGGTGGTGGGGTTGAAGTAGGGCGGATGACATAGACTTGTCGCTGAGTTGTCATCTTCGCTGGCGATGCTTGGCGGATGTCTTGCATCCAGCCTTGCGTCACCGCCCGACCACAAGGATGTCCGCCCATGTCGCAAGGTTCTGCCCCGCGCTACCCGCTGGTGTTGGTCCCGGGAATGCTCGGGTTCATCCGCTTGGTGCTTTATCCGTACTGGTACGGGATCGTCGAGGCGTTGCGCCATGGCGGTGCGGTGGTGTTCGCCGTGCAGGTCTCGCCGCTCAATTCGAACGAAGTGCGTGGCGAGCAATTGCTAGTGCGAATCGACGAAATCCTGCGGGAAACCGGGGCCGCCAAGGTCAACCTGATCGGCCATAGCCAGGGCTCGCTGACCGCCCGTTATGCGGCGGCCAAGCGTCCTGACCTGATCGCTTCGGTGACCTCGGTGGCGGGGCCGAACCACGGTTCGGAGCTCGCCGATTACCTGCACGAGCATTATCCCCATGACAGTGTCCGTGGTCGTCTGCTGTGCTTTTTGCTGCGAATGGTCAGCACGCTGATGGGATGGCTGGATACCGGTTACCGCGGGCCGAAATTGCCGGTGGATATCCATGCGTCCCATCACTCCCTCACCCGCGCTGGCGTGGCGCTGTTCAACCAGCGTTATCCGCAGGGGCTGCCCGAGACCTGGGGCGGTCATGGGCCGGAGGAGGTCAACGGTGTGCGCTATTACTCCTGGTCCGGCACCTTGCAACCGGGCATTACCGATCGCGGGCGCAACCTGCTGGACGGCACCAATCGCAGTTGCCGGCTGTTCGCTAAAACCTTCGTCCGCGAAGCCGGGCATTGCGACGGCATGGTCGGGCGCTACAGCTCGCACCTGGGGACGGTGATCGGCGACGAATATCCGCTGGATCACTTTGATATCGTCAACCAGTCGCTGGGGCTGGTGGGCAAGGGGGCCGAGCCGATTCGGTTGTTTGTCGAGCATGCTGCACGGTTGAAGGCGGCGGGGCTTTAGATCGCCACAAAAAGCTAGGTGCGACCCAACACCGTCGTCCAGCGCTCGGAAACAATCACCCCACCCAGTGTCAACACCCCGCCCACCAGGTGATACAGCGCCAGTTGTTCATGCAGTACCACCGCCGCAATCAATGCGGTGATCAGCGGCAGCAAATTGAAAAACTGCGTGGTCCGGCTCGGCCCCAATCGCACCACGGCCTGCATCCACGCCAGCGGCGCGACCATCGAAGCCAGCAGGCAGGCGTACAGCACCAGCGGAATGTTCTGCAGGGTCGGGCCGACTTTCGGTGAGGCGATGAACAACGGAAACAGCACCACCACGGCCACCAGCACCTGCAGATACAGGAGCACCAGCGGCGGCAGTTTCAGCTGCCATTTTTTCAACAGAGTGCTGTAGACCGCGTAGGCCAGGGTGGCGATCAGCATCATCGCGTCGCCCAGATTGACCCCGTGTTCGAGCAATGCGCCAAGGCTGCCGGACGACACCACCACCAGGACACCGGCAAACGACAGCACCGCACCGGCCAGGGCACCCATGGTCAGGCGCTGCCCGAGGCTGATGATCGCCATGGCGAGCGACATCAGCGGCATCAGCGACAGGATGATGCCCATGTTGGTGGCCGAGGTCAGGCTCGCGGCGAAGTACGCCAGGCTTTGATAGACCGCCATGCCGAGAACACCAAGGACAAAGATCTTGCCCAGTTTCGGGCGGATCAGCGGCCAATGGGCGAGCACCGGTTTGAGCATGAAGGGCGTGAACAGCAATCCGGCCAGCAGCCAGCGGTAGAAACCGATCTCGGCGGGGAAGATCGCCCCGGCCGACATTTTGGTGATCACGGTGTTGCCGGCCCAGATAAAAATGGCCAGCAGGGGATAAGCGTATTGCATCGGGAAAAACCAGAACGTTAATGAAGGGCAATTATCCGCTTGTCTGGATGCAAGCCTATACTTCGATCCAGACAACCGGCCCCTGATGACGGACAGCATGATCAGTAAACACATCGACCTGCTGGATTTCAGCGAACTGCCGTCGGCGGTGTACTTCCGCTACGCCGATTTCGACGCCCACGAATACGCCGCGCCCCATCGACATCCCTGGGGGACGCTGGAATACGCCGCCCACGGCGTGCTGCACATGGACGTCGAGGGCAGCCGCTTCATGTCGCCACCGCAATACGCGGTATGGGTGCCGCCGCAGATCGAGCACAGTTTCTACAGCCGCCAACCGGTCAACTACCGCGCCGTGTGCCTGGCACCCAAGGTCTGCGCCGACCTGCCGCTGCGAGCCTGCACCCTGGCCATCAGCGACATCCTCAAGGCGATCCTCAAGGACTTCGCCGCCCGGGACGTGAAAATCCCCGAGCTGGCCGCCGACCAGCGTCTGGCCCAGGTATTGGTGGATCAACTGCAACAGGCCCCGGTGCACGAGTGCTACCTGCCCTATGCCAGCAGCCCCGGATTGCTTGGAATCCTCGAAGCGTTGCAGGCTGAGCCTGGGGATAACCGGCCCCTGTCGGAATGGGCCGCACGCATCCATGTCAGCGAGCGCACCCTGGCGCGGCAGTTCGTGCGGGAACTGGGCATGAGTTTCGGTGAGTGGCGCCAGCGCCTGCGTTTTCTGGCGGCGATCGAAGCGCTGGATAGCCCGCGCAGCATTCAGGAAATCGCCTTCGACATGGGCTACAGCACCGGCTCGGCGTTTATCGCGATGTTCCAGCGTCAGGCCGGATGTACGCCGGAGCAGTATCGCCGCAGCCATCTGGAGAACAGGAAGGTGTAACAGGGGTTGTCTACACTCCAGTACAAGGCTGCACCCCTCGGTGTGGCGACCAGGAGAAAACTCCATGAAGATGATGCATGTCCCTTTGTTGATGATCGGTTTGCTGCTGTGCTCCCAGGGCTTTGCCGCCAACACGGCCCAGCAAGAGAAGATGACCACCTGCAATGCCGACGCTACGGCTAAAAGCCTAAAGGGCGACGAGCGCAAAGCCTTCATGAGCACCTGCCTGAAGGCGACTCCGGCGGCAAACGATGCCGGTAAGGCCTTGACCCCACAGCAAGAGAAGATGAAGACATGTAACGCCGACGCCGCCACCAAAGCCCTCAAGGGTGACGAGCGCAAGGCGTTCATGAGCGAGTGCCTGAAGAAAAAATAAACCCGGTCAGGGATCTGTGGGGGCTGTGTTGGTCCATCGTCGGAGCGCCGCCCGGAGCAAGCTCGCTCCCACATTTGCCAGGTGTACCCGGTTCCACTGTGGGAGCGAGCCTGCTCGCGATGAGGCCAGTCGAGGCACTGCAAACATCCAGAGCCCCCACTAAGGTCGCCCCACACAATCCCTAGTGCTCGCACCGGATCGCTGGCAGACTGCCAATCCTTTTTACGCCGTTCGTTTTTGAGGCTGTATGCCAACGTTTTCTCAGCGTCAAGTCTTGCTGGTCATCAGCTGGGTCATCATTTTTGGTGGGCTGCTACTGGTCCTGCCGCTACGGTTGCTGCCAAGCCTGCTCGCCGGGTTGCTGGTGTTCGAACTGGTCAACATGCTTACCCCGCAACTGCAACGGCTGATCGAAGGCCGGCGCGCGCGCTGGCTGGCGGTGGCGTTGCTGGGGACTCTGATTGTCAGCGTGTTGTCGCTGATCTTTGCCGGTGCCTTCAGCTTCCTGTTGCACGAGGCGGAAAACCCGGGCGCGTCCCTCGACAAGTTCATGGGGGTGGTCGACCGCGCGCGCGGGCAATTGCCGCCGTTCATCGACGCCTATCTGCCGGCCAGTGCCGCTGAGTTTCGCGTGGCGATTGGTGAGTGGGTCAGCAAGCACCTCAGCGAGTTGCAACTGGTGGGCAAGGACGCGGCGCACATGTTCGTGACCTTGCTGATCGGGATGGTGCTGGGGGCGATCATTGCCTTGCAGCGCGTGCCGGATCTGACCAAGCGCAAACCGCTGGCCGCGGCGCTGTTCGAACGTCTGCACCTGCTGGTCCAGGCGTTTCGCAACATCGTGTTCGCCCAGATCAAGATCTCCCTGCTCAATACCTTCTTCACCGGGATTTTCCTGGCGGTGATCCTGCCGATGTTCGGTATCAAGCTGCCGCTGACCAAAACCCTGATCGTGCTGACGTTCCTGCTCGGCCTGTTGCCGGTGATCGGCAACCTGATGTCGAACACCCTGATCACCATCGTCGGTTTGTCGTTGTCGATCTGGGTCGCTGTGGCGGCGCTGGGTTACCTGATCTTTATCCACAAGCTCGAATACTTCCTCAACGCGCGCATCGTCGGCGGGCAGATCAGTGCCAAGTCGTGGGAGTTGCTGCTGGCGATGCTGGTGTTCGAGGCCGCGTTCGGCCTGCCGGGAGTGGTGGCGGGGCCGATTTACTACGCGTACCTGAAGAGTGAGTTGAAGCAGGTGGGGATGGTTTGATCTGCTGGATCTTTGTTGCCTGATCTGGCCCTATCGCGAGCAAGCTCGCTCCCACAAGGACAGCGCATGACCTGTGGGAGCGTGGCTTGCCCGCGATGAAGGCACCTCGGTTTCAGATCAGTCCATGGAACCGTAGCGTTTAGCCGCCTCGATCGCCAGACCGCTACCGATACTGCCAAAGATGTTCCCTTCCACATGCCGCGCATTCGGCAGCATTGCCGAAACACTGTTGCGCAGCGCCGGAATCCCGCTCGAACCGCCGGTGAAGAACACCGTATCGACCTGGTCGACCCGCACATCGGCGTCTGCCAGCAGTTGGGTGACGCTGTTGCGTACACGCTCCAGCAGGCTGTCGATGGCCGACTCGAACAATGCACGGCTCAAGTCCACGCTCAGGCCCGCTTCAATGCGGTCCAGCGGCACGTGGCGATTGTCGGCGTGGGTCAACTGGATCTTGGTTTCTTCCACTTCCATGGCCAGCCAGTGCCCGGCGCGCTGTTCGATCAGCTTGAACAGACGGTCGATACCGCCGGTGTCCTCGATGTCGTAGCGCATGCTGCCCAGGGCCAGTTGCGACTTCTGTGAGTACACCGAGTTGATGGTGTGCCAGGTCGCCAGGTTCATGTGGTGACTGGTCGGCATGTAGGCGCCGCTCTTCATGCGGCTGCCGTAACCGAACAGCGGCATCAGGCCTTGCAGGCTGAGCTGTTTGTCGAAGTCGGTTCCGCCGATGTGCACACCGCCGGTGGCGAGGATGTCCTCGTGGCGGTTATCCACGCCCCGACGCTCCGGCGACAGGCGCACCAGCGAGAAGTCGGAGGTACCACCGCCGATATCGACGATCAACACCAGCTCTTCTTTCTCGATGGTCGACTCGTAGTCGAACGCGGCGGCAATCGGTTCGTACTGGAACGAGACTTCCTTGAAGCCGATCTTGCGTGCCACGTCTACCAGGGTGTCTTCGGCTTCTTTGTCGGCCATCGGGTCATCGTCGACAAAAAACACCGGCCGACCCAGCACCACTTCTTCGAATTCCCGACCGGCGGCGGCTTCGGCGCGGCTCTTGAGCTGGCCGATGAACAGCCCGAGCAGGTCCTTGAACGGCATCGCCGTGCCCAGGACGCTGGTGTCGTGCTTGATCAGCTTGGAACCCAGCAGGCTCTTGAGCGAGCGCATCAGGCGGCCTTCGTAGCCTTCCAGGTACTCGTGCAGCGCCAGCCGGCCGTACACCGGGCGGCGTTCTTCGATATTGAAGAAGACCACCGACGGCAGGGTGATCTTGTCGTCCTCCAGCGCGATCAGCGTTTCCACGCCGGGGCGCAGCCAGCCGACAGTGGAGTTGGACGTGCCAAAGTCGATACCCAAGGCACGGGCTGGAGATGCGTTGTTCATGTCTTTCAGGTTCCGGTTAAAAAACGGCCGCGCAGTGTATGTCAGAGCGCGCCAGATTCGAAGGCCGGTTATCTGCTAATTCTTCGCAGACAATGCCTTGAAAGATGGGTCATCCCCCCCAAACTACCCTGCATCAACCGGACAGCCGTGGGAGTGCTAGCAAGAAGCCCCGCCTGCTGCCGATAAACTTCTGCTGCGCCGCCCGGTCACAAACTTGAGATCGGTCAAACCAATGGCTGCAAACAAGCGCATGCTGTGGCCTGTGGCGCGATTCTGATAACGGATGGTGATTCCCTCGATGGACTTCAAAGACTATTACAAGATTCTCGGTGTGGAGCCGACCGCAGACGATAAGGCGATCAAGGCCGCCTATCGCAAGCTGGCGCGCAAATACCACCCCGACGTCAGCAAGGAAAAGGATGCCGAGTCCAGGTTCAAGGACGCTTCGGAAGCGTATGAAGCGCTGAAAAGCGCCGACAAACGCGCCGAATACGATGACTTGCGCCGCTATGGCCAGCACGGCCAACCGTTCCAGGGACCACCGGGCTGGCAAAGCCGTGGCGGTTTCGGTGGTGGTGGCCAGGACACGGGCGATTTCTCGGACTTCTTCAGTTCTATCTTCGGCAACCGTGGACCAGGTTTTGGTGGTGGTGAACAGTCGCGTCGCAGCACCGGACGTCGAGGGCAGGACGTGGAAATGGAGCTTGGGGTTTTTCTCGAAGAAACACTGTCGACCGAATCGAAGAAGGTCACCTTCCAGGTACCGCAGTACAACGCGGCCGGCCAGCATGTGAGCAACACCAGCAAGAGCCTGAACGTGAAGATTCCGGCCGGTGTGAGCGACGGCGAGCGCATTCGCCTCAAGGGGCAGGGCGCTCCGGGTGTCGGTGGCGGGGCCAATGGCGACCTGTACCTGACGATCCGTTTTGCACCGCACCCGAAATTCGACGTCGAAGGCGAGAACCTGATCATCACCTTGCCACTGGCACCGTGGGAGCTGGCGCTGGGCGCCGAAGTCGCCGTGCCGACCCTGACCGGCAAGATCAACCTCAAGGTCCCGGCCGGCAGCCAGAACGGCCAGCGCATGCGCGCCAAGGGCCATGGCCTGATGAACAAGGCCGGTGAGCGCGGCTTCCTGTTCGTGCAACTGAAAGCCGTGATGCCGAAGAAATCCGACGATGACATCAAGGCCCTGTGGCAGGAGCTGGCGAAAAAAGCCGCGTTCGACCCGCGAGAGCATTTCTGATCCCCTAGAACCAAGGAGTCACTGACTATGAGCAGTCCCCTGATCGTTCAACTGGACATGGCAGAATTCTGTGAGGCGGCCGAGTTGTCGGACGTCTACGTGATCGAAATCGTCGAGCACGGCATCCTCGAACCTCAGGGCGCTCAGCCCAAGGACTGGGTTTTCAACGACTACGAGCTGACCCTGGCCAAGCGCGCCGCCAAGCTGCGGCGCGACCTTGACCTGGAATGGGAAGGCGTCGCCCTGGCGCTGGACTTGCTTGAAGAAGTCCAGCAACTGCGGGCCGAGAACCGAATGCTCAAGCAGCGATTGGGGCGGTTGGTGGTGGAGTAGTCTTCAGATGTATCTGTGGAGCCTGCTCGCGAAGAACGATAACTCGGTCCCAAAGCCTTACACCTTCCTCGGCAGCACCACGCTAAACGTCGTGCCATCAATCTCGCTGGAGCTGACTCCAATCGTCCCCTGATGGGCATCGACCACTTCCTTGACGATAAACAACCCCAACCCGAGGCTGGTCGTAGGCTCGCCGAGTTCTTCGCTGGCGCTGCGCACCAGCGCGTCGAATAGTAGTCCCTTTGCCGGAAAAAACAGGACCGCTCATGCCGAGGCACAGGCAGATATGTCGATGGCGGTAGATATGTGTTTTTGGCTCCCTGATTTTCGATCCCCCGGAGCCTTTTCAGGGGGCTGGCCAAGCAGCTATTTGGTCTTTTGTTTCAGGTGCAGGTGAATAAGCTGGTGGTTCTTTTCCTGTCATCAAGGTGATTCAAAAGTGTCTGATTTGCATGGAAGCAACTCACAGAAAATACCGGACGGAGTGTCCATCGATAGTCACGGGATACATTACCGTCGTGCAAACGACGTGATCCCCGGCGCCATCAAGAATGCGCCGGTGGAGAGGTTGAAGTCCCTGCTCGCGCTCGAGCCGCAAATGCCCGAGTGGTATAGCGGCGCACGGGAAATCGACCGTCAATACCTCAAGCAGTTGATGGATGAGCGCTGGCGTTTGCAAGACGTACTGGACCAGACCCGGGGCGACTTGAAGCACGACATCAATGCCTTCGCCGAACCCTTGCTCAAAACGGTTTTGCAGTCGACATTCAGCACGGTCGAGAACTTCAATGAACTCACCGTACAGCTTGAAGTGCCGAGCACGATCATTTTCGGCATCGATACCGGGGCCAGTCGTGTGCGCCAATCCACGTTGCAGGAAGCAGCACTGCACAACTTCGAAGAAGACGAAACGGCACCTGGCGCGTTGCGCAGCAGCTCCGGTATCTACCGCAAGGACACTCGAGGCAGTCTCGGCCTTGAACCGGCCATTACCCTCCCGGCGTTCGCAGCCTTGTGCCGAAGCCTGGACATCGGCGGGCAATACCAGCGACACATCAAGTCCGTCCTGTTGCCCGATTCCCCACAGGCACAGCGAACCTTGCAACAGGATTCGGTGGCCAGTGAAAAGGCGGCCTTTCATGTGGCCGCACTGATTGCCCGATTGAAGGGTGAAATCAGTGACCATGCCTTTGGAAAGTTGAACCAGGTATGTGAGGGCCGGGCAGACATCACGCTGTACGACCAGCCGTTACAGTGTCATCGGTTGTCGCTGATGGGCTTTAGAATGACTGGCATCGTGCTGTTCAGCGCAGTCACTGATCCATCGCAAGTAAAGCGCGAAGTTGAAGCCTTGACGCCGGCCCTGTTGAGCTTCTGGATAGACTGGTCGCGCCGCATCCCTGTACTGCCGGGTCAAGAGTACGATCGATTCAAACTGCTGCAAGCCTTCTTTGCCAATGGGCCGCAGGGTTTGAGTGATGAGCTGTTGCGCCGCGAGGATATTTATCAACAGAGTCGTTTGACCGGACCGTTGATTGCCTATGTCCCGGATGATCCGGAGCATCCTTTGAAAGAGTATCCGTCGCTGACCGCATTCATGAAGACGCTGCTGGGTCAGTTAAGAAATACGGATTACCAGGAGTTTTTCAGCCGTTTTGTAGCGCAGAAGGACAAAGGACAGTTCTTCGCCAGGGTCAACGAACGTCTCACGACATTCACCTGGCACGAGCGCGAGCCGCTCGACATGGGGCCGTGGTGGCGTGAAACCGCGCTTGAAAACCCCGATGCAGAGCCCATCACCAACCAGATGACGGGGGATCTGTGGGTGGCGCTGTTTTTGGCGCGCCGCGACAAGGCCATCGCCGATGCCAGGCTCATCGCAGTGCCGACCGACGATGAGGATGCCAACGCACGCTTCAAACGCTTGACCGGTTATCTGTCGATCGGCTGGAACCTGTTCAACTTCGCCGCAATACTGGTGCCCGGCCTGGGCGAAGCCATGCTCGGCATCATGGTCGCGCAGATGCTCGCCGAGGTGGCTGAAGGCATCGAGGACTGGAGCAAGGGTGACAAGGAGCAGGCCTCTGCCTATTTCAACGGGGTCTTGATCAACTTCGCGCAATTGGCGCTCATGGGTGCTGGGCATGTGCTGCCCGGCACCGGTGTCGCGCCGATCAAGGTGTCGCCGTTTGTCGAGGGCCTCAAGCCCGTGGAGGTCGGCGGCAAGGAGCGTTTGTGGAATCCTGACCTCGGTCCCTACGAACAACCGATCGCATTGCCCGACGGGGCGAAGGCCAGTGACATAGGGCTGTACCGTCATCAGGATCAGGACCTGCTGCGGCTCGATGACAAATGCTACGCAGTCAGGCAAGACCCGGACACTGGCCGGCACCAGCTTCAACACCCGACTCGCGCCGATGCGTATCAGCCTCTGTTGGAGCACAACGGTGCCGGCAGTTGGAAGACGGAGTTCGACCAACCGCTCGAATGGGACAAGGGGCAAATACTCAGGCGTCTGGGCGCTTCGGTGGATGGATTCTCAGATGAAACCCTGGAGCAGGTTCTGACCGCCAGCGGCGTGCACGAAAATGTACTGCGCCGGCTTCACGTCGAACAGCAGACCCCTCCCGCTCTGTTGGCCGATACCCTCAAGCGCTTCAAGGCCCATGCCGATGCGCAAGCCTGCGCAGAGCAGATACTGGCCAACCGGATCGGTGAGGAATGGGCCGATTACGCCGTGCGATCCATGACCGAAATGGGCGGCTGGCCCGACGACAAGGCCATTGAAGTCTTCCAGGGGCCAGGGCTTACGGGGGCGGCGATCAAGGACGGCTATGCCCAGGCGTCACCGGCCAATACGTTGCAGATGACCTGGACTGACCTGCTGGCAGGGGCGCTGCCCGAGCGGGTGGTGGGGTTCCTTGACGAACAGGCGCTTCGAGAGCTGCTCGGCGAATGGTTCTCCGGTGACGCGCAGATGCGTACCGACGCAATGCGCGAGCAATGGGCGGCACAGTTGGGCCGGCGCAAGCGGCAGTTGTTCGACCTTCTGTACAGTCGTCGGACCCGTTCGGACGATCCTTTGGTGAACTTGATCAAGGACGATTTTGCAGAGATCTCGATCGGCCAGGCGCAAGAACTGCTGGATGAGGCGCACCCTTCGGACGTGCAACACCTGACCGAAAAAAAACGCGTGCCTTTGAGGCTGGCGGAACACGCCCGCAAGGCCGCCGAGCAACTGCGGATGACGCGGGCCTATGAAGGCCTTTACCTCGACGCCTTGCACAGTGCCGACACGGCGCGCCTGGAGTTGCACTCCATGGCGGCCCTGCCAGGCTGGCCGACGGATGTGCGCCTGGAAGTTCGTGAGTATTCATTCGAAGGAGCGCTGACCGACAGCCTGGGCCCCGTCGACGCGCCGATCCGCAAAGTGCTGATCCTGGGTGAGGATGGCAAATACGAAGCGCGGGACGACAGCGATCAACACCTGCACGGCGCGGACAATCTGTATACCGCGGTGCTGCATGCGCTGCCGGATTCGCAACGAACAACCCTCGGCTTCGGCATCAACGAGGCTATGCGGCTGGAGCAAGCGATAAAGGCGCGCCCCCTTGACCGTCAGGAGTTTGAGCCGATTCTGCGGAACAACCCGAATTACAAACCGACCTACGATCCGACCGGCATGCGCCTGCGCGGTGGCATGCGTGGCTATGCCCGGCAAGCACCGCATGGCATGGGGCTGCGGCGGCGGGCTCAGGCACTGTATCCGGATTTCACCTCGCAGGAGATCGAGACGTTGCTGGCGCAGTTCAGCCAGGGCGAAGGTGCGGAGCATGAACGACTGGCCGCGCTCGAGACCGAGTTCAACCAGTTGAACCACAGCCTGCAACGCTGGATGAACTCACCAACGCAGGCCCATCGTTTTAGCCCGGCGGGCGTGGGGGAGTGGCGTGGGCGCGAAAAAATCTACAAAGCGCTCAGGCAATGTTGGCAGCGCACCGGACCGGAGGGCATCAGGGCTCCCGGTGTAGTGCGGCCACAGGAGTTGAAACTGGACAACATTGCCAAGCTGAGCCGGCTACTGGAAACCCTGCCGAAGCTGGAGGCCAACTTTGACCATGTCACCTCGTTGAGCCTGCGCAATTGCCGGTTGGGCTCCGAGCCACTGTCACTGCTCGAGTCTTTTCATGAGGTGCGCTATCTCAATCTGCAAGACAATCTGCTGACGGCGCTTCCGCAGGCGGTGAAGGACATGCGTCATCTCGCTCACCTGTTTCTTGACGGCAATAACATTGAACTGGATGTATTGGCGGTCGATCGCCTGAAGACTCTGACGCGCCTGACGTCCCTGCGCTTGCGCGGCAACCCGCTCAAGCTCAGTCCGAACATCAGTCGAATGCCGCATTTGCAGATACTGTTGCTGGGCGACACGGGACTGGACAGCTGGCCTGACGGGCTGTTTTCGCAATCGCGGCCGCGCAGTATCTACCTTGACTTGAGTGGCAACCCGATCAGTCGGATACCTGTGGTCGCACCGGGTTCATTTCGCGCAGAGCTATTGGCGCGCACCGTGATCAGTCAGTCGCCGCGCTGGATCTCGCCGGAGAATCTCGAGATCTTCAAGTCTTACATCGAGTCAGTCGGCATGGATCCGGAGCGTCCCTATCCGCCTCGCGGCGTAGTCGACAGCGTGGACTGGGCGACGGGTATGTCCGAGCAGGAATGGCAGAAAAAGCAGGAAATCTGGAACGCGGTCGAAGATGAGTTCAACTCATTGTCGTTTTTCACTGAAATCGACAAGCTCACCAAATCCGCTGACTTCAGGGCCGGCGGCACCTATCAGGAGGAACTGACCTCCAAGGTCTGGCGCATGCTTGAGGCCATGGCCAGCGATACTGAACTTCGAGTCAATCTGTTCGACGAAGCCGCAGTACCCGCCCGATGCGTGGATGGCGGCACACAGCTGTTCAATGCCATGGGCGTGCAGGTATTGGTCCACGAAGCTTACGCCCTGGAGCGTGCGGACTTGATCGAAACACAGTTGCTGGAACTGGCCCTGGGCAAGTCCCGGCTCGATGAGCTCGGTGCCATTGCGCGTCACCGGGTGTCTGAGCGGTTGGCGAAGGGAGAACAGTACCAGCGGATCGGCGCCAATGGCAATGTGACTGGCACTATCGATGAAGTGGAAGTGCACCTGGCCTACATGACTGATCTGGCCGAGCGCCTGGATTTGCCGTGGCAGGCGCGGGGCATGCAGTTCCGCAAGATCGCCGAGGTCAGCAAAGAAATGATCGAGGCCGCGTTCCAGCGGATCAAGGCGCTGGAGGAAGGGGATCTGCTGATCGACCGGATCCTCGAGCAACCGCTCTGGAAAAACTGGTTGGAGTCGACTTACCGCGAGGAGTTGAATGGCTTGAAACGCCGAATCGACGCCACCATCGATTTGCAGGATGCGTTGCAGCGCAGGGCCGAAGGTACGAGGCTCACCACCGAGGGAAAGGCTGCGGTGGAGGCGGAAATCAAGGGGCTGTGCAGTGAGTTGGGCAAAAGTGAAACTGACTTTGCGGACGGCAGGCTGATGACTGACGAGGAATATGTTCAAGCCTTGGATGACATCGATCTGCAGATTACGCAGTTGCTGAAAAAACTGACACGGGAAGCGATGATTCGGGCCAGGCTGGATCGGCTGCGGATTGAATCCGTTCAGTAACCACGGATAAAACAAAGGCCTCGCCACAGGGTGTGCGAGGCCTTTGTTCGTGTCGTGGTTGCCGGGTCAGAACAGGAAGTAACGCTGGGCCATCGGCAAGGTTTGCGCCGGCTCACACCACAGCAACACCCCGTCGGCCTTGACCTGGTAGGTCTGCGAATCAACGTCGATGTTCGGTAGGTAGTCGTTGTGAATCAGGTCGGTTTTCTGCACGTCACGGCAGCCTTTGACCACGGCGATTTTCTTCTTCAAACCCAGGGCTTCGGGCAAGCCTGCATCCTGCGCGGCCTGGCTGATGAAGGTCATGCTGGTGGCGTGCAGCGAGCCGCCGAAGCTGGCGAACATCGGGCGGTAGTGCACTGGTTGTGGCGTCGGGATCGAGGCATTGGCGTCGCCCATCAGGCTGGCTGCGATGGCGCCGCCCTTGAGAATCAGCGTCGGCTTCACGCCGAAAAATGCCGGGCGCCAGAGCACCAGGTCCGCCCATTTTCCCACTTCGACCGAACCCACTTCATGGCTGATGCCGTGGGTGATCGCCGGGTTGATGGTGTACTTGGCGATGTAGCGTTTGGCGCGGAAGTTGTCGTTGCCCTGACCATCACCGGGCAGTGGCCCGCGTTGTTTTTTCATCTTGTCGGCAGTCTGCCAGGTGCGGGTGATGACTTCGCCGACGCGCCCCATGGCCTGACTGTCTGAGCTGATCATCGAGAACGCACCGAGGTCGTGGAGGATGTCTTCGGCGGCAATCGTCTCGCGGCGAATGCGGCTTTCGGCGAAGGCCACATCCTCGGCAATGCTCGGGTCGAGGTGATGGCAGACCATCAGCATGTCGAGGTGTTCATCAATGGTGTTGCGAGTGAACGGCCGGGTCGGGTTGGTGGAGCTGGGCAGCACGTTGGCCAAACCGCAGGCCTTGATGATGTCCGGCGCGTGACCGCCACCGGCACCTTCGGTGTGATAGGTGTGAATGGTGCGGCCCTTGAAGGCGGCAAGGGTGGTCTCGACGAAACCGGATTCGTTGAGGGTGTCGGTGTGGATCGCGACCTGTATGTCGAATTGATCGGCCACCGTCAGGCAGTTGTCGATACTCGCCGGCGTGGTGCCCCAGTCCTCATGCAACTTGAGGCCTATGGCACCGGCCTTGACTTGTTCGATCAACGGCTCGGGCAGGCTGGCGTTACCTTTGCCAGTCAGGCCGATGTTCATCGGGAACGCGTCGGCGGCCTGGAGCATGCGCGCCAGGTGCCACGGCCCGGAGGTGCATGTGGTCGCGTTGGTGCCGGTGGCCGGTCCGGTGCCGCCACCGATCATGGTGGTGACGCCGCTCATCAACGCCTCTTCGATCTGCTGCGGGCAGATGAAGTGGATGTGGGTGTCGATGCCGCCGGCGGTGAGGATCATGCCTTCACCTGCGATGACTTCGGTGCTGGCGCCAATGGCGATGTTGACGTTGGGCTGGATGTCCGGGTTGCCGGCCTTGCCGATCGCGGCGATGCGCCCGTCCTTGAGACCGACGTCGGCCTTGACGATGCCCCAGTGGTCGATGATCAGCGCGTTGGTGATCAGCGTGTCGACCACCTCGGCTGCCAGCAACTGGCTTTGGCCCTGGCCGTCACGGATGACTTTGCCGCCACCGAATTTCACTTCTTCGCCGTAGGTGGTGAAGTCCTGCTCCACTTCGATCCACAACTCGGTGTCTGCCAGGCGCACCTTGTCACCGACGGTGGGGCCGAACATGTCGGCGTAGGCTTGACGGGAAATCTTCATCGGAATTCCTTGCACAAATTTATTGTGGCGAGGGGGCTTGCCCCCGTTCGGGTGCGAAGCGCCCGCAATCTGGTTGATGAGGTTTGTCTGACGAACCGAGGTGGCCGGTTTTACGACCGCTGCGCGGCCGAACGGGGGCAAGCCCCCTCGCCACAGGGGCCGGTGCTAGTCACAGATCACCCATGATCCGCCCGGCAAACCCGAACACCCGGCGATGCCCGGCCAAATCCACCAACTCCACTTCGCGGCTCTGCCCCGGTTCGAAGCGCACGGCGGTGCCGGCGGGGATGTTCAAGCGCATGCCGCGACTGGCGGCACGGTCGAACGTCAGCGCGTCGTTGGTTTCGAAAAAGTGGTAATGGGAGCCGACCTGGATCGGCCGATCACCACTGTTGGCCACTTTCAGGCTGATCGTGCGCCGGCCGACGTTGAGCTCGATCTCGCCGGGCTGGATCTGGTATTCACCGGGAATCATCAATGGGCTCCCTGGAGAATCTTGTAGTACAGGGCGGTCGGCTTGTAGCGGCCGGTCGGGTCGCAGGCGTAGTCGGGGATTTCACCGGCGCGGGTATAACCCAGCGATTGGTAGAAAGCTTCGGCGGGCGAACCAGCTTCGGTGTCGAGGTAAAGCATGCCGCGCTTGTGCTGCAGAGCGGCCGCCTCCAGGGCACTCATCAGTTGCTGGCCCAGACCACGACGTCGCGCATGTTCGCGCACCAGCAACTTCTGCACTTCGGCACGGTTCAGGCCGTTGGCTTTCTGGCACAGACCCAGCTGTACGCTGGCCTGCACCTGCTCGTCCTTGACCACCACCCACAGCATCACATTGCCCTTGTTCAGGTTGTCCTGGACCTCGTCGAAATAGGCATGGGCCTGGGTCGCATCGAGGTCAGCCATGAAGCCGACACTGGCGCCATAACCGACGGCATCGAGCAGGAGGTCGATCAGGCCCTGGCGATAATGCGCAAAGCTTTCGACGTTGACGCGTCGCAGTTGGGCGGGGTTCATGGGCGATCACTCCTTGTTGGCGGCGGGTGGTTGCGCGTCAGGATTGAGGGTCAGTTGCATGAAAGTCAGGTCCAGCCAACGGCCGAATTTGGTGCCGACCTGTGGCATTTGCCCGGTGGTGATAAAGCCGATGCGCTCATGCAAGCGAATGGAGGCAGCATTACCGCTTTCGATGGCGGCGACCATCACGTGCTTGCCGCAGCCTTTGGCGCGTTCGATCAGCGCCTCCATCAGTTGCGGACCGAGGCCGTTGCCGCGCTGGTCGCTGCGCACATAGACCGAGTGCTCGACGGTGTGGCGGAAACCGTCGAAGGGGCGCCAGTCGCCGAACGAGGCGTACCCGAGCACCGTGTTGTCGGCATCGACAATCACCAGGATCGGATAAGCCTGGGATTGCCGGGCGTTGAACCAGGCCTGGCGGTTGCCGAGGTCGACTGCCTGCTCGTTCCAGATCGCCGTGGTGTTGAGCACCGCGTCGTTGTAGATGTCGCGGATGGCTGGCAGATCGGCATGCACGGCATCGCGGATGTGGTAAGTCATGGCACGGCCTCAGGCGATGGGTTGGTGGACAGTGACCAGTTTGGTGCCGTCGGGGAACGTGGCTTCGACCTGGATTTCCGGGATCATTTCCGGGATGCCCTGCATCACTTGTTCGCGGGTCAGCAGGGTCGTGCCCAAGTGCATCAGGTCGGCCACGGTCTGGCCGTCGCGGGCGCCCTCAAGCAGCGCGGCGGAAATGTAGGCCATGGCCTCCGGGTAATTGAGTTTCACGCCGCGAGCCAAACGCCTCTCGGCCACCAGGCCGGCGGTGAAGATCAGCAGCTTGTCTTTTTCGCGTGGGGTCAGGTCCATCGTAGACATCCATCAGGGCAGATTAAAAAAGTGTTGGATCTGCTTGCACAGAAAAGCATGATTCAGGTGTTCCATATTCTGGGTGGTATGGCCTCGCGGCCCAGCAGGGCGGGGCGCAATAGCTTCCAGAGTTCAATCAACCATCCCCGCGCCAACAACGCTTCACTGGCCAGGCACCGTGCAACCAGCAACCCCGGCAGTTGGGTCAGATCCCCGCGCACATCGTTGGGCAGCGAACGGCAGGTTTCCAGCAAGTCGCTATCGATTTCTCCGGTCACCAGCAACGTCGCAAACACCGGTTGCCCATCGAGCCCGATGGGCGAATCCAGCAAACCGTCCGCCCCGACAATGCGCTGGCGTTCATGCCAGAGCAACCGGCCATCGCGGCGGATATCCAGTTGCGCCTGGAAGTGTCCGAGATCGAAGCGCTCGCCACTGGCCGGACGACCCAATGCCACGACGTCCCAGTAGAACAGCCGCGCATCGCCTTCAAGGTCGATGTCAGTGCTGAGTTCAGCCTGAGCCGCGCTGAAAATGATCGTCTCCTGGGGCAGCCATTCCAGTGTCGCACCGGCCGCCACCTTCAACTTCAACTGCTGATAGGCGGGGCCGGCGGCGCGATACCACTTGGCCGCGCCGGGGCTGGTGATTTGTGCCCAGGCATCGCGCTCGACGCGGGCCGAGATGTCCAGTCGATCACCGCCGGCTATTCCGCCGGGCGGGTGGACGATGATGTGCTGGCAGACTTCCGGCCCTTCGGCATACAGGTGTTTTTGCACGCGCAACGGGCCCAAGTGGCGGCGCTGGACCGGGCGGGTGCAGCCGTCGAAGCGGGCGTAACCCAGCTCCAGTTCGGCGTGCCAGCTGGGTGTAAACAAGGCACCAGAAGCGGGAAGAGTCATAGTCAGTGCTTATCGTGAGGTCGTTACGATGGTTGCAAAGGCTGTGCCGCACGGTATCGCAGGCAGGAGGTGGCTATTGCCTGGTTTCGCGCACCAACAGGGGGCGCGCCATGAAATGTGGCGCAACAAAATGGTGCTTCGCGCCTGTTGTGGCATACATATCTACCGCCATCGGTGGTCGTGAAAAACCGAGGATGCAAGCGTACGCCCCACATCCAGAGGGGCGATTGAATGCCTTGGAGTCTCTCGATGACCACTTCTAATGATCCTGCACCACCTGCATCTTCGACCGTGCCGGTGTTGCCACCCGTGAGCCAGCCCTTCATTTGTGTGGACGATGCAGCGCTTTGGCTGCACCAACATGAACGCGTGAGCGACAGAGAGTACGGTGCACTCCTGTTGCAGCGTCCGGACGGTAAATTTGTCGCTACAACCCCTTTGAAGGATGAGACAAATACATTTGATTTTGAGCGTTTGCTGGCTTACGACCGACAGACCCGGACGATCAGTCATCCTGCGGGATACCTTTGCGTGGGCCGTTATCACAGCCATCCGGAATATGCAGAACAGACTGCCCGGGCTCACCCTCGATACAGCGAAGACCAGGTCAAGTTGTTTCAAGCGCTGCCTTCGACAGTCGATCTCGATTCAGCTTTCAGGCATGTCGACGTCTTTAGAACCAATTACATTTCAAGCCACGACGGTTCTCTGGTGGCCTATTCCATCAATCCGCAGAACGCCGCCGGCAATCCTCAATTCGGACTGGGCTCCACGCCCGAAAGTCGAATCAAGAGGATCGTGACCATCGGCCAGATGCGTGTCCTTGATCCAGGCACAGTCTGGGGGGGATTTCGCGGCCCGATCACGGCTGAATGGACTCCCAATCAGCCGGTCATACCCGGACCTCCTACCCTCCAACCGTTCTATACGTCGGTTTTTGACGATCCGGCATCGGCGTTGAACGCTGCCTTGAGTCGCGTGCCCGCCACCGCAGCGCATCTGCGCATGGGGCTGATCCTCAAGCATCGCGACCGTGACGAATATGTCGCGACTTTGCCGTTCCATCGACCTAATGGATTGCTGGCAATCGAGCAGGTAATCCCCGCGAAGCCAGACGGTTTTCTGTTACCGGAAAATCAGACGTTGGCAGGTGTGTACCTGGGGCCCGAGTTGCTGGCGACGCCACTACCCGAAGAACAGGCTGACATTTACCAGCAGTTTTTCTCGCCCCGGTCATTGTTGTTCAGCATCCACCAGGGCAGAACATCTGGGTTGCTCGACGTCTCCCGGGGTTTTTCCGTATTGCGCCAGACTCAGGACGGCGCGCTGCTGAAGTATCACAGTACGTTTTCGGACGCCGAATCCCTGATGCTTGAGGCTGATGGCAAGATGGGCGTCAACATCGACAGGTTCTTGCTTACCGGGCGCATGAGTGCGAGGTTTTTTGTCAGGCGTGTGGCGGCAATGGGTGTACTGACGGTCGAACAAACCAGTCCGTTTTGGGATGTTCCAGGCTTGGTGGACGCTCGGTGGCGGCCCTATGGAAGGGCGTGACGAACCGGCCCGGCTTCTGAATGAGCACGGACCGTTAACTGCTCAGATCGTTACCAGCCCACGCACGCCTTCGGCTTCCATGTTTTCACCGCGACCCTGTTGCACGATTTCGCCCCGGGACATCACCAGATATTGGTCCGCCAGTTCGGCGGCGAAATCGTAGAACTGCTCGACCAGCAGAATGGCCATGTCGCCCCGGGCCGCGAGTTTTTTGATCACGGCACCGATCTCCTTGATCACCGACGGTTGTATGCCTTCGGTGGGTTCGTCGAGGATCAGCAGGCGAGGGCGGCTGGCCAGCGCACGGCCGATGGCCAGTTGTTGTTGCTGGCCGCCGGACAGGTCACCCCCACGGCGTTGCTTCATTTGCAGCAGCACCGGGAACAGCTCGTAGATGAACGCCGGCACTTCCTTCGCTTCGCTGCCGGGAAAGCGTGACAGCCCCATCAGCAGGTTTTCTTCCACGGTGAGGCGGCCGAAGATCTCGCGGCCTTGCGGCACGTAGGCGATTCCTGCGTGCACGCGTTGGTGCGGTTTGAACGTGGTGATCGGCTTGCCTTCCCAGTTCACCGCGCCTTCCTTCGCCGGCAGCAGGCCCATCAGGCATTTGAGCAGGGTGGTCTTGCCCACGCCGTTTCGGCCGAGCAGGCAGGTGACTTCGCCGACCTTCACGTCAAACGTCAGGCCGCGCAGGATGTGGCTTCCGCCGTAGTACTGGTGCAGTTTTTCGACTTGCAGCATTTCCAGATTCTCCTCAGATCCCCCTGTGGGAGCTTGCTCGCGATGGCGTCGGCACACTCAACATCGTTGGTGACTGATGCACCGCGTTCGCGAGCAGGCTCGCTCCTACAGGGGGATGTATTTGCAGGTTTAACGACCGAGATAAACCTCGATCACCCGCTCGTTATCCTGCACCTGCTCCAGCGACCCTTCGGCCAGCACGCTGCCCTGATGCAGCACCGTGACGTGGTCGGCAATCGAGCCGACGAAGCCCATATCGTGCTCCACCACCATCAGCGAATGCTTGCCGGCCAGGCGCTTGAACAGCTCGGCGGTGAACTCGGTTTCGGCGTCGGTCATGCCCGCCACCGGCTCATCGAGCAGCAGCAATTGCGGGTCCTGCATCAGCAGCATGCCGATCTCCAGGAACTGCTTCTGACCGTGGGACAGCAAACCGGCGGGGCGATTGACCGATGAGGTCAGGCGAATGGTCTCCAGCACTTCGGCGATGCGGTCTTTTTGTTCGCCGTTCAGGCGAGCGCGCAAACTGGCCCACACCGACTTGTCGGTTTTCTGCGCCAGTTCCAGGTTCTCGAACACGCTCAAGGCTTCGAACACCGTCGGCTTCTGGAACTTGCGACCGATGCCGGCCTGGGCGATCTGCACTTCGCTCATCTGCGTCAGGTCCAGGGTTTCGCCAAACCAGGCCTTGCCGTGACTGGGCCGGGTCTTGCCGGTGATCACGTCCATCAGCGTGGTCTTGCCCGCGCCGTTGGGGCCGATGATGCAGCGCAGTTCGCCGACGCCGATGTACAGGTTCAGATTGTTCAGTGCGCGGAAGCCGTCGAAGCTGACGCTGATGTCTTCCAGGGTCAGGATGGTGCCGTGGCGGGTGTTCAGGCCTGGCCCGACGCGTTGGCCAAGGCCGATGGCATCGCGGCTGCTGCCGGCGTCCTTGTTGGGCTCCACAGGAAAAAACGCTGGTTCGAGCATGAATTCAGCTGTCGCAGTGACTCTCATTGTTCACCTCTTTTCTTCAACAGACCGATCACGCCTTTAGGCAGGTACAGGGTCACGACAATGAACAGCGCGCCGAGGAAGAACAGCCAATATTCCGGAAACGCCACGGTGAACCAGCTCTTCATGCCGTTGACCACTCCGGCGCCGAGCAACGGACCGATCAAGGTGCCACGCCCACCCAGTGCCACCCAGACTGCCGCTTCGATGGAGTTGGTCGGCGACATTTCACTCGGGTTGATGATCCCCACTTGCGGCACGTACAGCGCACCGGCCAGTCCGCACAACACAGCGCTCAGTACCCAGACGAACAGCTTGAAACCGCGTGGATCGTAGCCGCAGAACATCAGGCGGTTTTCTGCATCGCGCAGCGCGGTCAACACCCGACCGAACTTGCTTTGCGCCAGGCGCCAGCCGATGTACAGACTCGCCACCAGCAACAGTACCGTGGCGAAAAACAGCACCGCGCGGGTACCCGGCTCGGTGATGCCGAAGCCGAGAATCGTGCGGAAGTTGGTGAAGCCGTTGTTGCCGCCGAAGCCGGTTTCGTTGCGGAAAAACAGGAGCATCCCGGCGAAGGTCAGGGCCTGGGTCATGATCGAGAAATACACGCCCTTGATCCGCGAGCGGAAGGCGAAGAAGCCGAACACCAGCGCCAGCAACCCGGGCGCCAATACCACCAGGCACAGGGTCCAGAGGAAGCTGCTGGTGCCGGTCCAGAACCACGGCATTTCGGTCCACGACAGGAAGGTCATGAACGCCGGCAAGCCATCGCCCGAGGCCTGGCGCATCAGGTACATGCCCATGGCATAGCCGCCGAGGGCGAAAAACAGACCGTGGCCGAGGGACAGCAGGCCTGCGTAACCCCACACCAGATCGAGCGCCAGTGCGACGATGGCGTAGCAAAGAATCTTGCCCACCAGCGTCAGTGTGTAGGCCGAAACGTGCAGCGTACTATCCGGCGATAACAGCGACAGCAGCGGTAACGCCAGCAGCACAACGAGGATCACTGTGCCGACGGCAATCGAGACTTTCGGGCCGGCTTTTTGGGTCGCGGTAACGAGCAGGGGCTGGTTCATCAGTCGATCACCCGTCCTTTGAGCGCGAAGAGACCTTGCGGACGTTTCTGGATGAACAGAATGATCAGCGCGAGGATGAGAATCTTGCCGAGCACGGCACCGATCTGCGGTTCGAGAATCTTGTTGGCGATCCCCAGTCCAAACGCCGCCAGCACACTGCCGGCCAACTGACCGACACCGCCGAGCACCACCACCAGGAACGAGTCGATGATGTAGCTCTGGCCGAGGTCCGGGCCGACGTTGCCGATCTGGCTCAGGGCCACGCCACCGAGGCCGGCGATGCCCGAGCCGAGGCCGAAGGCGAGCATGTCCACGCGCCCGGTGGGTACGCCGCAGCAGGCGGCCATGTTGCGGTTCTGCGTGACGGCGCGAACATTCAGGCCGAGGCGCGTCTTGTTCAGCAGCAGCCAGGTCAGCACCACCACAAACAGTGCAAAGGCGATGATGACGATGCGGTTGTACGGCAGCACCAGGTTCGGCAGCACTTGAATGCCGCCCGACAGCCAGGCCGGGTTGGCCACTTCGACGTTCTGCGCGCCGAACACCAGCCGCACCAGTTGTATCAGCATCAGGCTGATGCCCCAGGTGGCGAGCAGGGTTTCCAGCGGACGGCCGTAGAGGTGGCGAATCACCGTGCGCTCCAGCGCCATGCCGATGGCCGCGGTGACGAAAAACGCCACCGGCAGCGCGATCAGCGGATAGAACTCGATGGCCTGCGGCGCGAAGCGCTGGAACATCAGTTGCACCACATAGGTCGAGTAGGCGCCGAGCATCAGCATCTCGCCGTGGGCCATGTTGATCACGCCGAGCAGGCCGAAGGTGATCGCCAGTCCCAGGGCGGCGAGCAGCAGAATCGATCCCAGTGACATGCCGCTGAAGGCCTGCCCCAGGAGTTCGCCGACCAGCAGTTTGCGTTTGACTTGAGCGAGGCTGGTTTCAGCGGCGGTACGCACATTCGCGTCGGTTTCAACGCCCGGCTCCAGCAGGTTTTCGAGGCGGGTACGGGCCAGTGGATCTCCGGTTTCGCCGAGCAGGCGTACAGCGGCGAGGCGCACGGCCGGATCGCTGTCGACCAGTTGCAGATTGGCCAGAGCGAGGCTCAATGCTGCGTGAACGCCTTCGTCTTGTTCGCCAGCGAGTTGCTTATCGAGGAATTTCAACTGCGCCGGCTTGGCACTTTTCTGCAGTTGCTGCGCGGCGGCCAGACGGATTTTGGCGTCGGCGGCGAGCAATTGATGACTGGCCAGGGCAGTGTCGATGAGCCCCCGCAGGCGGTTGTTCAGGCGCAAGGTTTTCGGCTGGCCGTCGACGGTCAATTCGCCTTGTTGCAGGGCGTTGATCAACTCGATGCGTGCCGGATCGGGCTGCGCGGCCCAGGTTTCCAGCAGTTTGGCTTGCTGCGCGGGATTGGCGGCGATGAAGTCTTCGGCGTCGCCGGCATGGGTAGTCATCGGCAACAGCAGGGCGATGGCCAGGATGAAGCGATAAAGGGCGGTGGGCATAGAGAGTCGCCTTGACGCGGACATTGTGGGAGCTGGCTTGCCTGCGATGGCATCACCTCGGTACATCAAATACACCGAGTCGTCTGCATCGCAGGCAAGCCAGCTCCTACAGGGATTTGTGTCGGGCCAAAGCTCCGCGCCCAGCCCGACATCCAGTGGCTTAGTTGCTCTTCATCGCGTAGTCAGGCTTCTTGTCGTTGCCCGGGATGAACGGGCTCCACGGCTGGGCGCGGATCGGTCCTTCGGTCTGCCACACCACGTTGAACTGACCGTCGGCCTGGATCTCGCCGATCATCACCGGCTTGTGCAGGTGGTGGTTGGTCTTGTCCATGGTCAGGGTGTAGCCGGACGGCGCGGCAAAGGTCTGGCCGGCCAGGGCTTCGCGGACTTTGTCGACGTCGGTGGACTTGGCTTTTTCCGCCGCTTGCGCCCACATGTGGATGCCGACATAAGTGGCCTCCATCGGGTCGTTGGTCACTGCCTTGTCGGCGCCCGGCAGGTTGTGTTTCTTCGCGTAGGCCTTCCAGTCATCGACGAACTTCTTGTTCACCGGGTTCTCGACCGATTCGAAGTAGTTCCACGCCGCCAGGTTGCCCACCAGTGGCTTGGTGTCGATGCCGCGCAGTTCTTCTTCGCCGACCGAGAACGCCACGACCGGAACGTCGGTGGCTTTCAGGCCCTGATTGGCCAGTTCCTTATAGAACGGTACGTTGGAGTCGCCGTTGACCGTGGAGATAACGGCCGTCTTGCCGCCGGCCGAGAACTTCTTGATGTTGGCGACGATGGTCTGGTAGTCGCTGTGACCGAACGGGGTATAGACCTCTTCGATGTCCTTGTCGGCGACGCCTTTGGAGTGCAGGAACGAACGCAGGATCTTGTTGGTGGTGCGCGGGTAGACGTAGTCGGTGCCGAGCAGGAAGTAGCGCTTGGCACTGCCGCCTTCTTCGCTCATCAGGTATTCAACGGCAGGGATCGCCTGCTGGTTCGGCGCAGCGCCGGTGTAGAACACGTTCGGCGACATTTCTTCGCCTTCGTATTGCACCGGGTAGAACAGCAAGCCGTTGAGTTCTTCGAACACCGGCAGTACCGATTTGCGCGATACGGAAGTCCAGCAACCGAACACCACGGCAACCTTGTCCTGGGTCAGCAATTGGCGACCCTTCTCGGCGAACAGCGGCCAGTTCGAGGCAGGGTCGACCACCACCGGCTCGAGCATCTTGCCGTTCACGCCACCCTTGGCGTTGATCTCGTCGATGGTCATCAGCGCCATGTCTTTAAGCGACGTTTCGGAGATCGCCATGGTTCCGGACAACGAATGCAGAATACCGACCTTGATGGTCTCGGCGGCCTGGACGGTCCAGGTCATGCCCATCGCGGCAATGGATGCCGAGAGTGTGAAAGCCTTGATCAAACTGCGACGCTTCATTGTGCGATCTCCATGAACTTATGAGTTTTCTTGGTTGGCAGATGCGGACTACTGAAGGTGTGTTTTGCAAGGGCTGTGCCCGGTCGGCAAAAGGCAGGGAAATGTCGTTTTAGAGCGGTCGAACGGTTTGATGGCGCACCATGAAGGATCGCGTCTGGCGCGTTGGTGCGAAGAGCTGCGCCAGATTGGGGCGGGTAGCATCGATCAATTGTGGGAGCGAGCCTGCTCGCGAAGAGGGGGTATCAGACAGCATGAGTGGTGACTGACAAACCGCATTCGCGAGCAGGCTCGCTCCCACAGGATTCAACAATGGGTATCAGCTTTGTAAACGACGAACTTCAGCTTTTAATGCAGGTTTCAAAACCATGTCCGCCACCTTCGTACTCCGGGCCGTAGTAGTACTTGGTGAATGAAGTTTTTCCGTCAGGGGTTGTAGCGAGTTTCGCAATCCCGACGCCGTAATCCTTGAGCGACGGATCCGTATGGGCAAAGTAAATCGCCAGTGAACTCAAGTTGGCAGCAGCAAATCCGTCATACCGGGAGTTGTCGAGCAACGTTAGCGTAAAACCGTAGGCACCGTGTTCGCCGGTACTTTGTTCGGCATTGAGCTTCATCTCGACAACACCTTCAAACGCACCGATATGGCTGTCCATTCCGGTGCATTGATACCGGCCACTGTAATCAACGCCAGTAAAGGGTGGCTGCACTGCCCATGCCGGTGCTGAAACAAGTGCAATGGATGCGATGAACTTCTTGAACATGTTTGCCTCTTTCCGCTCTTGTAGGAGTTGTGGCGATTAAGTTGTAGGAATAATCGTCCTGAAGTGCGCGAGTGTTTTATAGTTGAACTCGCGAGTGCGGAGTATGAACAGGAAGGTTAACTTGTTAAGCGTTAACTCAATACGAGGTTTTTCCAGGCGCAAATGCAGTCTTTAAATTTTTTAATTAAATATGTCGTTAACGACGTCGCATCAAGCCGATGAAGAACAACCCGCCAATCGCCGCTGTGGCAACGCCGATGGGCAAGTCTTCGGGGGCGATCAGTGTCCGGGCGGCGACATCGACCCAGACCAGAAACACACTGCCGAGCAACACGCACACCGGCAGCAATCTTCGGTGTTCAGCCCCGACCAGGCGCCGTGCAATGTGCGGAACCATCAGCCCGACAAAGCCGATCGAGCCGCTGATCGACACCAGAACCCCGGTCATCAATGACGCAATCAGAAATACTCGCAGGCGCACGGTGCGTGCATTCAGGCCCAGGGTCACCGCCGTCTGCTCACCGGCCATCAGCGCATTCAACGGTCGCGCCATGCCCAGCAGCAACATCAGCCCGAGTAGCACACTGGCTGTCGGCACCGCCAGCAGCTCCCAACGTGCCAACCCGAGCCCGCCGAGCATCCAGAACATCACCGCCGAACTGGCCCGATGGTCGCCCATGAACAGCAGCAAATTGGCAATCGCCATCATCACGAACGACACCGCCACGCCGCACAGCAGCAAGCGGTCACTGTCGAGGCGACCATGACGACTGGCGATCATCAGCACCACCAGCATGCTCAGCAATGCACCGATGAATGCCGCAATCGGCAAGGTCAGCAGGCCAACGATTTCACCGACATGCAGCACCACGATCACTGCGCCAAGTGTGGCGCCGGACGTGACGCCGAGCAGGTGCGGGTCAGCCAACGGATTGCGCGTGACCGCTTGCAGCACCGCGCCGATCAACGCCAGGCCGGCGCCCACCAGAGCGCCGAGCAGCATGCGCGGGACGCGGATCAGCCAAACGATATGTTCCTGTCCGGGGTTCCAGTCCGACAAACCGAAACCGAACAGCTTGTGCAACAGGATGCGCCACACCACATCCAGCGGCACCCGCGCCGGGCCGAAACCCAGGGACACCACGCACGACACCAGCAACAGGGTGCCGAGGGCGATCAGCAACAGGGCGTAGCGACGGTTGATCATTCGCCGTGGAAACCCTTGGCCAGGGTGGCGACCGCCAGCACGTTATCGATCCCCGGCGTGGCCTGCACGTAAGGGATGACGATGAAGCGCTGGTGCTTGATCGCGTCCACCGATTGCAGGGCCTTGTTGCTCAGCAGGAATTGAATCTTCTGCTCGGCAGTGACTTCGCTGTAGTCGACAATCACGATCACCTGCGGGTTGCGCTCGACCACGGTTTCCCAATTGACCCGGGTCCAGCTCGCGTCGACATCCTCCAGGATATTGCGCCCGCCAGCGGCGTCGATCAGCGCTTGCGGCATGCCCAGGCTTCCTGAGGTCATGGCCCGGTCTTCGCCGCTGTCGTACAGGAAGACCCGCGGTGTTTCCGCGGGCAGGTCTTTGCGAATATTCGCGATTTGCGCCTGCATGTCGGCGATCAGGGCATTGGCGCGGTCCTGTACGTCGAAGATTCTGCCGAGGTTGCGCAGGTCGTTGTAGGTGTCTTCGAGGCTGGCCGGTGGGCGTTTCATCACGAAGGCGCAGGATTCGCTCAGCTCGTACACATTGATGCCCAGCGGTTGCAGGGTTTGTGGCGTGAGATCGCCGCCGATACGCATGCCATAGTCCCAGCCAGCGAAGAAGAAATCGACGTTGGCATTGAGCAGGGTTTCCACCGACGGGTACTTGGCCGCCAGTTCCGGCAGGCCTTCAAGAATGCTCTGCATCTCGGGCATCACGGCCTTCCAGCCACTGATGCCGCTGTAACCGGCCATCCGTTGTTTGAGGCCGAGAGCGAGCATCATCTGGGTCATGTTGATGTCGTGGCTGAGGGCGTGTTGCGGTGCCTGCTTGAAGGTCACTTCGCGGTTGCAGCTTTTGATCGTCAGCGGGTAACGGGTGGCTTCGGCCAATGCCTGGGCGCTGCCCAGCAGCATCACGAGAGGGAGGCAGGAGCGCAGCAGGGAACGCAAAGTCATGGTTGGGTTATCCAGGTGATTCGTGGGTAGCCGTGCAGTGGATGTTCATCGATCAGCGCTTCGACGCCGAACACATTGCTCAGCAGCGCAGCCGTCAGGACTTCTTTTGGCGTGCCGCTGGCGACGATACGGCCATGGTTGATCACGTACAGCCGATCACAAAAAGCCGCCGCCAGATTGAGGTCGTGGATGCTCGCCAGGGTGCCGATGTTCAAGCGCTTGACCAACTGCAAAAGTTCAAGCTGATAACGCGGGTCGAGGTGGTTGGTCGGCTCGTCGAGGATCAGCAACTGTGGTTGCTGGGCCAGGGCGCGGGCGAGGATGACTCGCTGTTTTTCGCCACCGGAGAGGGTGGCGAACCCGTGGTCTTCGAAGCCCTTGAGGCCGACGGATTCCAGGGCCTGATTGATCAGATCGCGGTCTTCAAGGGTGTCGCCATCGAACAAGCCTTTGTGCGGCGTGCGGCCCATGGCAACCACTTCCTCGACGGTCAGGCCGAAGGCATCAGGGAACTCCTGCAACACCACGGCGATGCGTTGCGCGCACCAACGCGAGGATTGCTTCCAGACGTTCTGGTGATCGAGCCTGACCTCGCCGCTTTCCGGTTTATTGAAGCGCCAGGCACACCGCAACAGGCTGGTCTTGCCACTGCCGTTGGGGCCGATCAGCCCGACGAACTCACCGGCGGCCACATGTAGTGAGGCGTCACGCAGCTGGAACTGGTGGTGGCAATGGCCGTGACCCAGTGGGGACCAGGTGAGGTTTGTGAGGTTCAGCGAGGTCATGCAGTGACTCTTGAGGTGATGCCAAGGGCCCCATCGCGAGCAAGCTCGCTCCCACAGGTCTTACGCAATCCATGTGGGAGCGAGCCTGCTCGGGATGGGGCTGAGGTGATGCGCGGGGAGTTTACAGTGCCTTTCGCCCCGCGCATCTCGCCTGTTTCATGATGAAGATGAGGCGCTCTCAGTCTGCCGGGTGAAGCGCGACAGCAGCACGCGATCCAGCACCCACACCACTACCAGCGAAGCGCCTACCAACGGGAAGGCCACCGCCAGGGCTAACATGATCACCATCGCGGTTTTCCATTTCGGCAGGTCGTGGCGCAGCGGCGGCACGCCGAGTTTTCCTTGCGGACGGCGCTTCCACCAGATCACCACGCCGCTGACCGCGCTGAGCAAAATCATCAGGCAGATCAGCAACACGACGATCTGGTTGAACGTGCCGAACATCTTGCCCTCGTGCAGCATCACGCCGATTTCCGTGACGCGGGCGACGCTGCCGTAGTGCTCGAAACGTACATCGGCCAGGACCTTGCCGGTGTATTGATCGATGTGCAGCGTGGCGTCATTGCGCGGGTCGTCGGCGAATACAGCGATGGTGAACACGCCGGTTGCAGTGGTCGGCAGCGTGATGCTGTAACCCGGTTCGACCTTGCGCTCTCTGGCGATGTTTTGTACGTCCTGCAGGCGGATGGTCGGCGAGGCCGGGCCGGCCGCTGCGCCATCGTGGGCCATGTGTTCGGCATGGTCGCCGGACATCGGCATCGGCGTATTTTCCATGGCCCACGGCACGGTCTGGCGGGTGGCGGTGTTGAGGCTGCGCGCCTCGACATCGGACTTCGGCACGTCATCCCACATGGCCGCCGGGAATACGTTCCACACTTCGGCGTACTGTTTGCCCCAGAAGCCGGTCCAGGTCATGCCGCTGAGCAGCATCACCAGCAGCAGGGACGCGCCCCAGAACCCGGTGACCGCGTGCAGGTCGCGCCACAATACGCGACCACGACTGTTCAGGCGTGGCCACAAAATGCCGGCGGCCTGACCGCGCGGCCACCACAGGAAGATGCCGGACACCACCAGCACCACACCCCAACCGGCGGCCAGTTCGATCAGCCGATCGCCAACGGTGCCGATCATCAGCTCGCCGTGAATCGACCGGGCAATGGCTTGCAGGTTCTTCTTGGCGTCTTGCTCGCCGAGGATGTCGCCGTGGTACGGATCGACGAAAACGTTAAGCTCTTTGCCCTCGTTGAGCACGACAAATTGCGCGCTGCGCTCGGCGTTGACCGGCGGCAGGTACTGGGTGACCTGGCCTTGTGGATAAGCCGTTTTCACCCGCGTCAGCAGGTCGTCGGCCGGGACGGTGTGATGACCGGCCGGGACGTTGAGCAGGCTGCTGTACATCAGCGGATCGAGTTGCGGTTTGAACAGGTAAATGATGCCGGTCAGGGCCAGCATCACCATGAATGGCGCTACGAACAATCCGGCATAGAAATGCCAGCGCCAGGCCAGGTTGTAGAAATTCACTTTGGGCTGTTTCATCACGTGTGCTCCGCTTGGCTGGATCTTTTAGTTGTTTGATTGGCGGTTGCCTTGCAACCGATCGCGAGCAAGCTCGCTCCTACAGGAGTGCGAGCTTGCTCGCGAAGCTTTTAGAAACTCATGTCCACCTTGGTCCAGAGCGTTCGCCCCGGTTCCTTGATGGCCTGCGGGTCATTGGCGGGGTAGCCGAAACCGGCGTTGCCGGCCAGGTTCAAGTGCTCGGCGTAAGCCTTGCCGAACAGGTTGTCGACGCCGCTGCTGACCTTCCAGTTGCTGTTGATCCGATAGGCACCATTGAGGGAGAACACGCCGAAGCCCGGCGTCTTGCCGAAATCCTTGCCGACCACGTTGCCCTTGTTCTGGTCGATGCGGTTTTGCGCGGCAACCACTCTCCACAGTGCGCCGGCGCTCCAATTGTCTTCGCTGTAGGTCAGGCCGAACCGGGCATCCAGCGGCGGCATCTGCGGCAATGCGCTGCCATCGCTGCTGTTCTTGCCCCAGGCGTAGGCCAGGGTCGCGTCGGCGTTCCAGTTGTCGGTGAAGTTGTAAGCGGCGCCCAGTTCGCCACCCATGATTCGCGCATCGATGTTTTCGGCTTGCGAGGTCGTACCCATCATTGTCGGGGTGTAGTTGAACAGGATGTAATCGCTCACCTGTCCGACGTAAGCCGAGGCCCAGGCTTCGAGGTCTTCGGTCTTGTATTGCAGGCCGAAATCGAGCTGGGTGGTTTTTTCCGGCTTGATCGAATCGAAGGCATTGACCGAACCGGCGGGACCGGACTTGGGTGAAAACAGCTCCCAGTAATCCGGGAATCGCTGGGTGTGACCGAGGCCGGCATACAAGGTGGTCGGGCTGTCGGCCAGGTCATGCTCGTAGCGGACGAAACCGCTCGGCAGGGTATCGGCGCGGATATCGTCGGCGGTTGGATTGGGGCGGGTCATCATGCCCGAGCCGATGGTCTGCCGATAATCCTTGGCCGAGGCGCGGTCCAGGCGTGCGCCACTGATCAGGCGGTCATGGTCGGCGGCGTACCAGGTCAGTTCGCCGAACACACCGTAGTTATGGAAGTCGGCATCCTTGGTGTACGGCAGGTCCTTGTAGGTGTCGACGCCCATGGCCCCGCGCTGGCGATGCTCGTTGGTCTGCGCGTCGATACCGCTGATCAGCTGCACATCGGCCCAGCGCCAGGTGGCCTTGACCCGGGCGCCGAGGGTGCGGCGGTCGACGTTGGAGGCCATAGGCCCGGCCATCATCCCGGTGCCGGACGGCGTGCGCAGGGTGTAGTTGTCCATCACGTGGTCGGCGTAGTTGTAGTAGACCTGCGCCTCGACCTTATCCAGTACCTCGCCGATGTTGGACTGCTCGAAGCGCAGCCCGAGGCTTTCGCGCAGGAACTGCGAACCGTCCATGCCGCGCCCGGCGTAGCGGGCTTCACCATCGCCACGGCCGGCGGTCAGCTCCAGCAAGGTGTCGGTATTCGGCGTCCAGCCGACGGCCACGTCGCCGTTCCATTTGTCATAGCGCGACGCCACGGTGTCGTTGTTGCCGTCCTGGTAGTCGTCGGAGTGCGCGGTGTTGCCGATGACCCGCACATAACCCGACTGACCGCCGGCTGCGGCGTCCACCAGTTTGTCGAAGCGACCGTAGGAGCCGGCCAGCACGCTGGCGTTGACCCGCGTGCCGAGTTCGCCGAAGTGCTCCGGCTCGCGGTCGAACAGGATGGTCCCGGCCGAAGATCCAGGCCCCCACAGCACGGTTTGCGGGCCTTTGATCACGGTGAGCTTGTCGTAGGTTTCCGGCGAGATGTAGGAGGTCGGGGCGTCCATCCGGCCCGGGCAGGCGCCGAGCATCATGCTGCCGTTGGTGAGAATGTTCAGCCGCGAGCCGAACATGCCGCGCAGCACCGGGTCACCATTGGTGCCGCCATTGCGCACCATGGCAAAGCCTGGGATGGTCTTGAGGTAATCGGCGCCGTCGCTGGCCGGCACCGGTTGGCGCGGGTCCTTGGGATTGGTGACGATGGTCAAGGGCGAGCTGGGCGCAACGGCGGTAATCACTGTCGGGCTCAGTTCTTCACTGTGGCTGGAATGTTCATCGGCCAGCGCAGAAGGCGCCAGCAAGGCACCGCACAGGATGGCGGTGGCGTGCCTGAAACGAACGCCGGATTCGTTCAGGGCATAAGAGGCTTGGGCAGGGCTCAAGCACGGGACAGCGGAAAACCTGGACATGACAATTTCCATCGAACAGTCGTAAACGACACGGCCGGCAGCCTGAAGCTGTCTTCTCAACCGTGTGAAATCAGAAGTGAGTGTTTACGCGACGACGGGCGGGGCGCGGGTGCGGGCACCGGGGAAGAAGGTTTGCCGGGCATGGCCCAAGCGCGGAGAGGGGGGGGTGAAGGTGTTGACCGGCGGGATAACGAAGTTGGCGAAAGACACACCACCCGTCAGCGCCGGGCAGTTGAACAGCAGGCTGCAATAGCCGCACTTTTCCCACAGCACATGGTGCCCGGGGGCTGGCGGGCAATGCTCGGCGGTGGCTTGCGTGGCTTGCATGCCATGGTCGGCATGCTCCATCGCCGACATGTCCATGCTCATGTCCATACCCATAGGCATAGGCATGGTCATCGACATGGCGCGCGAATCCATCGGCATCGACTGAGAAATCAGCGGACCGATAAAGATCATCAGCATGGCAAACAGGCTGATCCAGCTGCCGCGTGTCAGGCTCAATGCCTGATTGCGTGACCTGGATGACCTGGCGCTAAGCGGGCGCATGGGCGTTTTCAGTTCAGGCGATTACGGCTTGTGCACGTGCGCTTGCATGGCGTCCGGCGCCTGCTTCTGCACCGCGACTTCGACCGTCACGTCACCGGACTTCTCGAAGTGCAGCGTCATGGGGAAACGCTTGCCGTCAACCAGCAGGCTGCGGTCCTTGAGGCCCAGCAACATCACGTGATAGGCCATCGGCGCGAAAGTGACCTCGCCTCCGGCGGGCACTTCCACGCTCGGTACGTGCTGCATTTTCATCATGTCGCCTTGCATCACGTGCTCATGCAATTGCGCTTCGCCCGCAATGGGGGTGTCGACGCTGAGCAGGCGGTCGGCGGTCTTGCCTTGATTGTTGATCACGAAATACGCCGCAACGGTGGGCGCATTGGGTGGCAACTCCTGGGACCACGGATGCGCAATTTCCAGTGCGCCGACCTTGTATTCGTGGGCATTGGCAAAGCAGGCAGGCAGCAGCAACGCAGCCAGAACGATTAGTTTGTTCAACATGGCGGTTCTCCGGAACGATTTAAAAACGCAGTCAATTGCGAGAAAAAATCACACCAGAGGGGAGGCGCGGGGGTTGAGACTCGGCCATTGCTGGCGCGGTGACGGGCTTTCGAGAGAGGTCGCAGGCAGGCTTCGGTTGGATTCGAAGTGCGCGAAATACAGCTGTGGCGAATGCCCCGGCAACGCCACCAATGGCGCAGAACCCGAGCAGCACCAGCAATGCTGCATGTTGGAATGATCGTCGTTTTGCGGGGCTTTCTGTTCAAGGTCCCCGATGGAAATCGCCACCATCCTGGTGCCGCTGGAGCTGCAGAAACTGCCCCACAACAACTGTTCGGCAGGTGAGTTAGCCGTCTGCGCCATCGCTCCGGACGTCGGCATGGCGAGCATGTTGAACAGCACTGCGAAGCAGGCTATCCAGGCAATTGCGAGCCGTTGTCGGGACATGGGACAAAATCCGTTTGGGTGGGCGATCAGGCGCGGGCTATTTAGCCTGATCAGGGCCGATAAGTAAAAAGGCGGCGTGCGGTTTGGTGTCGCAGCACAAAGACGTCAGCTCAGTGCGCACGTACCGCATGTACTTGTATTTCTACTCCAAGCGTAGCGCGAATTACGGCGAATATTGCAGCCAGGTTGTCCATGCTTGGGTTGCCTTTGGCGGACAACATTCGATGGAGGCTTTTGCTGGGCTTTGCCGTTTCTTTTGCCAGTTCTTCAAAACCAACGGTGGCGTTGATGAGGTCGCGCAGGATGATCCGCGCCAATTCGGGTTCGCCGTTAAGAAACAGAGTAGCAGCCTCATCCAACAGTGCCTGGGCGAACTCGGGATCACGTTGGGCACGCTCGGCAATGGTGTGTTTGTAGCTTCGGGTGAGCGCCATGACGTTATCTCCGGTGTCGTACAGTTTTTTCGGGATCGGAACTCGGCTATCAAAGGGGCTGGTTTCGTTGTCCTGTACGTATTCTTCGAGTGTGATCACAGGCGGCCCTGACGGTAACAAATAGGTTACTTATCATGCAAGCCAATGATCCTGACCTAATGAGCGAAGACCGACAACGCGCCAAGTGTTTCCTCAGGCGTCAGGAACTCCCGATCAACCCCCGGCAACACCGGCCGCTTCAAAACAATCACCGGCATACCATGCTCACGCGCCACTTCCAGCTTGGGCTCGGTCGCCGTGCTGCCGCTGTTCTTGCTGATCAGCACATCGATGTTTCGCCGTTCGAACAACTCGCGTTCATCGTCGATCAGGAAGGGCCCACGTGCGCCGATCACTTCGCAACGCTCGTTGCCCGGATACACGTCCAGTGCGCGAAGGGTCCAGAATTGCTCCGCAGGAATTTCGTCCAGGTGTTGCAGGGGCTCGCGACCGAGGGTAAACAGCGGTCGACGGAAGGGCTTCAGGGCTTCGATCAGTTCGGCCCAATCGCTGACTTCCCGCCAGTCATCACCCGCCTGGGCTTGCCAGGCCGGGCGCCGTAGCGCCCAGCAGGGGATGCCGCTCAAGCGCGCGGCGGTCGCGGCGTTCTGGCTGATCCGGGCGGCGTAGGGGTGAGTGGCGTCGAGCAGCAGATCGATGCCTTCATCGCCAATGAACTGCGCCAGACCCTCGGCACCGCCGTAGCCACCGACGCGAACCTGGCATTGCAGATCCGTCGGCACCCGACCGACACCGGCCAGGCTGTAGATATGCAGCGGTCCCAGCGTGCGGGCAATGGCCATGGCTTCGGTCACGCCGCCGAGCAACAGGATGCGCTTCATTGAAATGCTCCCGCATGGCCAACGATTCCGCCCTGGCGATCGATGGCGAAGACTTCCACCTGAACCTGTGCCGGCACCACGCTACGGGCAAAATCCAGGGCGTGCTGACAGACTGCATCACCCAGGGCGACCCCGGCTGCGGCGGCCATGGCCAGTGCCTGCTGGCTGGTGTTGGCCTCGCGGATATTCTGCTGCAACGCCGCATCGGCGCCGACCTGCGCCGCCCACAGCGCCAGTTGCGGCAGGTCGATGCTCGAATGACGACTGTGCAAATCCATGTGCCCGGCCGCCAGTTTGCTGATCTTGCCGAAACCACCGCACAGGCTGAGTTTATCCACAGGTACTTTGCGCAGGTGCTTGAGCACCGCGCCAACGAAGTCGCCCATTTCGATCAGGGCGATTTCCGGCAGGTTGTAGACCTGGCGCATGGTGTCTTCGCTGGCGTTGCCGGTGCAGGCGGCGATGTGCAGGTAACCGTTGGTTTTCGCCACGTCGATGCCCTGGTGGATCGAGGCGATGTAGGCTGCACAGGAAAACGGCCGGACGATGCCGCTGGTGCCGAGGATCGACAGGCCACCAAGAATGCCCAGGCGCGGGTTCATGGTTTTGAGTGCCAGTGCCTCGCCGTTCTCGACATTGACCGTGACCTCGAAACCGCCGCTGTAGCCGAGCTCGTCGGCCAGTCGGACCAGGTGTTCACTGATCATTTTGCGTGGCACCGGGTTGATCGCGGGCTCGCCGACTCCCAGCACCAGCCCGGGCCGAGTCACGGTGCCGACGCCGCGACCGGCCTTGAAGCGCGTCCCCGGTTCGCTGCTCAGGCGCACCTGGGAGTAGAGCAGGGCTCCGTGGGTCACGTCCGGATCGTCACCGGCGTCCTTGAGGGTTCCCGCTTCGGCGCCGTCCTCTGTGAGGCGGCAGAACTCCAGGCGCATCTGCACCTGTTTACCCTTGGGCAACACGATTTCCACCGCATCGGTCGATGTACCATCCAGCAGCAGACGCGCGGCGGCGAGGCTGGTGGCCGTAGCGCAACTGCCGGTGGTCAGGCCGCTGCGCAGGGGGGCGGGTTGTTCGGCGGTTTCGTCACGCATCGAAGGGTTTCGTCACGTCCAGCAAGGTAATCGGCAAGGCCTGGCGCCAGGTGTCGAAGTCGCCCAGCGGTTGTGCTTGCGCGATATGAATTCGCGTAAGTTCCCCACCGTGTTGCTCGCGCCAGGCCATCAGGGTCATTTCGCTTTGCAGTGTGACGGCATTGGCAACCAGCCGGCCACCGGGTTTGAGTGCGGCCCAGCAGGTATCGAGCACGCCCTCGCGAGTGACACCGCCGCCGATGAAAATCGCATCCGGCCGCTCAAGCCCGGCGAGGGCCTGCGGCGCGCTGCCGCGAACCAGTTGCAGGCCGGGAACGCCGAGGGCATCGCGGTTGTGTTCGATCAACGCTTGTCGGCCCGCATCGGCCTCGATGGCCAGTGCGCGGCAAGCGGGGTGGGCGCGCATCCATTCGATGCCGATCGAGCCGCTGCCGGCGCCGACGTCCCACAACAGTTCGCCGGGGATCGGGGCCAAGCGCGCGAGGGTGATGGCGCGTACATCGCGTTTGGTCAATTGGCCGTCGTGCTGGAAGGCGGAGTCCGGCAGGCCGGCCAGTCGCGACAGGCGCAGCGTGTTCGGCTCGGCGATGCACTCGATGGCGATCAGGTTCAGGTCGGCGATCACAGGATCGGTCCAGTCATTGGCGATGCCGTCGACACGTCGCTCGGCTTCACCGCCCAAATGTTCGAGCACGGTTATCCGGCTCGGACCGAAACCGCGTTCACGCAGCAGTGCGGCGATGGCGGCGGGGCTGCTGCCGTCGTTACTCAACACCAGCAAGCGCACGCCGCTGGACAATTGCGCGTTGAGTGCGGCGACGGGACGGGCAACCACCGACAACGTGACCACTTCCTGCAAGGGCCAACCCATTCGCGCTGCGGCGAGCGAGCAGGAAGAGGGTGCGGGCAGAACAAGCATTTCATCGCTGGATAAATGTCGGGAAAGACTGGCTCCCACCCCGAAAAACATCGGATCGCCACTGGCCAGGACGCAAACGGGTTCTCCCCGTTTCGTCAAAACGGGTTCAAGGGCGAAAGGACTTGGCCACATTTGCCGTACACCGCGGATGCAGGCTGGCAACAATTCAAGCTGCCGTTGGCCGCCAATGATCTGCGTAGCGTTCAGCAGAGCGTGTCGGGCATTTTTGCCAAGCCCCTTGAAGCCTTCTTCTCCAATGCCTACCACTGTCAGCCAGGGGGTCATGCCGTTCCTCTTCTATCAATCGAAGCCAAATCATCTCGCTGCCGGCCTGTGTCGACCTGTGCGGTTGTGCATCATAGCGCGGTGTGGATTGAATTCGCCTGTGGCCAGTGTCTGTAAATGTGCTCAGGGCTTATCCGGTTAATGGTTCTTTTTCAGGTCGAATCTCTTCATTCTGATTTCGAGTCGTTTGCGTTCCATGAGCGGTCTTTTGCTTTCGAGTATGTTTTTGTCCAGTTTAAGATAAGCGCGTTGCTGGATGATTTTTGCAGAGTGGTCTTCCATGTCAAAAAATAGAAACCCACTTTTTTTGATCGTGGTCACTAATTCAAGATTAAAGACTGCGATTTCAAGAAACCCCTTTGAGTCGTAGCGCGTGGGTATTACTTGAAAGCGCTCCCCCAGGGAACTTTGCTGGTCCAGTGAGTAAAGCGCCGGCTGGTTGGGTTTCAGTGCGTCGAGCGTGTCAATCATGGCGTTTCCTTGACGGCTATCTGGCATGGTTTGAGCGCTTTGGACCAGAAACTCGGCAATGCTTTTCGAAACAGAGTGTTGAGTGCGGGTGAAGATGGCATCCTGATAAACAGACCAACCGAAAAAATTCAACGTCGTAACGTATTCATTCAGCCAGGTTGTCGAGTCGGCGAATCGACTGCCGACCATGTCTGCGGACAGGGTGGCTATCTGTGTGCAATGGGTGAAGTCGTCGTAATCTTGCAGTGAAAGTTCTTCGGTGCACGAAATAAGGTTGTGGGCGGTCAGTATTCCATTCGTTTTTTCAATGTTCATTTTTTCTCCTTTGATGTAGCCGATTTTTTGCTGTTGTTTTTCTTCGGATTGCGGTGAAAAGTACAAGAGTTGGTATGTGGTTTAAATAAGTCGGGTTGGTTGAATTGATTCTTGCTGTTAGCGTTTTTCGCTGAGTATTCAATTAGAACTTGAGATGGCGGTCAGGCTTGAAGCGAAAAGCCTGGGCCAGGGATCACGCGCTTTTCGTCGTCAACCTGCCGGGGTTTTTCATCAGGCCGGACAAAGCAGGCATAATGCTGTCCTTCGTCTTGTACCGGTCGTCCTGTGAAGTCACGTCAGATACCCAACCGCTTGCGCCCTTCCGCCTGTCCCGGGTTGTTGCGTGTCGTCCAGGCATTGGACGGTGGTATTTGCCGGATCAAACTCGACGGTGGCGCCATCCGTGCGCAACAGGCAATCGCTGTGGCCGATGCCGCCGAGCGTTACGCCAGCGGCGCGATCGAGGCGACCAACCGGGCCAACCTGCAGATCCGCGGCATTGGCAACGAGCAAACAGCGTTGATCGACAGCCTGCTGGCCACCGATCTGGGGCCGCGCACGGCGGCTGGCGACGATGTGCGCAACCTGATGCTCAGCCCCGGCGCCGGGATCGATCGGCGCATGCTGTTCGACACTCGCCCGCTGGCCGGGCAGATCCTCGCCACACTGCAAAGCCAGGAAGTGTTCCACGACCTCAGTGCCAAGTTCGCCGTGCAACTCGATGGTGGCGAAGACCTGGCGATGCTCGAACATCCCCATGACCTGTGGCTCTCGGCGTTTGAGCAAGATGGCGAGCGACGGTTGGCGTTTGGGCTGGCGGGATGCCCGACGGACAGTCCCGCCGGTTCGGTTGCATTGGCTGACGGGCACGCTTTGGTGGTCGCGGTCCTTGAGTTGTTCCTTGAACTGGCGCGCCCCGAGCAGACACGGATGCGCCATTTGCTGGCCGAGTACCCGATCGAGGGCATGCTGCTTCGACTGGCCGAGCGAGTACCGCTGCAAGCCGTTGTCGGTTGGCAGCGGGTTTCGGGCTCCAGTGATTTGCACATGGGTGCCCATCCCCAGGCTGAGTCCGGTGTTGTCTATGTTGGGGCCGTCCCGCCGCTGGGACGGCTCGATCCGACGATGCTGCGGGGGGTGGCACAACTGGCACGGGAGTTTGGTGATTCCAGTCTGCGCTTCACACCCTGGCAAAGCCTGCTGCTGCCCAATGTCCGCATGGACAACGCCACCGAAGTCATGGGGCGTTTGCAACGCTTGGGCTTGTCCTGCGAAGCCGATCAGCCATTGTCCCGGTTGATCGCCTGCACCGGTTCCAGCGGTTGCGCCAAGGGGTTGGCCGAGACCAAGGGCGATGCCCTGCAACTGGCCGCGCTGCTGCACCGCCATGGACCGGCACTGAACATGCACCTGAGCGGTTGCCAGCGCTCCTGCGCCGCCGCGCATACGGCGCCCGTCACATTACTGGCCGTCGCCCACGGTCACTACGATCTCTATTTTCGCGATGCAGCGCAGCCGGGTTTCGGCGCGCTGCACGCACGCAACCTTACTATTGAAGCGGTCGCGACCCTGCTCGACGCCCGCTCACGGAGCCCCCTTGATGCTTGATTACATCCGCGATGGTCAGGAGATCTATCGCAACTCCTTCGCGATCATTCGCGCCGAGGCCAACCTCGAGCGAATCCCGGCCGATCTGGAGAAACTCGCGGTCCGTGTCATTCACGCCTGCGGTATGGTCGAGGCCATCGACGGCTTGCAGTTTTCCGCAGGGGCGGGCAAGGCCGGGCGTGATGCGCTGGCGGCCGGCGCGCCGATTTTGTGCGATGCGCGGATGGTCTCAGAAGGCGTGACCCGCGCGCGGTTGCCGGCGAACAATCCGGTGATCTGTACCCTGCGCGACGAGAGTGTTCCGGAACTGGCCCGTGAATTGGGTAACACCCGCTCAGCCGCTGCTCTGGAACTGTGGCGTCCGCACCTGGAAGGCAGCGTGGTAGTCATCGGCAACGCCCCGACGGCACTGTTTTACTTGCTGGAAATGCTCGACGCCGGTGCGCCGAAGCCGGCGCTGATCCTCGGTTTCCCGGTGGGCTTCGTCGGTGCCGCCGAATCCAAGGCAGCGCTGGCGGCCGACAGCCGTGGCGTGCCTTTCGTCATCATGCAGGGTCGCCTGGGCGGTAGCGCCATGGCCGCCGCCGCCGTCAATGCCCTCGCCACGGAGATCGAATGATGCAGCAACCTGGACGTTTGATTGGCCTCGGCGTCGGCCCTGGTGATCCGGAACTGATTACCGTCAAGGCCCTGCGCTTGCTGCGCGAATCCCCCGTGGTGGCGTACTTCGTGGCCAAGGGCAAGAAAGGCAACGCCTTCGGCATCATCGAGGCGCATCTGCAGGAAGCGCAGAATCTGTTGCCGCTGGTGTACCCGGTGACCACCGAAGCCTTGCCGGCACCGCTGTCCTACGAGCAAGTGATCAGCGACTTCTACGATGACGCCGCCGACGAACTGGCGACGCATCTCGATGCCGGTCGTGACGTGGCGGTGATCTGCGAAGGCGATCCGTTCTTCTACGGCTCCTACATGTACCTGCACGACCGGCTCGCCGAGCGTTATCAGGCCGAAGTCGTGCCCGGTGTGTGCTCGATGCTCGGCGGGGCCTCGGTGCTCGGTGCGCCGTTGGTGTATCGCAATCAGAGTCTGTCGGTGTTGTCCGGAGTGCTGCCGCACGAGGAACTCAAGCGACGCCTGGCCGATGCCGATGCGGCGGTGATCATGAAACTGGGGCGCAACTTTCCCAAGGTTCGCCTGGTGCTGGAAGAGCTCGGCCTGGCTGAACGCGCGTTGTACGTCGAGCGCGCGACCATGGCCAATCAGAAGATCGTGCCGCTGGACCAGGTCGAGCCGATGTCCTCGCCGTACTTCTCGTTGATCATCGTTCCCGGCGAAAGGTGGCAAGGCTGATGACCCGTCCAGTTCCGGCGATTGTCATTCTCGGCAATGGCAGCCTCGCTACCGCACGCAGCATCCAGCAGGTGTACCCCGAAGCCCTGATCCATGGCCTGACCGAACGGGTCGACGGCGCGGATCGGGTCTATCACGAATTCGGCGCGACCCTGCGCGAGTTCTATCAACAGGGCACACCGATCATTGCCTTGTGCGCGGCCGGGATCGTAATCCGCACGCTGGCGCCCTTGTTGCTGGAAAAAGGCGCCGAACCACCGGTATTGGCGGTGGCCGAGGATGGCAGCGCCGTGGTTCCGCTGCTGGGTGGTCTCGGTGGAGTGAATATGATGGCGCGGGAGATTGCCGCTGCGCTTGAAGTCGCGGCGGCGATCACCACCAGCGGCGAGCTGCGTTTCGGCACCTGCCTGCTCAACCCGCCCAGCGGTTATGCCCTTGGCGATCTGGAGCTGGGCAAGCGTTTCGTTTCCGACCTGCTCGCCGGCGAAACGGTGCGCATTGAAGGTGAAGCCCCTTGGCTGGCGCAGGCGCAGTTGCCTGAAGATGCGCAGTCTCGACTGGCGGTACATGTCGGTCATGCCGAGCGGGCACCCGCGGCCAACGAATTATTGATCTACCCGCGCAATGTAGTGGTCGCCGTGGAAGCTGGTCTGGTGAGCGTCGCGGGGGCGATCCGCGAGGCGTTGCATCAGGCAGGAATCGCCGTGCAGTCGCTGGCTTGCCTTTTGGCGGCCGATACCGAAATGGCCAATCCTGCGCTGCGTGAGGCAGCGCTTGAACTGGGCGTGCCGTTGCGCTTTGTCGGTGTCGGGGCTGATCTCGACGAGCGCCTGCGTCAAGCCATCGGCCAGCCAGTCACCCTCCATGGCGATGATACGCTCGCAATTGCGGTGGCCGATCAGCCGCTGGACCCGTTGCAGATCGGCCGCCCTCGCGGACGCTTGGCCGTGATCGGCTTGGGGCCTGGTGCTGCCGAGCTGATGGTGCCGGCCGTGAAGGCTGAACTGGCCCGCGCCAATGATGTATTGGGCTACGAAACCTACGTGCGCATGGCCGGGCCGTTTCGCGACGATCAGGTGCTGCATTGCACCGATAACCGCGAAGAGATGCAGCGCGCCCGTCACGCTTTCGAATTGGCGGCCCAAGGGCGTTCGGTGGTGGTGGTTTCTTCCGGCGATCCGGGGGTTTTCGCCATGGCTGCGGCGGTGCTGGAGGCGCTGCACGAGTCCACCGACGTCCATTGGCACAACGTCGATCTGGAAATTTTGCCGGGGGTTTCGGCTTCGCTGGCGACGGCTGCCCAGGCGGGTGCGCCGCTGGGTCATGACTTCTGTGTGCTGTCGCTGTCGGATAACCTAAAGCCATGGGCAATCATTGAGAAACGCCTGGACCTGGCAGCGCAAGCTGATCTGGCAATGGCGTTCTACAATCCGATATCGCGTTCCCGACCTTGGCAATTGGGGCGTGCGCTGGAGATCGTCGCCCAACATCGCGCACCTGAAACGCCAGTCGTGCTAGGGCGTGATGTCGGACGCCCGGGGCAGACATTACGCGTGACGACGCTCTCTCAATTGACTCCAGATCAGGTCGACATGCGGACCATGGTGTTGATTGGTTCATCCACGACTCGTGTGTTTCATCGTTCGCAAGGAATGTCGTGGGTTTATACGCCGCGTAGCTATGGTGATAAGTTAAGCGATATCAACTAGTTTGATATCAAGGTTTAGTGCAGTGCTGTCGAGCTGAACGGCTCGACAAACGCTGCATGTTTTTAAAGGTTAACGGACGTTTACATATGTCGACATTTAATCGGGTTTGATAGAGGAGTTGAGGTGGTTTAGATTCGTTTTGTCTCTGCTGGAGGCTTAAACGAATTTAAAAAAGGAGTTTTCCGATATGGAAGTCGTGGAAGGTTTCATCACTCATAAACAATGCACCGATGTTGGGAAGGCGCGTCTTGCCAGGTCGAAGGCGTTGTTGAGCAGTGTTCCTCGTGCAAAAACATTAATGTCGATCACTGCGTCAAGTTCACCCAAGGCATTGGACGATTCGAGTCCTACCAAAGAACTGAATGCTTTGGTTTTAGGTAATACGCTCATTGGTTATGGCGATAATATTTCGCTTGAAAATATGACGATTATCGAAAACCTCATAAAGTTTTCGAAGTTGGAGGCCGATCGCGAGACTAAAGACAGTCATAGCCCCGCCGCCTGGCATCGGGCCTTTCTCCAGTGTATGGAGGATATGGGGTGTTCAGTTCCCATCAACGCGAGTGTCGAATACAAGAAGAGGTCTGGCAGCGGGACAATGAAAAATGTTGTCACCACTATTGTCCAGGCGGGCGTTGAAGCGGCAAAAGCAGCCATTCCAGGTGCAACCGTGCTAAGTGCCGTCGCAGACAGCACATTGTCAGCATTGGAAAAAGAGCCTGAAACAATCAAGGTTTTCAACTATGAAGTTACCAAGGCCAGGGGTGTAAAACTGGCGTTGCTGCCTTGCGAGCAAACGAAGAACGGATTGGTTATGGTTTCGTTTTCATCCGTTAATCATTCCGGAGATCAAGTGGGTGGTGGTGTTTTGTTTTTGGATTTGAAAATTGCAAGTCTCGATATTTATCAGGGTTCCAACTTTCTCGCCTTTAATCCTTCTGCTTACGCTGAAGTAAAAGAGGATGTCGAATTTATCCTGGCGCAAAATCGAAAAGAAGTGTTGGCTAAAAGGTTTCCGCGACGCAGGCAGTGAATTCAACTAAGCCAGGGTCAGAGGCTGATTGTCTCTGGCCTGTTTGAGACATGTAGGGATGTAGATGGGGAGGGTTACCCGGTTTGCATCATTGGCTGTTGCAAGGAGTGCGATGCAGGCATCGTGCAGCGGTGAGGCACGCGGATGTTTCGAGTCCGCTAGCCCCACGACTTGCCCGAACCGGAGCGCTTTGTGTTCAAGGCACCAGATAACCCTTCACCCCGGTGAAGATGATCTGTGCCGCCAGTGCACACACGAACAACCCCATCAATCGGCTGACGATCTGTAGCCCCTGGTCGCCGAGAATCCGCTCGATACGACCGGACAAAAACAGCACCACGCCCACGGTAAAACTGGCCAGGGCAATGCTGACAATGGCCGTGAGCTTGTCGTCCCAGTGCGGCTGGCTCACGCCCATCACCAGCAAGGCGCCGATGGTGCCGGGGCCGACTGTCAGCGGGATGGTCAGCGGAACGATGGTGACATCCTGCTGCACATTGTCGGTCTGTACCGCCGATTTGCCTTGTGCCATGCCCAGCGCCGAGATGAACAGCACACTGCCGGCGCCGATGCGGAATGCGTCCACGGTAATGCCGAACACACTGAAAATCACTCGGCCGAACAGATACAGCAGAACGCTGGAGACCAGGGTGGCGACTGCTACTTTCCAGGCCAGCCGACGCTGTTCCTTGCGCGAATAACCACGGGTCAGGCTGATGAAGCAGGACAACACGAAGAATGGGCTGTAGAGCACCAGCATCTTCAAATAAACGCTGAACAACACATGGAGCATGGTGCCGGGCTCACTGGCAAGGGAAGTCGGGAGGGAGTCTATCAGGGGTTGCGAAGTCTGTCGGCTCAGGACGTTTGGGTTGTCGTGCGATTCTGCTGGTCACGCTGGGCGACCCAGTGCTCGATCAGTTCGCGCAACTGCGACAGTTCCACCGGCTTGGCCATGTGTCCGTCCATGCCGGCCTGGCGCGCACGCTCTTTGTGTTCGGCAAGGATATGGGCGGTCAACGCCACCACAGGGGTGCGAACCCGCTGGTTGCCGACTTCCCAGGCGCGCAGTTGCTGGGTGGCCGAGAAGCCGTCGAGGATCGGCATTTCGCAGTCCATTAGCACCAGGTCGTAACGCTGGGCTTTCATCGCCTGCAGGGCTTCTTCGCCGTTGCAGGCGGTATCCGGTTGCAGGTTGAGCTTGCTCAGCATGCCGCGGATCACCTTGGTCGAGATGCTGTTGTCTTCAGCCACCAGAATGCGGAAGTCGCAAGGGACCTTGACCGGCAGCGTCGGGCCTATTGGTGCGGGCTGGGTCGCGACGAGCCCTTTGTTGCGCTGGGTCAGTTCGTCGGCCAGGGTGGTCTTGAGGGTGTAGCCGGCCACCGGCTTGGCGAGGATGCGCTTGATCCCGGAGTTGCGCGCGATGATCTTGCTCGGTGCGTTGCTGATGCCGGTGAGCATGATCAGCAGGATGTCATGGTTCAGGCTCGGGTCTTCCTTGATCTTGGCCGCCAGTTGCATGCCGGTCATGCCGGGCATGTTCTGGTCCAGAAGGACCACATCGAAGTAATCGCGCAAATGAGCTTTGGTGCGCAGCAGTGCCAGCGCCTCTTTGCCGGAAGATGCGGCGCTGACGTTCAGGCCCCAGGCGCTGCATTGCTGCACCAGGACCTTGCGACAGGTGTCATTGTCGTCCACCACCAATACCCGCGCACCCTGCAGTGGGCCGTCGAGGTCGGAGGTCGGGTGTTCGAGGCGATCCGGGTCCAGCGGCAGGGTCAGCCACAGAGTGCTGCCCTGGTTGCTGCCGCTCTTGATCCCGAATTCCCCCTGCATCAAGCGGATCAGCTGGCGGGCAATCACCAGCCCCAGGTTGCCGCCCAGCTGGGTGGCCGAAAGAAAATGCCGGCTGTGCAGTTCGGCGTGCATCAGGGCGTCGCGCTCTTCGGCGTCCATGGGCTCGCCGCTGTCCTGCACGGCGATACGCAGGCGTGGTTTGGTGTTGCGCTCGTCGAGCGCCACGACGATCAGGATTTCGCCTTCATCGGTTTTTTTCAGGGCGCTTTCGAGCAGGCTCAACAGCGTCTGGCGCAAGCGTGTCGGGTCACCACTGATCACCCGTGGCACTTGCGGCTGGATGAAGCTGATCAACTCGACGTTTTGCTGCTCGGCCTTGGCGCGGAAGATGCTCAGGCAGTCTTCGATCAGCGCGTTGAGGTCGAACTGCACATCGTCCAGTTCGATCTGTCCGGACTCGAGTTTGGAAATGTCGAGAATTTCGTTGATCAATGTCAGCAATTCGTTACCGGCGCTGTGGATCGTCTGCACGTAGTCGCGTTGCTTGACCGAAAGCGGCGTGCCCAGCAACAGCTCGGTCATGCCGAGGACACCGTTCATCGGGGTACGGATCTCATGGCTGATCTTCGCCAGGAACTCGGCCTTGGCGTTGATCTCGGCGTTGCTGGCCGCCAGGTCACGACTGATGCTGAATCGGTCTTCGGTGATGCGGCGCTGGCGCTCGCTCAACGCAATGCTCATCAGCAGGCCGCTGATGCAGATGAACACCAGCAATGTGGTGATCAGTCCATTGGGTTCGATCAGGGTCAGCCCCAGCAGCGCGGGCAGGATGACCAGCGTCCCGAGGTTGAACACCAGCATGGCCGCCACGAAGAGGCGAGCCGGGCGATAACCTTTTTGCCAGTGATAGGCGCTGATGAACAGCATGGTCAGGCCAGCCAGGGCGACCAGGCCGTAGGTAATGAAGTTCAGCGGCAAGGTATTGACGAACAGCAGCATCAGGCCGCACGCGGTGATGAGCAGGACCTCGCCAAGCAGCAACCGGTTCAGCGGATGCGGCCCGAGCGGGGCGAAGAAGCGATAGGCAAGCATCAGGCCGCAAGGCGCGGTCATTATCAATGCCAGGTAAGCCCCCGGCGTTTGCAGCGCATGCCAGTCCGGCAGCCAGGGGCCGGCGAGGTTCAGCAGCAACAGCAGGCTGAGCATCAACAGCCCTTCGCACGTCGCCAACCAGACGGCGCTGCGCGAGCGGGTGTAGGCATAGCGGATGAGGTTGTGCAGGATCAGCATGGCGATGCAACCGAACAGCAGGCCATAGATCAGCGTCTGGTTCTGGTTGGCGGCCGAGAGGATCGCCGATTGCAGAGTGATATAGGGCCGTAGCTGGTGGTCGGAGGCCAGTCGCAGGTACACGTCGAGGGGGTTGTCGCTTTGCGGCAGGGCCAGCATGAAGTCGCTGCTGGGCAATGGTCGCTCGGATTGGGGGCGTTCGTTGCCCGTGCTGGATTGATCGATCAGCTTGTCGCCGTCCAGTACGTACATGTTGAACTGGCGCAGGTCAGGCGCGAACACGCGCAGCAACTGTTCGTGTTTGCCCGGTGCAAGCCTGAATCGCAACCATAGCGCGCCATCGGGTTCGGCTGCGGTAATGCGGTCGAGTTCGATAGGGCTGAATTGATTGGTGTAGCGTGCGGAACGGATGTCGCTCAGTTGCAGGTCGCCCTGTTCGTCGAGCAATACCGCCCAGCCACTGCCTTGCGCGGCTTGGGCCGGTAGCATGCAGAGCAAGGTCAGCAACGTGACGGTCAAGCTTATGGCAATCCTGAGCCAGCGCACGGCGAAATCCCTTCGTTAGGTTGATGCCAGAATATAACGATGCGCGGCGCCGGAATAGCCAGGCAATAAACGGTGTTCATTGCCTGGCGTGGTGTTTCCCTTATTCCTGATTTTCGCCACGCTCGCGGGCAATGGCGCGGTAGCCAATGTCCTTGCGATAGAAACAGCCTTCCCAGTCAATCGATGCCGCCAGCTTGTAGGCCTGCTGCTGCGCAGCATCAACGCTGGCACCCATGGCCGTGGCGCAAAGCACCCGACCACCGGCCGTTACGACTTGACCGTCCTTGAGCGCAGTGCCGGCGTGGAAGACTTTGCCTTCCAGTGCGGCGGCTGTATCCAGCCCCTTGATGGCCACGCCTTTAGCGTAGTCACCAGGATAGCCGCCAGCGGCCAGCACGATACCGACGCTCGGACGTGGATCCCATTGTGCTTCGACCTTGTCCAGCGCCTGGGCCAGAGCTGCTTCGACCAGCAGCACCAGGCTCGACTGCAAGCGCAGCATCACCGGTTGGGTCTCAGGGTCGCCAAAGCGGCAGTTGAATTCGATGACTTTTGGGTTGCCGGCCTTGTCGATCATCAGGCCAGCGTACAGGAAACCAGTGTAGACGTTGCCTTCCTCGGCCATGCCGCGCACGGTCGGCCAGATCACCAGGTCCATGACGCGCTTGTGCACTTCGGCGGTGACCACTGGCGCCGGGGAGTAAGCACCCATGCCACCGGTGTTCGGACCGGTGTCGCCGTCGCCGACGCGTTTGTGGTCCTGGCTGGTGGCCATCGGCAGCACGTTCTTGCCGTCGACCATGACGATAAAGCTGGCTTCTTCGCCGTCAAGGAACTCTTCGATGACCACGCGCGAACCCGCATCGCCAAAGGCATTGCCCGCCAGCATGTCGCGCACGGCGTCTTCGGCTTCGGCCAGGGTCATGGCGACGATCACGCCTTTACCGGCGGCCAGGCCATCGGCCTTGATCACGATCGGAGCGCCTTTTTCACGCATATAAGCCAGGGCCGGCTCGATCTCGGTGAAGTTCTGGTAGTCGGCAGTCGGGATCTTGTGGCGAGCCAGGAAGTCCTTGGTGAAGGCTTTCGAACCTTCCAGCTGTGCGGCGCCAGCGGTCGGACCGAAGCAGTCCAGGCCACGGCTGCGGAACAGGTCCACAACACCGGCAACCAGTGGCACTTCAGGGCCAACGATGGTCAGGGAAACGTTTTTCTCGGCAAAGTCTGCCAGTTGTTCAAGCGCCAGTACGTCGATGGCGACGTTCTCGCACTTGGCTTCGATGGCGGTACCGGCGTTGCCCGGAGCCACGAACACCTTCTGCACGCGCGGATCCTGAGCCACTTTCCAGGCCAGGGCGTGTTCACGGCCACCGCTGCCAATGATCAAAACATTCATTTCAAAAACCTCGGATGACGCTAATTCTGTTTAGGACCCAAAGCGCTTCACGCCCTAGGAGGTTGCAATGACGCCGGTAGATGCAAGGCGGAGCCCACCTCGATGAGCGGAGTTGCCTTCTGGCAATGAGCATCATCGAGGTGGGCTCCAACGCAGCAGATGCCGGCGTCAGTGCGACCGTTGCCGTATTAGTGACGGAAGTGGCGCATGCCGGTGAATACCATCGCGATGCCGGCTTCGTCGGCAGCAGCAATCACTTCGGCATCACGCATCGAGCCGCCTGGCTGGATCACGGCAGTCACGCCCGCCTTGGCCGCATTGTCCAGACCGTCGCGGAACGGGAAGAAAGCGTCGGAAGCCATCACCGAACCGACTACCTGCAAGCCGGCATGTTCTGCTTTGATTGCAGCAATTCGTGCGGAGTTCACGCGGCTCATCTGGCCGGCGCCGACACCGATGGTCTGGCGATTCTTGGCGTAGACGATGGCGTTGGACTTCACGTACTTGGCGACTTTCCAGGCAAAGATCAGGTCGTGGATTTCCTGCTCGCTCGGTGCGCGCTTGGTCACCACTTTCAGGTCGTCGGCGCCGATCATGCCGATGTCGCGGCTCTGTACCAGCAGGCCACCGTTGACGCGCTTGTAGTCCCAGGCCGCCGCGCGGTCAGCCGACCACTCGCCGCAGGCCAGCAGGCGTACGTTGGCTTTGGCAGCGACGATGGCGCGGGCTTCTTCGCTGACGCTTGGGGCAATGATCACTTCGACGAACTGACGTTCGACGATGGCCTTGGCGGTCTCGGCGTCCAGTTCGCGGTTGAAGGCGATGATGCCGCCGAAGGCGGATTCGGTGTCGGTGGCGTAGGCCAGGTCGTAGGCCTTGCGGATGCCGCCTTCGGCATCAGGGCTGACAGCCACGCCGCACGGGTTGGCGTGCTTGACGATCACGCAGGCCGGCTTGACGAAGCTCTTCACGCATTCCAGCGCGGCGTCGGTGTCGGCCACGTTGTTGTACGACAGTTCCTTGCCTTGCAGCTGGGTCGCGGTGGCGATGCCGACTTCGGCAGGTTTGGCTTCAACATAGAACGCCGCGCTCTGGTGCGGGTTCTCGCCGTAGCGCATTTCCTGGGCCTTGATGAACTGGCTGTTGAAGGTGCGCGGGAATTCGCTGCGGCCGGAGGTCGAGAGGGTCTCGGCAGCCTGGTTCACGGTGCCCATGTAGTTGGCGATCATGCCGTCGTAAGCCGCGGTGTGCTCGAAGGCCTTGAGCATCAGGTCGAAACGCTGTGCGTAAGTCAGGCCGCCGGCTTTCAGATTTTCCAGAACGTTGGCGTAATCGCCGGCGTTCACCACGATCGCTACGTCTTTATGGTTTTTCGCTGCCGAACGAACCATGGTCGGGCCACCGATGTCGATGTTCTCGATGGCGGTCGGCAGGTCGCAGCCTGGCTTGTTGATGGTGGCTTCGAACGGGTACAGGTTGACCGCTACCAGGTCGATCGGCTTGATGCCGTGCTCGTTCATGATGGCGTCGTCGATACCGCGACGACCGAGGATACCGCCGTGGATTTTCGGGTGCAGGGTCTTCACCCGGCCGTCCATCATTTCGGCAAAACCTGTGTAGTCCGCGACTTCCACTGCGGCAACGCCGTTGTCCTGCAGCAGCTTGAACGTCCCGCCGGTGGAGAGGATCTCGACGCCCAGGGCTTCAAGCTCCTTGGCGAATTCGAGGATCCCGGTCTTGTCGGAAACGCTGATCAAGGCGCGGCGGATCGGCAGGCGGGTAGTCTGGTCGGTCATCTCAATTTCCATCAAAAGCAAAGGAAGTCAGCAAAAAAGGCGACCGGTTTTACGCGGGCGCCTTTCTGGTTTGATTGAATGCTTACAACAAATCGTACTGCTTGAGTTTCTTGCGCAGCGTGCCCCGGTTAAGTCCGAGCATCTCGCTGGCCTTGGTCTGGTTGCCCTTGACGTAGCTCATCACGCACTCGAGCAGGGGGGCCTCGACTTCGGAGAGCACCAGGTTGTACACATCCGTGACGGCAGCGCCCTCAAGGTGGGCGAAATAATTGTGCAGCGCCTTCTCGACACTCCCGCGAAGGGTCTGGCCTTCTTCGCTTGGCGTATTGAGGTGCTGTTTCAAATTCACGTTGTCGCTCACGGGTGTTGTTCCACTCACTAAAGTCTCGGTCATCATCGTCATGCGGCCACCCACTCTCCGTCCCCTGTCAGGCTCTTGTAACGCTCGGCGAAAAACGCACGAACGTTGGCGCATTGTGTATCCGTACCATCCAAACGATTGAAGTGGGCGCGAAACTCCCTGGCGCCCGGCAGGGTTGCGAGATACCAGCCCACATGCTTTCGAGCAATGCGCACACCCATGACATCACCATAGAAGGCGTGAAGGGCAGCCAGATGCTCTAGCAGAATGCGTTCCACCTCGATCAATTCCAGCGCCGGGAGCTTCTCGCCGGTACGCAGGAAATGGTCGATCTCGCGAAAAATCCACGGCCGCCCCTGGGCAGCCCGGCCAATCAACAGGCCATCGGCACCGGTCGCGTCGAGCACGTACCGGGCTTTTTCCGGCGAATCGATATCGCCATTGGCGAAGACCGGAATCGACACTGCCTGCTTGATCGCGGCAATGGTGTCGTACTCGGCTTCACCTGTGTACAGGTCGGCACGGGTGCGGCCATGCACCGCCAGCGCCGTAATGCCTGCCTGTTCGGCGATCTTCGCCACCGTCAGGCCGTTCTTGTTGTCCCGGTCCCAACCGGTGCGGATCTTCAGGGTAACCGGCACATCGACCGCAGCCACGACGGCCTGCAGGATCTCGGTTACCAGGGGTTCATCCTTCAACAGTGCGGAACCGGCAGCCTTGTTGCAGACTTTTTTTGCCGGACAGCCCATGTTGATATCAATGATCTGTGCACCCATTTCAACGTTGGCACGGGCGGCGTCCGCCAGCATCTGCGCGTCCCCACCGGCGATCTGTACCGAGCGTGGCTCGGGATCACCTTCGTGGATCATGCGCATGCGCGACTTGCGGGTGTTCCACAAACTCATGTCACTGGTGACCATTTCCGAGACGACCAGTCCCGCGCCCAAGCGCTTGCACAGCTGACGAAAGGGCTGGTCGGTGACTCCCGCCATGGGGGCGAGAATCAAGTTGTTATGTAATGTGTAAGGGCCGATGCGTACCGCCGACATAGGACTTCCCTGTTGTGGGGCCGGATCATGAGAGTTCGAAAAAGGGTTGGCATGATACCCGCTCTCGATGACTGGATAAAGGCTGAATTGAACAAATTCTGAACAGTTATTCTGTTATTACCCGTGGTTTGGTTTGCCTGGGCAGTCAGAAAGCCGACGTGAATCCGGGAGCAATGAAGCGTTTCACTCCGGAGAGTGAAAGCTCAGACTGTAGTTCACGGCCTTGGCGCCTGGGTCGAGAATGTCCAGTGCGATGTGGATCGGCGTTTGTGGTGGCATTTCCGCCATGCCTTCGAGATCGCCATTGAGGTACTCGCCAGGCTTGAAGCGTCGACTGGCGATCAGATGGCCATTGAGGTCGGCGAAGCGCAGTTCCAGCAGCGGGAAGGGCTGGGAGAAGGGCGCGCGGTTATAGATGATCGCATCGACCACCAGGGCGCCATTGAACTCGGGATGGCTGCGCACCACCAGGTTGCTGCTTTTGATCTTCGCGATGTCGACTTTGGAGGGCACGGTGCAGCCGATTTGCGGGCACAGTTGCTGGAACCACGGGCGATATTGATCCTGTCGCGCCAGTTCGTCGAAATGGTAGGCGATGTACTGGCCGGCGAGGGCGCCAGCGGCAATCAGCACCAGCAGCAACCAGAACAGGCGTCGGCCCCAGGGCGAGCGGCGTTTTTGCCAGTCCAGTTGCAGCGGGTCGTCGGTCAGGTCTTGCAGCATTTCGGCGCGCCCGCCCGGTTCACTGCGTTCGCGTCGCTTGCGCAGCGGCTCGATCGAAGGCAGGTTGTCGTCGATTTCGCTCTCGTCGGCCGCCGACAGGCGTTCGTGGTTCAGCGGCGCATCGAGAGGGTCGTGCAATCGCAAATGGGGTGGCTGCGGTTCGTCGTCGAGATCAACCGGCTCCAGGGACAGCGAAGGTTCGGTGCGCGAGGCTTTGCTCGGTTCGACCGTCGGCTCTGGCGTGTCAAGGCTGTCGAGCGGTTCGTCGAGTTGCGCACGATCAGCCGCCGACTCACTGAACAGGCTGTCGGACCACTGCTCCTGTTCATCCTGCTCGTTGCTGTCGCGACGGGCGCTCAGCGAGTCCTCGCGATGGCGGCCGAACTCGGTGGTTGGCTGAATTTCCCGCTGTTCGAGCCGGGCGAGTTCTTCGTCGAGGTCGAGACTGTCCAGGTCCAGTTCGGTCGCGCTCCATTGCTTTTGGCTGATGGCGCGCGGCGGTGATGGCTCAAGGGGTTCCTCAGGCTGCACCGGCGGGAGCGGCGTCGCGACCGGTGCTTCCTTACCGGCCTGCTCAAGCAGCTGCTTGGCAGCATTGAACACCTGCAGGCAGGAGCCGCAACGAACTACCCCGCGAGCCACGCTCAACTGGGCATGGCTGACGCGGAAGCTGGTTTGGCAATGCGGGCACTGGGTGACGAAGCTGTCGGTCATGCGGCGATCCGGATTATGCAGACGCTCATTCTAGCGCCGACGGCCAGTGATGCGCACCCAGCCATCGCGATTGGCGATCGGGTCCAGATCAAAGTCCTTGGCGTAGGCGGCAGCGACTTCATCACCCTGTTCGGCGAGGATGCCCGACAGCGCGAGGCGACCACCCGGCTTGACCAGGCTGGACAACTGCGGTGCCAGGGAAACCAGCGGGCCGGCGAGAATGTTGGCCACCAGCACGTCGGCCTGGACCTGCGGCAGGTCTTGCGGCAGATACAGTGGGAACAGCTCATCGGCGATACCGTTGCGCCCGGCGTTGTCGCGGGAGGCTTCCAGCGCCTGCACGTCGATATCGGTGCCCACGGCTTCCTTGGCTCCCAGCAACAGCGCGGCAATTGCCAGAATCCCCGAGCCGCAACCGAAGTCCAGCACGTTGCAGCCTTTCAGATCCTGACCGTCAAGCCATTCCAGGCACAGCGCGGTGGTCGGGTGGGTGCCGGTGCCGAACGCCAGGCCCGGGTCCAGCAGCAGATTCACGGCATCCGGTTCCGGTGCGGCGTGCCAGCTCGGCACGATCCACAGGCGCTGGCCGAATTGCATTGGCTGGAAACCGTCCATCCAACTGCGTTCCCAGTCCTGGTCTTCGATCACTTCGCTGTGGTGCTCGGGCAGCGGGCTGCCGGTCAGCAGCTCCAGGTGGGCCAGCACCGGGCCTGGCTCGGTGCCACCTTCGAACAGGGCCAGTAGGTGCGTATGGGACCACAGCGGCGTGGTGTTGAGTTCCGGCTCGAAGATCGGCTGATCTTCGGCGTCCATGAAGGTCACCGACACGGCGCCCACTTCAAGGAACGCGTCTTCATAGGTTTCGGCTTGTTCTGGGCTGATGGCGAGACGTACTTGCAGCCAAGGCATGGCGGGCACCTTTGAAAAATATTGATTGCAGCCTAGCGGGCTGCGGGAAGCGCGCAAGTTTACGCGAGAGAGTGGGTTTTGTGGGAGCTGCATTCGCTGCGCAGATGTTGAGCGAAGCAGGGCCCTGTGGGATCTGAGTTACTTCCAGATACAACAAAGCCGCCCGAAGGCGGCTTTGTCGATGGGGTCGAAGCTTAGTGCTTCTCGCCGGCCAGCTTGTGCTCGAGGTAGTGAATGTTCACGCCCCCTTTGCAGAAGCCTTCATCGCGGGTCAGGTCGCGGTGCAGCGGGATGTTGGTCTTGATCCCGTCGACCACGATTTCGTCCAGCGCATTGCGCATGCGCGCCATGGCTTCGTCACGGGTTGCCCCGTAAGTGATCAGCTTGCCGATCAACGAATCGTAGTTCGGCGGAACGGCATAGCCACTGTACAGGTGCGAGTCGACGCGAACGCCGTTGCCGCCTGGAGCGTGGAAATGCTTGACCGTGCCCGGGCTCGGCATGAAGGTTTTCGGGTCTTCGGCGTTGATCCGGCATTCCAGCGCGTGACCGCGGATGACCACGTCATCCTGGGTGAACGACAGCTTGTTGCCGGCGGCGATGCTGAGCATCTCCTTGACGATGTCGATGCCGGTGACCATTTCCGAAACCGGGTGCTCTACCTGGACACGAGTGTTCATCTCGATGAAGTAGAAGTGACCGTTTTCGTACAGGAACTCGAAAGTGCCTGCGCCACGGTAGCCGATGTCGATGCAAGCCTTGACGCAGCGTGCGAGTACTTCCTCACGCGCGTTCTCGTCGATGCCCGGTGCCGGCGCTTCTTCAAGAACCTTCTGGTGGCGACGTTGCAGCGAGCAGTCGCGGTCACCCAGATGGATAGCCTGGCCCTGGCCATCGGAAAGTACCTGGACTTCCACGTGACGTGGGTTGGTCAGGAACTTTTCCAGATAGACCATCGGGTTGCCGAACGCTGCGCCCGCTTCGGAGCGGGTCAGTTTGGCCGAGGAAATCAGGTCTTCTTCTTTATGCACGACGCGCATGCCGCGACCACCGCCGCCGCCAGCGGCCTTGATGATCACCGGGTAACCGACTTCGCGACCAATGCGCAGAGCGGTTTCTTCGTCTTCCGGCAGCGGGCCGTCAGAGCCCGGTACAGTCGGTACGCCGGCAGCGATCATGGCGTGCTTGGCCGATACCTTGTCGCCCATCAGGCGAATGGTTTCGGCTTTCGGGCCAATGAACGCAAAGCCGGATTTCTCGACCTGCTCGGCGAAGTCGGCGTTTTCCGCAAGGAAGCCGTAGCCCGGGTGAATGGCGGTGGCGCCAGTCACTTCGGCCGCGGCAATGATTGCCGGAATGTGCAGGTAGGAGTGGGCGGCCGATGCCGGACCGATGCAGACGGATTCGTCTGCCAGGCCCAGGTGCATCAGTTCCTTGTCAGCCTTGGAGTAAACGGCGACGGTCTTGATGCCCATCTCTTTGCAGGCGCGCAGGATCCGCAGGGCGATCTCACCGCGGTTGGCGATCAGAACTTTTTCCAACTTCGCAGTCATCAAAGGCTCTCCGCGGTTCAAACGATGGTGAACAGCGGTTGGTCGTACTCAACCGGCTGGCCGTCTTCGACGAGGATGGATTCGATCACACCGCTGGTTTCAGCTTCGATGTGGTTCATCATCTTCATGGCTTCAACGATGCACAGGGTGTCGCCTTTCTTCACGGTCTGGCCGACTTCCACGAAGGACGGCGAGCTTGGCGAAGACTTGCGATAGAACGTACCGACCATCGGCGAACGGGCAACGGTGCCGTTCAGTGCTGGCGCGGCGGCAGCAGCAGGTGCAGCAGCAGCCGGAGCGGCGGCAGCGACAGGCGCGGCAACCGGAGCATGCATTGGAGCTGGCGCGTAGTACTGCTGAGCCGGGGTCTTGCTATGACGGCTGATGCGTACGGACTCTTCGCCTTCCTTGATCTCGAGCTCGTCGATGCCGGACTCTTCCAGCAATTCGATTAGTTTCTTAACTTTACGGATATCCATGAATCATCAACTCCCAAGGGTCGGTCAGGGGCGGTTAACTTGTTGTTCAAGCTGTTCCAGGGCGGCCTCCAGGGCCAGTCGATAACCGCTGGCGCCAAGGCCGCAGATCACTCCCACCGCTACATCGGAGAAGTAAGAGTGATGGCGGAAAGGTTCGCGTTTGTGCACGTTAGACAAATGCACTTCGATGAATGGGATGCTCACCGCCAGCAGCGCGTCACGTAATGCGACACTTGTATGTGTAAAAGCTGCTGGGTTGATCAAAATGAAGTCCACACCTTCGCTGCGGGCAGCGTGGATGCGGTCGATCAATTCGTACTCGGCGTTGCTTTGCAGGTGCAGCAAATGGTGACCGGCTTCGCGGGCACGGCGTTCCAGGTCCTGGTTGATCTGCGCCAGCGTCGTGGCACCGTAGGTGCCCGGTTCACGAGTGCCGAGCAGGTTCAGGTTGGGTCCGTGCAGAACGAGTAGCGTCGCCATCGGCGGTTCCTATGTTATCTGTGAGCAATTGTCAGAACCCGGCGACTATGCCGCAAAGCCTTTGTGACTGTCCAGTTCTCTGCAATAGCCAGCACGATGACCGATGTTTGCGCGAAATATATGACTGCTTGATTAAATTTGGTCATTCGCCCTGGCAACACGTTCGGCGAAGTCTTTGGCGCTGATCTCGCCGATCACCCGCACATCGGCGCGTTCGACACCGTCCTTGCCGAAAAACATCAGGGCCGGTGGACCGAACAACTGGTAGCGGTCGAGCAGGGCGCGTTGCTCGGCGTTGCTGGCGGTGATGTCGAAGCGGATCAGCCGGTAACCCTTGAGGCGTTCGATGACGACCGGGTCGTTCAGCACCTCATGTTCGATGACTTTGCAGCTGATGCACCAGTCGGCGTACCAGTCGAGCAGCAGCGGTGTGCCGGATGCGCGTGCGTCGGCGAGTGCGCGGTCCAGATCGGCCGGCGTGCTGACGGTTTGCCAGGTGCTGGTATTTTGCGCGGGGCCGCTGTTGGCAGCGATACGGGGCTGGCCGATCGGATTGAGCGGGTCGGTCTGGCCGCTGAAGGCGCCGTACCAGCAGGCCAGTGCGTAAAACAGCAGGAACATGCCGAGCAATTGGCCCAGGCGTTTGCGCGGTGGTTTATAGACGAACTCCAGCGCCCCCATGAACAAGCCGACGCCGCCGGCCAGCAAACCGATGAGCAGCAAGGTGACCTGGCCCGGCAAGACGCGGCTGAGCAGGCCTACGGCCAACCCGAGCAACAACACGCCAATCGCGTTTTTCACGTAGACCAGCCACGGACCGCTTTTCGGTAGCCAGGCTGCGCCACCGGTGGCCACCAGCAGCAGCGGTGCGCCCATGCCGAGGCCGAGCATGAACAGCTTCAAGCCGCCGCCCAGCGCATCGCCACTGGCGCTGATGTACAGCAGCGCCCCAGCCAATGGTGCCGAAACGCAGGGTGAAACCAGCAAACTGGAGACCACGCCCAACACCGCGGCGCCCCACAGTGAGCCGCCTTTTGTGCGGCCGGCGATGTGGTCCAGGCGACTGCTGATGGCATGCGGCAACTTGAGTTCGAAGACGCCGAACATCGCCAAGGCGAACACGGCAAAAAACATCGCGAACGGCACCAGTACCCACGCCGATTGCAGTCGCGCCTGTAGATTGAGCTGGGCACCGAACAGGCCCATCAGGGCTCCAAGCAGGGCAAAGCAGGCGGCCATTGGTAGCACATAGGCCAGTGACAGATTGAAACCGCGCCAGCCACCGACCTGGCCGCGCAGTACTACGCCCGACAGGATCGGCAGCATGGGCAGCACACATGGCGTGAACGTCAGGCCCAGGCCCGCGAGGAAAAACAACGCCAGTTCGCGCCAGCTCCATTGATAAGCCGTCGCCGGAGCGCCGCTGCCGTCGATGCCATCGATGCTCAGCCGCTCGGTTTCCGGTGGATAGCACAGGCCTTTGTCGGCGCATCCCTGATAGGTCACGACCAGGGTGAAGGCGCGCCGGTCGGTGCGCGGCAACTCGACGTCGAGAATGCCGTGGTAGACCTCGACATCGCCGAAGTATTCATCGTGCTTTTTTTGACCGTCGGGCAGTTTCGCTGCTCCGAGGACAACATCGGCCGGATCGGCGCGAAATTGAAAGCGGTGGCGGTAGAGGTAATAACCTTCGGTGGCGACGAAACGCAGCTTGATCGATTGCGGTGTGCTGTCTACCAGGCTCAGCTGGAAAGCTTCGCGCACCGGCAGGAAGTCGGCGCTGTTGTTGATCGAGCCCAGGCTTGAGCTGGGTCGGTTCTCCAGCAAGCCAGTGGCGCTGGCCGGCAGGGCGAAGACTAAAAACAGCAGGCAAAGCAAACGGCGCATGACAATCTCGCGTATCGGAATTGGGGGGGATGATAGCGGACAGTCGCAGTGTATGCAGGTTGGGAGTCTGTGGTGATTGTTCTGGCGCCATCGCGAGCAGGCTCCCCACAGGGACAACATTCCAATGTGGGAGCGAGCCTGCTCGCGATGGCGGTCTATCAGACTCGAAAGGCTTGAACGGCGGTATGCAATCGCCCACCCAATACCAGCAGGTTCTCCCCTTGTTCACGCCCTTGGCCAATGCGCAGCAGGTTATCCCCGCCCAACTGATGAATCCGCTCGCTGTGGTCACGGATTTCGCTGACAGCGCCGCTTTGCTGGGCGGTGACATCGGCGATGCGGACCGCCGTGTCGGAAATGGTCTGGATCGCCCCGACGATTTTATCCAGCGCCCCGTCGGCCGCCTGGGCCTGGTTGGCGGTGGCTTCGGCGTGTTCGACCTGGGCGCGCATGCCTTCCACCGATTGCCGCGCGGCGGTTTGCAGCCCTGCGATCAGCGTCTGGATTTCTGCCGTGGCCCCGGCGGTACGTTGCGCCAGTGAGCGCACCTCTTCGGCCACCACCGCAAAGCCCCGGCCCATTTCCCCGGCCCGGGCCGCCTCGATGGCGGCGTTCAAGGCCAGCAGGTTGGTCTGGTCGGCAATCGAGCGGATCACCGTCAACACGCCGCCGATAGTGGCCGACTCTTCGGCCAGGTGTTCGATCATTTGCGCATTGCCTTGCACTTCATCCACCAGCGCATGCAGGCCGGTGAGGCTCAGGCCGATGACTTTCTGCCCGTGCTCCACCGCCAGGCCTGCGTGGCGGCTGGCGTCGGCGGCCTGGCTGGCATCGCCGGCGACTTGTTGAATGGTCGCCTCCAGTTCGCTGAGGGAGTCGCGGATCAGTGCGGTGTCGCCGGCCTGATGTTCGGCACCGTCATGCAGGTCGTTGCTCAGGTCGGCCAGGGTGCGGCTGCTGCCGGCCACCTGTTCGGCATTGAGGCGAATGGTCCCCACCAGGTCCACCAGATAGGCGCGCAAGCGGTTGAGCGAGGCTTCAATGTCATGCAGTTCGCGGTTGGTGTTGCCCAGTTGAATGTCGCGGCTGAAGTCGCCTTCGGCCCAGGTCGAGAGGGCCGGGGCGAGGTTGGTCAGGGTCCGGGCGAGTTTGCGCTGCAGGGTGTCGATCAGCAGTGCGATCAACAGAATCAAGCCGATCATCACGCCTTGCATCAGACGCACTTCACCCTGGATCTGCCCGTGCTGGGCGCGCACCACTGGTTCCAGTCCGGCAATGGCCTGTTGCACGTCGGCGATTTTCAGGTGGGTCGCCGCGCTGAGGTCGGCGCGTTTCCGGATTTGATCGCGAGTGCGCGAGAGCTCGGCCGGGTAGCGGCTGAGCAGGCTGTTGAGCTCGCGCTTGAGGCCGACGCCGGCATCTTCGGCGACGGCTTTTTCCTTGTTCTCAAGGCCCATCATCGAGGCGAAATCGTCGGTGTTCGACTCGCTGCTGGTGGTCACGCCCAATAATGGCAGGGCGTCGAGTTTTTCGGCCTGGGTGCGGATGTTGGCCACTTCGCGTTCGACATCGGCGGCCAGTTCACTGCGGCCGCTGCTGACCAGCTTGTCCCGGGCCAGGGACAATTTACCCAGGTGTTGCGATGCAGTGAGCAGCGGCGTCAGATAGGCCGCATTGCCACTGGCATACTGGCTGAGCTGATCGAGACTGGCACCCAGTTCGCGCTCGGCCTGCAGCAGCAGGGCCTGCGGATCGCCCGCCAGTTTGCCGGCGGCCAGCAGGTCGGTCTTGCTGAACTCTTCAAGGGTCGACAGGCTGGGGCGCAACGCCTCGGCCAGGGCCGGTGGCAATTCGTCGAGTTCTTTTTGCAGGCTGTCGATGCCTTGGGCGGCACTGCTCAGGCGCAGCGCATCGCCGCTGCCCAGGTAATCCTCGACGCTGCGGGCGACGTCATTCTGAAACTGCTGCGACAGGCCCAGGTAGCGCTCCATTAATAGATACGGACGCTCAAGGGCTTTCTGTGACCACCACAGCGTAGCGCCGAGGGCCACGCACACGGCCACCAGAAGGAGGGTATTGAGATTGGTCAGCAGCTTCAGGCGCATCACGGACTACCAACGGCAGAAATGGTAAGTGTCTGAAGTTATTGCGTTTCTGTTACAGGCTTATGACCGTATCGGTTGATTCCGATAAAAAAGTGGCACTTTGCTTTGATGTCCGCGCAGCCTGGACGCGATTGCGTCCGCCGTGTTTGGCGCGGTACAGCGCTTCGTCCGCCTGGCTGGCCATCATCAGGCTGTCGGAGCTTTCGCAAAGCTCAACCACTCCGGCGCTGAAGGTGCACCACAGATCCTCGGGTTGCGCGGGGTAGTGAATTTCGGCAAAACGCTGACGGATTTCATCGAGCACCTTGTAGGCCGCATCGATATCGGTGTCCGGCATGACGATGGCGAATTCTTCGCCACCGTAGCGGCCGATGAAGTCGGTTTTGCGCAGGCGTTGCTTGAGAAACAGCGCCAGGCTCTTGATCACCCGGTCGCCCATGGGGTGGCCGTGGCTGTCGTTGACCCGTTTGAAGTGGTCGATGTCGAGCATGGCAAAGCTCAGCGGCTTGCTTTCGCGACGGGCGCGGAACGAGCAGTCTTCGAGCAATTGCAGGATGTGCGTGTGGTTGTACAGGCCGGTGAGGCTGTCGCGGACCATCCGGGCCTTGAGGTTGCGGGCCCGTGCCGCACGGTTGCGCACGGTGGTGATCAGGTGCCGGGGCTTGATTGGTTTGGTCAGGAAGTCATCGCCACCCTCGCTCATGGCGTCGAGTTGCTTGTCCAGGTCGTCTTCGGCCGACAGGTAAATGATCGGCACGCTGACGTAACGGTCGTTATGGCGGATCACCTTGGCCAGTTCCGTACCGGTGCAGGCTGGCATGTACATGTCGAGAATGATCAGGTCCGGCTGGAAATCCGCCAGTTCGGCCATGGCCTGGATCGGCTCGATCAAGGTCCGGGTGACGATCCCGGCGCTGTTGAGCAGGCGCTCGGTGTGCAGGGCTTGGGCGCGGGAGTCGTCGATGATCAGCACTTTAAAAGGTTCGTACTGGGCAACGCAGGTCAGGACTTCGATCTTCTCCAGCAGGCTCGACGCTTCGAGGGTGCCGGTGAGGAACTCCTGGCCGCCGGCACGCACGGCGGCCAGGCGGGTCGGGGTGTCGGTTTCGTGCAGGCTGAAGAACAGCAGCGGCAGCTGATGATCGAGGCCTTCCTGGGCTTCGGCGGCCAGTTTCAGGCCGACGCCGGCGCCACTGAAATCCACGTCCATGACAATTGCCGCCGGCAGGCGCTCGACCATCGATGAGCGAAACGCGTCTACGCTGTCCAGGGACTGGGCGCTGAGGCCGAAGAATTCCAGTTGTTTGGCCAAGCGCTCGGCACGGTCGTGATCCTGTAACACTATATAGATGGGCTTGCGCAGCGGTGGCAGGAAGGTTTGATCGAGTTGGTCGCCATGGCGCAGACCGGTGCGTGATAGACGCTGCATCAAGCGATTGAGGTCGGTGATCAGGCCGCTGCTCAGGCGTCCGCGATTGGCGTCGACCGCCTCCAGGGACTGACCGATGTGGCGTGCCAGTTGCGTGTGTTCCGGTTGTTCGAAACGCTCGGCGAAACGCAGTAGGCGCAGATTGGCCTCGCTCAGTTCCGAAAGGTCGGCGGTGGACCACTCACTGCGTTGCAGGCGCTGCCATATCTCAAGAATCTGACGAGCCTGATGAATTACCCGCTGGGCAAAGTGGTGCTTGAGGCGCTCGCGGCTGGGGTCTTCTGGCTCGGTCATATCCTGACTACTAGTTAGGGTGCACACTGAGGTCGAGTGGTGGCTCTATGCTAGCACCACTTTTCCATCGCATGAGTGCTGTACGTCAATAATCTGCAATGTGACTTCATTCAGTTTGTGACTGATCGGTCTGGTTGGAGCCTTTAAAGTCGCGGTTTGCAGGGGCGAAGTGCTTGAATCAGGGCACTTGGCTGGCGTGAGGTGGGAAATGGCGAGTGACTGGCAGCCGGCCATTCAAGACTTTTTTGCCAGTGTTGACCGGTCCGTTTTTTGGGTTTTAGAGGGTCAGGGATTCCCTTAGTGTGGCAATCCAAACCATTAGGGGGGATTTCTATGGCCGCAGCGTCGTCGGGTGCACAGGCACTCTTTTGATCCGCAAGCCCGGTAATTTTCCGCATCGGTGCGATGGCGGGTGCCGGGCCAAGGCACGTTGTTGTATGGTTGTGTTCGAACCGTTGAACTCAAGAGCTTGAAAGGATATCGCCATGCTGGACTGGAAGAACCGCACAGACAGTGCGCCTGAACGTGCCGCTGAACCGAAGTCGGAGACCCGCAGTTACCTGGGCGGTCTGTTGTTCAGCCGGGCGCTGGCCACTCTGCTGGGCATCTACCTGTTGGTGGCGAGTGTCCTGGGCTGGTACTGGAGCCAGGAGCCGGCGCTGTTCCCGGTCCAGCAAACCGCTCAACTGGCGGCCGAGAAAGAAGGCAGGCAGATGGTTGTCGGCTACACCACGGTGGAAACTCTCAAGACCGTCGCCGGCACTTTGCTGACCAAGCCGGGCGGCTATATTTCCAACGACCGATTCCCGCCAGGCCTGTGGATGGACAACATGCCGAGCTGGGAATATGGCGTGCTGGTGCAGGTCCGCGACCTGAGCCGCGCACTGCGTAAAGACTTCGCCCGTTCGCAGTCGCAGTCCGCCGAAGATGCCGACCTGGCCAAGGCCGAGCCGCGTTTCAACTTCGACAACAAGAGTTGGGTGCTGCCGTCCAGTGAGTCCGAGTACCAGGAAGGCATCAATTCCCTGAGCCGCTATCAGGCGCGCCTGTCCGATCCGAACCAGAAGAGCGCGTTGTTCTATGCCCGCGCCGACAACCTGAACAACTGGCTGGGTGACGTCGGCACCCGTCTGGGCTCGCTGTCGCAACGGCTGTCGGCCAGTGTGGGCCGGGTCAAGCTCAACACTGCGCTGAAGACCGAGGTGGTGATGCCGGGCGTGGCGCCGCAAGTCGATGAAGAAATCGTCGAAACCCCATGGCTGCAGATCGACAACGTGTTCTACGAAGCTCGCGGCCAGGCCTGGGCCTTGTCGCACTTGCTGCGCGCCATCGAAGTCGACTTCGCCGATGTGCTGGCCAAGAAGAACGCTACGGTCAGCGTGCGCCAGATCATTCGTGAACTGGAAGCGTCGCAGGAGCCGGTGTGGAGCCCGATGATCCTCAATGGCAGCGGCTTCGGCGTACTGGCCAACCACTCGCTGGTCATGGCCAACTACATTTCCCGGGCCAACGCCGCGGTGATCGATTTGCGTCAATTGCTCAATCAGGGCTGAGTCATGGTCGATAACGCAAGGGAAGCCGCGCACCGTGCGGCCTCCGATGCCGAACAGATCGCCTGGGTCGACGAGCAGGACAACCTGCTCGGCGCCCTGGTCCGTTCCGATTTGCGCGAGCGCGGGCTGATCGGGCGCGGCACCTACATTATGTTGTTCAACTCCGCTGGCGAGTTGTGCGTGCACCGGCGCACCCTGAGCAAGGCAATCTATCCCGGATTCTGGGACGTGGCGGCGGGGGGCATGGTGCTCGCCAGTGAAACCTATGCCGAATCGGCGGCCAGGGAGCTGGAGGAAGAGCTGGGCGTGAGTGGCGTGGAACTGACCGCCCATGACCACTTCTTCTTCGAGGACACCGGCAATCGCCTGTGGTGTTCGGCGTTCTCTGCGGTGTGGGACGGCCCGTTGATCCTGCAACCGGAAGAGGTGCTCGAAGCGCGCTTTATCCCCATTGATCAGGTCATGCTGGAAATCGAGCAAAAGCCTTATTGCCCGGACTCACTGGCGGCGTTGAAGCGCTATCTGAAGGCTCAACAAAGCAACGTCGCAAAACAGCTATAAATTGGCGCCGATTGGCTCTTAGCAATCGGCGTTTTTGCCGTTACACTGCGCGACCTTTTCAAGCTGAACCGGCGCTCCTTTTTGTAGGGCATCCGGTTCAGTAGCGCTGCCCCTGCCTGAGTGGGGCTTCGCGGTCGATAGCCTTCCCAAGTGCTGCGACCAGTCTTTGTCCTCCGAAGAGGATTGCCGGTGGCCAAAAAAGCCGCATCCTTCGCCGCCCTGGGCGGCCTGGTATTTTCCACCGACGCAGGTCGTCATTGCCCGGAATGCAGTAAACCGGTGGACGCCTGCATCTGCAAACAGACCGTTATCCCGGCCGGCGACGGCATCGCTCGCGTGCGTCGCGAAAGCAAGGGCCGTGGCGGCAAGACGGTGACCACCATCACCGGCGTGCCGTTGGCTGAAGACGCGCTCAAGGACCTGGCCACGACGTTGAAGAAACGTTGCGGTACCGGTGGGGCGCTGAAAGACGGTGTCATCGAAATCCAGGGCGATCATGTCGAGCTACTCTTGGCAGAGCTGATCAAGCTCGGTTTCAAAGCGAAGAAGTCCGGCGGCTAGCAGCCTCTGTGAAAACCACCCTCGGCTTGATCCGGTCCTGATGAAATTCAGGCCCGGCATCGTCTACATGGTTTTCACAGAGCCTGTTCATGACCGGTATCTAAACTCACTGCGGTCGGCGGGGTCTATTGCCTCGTTGACGAACCGTCATTTTCATTCTTTAGACTGCGCCGGCCTGAACCCAGGCGACGCACTATGACTTCTTTATAGGGGACTTCGATGTCCGTACGACGCACACGCAAAGACGATGGCAGCCAATGGACAGTTGCGGACAGCCGCAGTGTTTACGGGATTCGCCATTGGGGGGCCGGGTATTTCGCGATCAATGACGCCGGTCGCGTCGAAGTTCGTCCGAACGGTCCGAGCAGTTCGCCTATCGACCTGTACGAGCAAGTCGACCAGCTGCGCAAAAGCGGCCTGTCCTTGCCGTTGCTGGTCCGTTTCCCGGACATCCTGCAAGACCGCGTGCGTCAGCTGACCGGCGCATTCGACGCCAACATCGAGCGTCTGGAATACCAGAGCAAGTACACCGCGCTGTACCCGATCAAGGTCAACCAGCAGGAAGCGGTGATCGAAAACATCATTGCCACCCAGAACGTATCCATCGGCCTGGAAGCCGGCTCCAAGCCTGAGTTGCTGGCGGTGCTGGCACTGGCGCCGAAGGGCGGCACCATCGTCTGCAACGGCTACAAGGACCGCGAATTCATTCGCCTGGCATTGATGGGCCAGAAGCTCGGCCACAACGTGTTCATCGTGATCGAGAAAGAATCCGAAGTCGGCCTGGTGATCGAAGAAGCCAACTCGCTCAAGGTCAAGCCTCAGGTCGGCCTGCGCGTGCGCCTGTCGTCCCTGGCATCGAGCAAGTGGGCGGACACCGGCGGCGAGAAATCCAAGTTCGGCCTGTCGGCGGCGCAACTGCTGTCGGTGGTCGAGCGTTTCCGCGCGGCGGGCCTGGACCAGGGCATTCGCCTGCTGCACTTCCACATGGGTTCGCAGATCGCCAACCTGGCGGACTATCAGCACGGTTTCAAGGAAGCGATCCGTTACTACGGCGAACTGCGCAACCTCGGCCTGCCGGTGGACCACATCGACGTCGGCGGTGGCCTGGGCGTGGACTACGACGGTACGCACTCGCGTAACGCCAGTTCGATCAACTACGACATGGACGACTATGCCGGCGTCGTGGTCGGGATGCTCAAGGAGTTCTGCGATGCGCAGAGCCTGCCACACCCGAACATCTTCTCCGAAAGCGGCCGTTCCCTGACCGCGCACCACGCCATGCTGGTGATCCAGGTGACCGACGTCGAGAAGCACAACGACGACGTGCCGCAGATCGAGAACAAGGAAGCACTGCCGGAAACCGTGCAGTGGCTGGTGGACCTGCTGGGTCCGACCGACATCGAGATGGTCACCGAAACCTACTGGCGCGCCACGCACTACATGAGCGATGTTGCCTCCCAGTACGCCGACGGCAAGCTGACCCTGGCCGAGAAAGCCCTGGCCGAGCAGTGCTACTTCGCCGTGTGCCGTCGCCTGCACAACTCGTTGAAGGCGCGCCAGCGTTCCCACCGCCAGGTGCTGGACGAACTCAACGACAAGCTGGCCGACAAGTACATCTGCAACTTCTCGGTGTTCCAGAGCCTGCCGGACACCTGGGCCATCGACCAGGTCCTGCCGATCATCCCGCTGCACCGTCTCGACGAAGAGCCGCTGCGTCGTGCGGTATTGCAGGATTTGACCTGCGACTCCGACGGCAAGATCAACCAGTATGTCGACGAGCAGAGCATCGAGACCAGCTTGCCGGTGCATGCGCTGAACGAAGGTGAAGACTACTTGCTGGGCGTGTTCCTGGTCGGTGCCTACCAGGAAATTCTTGGCGACATGCACAACCTGTTCGGTGACACCGACTCGGTGAACATCTACCAGAATGCCGATGGCAGCGTGTACCACGCCGGTATCGAAACCCACGACACCATCGAAGACATGCTGCGTTACGTGCACTTGTCGCCGGAAGAACTGATGACCCACTACCGCGACAAATGCGCCAATGCCCGCATCAGCGCCACCGAGCGCACGCAGTTCCTCGATGCCTTGCGTCTGGGGCTGACCCGTTCGTCTTACCTGTCTTCTTGAGGTAAGCGTCACGCTCATCAGGTTGTCTGAAAAGTTTCCGTTCGCTGCGGAAATTTCAGATGACCTGGTGGGGCAATTCTCCTGTTCCAGGCGAAATTTCCAGCATCTTCGACAACCCAACGCATTTGGTCTTCTTTTCGCGTAGGTTATTTCCTAATTTGTATTTCGGCACTCTACTCGGCCATGTCTCTCAGCGAGAATCCCCGGCCGCCCCTCCTGTAGAGAAACGCCGATGTTCAATCCAGTCAGCGAACCGTCATTTCGTCTGGATATAGCAGGTCTGCCCGACGCCTTGGATGTCCTGGCCTTTACCGGCAGAGAAGCCATCAGCGAGCCGTTCGTGTTCGACCTGGAACTGCTGATCGAAGACCCGGTGCTTGACCTTGCCAGTTTGCTGTACCGCCCGGCCTCGTTGCATTTCGGACCAACCGGAAACCACGTGCATGGACAATTGCATGAGCTCGTCCAGCGTGATCACGCCTCAGGCCCCCGACTCTGCCATGTGCGGCTGGGGCCAAGACTGGCTTGTCTGGCCCAGCGCTTCAGCCAACGAATCTTCAGTGCCCGCTCAGTGCCGCAAATCCTCGACCAGGTGCTCAAGGAGCACGGCATTGCCGGCAAGGATCGACGTCTGGAGCTAAGCGGTGAATACCTGCCTCAGGATTTTTGCACGCAATATCGAGAGTCAGACCTGCAATTTCTCCAGCGACTGTGCGCCCGGGAAGGGCTTCACTACCACTTCGAACACCGGGCCCGCGGGCACTGTGTAGTGTTTGGGGATGACCGGCAGCATTTTCCAACCGGCGAACCTGTGGTAGTGCGCAGCGAGGGCGATCGGCCGGCGGTGCGGCAGTTTGAGCGTCAGCGCTGCGGTGGGACAGCGGTGCAGAGCGCCGAATGCCGGACGGACCTGACGACCTTGCGCAGCGGTCGGCTGATGCCGTTGTCCGGTCATCCGGCTACCGATTGCAATCGGCTCTGGCTGCTGACCCGCGTTGAGCATTGGGGCAGTCAGGATACGCCGACGCCTTACCACAATCAGGCCCGAGCCCTGCAGTGGCCGGCACCCATCGAGCCAACCTGTGCGGCGGTCAAACCAAGGATGCATGGCCCGCAACGGGCGTGGGTGGTCGAGGTCGATGAGCCAGGCCCCGACCCGGAAAGGCCGGTACCGGTGCAATTCGACTGGCTTTATCAGGGCGAAGGGGCGACGCCCAGTCATTGCTGGCTGCCCCTGGCCAGGCAGTTGCAGGCTTCGACGTTATCGCCGTTGCAGGAAGGAACTGAGCTGGTCGTGAGTTTTGTTGAGGGCGATCCCGATCAACCGCAGATAACCGGGTTGCTGCATGCGCCGACAACGGTCGAGGAGACGCCCCAGCCCGCCTGCACCCATGAAGAGGGCCTGGAGCAATGGTTGCGCTCGGGGGAGCCATTACTGATGTTGTGCCTGCTGCCCGGTGGCGGCAGCTTCAACCATTGCGCACAGGCTTTGTGCACCTGTCGTCTGGCGACGCAGCTTGGCCAGAGCTCTGGAGCATGATCGCCACACGCACGCCCGAGATACCCCCTCAGTGGCTGTTGCTGGATGTGCCGGGCACGCCGCAGGCGCGTGTCACACTTCGGCAGATGTTTGCCCAGGCCCGATGGTTCGGGCTGTTCGAAGGTACGGAGTGGCATGCGCTGCATGAACAGGGGCCGGTCCTGGTCGATCTGCGCACCTGCCCGGCATTGGCGGATTTATGCATCGTCGACGGGCAACGCTGGCCCGGATTGCTGATGGTCAGCGAGGCTGGCGCTTCGTCGTTGCTGGCGCATTTGCGGCGCATGCTCACAGTCACGCTTGGCCTGCACCGGGCTCTTTTGAGTTACTACAACCCAACCACGGCCAGCTATTTTTTCGATGCCTGCGATGCCGTTGAACTGAGTCGCTGGCTAGGGCCTATCCACCAGTTGCGCTGGTTCGGCGGTAGTTGGGCCGACCGCGCGATGGGGTGTGAGGGCTGGCAGCGCTTGTCCAACCCGGGGTTGGCGGTCAGCCCGTTGGCAGTCGAGGAAAGCCTGAGCGCCGGGCAGCAGGGAAAATTGCAAACCTGCCTGCTGGAACAGCATGCCTGGCGCTGGAACCGATCCACCGGTGTCGATTTCCCCCGTCTGTGGACCCATTTGCAGGAAGGGCTGGCGTTGGGTTTCAGCGAGCGCCCGGTGCTCGATGGCTGGATATGGCTACGCCTGCAGTATCCCGATGCCGTGCCCGTGCAGCGGTTGCCGGGCGGGACTCAACAGGAACGACTCGATAGCCTGCGTCGCCTGTGGCAGAACGGCTCTCCCTGGCCGTGAGGTCGAAATTGATTGTCGGGGCCACGCCCGATCAGTGAACGCCGCCGGCAAACCAGCCATCGTTACGACGCAGGCGCCAGGCGATCGTGCCGAGGGTCAGACTGCGCAGCAGCATGAACAACAGAAAGGTTATCCACAGGCCATGGTTGCCCCCGCCTTGCAGTGCCCAACCGAAGGGCAGCACCAGCGCCACGGTCAGCAACATGCCGTTGCGCATTTCCCGGGCGCGGGTAGCGCCGATGAACAGGCCGTCGAGCAGGTAACTCCAGACGGCAATCAGCGGCAGCACGGCGAGGTAGGGCAGGTAGATGAACGCGGTGTCGCGCACACTTTGAATGTCGGTCTGCATCTCGATGAACAGATGTCCGGCGAACAGAAACAGCGCGGCAAAGCCCAGGCTTGCCAGCAACGACCAGCCACCGGCCACCACCAATGAGCGGCGCAGGGCATCGCGGTCACGGGCGCCAAGCGCATGTCCGCACAGGGCTTCGACGGCGTGGGCCAGGCCATCGAGGGCGTGGGCGGTCAGCAGTAACCCGTTGAGCAGCAGGGCGTTGGCCGCGACCGTGGCGTCGCCCAGTCGTGCGCCTTGCACCGTGATCAGGAAGAACACCGATTGCAGCGCCAGGCTGCGAATGAAGATGTCGCGGTTGACCGCCAGCAATGGCCGCCAACTCTGCCACAGCGCCAATGCTGCCCAGACGATATGCCCGGGGTAGGCGCGCAGGGCTTTGCGGGTCATCAGCAAGCCGATCAGTGCACCGGTCCATTCGGCAATCACCGAGGCCCGGGCCGCGCCGACCACGCCCCATTCCAGGCCGAGGACAAACCACAGGTTCAGGGCAATGTTGACCAGGTTGGTGCTCAGCAAAATCGCCAGCGGCGCCCGGGCATTCTGGGTGCCGAGAAACCAGCCGACCAGTGCATAACTGGCGAGCGCCGCCGGCAGGCCGAACAGGCGGGTGTGGAAGAACTCGCGGGTCAGTTGATCGAGCTCAGCCGAGGGTTGCATGAAGTGCAACGCGACCCCGCTTAAAGGCACGCCCACCGCCCCCAACACCACGGCCAGGCCGATGGCGAGCAGCAGGCCTTGCAACAGAATCTGCCGCAAGGCCGCGCCATCCCCGCGCCCGGCCGCCTGGGCGGCGAACCCGGTGGAGCCCATGCGCAGAAAGCCCATGGCCCAGGCGAGGAAGGTGTACAGACTGGCCCCGACCGCGACGGCGCCGAGTTGATGGGCGTGGGGCAGGTGACCGATGACGGTGCTGTCGACCAATGCCACCAACGGTACGGAAATGTTCGAAAGAATCATCGGCGCGGCGAGTGCCCAGACCCGGCGATGGGTAGGGCGGTCGCGCCAGTCGGTGGTCAGGTTGGACATGCAGGCTCCTTGGGGGAGCGGGCATTGTAGCGGCACATCGAGGGCGAGCCGCGATCAATTGTGGGATGTCAGTGGATGATCCAGCTGAGTAACCAAAGCCCCAGCATCAACCAGATGAGCCCCATGATGAACGACGCATTGAGAAAGGCGCGGATCGCCGACCACAGCAGGATCAGCCCGAGGATCAAGGTCACGATGCTGATGACCGAGGTATCCATGCCCAGCGCCTGGGACAGGCCTTCGACAAAATTGCTGCTGGCGTTGCCCAACAGATTGAACAGCCCGCTGAGGCCATCAACGATGAAGCGGATGATCGAGCCGAGTACCTGGCCGAGCCATTCGGAAAAACCTTCTACCTGCATGGAATGAACGTCCTGATTAAAGAGAATTGAGTCTTGGGCTGTCGATCATGTTGCCGAGTTCCCACAAGCATAGAGGGTTGCACAGAGAGCATGCATCTTCTGCCCCTTGCCTTCACCTGTGATCCCCCCGAAGCTATACGCCTTCAGGAGAGCCCGATGAACCTTGTTGAACTGACCGAACGCCTGCATGCCATCCGTGACCGCAATGACTGGCGGCAATTTCACAGCCCGAAAAACCTGGCCATGGCCGCGAGCGTGGAAATGTCCGAGCTGGTGGAGATTTTCCAGTGGCTGAGCGAAGACCAGTCACGCCAGTTGCCGGCGGACAAACTCGCCCACGCCGGGCAGGAAGTCGGTGACATCGTGCTTTATCTGCTGCTGTTGTGCAGCGAACTGGGCCTGGACATGGAAGCAGTAGTGCGCAGCAAACTGGCGGACAGCGAACGGAGGTTCAGCTAATGAGCGACCGTCATTTCGATCAACTGGCGACCCGTTTCGCCGAAAAAATCTACGGCGGTGCCAAAGGGGCGATCCGTCTGGCGGTGTTGCAGGCCGATCTGACCGAAATCCTGCCCGACCGGCCGCTACGTGTGCTCGACATCGGAGCCGGCCTTGGCCACATGTCGTTGTGGCTGGCCCAGCGCGGCCATCAGGTGACCCTCGCCGAGCCTGCCGAGCCGATGCTCGAAGGCGCCCGCCAACGTTTCGCCGAAGCCGGGCAGAGCGCCACGTTCATTCAGGCACCCTGGCAGGAACTGCTCGGGCAACTCACCGAACCCTACGACCTGGTGCTGTGCCACGCCGTGCTGGAATGGCTGGCCGAACCCCACGCCATCCTGCCGGTGCTGCATCAACTGACCAAGGCCGACGGCTGGCTGTCCCTGGCGTTCTACAACCGCGATGCGTTGATTTATCGCAACTTGCTCAAGGGCCATTTCCGCAAGATGCGCAAGAACGACATGGCCGGCGAAAAGCAGAGCCTGACCCCGCAACAGCCCCTTGATCCGCGCGAGCTGGCGGCGCAACTTGAAGGTCTGTGGCAGGTCGAAACCATGAGTGGCGTGCGGGTTTTTCACGATTACATGCCGGTGGAATTCCAGGCCCGCGTCGAGCTGGCGGACCTGCTGGAAATGGAGCTGGCCCACCGTCGTCATCCGAGCTTTGCCGGGCTTGGGCGTTATTTGCACTGGATCTGTCGGCCTGTCTGATCGGAGCACGCAATGAAAAGTCATTCAGGTGTACTGGTGTTCTGCCTGGGGCTGGCTGCCTGTCAGGGCAGCAACCCCTATGTCGCCTCGTCCAACCCTTTGCCACCGGCGCCGCCCCAGGCCGCCAAGACCTTTGACCGCAGCGCTTACCCGGCAGCCCCTCGTGACTATGGGCGCTACCGCAGTTGGGCCTGGCTCGACGGGCATCTGCCACCGGGCACCGCCTGGGCCGACTCGGCGCAGATCGCCGAAGCGGTCAGCAATGCGCTGGATCAACGCGGCTTGCGCCCGCTGCACGACAATCGCCCGGCCGACCTGTTTGTCAGCGCCGACCTGCGGATGGAAACCCGTTTGCGCCAGGTTCAGGACGACTATTACGGCGGCGGTTATGGTGGCTACAACGGCTACGGCCCTGGATATGGCGGGTACGCCACCGTACCGGTTGTTCGTACCTATCAGGAGCAAGTCGTGGTGGTTCAGGTGGATATGTATGACGCCAGGAGCGGCCAGCCGGTGTGGAGCGCCAGCGCTGAAACCGGCAACCGGGGCAGCGAAAGCGAGCGGGCCGATGCCATACGGGAGGCTGTTGAAAAGGCAATGTCGGCGTATCCTCCTAGTTAGCTTCTTGTAGATAAGAAGCATTCCGCAGGATCATGCCTTCAACCGGAGACTCATCATGTTCCGCCGTTTTGTTTTACTGGCAGTGGCCGCGCTGCTCAGTGCCTGCGCCGCCAACCAGGTCAATCATGACTTCGACGCCAGCCGCGACTTTGCTGCCTATCGCAGCTGGACCTGGAAAGAACCCGCCCTGCAATACCGTCCCGACGATCCACGGATCAAGAGCGACCTGACCGAGCAGCGCATCCGTCAGTCGGTTGCCGATCAACTGGATCAGCGCGGTCTGCGCCCGGCCGCCGCAGGCGCCAAGGGCGATTTGAATGTGCAGACCTACCTGATTGTCGAAGAGCGGCAACAACAGGTGACCACCAATTACGGCGGCGGCTGGGGTAACCCGTGGTATGGCTACTACGGCGCCCCCATGTACAACGAAACCCGCAGCGTCAGCTACAAAGTGGCGACCATCCAGATCGACCTGCTCGATGGCAAGGACGGCAAACTGGTGTGGCGCGGCAGTGACGAACAGATACTCAGCCGCACACCGAACCCGACGGATCGTCGCGATGCCATCTGGGAAACGGTCACGCGGATATTGGCCAACTACCCACCGCACGCATCCTAGAATCAGCCAGTCCCTGAACCCCTGTGCCCCACAGGGGTTTTTTATTGTTTGCGCTGGCAAGTTGCCAGCAGTCTAGGCCACCCTTGTCTACACTGCTTGTCACCAACGGAGGTCGCGCCCGGCAGTGCGCCGGCAAAGGAGTGCGCCATGTCTCCCCGCCTGCAGTTTCGCGGCCCGGCCCGGCAACGGGGGGCGATCGGCTTGATGGCCGCTTTGACCCTGACTTTGGCTTTGGCATTCATGTTGTTGGTGGTCGATACCGGCAGGCTGTACCTGGAAAAGCGCAGTTTGCAGCGCGTGGCGGACATGGCCGCACTTGAGGCGGCCACAAGGGGTGGAGACTGCTCCGCCGGCTCAACCGCTAACACCTATGCCACCGCCAGCGCACAACGAAATGGTTTCGCCATTCCCAGCACCGGGCGCGCACTGGCTGTGGCGTGCGGTGCGCTGACACTGGATGCCAACAACCTTCGGGTATTCGGTGCAGACCCAAGCAAAAACGAGGCTATCCGGGTTATCGCCAGCCATGTCGTGCAACAAAGTATTGCCGGCGGCATCGGCGCATTGGCCGGCGGCGCACCGGCGGGCTCAACGCTGACGCTGAGCGCAACGGCGGTCGCTGCGCTGCAGCCCCCCCTGGCTTCATTGACGATCCGCAGTACGCTCCTGACCTTCGATACCAGCAAGGCCGCCATTACCAGTCTGCTTTTCGGGGGATTGCTGGGCGGCAACGTCAGCATCAGTGCGGCGGGCTGGAACGGTTTGGTCAATACCGACATCAGCCTGCTCGGCTACCTCAATCGGTTGAAAATTGACCTCGGCCTGACCGCTGGCGGCTACGACCAGGTACTCGGTACTACGGTCAATGTCAGTCAGTTGATCCAGACCGCCATCAACGTACTGGACCCCAACGGCACACTGGGAGCATCGGCGACCATTGTCAGCCTGCAAGCGTTGAAGGTGACAGCGGGTACGACGTCCGTTGTGCTGGGTAATATGTTGCATGTTGAAAGTGGCACCGACATCTCGACCCTTGCCGTGAATCTCAAAGCCTTCGATCTGATTGAAGGGTTTGTGCAACTGGCCAACAAGAAGAATGCCTTGGTCGCGACCCTGCCGATCAACATCGCAGGCCTGGCGCAGATCACTGCACGGGTGCAGGTGATGGAGCCGCCGCAACTGTCTGCAATCGGTAATCCAAAAAACGCGGCACTGGCCCCTTTGGGCCCCAACCGCATCTATGTACGCACGGCTCAGGTCAAGACTTTGTTGTCGATCAACCTGCCCGTGCTGGACGCCATCACGCCTCTGGTCAACGCCGTCATCAATCTCGTTGCACCGCTGACCAACACCCTGAATTCACTGCTACATCTGGACCTGGTGGGCGTCGTCAACTCATTGACCTGCGCGCTGCTCGTGCCCTGCGACACGCCGGAAATCAAGCTGTTGCCACCACCGATACGCATCGACGTGGCGCTGGAGGCGGCCGGTGCCTGGAGTTATGTCACGGCTTACAGTTGTGTGAGTACGACGAATAAAAGCCTGACGACCAGCACCACCACCACGCTGATCGGATTGAAGATCGGGCAGATCAACCCAGCCGATGTGTTTGGCTCGCCCACTGTTCCACCCAGCAACAACGTCAATCCCCTGAAAGTCATCGATATCGGCGTGCAGACCTGCCAGCGGCTGCTGATCCTGCCGCCAACCTGTTACAACCATCAGCCCGGCGTGGGCGGTAGCATCGATATCATGGTCAACACTGCGGTTGCTCAAAATGCCAATGTGCCCCACGTCTATTCCGCGCCGGCGGCTGCCAACCTGCCGGAGATCAATCAGCCACCGTTTTACTACGCCTTTACCACGTCCAATATCGTCAACAGCCTGAGCACCACCGTGAGTAACCTTGGCGTGAACATGTATGGGCCGTCGGGCAGCATTGTGGGAGGCTTGGGCAGTATTTTGAATGAGGTCACGACTGCATTGGTCAATGCGATCAATACGGTACTCAGCCCGTTACTGGATACGCTGATCAATACGTTGCTGGCGAGCCTGGGGATCGACCTGAACAAAGTCGAGGTGGGTGCCAACCTCAGTTGTCACTCGGGTCGAGCGGCGCTGGTGATCTAGTCCGGCGTCACAATCGGCAGTTCGATGCAGAAACGCGCACCCTCGGTGGCGTTTTGCACACTCAGTTTTCCGCCCATGTTCTCGACGATGCCGTAGCTCACCGACAAGCCCAAACCGGTGCCGACGCCGACGGGTTTGGTGGTGAAGAACGGCTCGAAAATCCGCTCCAGCAAACGCGGGTCGATACCGCCGCCGTTATCCTCGACCCACAGGCGTACCGAGTGCGTATCCCGTTCGGCGTATACCGAAATCCACGGTCTGAAATCGGGGTTGGCCTCGCGCTTGCCGAGCAATGCATCCCGGGCGTTGACCATCAGGTTGATCAGCACCTGTTCAAGCTGATCGACGAAGCCGCGCACCTGCACTTCAAAACCGGTCTCGCTGATGCGCAGGTCGACGCCTTTGCCGCGCATCCCTTCGGACAACAGCGCCAGTGTGCCTTCGATGGCCAGGGCCGGGTTGAACGGTTGCTGCTCGATTTCCGAACGGCGGCCGAACACCCGCATGTGGTCCACGACTCGCGCGGCGCGCTGCACCTGGGTGTCGATGCGGGTGAGTTTGTCGATCAGGTAATCGACTTGTACGTCGTCGTTATTCAGGCGCTTGAGTACGTTGACGATGGCCATGCGCATCACGTTCAGCGGTTGGTTGATCTCATGGGCCAGGCCGGTGGCCATTTCACCGAGGGTAGCCATTTTCGCGCTTTGAGTGAGCTGCTGCTGCGAGCGCCGCACCTCGGTGTTGTCGCGCCCCACGGCCTGGACCTCGAGCAACTGGCCCTGTTCATCGAACACCCCGCGATCGGACCAGACCCACCAGGCGTGTTCGCGGCCGGGCAGTTGCAGGTTGATCTCGGCGGTGCTGACCGGAAACTCGGGGCTCAACTGGTTCAACCGTCGGGTGAATGCCTCGCGCTGTTCCCCGGACATCCAGTTGCCCAGATTCACCCCGGGCAATTGCTCGGGCGCCATTTCCAGATAGGTGGCCAACGGGCGGTTGCCGAAGGTCAGGGTCAGGTCCGGCTGGTAGCGGCAGATCATCGCTGGCGAGTCCTCCACCAGAATCCGGTAGCGTTCTTCACTCTGCCTGACCTGTTCGGTGGCCAGGGTCGCTTCGGTGATGTCCAGCCACAGGCCCACGGCTTCCACCGGCAGGCCGAGGTCGTTGCGCAACAACTTCGCTTCATCCAGCAGCCAGTGATAGTCGCCGCGACTGTCGCGCAACCGATAGCGGGTGCGCACCGAGCCTTCACGCAGCAACAGCCGCGTGCGCTCGAAATACTGCAGGCGGTCGTCGGGGTGCACCCGTTCCACCAGCGTCCCGGGTGCGCAGTCGGCAAGGGTCCAGCCGAGCAGCGGCAACAGGCTGTCGCTGAAGAACACCGGTTGCAACGCACCCTCGACATAGCGTTGTACGTAAATCACCGCCGGAGAGCTGGCGATCAGGTTGTCCAGGCGCGCATGGGCGGCGGCGGCGCTCTGCTCCTGGTTCTTGATGTCGCTGATGTCGAGCATGAACCCCACCAGCCGACGGTTTTTCCCCGCGCCCAGGGCCTGGCCTTGCAGGCGGTACCAGATGGGTTCGGGCACACCGTAGGGGCGATACAGACGCACGCACAGCAGCAGGGGAGTGCCTGTCTCCTGCAAGTCTTGCAGGCAGATGCGCAGTTCTTCGCGGTCGGCGGGATACACCTGATCGAGCCAGTCCTGCATGGATAACCGCGACGTACCAAGGTTCAGGGTAGTGGCCAGCGAAGGTGCCAACTGAACCTCGTCGCTGTCGCTGAAGACTTCCCACCAGCCGGTTCCCAGCAAGGCTTGCAGCGACTCCAGGCGTTCCAGTTGCAGATGATGCCGGTGCTCGCGCAGGCGCTCGAGCAAGGGGCTGGCGAGCGCGGCGGTGATTTGCAGCCAGTCGCGTTCCGTGACATCGGGGGCGCGTTGTTGCGCTGTATAGAAGCCGCACAGCAACCAGGCGACCACCCCTTGTGCATCGTGATAAGGCACGGCGAAGCCGTCGGTATTGCCGAAGGTGCCTTGCAGGCGCGGGTGTTCGCGCGGGGTCAGGTGCTGCGGCGCCGAGCCGCTCAAACTGTCCAGCCCCGTGCCCAGGCGTTGACCTTTTTGCCAAAGTTGCGGTGCATCGAGGGCCGCGTAGTGCTGGTAAATTTGCCAACCCTGTTCCTGCTCATCGAGCAAGGCCAGGGCAATGCACGGAATCTGAAAGCGCTGGGCCAGGCTTTGCAGTTGTTCGGCCAGCATCTCGGGCAGGCGAGACAGGCTACACAGGCGTAACTGTCCGGCGATTTGCAGCGTCAGCACCTGGCACTGTTCGCGGTTGCGCGATTGCCGGCGTTCGAGCAGCAAGTCGCCGATGTCCAGCATCTGCAACAGCCAGGCATCGGCCAAGGGTTGCACCCAGCCGCGCAAATGCAGCGGCGGACCGTTGAGGCTGTAAAAGTCCAGGTCCATGGTTTGTCCCAGCCAGTCCGCCGGCGAGCCTTCGATGACAAGGCTGCTGTGGGGCAACAGGAAGTCGAGCAGATGCGGTGTCTGTGCGCTGGGAGGTTGCTGGGCCAGCAAGTGCCGCAGCGGACCGTTCAATTGAACGACACGCCCCTCGGCATTGAGCCGCATCTGCAATCCGAAGCTGTGCACCTGCAGTGCCTCCGGCGGCTCCGGTGGAGGCTGCGGGTGGCGGTGGAGCAGGCGCCCGAACAATTTGTCTCCGGCACTCAAAATTGCAGGCTCGCACTGGCCGTGAGGGTCGCCGGCAGGTTCGGCACCCGACCGATGCCGGGCAGGTTCAGGAACGGGATGACGGCGCTGATTTTATTGGTGGGGTAGGTGATGCGCACTGTCAGCAACCCGCCCACGTAAGTAACGGTGGCATCAGTGGCGACATTGAAGTTCAGGGCCGGCGCAATCCAGGCTGTTTGCGTGGTCAGTTCCGCCTTGGCGCGGGCGATCAGCGCGGCGCTGTAACCGGGGGTGGCCGGGTCCAGCGCCACGCTGCGGCGTACGGCTTCGGCGGTCGACTGGTTGAATGACTGCATCAACAGCAGCGGCAGGCTATAGCTGATGATGCCGTAGAACACGCCAAAAAAAATGATGAACACCAGGGCGAATTCAATCGCGGCGGCGCCTTTTTGTTTGTGGGGGAGGCTGGCTTTCATGAGTGCGTCTACCCTGACCAACACTGAGTAATGTCAGCATAGAATCATTCAGCCAAAACGGACGTTTTTTACCGAATGCAGAGCTTTGTCCTACTGATCTGGCTGGCGCTGTGCGCCGCACAGGATGCCCGGCAGCGGCACATCGCCAATGGCCTGACCCTGGGCGGCGGCACCTTGGCCCTGGCGTGGTTGCTGTGGAGCGATACGACCTGGCTGGGTGCCGAGGCGCAACAGGGCGGCTGGGCTTTTTTGTTGGCTCTGGGCTTCACGCTACCGGGCTACGCCATGAAGCGAATGGGTGGCGCAGACGTGAAACTTATGGCCGCCCTGGGTCTTGCGACGGACGGTATGCACGTGCTCGGCACGTTTATTGGCGCCGGATTGGCCAGCGTTTTCTGGCTGCTGCTGGCGCCAAGAGTCTGGCTTCATATGAGTCAAGGGCTTAGAACCCATCTTTTTTATATGGCGCCTGAAATGTCAAGGAAGCAGCCATTTGCACCCTTCGTGCTGGTGGGGCTGATGCTGACATTTGCCTGGCTCCACTAATCGACCCTTTTGTGTACATAGCCGCAAACTACGTCTACTTTTCAGACAGAAGTTGTACAGCCGCTGGCTGTCGCTGTGGGACGGGTCAACCTTTGACCTGACAGGGAGTTGCTCGTGAGCAAGTTTACTTCGGCAGTAAAAGTCCTTGTGGTCGACGATGCGCCATTGATCGTTGAAGAGCTTTGCGAATTTCTTGAGGGCAAAGGTTACCGTTGTGTTCCCTGCGAATCGGCTTGTCAGGCGATCGAGCGTTTCAGCGAAGACCTCGATATCGGCCTGGTGTTGCTGGATCTTCAGATGCCCGGCATGAACGGAATTGAGCTGATGCAGGAGTTGCAACGGCTATCGGGCAAGCACCGGGCATTCGAGGCGATCATGCTTACCGGGTGTGCCGACAAGCAGGACGTGATCAAGGCCCTGCGCGCTGGAGTGTCCGACTATTACCAGAAGCCCATTGATCTGAATGAGTTGTTTGAGGGTTTGCAGCGGCAGGAAGTGGCCTTGCAGGAGAGGCACAAGAGTCTGGAGTTGGGGCATTTGAATCAGAAGCTGCAGTATCTGTCCGAGTCGATCGATGATCTGTACCAGGACCTGGACAAGGTTCGGCGCGGGCCGCATGCGGCGGATGCAGGTGACCGGGGTGTCGTTGATATTGATGCGGTGGAGGTTCCGGCGATTTTCAATCAGCTGTCTCCGCGGCAGTTGGATGTGGCGCGGCTGGTGGGCAAGGGGCATACCAATTATCAGATTGCCTGTGAGTTGGGGATTACCGAGAACACGGTGAAGTTGTATGTGTCGCAGGTGTTGCGGTTGACGCATATGCATAATCGGACGCAGTTGGCGTTGGCCTTGTCGCCCAGTAGTTCCGTGGGGCGGCAGCGGGTTACGGCGCACTGAGTCTTGGCGGCCTCTGGGCCGACCATGTTGGTGGTTTGGGTTGTGTACATATCCGTTTCTTCGGTAACGGCGGCTTATGGTTTCGCCCTTACGGCGAGTCCCTTTGGCAAACGCCCCAAAGGAACCAAAGGTCTCGCCCCTTACGTACGGCCCCTCGCTTAGGCTCGGGGTTCCTTCGCTGCGGTATTCATCCGGGGGCATTGCCCTCCGGTCGGCTTCGCTTCGACCTACATGCAATGAGTTCGACTGCGTCGAACGGCGCTGCGCGCCAGTCCCCGGATGAACACCTCCACTCAGCCTTCCGAGGGGGCGGGTGGATCAAGATCAAGAGCTGCAGGCGAGCTAACGCTCGGCCTGATGAGTGGTGAAGAGCGACGCGGTGGTCTGTTCTGATGTGCTTTTGCTTTTCTGTGGGAGCGAGCTTGCTCGCGATGGCGGCCTGCCAGCCAACCCATTTCTTTCAGATGTACCCAGCCCAACTGTAGGAGCGAGCCTGCTCGCGATGACGTCCTTCCAGCCAACACATTCCTGTGTAGTTTTCCTCAAATCCCTGGGAAATCTCCGACACGCTTTTCAGGTTGTCCGTCGGAAGCGCGATCTCTAGCCTTTGTCGGTCGCTGCAAAATCAGTGACCGGGCTGTCGCGGCCTTTTAGTTTACTTGGTGCATAATCCACCGGCTCAAACCGGAGCGCTTCGGTGCTTGTCGTTTGATGTAATGGTGGCTGTGCGCGGGATACCTTCGGGTATGCCGGGTTTCCAAGTAGCTCGGTCCGCGACCCCGCGTACAGCTGCCACCCTTGATTGCTGTCGCGGCGATCAGTGGCAGCTCCATCTCATACTTGGAGCTTCACCATGATCAAACCCACCCCAAATCCCCCCGAAACCGACGACGTTTCCCCCTATCAATCCCCCCACTCAAACAAACTCCACGAAGCCGCTGACCGCGCCCTCGATCACTACCTCAATCCACCCAGACAACCTGCCCCCCACAAGCCCGGCACGATGTTCGTCGTCGCCCCGGACATCGACACCGAAACCTTGCTGGCCCACGCCTGTGAATCACTGGCGTCGGCGAGTGTGATGGCAAGTGATTTCGCGGGGTTTCTGCAGGGCTCGCAGCGCAATACGATGCTGGGGATTGCGCAGGTGATCATGCTGGGTGAGCTGGCGGTGAATCGGGCGCTGGATAATCTCGATCCGCAAGATTAATGGCCAAAGGACCGGGCCAGGGCGGTGAAGCCAGGGCCGGCCAGGACGATCAATAACGCCGGGAAGAGAAACAGCATCATCACGACCGACATTTTGGCGGACATCTTGGAGATGTATTCCTGCAGGCGCGTCAGGCGCCGGTCGTCGAGCAACTGTTTGAGCGCCAGCAGGGATTTCATCGCGCCGCCACCCTGATGGATCAATTGTTGAAGGATCACGCAGGTGTCGGTGAACTCGTCTACCGCAAGCAAGTGGGTGGTCTTGTTCAGCTCTTCGCCCAGTTCCAGGCCGGAATCGACGCGGCTCAGAATCAGGCGCAGTTCATGGGTGAGGGCGGGCAGCAATTGCCTGCCCTCCTGGCTCAGTACACGCAGGGATTGCTCCACCGCCATGCCGGATTCGAACAGGGTGCGCAGCAGCGCAATGAAGGTTGAGGTTTCGATGGCCAGTTGTTTTTGCCGACGCTGTGCGGCGGCGGCCAGCCAGCGTTTGGGCAACAGATAGCCGGCGCTGGTGGCGAGCATCGGGGCGATCCAGTGGTTCTCCACATTCGGGTAGAACAGCCCCTGGATCAGCAAGCACAAGGACAGCGCCAACACCGGCACGCCCACCTGCAAGGCGGCAAACAGCGAGCGTTGGCGTACGCTGCGCCAGCCCAGGCGGTTGAGCAGGGCCTGGGTTTCGTTGTCCATTTTGACCGACTGCTGCCCCAGGCGACTGGCGCCCAGGGCTTGCAGCAGTAGGGTGAGGTGGCTATCACCCGGTGCCCTGCCATCGAGCCGATGGGCCACCTGGCGTGCCCGTCGGCTTTGGTCCAGCAAGGCGCTGAGCAACAACAGTGCCGCCCCGAAAAGCAGCAGTGCGCTCACCAGCAAGAGCATCTTCATATTCATAGGCTACGCAACATGCGCCAGAGCGCCAGGCAACCGATCACCTGAAATCCGAAGGCACTCGCCAGCATGGTTTGCCCCGAGCTGTCGTGCCACATGGAAAGCAGGTAGGTTGGATTGGTGATGAGAAAGTAGCCTGCGACCGAGACCGGCAGCAGGGCCAGGACCACGGCAGTGATACGGGTTTCGCCGGTCATGGCCTTCAGCTGGCGAGCCGCTTGCTCGCGTTCGCGGATCATCTTGATCAGGTTTTCCAGCAGCTCACTGGCATTGCCGCCGTAACGGTGGTTGACCTTCAAACCGAGTGCGAGCAGGCGCAGTTCGTCTTTCTCGTACAACTCGGCGAAGTCCGAAGCGGCGTCTGCCAGGCTGACCCCCAGTTGCACATTGCGCTGAATCCGGCCCATGGCATTTTTCAGCGGGTCTTCGGCTGAGTCGATGGCGCCGAGCACGGCATCGGCCAGGGTTCGTCCGGACTTCAGGCTGCGTACGGCATGGTCGAGCAACATCGGCAGCTGTTCGATCATGCGACTGAGGCGACGCTGATAACGCCAGCTGACGAACAGTCGTACCACCACCGGAGGCACCAGTAGCGCCAGCAGCGCGCCGATCCAGCCATCCAGGGCAATCCCCAGCAGCACCCCGAGTATCCAGAACACCAGCCATTGACCCAGGCGTTCGGTGGGACGTCCGAGTCCGGCGCGCAGGAACGCCCGCTCAAGGCCCGCCCATGACGGCTTCTGCACGACCCGCAGCGGTTGTCCCTGGCTCAGGCGTCCCAAAATCCGTTCGTTGCCGGTCTGGCGCAAGCCGTTATAGAGCAGGCGCAGCGCCAGGCCGAGCAAGATCAGGCAAACGAAGATGAGCAGCGCCGGTTTGAGCATGCCGTGGCCTCAGTACGCCGAGGGAGACAGCGCCGAGTCCCGGCGCAATTTGTCGCCAGCCGGGTTCACGGCTTCGCGCAGGAAACCGAACCCGGTGTGGCGGTCGAAACGGAACAGCGTGTTGGTGACATATACGTCGTCACGCACACCGACGACTTCCACCACTTCGCTGACGCAGCGGCGCCCGTCGGGCAAGCGCGTGAGCTGGATGACCACATCGAGCGCCGCGCAGATCATTTGCCGCAGGGTGCGCTCGGCGATGCTGCGGCCGGTCAAACCCACCAGGGTCTCCAGGCGCAGCAGCGCATCCTGGGCATTGTTGGCGTGTACGGTACTCATCGAGCCGTCGTGGCCGGTGTTCATGGCGGTCAACACATCGACCACTTCGACTCCGCGAATTTCGCCGAGGATGATCCGGTCCGGGCGCATCCGCAGGGCGTTGCGAATCAGGTCGCTGGCTTTCACCTCGCCATGGCCTTCGGCGTTCGGTGGACGGGTTTCCAGGCGCACGACGTGAGGGTGGCCCAGTTGCAGTTCGGCGACGTCTTCGATGGTGACCAGTCGCTCCTGAGGGTTGATCAACTGGCTGAGAATATTCAGCAGCGTGGTCTTGCCGGTGCCGGTGCCGCCGCTGATCAGGATGTTGCAGCGTTTGCCCACGGCTTCCTGAATGAATTCGAAGATTGCGTGATCGATGGTTTGCATCGCCATCAGATCGGAGCTTTTGAGCATGTCCTGGCGGAATTTGCGGATCGACAGGCACGGGCCATCGAGGGCTATCGGCGGAATGATGGCGTTGACCCGGCTGCCGTCCGGCAGGCGCGCGTCGACCATCGGCGAAGACTCGTCGAGACGTCGGCCCAGGGGCGCGAGAATCCGTTGCATGACACGTTCGACGTGGTGCGAATCGATAAAGCGCAAGTCACTCAGATGCAGCAAGCCTTCGCGTTCGACAAATACCCGGTGTGGACCGTTGACCAGAATTTCGGTCACCGCCGGGTCGCGCAGCAGGACTTCCAACGGGCCGAAACCGGTGAGTTCGTCGACGATCTCTTCGGCCAGGCGCTCCATTTCATAGCGGGAAATCGCCAGATGCAAACGCGCGATGTACTCGGCCACCTTGTCGATCACGAACTGCGACAGCGTCTGGCGCGAGCCCTCCAGCAGGTTTTTTCCCGACTCTTCGATGGCGTCGATGATGTAGCGGTGCAGCACCAGTTTCAGGCCTTCGTGGTCGGTATTGCCGACCGCGCCGCGATGGGGGGAGCCGAAGAGTTTTTCACTGCTCATTGTGCGCCCCTCAAGCGGTTGAACCAGCCGGTCTTGGGTTTGGCCAGGCCTTCGGAATGTTTGGCCAGGCACTCGCCGAGGGTGCGCAAGCTCTGGGTGAGGCCTTCGCGTGGGGCCAGTTCGAACAGGGTCAGGCCCTGGTTCTTGGCGTTGAGCCGCACTTCCGGGCTGTAGGCGAGGGTGGCGATGATCTCTAGGCCGAACGTCTTGCCCAGGGTGTCGGAGTCCGGCGCGACGCTGCGCAGGTAGCGGTCCACGAGCAGTTTGGCGTGATCGAGCTTCATGCCTTTTTCGCGCCACAAGTTGAGCACCGCGAGATTGCGGCGGCAGTCGAGCACGTTCTGGTCGGTGTACCACAGCAGTTTGTCGCAATGGTTGACGAAGGTGCGCAGCGCTTCGCTGTCAGGTTGGCCCGTGAGGTTTACCACGATGTGCTGGAAGTGTTGGCGCAGGGCGCTGAGCAACATGTACAGCTCGGCGGCGCTGGTGTGCTCCAGCGGTTCATCGCCACTGGCATAGGCGAGGATGCGCAGCCCGGCTTCACAACTGGTGAAGGCGCTGTCGATCAGCGTCGCGTCCAGGCGTCGCAAGTGGCGCAATGCATCGCCGAAATGAAACGAGCTCTCAAGGCCGAGCAGCGCCAGGCTATCGCCCCGGGGTAATCCAAGGTCCAGCAGCAGCGTGTGCTGTCCGCTTTTTTGCACCACTTGCGCCATGTGCGTGGCCAGCAATGCGCCGTCGGTGTTGCTCTGCACGCCATACAGTACGGTCAGGCGGCCCAGGTGCGTGTTCGGTGCGACAGCTGGCAGGCGTTTGCTCAGGCGTCGCACCAGCCCCGCGACTTCACTGGAGCGTGAACCATAGGCCACGAAATCCCTGGCCCCGGCGCGCATCGCATTGAGTACAAGCTGGTTGTCCATGCCGTCGCCCAGCGCGACGATCGCCAGCATCGGCTTGGCTTCCAGCGCGCCTTCGATCAACGCGCTTTGGGTGACCACGTGGTCGCGGTCCAGGCCGATGAACACCAGGCTGGCGCAGGTCACGTCCACCAGTGCCAACAGTTCGTCGAGGCTGCCGCCACCGGCGCTGACCACCTGGCCCAAGGGCGCGAGAGCACCTTGCAGCCATTCCAGGTCGGTGCTGTTGCGCGTGATCGCGAGGAAGGTTTGACTCAGGTTCTGGCTCATTACGATAACTCACTGCGTGATACCGCACTCGCCGGCAGGCCGCCGAGCAAAGCGCCCTGGATCGAGCCATTGAACAACGACGTAAAACGTCTGCGCATGGAAAGGCGTCCTTGTTCGATTCAGGGTATTTGTTGAGTGATCTCGTTGCCGCGAATGACTTCCACGCTGGTTTTGCGCGATACGGCGCCAGGGCTGGCAACGGGTTTGGGCGGCGCAGTCATGGCCAGTTGGCTGAATTGCAACAACTCGCGGTTGGCATTGGCCAGGTTGGCGGCAGAGCTGCTTTCGCCGGCCCAGTAGCGTGCCAGGCGTTTCTCATCGGCGCTACGCACGGCCAGGCGCAGCACGCCGGCCTGGGTCGCGAGCATCAGGCGGCTCACCAGTTGTTCAGGAACGGCGAGCAACACGGTCCGGGCCGCGGCGCGGGATTGATCCTGTTTGAGTTTTTCATCGGCGTTGCGCGGCGGGCTGGAAGGCTGGCCGTCGTTGGTCAACCCCAACTGCTCGCCGACCCCGAGCACCCGCAAGGCGGGCACCACGAGTTGGGCGGTTGGCTGCGGATTGAGGGTGTCCATGCGCAGGAACAGCAGCACGTCGACATAGTCGCCCGGTGTCAGTTGCCCGCTGATACTGACCACTTCTTCCATGGCAACCGCCAGGGCGCGCTCATTGGGGCGGATCATCCGCGACAGCTTGCTGCCGGCTTCGAAGCTTTCATCATTGAGCCAGCTGCCGGCGGTGAGGGCGCGCCAAGGGGTGTGGCCAATCGCCTGGTCGAGGCTGGTCAGGCTGCCGGCCGGGACGGTGTGCAGCTGTTCCAGGACGACATCGGCGGCGCTGATCGGCATATACGGTGCGACATCGTTGACCAGCACAACCACCGGATGGCGAGTCGGGTCATTTGCCGACAGAGGCGCCTGTGCGATGGCGAGCGGTGCGCTGGCGGTGGATTGGGTAACGGATTCGGGGGTCGATTGACGACTCAATGTGAGTCCCCAGTAACCGGTAATGATGGCGCCGACCAGAAACAATCCGGCGAGGCCCAGAGTGACACGGCTGTTCATGAAGGCTCTCCCTTTCCTGCTGCGCAAACCCCGTCAAGTCCAACGAGACAACTTCGCAATCAGGCAGCTATGAACATGGAACTATTTCGCTATTTGACCGTAGCGCAGGTAGAGCAAAATGCCATTAGTGCGGGGAAAATATCTAACGAAAGTGCAAAGTTGCGATAAAACGACCTGTTTTTGACGTCAACGAAACGGTTAATACTTTAGTGTTAATGCGTATTTACAGTTGTTGGGCCAGGGAATGCCGACAATGCTGGTGCTGGCACTGGGGAATCATGTTGCGTCCGTGCAACACCCGTAGTCGTCCAGGAGAAATGCCATGTCTTTTTCCAAGCTTGTTGAGAAGGTCAAATCCGGGATCGCTTTTTACAAAGGCCTGGTCAAGGATACCGAGGGTGCGTCCGGTATTGAGTACGCGATTATTGCGGCCATGGTTGCGGTGGTGCTTGCCGGTTTCAGTACGGGTGTCCAGAGCGCCATCAGGGCCACGTTCACCACGATTCAAGCGGCGCTGTGACAAGGAAGTCGACAATTTGCTGTTGCTTCACAGGGTTACTAACGTCAGCGCTTCGTCCATTGCAGGTGTTACCTCATGAACGCTCTCGCACAGCCACGCCAACAGTTGCTTCTGGTGGATGACGAAGAGGACGCATTGCTTGAGTTGGCGGAGTTGCTGGAGGGTGAGGGGTTCAATTGTTTTACGGCCACTTCGGTCAAGCTCGCGCTGCAGCATCTGACCAGGCATCCCGATATCGCTTTGGTGATCACCGATTTGCGCATGCCGGAGGAGAGCGGCATGTCGTTGATCAAGCGCTTGCGCGAGCATACGTCGCGCGAGCATTTGCCGGTGATTGTGATGTCGGGGCATGCGGGCATGGATGATGTCAGTGACATGTTGCGCTTGCAGGTGCTGGATCTTTTTCGCAAGCCGATTTATCACGTGCGGTTGTTGGAGACGCTGAATAATCTGTTTCCTCAACCGCAGGTTTATTTGGTCAAAGGTTGACTTGGCGGCCTCTGGGCCGACCATGTTGGTGGTTTGGGTTGTGTACATATTCATTTCTGCGGTTACAGCGGCTGGCGGTTTCGCCCTTACGGCGAGTCCCTTTGGCAAACGCCCCAAAGGAACCAAAGGTCTTGCCCCTTACGTACGGCCCCTCGCTAAGGCTCGGCGTTCCTTCGCTGCGGTATTCATCCGGGGGCATTGCCCTCCGGTCGGCTTCGCTTCGACCTACATGCAATGAGTTCGACTACGTCGAACGGCGCTGCGCGCCAATCCCCGGATGAACACCTCCACTCAGCCTTCCGAGGGGGCGGGTGGATCAAGATCAAGAGCTGCAGGCGAGCTAACGCTCGGCCTGATGAGTGGTGAGAAGCGACGGGGTGGTGTGGGCTGCTCTGCCTTTGCTCTTCTGTGGGAGCTGGCCTGCCAGCGAAGGCGACTGACAGCCGACCAATTTCTTGCAGATGTACTCAGTACCTGTGGGAGCGAGCTTGCTCGCGATGGCGGCCTACCGGCCGGCCTGATTATCTGAATGTACGCAGCCATCGGGAGCAAGCTCCCTCGCCACAGACATCAGCCTTGTCAGGCCACCGGTCGCCAATGCCCGACCATATGCTCCAGCTCCCCCACTCCCACCAACTGAAAATCCCCGCTCGGTCCCGGTGCACTGGCCAGCAACGTCACCTCACTGGGCAACCGTACCGGCTTTTTGAACTGCACTGCGATCTCGACATTCGCCGCTGGCAGATGCCCGGCCAGCGCAGCCAGTGTGCGTGCCTTGTTCCACAGGCCATGGGCGATGGCGGTCGGGAAGCCGAAGAGTCGGGCGCTGGCTGCGCTCAGGTGAATCGGGTTGTAGTCGCCGGACACCTTGGCGTATTGCCGGCCGATGTCCGTGGGCGCTTTCCAGTGCTCGATTTCGCTCAGGACAAGGCTCGATACCTGGTTCTCTTCGAGCGGTTCGCCCTCGAGTTTGACGCCGCGACAGAGCATCCGGCTTTCTGCTTCCCATAACGGCCCCAACTGATCGTCGAGGCTGGTCAGCAGATCGAACGTCGCGCCTTTGGCGTGGGGTTGCAGGTTTTGCACTTGCACGCTGACGCGCACCCGACTCACCCCGCCCATGGGGCGCAGTACGCGAATGCGGTTGCTCAGGTGAATCAGGCCCAGCAGCGGGAACGGGAAGTCCCTGGCCGTGAGCAGTTGCATCTGCAAGGCAAAGCCGAGGATGTGCGGGTAGGTCGGCGGCAGCAGGCCGTTGTCGGCGAAACCACAGACCTTGCGATAGGCTGCCAGGCGCTTGGGATCGACTTCGACCCAGCAACGCAACCCCGAATCGGGCAGGCGGCTGCCGGTGATTTTTCGCCGTGTCGCCGCTCGTGCGTACAACCCCGGCAGGCTGGGTTCGCGGTTGAGTGTGTGCCAGTCGGTGATCATCCTTAAGCCCCCAGAACGCTTTGCCCGCACACGCGTAACGCTTGGCCGGTGAACGCGCCGGTGCCCGGTTGCGCGAGCCAGGCCACGGCTTCGGCGACGTCCTGCGGCAGGCCGCCCTGGCCCAGTGAACTCATGCGGCGTCCGGCTTCGCGCAGGCCGAAGGGAATGTGCGCGGTCATCTGTGTTTCGATGAAGCCCGGTGCCACGGCGTTGATGCTGATGCCGCGCTCGTGGAGCAGCGGCGCCCAGGCTTGTGCCAGACCGATCAACCCGGCCTTGCTCGCCGCGTAATTGGTTTGCCCGCGATTGCCGGCGATGCCGCTGATGGACGCCAGCAGGATCACCCGGCCGTTGTCGTGCAGGGTGCCGCTGTCGAGCAGGGCTTTGGTCAGCACTTGCGGCGCGTTGAGGTTGACCGCCAGCACCGCGTCCCAGAATTCCGGGGTCATGTTGGCCAGGGTTTTATCCCGGGTGATGCCGGCGTTGTGCACCACGATGTCGAGGCCGTCAGGCAGTTGTTCGACCAACTGCGTTGCGGCGTCTTCGGCGCAGATGTCGAGGGTGATGCTGCGCCCACCGAGGCGTGCGGCAAGGGCTTCGAGATCGGTTTTGGCCGGGGGCACGTCGAGCAGGGTGACGTCGGCACCATCGCGGGCCAGGGTTTCGGCGATGGCGGCACCGATACCGCGTGCTGCGCCGGTGACCAGTGCCTTGCGCCCGGCGAGCGGGCGTGTCCAGTCGGTGACTGGCGTCGCGCACGGATTCAAGCGTATGACCTGCCCGGACACGAAGGCGCTTTTCGGTGAAAGGAAAAACCGCAACGGGCCTTCCAGTTGCGCCTCGGCCCCTTCGCCGACGTAGATCAATTGCAGGGTGCCACCGCTGCGTAACTCCTTGGCCAGGGAGCGGCTGAAACCTTCCAGGGCACGTTGGGCACTGGCGGCGAACGGGTCGCGCAGGGTTTGCGGATCGCGTCCGAGAATCACCAGGTGCGCACAGTGTTCGAGGTTCTTCATCAGCGGCTGGAAAAACTCGCGCAGTTGCTTGAGCTGATCGGTGTGCAGCAGGTCACTGGCATCGAACACCACGGCCTTGAGTTTCGGTCCGTGGCCGGGAATCCAGGCCGTGACCATCGAGGGCTCGGTGCCGTAGCTGTAGATCGCGTCGGTCAGGCGGTTGGCGAAGGCGCTGACGTGTTCCGCCAACGGCCCGCCGCCGATCAGCAGTGCACCTTCCACGGGGCGCAACCGGCCCGCTTGCCAGCGCTCCAGTCTGCTCGGCGCCGGCAACCCCAGGGCGCCGACCAGGCGATGTCCGATGGACGAATTGGCGAAGTCGATATAGCGGTCAGACATGGAACGCGCTCCGAAAGCTGGGGATCAAAGTGTGGACCACGAACGGCGATCAGTCGTTCGATCCACGAGATAAGGCCTACGCTTGGTTACATTGTAGGAGCGAGCCTGCTCGCGATGGCGATAAGTCAGTCGACATCAATGTAGCTGACAGGCCGCCATCGCGAGCAGGCTCGTTCCTACAGGGGCGGTTTTCGATTTGAATCATTCACCAGGAGCTTTTCATGACCCAACTGCGCCGCGTCGCGATCATCGGCGGTAACCGGATTCCCTTCGCCCGCTCCAACGGCCCCTACGCCACGGCCAGTAACCAGGTGATGCTCACCGCCGCCCTCGAAGGCCTGATCGAACGTTACAACCTGCACGGCCAGCGCATCGGTGAAGTGGTCGCCGGGGCGGTGCTCAAGTTGTCGCGGGACATGAACCTCACGCGCGAGTGTGTACTGGGTTCGCGACTGTCGCCCACCACCCCGGCCTATGACATCCAGCAGGCGTGCGGTACCGGGCTGGAAGCGGCGTTGCTGGTGGCGAACAAGATTGCCTTGGGGCAGATCGACTGCGGCATTGCCGGTGGCGTGGATACCACTTCGGATGCGCCGATTAGCGTCAGCGAAGGCCTGCGCAAAATCCTCCTGCAAGCCAACCGCGCGAAAACCACCGGCGACAAACTGAAAACCTTCCTGCAATTGCGTCCCAAACATCTGATTCCCGAGTTCCCGCGCAACGGCGAGCCGCGTACCGGGTTGTCCATGGGCCAGCATTGCGAGCTGATGGCCCAGACCTGGAACATCCCTCGCGAAGCACAGGATCAATTGGCGCTTGAGAGCCATCAGAAACTGGCCGCGTCCTACGCCGAGGGCTGGCACAACGACCTGATGACGCCGTTCCTGGGCTTGACTCGCGACAACAATTTGCGCCCGGACTCCACGCTGGAAAAGCTCGCCGCGCTCAAGCCGGCCTATGAGAAAAGCGCCAAGGGCACCCTGACCGCCGGCAACTCCACACCGCTGACCGATGGTGCGTCACTGGTGCTGCTGGGCAGCGAGGAATGGGCCAAGGCACGCGGGTTACCGATCCTGGCCTACTGGCGAGACGGCGAGGCGGCGGCGGTGGATTTCGTCAACGGTGCTGAAGGGTTGTTGATGGCACCGGTCTACGCCGTGCCGCGTTTGCTCGCGCGCAATGGCCTGACCCTGCAGGACTTTGACTACTACGAAATCCACGAAGCCTTCGCCGCGCAAGTGCTGTGCACCTTGAAGGCCTGGGAAGATCCCGAGTACTGCAAAACCCGTCTCGGGCTCGATGCGGCGCTGGGCTCGATCGATCGTAGCAGGCTCAACGTCAAGGGAAGTTCATTGGCGGCGGGGCATCCGTTTGCCGCCACGGGCGGGCGCATCGTCGCCAACCTGGCGAAGTTGCTGGATGCGGCGGGCAAGGGACGCGGGCTGATTTCGATCTGCGCGGCGGGCGGGCAGGGCGTGACCGCCATTATCGAACGCTGAACACAAAAAACTGTGGGAGCGAGCTTGCTCGCGATAGCGGTGTGTCAGTCAACAAAGATGTTGAAACTGCTGGCCTCATCGCGAGCAAGCTCGCTCCCACAGGTTTTGTGTTTGGCTCAGATTATGTGAACGACACTGAAATCTTGTGGGAGCGAGCTTGCGGGTTAGGTCCGAAACCTGCGCACCAACCCGTCCAGCTCATTGGACAACCCGGCCAGGCTCTGGGAGTCCAGGCGCGCCGAGTTGGCCAGTTCCGCCACCAATTGCGCATCGCCATGGATCTGGCTGATGTGCCGGTTGATGTCTTCGGCCACCTGATGCTGTTGTTCCGCCGCCGTGGCGATCTGGGTGTTCATGTCGCGGATCACGTCCACCGACTCGCGGATCTGCCCGAAGCTGTTGCGCGCCTCGCCGATGCGCGTTACCGATTGCTGGGACACTTCCAGGCTCGCGTGCATCTGTTGGGTCACCTGGCTGGTGCGTTTGGCCAGGTTGCCCAGCAGTCCGTCGATTTCCGCCGTGGAGTCGGCCGTGCGCTTGGCCAGGGCCCGTACTTCGTCTGCCACCACGGCAAAGCCGCGTCCCTGTTCACCGGCCCGGGCCGCTTCGATCGCGGCATTCAGCGCCAGCAGGTTGGTCTGTTCAGCGATCGAGCGGATGGTCCCCAGGATCGACTGAATGTCGTTGCTGTCGCGTTCGAGTTGTTGCATCGACTGGGCCGACTGTTCGATTTCCTGGCTCAGGCGATCCACGCTGTTCACCGCCGCATCGATCTGCTGCTGACCTTCGCGCGCCTGGCGCTGGCCACTGTCGGCAGACTCCGCCGCCTGGCTGCAAGAGCGCGCGACTTCGTTGGCGGTGGCGACCATTTCGTGGAACGCCGTGGAGACCATGTCCACCGCTTCACGCTGGCGTCCGGCGGCTTCGGCCATGTCGCTGGAGACCTGGGTCGAACTCTTGGACGTGGCGAGGATCTTGCCCGCCGCGCCGCCGATGTTCTGGATCAGGTTGCGAATCGCGGTCAGGAACTGGTTGAACCAGTTGGCCAATTGCGCGGTTTCGTCGTTGCCACGGATTTGCAGGTTCTGGGTCAGGTCGCCTTCGCCTTGGGCGATGCCTTCCAGGCCGCTGGCCACGCTGCGGATCGGGCGCACGATGAGGCTGGCAAAACTGGCGCCGACGACGGCGAAGATGACGGCCAGGACGGCGGCGATGATGGCGATCAACCAGGTCAACTGGGTCGCGGAGCTCATCACGTCGTCCTGTTTGATCAGGCCGATGAAGGTCCATCCCAACTGCTCCGATGGCCAGACGTTGGCCATGTAGTGCTCGCCGTTCAGCTCCACTTCCACCAGGCCTTTGCCAGCCTTGGCCAGTTGCGCGTAGCCGTCGCCAAGGCTGTTCAGCGGTTTGAAGTTGTGTTCCGGCTGTTTCGGATCCACCAGGACCATGCCGGTGTTTTCCAGCAGCATCAGGTAGCCGGTTTCACCGAGCTTGATCTGTTTGACGATTTCGGTGAGCTGCTTGAGCGTCACGTCGATGCTGACCACGCCGCCGTTGGTGCCCAGCTTGTTGTCGATGGTGCGCACGGTGCTGACGTAGGTCGCGTCGTCCTGGGCCCAGTAGTAGGCCTCGGTGCGGAACGGCTTGCCCGGTTTGGCTTGGGCGGCCTTGTACCAGGGGCGCTGGCGCGGGTCGTAGTTATTCAGCTTCGGATCATCCGGCCACGACACGTAGCCGCCCGCCGCCGTGCCGAGGATGGCATAGGCGTAGGACGGGTGGCTGTTGCCCAGGTCCTGGAGCAGGGTGAAGACTTTTTTGTCCGCCTCGCCCTGGGGGACGCTCTCGGCGTTGGCGGCCATGTAAGTCTTGAGGCTGTCGTCGGAGTTTCGGATCAACGGCTGCTTGGCCAGGTAATCGACGTTCTGGCTGATGCCGTCAAAGAACAATTGCATGGCGTTGCTGACCTGACGAATCTCGCGGGCACTGCCGTCGACGAATTCGTCCCTGGCATCACTGCGCAGGTTCAGCACAACGAGGGTGGCGACCAGCACCACGGGCAGGCAGGCGATGATTGCAAACGCCCAGGTCAACTTCTGTTTGATGTTCATCCGCGCTCCAGATTTTCTTGTAGGCCCACGCAGTGCAGATGACTCGCGGTTTATTGGCAGCCGTATTCGTTCTTGGTCAACCCGGGTCCTTGAGTGCGGCATCGCTGTTGTTGTGGCAACGATTGTCGGACAAATCACTTTGTCACTTAGGACTTCGGCTGTTTTCGGAGGAAATTGAGGCCTGTTGGGAAAAATCCTACGAAAGGCATGAGCTGTGGTGTCAGCTTCTGTCGCAATTGCCCTCAATGCCCCTGCACAACAAGTGCCGCTGGCTCGGCTATGATCTGGAACGACCATGACGGTCGTCGGTTTTACCTGATGAAATCGGTACATTGTGTGCATCTGCAATGTTCATAAGTCGGCAACCCCTCCCCCCCGTGAGTGGATTGCCGTATAACGAATGACTTTCGCGTGTTTGGTAATAAAGGACCCACAATAAAAGCTGATGAAGACTCCAAAACGCATTGAACCCCTGATCGAGGACGGTCTGGTCGACGAGGTGCTGCGCCCACTCATGAGTGGTAAAGAAGCAGCTGTTTATGTGGTGCGCTGCGGCAACGAGTTGCGTTGCGCGAAGGTCTACAAGGAGGCGAATAAACGCAGTTTCCGTCAGGCGGCCGAGTATCAGGAAGGCCGCAAGGTACGCAACAGCCGTCAGGCCCGTGCGATGGCCAAGGGCTCCAAGTTTGGCCGCAAGGAAACCGAGGACGCCTGGCAGAACGCCGAAGTGGCGGCGCTGTTCCGTCTGGCCAGTGCCGGTGTACGGGTGCCCAAGCCGTTCGACTTCCTCGAAGGCGTGCTGCTCATGGAACTGGTGGCCGACGAGTACGGTGATGCCGCGCCGCGCCTGAACGATGTGGTGCTGGAGCCGGACCAGGCCCGGGAGTATCACGCGTATCTGATTTCCCAGATCGTGCTGATGCTGTGTACCGGCTTGGTGCACGGCGACCTGTCCGAGTTCAACGTACTGCTGACGCCGACCGGCCCGGTGATCATCGATCTGCCGCAGGCGGTGGACGCGGCGGGCAACAACCACGCGTTCAGCATGCTGGAGCGGGATGTGGGCAACATGGCGTCCTACTTCGGTCGGTTCGCACCGGAGTTGAAGAAGACCAAGTACGCCAAGGAAATGTGGGCCTTGTACGAGGCCGGCACCTTGCACCCGGCCAGTGTCCTGACCGGCGAGTTCGCCGAGACGGAAGAGCTGGCCGACGTGGGCGGAATCATGCGCGAGATCGAGGCCGCACGCCTGGATGAAGAGCGCAAGCAAGCCGTACGCGCGGCGGACGATGCTCCGCCGGGCAAGACCGAAGAGCCGCCTCCACCGTGGATGCAGTGATCGGATAAAGAAAAAACCCGGCTTCGGCCGGGTTTTTTGTGCGCCACCCAAACCCCTTGTAGGAGTGAGCCTGCTCGCGATAGCGTCGGCACTTTCAACATTGATGTGTCAGGCAGATTGCTATCGCGAGCAGGCTCACTCCTACAGGGAGTTGCGGTGGTTGGTAGGGGCGGCACAACACCCCGACTCCAGATTCTTCAGTATCGGGCAATCCGGCCGATGATCGCCCTGACAGTGCTCAACCAGGTCCTGCAAGGTGTCGCGCAACTGGCCCAGTTCTCGGATCTTCTGGTTCAACTCATCGATATGCTGGCGGGCCAACGCCTTAACATCGGCGCTGGCGCGCTGGCGGTCTTGCCAGAGGGTCAGTAACTTGCCGACTTCTTCCAAGGAAAACCCCAGGTCCCGCGAGCGCTTGATGAACGCCAGGGTGTGCAGGTCGTCATCGCCATATACCCGGTAGCCGCTGTCGGTGCGATGGGCTGCCTTGAGCAGGCCGATGGATTCGTAATAACGGATCATCTTTGCGCTCAGGCCGCTGTGGCGGGCCGCTTGGCCGATGTTCATCGGTTATCCTCCGGGTCCTTGGGTTTCCAAGTTTTCAACAGTAGCGCATTGCTCACCACGCTGACGCTCGACAACGCCATGGCCGCACCGGCAAGCACTGGATTGAGGAAGCCGAACGCCGCCAGCGGAATGCCGATCAGGTTATAGACGAAGGCCCAGAACAGGTTCTGCCGAATCTTGGCGTAGGTCTTGCGGCTGATCTCCAATGCGGCCGGTACCAGTCGCGGGTCGCCGCGCATCAGGGTGATGCCGGCCGCGTGCATGGCGACGTCGGTGCCGCCGCCCATGGCGATGCCGATGTCGGCGGCAGCCAGTGCCGGGGCGTCGTTGATGCCGTCGCCGACCATCGCCACCACCCCGGTTTGTTTCAGTGCGGCGACCGTGGCGGCTTTGTCTGCCGGCAGCACTTCGGCATGTACATCGTGGATGCCCAGCGCCTCGGCGACCACTTTGGCGCTGCCGCGATTGTCGCCGGTCAGCAGGTGGCTGCTGATGTTCCGCGCGCTCAATTGTTGTACCGCTTGCAGCGCGCCGGGCTTGAGGGTGTCACCGAAGGCGAACAGGGCCAACACCTGTGGTTCGGGGGATTGTTCGATCAGCCAGGACAAGGTCCGGCCTTCTTTTTCCCACGCGATTGCGGAGTCAGCCAACGGCCCGGCATTCAAGCCGCTGTCCTCCAGCAGACGTCGATTGCCCAGCGCCAGGCGACGCCCCACGAGGTTGCCGGCGATGCCGCGGCCGGTCAGGGACTGGCTGTCGTTGATATCGGCCACCTTCAATCCACGCTCGGCACAGGCATCCAGAACAGCCTTGGCCAGCGGGTGCTCACTGCCGCGTTGCAGGGCGCCGGCCAATTGCAGCAGGCGCGCCTCATCACCGTCGATGGCACTCAGATGCGCAATGCGCGGGGCGCCGGAGGTCAGGGTACCGGTCTTGTCGAACACCACCGCGCTGACTTCGTGGGCTCGCTCCAGTGCTTCGGCGTCCTTGATCAGAATCCCGTAGCGCGCGGCCACGCCGGTGCCGGCCATGATCGCCGTCGGCGTGGCCAGGCCCAGGGCGCACGGGCAGGCGATCACCAGCACCGCCACGGCATTGATCAGCGCGGTTTCCATCGGCGCGCCGTACAGCCACCAGCCGATCAGGGTGGCCAGGGCAATCAGCAGCACGGTGGGCACGAACACCTGGCTGACTTTATCCACCAGTTTCTGGATCGGCGCTTTCGCGGCCTGGGCGTCTTCCACCAGACGGATGATCCGCGCCAGCACGGTTTCCGCACCGAGGGCCTGGGTACGCACCAGCAACCGGCCTTCACCGTTGATCGCGCCGCCGGTGACCTTGTCGCCGGGCTGCTTGGGCACCGGCAGGCTCTCGCCACTGATCAGGGCTTCGTCGGCGTGGCTCTGGCCTTCAACCACTTCGCCGTCCACCGGGAAGCGTTCGCCGGGTTTGACCATCACCAGGTCATTGAGACGCAGGGCGCTGATGGCGACGTCTTGCTCGTGGCCATCGATCACCCGGATCGCCCGTTCCGGGCGCAAGGCTTCGAGGGCGCGGATGGCGCTGGCGGTCTGGCGCTTGGCGCGGCTTTCCAGGTATTTGCCCAGCAGCACCAGGGCGATCACCACCGCCGAGGCTTCGAAGTACAGATGCGGCATGCGCCCGGCGGCGGTGGCCCATTCGTACAGGCTCAAGCCATAACCGGCGCTGGTGCCCAGGGCGACCAGCAGGTCCATGTTGCCGGCTCCGGCGCGCACGGCTTTCCAGGCGGCGACGTAGAACCGTGCACCGAAGATGAATTGTACCGGCGTGGCCAGGGCGAATTGCGCCCAGGCCGGGAGCATCCAGTGCACGCCGAATGGCTGTAGCAGCATCGGCAATACCAGCGGCAAGGCGAGGGCAATGGCGATGATCAAGGCCAGGCGTTCGCGGTGCAGTCGCTGTTGCTGATTGTCGGTTGGCGGGTGTTCGGCTTCCCGGATGCTGGCGCTGTAGCCAGCCTTGGCCACAGCGGCGATCAAGGTTTGCGGATCGATCTGGCCGAGCAGTTCAAGGTGGGCGCGTTCGTTGGCCAGGTTGACGCTGACGCTTTTCACTCCGGCCACCTTGCCCAGCGCACGCTCGACCCGACCAACGCAGGACGCGCAGGTCATGCCATCGATGCTCAACTCCAGGCTCTGTTGCGGCACGCTGTAGCCGGCCTTGGCCACGGCATCCATCAAGGCCGGCAGGCTGTCGCTGGGGGCCTGGACCCGCGCCTGTTCAGTGGCGAGGTTGACGCTGACGGCACTGGCGCCAATGACTTTGCTCAAGGCGCGCTCGACCCGCCCGGCGCAACTGGCGCAGGTCATGCCGGCAATCGGCAGGTCGAACGTGGTGGATTCGGACATCGGTCGCACTCCCTGTAGTAGATGACCACAGGATCAACCTTGCCATGCTGGCAAGGTCAAGTGCCATGTTTCAGATCAAGCAGCCGATCAGTAACCGAGACCGGCGCGCTTGAGGTACATCCCGTCCTGCGTCATCGCAATCCGGTACTTGAGCACATCCCCGGCCTTGAGCTGGATATCCTGCGAACCCGGCGCGAGCATGCCCGGATTGCAACCCGGGACCTGTCCCGGCAGCAGTTTCAGGCGCAGCGAGACGATGCCCGGCGGTAGGTTGAACGAGGTGCTCTGCTCCTGGAACAGCCGCGCCGCCAACTGATCCTGGATGTACACACCGATTTCGCAACTGGTCGCGACTTCCAGGCGCTCGCGGGAAATGATCAGCACACCATAATCCTGAGCGGCATTGACCGAAGGCACGGCGGCGAAAAGGCTGAGAAAGCCAAACAGGCTGAAAACTGACCAGCGCATGGCTGAATCTCCTGAGTTCGAGTCATTGATGGACGCAGCTTGGCCGAGCGTCGCGTCGATTGCCAGCCCGGCAGCTAACTTCAGAACTTGACCTTGCCATGGTGGCAAGCCCGAAACTGGGTTCATCCCTCGGAAAAGGAGTCATCCCATGCAAGTGTTCAACGTTGAAGGCATGTCTTGTGGTCACTGCGTCAAGGCCATCACCCAGGCGGTCCAGGCCAAAGACCCGGCGGCCAGTGTGCGGGTCGATCTGGCGGCCAGGGAGGTCGGTGTCGAAAGTGCGCTGACCGCCCAGCAAGTGATCGAGGCGATCAGCGAGGAGGGGTACGGCGTCAAACTGGCCTGAATTTGATAGTTAGCGAGCTACCGGAATGTTCAAGGCGTCCATGCGCGGCTAGACTGTCGAGCTGCCGACTTCTGCCCCACTGGATGCCCGATGAACTTCCGAACCATTTTGATTCTCGGCGCCTTGAGCGCTTTCGGTCCGCTGGCGATCGATTTCTACCTGCCGGCCTTCCCGGCCATGGCCCTGGCTTTCGGGACTGACGAAAAACACGTCCAGATGACGTTGGCGGTGTACTTCCTCGGCTTGTCCATCGGTCAGTTGGCCTATGGCCCGGTGGCGGATCGTTTCGGGCGGCGCATTCCATTGCTTATCGGTGTCGGTTTGTTCACCGCCGCCTCTGTGGCGTGCGCCTACGCGCCAAATCTGGAATGGCTGATCGGCGCACGTTTCATCCAGGCGCTGGGCGGTTGCGCGGGGATGGTGATTTCCCGGGCGGTGGTCAGCGACAAGTGTGATGCAGTGGGGTCGGCGAAAGTCTTTTCGCAGTTGATGCTGGTGATGGGACTTGCCCCCATCCTCGCCCCATTGCTGGGTGGGCTGTTGGTCAACACCACAGGCTGGCAGTCGATCTTCCTGGCCTTGACCGGTTTCAGTGCGCTGGCGGGGCTGGCGGTTGCGACGGGATTGCCGGAAAGCATGCCGGCCCACATGCCGCGTCAACCGCTGTCGGGTGCGCTGCGTCAGTACGGCCGATTGCTGGCCGACCCGATATTTCTTGGCCATGCCTTGACCGGGGGCATCGCCATCGCCGGGATGTTTGCCTACATCGCCGGTTCACCCTTCATCATCATCAAGCTCTACGGCGTTGCGGCCGAGCATTTCGGCTGGCTGTTCGGCATCAATGCGGCGGGCTTCATTCTGGTGGCGCAGGTCAACGCGCGGTTACTGGCCAAGCGTGGCCCGATGTTTTTGCTGGCGCGTGCGGTGTGGGTTTATCTGGTGGCCGGCTTGGCCCTGCTCGCTGTCAGCTCGCTGCACCCGGCACAGTTGTGGCCGCTGCTGATTCCATTGTTCATCTGTATCGCCAGCCTTGGTTGCATCAGCCCCAACGCGGCGGCTTGTGCGATGAACGGGCAGGGCGCACGGGCCGGCAGCGCGTCGGCGCTGCTCGGTTGTCTGCAATTCAGCGTGGCTGCCGGCGCCTCCGCACTGGTGGGCGTGCTGCACGACGGCAGCGCCGTGCCGATGGCCATGGTCATCAGCCTGTGTGGCGTTCTGGTGGTGAGTGCAGCGGTGCTCACCCGGCGTTTGCAAAATGCCCGGGCGCTGGCGCAAGCCCAGGTTTGAGGCCGGAGTCAGCCGGCCGCACGCTGCGGAAAGAGGGCGGGAATCTGGTGAGGGGCCTGGATGCGGGCTTCAAGGGTGCGCGTGAAAGCGCGAGCTTCTGCTTCGCTGCGGAACGTCACAGCATGTTGGTCAAGACTGACTTGCCACTGGGACTTTGCCAGTTCTTTTATCAGGATCTTCATAGCCGAACTCCTCTCGCAAAAGATGTCTCGTAAAAGATGTCTCGTAAAAGACGTTACGCAAAAGAAAGCCTCGCAGGAGATTCGATTGTAGTCCCGTATACGGTCACCATTGTGACAAGGATCAACTGTCGGACTGACGGTTTGTAACTAAAAACAACACGGTTTTTTCGAGGGGGCCACAGAGGCTGTCTGCAACCGGGATGGCCCGGTCGCAGACGGAAAACAGCAGAAGGCGATGAAATCAGCGGCGGTTTTTTTCAGCGCTTCAGAACCCTTCCAGCACAATCTTGCCCTTGGCCTTGCCGCTTTCCAGCAGGGCATGGGCACGGCGCAGGTTGGCTGCGTTGATCGTGCCGAAGTGTTCGCCAACCGTGGTTTTCAGGGTCCCGGCATCGATCAGCCAGGCGACGCGATTGAGCAGGTTGTGCTGCTCGATCATGTCTGCGGTTTCAAACAGCGAACGGGTGTACATGAACTCCCAGTGTAGTGACAGGCTCTTGCGTTTGAGCTTGGTCACGTCCAGCGACTTGGGGTCATCGATCAGCGCCAGTTTGCCTTGGGGTGCCAATGCCTCGATCAATTGATCCAGATGCTGGTCGGTTTGCGTCAGGCTGGCGACGTGGGTGACCTGATCCACGCCGACATGCTTGAGTGCTTCGCTCAGTGGCTGGCTGTGGTCGATCACCAGGTCGGCACCCAGCTCTTTAACCCAGCTTTGGGTTTGCGCACGCGAAGCACTGCCGATGACTTTCAGGGCCGTCAGTTGGTGAGCCAGTTGCGTAAGAATCGAGCCAACACCGCCCGCCGCGCCGACGATCAACAGGCTCTGGCCTTCATCGGTTTTGCCTTCGCGTATCTGCAGGCGTTCGAACAACAGTTCCCAGGCGGTGATCGCGGTGAGCGGCAGGGCAGCGGCTTCGGCGAATCCGAGGGTCTTCGGCATGTGGCCGACGATGCGCTCGTCCACGACATGCAACTCGCTGTTGCCACCGGCACGGGCGATGGAGCCTGCGTAATACACCTTGTCGCCGGCCTGGAACAGCGTCACTTCACTGCCCACGGCCTTGACCACACCGGCCACGTCCCAACCCAGCACCTTGGCCGCGCCGCCCTCAGGCTGGACGTTCTGGCGCACCTTGGTGTCCACCGGGTTGACCGAGATGGCTTTGACTTCCACCAGCAAGTCGCGGGGGCCGGCGACCGGCTCCGGCAGTTCGATGTCTTGCAGAGCCTTGTCGTCACTGATCGGCAACGAGGCGTAGTAGGCAATGGCTTTCATGGGCGGCTCCGGAACACTAATTAGAGAAGAGATTCGATGGGGCCGATGATTGGCTATTTCTCCTGAAGATAAAACCGGCTAAAAGAGCAGTCTCTTTCAATATTTTTTTGATAATCGGTGCTCTGATGCTGCGTTTCGATGACTTGCAGTTGTTTGTCCGGGCGGCGGACCTGGGCAGCCTGTCCGCCGCCGCGCGGGGCATGGACATGTCGGCGGCGGTGGCCAGTGCGGCGCTCAAGCGCATCGAACAGCAACTCGGCGCTCGTTTATTGGCCCGTTCGACCCGCAGTCTGCGCCTGACTGCCGAAGGCGAGGGTTTTCTCGAATACGCTCGTGCGGCCCTGAGCAATCTCGACGAGGGCCGGCGATTGCTGGCCAGTGGTCAGGATCAGGTCAGCGGGGTGCTGCAACTGTCGGCGCCATCGGACTTTGGCCGCAACCTGCTGCTGCCCTGGCTCGACGAGTTTCAACGCGAGCATCCGAAACTCACCGTGCGCCTGCTGCTGGGGGATCGCATCGCCGACCTGTTTCGCCAACCGGTAGACATTGCCCTGCGCTACGGTGAACCGGAGGACTCCAGCCTGGTGGCGCTGCCCATCGCCCCGCAGAACCGCCGGGTGTTGTGCGCCGCTCCCGGCTATCTGGCCCGGCATGGCGAACCGCGGCATCTGGAGCAACTGGCACAGCACAATTGCCTGTTGTACATGCTCGGCAGCCGGGTCCACGATCACTGGAGTTTTCACGACGGCAAACGCGAAGTCAGCCTGACCGTCAGCGGCGATCGTTTCAGTGACGATGCCGATGTCGTGCGCCTTTGGGCCGTGGCAGGTGCCGGGATCGCGTACAAGTCCTGGCTCGATGTGGCCGCCGATGTACTGGCCGGCCGCTTGAAGTTGCTGTTGCCGGAGCTGCTCTGTGAGCGCGCACCGTTGAATCTGTTGTGCGCCCATCGCGCACAATTGAGTAAGCCGGTGAACCTGTTGCGCGAAATGCTTGTCAGTCGATGCATCCTCTTGAGCAGTCAATTTCCAGGCTTTTCGGAAATCGATCATTAGTCGCACGAAAAAAGAGAAATTTCCCTCAGGTACGATCACCACCTACGCCGGGCGGAGGAAAGGATCCGCCGACCAACCCGCATATACTAGCGCCCTCATCATGTCAGTAGCGTCGACCCCCAATGGCGGGTCCACGTTCGAGTCGGCCCGGCTGCATGGCCATCCATCTGGCCTACGCAGCATCGGCCAGGCAGCGCAAATGAGTGAGCAAGGCGTTGTCGGGCTTATGGCAGTTTCCACGGATTGGCCGACGACACATTACTGGTCAAGATTTCTCTGGGCAGTAGACGAAACGATTCAACAGGGAGTGAATACATGGAACATGCACCTTGCATCAGCCAGATCGCCACGTTGCTGGCTGACCCAAAGCGCAGCGCAATGATGTGGGCCTTGATGGATGGTTCGGCGCGAACAACCGAAGAGTTGGCATTGCTGGCCGGCCTGTCATCGTCGTCGGCCAGTGCACACTTGGGACGTTTGTCCGCCGGAGGTCTGCTCAAGGTTGAAAACCGCGGCCGCAAACGCTTCTTCCGCCTGGCCGCTCCCGAGGTCGGGGCGGCAATCGAAGCACTGGCCAGCGCGACCTTCGCCAGCGCACCCCAGGATATTCCGGACGTATTCAAGCGCAATGCACCCCTGGCCAAACCCCGGGCGGTGCGTTCGCCATTGTTGAGTGCCCGACTGTGCGAGGATCACTTGGGGGGCACCCTGTCCGCCGATCTGTATCAGCGACTGCTGGAGGCGGGCTGGATCGAACACTTCGATCAGCGGGTCACGGTCACGCTCAAGGGCGCGACGGAGTTGGCGGCACGGGGAGTGTTCATCCAGGCGCTGGCCCATCACAACGGCAGGGTTGCCTGCGCCTGCCCTGACTGGAGCGAAAGACGCCCGCACTTGGGCGGCTCGCTGGGCGCGGCATTGTTGCAGCTGTTCATGCAGTCGGGGTGGCTGAGCCTGCCCAACGATTCCCGAGCCTTGCAAGTGACGGCCTCCGGGCAACGCGAGATCTATCGCTTTGCCAAGGAAACCGAGTTGGAGATGGCGCTTTAGTGCAACGTTGCGGGAGCGAACGTACTCGCTCCCGCGGGGCTGGGGCGCCGAGCCTTACGGTTTCACCAACCGCGCATCGAGGCTGTTCTGCGCCAGGCGCTTGGCCTGATCCTGGGTCATGCCCAGATGGGTGTGCAGCGCATGGAAGTTCTCGGTGACATAACCGCCGAAGTACGCCGGGTCATCGGAGTTCACGGTCACTTTCACGCCGCGTTCCAGCATGTCGAGAATGTTGTGCTGCGACATGTGATCGAACACGCAAAGCTTGGTGTTCGACAACGGGCACACGGTCAGCGGGATCTGCTCGTCGATGATTCGCTGCATCAGGCGCTCGTCTTCGATGGCGCGCACGCCATGGTCGATGCGCTGGATTTTCAGCAGGTCGATGGCTTCCCAGATGTACTCGGGCGGGCCTTCTTCACCGGCGTGGGCGACGGTCAGGAAGCCTTCGTGACGGGCACGGTCGAACACGCGCTGGAACTTGCTTGGCGGGTGGCCCATCTCGGAGCTGTCCAGGCCCACGGCGACGAACGCATCGCGGAACGGCAGCGCCTGGTCGAGGGTTTTCTGTGCTTCGTCTTCGCTCAGATGGCGCAGGAAGCTCAGGATCAAACCACTGGTGATGCCCAGTTGCTGCTCGCCATCCTTCAGCGCGGCGGCGATGCCGTTGAGCACCACTTCAAACGGGATGCCACGGTCGGTGTGTGTCTGCGGGTCGAAGAACGGTTCGGTGTGAATCACGTTCTGTTCTTTGCAGCGCAGCAGGTACGCCCAGGTCAGGTCATAGAAGTCCTGGGACGTGCGCAGCACATCGGCACCCCGGTAATACAGGTCGAGGAACTCTTGCAGGTTGTTGAAGGCATACGCCTTGCGCAAGGTTTCGACGTCGCTCCATGGCAAGGCAATCTTGTTGCGCTCGGCCAGGGCGAACAACAGCTCGGGTTCCAGCGAGCCTTCCAGGTGCAGGTGCAATTCTGCCTTGGGCAGGGCGTTCAGCCAGTCGTACATAATTCTTTTCTCATCAGGTGCAATGGTCGCCATTCTACAGAGGGTTGCCGCAACAATTGGTAAAACCTGACCAGGCGGTTCATCACACCGTTTCCAGTTCCCGTCGATAAGCGTAGGTATCGGCGAAGCGCGAGAGCAGGAACTCGGCGCAAGTGGTGGCCGGGTATTTCGCCGGGTGCAAAGTGTCCTGACAGCCGGGCAGGCATTCGATGCGGGTGTCCGGGTGCGGTTCGGCAAAGAACGGCATCGAATAACGATCCACGCCGAGGGGGCTGATCACCCGGTGCGGCGTCGACAGGTAACGGTCATTGCTCCAGCGCGCCATCATGTCGCCGAGGTTGACCACGAACGTACCTTCGATGGGCGGTGCGTCGATCCATCCGCCTTTGACGTTGCGGACCTGCAAGCCACCGGCGGCGTCCTGATAGAGCAGGGTGATGCAGCCGTAATCGGTGTGCGCCCCGGCACCTTGCTGCTCTTCGGAACTGGCGGTGTGGCGCGGCGGGTAATGAATCATCCGCAGCACGCTGACCGGGTCATTGAAGCGTGTGTCGAAGAAATCGCTCTCAATCCCCAGCGCGATGCTCATGGCCCGCAACAGCGTTTGCGCGAGGGCTTGCATGTCGACGTAGTGCTGTTCCATCAACGCTTCCCAGCCGGGGATGGACGGATGGCGATTGGGGCCACGCAAGGGTTTTTCCGCCAGTACGTCAGGGTGCCCGGCCGGCAGGTGCAGGCCCATGTCGAAGGTTTCTTTGAGGTCGCTGGGTTTACTTGGGTCCAATTGCTCGGTGGCGATGGCGCCGTAGCCGCGATGGTGACGGGTCTGGGTGATGTCGATCTTGAGTTTTTCGGCGGTGGGTTGGGCGAAGAAGTGTTTGGCGTGGTCGAGCAGGGCGTCGATTCGCGCCGTGCTGATCGGATGGCCCTTGATGTAGAAGAAACCCCACTCGCGGCAGGCGAGGTCGATTTGTGCGGCCACGGCTGGCCAGGCGGTTGGGTCTTCGCTGTAGAGCGGGGTGATGTCGATGATGGGGAGTTGGTTCATGCGATTGTCCTGAAGGTTACACAGACTGGCGAACGCTGAAGAACCCTGTGGGAGCGAGCTTGCTCGCGATGGCGGTAGGGCAGACAACATGGATGTTGAATGTAATGGCCTCATCGCGAGCAAGCTCGCTCCCACAGGTACTGTGTTCTGACCGGAGGGAGTTACTTCGGAATCTCGGCCTTCATGCCTTCCACGTAGTAATTCATCGACGCCAGTTCTGCCGTGGTCGCGCTCACGCCCGCAGGGATTTTCTCGACCCCGGCCTGGTCCTTGATCGGCCCGGTGAACAGTTGCAGCGCACCGCTCTTGATGTCGGCGATGAGTTGCTCGGCTTCGCTCTTCACTGTCGCCGGCACCAGGTCGCTGATCGGCAGTTCAACGGTGCCTTCCTTCAAGCCGCCCCAGTAGTCCCGGGATTTCCAGTCATGGTCGATCACGCTTTGGGTGGCCTGAACGTAGTGTGGGCCCCAGTCGTTGACGATGGAGGTCAGCACCGCTTTCGGTCCGAAGTGCGCCATGTCCGAAGCGTAGCCTACGGCATACACGCCGCGACGTTCGGCGGCCTGGATCGGCGCGGGGCTGTCGGTGTGCTGGAACACCACGTCCACGCCCTGGTCGATCAACGCGTTGGCGGCGTCCGCTTCCTTGCCCGGATCGAACCACGAGTTGACCCACACCACCTTGATCTCGGTGCCGGGGTTGTACTTGTTCAGGGCCAGCTGGATGGCGTTGATGTCGCGGATCACTTCCGGGATCGGGAACGAGGCGACGTAGCCGACCTTCTTGGTCTTGGTCATCTTCGCCGCAAGGAAGCCGCCGACGTAGCGGCCCTCGTAAGTGCGCGCCAGGTAAGTGCCGAGGTTCTTGTCCTGCTTGTAGCCGGTGGCGTGTTCGAAGGTCACCTTGGGAAACTGTTTGGCGACTTTCACGGTCGGGTTCATGTAGCCGAAGGAGGTGGTGAAGATCAGGTCGTATTTGTCCTTGGCCATGTTGCGGATCACCCGCTCGGCGTCGGCGCCTTCGGCGACGTTTTCCACGTAGTTGGTGGTGATTTGCGAGCCGAATTTTTCCGCGAGTTCCTTGCGCCCCTGTTCATGCTGATACGTCCAGCCGTGGTCACCGATCGGACCGATATAGACGAAGCCGACTTTCAACGGATCGGCGGCTGCGGCAGTCAGGCTGGCGCTCAAACCGATGGCCGCCGCAACGGCGCAAAGCAGCTTCTTCAATGGACGGTTGTGCATGAATTGGAACTCCATTTTGTTGTGAGGTTGGCTGGGCTCTCTGGCTTGCACAGGGCAATGCAAATTGCTGACCAACAAGACAACAAAACATGAATCCGCGCTGATGCTATCGCGAGCAGGCTCGCGACAGGTTCTTGAAGTCCGATAACAGTGCATGTCCTTGCACAGTTGCCATCCACTGGTGCGCCAAGCCAGATGGCCTTGAACACTCCACAAAACCAATGTGGGAGCGGGCATGCTCGCTCCCACAGTTTTAATCGGTGTTGTATCAGGTCCCGGCAATCAACTGCCGCGCCGCTTGGCTGTGGTCAGCAATCAACCGCTTCAGATCCAGCCCTTCGACCTGCCCATCGATCACCCGCCACTTGCCGCCGACCATCACTCGATCCGCGCGATCAGCACCACACAGCAGCAACGCCGAGACCGGATCATGGCTGCCGGAGAAGCGCAGTTCATCGAGCTTGAACATCGCCAGGTCAGCCTGCTTGCCCACCGCCAACTCGCCGATATCGGTACGCCCCAGCAGGCTCGCCGAACCCTTGGTCGCCCAGCCCAACACGCGCTCCGGAGTGATCTTCTCGGCGCCGTAGCGCAGGCGCTGGATGTACAGGGCCTGGCGTGCTTCGAGCATCATGTTCGAGGCATCGTTGGACGCCGAGCCGTCCACGCCCAAGCCCAGCAAGGCACCTGCATCGGTCAACTCGATGCTCGGGCAGATGCCCGAGGCCAGGCGCATGTTCGAACTCGGGCAATGACAAATACCGGTGCCGGCGGCGCCGAGGCGGGCGATTTCGTCCGGGTTGAAATGGATGCCATGGGCCAGCCAGGTACGTGGGCCGAGCCAGCCGACACTGTCCAGATAGTCCACGGTGCGCAGGCCGAAGCGTTGCAGGCAGAAATCCTCTTCGTCGAGGGTTTCTGCCAGGTGGGTGTGCAGGCGCACGTCGAGTTTGTTCGCCAACTCGGCACTGGCCGACATGATTTCCGGGGTCACCGAGAACGGCGAGCACGGTGCCAGGGCGATCTGGATTTGTGCGCCGTCACCGCGTTCGTGGTACTCGGCGATCAGTCGCTGGCTGTCGGCGAGAATCACTTCGCCTTCCTGCACGGTCTGTTGCGGCGGAAGGCCACCGTCCTTTTCGCCGAGGCTCATGGAACCGCGGGTGAGCATGGCGCGCATGCCCAGTTCACGAACGCTTTCGACTTGAACGTCGATCGCGTTTTCCAGACCTTCCGGGAACAGGTAGTGATGGTCAGCCGCGGTAGTGCAACCGGACAGCAGCAACTCCGCTAAGGCGACCTTGGTGGCGAGGGCGAGTTTTTCCGGGGTCAGGCGTGCCCAGACCGGATACAGGGTTTTCAGCCACGGGAACAGCGGCTGATTGACCACCGGCGCCCAAGCGCGGGTGAGGGTTTGATAGAAGTGGTGATGGGTGTTGATCAGGCCCGGCAGGATCACATGCTCGCGGGCATCGAACACTTCATTGCACGGTGCGGACGGTTGTTGACCGGCGCCGAGTACTTCGACGATCAAACCGTCTTGCAGCACCAGGCCGCCACGGGCATCGAGACCGTTGGAGGTGAAAATGGCGAGGGGATTTTTTAACCAGGTACGGGTCGCAGGCATGTTGGCCGGCTCCTCTGAAAGTTGGGTTCAGGGTTGCCAGCTCAGTGTTTCCCTGTCTGCTGATCCAGGTTCGCCGGGGAGGCGAGGTGCGAAGTGTCGATCAAAACGCTCTGGCGGGCAAGCCCGACCCGACCAGACGAAGAGTAACCCCTGTAGGAGCGTGGCGTTTACCAGGGAATGGTTTCACCCCGGTAATTGATGAAGTGATGTCCGCCCTTGCCGACATACGCATTCACCTGATCGACCAGGCCACGGGTGCTGGTTTCCACATCGATGTCCGCGCCTTCACCACCCATGTCGGTTTTCACCCAGCCCGGGTGCAGCGACAGCACGGTGAGACTGGTTTCGCCCAACTGAGTGACGAAGCTGCTGGTCATGGAATTCAGCGCCGCCTTGCTGGCCTTGTACAGGGCCAGTTCCGGCGCATCGGGCATGGTCACGCTGCCCAATACCGAACTCATGAACGCCAGCACGCCGGTGTCCGGTCGCAGTTGCTCGACAAAACGCTCGGCAAGGTTGATCGGCGCCACGGCGTTGGTGAAAAACAGCTGGCCGACCTCGGCCATTGTCGCGCCGCCGTTCGGCGTCTGGACCTCCGGCCCCTTGACTCCGGCATTGACGAACAACAGATCGAACACTTCACCTTTGAGCTGTTGGTTCAAGGCGATCACCGCCTGCTGATCGTCCATGTCGAGCTTTTCGATCCGCACCTTGCCCTGAGCCTGCAAGGCTTCGGCTTTTTGCGGATCGCGCACGGTGGCGGTGATTTGCCAGCCATCGGCCAGCAGGGTTTTCACCAGCCCGAGGCCAAGCCCCCGGGAGGCGCCGATGATGAGTGCGGTTTTTGCCTTGGACATGAGTGGCTTCCTTGAAAGTTCAGGATCGTGGATTCAATGGACACTGTTGCCCGAGCCGTTGTTGCAACTCCTCGCGCAGCGCGCCGAGTTCGGCCATGCGGGCTTCGATCAGTTTGAGTTTGTCTTGCAGCAGTTGCGTGACGGCGCTGTCCGGATCGGGTGACTGCCAGATTGTAGCGACGCTGTTGCCGATCTCGCCAAGGGTAAAGCCCAGTCGTTGAGCGGTCTTGATGTACTGCACCAATTGCACCATGTCTGGCGGGTAGTCGCGATACCCGTTGGCGCTACGTTGCGCCGCAATCAACCCGCGCTGCTCGTAAAAGCGCAGCGTGTCGCGGCTGACGGCGCTGGCCTGGGCTAATTCACCGATGCGCATCATGACGTCTCGAGGGGGCTTGACCCTGGAGCATACTCCAGGCTTTAGCCTTGTTGCTCCCTGAATTGATGGAGCAATGTCGATGTGGACTACAGCGCAATATCGCCGGTTGGTGCAAGGCAGTGCCTGGTATGACCTGATCGTGACGGTCGCGTTTGTCACACCGTGGAGTTTTGCCGCGTTGCATGGGCTTTTGACGGGGTTGAGTCGGGCGTTGAGTTTGCCTGGCGAGCTGCCAGCGTTCGAACCGGTGCACATGTTGATGGCGAATCTGCTGGGGTCGATTGTCTGCGTATGGTCGGTGCTGCGGATTCGTGATCCGCAGCAGGTTTATGGGCGGTATGACGCCGTGGCCAGATTCCTGTTCTCGGCCTGGCAGGGTTATGCCCTGATCCATGGCGCGAGTTCGCTGCTGGTGGGTTTTCTGGTGTTTGAATTGGCGTGGGGCATTGCTCAAGTGTTGCCTGTTCGGACGCCATCGCGAGCAAGCTCGCTCCCACAGGGTTTGCGCCAGACCCATTAATTGCGGCGGACACAGTTATGTGGGAGCGGGCTTGCTCGCGATGAGGCCAGACCAGTCAACCACTAATGCCCAGCCTGCCACGGCTGCCCCAACGACACCGGCGCATACAACCGTGTCCGCAGCGCATCCCGTGACAGCAGCACCAGCACCACAATGGTCGCGACATACGGCAACATCGCCAGCAGACTCGACGGAATCGCCAGCCCCAATCCCTGCGCCACCAGGTGCAGGATGCTGGCGAGCCCGAACAGGTACGCGCCGAGCAGCAGGCGCCACACCCGCCAACTGGCGAACACCACCAGCGCCAGGGCAATCCAGCCGCGCCCGGCGCTCATGTTCTCCGCCCACATCGGCGTGTACGCCAGGGACAGGTAAGCCCCGGCCAACCCGGCCATCGCACCGCCGAACAACACCGCCAGGGTCCGCACCGCCAACACAGGCAAGCCCATGGCGCTGGCCGCATCGGGGTTTTCCCCGACCGCCTGAATGATCAGCCCGACGCGGCTTTTCAGTATCACCCAGGCCACCAACGCAAACAGCGCGAACGACAGATACACCAACAGGTCCTGGGCAAACAGCATCCGCCCGATCAGCGGGATCTCACTCAAATACGGAATCGCCATCGGCTCAAACCCCGCCAGCGGCTTGCCGACCCACGCCGCACCGACGAAGGTAGACAGGCCCACGCCGAAAATTGTCAGGGCCAGACCGGTGGCCACCTGATTGGCGTTGAACACCAGCGCCACCAAGGCGAACAGCGACGACAACAGCATCCCGGCGAGCATCGCCAGCAACACGCCGAGCCACAGGTGGCCGGTGTTGAACGCGACGATGAAACCGATCACCGCGCCAAACAGCATCATGCCTTCCTGGCCCAGGTTGAGGACGCCGCTTTTCTCGCAGATCAGTTCGCCCAATGCCACCAGCAGCAACGGCGTACCGCAGCGGACCATGGCGTAGAAAATATTGCTCAGCAGGTCGATATCCATCACAGCGCTCCTGCTTGTACGGCGGTGGTTTGTGCGCGGCGGGTCCAGCGCAGGTTCAAGCGCGGTCGGTAGAGAATCAGCACATCACTGGCCAGCAGGAAAAACAGCATCATGCCCTGGAACAATTGGGTGATCGCTTGCGGCAGGTTCAGGCTCATTTGTGCGTTTTCGCCGCCGATGTACAGCAGCGCCATCAACAGGCTGGAAAACAGGATGCCGATGGGATTCAGCCGTCCGAGAAACGCCACGGTGATTGCCGCATAGCCGTAGCCCGGCGAGACCTGCGGCACCAGCTGGCCGATGGGGCCGCTGACTTCGCACACACCGGCAAGCCCCGCCAGGCCGCCGCTGATCAACAGCGCGAGCCAGATCAGACGCTTCTCGCGAAAGCCGACGAAACCGGCGGCACGCTTGTCCAGCCCGAGCACTTTGATCTGGAAGCCGACAAAGCTTTTCTGCAACAACACCCACACGGTCACCAACGCGAGCAGGGCGAAATAAACCCCGGCGTGGACCCGGCCATCTTCCATCAGCAGCGGCAAGCGGCTGGCGTCGCCGAACATCGCCGATTGCGGAAAATTGAAACCTTCCGGATCTTTCAGTGGACCGTGCACGCAATACAGCAAAAGGTTCAGGGCGATGTAATTGAGCATGATGCTGGTGAGGATCTCATTGGCGTTGAAGCGTGTGCGCAACCACGCCGTCAGCCCGGCCCACGCAGCTCCGGCCAAGGTGCCGGTGAGCAGGATCAGCACCAGCGCCCAGCGGCTTTGCATATCGATGATGTTCACCGCCAGCGCACTGCCGGCCAACGCACCGAGCAACAGTTGACCTTCGGCACCGATGTTCCAGATGCGCGCCTGATAGGCGACGGCCAAGCCCAATGCGCAGAGCAGAATCGGCAGGGCTTTGACCAGCAATTCGGAGACGCCATACAGGTCGCTGACCGGCGCGATCAGCAAGGTGTGCAAGGTCAATAGCGGGTCGTGCCCGAGCGCGATAAACAACAAGGATCCACAGCCCAGGGTCAGTGCAGCCGCCAACAACGGCGAGCACCACAGCATAAGGCGCGATTGCTGGCCGCGGGGTTCAAGGGAAAGCAGCATGTGACACTCCGTTAACGCGTGGCGGATGCGAGTGATTGAGGGGCGCCGAACTGGCCGGCCATCCAGCCGCCGACATCGCTCAGGCGGGTATCGACGGTGGCGTGGAGCGTCGACAGCCGACCGCCGCACAAGGCGCCGAGGCGGTCGCTGATCTGAAACAGTTCGTCGAGGTCTTCGGAGATCACCAGGATCGCCGCGCCGGCATCGCGCAAGGCAATCAAGGCGCGGTGAATGGTGGCGGCCGCGCCGACGTCCACGCCCCAGGTCGGGTGCGCGGCGACCAGCAATTTCGGTTGCTGAAGGATTTCCCGGCCGAGGATGAATTTCTGCAAGTTGCCGCCGGACAGGCTGCGGGCCGGGGTTTGGCTATCGGGTGTCTTGACCCCGAAACGGCGGATGATTTCCTCGGCCAGTGCTTCGACTTTGCCGCGCTGGATCAGGCCGTTGCTCACCAAGCCTTGCTGGAAAGCGGTCAGCAACGCGTTGTCCGCCAGGCTCAACTCCGGCACCGCACCATGACCCAGGCGTTCGGCGGGAACGAACGCCAGGCCGAGTTGGCGGCGAGCATCGGGACGCAAATGGGCGACGGGCTCCTGACCAAAACGAATCGTCGCGCTGGCGTTGCGGGGCAACAGTTCTTCGCCGCTGAGCAAGGCCAGCAACTCATCCTGGCCATTGCCGGCGACACCGGCGATGCCGACAATTTCACCGCGGCGCACTTCAAGGTCGATGTTGGCAAGCGAGCAACCGAACGGGTCCGGGTTGTGCCAGGACAAGCCACGGACATCAAGGAATGCATCACCTCCAGTAACCTTCGGATAGTCTGCGATCAACTCCGCCGCTTCACCGACCATCAAGCGCGCCAGTTGCTGATCCGAACACTCGGCCGGCACGCAATGCCCGGCTACCCGACCGCCTCGTAACACCGTTGCGCTGTGGCACAACGCACGCACTTCCCCGAGCTTGTGGCTGATGAACAAAATGCTGCAGCCTTCGGCGGCGAGCCGGCGCAGGGTGACGAACAAGTCGTCGGCCTCCTGCGGCGTCAGCACCGAAGTCGGTTCATCGAGAATCAACAGGCGGATGTCCTGCATCAGGCAGCGAATGATTTCCACCCGTTGCCGTTCACCGATCGACAGGCTGTGGACAAGTCGCTCCGGTTCCAGCGCCATGCCGTAGCGCCGGGACACCTCGCGAATCTTCGGCTCAAGCTGTCTGGGTGTGCCTGCCGCCGCGCCCATGGCCAGGGCGATGTTCTGCGCCACGCTCAGGGTTTCGAACAGCGAGAAATGCTGGAACACCATGCCGATTCCCAAACCCCGGGCCTGGGCCGGGTTGCGTAGGCTCACCCGCCGGCCTTGCCAGATCACCTCGCCGGAATCGGCGTGGGTGACGCCGTAGATGATCTTCATCAGCGTGCTTTTGCCCGCGCCGTTTTCCCCGAGCAGGGCATGGATCTCGCCAGGGGCAATGGTCAGGTCGATGGCATCGTTGGCCAGGCAGCCGGGGTAGCGTTTGCTGATTCTGCGCAGTTGCAGGCGCGGAGCCGGATCGGGGATTGGAGCGTGATTGGGCATGACAGGCTCAGTGCTGTTGGACTTGTGCCTGTGGATAAAGCAATTTTCTGGCCACTAGGTCAGGAAAACGTCGAAGCCCTGTGACCAGAGGCGTTGAGTACGCAGCTTTCAGATGTGCCACGCAGAGCCCGGCACCACATGGGGGCAATGGCGCAAATCAAGCCCCGATTTCGCTCGTGGGGTTTTGCTCAAAAAATGATCAATCGACCACAAGCCATACCGTGCAGGGCGCCGGGACGGCCATGAACGGGTTATCCACAGATTGCTCCACAGTATTTGTGCGCAAGCTCAAAGCACGGGCATAAGCACTGAGTGGCTTTCTTCTAAAGGCGATAAACCGTTGTAACTGTTTGTTTTTATTTGATTTTGATGTGCTTGATGGCAGATTGGACGAAAATTGAGCAAAGTCCGCAAAGCCGCATGACAGAAGGGTTACAGCGGTGTGTGCTCAGGTTATCCACAGCCGGGTGCACAGCAGATGTGGGCAAATATGGAATAAGTGAAAAAACGGCGTGCCCCAAAAAATCGCAGCCTTGTGCTGAAGCTTTTTAGCGCTGCAGCAAAATACGTCCGCGACTCAAATCCGCCAGTTGTGACTGCAAGGTGTCGATCTGTGCATCGCCTACGGCCAACTGCAATTCGACACCATTGGCGGTGAAGCTTTCATCCACGACCAATCCACCGGCCTCCGCCACCCGCAGCTTGACCAGGGCCAACTCGGCAAATCCGCACGCGCAACGCAGCGGCACCCGGCTGATCAGCTCGATCTTCGGCGCCGCCTGCAGGCATTTGTTTGCCCCCCCGCCATAGGCCCGGGCGAGCCCCCCGGTGCCCAGTTGGATGCCGCCATACCAGCGAATCACCAGCACCGCGACCTGATCGCAATCCTGCGCCTCGATCGCCGCCAGAATCGGCCGGCCGGCGGTACCGCCGGGCTCGCCATCATCGGTGCTGCGATACTGATCGCCGAGCTTCCAGGCCCAGCAGTTGTGCGAGGCATTCAAGTCACTGTGCTGTTCAATGAACGCCTGGGCCTCGGCCGGGCTTGCGATCGGCGCGGCGAAGGTAATGAAGCGGCTCTTGCGAATCTCTTCGCGGTATTCGCAAAAACCGCTGAGGGTAAATGGCATACGTACCTGAATGGCTACTTAGATGGCAGGTTTCAGGCCGCAGCCCTTGAGAATGATGCGGATCAGGTTGTCCCCGGCGTCTTCCATGTCCTGTTTGGTCAACCTGGTACGCCCGGTGACGCGGCAGATCTGCGTGGCGAAGTCGGCGTAGTGCTGGGTGCTGCCCCACAACAGGAAGATCAGGTGCACCGGATCGACCGGGTCCATTTTACCGGCGTCGATCCAGGCCTGGAACACGCCTGCACGGCCCTGGAACCAGGCGCGATAATCCTGGTTGAAGTACTCGGTCAGGCATTCACCGCCGCTGATGACCTCCATGGCAAAAATCCGCGAGGCTTGCGGCTGGCGTCGGGAGAACTCCATTTTCGCGCGAATGTAGAGGGTCAACGCTTCGGCCGGGTCATCCTCGGCGGTGAGGGTGTTGAAGGTGCTGTCCCACAGCTCAATGATGTTGCTCAGCACTGCCACGTACAAACCGAGCTTGTTGGTGAAGTAGTAATGCAGGTTCGCCTTGGGCAGCCCGGCATTCTGGGCGATGGTGTTCATGCTCGTGCCTTTGTACCCGTGACGGGCGAACTCGTCTTCGGCGGCTTTGATGATGGTCTCTTCGTTTTTCTGACGAATGCGGCTAACGGGTTTTCCGCCGTGGGCAGGGACTTCAAAGGTCATAGGCACTTCCGAGAAGATGAGTGGGTGCGGCCAGTGCGTTGATAGCGTACCCACCGGCTTCAGACAAGGCCTCACACAATAAAACCCTACCCCGCTCCCACAGTTTTCAACGCGTCGTCGCGAGACTCTCGAGAAAACTCTCCAGCACCAGATGGGGTCGACGCCCCTTGCGGGTGACTGACGCCAGGCTCAGGTCATAGAAACGCGTTTTGGCTTTCAACGCTCGCAATCGACCCTGCTGCACCCAAAGGCTCGCGTAGTGATCCGGCAGGTAACCGATGTAGCGCCCGGTCAGGATCAGGAACGCCATGCCCTCGCGGTCTGACGCGCTGGCGGTGCAATTGAGCGCCTGGTAGTGAGCCTGGATCTCCGCCGGCAAACGGAAGGTGGGCGCGATGGCGTCCTGACTGTTCAGGCGTTCGTCGTCCAGTTGCTTGTCGTCGACATAAAACAGCGGATGGCCGACCGCGCAGTACAGCAACGAACGTTCGCTATACAGCGGTTGATATTCCAGCCCCGACAGCGCGCTGGCCTGCGGCACTACGCCGACGTGCAGGCGACCGTCGAGCACGCCTTGTTCGACTTCATTGGGCGCGATCATGCGGATCTGGATCTGCACGTCCGGGCCGCGTTCTTTCAATTGCGCGAGGGCATGGGTGATGTGCATGTGGGGCAGGGTGACCAGGTTGTCCGTCAAACCAATGATCAATTCGCCGCGCAAGTGTTGGTGCAGGCCGTTGACCTCGGTGCGGAAGCTTTCCAGCGCACTTAACAGTTGCAACGCCGATTGATAGACCTCGCGGCCTTCTTCGGTCAGCGAAAACCCGGCACGTCCCCGTTGGCACAGGCGCAGACCAAGGCGTTGCTCCAGATCGCTCATCTGCTGGCTGATCGCTGAGCGACCGATGCCCAGCACGGTTTCCGCCGCGGAGAAGCCGCCGCATTCCACCACGCTGCGAAAGATCTTCAGCAGGCGAATATCAAAGTCGCTGACCTGGGCCAGCGGATCGGGACGGCGAGCGCTCATGCGGGTTACTCAAAAGTTTAGTAATGGGCTGACTGAACATTAGAAGAGTTGCATTTCACCGACTTTATCTCCGTGGCAATTTAGCTGCAACAACGGTTTTCAATCCTTACGCCGCTTATTGCCTTGCGAGGTTTTGCCCATGAACTTGCCTGAAAACGCCCCGACTTCCCTGGCCAGCCAGCTCAAGCTCGATGCTCACTGGATGCCTTACACCGCCAACCGCAACTTCCAGCGCGATCCACGCCTGATCGTTGGCGCCGAAGGCAGCTGGCTGATCGACGACAAGGGCCGCAAGGTTTATGACTCGCTGTCCGGTCTGTGGACCTGTGGCGCCGGGCACACCCGCAAGGAAATCCAGGAGGCGGTCGCCAAGCAGTTGGGTACCCTCGATTACTCGCCAGCCTTCCAGTACGGCCATCCGCTGTCGTTCCAACTGGCTGAAAAGATCACCGACCTGACCCCGGGCAACCTGAACCACGTGTTCTTCACCGACTCGGGCTCCGAGTGCGCTGACACCGCAGTGAAGATGGTCCGTGCTTACTGGCGCCTGAAGGGCCAGTCGACTAAGACCAAAATGATCGGCCGTGCCCGTGGTTACCACGGTGTGAACATCGCCGGCACCAGCCTCGGTGGCGTGAACGGCAACCGCAAGCTGTTCGGTCAGGCGATGATGGACGTCGATCACCTGCCGCACACTTTGCTGGCAAGCAACGCTTACTCCCGTGGCATGCCGGAGCAGGGTGGTATCGCCCTGGCTGACGAACTGCTGAAGCTGATCGAACTGCACGATGCGTCGAACATCGCCGCTGTGTTCGTCGAGCCATTGGCCGGTTCCGCTGGCGTGCTGGTTCCACCACAGGGTTACCTCAAGCGTCTGCGTGAAATCTGCGATCAGCACAGCATCCTGCTGGTGTTCGACGAAGTGATCACCGGTTTCGGCCGTACCGGCACCATGTTCGGCGCCACCACCTTCGGCGTGACCCCGGACCTGATGTGCATTGCCAAGCAAGTCACCAACGGTGCGATCCCGATGGGGGCGGTGATTGCCAGCTCCGAGATCTACCAGACCTTCATGAATCAGCCGACGCCTGAATACGCGGTGGAGTTCCCTCACGGCTACACCTATTCCGCGCACCCGGTGGCTTGCGCCGCTGGCCTGGCAGCACTCGACCTGCTGCAAAAGGAAAACCTGGTGCAGAGCGTGGCCGAAGTCGCACCGCATTTCGAAAATGCGCTGCACGGCCTCAAAGGCACCAAGAACATCATCGACATCCGCAACTTCGGCCTGGCCGGCGCGATCCAGATCGCCCCACGTGACGGCGATGCCATCGTGCGTCCGTTCGAAGCCGGCATGGCGCTGTGGAAAGCCGGGTTCTACGTACGCTTCGGCGGCGACACCCTGCAGTTCGGCCCAACCTTCAACAGCAAGCCGCAGGACCTGGATCGTCTGTTCGACGCGGTCGGCGAAGTGCTGAGCAAGATCGACTGATTTCTCCTTCTATATACCTATAAACAACGGGCGCTCGGGAACGAGCGCCTGTGGACAACTTTTCAGGAGCTTCCATGAGCGTTATTCCGCATTTGATCAATGGCGAACTGGTGACCGAGAACGGTCGCGCGGTTGATGTGTTCAACCCGTCTACCGGTCAGGCTATTCATAAGTTGCCGCTGGCGACCCGCGAAACCATCCAGAGCGCCATCGACGCGGCCAAGGCTGCATTCCCGGCCTGGCGCAACACGCCGCCGGCCAAGCGTGCCCAAGTGATGTTCCGCTTCAAGCAACTGCTGGAGCAGAACGAAGCTCGCATCTCGCAATTGATCAGCGAAGAGCACGGCAAGACCCTGGAAGATGCTGCCGGTGAATTGAAGCGCGGCATCGAGAACGTCGAGTTCGCTTGCGCGGCTCCGGAAATCCTCAAGGGCGAATACAGCCGTAACGTCGGCCCGAACATCGATGCCTGGTCGGACTTCCAGCCGCTGGGCGTGGTTGCCGGTATCACGCCGTTCAACTTCCCGGCCATGGTGCCGTTGTGGATGTACCCGCTGGCGATCGTCTGCGGCAACTGCTTCATCCTCAAGCCATCCGAGCGTGACCCGAGCTCGACGCTGCTGATCGCCCAGTTGCTGCTGGAGGCTGGTCTGCCTAAAGGCGTAATGAGCGTGGTGCACGGTGACAAGACTGCGGTGGACGCATTGATCGAAGCACCGGAAGTCAAAGCGCTGAGCTTCGTTGGTTCGACGCCGATTGCCGAATACATCTATTCCGAAGGCACCAAGCGCGGCAAACGCGTTCAGGCCCTGGGTGGTGCGAAGAACCATGCGGTGCTGATGCCGGATGCGGATCTGGATAACGCCGTCAGCGCACTGATGGGCGCAGCCTACGGTTCTTGCGGCGAGCGTTGCATGGCGATCTCGGTTGCCGTGTGCGTGGGTGATCAGGTGGCCGATGCATTGGTGGCCAAACTGGTGCCGCAAATCAAGGCGCTGAAAATCGGTGCCGGTACCAACTGCGGCCTGGACATGGGCCCACTGGTGACTGGCCAGGCGCGCGACAAGGTCAGCGGTTATGTAGAAGACGGCGTAGCTGCCGGCGCGACTCTGGTGGTGGACGGCCGTGGCCTGACCGTCGCTGGACACGAGGAAGGCTTCTTCCTGGGTGGTTGCCTGTTCGATAACGTCACGCCAGAGATGCGCATCTATAAAGAAGAGATCTTCGGGCCGGTGCTGTGCGTTGTTCGGGTCAACAGCCTGGAAGAAGCCATGCAACTGATCAACGATCACGAATATGGCAACGGCACTTGCATCTTCACCCGTGACGGCGAAGCTGCGCGGTTGTTCTGCGACGAGATCGAAGTCGGCATGGTCGGTGTCAACGTACCGCTGCCGGTGCCGGTGGCTTACCACAGCTTTGGCGGCTGGAAGCGTTCGCTGTTCGGCGACCTGCACGCCTATGGCCCGGATGGCGTGCGTTTCTATACCCGCCGCAAAGCCATCACCCAGCGCTGGCCGCAGCGTGCGAGCCATGAAGCTTCGCAGTTCGCCTTCCCTAGCTTGTAAGTAGAAGGGCGCAGAAGGCCGACCCATTGGGTCGGCCTTTTTGTTTTCGGGGCTTTTTTGCCTTATATGACAGAATTGTGAAAATAGCTGTTGACGGCAGATTCCAGGTGTCTATAATTCGCCCCACTTCCGGCGCAGTCGAAACGGAAAACTCCTTGGTAAACAACGAGTTACGCAGTTTTCGGCAGCGGGTTGCTTCAGGTCATCGAAGCCGAAAGGGAGTTGAAAAAGAGGTGTTGACAGCAGCGTGTAACGCTGTAGAATTCGCCTCCCGCTGATGAGAGATCTGAAGCGCAAGTGGTTGAAGTTGAAAAGGAAACTTGGAAAACTTCTGAAAAATACCACTTGACAGCAAATGAGGCTGCTGTAGAATGCGCGCCTCGGTTGAGACGAAAGATCTTAACCAACCGCTCTTTAACAACTGAATCAAGCAATTCGTGTGGGTGCTTGTGGAGTCAGACTGCTAGTCAACAGATTATCAGCATCACAAGTTACTCCGCGAGAAATCAAAGATGTAACCAACGATTGCTGAGCCAAGTTTAGGGTTTTCTCAAAACCCAAAGATGTTTGAACTGAAGAGTTTGATCATGGCTCAGATTGAACGCTGGCGGCAGGCCTAACACATGCAAGTCGAGCGGATGACAGGAGCTTGCTCCTGAATTCAGCGGCGGACGGGTGAGTAATGCCTAGGAATCTGCCTGGTAGTGGGGGACAACGTTTCGAAAGGAACGCTAATACCGCATACGTCCTACGGGAGAAAGCAGGGGACCTTCGGGCCTTGCGCTATCAGATGAGCCTAGGTCGGATTAGCTAGTTGGTGAGGTAATGGCTCACCAAGGCGACGATCCGTAACTGGTCTGAGAGGATGATCAGTCACACTGGAACTGAGACACGGTCCAGACTCCTACGGGAGGCAGCAGTGGGGAATATTGGACAATGGGCGAAAGCCTGATCCAGCCATGCCGCGTGTGTGAAGAAGGTCTTCGGATTGTAAAGCACTTTAAGTTGGGAGGAAGGGCATTAACCTAATACGTTAGTGTTTTGACGTTACCGACAGAATAAGCACCGGCTAACTCTGTGCCAGCAGCCGCGGTAATACAGAGGGTGCAAGCGTTAATCGGAATTACTGGGCGTAAAGCGCGCGTAGGTGGTTCGTTAAGTTGGATGTGAAAGCCCCGGGCTCAACCTGGGAACTGCATTCAAAACTGACGAGCTAGAGTATGGTAGAGGGTGGTGGAATTTCCTGTGTAGCGGTGAAATGCGTAGATATAGGAAGGAACACCAGTGGCGAAGGCGACCACCTGGACTGATACTGACACTGAGGTGCGAAAGCGTGGGGAGCAAACAGGATTAGATACCCTGGTAGTCCACGCCGTAAACGATGTCAACTAGCCGTTGGGAGCCTTGAGCTCTTAGTGGCGCAGCTAACGCATTAAGTTGACCGCCTGGGGAGTACGGCCGCAAGGTTAAAACTCAAATGAATTGACGGGGGCCCGCACAAGCGGTGGAGCATGTGGTTTAATTCGAAGCAACGCGAAGAACCTTACCAGGCCTTGACATCCAATGAGCTTTCCAGAGATGGATTGGTGCCTTCGGGAACATTGAGACAGGTGCTGCATGGCTGTCGTCAGCTCGTGTCGTGAGATGTTGGGTTAAGTCCCGTAACGAGCGCAACCCTTGTCCTTAGTTACCAGCACGTAATGGTGGGCACTCTAAGGAGACTGCCGGTGACAAACCGGAGGAAGGTGGGGATGACGTCAAGTCATCATGGCCCTTACGGCCTGGGCTACACACGTGCTACAATGGTCGGTACAGAGGGTTGCCAAGCCGCGAGGTGGAGCTAATCCCACAAAACCGATCGTAGTCCGGATCGCAGTCTGCAACTCGACTGCGTGAAGTCGGAATCGCTAGTAATCGCGAATCAGAATGTCGCGGTGAATACGTTCCCGGGCCTTGTACACACCGCCCGTCACACCATGGGAGTGGGTTGCACCAGAAGTAGCTAGTCTAACCTTCGGGAGGACGGTTACCACGGTGTGATTCATGACTGGGGTGAAGTCGTAACAAGGTAGCCGTAGGGGAACCTGCGGCTGGATCACCTCCTTAATCGACGACTCAGCTGCTCCATAAGTTCCCACACGAATTGCTTGATTCATTGAAGAAGACGATAAGAAGCAGCCCGAAATTGGGTCTGTAGCTCAGTTGGTTAGAGCGCACCCCTGATAAGGGTGAGGTCGGCAGTTCGAATCTGCCCAGACCCACCAATTTTGTGTGGGAAACGCCTGTAGAAATACGGGGCCATAGCTCAGCTGGGAGAGCGCCTGCCTTGCACGCAGGAGGTCAACGGTTCGATCCCGTTTGGCTCCACCACTAACTGCTTCTGATTGTATAAAGCTTAGAAATGAGCATTCCATCGAGACGATGGTGAATGTTGATTTCTAGTCTTTGACTAGTTCGTTCTTTAAAAATTTGGGTATGTGATAGAAAGATAGACTGAACGTTACTTTCACTGGTAACGGATCAGGCTAAGGTAAAATTTGTGAGTTGCTCTTAGGAGCTCAATCGAATTTTCGGCGAATGTCGTCTTCACAGTATAACCAGATTGCTTGGGGTTATATGGTCAAGTGAAGAAGCGCATACGGTGGATGCCTTGGCAGTCAGAGGCGATGAAAGACGTGGTAGCCTGCGAAAAGCTTCGGGGAGTCGGCAAACAGACTTTGATCCGGAGATGTCTGAATGGGGGAACCCAGCCATCATAAGATGGTTATCTTGTACTGAATACATAGGTGCAAGAGGCGAACCAGGGGAACTGAAACATCTAAGTACCCTGAGGAAAAGAAATCAACCGAGATTCCCTTAGTAGTGGCGAGCGAACGGGGACCAGCCCTTAAGTGGCTTTGAGATTAGCGGAACGCTCTGGAAAGTGCGGCCATAGTGGGTGATAGCCCTGTACGCGAAAATCTCTTAGTCATGAAATCGAGTAGGACGGAGCACGAGAAACTTTGTCTGAATATGGGGGGACCATCCTCCAAGGCTAAATACTACTGACTGACCGATAGTGAACTAGTACCGTGAGGGAAAGGCGAAAAGAACCCCGGAGAGGGGAGTGAAATAGATCCTGAAACCGTATGCGTACAAGCAGTGGGAGCCCACTTTGTTGGGTGACTGCGTACCTTTTGTATAATGGGTCAGCGACTTATTTTCAGTGGCGAGCTTAACCGAATAGGGGAGGCGTAGCGAAAGCGAGTCTTAATAGGGCGTCTAGTCGCTGGGAATAGACCCGAAACCGGGCGATCTATCCATGGGCAGGTTGAAGGTTGGGTAACACTAACTGGAGGACCGAACCGACTACCGTTGAAAAGTTAGCGGATGACCTGTGGATCGGAGTGAAAGGCTAATCAAGCTCGGAGATAGCTGGTTCTCCTCGAAAGCTATTTAGGTAGCGCCTCATGTATCACTGTAGGGGGTAGAGCACTGTTTCGGCTAGGGGGTCATCCCGACTTACCAAACCGATGCAAACTCCGAATACCTACAAGTGCCGAGCATGGGAGACACACGGCGGGTGCTAACGTCCGTCGTGAAAAGGGAAACAACCCAGACCGTCAGCTAAGGTCCCAAAGTTATGGTTAAGTGGGAAACGATGTGGGAAGGCTTAGACAGCTAGGAGGTTGGCTTAGAAGCAGCCACCCTTTAAAGAAAGCGTAATAGCTCACTAGTCGAGTCGGCCTGCGCGGAAGATGTAACGGGGCTCAAACCATACACCGAAGCTACGGGTATCACTTAGGTGATGCGGTAGAGGAGCGTTCTGTAAGCCTGTGAAGGTGAGTTGAGAAGCTTGCTGGAGGTATCAGAAGTGCGAATGCTGACATGAGTAACGACAATGGGTGTGAAAAACACCCACGCCGAAAGACCAAGGTTTCCTGCGCAACGTTAATCGACGCAGGGTTAGTCGGTCCCTAAGGCGAGGCTGAAAAGCGTAGTCGATGGAAAACAGGTTAATATTCCTGTACTTCTGGTTATTGCGATGGAGGGACGGAGAAGGCTAGGCCAGCTTGGCGTTGGTTGTCCAAGTTTAAGGTGGTAGGCTGGAATCTTAGGTAAATCCGGGATTCTAAGGCCGAGAGCTGATGACGAGTGTTCTTTTAGAACACGAAGTGGTTGATGCCATGCTTCCAAGAAAAGCTTCTAAGCTTCAGGTAACCAGGAACCGTACCCCAAACCGACACAGGTGGTTGGGTAGAGAATACCAAGGCGCTTGAGAGAACTCGGGTGAAGGAACTAGGCAAAATGGCACCGTAACTTCGGGAGAAGGTGCGCCGGTGAGGGTGAAGGACTTGCTCCGTAAGCCCACGCCGGTCGAAGATACCAGGCCGCTGCGACTGTTTATTAAAAACACAGCACTCTGCAAACACGAAAGTGGACGTATAGGGTGTGACGCCTGCCCGGTGCCGGAAGGTTAATTGATGGGGTTAGCTAACGCGAAGCTCTTGATCGAAGCCCCGGTAAACGGCGGCCGTAACTATAACGGTCCTAAGGTAGCGAAATTCCTTGTCGGGTAAGTTCCGACCTGCACGAATGGCGTAACGATGGCGGCGCTGTCTCCACCCGAGACTCAGTGAAATTGAAATCGCTGTGAAGATGCAGTGTATCCGCGGCTAGACGGAAAGACCCCGTGAACCTTTACTATAGCTTTGCACTGGACTTTGAATTTGCTTGTGTAGGATAGGTGGGAGGCTTTGAAGCGTGGACGCCAGTTCGCGTGGAGCCAACCTTGAAATACCACCCTGGCAACTTTGAGGTTCTAACTCAGGTCCGTTATCCGGATCGAGGACAGTGTATGGTGGGTAGTTTGACTGGGGCGGTCTCCTCCTAAAGAGTAACGGAGGAGTACGAAGGTGCGCTCAGACCGGTCGGAAATCGGTCGTAGAGTATAAAGGCAAAAGCGCGCTTGACTGCGAGACAGACACGTCGAGCAGGTACGAAAGTAGGTCTTAGTGATCCGGTGGTTCTGTATGGAAGGGCCATCGCTCAACGGATAAAAGGTACTCCGGGGATAACAGGCTGATACCGCCCAAGAGTTCATATCGACGGCGGTGTTTGGCACCTCGATGTCGGCTCATCACATCCTGGGGCTGAAGCCGGTCCCAAGGGTATGGCTGTTCGCCATTTAAAGTGGTACGCGAGCTGGGTTTAGAACGTCGTGAGACAGTTCGGTCCCTATCTGCCGTGGACGTTTGAGATTTGAGAGGGGCTGCTCCTAGTACGAGAGGACCGGAGTGGACGAACCTCTGGTGTTCCGGTTGTCACGCCAGTGGCATTGCCGGGTAGCTATGTTCGGAAAAGATAACCGCTGAAAGCATCTAAGCGGGAAACTTGCCTCAAGATGAGATCTCACTGGGACCTTGAGTCCCCTGAAGGGCCGTCGAAGACTACGACGTTGATAGGTTGGGTGTGTAAGCGCTGTGAGGCGTTGAGCTAACCAATACTAATTGCCCGTGAGGCTTGACCATATAACACCCAAGCAATTTGCGCTTAAAAGCCAGATTGCGGTGTGTGAAGACGAAACGAACCGAAAGTTCGGCTGTACTCACAAAAGCAGCACAAAACACCGAAAGCTATCACATACCCAATTTGCTGAAGCGAGGCCAGCCGGCCACGACTCAGTACCCGAATTTCTTGACGACCATAGAGCGTTGGAACCACCTGATCCCATCCCGAACTCAGCAGTGAAACGATGCATCGCCGATGGTAGTGTGGGGTTTCCCCATGTGAGAGTAGGTCATCGTCAAGATTAAATTCCGAAACCCCAATTGCGAAAGCAGTTGGGGTTTTGTTTTTGTCCGCAGGAAAGTTCGCACCGCAACAACGAGCAGGTTCACGCTGTCACCGTCTCCCGACAATGCTAAGGTTCGCCCCTGGCGTTTGTATTTTCCAAGGAAGCCTTTATGCCGGACGCGACGTCCCTCAGTGCTGGTTTTATGGTGGTTCACGGCAACCGCCTGGACGAGTTGCGCAGCCTGGTGGTCAGCTGGATGCGGCGCTATCCGCTGGCTCCCCTGGAGAATGAAATCGCGTTGGTGCAAAGCAATGGCATTGCCCAATGGCTGAAGTTGGCACTGGCGGAAGATTCTGAAGAAGACGACATGGGAGGCTGCGGCATCGCTGCCGCCATCGACGTGCAGTTGCCCGGCAGCTTCATGTGGCAGCTCTATCGCATGGTCCTTGGCCGCGACGAAATTCCGGTCAAGTCCCTGCTCGATAAAGCCCCGCTGACCTGGCGTCTGATGCGCCTGCTGCCGCAGTTGATCAACCAACCGCACTTCGAGCCGCTGCAGCGTTTCCTGACCCATGACACCGACCTGCGCAAACGCTATCAACTGGCTGAGCGTCTGGCGGATCTGTTCGACCAATACCAGGTGTACCGAGCCGACTGGCTCGAAGACTGGGCGGAAGGTCGACATCAAACAAGAAACGCCAGGGGTGAAACCAAAGCCCTTACACCGGCCAATTGCTGGCAGGCAGAGTTATGGCGCGCACTCTTGCTGGATGTGGGAGCAGAAGGCATGGCGCAAAGCCGTGCCGGCGTCCATCAGCGATTTGTCGAGCGCATCAATAACCTCGAAACAGCTCCTAAGGGATTGCCCTCGCGAGTGATCGTTTTCGGGATTTCTTCCCTGCCTGCCCAAGCCCTGGAAGCACTGGCGGGACTGGCACGATTCAGCCAGGTCCTGCTGTGCGTACACAACCCGTGTCGTCACCATTGGGCGGACATCGTCGCCGATAAAGACCTGTTGCGGCATCAATACAAGCGTCAGGCCCGCAAGAGCGGCATGCCGGTAGTGATCGATCCGCAAACCCTGCATCAGCATGCTCACCCGCTGCTGGCTGCCTGGGGCAAGCAGGGGCGGGACTACATCAACCTGCTCGACAGTTATGACGATCCCAACAGCTATCGTTCGGCATTCCGCGACGGGCGCATCGACCTGTTCAGTGACGGTCAGCCGCTGAACGTGCTCAACCAGTTGCAGGACGACATCCTCGAGTTGCGCCCCCTCAACGAGACTCGGGAGCGTTGGCCCGCTATCGATCTTGAGCAGGACGAATCGATCCGTTTTCACATTGCCCATAGCGCCCAGCGAGAAGTCGAGATCCTCCACGATCAACTGCTCGCGCGCTTCAGCGCCGATCCGAAATTGCGGCCCCGGGACATCATCGTGATGGTGCCGGACATCGACAGCTACGCACCGCATATTCGTGCCGTGTTTGGTCAGCTTGACCGCCAGGATCCACGCTTCATTCCGTTTACCCTGGCTGACCAGGGTCAGCGTGGTCGCGATCCATTGCTGATTGCTGTGGAGCACTTGCTCAAGCTGCCTGACAGCCGATTCCCTGTCAGTGAAATTCTCGATCTGCTGGACGTCCCCGCACTGCGCGCTCGTTTTGGTGTCGAGGAGCGTGACCTGCCGACGCTGCACCGCTGGATCGAAGGTGCCGGCATTCGCTGGGGCATGAATGCCGAGCAACGTGCCGGGCTCGGGCTGCCCAATGAACTGGAGCAAAACAGCTGGCGTTTCGGCTTGCGGCGGATGTTGCTCGGTTATGCCGTCGGCAGCGCCAGTGCTTATGAGGGCATCGAACCCTACGACGAGATCGGTGGCCTGGACGCTGCGCTCATCGGTCCGCTGGTTGCGTTGCTGGACGCGCTGGAAGTGGCTCACCACGAACTCTCTCAGCCGGCATCGCCGGGGCAATGGGGCTTGCGCTTGCAGGCTTTGGTGCAGTTGTTCTTCCTTGCCGGTAACGAACACGATGACTACTTGCTGGCCCAACTCGAAGAGCTGCGTGAGACCTGGCTCGAGACCTGCGAGTCCGTCGGGTTGCAGGACGAGTTGCCGCTGACTGTCGTCCGTGAAGCCTGGCTTGCAGGTCTGGATCAGGGTCGTTTGTCCCAACGTTTTCTGGCCGGTGCGGTGAACTTCTGCACCTTGATGCCCATGCGCGCCATCCCGTTCAAGCTGGTGTGCCTGCTGGGCATGAATGACGGCGATTACCCGCGGGCGCAACCGCCGCTGGATTTCGATCTGATGGGCAGTGATTACCGTCCGGGTGACCGTTCCCGGCGCGAAGACGACCGCTATCTGCTACTGGAAGCCTTGCTGTCGGCAAGGGATCAGCTCTACATCAGTTGGGTGGGCCGCAGTATCCGCGATAACAGCGAGCGGCCTGCCTCGGTATTGATCGGCCAGTTGCGTGATCACCTGGCCAGCGGTTGGCGGTTGCTGCAAAGCGACGAGGATCTGCTGGAAGCCATGACCCGGGAACACCCATTGCAACCCTTCAGTGCTCGCTACTTTCACGACGGGGATGAGTCGTTCAGCTACGCCAGCGAATGGCAGGTGCTTCATCAGGCGGTAGAGCAGCAGCCAAGCGCCGAAGTGCTCGGGCCTCACGTTCAGGACGAACCACTGAGTCTCGGTCAGGTGCAGGATTTCCTGCGCAATCCGGTACGGCACTTTTTCAGCCAGCGACTGAAGGTCTTCTTCGAGGCGGCGGAAGTGCCGTTGGCCGATGAAGAGCCCTTTGTCCTGGATGCGTTGCAGCGATACAGCCTCAGCGACCGTTTGCTCGAAGCGGCGCTGGCAGATCCTGGAAATTCCGGGCAGGCACTGGAGGATCAGGCGAAACGATTGCAGAACAGCGGGCTGCTGCCCATGGCCGGATTCGGTGAGTGCCTGCAACGGGAGTTGATCGAGCCATTGCCTGACTTGCTGCAACGCCACCAACAGCTCCTGGCGTTGTGGCCAACACCCCTCAGCAGCGCGTTGCCCGTCAGTCTTGAACTGCAAGGCCTGCACATCGAGGGTTGGCTCAGCGGTCTGCATCAGCGTGCTGATGGTGGTTTGTTGTCTGTCACAACGATCCCCAACAGTATCGGCTCGATCAAGTCGCGCAAATGGCATCGACTGACACGCCCGTGGGTCAATCATCTGATGGCTTGTGCCAGTGGCCTGCCGCTGACCACCGCATTGGTGGCCAGCGACGACAGCCTGTTGCTCGGTCCGCTGGACCAGTCCACTGCGCGGACAATTCTCGGCGACCTGTTGATGGCCTGGCAGTCGGGCATGCGCCAGCCGCTACCGATCGCAGTCAAGACAGCCTTCGCGTGGCTGGGGCAAACCGACCCGATCAAAGCCGAGGCCGCTGCGCGCAAGGCCTATGAAGGGGATGGGCAGACGACGGACGGGGAACGTCGCGAAAGCCCTGCACTGGCGCGCCAATTCGCCGATTACGATGCCTTGGTCGCCGACGAGACGTTCCCCCAATGGTGTGACGCGCTCTATCGCCCGCTTCTTGAAGCACCCTGGCGTTCACTGTCCAGCGAGGAGTCGCGCTGATGAGCACAAAGACACCTCTGGCCCTGGCATTCCCGCTGCGTGGCAGTCAACTGATCGAAGCCAGTGCCGGCACCGGCAAGACGTTCACCATTTCCGCGTTGTACCTGCGCCTGGTGCTTGGCAATGGCGGAGAGGACAGCGGCTTCGGACGTGAGCTGCTGCCGCCGCAGATCCTTGTCGTGACCTTCACCGACGCCGCGACCAAAGAGCTGCGCGAACGCATCCGCACGCGGCTCGCCGAGGCCGCACGCTATTTCCGCGATGAAACACCGGCCCCCGACAGCCTGATTGCCGAGTTACGTGATCAGTACTTGCCCGAGCAATGGCCCGGGTGCGCAAACCGCCTGGACATCGCCGCCCAGTGGATGGACGAGGCGGCGGTGTCGACCATCCACAGTTGGTGCCAGCGCATGTTGCGTGAGCACGCGTTCGACAGCGGCAGCCTATTTACCCAGACCCTGGAAACCGACCACAGCGACTTGCTGGGGGAAGTCCTGCGCGATTACTGGCGGCTGTTCTGCTACCCGATGCAAGGTGACGCCTTGAATTGGGTGCGCAGCAATTGGGGCGGGCCGGCGGCGCTGCTGCCGCGGATTCGTGCGCTGTTCGCCAGCGAGCGGGATGCGCATGAAGGGAAAGAACCCGCCGAAGTTATTTCGCAATGCCTGCAAGAACGACGGGTGGCCCTGATCGAACTGAAGAAGCCCTGGCTACAGTGGGCGGACGAGTTGCTTGTCATCTGTCACCAGGGCGTTGCGACCAAGGCTGTCGACGGTCGCAAGATGCAGGCACGTTATTTCGAGCCCTGGTTTGAAAAGATCAAGGCCTGGGCCGAGGACGAATCCCTTGAGCAACTGGATATCGGCACTGGCTTCACTCGCCTGACCCCGGATGGCATGGCCGAAGCCTGGAAAGGCGAAGCGCCTAGACATCCGGGGCTCGATGCGATGGCCGACCTCAAGGCCTGTCTCGATGGGTTGCCGACACCTGACGCGGCCGTACTGCAACATGCGGCCCGCTGGGTCGGGGCGCGATTCGAGGAAGAGAAGCGCCGTCGTGCGGAAATGGGTTTCGATGACATGTTGCTGCGCCTTGATGCGGCCTTGCAGTCCGATGGCGGCGAACGCCTGGCAACCCTGATTCGTGAACAGTTTCCGGTCGCCCTGATCGATGAGTTCCAGGACACCGACCCGGTGCAATACCGGATCTTCGAGAGCATCTACCGCATTGAAGAGAACAGCCCAGAGTGCGGTCTGTTCCTGATCGGCGACCCGAAACAGGCGATCTACGCTTTTCGCGGCGCCGACATCCATACCTACCTGCGCGCCCGCCAGGCCACCACTGGCCGCCTGCACACCTTGGGCACCAACTTCCGCTCCAGCCATGGCATGGTCAACGCAGTGAACCATGTGTTCGAGCGTGCCGAAGCCCGGGAGTCAGGGCGCGGTGCTTTCCTCTTTCGGCAGAAGAATGGCGACAACCCGGTTCCATTCACGCCGGTTGCCTCCCAGGGCCGCAAAGAAGTCTTGCGCATCAATGACCAGGCAATCCCGGCCTTGAATATCTGGCACTTGCCGGCCGAACAACCGTTGTCCGGTGCGGTGTACCGGCAACAACTGGCGGCGGCTTGCGCCAGTGAAATCACGGCATTGCTCAATGGCGGGCAGCAGGGGCAAGCGGGGTTCACCGAGGGCGGCAAAGCCTTCAGGGGCCTGCTGCCGGCGGACATCGCCATCCTGGTACGCGATGGCAAGGAGGCGCAGGCAGTTCGTGGGCAATTGGCCGCCCGTGGCGTGCGCAGTGTTTACCTGTCGGACAAGGACTCGGTGTTCGCCGCCCAGGAGGCGCATGACGTGCTGACCTGGCTCAAGGCCTGCGCCGAGCCGGATGTCGAGCGACCGCTGCGGGCCGCGTTGGCCAGCATCACGTTGAACCTCTCGTTGACGGAACTGGAGCGGCTGAATCAGGACGAGTTGGCCTGGGAATCCCGGGTCATGCAGTTCCGTGGCTATCGCGAAGTCTGGCGCAAGCAGGGCGTACTGCCGATGCTGCGACGCTTGCTGCACGACTTCCGCCTGCCCCAGGCCTTGATCGCCCGCAGTGACGGCGAGCGCGTGTTGACCAACCTTCTGCACCTTTTCGAACTGCTGCAACAAGCCGCCGCCGAACTCGATGGCGAGCAAGCCCTGATCCGGCATTTGTCCGAGCATCTGGCGTTGTCCGGGCAGGCTGGCGAAGAACAGATCCTGCGTCTGGAAAGTGATGAGCAATTGGTCAAGGTCGTGACCATTCACAAGTCCAAAGGCCTTGAATATCCATTGGTGTTCCTGCCGTTCATTTGCTCGGCGAAACCGGTGGATGGCAGCCGCCTGCCGTTGCACTACCACGATGAATCCGGCAATGCCCAGCTCACCTTGAAGCCGACGACAGAGTTGATTGCCCTGGCTGACGATGAGCGTCTGGCCGAGGATCTGCGCTTGCTCTATGTCGCCCTGACCCGGGCGCAACACGCCTGCTGGTTGGGGGTGGCCGACCTCAAGCGCGGCAACAACAATGGCTCGGTGCTGCATCTGTCGGCATTGGGTTATCTGCTGGGCGGCGGTGCGCCATTGGCCGATTCCCCGGCGTTGCAGCTTTGGTTGCGGGATCTGCAACAGGACTGCCCGGCGCTGGCGTACGCGCAGATGCCTGAAGCAACAGCAGAGCATTACCAGCCACCGCAAAACGATGCGGCGCTGCTGGCTCCGCTGGTTCCGAAACGCAAGGCCAGTGAAAACTGGTGGATCGCTTCCTACAGCGCGTTGCGCATTGGCGACACCCTGAGTGTCGGCACGGACGAGGCGCCGGAGAGCCCGCAGGCGCAAAAACTGTTCGATGACGAACGCCTCGATCCGCTGGCCCCCAGGGAAGTGGTGGCCGGTGGCGGTGATATCCATCGTTTCCCGCGTGGCCCGAACCCCGGCACCTTCCTCCATGGCTTGCTCGAATGGGCGGGGGGCGAGGGTTTTGATGCGGCACCGCAAGAGGTGATCGACGCCATTGCCCGTCGCTGCAACCGTCGAGGCTGGGAGGGCTGGATCAGCACCTTGAGCGACTGGCTGCAGCATCTGCTCAAGTCGCCGTTGCAACTGGGCGGCGGTCAGGCACCGGTGATATTCGGCCAGTTGACGCAGTATCAGGTCGAGATGGAATTCTGGTTCGCCAGCCATAAGGTCGATGTGCTCAAGCTCGATGCGCTGGTGTGCCAATACACCCACAACGGCGTGGCCCGGGTCGCCGCGGAACCGGTGTTGCTCAACGGCATGTTCAAGGGCTTCATCGACCTGACGTTCGAACATGACGGCCGCTATTACGTGGCCGACTACAAATCCAACTGGCTCGGCGTCGATGATGCGGCCTACACCGCGCAAGCCATGGAACAATCGATTCTCGACAACCGTTATGACCTGCAATACGTGTTGTACCTGTTGGCCCTGCACCGCCAGCTCAAGGCGCGGCTCGCCGATTACGACTACGACCGGCATGTCGGCGGTGCGTTGTACCTGTTTTTGCGCGGTACGCGCGCGGCCAGCCAGGGGGTGTTTTTCGCCCGGCCGCCAAGAGAACTGATCGAGCGTCTGGACAGACTGTTCCAGGGCAAGCCAGAACCCAAGGCCGAGCCCGCCTGGGAACAGGGAGTACTGTTATGAATCGCACATTCGCCGATTTGTTGCCCACATCGCTGGCAGCCGAAAGCCTGGCCGATCTGGCGCCGCTGAGTCGTGCCGACGACTTGCTGTTGCTGCTCACGCGCTGGGTCGAACGTGGCTGGTTGCGCGCGCTGGACAAAGCCTTTGTGGCGTTTCTGCATGAGCTGGCTCCGGAAGATGATCCACTGGTGTTGCTGGCAGCCGCGCTGACCAGCCACCAGTTGGGCCACGGGCATGTCTGCCTTGATCTGTTCGAGACGCTGAAAGAACCGGACTTCGCCCTGTCGCTGCCACCCGAAGGTGACGTGCAAAGCGGCGCGATGCTGTTGCCCTCGCAATTGCTGGGATCGCTCGACGGCGCTCATTGGTGCAAGGTGCTGGCCGCCAGCAACCTGGTCGCACTGGCCGCTGACAGTCGTGACAACGTGCGTGACCGGCCTTTGGTTTTATCGGGCAAACGCTTGTACCTGCGCCGCTATTGGGCCTACGAGCGGCGGATCGACCTTTCGTTGCGCGAGCGTCTGACGGAACACGAATCCACGCCGAACGACTTGCTCCAGCGCCTCACCGGGTTGTTTGGTCCTGCCCGGCCGGGGGAAGTGATCGACTGGCAGAAGCTGGCCTGCGCCCTGGCGACGCGCAGTGCCTTCAGCATCGTCACGGGGGGGCCGGGAACCGGCAAGACCACCACCGTCGTGCGCTTGCTGGCATTGCTCCAGGCGCCGGCGGTCGAGGCCGGCATGCCCCTGCGCATTCGCCTCGCCGCACCGACCGGCAAGGCCGCGGCGCGTCTGACGGAATCCATCAGCCAGCAAGTCCGGACCTTGAAGGTCAGCGAAGAAATACGGGAAAAGATCCCGTCCGACGTCACCACCGTTCACCGCCTGCTCGGCAGCCGGCCCGGGACTCGCCATTTCCGCCATCACGCGGGCAATCGCCTGCCGCTGGATGTGTTAGTGGTGGACGAGGCCTCGATGATCGACCTGGAAATGATGGCCAACCTGCTCGACGCCTTGCCGGCCCATGCGCGTCTCGTGCTGTTGGGTGACAAGGATCAATTGGCTTCGGTAGAAGCCGGTGCGGTATTGGGGGACCTGTGTCGTGACGCGGAGGCTGGCTGGTACAGCCCGCAGACCCGCCAGTGGCTGGAAGCCGTCAGTGGCGAAAACCTGCAGGCCAGCGGGTTGCAGGAGGATGCGCAGGGCACTCATCCATTGGCCCAACAGGTCGTGATGTTGCGCCATTCCCGGCGATTCGGTGAAGGCAGCGGCATTGGCCAACTGGCTCGCTGGGTCAACCAGCAGCAACCCGAAGAAGCCCGCAAGTTGTTGTCGGCGCGAAGCCATGACGATGTGTATTGCCTGTCCCTCAAGGGGGAGCAGGACAGGGCCCTGGAACGCCTGCTTCTCGACGGCCACGGTGAGGGGCCGCAGGGTTATCGACATTACCTGAGCGTGCTGCGCAATCAGCGCCCGCCACTGGACAGCCCGCTGGAAGATTCGCGCTGGATTGATTGGGCTCGAGAAGTGCTGCAGGCCTTCGACGCGTTCCAGTTGTTATGTGCCGTGCGCAAGGGGCCATGGGGTGTCGAAGGCTTGAACCAGCGGGTGACGGAGGCATTGCTCAGGGCGCGGCTGATCGACAGCGACCAGCAGTGGTACGAAGGTCGGCCTGTGCTGATGACCCGCAACGATTACGGGCTGGGTTTGATGAACGGCGATATCGGCATTGCCCTCAAGCTCCCGGAACAGGAAGGCCACGGGACTGGAAAACAAGTTCTGCGTGTGGCGTTCCCACGCAATGATGGCCAGGGTGGCGTGCGATTTGTCCTGCCCAGTCGCCTGAATGATGTCGAAACCGTGTACGCCATGACCGTGCATAAATCCCAGGGCTCGGAGTTCGCACATACCGCGTTGATTCTTCCCGATGCCTTGAACCCGGTGCTCACCAAGGAACTGATCTACACCGGCATTACCCGGGCCAAGGACTGGTTCACCTTGATCGAGTCCCGTGCGGGCGTGTTTGAAGAGGCGGTGAAACGTCGGGTCAAACGCTTGAGCGGGCTGATGCTGGAGCTCAAGGACGGCAGCGAGCCGACAGGCTGAAAGGTCAGTAATCGGCAAACAACATCTCCCGGCTTTCCCCCATCAACAGGCCCTGATTCTGCTCAGTCACCTGGCGGATGTAATCCCACAACAGCGTAATCCGCTTGAGCTTGCGCAGGTCTTCGCGGCAGTACATCCAGAATTGTCGGGTGATATTGATTTCCTGCGGCAACACCGGCAGCAGGCGCGGGTCCTGGGTGGCGAGGAAGCACGGGAGGATCGCCAGCGAGCGTCCTTGCTGCGCGGCCACGAACTGTGCGATCACGCTGGTGCTGCGCAGGTTGGCGCTGGCGCCGGGCAATACGTTGGCCAGGTACAGCAGCTCCGAGCTGAACGCGAGGTCGTCGACGTAACTGATAAATGAATGCTTGGCTAAATCGGCTGGTTTGCGGATCGGCGGGTGGTTGTCCAGATAATCCTGGGTCGCGTACAGCTGCAACCGGTAGTCGCACAGTTTGCAGCAGACGTACGGGCCGTGCTCCGGGCGCTCCAGGGCGATGACGATGTCGGCCTCGCGCTTGGACAGGCTGATGAAGTGCGGCAGCGGCAGGATGTCCACCGAAATGGCCGGATAGGTGTCGACGAAGTGGCTCAGCTGCGGTGTGATGAAAAAGCTTCCGAAACCTTCGGTGCAGCCCATGCGCACGTGACCGGACAGCGCCACGCCGGACCCGGAAACCTGCTCGCACGCCATGTGCAGGGTACTTTCGATCGACTCGGCATACCCCATCAACCGCTGGCCTTCGGCGGTCAGGACAAAGCCGTTGGTCCGGGATTTTTCGAACAGCAATGTGCCCAACGCCGTTTCCAGGGAACTGATGCGTCGCGACACCGTGGTGTAGTCCACCGCCAGGCGCTTGGCCGCGATGCTGGCCTTGCGGGTGCGGGCGACTTCAAGGAAAAACTTGAGGTCATCCCAGTTCAACGAGCCGAGGGAGGTGATGTTTTTTTGCATGTTGGACCGGTTTTTATGTGCGTTCTTATTAGAAGTTTGCACATCTATACTCCAAAAACAGTCCGACAACCAATTCGCGGCACACGCCTCATCTCAAGGCGACTTTCTCGCCTTGGCTCCCAAGATAAAAACAAAGATCTGGAGACCCACATGAACGCATCGCTCACGCCCAACGAAACCACCGTGCAAAAGGTCAAGCTGTTGATCGACGGCGAGTGGGTCGAATCCAAGACCACCGAATGGCACGACATCATCAACCCGGCGACCCAGCAAGTACTCGCCAAAGTGCCGTTTGCCACCGCCGAAGAAGTCGACGCGGCCATCAGCGCAGCCCATCGCGCCTTCCAGACCTGGAAGCTGACGCCCATCGGCGCGCGGATGCGCATCATGCTCAAGCTTCAGGCGCTGATTCGCGAACACTCCAAGCGCATCGCCGCGGTCCTCAGTGCAGAGCAGGGCAAGACCATCGCCGACGCTGAAGGCGACATTTTCCGTGGCCTGGAAGTGGTCGAGCACGCCTGCTCCATCGGCAGCCTGCAAATGGGCGAGTTCGCTGAAAACGTCGCCGGTGGCGTCGACACCTACACCCTGCGCCAGCCAATCGGCGTGTGCGCCGGCATTACCCCGTTCAACTTCCCGGCGATGATTCCACTGTGGATGTTCCCGATGGCCATCGCCTGCGGCAACACCTTCGTGCTCAAACCGTCCGAACAGGACCCGATGTCGACCATGCTCCTGGTGGAGCTGGCGATCGAGGCGGGCATTCCGGCCGGCGTGCTCAACGTCGTGCATGGCGGCAAGGACGTGGTGGACGGGCTCTGCACCCACAAGGACATCAAGGCGGTTTCCTTCGTCGGTTCGACTGCGGTCGGCACGCACGTTTACGACCTGGCCGGTAAACACGGCAAGCGCGTGCAATCGATGATGGGCGCCAAGAACCACGCCGTGGTGCTGCCGGACGCCAATCGCGAACAAGCGCTAAATGCGCTGGTGGGTGCCGGTTTCGGTGCTGCCGGTCAACGTTGCATGGCCACCTCGGTGGTGGTGCTGGTGGGCGCGGCCAAGCAGTGGCTGCCGGATCTCAAGGCGCTGGCGCAGAAGCTCAAGGTCAATGCCGGCAGCGAGCCGGGCACCGATGTCGGCCCGGTGATCTCGAAAAAGGCCAAGGCGCGGATTCTCGATCTGATCGAGAGCGGCATCAAGGAAGGCGCGAAACTGGAACTGGACGGTCGCGAGATCACGGTTCCCGGTTACGAGAAGGGCAACTTTGTCGGCCCGACCCTGTTCTCCGGCGTGACCACCGACATGCAGATCTACACCCAGGAAATCTTCGGCCCGGTGCTGGTGGTGCTGGAAGTCAATACGCTCGACGAGGCCATCGCCCTGGTCAACGCCAACCCGTTCGGCAACGGTACAGGCCTGTTCACCCAGAGCGGCGCGGCGGCACGCAAATTCCAGAACGAAATCGACGTCGGCCAGGTCGGCATCAACATCCCGATTCCGGTGCCGGTGCCGTTCTTCAGTTTCACCGGTTCGCGCGGTTCCAAACTCGGCGACCTCGGCCCGTACGGCAAGCAAGTGGTGCAGTTCTACACTCAGACCAAGACCGTCACCAGTCGCTGGTTCGATGACGACAGCGTCAACGACGGTGTGAACACCACCATCAACTTGCGATAAGGAGCCGGACATGAAAATCGCTTTTATCGGTCTGGGCAACATGGGCGCGCCGATGGCGCGCAACCTGATCAAGGCCGGCCATGCTCTGCGCCTGGTGGACCTGAACAAAGCTGTGCTGGCGGAGCTGGAACAACTGGGCGGCAGTATCAGCCCAACGGCCCGCGAAGCTTCAGAAGGCGCCGAACTGGTCATCACCATGCTGCCTGCCGCGGTACATGTACGCAGTGTGTGGCTGGGTGAAGACGGTGTGCTTGCCGGTATTGGCAAAGGCGTACCGGCCGTGGATTGCAGCACCATCGATCCGCAGACCGCACGGGACGTAGCCGCCGCCGCTGCCAAACAGGGCGTGGCCATGGCCGATGCGCCTGTATCTGGCGGTACCGGTGGTGCAGCCGCCGGGACGCTGACCTTCATGGTCGGCGCCACGCCTGAACTGTTCGCCACCCTGCAACCGGTACTGGCGCAAATGGGCCGCAACATCGTCCATTGTGGTGAGGTCGGCACCGGGCAAATCGCTAAAATCTGCAACAACCTGCTGCTGGGGATCTCCATGGTCGGCGTCAGCGAAGCCATGGCGCTTGGCGATGCATTGGGCATCGACACCAAGGTGCTGGCGGGCATCATCAACAGTTCCACCGGGCGTTGCTGGAGCTCGGAGATGTACAACCCGTGGCCGGGCATCGTTGAAACAGCACCGGCGTCGCGCGGTTACACCGGTGGTTTCGGTGCCGAACTGATGCTCAAGGATCTGGGACTGGCCACTGAAGCGGCGCGTCAAGCGCATCAGCCAGTGGTACTCGGCGCGGTGGCCCAGCAGTTGTATCAGGCGATGAGTTTGCGTGGGGAGGGTGGTCAGGACTTCTCGGCGATCATCAATGGTTATCGCAAGCCGCAGTAGAAGGGCGGTGGAAAACCTGTGGGAGCGAGCTTGCTCGCGATGAGGTCGTTACAGTCGACATTGATGGTGATTGACCCACCGCAATCGCGAGCAAGCTCGCTCCCACAGGGTACGGCGTTTACCTAAAGACTTTTGACCGGGAGATCACGTCGGGTGATCCCCCGGTTTTTTTGTATCAGGCAAACACGAAATATTTGCGCACGGTTTCCACCACTTCCCAGGTGCCTTTCATCCCAGGCTCAACGACGAAAATGTCGCCGGCGCGCAGGTGGATCGGTGCCATGCCTTCCGGGGTGATGATGCAGTAGCCTTCCTGGAAGTGGCAGTACTCCCACTTCACGTATTCCACGTACCACTTGCCCGGCGTGCAGATCCAGGTGCCCATGATCTTGCTGCCGTCTTCGCTGGTGTAGGCATTGAGGTTGACGGTGTGCGGGTCGCCTTCGAGTTTTTCCCATTTGCAGGCGTCGAGCACGGGCAGCGGGTGGGTGTCGCGAAGAACGGTAATCGGTGCGGTCATGATGACTCCGGGCAGTGGGCTCAAGAACTGAAGTCGCACCCTATAGCGCCTGTCCAACCATCAGTTGTCTGTGCTCGACACTGAGCTGTCCAGAAACGCACGGCCCTCAAAGACGGTTCAGCGGGCAATCGAGCCTGGATTGTTCGAGGCTGTTCTCGAACTCGACCAATTGCGAGTGCTGTTGCGACAGCACCGTTATCCGCTCGGCGATTTCCTGTTTTTTGCTGGCGATGACCTGATGCGCCCGTTCCCATGGCAACTGCGGGCCCTGATGTCCGGCGAAGATCGACTGCAATTCCTTGAGTCTGAACCCCAGCTGCTGGGCACATTTGATGAACATCAGCAGGTCGACGCTGTGCTGGTCATAGATGCGGTAATTGCCCTGGCGGCGAGCGGCAGGCAGCAGGCCAATCGACTCGTAGTGACGGATGCTTTTGACAGTGGTTCCGGAACGTTGCGCGGCTTGGCCGATGTACATGGGAAGGTCCTTTTCTCCGAGGATAAAGCTCGGCGCATTATCGACCGACTCAAGCGCTGGCGATAGCTTCGGCTTGGCGTAACCAGGCCGCATGCCGGTCCGCGCTGGCGCCGAGAATTGGCCCGAAGGTGAGGGTCTGGGTTGGCTTGATGCCACAGAATTCCAGCGTGGTTTTGCGGACCTGATGCAAACCGGGCATGCGGTAGATCCAGCGGTAGTACCAGGGCGGTGTGTCCATGGTCACCAACAGGTGGGCGGTTCGGCCGCGCAGAAGTTTGTCGGGGAAGGCTTTGCCCTGGCGATACTTGAAGGCAAAACCCGGCAAGAACACCCGATCGAAAAAGCCCTTGAGCAAGGCCGGTACGCCACCCCACCAGATCGGATAAACCAGCGTCAGTTGTTCGGCCCACAGGATATCGGCCTGGGCGTTGCGCAAGTCGGCTTCCAGCGGCTGGACCTGTTGATAGCCTTCACGCAGCACCGGGTCAAAATCCATGCTGCCCAGAAACAACTGCCGCACTTCATGCCCGGCGCGCACTGCCGACAATGTGTAGCGCTCGGCAAGGGCGGCGCAGAAGCTGTTGCCGGACGGATGCCCGAGGATCACCAGTATTCGTTTGCCCATTATCGCTGTCCTTGAAGATCAAACCTCAAGGATAAAGTCTGCCCCTCAGGGGAGAGTCAAGGCGTGCAGCAGGGCCTTGGCATAACCGGGTAATGCGGCGAAGTCCCGGGCACAGAGCAACAGTTTGCGTTGGCCCCAGGGTTCTTGCAGGGCGAGGCTTTTGAAGGACAGTCCGCCTGACCCGCGTTCGACTGCGGCCAGCGGTACGATTGCCAGTCCCGCCCCGCGGGCGACCATGCGCATCACGCCATCGAAGCCATCGGCACGGATGCGAATCTGCATGCGCAGGCCAGCGTGCAGTGCCTGCTCTTCCAGGTACACCGCCAAGGCGCTGCTGGCATTCAGGCTGACGTAGTCGTGATGCAGCGTGTCGGTGAAGGTCACTGAGGTCGCCTGTGCCAAGGGATGTTCGCTGGGCATGATCAGCACCAGCGGATCATCGCGGAACGCTCGGGTTTGCAGGTCCTCGGTGTCCACCGCGTCGGACACGATGCCGAGGTCCGCCGCCCCCTGGCGCAGTGCGTGAGTGATGCGGGTGCTGGGCAGTTCCTGCAGGTCGATGTCGAGGTTGGGATGGCTGTGCAGGAAATCCGCGAGCAACTCTGGCAGGTACTCGGTGATTGCCGTGGTGTTGCACAGCAGCCGCACCTGGCCTTTGACGCCCTGGGCGTATTCGGCCAGTTCCTGTTGCAGGCGTTCGGCCTGTTGCAGCAGGATCCGGGCGTGTCGGGCCAGGGCATTGCCTGCGGCTGTGGGCGTGACGCCCCGACGACCCCGTTCGAGAAACCCGGTGCCCAGCGACGCCTCCATGGCGCGAATTCGCGCGCTGGCCGCCGCGAGGGACAGATGACTGCGTGCGGCGCCGGCGGTGATGTTGCCGGTGTCGAGGATGTTCAGGTACAGGCGCAGGTCGGTCAGGTCGAAGTGCATTACTACAACCCCAAGTTGTGTGTTGTCTGGAAGGGCGCCATCGCGATTATTCAGCCTCTTGTGTGGAGAGAGGCTGCCTCAGTATATGGCAGATTTTCAATCAACCCCCGCGGGCTCACCATGGCCCCATGAACACACTCTCGGCGTTTTATCAGAATCTCGGATTGGCCCTTTCGCTGCTGGTTATCGGCACCTTTGTGCTGGCCGGCTTGATCAAGGGCGTGATCGGCCTCGGCCTGCCGACCGTTGCCATGGGCCTGCTCGGTCTGGCTATGGCGCCGACACAGGCTGCGGCGCTGCTGATCATTCCGGCGACCCTGACCAACGTCTGGCAACTGGCATTCGGCGGGCATCTGTCGGGGCTGGTCAAACGGTTGTGGCCGATGTTGCTGGCGATTTTCATCGGTACCGGGGCAGGCACACTGTGGATCGGCATGAGCGGTGGCCATTGGGTGGTGCGAGGGTTGGGGGCGGCATTGTTGCTGTATGCGCTGAGCGGTTTGTTCCTGCCGACTGTGCGCTTGGGGCGGCGCAGCGAACGCTGGCTCGGTCCATTGTGCGGCGTGCTGACCGGCGTCATCACTTCGGCCACCGGCGTGTTCGTGATTCCGGCGGTGCCCTATCTGCAAGCGCTGGGATTGAGCAAGGACGAACTGGTGCAGGCGCTGGGCCTGTCGTTCACCGTCTCGACCCTGGCCCTGGCCGGTGGCTTGTTATGGCGTGGCGCGCTCGGCGGGGGCGAGTTGAGCGCATCGCTGCTGGCGCTGATCCCGGCAATGCTTGGCATGTGGCTGGGGCAATCGCTGCGCCAGCGGATCAGCGCCCTGTGGTTCAAGCGCGTGTTCTTCGTTGGCCTGGGTGTGCTCGGCGGCCATTTGCTGATCAGCGGCTAGCGGACGACGGGCTGATCATCTCGATGGCACGGATCTCGAAGTCCCGTTCCAGGTATTCATCACGCTGCGCGAGAAACTGCTTCATGTGCGGCAGGTTCGAGTGCACGTCGAGGTGGGTCTGGGATTGCCAGATCTCGTAGAAGATGAACAGGGTCGGGTCCTGTTTGTCGCGCAACATATGGTATTCGATGCAACCGGGTTCGGCTCGGCTCGCTTGCACGTAGCCGCTGAAAAACGCTTCGAAGGCGTCGGATTTTTCCGTGCGGGTCTTGGCGTGCAGGATGAATCCCTGGATTTCACTCATCTACATCTCTCCTCAAGTCAGAATTGGCGCCAGTCTAAGGCAACAATCGCCTGTTGATTCGTGCGTGTAGGTCAAATGAATTTTGCCAAATAGACGCTTACTCCGCGCGAGGTCGATCGGTACTCTGCCGCCATCCGATTCCCGACCTTCCCGAGACCTCCCATGAAAAAAGTCCTGTTACTCAATGGCGGCAAAAAATTTGCGCACTCCGACGGCCGCTACAACGCCACCCTGCATGAAACCGCGTTGAGCGTGCTGGATCGCGGCGGTATGGATGTGAAAACCACGTTCATCGACGAGGGCTACGACATCGCCGAAGAAGTGGCCAAGTTCCTCTGGGCCGACGTGATCATCTACCAGATGCCCGGCTGGTGGATGGGCGCGCCGTGGACCGTGAAAAAGTACATCGATGAAGTCTTCACCGAAGGCCATGGCAGCCTCTATGCCAGCGACGGTCGCACCCGTTCGGACGCGTCGCAGAAGTACGGCAGCGGCGGTCTGGTTCACGGCAAGCAGTACATGCTGTCGCTGACCTGGAACGCCCCGCAGCAAGCCTTCGACGACCCGACCGATTTCTTCGAAGCCAAAGGTGTGGACGCGGTGTACTTCCCGTTCCACAAGGCCAATGAGTTCCTGGGCATGACCGGTTTGCCGACGTTCCTTTGCGTGGACGTGATGAAGCGTCCGAACATCGAAGGTGATGTGGCGCGTTATGAGCAGCATTTGGCTGAGGTGTTTGGCTTCAAGGCATGACGCTCGGCTACTATCCGATGCAACGGCCAAGAAGATCGCAGCCTTCGGCAGCTCCTACGGGTGTACACAAAACTCTGTAGGAGCTGCCGCAGGCTGCGATCTTGGCGATTCTTGCCGCGCCGATTCGCAAACGAGGACACACGTGAAAGCCAGATCCGATGAATTGCAGGTTTTCGTCTGCGTGATTGAATGCGGGTCGATTTCCGCGGCGGCCGAGCAGGTCGGGCAGACGCCTTCGGCGGTCAGTCGTACGCTGTCGCGGCTGGAGGCCAAGCTCGACACCACCTTGATCAATCGCACCACGCGTCGCATGGACCTGACCGAAGAGGGCAAGTACTTCTTCGAACACGCCAAGCGCATTCTCGATCAGATGGACGAGCTCGAAGAGCGCCTGACCTCACGCCAGCAAACGCCGTCCGGGCGGCTGCGGATCAACGCGGCGTCACCTTTCATGCTGCACGCCATCGTGCCCTACATCGATGAGTTCCGCCGGCTTTACCCCGACATCCAGCTCGAACTCAACAGCAACGATTTGATCATCGACCTGCTGGAGCAGAGCACCGACATCGCCATCCGCATCGGCACCCTGAGCGACTCGACGCTGCATGCCCGCTCCCTGGGTTGCAGCCCGCTGCACATCGTCGCCAGCCCTGCGTACCTGGAAAAGCACGGCACACCGCAAGCCGTGGCTGACCTCGCCCACCATACGCTGCTGGGGTTCACCCAGAACGAAGGCCTCAACCAATGGCCGCTGCGTTATGTGCATGGCGATCGCTGGCCGATCCAGGCGTCAATCAGTGCTTCCAGTGGCGAGACGATCCGCCACCTCGCACTGGACGGCCAGGGCATCGCCAGCCTGTCGCATTTCATGACCATCGAGGACATTCGTGCCGGACGCTTGAAAGTGTTGCTGGCCGAGTTCAACAGCGGTTATCGCCAGCCGATCAACGCGGTGTACTACCGCAACTCGCAACTGGCCCTGCGGATTCAATGCTTCCTGGACTTTATCCAGGGCAAGCTGGCCGATTATGCGAGCGCGGATTTCAAGGGCTGATTCGTGATTCCTGCGCAAAAGTGAATTGGGCCGGGAGGGATTTTTCCTCAGGGATCGCTACCGGATACTCCTTGCATCACTTATCCACGCAGGGAGTTGCTCCATGATCGTATTCGTTACCGGTGCCGCCGGTTTTATCGGCGGTTCCATCGCCACGGGCCTGGTCCAGGCCGGCCACAACGTCACCGGCCTGGTGCGCAGCGCCGAACAAGCGGACGAACTGCGCGCACTGGGCATCACCCCGGTGATCGGCACCCTCGACGACTCCGCCCTGTTGGCCGATCAGGCGCTTGCTGCGGATGCTGTGATCAACGCCGCCAGCAGCGATCATCGTGGCGCGGTGGAAGCCTTGCTCGATGCCTTGCGCGGTTCCGGCAAAGTGTTCCTGCACACCAGCGGTTCGAGCATCGTCGGTGATGCCTCGGGCGGTAAATCCAGCGATATCATCTACTTTGAAGACAACCTGCCGAAACCGACAGTCGACAAGGCTGCGCGCGTGGCCATCGACAACCTGATCCTGGCGGCGGCCATGGACGGAGTGAACTCGGCAGTGATCTGCAACACGTTGATCTACGGCCACAGCCTGGGCGTGAGTCGTGACAGCGTGCAGTTGCCACGCCTGCTCAAGCAGGCGCGCAAAAGTGGTGTGGTACGCCATGTCGGCACGGGCCAGAACATCTGGTCCAATGTGCACATCGAGGACGTGGTGGCGCTGTACCTGCTGGCGCTGACTGAGAACGTACCTGGCACCTTCTACTTCGTCGAAAGCGGTGAAGCGTCGTTCATCGACATGACCACCGCCATGGCCCAGGCGCTTAACCTGGGCGAGCCGCAGGACTGGGCGCTCAAGGACGCGGAAGCCGAGTGGGGCTATGAAATGGCCAACTATGGTTTGGGTTCCAACAGTCGGGTGCGCGGTCAACGTGCCCGTGAGTTGCTGGGCTGGGAGCCAAAGCGTACGTCGGTAGTCGGGTGGATTCGCGACGAGATGGTGTGAGTTCGCTTTAAACCGAGTTGCGGCTATCGCGAGCAAGCTCGCTCCCACATTTGATCTCCATAGGGCGCGGATTTTGTGTTCGACACAGATTCCTTGTGGGAGCGAGCTTGCTCGCGATGGCGTTTGCGCAGGCACAACAACTGGTCGGTCTGACTGCATTTCCGTAACATCCGCACACTCATTTTCGTCTCTCCCTGTGTGCGATCCCCCATGAAAGCAAAACGTCTACGCGCCGATGTCCTGGCCGGGCTTACCACTTCCTTCGCCCTGTTGCCCGAGTGCATCGCTTTCGCGCTGGTGGCCCATCTCAATCCGCTGATGGGGCTCTATGGCGCGTTCATCATCTGCACCCTGACCGCACTGTTCGGCGGGCGACCGGGCATGGTGTCCGGCGCGGCCGGGTCGATGGCCGTGGTGATCGTCGCGCTGGTGGTGCAGCACGGCGTTCAGTACCTGTTGGCCACGGTGTTGCTGGGCGGTTTGATCATGATGGCGTTCGGGCTGCTCAAGCTCGGCAAACTGGTGCGCATGGTGCCGCACCCGGTGATGCTCGGTTTCGTCAACGGCCTGGCGATCATCATTGCCCTGGCGCAGATGGAGCACTTCAAAAGTGGTGAAGCCTGGTTGAGCGGTACGCCGCTGTACATGATGATCGGGCTGGTCGCGGTGACCATGACGGTTGTCTACGTGCTGCCGCGCCTGACCCGTACGGTGCCGCCGGCGCTGGTGGCGATTCTCGGCGTGGGACTGGCGGTGTATCTGCTGGGCCTGCCGACCCGCACCCTGGGCGACATGGCGCACATTGCCGGTGGCTTGCCGACGCTGGCGCTGCCGGACATTGCGTGGAACCTCGACACCCTGCGCATCATCGCGCCCTACGCGATCCTGATGGCTATGGTCGGCTTGCTGGAAACCCTGCTGACCCTGAACCTCACCGACGAAATCACCGAGAGCCGTGGCTACCCGGATCGCGAGTGCGTGGCCCTGGGGGCGGCGAATGTGGTGTCCGGTGCGTTCGGCGGCATGGGCGGTTGCGCGATGATCGGCCAGACCGTGATCAACCTCAGTTCCGGTGGGCGCGGGCGTTTGTCCGGGGTGGTGGCGGGGGTGTCGATCCTGTTGTTCATTCTGTTTCTGTCACCGCTGATCGAACGCATTCCGCTGGCCGCGCTGGTGGGGGTGATGTTCGTGGTGTCGCAACAGACTTTCGCCTGGGCCTCGTTGCGGGTGCTGAACAAGGTGCCGTTGAACGACGTGTTGGTGATCATCGCAGTGACCGTGGTTACCGTTTTCACCGACCTGGCAACGGCGGTGCTCTGCGGGATCATCATCGCGGCGCTGAACTTTGCCTGGCAGCAGGCCCGGCAGCTATACGCCGACAGCCACCTGGAGAACGACGGCAGCAAGCTGTACCGGGTGCATGGCACGCTGTTCTTCGCCTCGACCACACCCTTCCTCAATCAGTTCGATCCGGCCAATGACCCGGCGCAAGTGACACTTGATTGCCAGCACCTGAGTTTTGTCGACTACTCGGCCATCGCCGCGCTGGGCACTTTGCGCGAGCGCTATAACAAGGCCGGCAAGCACTTGCGGGTGCTGCATTTGTCCGAGCGCTGCAAGAAATTGCTCAAGCGCGCCCGGATGCAGCACGACTGAAATCAAACAGGCGGGCGCGATGAAAATCCGCCTGCTTGATTTTCATTATTTGCGACAACTCATACCTCTGCGCGACACCCCTTACCTCTGTACGAAAATTACTTTCACCTCGTTTGAAAATCATCTGCCGAAATGTTTTAAGAGTTTCACAAATATTTCGACGTGACCCTCTCGAGGAGTACCGCATGACCCTGTCCTTCGGCTATTGGCTGCTGGTGTATGCCGCTGTTGCCATCATCGCTCTGATCGTTCTGATCGCCCGTTACCGGCTCAACCCGTTCATTGTCATCACCCTGATATCCATCGGCCTGGCGCTGGTGGCGGGCATGCCGCCGTCGGGCGTGGTGGGGGCGTACGAGGCTGGGGTCGGCAAGACCCTGGGGCACATCGCGCTGGTGGTGGCGCTGGGCACCATGCTCGGCAAGATGATGGCCGAGTCCGGCGGCGCCGAGCAGGTGGCGCGGACCTTGATCGACCGTTTCGGCGAGAAGAACGCGCACTGGGCGATGGTCTGCATCGCGTTTCTGGTGGGGCTGCCGCTGTTCTTCGAAGTCGGTTTCGTGTTGCTGGTGCCGATTGCCTTTACCGTGGCGCGGCGCGTGGGCGTCTCGATCCTGATGGTCGGTTTGCCGATGGTCGCCGGGCTTTCGGTGGTGCATGCGCTGGTGCCGCCGCACCCGGCGGCGATGCTGGCAGTGCAGGTGTATCAGGCGTCGGTGGGGCAGACCTTGATGTACGCGATCCTGATCGGCATTCCGACCGCGATCATCGCCGGTCCCCTGTACGCCAAATTCATTGTGCCGCGCATTCAGTTGCCGGCGGAAAACCCGCTGGAACGCCAGTTCCTTGAGCGTGAACCACGCGACAGCCTGCCGGGGTTTGGCATCACCATGGCGACCATCCTGTTGCCGGTGGTGCTGATGCTGATCGGCGGCTGGGCCAACCTGATTTCCACGCCGGGCACAGGTTTCAACCAGTTCCTGCTGTTCATCGGCAACTCGGTGATCGCGCTGTTGCTGGCCACATTGTTGAGTTTCTGGACCCTCGGCCTGGCCCAGGGTTTCAACCGCGAATCGATCCTCAAGTTCACCAACGAATGCCTGGCGCCGACCGCGAGCATCACGTTGCTGGTGGGCGCCGGTGGTGGTTTGAACCGGATTCTGGTGGACGCCGGCGTCACCGACCAGATCGTCGGCCTGGCCCACGAATTTCATTTGTCGCCGTTGTTGATGGGCTGGCTGTTCGCCGCGCTGATGCGCATCGCCACCGGTTCTGCCACTGTGGCCATGACCACCGCTTCAGGCGTGGTCGCGCCAGTGGCCATTGGTCTGGGTTATCCCCATCCGGAGCTGCTGGTGCTGGCGACTGGCGCCGGGTCGGTTATCTTTTCCCACGTAAACGACGGCGGTTTCTGGTTGATCAAGGAATACTTCAACATGACCGTTACCCAAACCTTCAAGACCTGGACCGTGCTCGAGACGTTGATCTCGGTCATTGCCTTCGGCCTGACCGTTGGCCTTTCTTACCTGATTTAGCCGGAGCCACTTGCATGGACATCCTCTACCAGATCCGCGCCCGTCAGGACTCCTTCAGTGCCGGTGAAGGACGTATCGCCCGCCTGATGCTCGACGACGTAGGATTTGCCGCCTCCGCCAGCCTCGATGAGCTGGCGCTGCGGGCGGAGGTCAGTAGCGCCACGCTGTCGCGCTTCGCCCGCACGGTCGGCTGTAAGGACCTGCGTGACTTGCGCCTGCAACTGGCCCAGGCCAGCGGCGTCGGCAGCCGCTTTCTCGACCCGGCGGGCACGCCCGAGCAGTCGGCGTTCTACGGGCAGATCGTGGGCGACATCGAGTCGACCTTGCGCCAGCACCTGGCAGCGTTCGATGAGTCGCGTTTCGCCGATGCGGTGAAGCTGCTGGGCAAGGCGCGGATGATTCATGCTTTCGGCATGGGCGGCTGCTCGACCCTGTGCAGCGATGAACTGCAAGTGCGCCTGGTGCGCCTCGGCTATCCGATCGCGGTGTGCCACGATGCGGTGATGATGCGCGTCACCGCCGCCAGCCTCAGCGCCGAACAGGTGGTGATTGTCTGCTCGCTGACCGGGATCACCCCGGAGCTGATCGAAACGGTGGAACTGGCGCGCAACTATGGCGCGCGCATTCTGGCCATCACCCGTGCCGATTCGCCGCTGGCGCAACTGGCCGACATCGTCCTGCCCCTGCAAAGCGCCGAAACCTCGTTCATCTACAAACCCACGGCAGCGCGCTACGGCATGCTGCTGGCCATCGACGTGCTCGCCACCGAGCTGGCCCTGGCCAATCCTGAAGACAATCAAGAACGTCTGCGGCGGATCAAACTCGCCCTCGACGAATACCGCGGCGGCGACGATCACTTGCCGCTGGGAGACTGACATGCAGTACGACACGCTGATTCGCAATGCCCTGATCATCGACGGCAGCAACAGCCCTGGATACCCCGCCGACGTGGCGATTCTCAATGGGCGCATCGAGCGTATCGGCAACTTGCGCGATGCCCGTGCCAGCGAAGAAATCGACGCGCAGGGCCATGTGCTGGCGCCGGGTTTCATCGACGTGCACACCCATGACGACACCGTGGTGATCCGTCAGCCGCAGATGCTGCCCAAGCTCAGCCAGGGCGTGACCACGGTCATCGTCGGCAACTGCGGGATCAGCGCGTCACCGGTGAGTTTGCGCGGCGATCCGCCGGACCCGATGAACCTGTTGGGTACGGCTGCTGCGTTCGTTTATCCGAGCTTTCGCGACTACCGCGAGGCGGTCGAGGCGGCGAACACCACGCTGAACGTTGCCGCATTGGTCGGTCATACGGCGTTGCGCAGCAATCATCTGGACGACCTGTTCCGCACCGCCACGACGGACGAAATCAGCGCGATGCGCGAGCAATTGCGCGAAAGCCTGGAGGCCGGCGCCCTGGGCCTGTCCACCGGCCTTGCCTATGCCAGCGCCTTCTCGGCATCCACCGAAGAAGTGATGCAACTGACAGAAGAGTTGACCGCGTTCGGGGCGGTCTACACCACCCATTTGCGCAGCGAATTCGAGCCGGTGCTGGAGGCCATGGACGAGGCGTTCAAGATCGGCCGCCATGCGCAAAGCCCGGTGATCATTTCCCACCTCAAATGTGCCGGCGCCGGTAACTGGGGGCGTAGTCCGCAGTTGTTGGCATCCCTCGAAGAAGCGGCGAAAACCCACCCGGTGGGTTGCGACTGTTATCCGTATGCAGCGAGTTCTTCGACGCTGGATTTGAAGCAAGTGACCGATGCCCACCGCATCACCATCACCTGGTCGACGCCGCATCCGGAGATGGGCGGCCGCGACCTGATGGACATTGCCGCCGAATGGAATGTGCCGTTGCTGGATGCTGCCCGCCAACTGCAACCGGCCGGTGCGGTGTACTACGGAATGGATGAGGCGGATGTTCGCAGAATCCTCGCGCACCCGCTGTCGATGGTCGGCTCCGACGGCCTGCCGGAAGACCCGTTTCCGCACCCGCGCCTGTGGGGCGCATTCCCCCGGGTGCTCGGACATTTCAGCCGCGACGTGGGACTGTTCCCGCTGCACACCGCTGTGCACAAAATGACCGGGTTGTCGGCGGCACGCTTCGGTTTGAAGGGGCGCGGTGAGATCCGCGAAGGCCATTGGGCCGACCTGGTGTTGTTCGATCCGGCGACCATCCGGGATGTCGCCGATTTCAACGATCCGCAGCGGGCGGCACAAGGCATCGAGGGCGTATGGATCAACGGTGTGTTGAGCTACCGCGATGGCCAGGCCAACGGGCGCAGGGAAGGGCGGTTCCTGGCCCGGGAAGGGGATTTGCGCACGGGTTTTCAGTGAGTTTCGAGGACTGCGTCACAATGATGGCATTTTGAGACTAAAGATTGGCATTTCCGCGCCGAATTGCTGACATCAGGCCCGACTACACTTCGGGCTTTCACCGTCTGGGAGCAACTCGATGAGCTTCGGCAAAACCACTCCGATCCTGCGTATTTTCGACGAAGCCAAGGCAGTGGAGTTCTACGTCGACTTCCTCGGTTTCAAGATCGACTGGCAACATCGATTCGAAGCGAATTTCCCGCTGTACCTGCAAATCTCCCGGGGCGAATGTGTGCTGCACCTGTCCGAACACCATGGCGATGGCACACCGGGTTCTGCGCTGCGGATCGAGACGGATGAGCTGGAGAAGTTTCAACAGCAACTGTTGGCCAAGGAATACAGGTTTTCCCATCCACAGATTCAGGCCATGCCGTGGGGCAGCCAGGACATGACCATCGCCGACCCGTTCGGCAATCGGTTGGTGTTCACCAACGCGATCAGTCTCTGAGCCTTCAGTCCCTCAGGCTTAAGCCTTTACCCTTCGCTCGGCACCCGGTGGGTTTGGCGAAACTCGCCGGGCGGCATCCCGCGCCGGCTTTTGAACGTGCGGTGGAACGAGCGGGGTTCGGTGAAACCCAGGTACTGGGCGATGTCCTGGATCGGCAGGGTGCTGTTGAGCAGGTAATGCTCGGCCAGTTCCTGGCGCAGGTCATCGAGGATCTGCTGGTACGACGTACCGGCCAGATGCAGTTGGCGTTGCAGCGTGCGCACTGACACAGCGAGATGTTCGGCCACCTGCTCCTTGCGTGGCAGACCTTCCTTGAGCAACTTTCGCAGGATGCTTTTGACCCGCTGCTCCAGCGACGCGTCCTCCAGTGTGGCCATCAATCCCTGAGCATGTTCTTCCAGTGTGCGCAGCAATTGCGCATCGGCCTGGCGCAATGGCAACTGCAAATACGGCAACGGGACAATCAGCGCCGAATAAGGCTGGTCGAACAGTACCGGACAGTCGAAGAACTGTTCGTACTGTGCCAGCGTCGTGTCGGCCGGACAGGCATGTTCCAGCCAGACGGCGGCCGGCGACATTTGCGTATCGGCGATCCAGCGTGCGTATTGCAACCAGGAACCGAGTACGTTTTCCACCAGGTGCCGGCGAATTCGTGGGCGTTGATGGCGGCATGTCCAGATCAGGTGCACCTCGCTGCCTTGCACCTCGGCGCGGCTGACGCCCATGTCTCCCACCAGCTTCTCGAACGGCATGATGCGGCTCATGGCGTCGCCCAGTGTCGCGCAGTTCATGGTGATGTAACCCAGCACGCTCCAGGAGTTGGGCAACACAAAACGCGCGGCGTTGAGGCCGAACAACGCATCGCCCGAGTGTTCGCAGAAGTAATCGAGCAGCCGTTCATGGGCTTCACCCGGCAGCCGCAGGCTGTTGTCACTCAACTGCTGTGCCTGCAACCCGGCAGCCGCCAACGCAGGCTCGATGGCCATGCCCAGTTGTTCGGCATGACGCAGGTATTTGAGCAGCGGCGGAACTGAAGTGAAGCCCAGGGATTGCATGATCGTATTCCTTTGATCAAGGCCCGCGTGCGCGGATGAATGCCCTGAAAGGTAATTTGAAACCACGGCTAAAGTAAATGGCTGACGCTTGCGCGACGTTTGACTCAATTGGCTACTCGAACTGGCCGGATGCGACCGTGACACTTTCGGACGGCTGACTAGTATGGGGGCCTGAAATATCACTGATCAGAACCGCAAAAGGACACACGCATGCGACGCTGGAACGGCTGGGGAGATGCAACCACGGTGGTCGAACTGCCGGCCCAGGGCGCGAGTTTTCTCGCCCGGCGGGTGGGTGACGGTCGAGCGCTGCCCGACGCGACGCTTGAGGCGGCTTTGGCCCGCGTGCCCCCGTCGCGGTTGCAGCAACACTTCCTGTACAGCGTGGATGCCCATGATCGCTTGCTGCATGCGCGGGGCCAGAGCCTGCCGGACTGGCTGGCGTTGCGTGAAGGCGCGTTGGGGAATTATCCCGACGCCGTGGCCTATCCCGTGAGCGCTGAACAGATTCGCCGGTTACTGCTGCTCGCCCATGAACAGGACCTGTGCCTGATTCCTTATGGCGGTGGCACCTCGGTTGCCGGTCACATCAACCCGCCGAGTTCCGCGCGGCCGGTGGTGACGGTTTCCCTGGCCCGCATGAATCGCTTGCTGGACCTCGACGAAGAGAGCCTGCTGGCCACCTTCGGCCCCGGCATCAGTGGACCGCATGTGGAAAGTCAGTTGCGCGCCCGTGGTTACACCCTGGGGCATTTCCCGCAGTCGTGGGAGCTGTCGACCCTGGGTGGTTGGGTCGCCAGCCGCTCCAGTGGCCAGCAGTCATTGCGCTATGGGCGGATCGAGCAACTGTTCGCCGGCGGTACCCTGGAAACCTTTGCCGGACCTTTGGAAATTCCCTCCTTTCCGGCCTCGGCGGCCGGGCCCGATCTGCGCGAGGTGGTGTTGGGCTGTGAGGGCCGTTTCGGGATCATTTCCGAGGTGAAGGTACGGGTGAGCGCACTACCTGCCGACGAGCGTTTCTATGGAGTATTTCTGCCCGATTGGCCCAAGGCGCTGCAAGCCATCCGCCAGTTGGCCCAGGCGCGGGTGCCCCTGTCGATGTTGCGCCTGTCCAACGCGGTAGAAACCGAAACCCAGCTGGCGCTGGCAGGTCACCCGCAGCAGATCGCCTGGCTGGAAAAGTACCTGGCCCTGCGCGGTGCCGCTGAGGGCAAATGCCTACTGACATTCGGCGTGACCGGTAATCGTCGGCAAAATGCGCTGTCCCTGCGTCAGGCCCGGCAGCATCTCAAGGCGTTCGGCGGGGTGTTTACCGGCACCTTGCTCGGCAAGAAGTGGGCGCAGAACCGTTTTCGTTTTCCCTACCTGCGCGAAAACCTGTGGAACGCCGGTTACGTGGTGGACACCCTGGAAACGGCCACCGACTGGAGCAACGTCGATAACCTGCTCACGCTGATCGAAAGCAGCCTGCGCGACGCCCTGGCGGCCGAAGGCGAGCGGGTGCATGTCTTCACCCACCTTTCCCATGTCTACGGCGAAGGATCGAGCCTCTACACCACCTATGTGTTTCGCCCGGCGGCGGACTATCCTGCCACCCTGGCGCGCTGGCAGGCACTCAAGCAGGCGGCCAGCCAGACCATCGTCGACAACCACGGCACCATCAGTCACCAGCATGGCGTGGGCAAGGATCACGCGCCGTACCTGCGGCGGGAAAAGGGCGCGCTGGCGATGGACACCCTGCAGGCACTGAGTCGGCATTTTGATCCGGCCGGGCGACTGAACCCTGGCACGCTGTTGCAGGAGTGACGGCCATGAGCCTGGACTGGAACGCGGCGTGGCGACAGCGGGTGCTGCCGACGCTGGCGGATGAAACCTGGGATTTGATCGTCATCGGCGGCGGCATCAGCGGTGCCGGTATCCTGCGCGAAGCCGCACGTCGTGGCTGGCGCTGCCTGCTGCTGGAGCAGCGCGATTTCGCCTGGGGCACCTCCAGCCGCTCCTCGAAAATGGTCCATGGCGGCTTGCGTTACATCGCCAAGGGCCAGTGGCGCCTGACCCGCGACTCGGTCCGCGAACGCCAGCGCCTGCTCGACGAAGCGCCGGGGCTGGTGGAGCCGATGAGTTTCATGATGCCGCATTACCGTGGCGGTTTTCCCGGGCCACGGGTGCTGGGTGGTTTGCTGTCCATCTATGACGCCTTGGCCGGGCGGCGCAGCCATCGCTTCCATGACGCGCAACAACTGCGTTATCTGGCGCCTGGGGTGAAGGAAGATGACCTGCTGGGTGGCACCTGTTTTGTCGATGCACTGACCGATGATGCCCGTCTGGTGATGCGCGTATTGGGCGAGGCCCGGGCCGACGGCGCCGTGGTGCTCAACGGCGTGCGCGTGCAGCAATTGCTGCGTGAGGAGGGGCGCGTTTGCGGGGTTCAGGTCGAAGACTGCGAGGGCGGCGGATTACTGACATTGCGTTGTGCTGTGCTGGCCGTGGCTACCGGCGCGTGGGCCGAGCGCTTGCGCCTGCCCGATGCCCCTCGTCAGTTGCGCCCGTTGCGTGGCAGTCATCTGTTGTTGCCGGGCTGGCGCCTGCCAGTGGCGCAAGCCTTCACCTTCCTGCATGAGCGCGACCGTCGACCGGTGTTCGTTTTCCCTTGGGAGGGCGCCACGGTGGTCGGCACCACGGACCTCGATCATCACGGAGATCTGGACCAGAGCGCGAGCATCAGCCCTGAGGAACTCGACTATCTGCTGGCGGCCTGCAGCCAACAGTTTCCCCAGGCCGAGGTGGTCGCAGCCGATGTGCTGTCGACCTGGTCGGGAGTACGCCCGGTGGTGGGCAGTGCGGCGGGTGAGCATCAAGACAAGCCGTCGAATGAAACCCGTGAGCATGTGCTGTGGCAGGAGCCTGGCTGCGTGACCCTGGCCGGCGGCAAGCTGACCACCTTTCGCCCGCAGGCCATCGAAGTGCTCAAGGCCTGCGCGAGCATGCTCGAGCGCCCCTTCAACGATGACGCCGCGCCGGTGTTCGCCGCGGTGCCGCCGCTGGCGATACCAGGGCTCAGCGCCAACCGGTGGCGGCGCCTGGCCGGGCGGCATGGCCGTGACCTGCCGAGGCTGGCGAAGCTGATCGCCGAACTGGGCCACGACACCATCGGCGGCACTGACACCTTGTGGGCGGAACTGGCCGTTGCCTGCGATGCGGAAATGGTCCTGCACCTGGATGACCTGCTGCTGCGCCGAACCCGCTTGGGCCTGTTGTTGCCGCACGGTGGCGAGGAATATTTTGCTGCCATTCGCCAACTCTGCCAACCGCGACTGGATTGGGACGATGAGCATTGGCAGCAGGAATTACAGCGTTATCAGGCGTTGTGGCAACGCCATCATGGTTTGCCGGATGCCGCGCATTGATGCCCATTGAAGAGAGCTCCATGGATAACCACCCGAACAAGCGTTACCTGTTGGCCATCGACAATGGCACCCAGAGTGTGCGCGCGCTGCTCTTCGACCTGCAGGGCAATCTGCTGGGCAAAGGCAAGGTCGAGTTGCAGGCCTATTTCTCGACTCAACCTGGTTGGGCCGAGCAGGACCCGGAGTATTACTGGGCAAAACTGGGTGAGGCCTGCCAGCAGTTGTGGCAACAAACTGGCATCGATCGTTCACAGATTGCCGGTGTATCCCTGACCACCCAGCGCGGCACCGTGATCAACGTCGATGCCCGGGGCAAGGCGCTGCGCCCGGCGATCCTGTGGCTCGATCAACGCCAGGCCGAAGTCAAAGGCGGCATCAAGGGGCCGTGGGGCTGGCTGTTCAAACTGGTCGGCGCGCAAGCCACGGTGGACTATTTTCGCGCCCAGGCCGAGGCTAACTGGATCGCCCGCAATCAGCCTGAAGTCTGGGCGGCGACCGACAAGTTTTTGCTGCTCTCTGGGTTTCTCACCCATCGCCTTTGTGGGCGCTTTGTCGATTCCGTGGGCTGTTGCGTCGGTTACCTGCCGTTCGACTTCAAACGCCTGCGCTGGGCCGCACCCGCCGACTGGAAATGGCAGGCGCTGGCGGTGCGTCCCGAGCAACTGCCGAGCCTGCACAAGCCCGGTGAAACCCTCGGCTACATCAGCGCCGAGGCCAGCCGCCACACAGGGATTCCCGAGGGGCTGCCGCTGATCGCCGCGGGTGCCGACAAGGCTTGCGAAGTCGTGGGTTCCGGCGTCGTCGATGCAGGCACCGTGTGCCTTTCCTACGGCACCACGGCGACGATCACCAGCACCCGGTCGCGCTACCTGGAAATCGTCCCGTTGATTCCGCCTTACCCGTCGGCGGTGCCGGATCAATTCAACTGCGAGGTGATGATTTATCGCGGCTACTGGATGGTCAGCTGGTTCAAGAACGAGTTCGGCTTGCGGGAAATGCTGCAGGCCAAAGCCCAGGGCGTGGAGCCCGAGCAACTCTTCGATGCGCTGGTCGACGCGGTGCCGCCGGGCTCCATGGGGTTGATGCTGCAACCCTACTGGTCGCCCGGCATCCGCGAGCCGGGTGTGGAAGCCAAGGGCGCGATGATCGGCTTCGGCGACGTGCATACCCGCGCGCACATTTACCGGGCGATCCTTGAAGGTCTGGCGTATGCCTTGCGTCAGGGCATGGAGAAGATCGAGAAACGTTCGAGGGTCTCGATCAAGCGCTTGCGCGTTGCCGGTGGAGGTTCGCAGAGTGATGCCGCGATGCAACTCACGGCGAACATTTTCGGCCTGCCGGCCGAGCGTCCGCATGTCTACGAAGCGTCCGGCCTGGGCGCGGCCATTTGCTGCGCGGTGGGGTTGGGGCTGCACGCGGATTTCCCTACGGCGATGGCCGCCATGACGCGGGTCGGTGCGGTATTCATGCCGCAACCCGAGGCGCAGCAGATCTATGAGCGACTGTACAAAGAGGTCTACCTGCGCATGTACCGACAGCTCAAACCGTTGTACCAGAGCATCCGCAAAATCACCGGTTACCCCGCCTGAAAGAACACCGTAGATCCCTGTAGGAGCGAGCCTGCTCGCGATAGCGGTGTGTCAGTCAAAGTAACTGTTGGCTGACACGGCGCCATCGCGAGCAGGCTCACTCCTACAATGTCCGGTGGTGATTTCACGCCACTTCATGTGGCGCTATCGGAGAACTTTTCTGGTGAGATTGGACAGTGTCAGGGGCAGGGTCGGTTGTTAGGCTCAACCCCCACAGCACATCCAATAAGAACCAGGCAATGAAGCTGAAATTCCTCCTGTTGCTGCTTTGTGCAACGGCCCCCACGGCTTGGGGCTGGTCGAACCATACGGTGGGCAGCTACCTGGCGTTGCAGGATTTGCCGGCGTTGCGTGATGCGCCGCAGGTCGAAGTCGAGCCGCTGGAACAGTTTCTTTCGCAGCAATACCAGGCCGTGAGTGCGCTGCTCGATGAGCAGGAAAACTTCGCCCGCGAGCACTTCGCCCACTACCCGCCGCGCCCCGACAACCTGCGATTGCCAACCGTGCCTGGGGACAATCTGCGCCACGACTTCCTCACCGCACTGCGCATCAATCCCGGGATTCATCTGGCGATGGTCATCCAGCCGATGCCGGGCAAGGATCTGCCCGAGCGTGAGCACCTCAAGGCCGAACAAGTCATGGTGGAGCAGACGCTCTCACCGTGGAATCGCCAGCGCTTCATCGTTGTGGCTGACCACGAACAGGTCGCGCCCCTGGCCGTGTTGGCCAGCGCCGCCGATGAGCCTGACTATGGCCACGACATCAACCTGTTCAGCGACAACCCTGGCGAAGTCGGCGCGGTGTACGGCTTCGGCCCGCAGCCCTTTGGCGACGCCCGGTTTCAGTACAGCTCCCAGGCGCCGTTCCATATGGGTTTTTTCCATGAAAGCCCGGTGGTGTACGCCGCTGCCGGATTTCTTCAGCGCAGTTGGCCGGACTGGCGCGCCTACCAGTACATGGGGTTGGCGCGACTGGCGTTTGCCACTGGCCATCCTTATTGGGGCTATCGGTTTCTCGGTTGGGGCCTGCACCACGTTCAGGACCTGACCCAGCCTTATCACGCCAAGCCGCTGCCGGGTGTCGAACTGGCGAGCCTACTGTTGCTGGAAGGCAAGGCCTTGGCCGGCTTCGATGCGGACAAACATGCGGCCATCGAACGAGTCGCCACCCGGCACATGGAAGTGGAGAAGTATCAGTCGACCTGGCTTCGTCGCCTGCTGCGCGCCGGCCAGGCACACCCAATGCTCGACGCTTATGCCGACTCTGCACAGGACGCCCGCTATCCGCCGTACTCGGTGGACTACCTGCGCGAAGTGGTGAGTGCCGAGTCCGTCGACCAATCCGCAGCGTTTGATGAAGCCATCGGCCAGTGGCTGGACACGGCGCCGATCACCAGCGATTTCAGCAACGGTAATCAGCTGCAGCGCGAAGACTTCGACCACCCGGCACTTAACCAGCAGCTGTTCAAACTGCTGGGGCATTTCGGTGCCCATAGCCGGATTTACGCCCGTGCGGGATTGGCGCCATAGCCATTGTCAGAACACAAAAACAATAAAACCAGGGAAAGAGGAAAGGATCATGAACACTCGATTTCGCCTGTCTGGCGCGGCGCTTCCCGGCGTGGGCCTGGCAGGGCTGCTGCAACTGTGCGCGGTCGACGGCGTGCAGGCCAAGGAGTTCAGCGTGCTGGACAACCAGGTCACCGGTTCATTCGACAGTACCTTGTCTTATGGCCGCTTGTGGCGGGTCCAGGGCCGGGACAAGAACAACGACGACGTCAACACCAACGACGGCAATCGCAACTTCGACACCGGGCTGGTTTCCGAGGTGTACAAGATCACCTCGGAGCTCGAGGCCAACTATCAGAACTACGGGATGTTCGTGCGCGGTACCGCGTTCTATGACACCCAACTGATGGACAAGCGCAACGATTACTACCGCAACAACAACCCGTCGCAACCCAGCCAGAGTTTTCCGCAGGACGACCACTTCACCAGCCAGACCCGCGATATCGCCGGCAGCCGGGTGGAGATGCTCGACGCCTACCTCTATGGCAACTGGGACGTCGCGCAGATGCCGCTCACGGCACGCATCGGGCGCCAGGTGTTCAACTGGGGCGAGGGGATTTTCTACCGAGGCGGGATCAACACCACCAACCCGGTGGACGCGGCCAAGTACCGTCTGCCCGGGGCCGAAGTCAAGGAAGTGCTGGTGCCGGTGGAAGCGCTGAGCTTCAACATCGGCCTGACCGACAGCCTGACCATGGAAAGCTTTTACCAGACGAACTGGAAGGAAACCCGCATCGACCCGGTTGGCACGTTCTACTCGCAGACGGACCTGTTCGCCGACGGTGGCAACACCGCCTACAACAACTTCAGCGGTACCGCGCTGGACACCCCGGTGCCTGGCTTCGGCAACGTGATCGGTCTGTACAGCGCGCTGGGCAACAACCCGCTGCTCAGCCAGGCCCTGGGCACCACCGGTCTGTACGCCAACGGGGTCACCCCGGCCTTTGGCAACACCGTCAAAGTGGCCACGGTCGGCAAGGACTTCAACGCGCGCAACGACGGCCAGTTCGGTTTCGCTTTTCGCTACATCGTAGAAGAGCTCAACAGCACCGAGTTCGGGTTGTACATGGTCAACTACCACGCCAAGGAACCGACCATTTCCGCCGATCTGGGCGGGTACAAGGGCATCGACATGAATGCCCTGACCAACCTGTTGACCGGTGTCGCCGGCAGTCAGGCGGGGCAACTGGCCAACGGCCTGGCGACCGTGGATGTGCTGGGCAATATCCAGGCACATCGGCGCTACGCCGAAGACATCCGCATGTACGGCTTCAGTTTCAACACCACCCTGGGCCAGGCGTCGGTGTTCGGTGAAGTGGCTTATCGGCCGAACCTGCCCATCGGGGTCGCCGCCACCAACGACCTGATCGGCGACCTGGCCAACGGCGCCGCCGCAGCGGCAGGCGGCCAGACCATCAACATCGGCGGGCAGCAGGTCACGCTCGACAGCCAGATCAATAACGCTGAGCGGGTGGAAGCATTCAACACGTCCCTGGGCACCATTTACAACTTTGGCCCGAGCCTGTCATTCGACTCGATGTTCGGCGTGTTCGAACTGGCGTCCGAGCACCTGCGTGGCAGCAGCCTGCAATACACCGCGTATGACGGCAGTACCCGTTACTACGCCGGCACCGGCAACTTTTCCTATGTGTCCGGCGGCGAGCGCAGCGACCAGGTCAACCGCAACTCCTACAGCTACACCGCGATGCTCAACGGCACCTGGAACGACGTGTATGCCGGGGTCAACGTTTCGCCTTATGTCGTCTACAAAGATGACTTCGAGGGCAACAGCTATCAGGCGGGCAACGTCATCGGGGGCCGCAAGGCCTACACCCTGGGGATCAAGGCCAACTACCAGAACAAGCTGGAGGCCGAGCTGCAATACACCGAGTTCTACGGCGGTGGGCAGGACAACGGCCTGCGTGACCGCGACAACGTCGGCTTCAACCTCAAGTACTTCTTGTGAGTTTCAACTCATCCCCCTGTAGGAGTGAGCCTGCTCGCGATGACGGACTTTCAGTCGAAGTTGATGTTGGCTGACACACCGCTATCGCGAGCAGGCTCGCTCCTACAGGTTTTTGTATTTCGGAGAACGATCATGTTTCACACTTCACGACTGACCAAGACCACGCTGGCGCTGTTCCTGAGCCTGGCCGCCGGCAGCGCACTCGCCGCGGTCACGCCCCAGCAAGCCGAGCAACTGAAAACCACACTGACGCCACTGGGGGCCGAGCGTGCCGGCAACGCGGCCGGGACCATTCCGGCCTGGAGCGGCGGTATCACCCAGGCGCCGGCGGGCTACAAGCCCGGCCAGCATCACCTGGACCCGTATGCGGCGGACAAGCCGCTGCTCACCATCACCAAGGCCAACCTTGAACAGTACAAGGCCCACCTCAGCCCGGGCCAGATCGCCCTGTTCAACAGCTACCCCGACACCTTCCAGATGCCGGTCTATCCCTCTCGCCGCTCGAGCTCGGCGCCGCAGTGGCTGTATGACAACACCTTGAAAAATGCGACCTCGGCCAAGCTGCTCGATGGCGGGACCGGGTTTGCCGATGCCTATGGCGGTGTGCCGTTCCCGGTGCCCAAGGATGGCATCGAGGTGCTATGGAACCACATCACCCGTTATCGCGGCATCTATGTGGTCCGTCGTGCCTCCGAAGCGCCAGTACAACGCAACGGCAGCTTCGCGCTGGTGACCTCGCAGCAGGAAGGGCTCTTCAACTATTACCGCCCGGGCGGCCAGTTTGCCGACCTGAAAAACATCCTTTTCTACTACCTGGCATTCGTGAAGAGCCCGGCCCGGCTGGCGGGCGGTGCGGCGCTGGTTCACGAGACCCTGGACCAGCTCAAGGACCCGCGTCAGGCCTGGGTCTACGACGCGGGCCAGCGCCGTGTGCGCCGGGCGCCGAACCTCGCGTATGACACCCCGATCGCCTCATCCGACGGCCTGCGTACGGCGGACGATACCGACCTGTTCAACGGCTCGCCAGACCGCTACGACTGGAAGCTCAAGGGCAAGCAAGAGGTCTACATTCCCTATAACAATTACAAAGTCGGCAGCCCTGAGGTGAAGTACGAGCAGTTGCTCACACCGGGCCACCTCAACCCGCAGTTCACCCGCTATGAGCTGCATCGGGTCTGGGTGGTCGAAGGCACGCTCAAGCCGGGCGCACGGCATATCTATTCCAAGCGCGTGCTGTTTCTGGACGAGGACAGCTGGGGCGCTGCCTTGGTGGATCAATACGACGGGCGAGGGGAGTTGTGGCGGGTGTCGATGGCCTACCTGAAAAACTTCTACGACCTGCCCACCACCTGGAGTGCGCTGGACGTATTCCATGACTTGCAGGCGCGTCGTTACTACGTACAGAACCTGGATAACGAAGAGCCGGGCACAGTGGACTTCGCCCAACCGGTGCCGGAGGACGCGTACTTCATGCCGTCGGCATTGCGCCAGCGCGGGACGCGGTAAGCCGCGCAGCACACCCTTTCAGATGCAGACTGTGAGAACGCAATCGCGAGCAAGCTCGCTCCCACAGGGTTTTGTGGTCGTTCACAGATTCTGTGTTCGACTCTCCACCTGTGGGAGCGGGCTTGCCCGCGAAGGGGTCTTTCATTCACAGCAAAGCGAATGTCAGACGCGGAAGTGGCTCACCATCTGCTGCAATTGACCACCCAGCCGAGCCAGTTCAACACTGGACTTGGCGGTCTCATCGCTCGCCGCAGCGGTCTGTTCGGAGACGTCGCGCACGTTGATGATGCTGCGGCTGATCTCTTCGGCCACGGCGCTTTGCTGTTCGGCAGCGGCGGCGATCTGCTGGTTCATCGACTGGATGTTGGACACCGTGCGGGTGATGTTCTCCAGTGACTCACCGGCCTTGCGGGTCAGGGCCACGCTGCTGTCAGTGAGGACGCGGCTGTTGTTCATCACCGCCGACACTTGTTGCGTGCCGTTCTGCAGGCCGGCCACCAGGCCTTCGATTTCCTCTGTGGATTTCTGCGTGCGCTGGGCCAGGCCGCGGACCTCGTCGGCCACCACCGCAAAACCACGACCGGCTTCACCGGCACGGGCCGCTTCGATGGCGGCATTGAGTGCCAGCAGGTTGGTCTGTTCGGCGACGGCCTTGATCACGTCCATGACGCTGCCAATCTTGTCGCTTTCCTGTTGCAGCACGCTCATGGCTTCGGTGGAACGCACCACTTCGCTGGCCAGGCGCTCGATCTGGGCGATAGCTTCGTTGACCACTTTGTCACCTTCGCGGGCTTCGCCGTCGGCCGCCGCAGCGGCTTGCGAGGCTTCTTCGGCGTTGCGCGCGACTTCCTGCACGGTGGCGGTCATCTCGTGCATGGCGGTGGCGACCTGATCGGTCTCGACTTTCTGGCTGTTGACCCCGGCACTGGTCTGCTCGGTCACGGCCGACAGCTCTTCGGCGGCGCTGGCGATCTGGGTCACGCCGTCGCGGATGCCACTGATCAAGTCGCGCAGGGTCACGCCCATGCGCGCGATGCCTTGCTGCAACACGCCGAGTTCGTCGCGCCGGGTGACCAGCACATTGTGGGACAGGTCACCGCTGGCGATGCGATCGACCACCGCCAGGGTTTCGCGCAATGGTCGGGTGATCTGGCGAGTGATGACCACGGCGGCAATGATGCCCACCAGCAGTGCCAGCAGGGTGCTGATCAGTTGCAGAGTGCGGGCCCGGGCGCTTTCGGCATCGCGACGGTCGAGCTGGATCTGATACAGCTGATCGCTTTGGGACACGATGGCGGCGCCCTGGTCGGTCATTTCCTTGCGCGCTTGCACCGCGTCATTGCTGGCGGCCTTGTAGGCCTGCAAGGCGCTGCGGTAGTTGCCCAACGCGGTTTCCAGCTGACGCAGGGCGTCTTGCTGGGAGTCGGCGAAGTGCACGTTCAGCGGTTTCAGGCTGCCGATGGCGGCGTCCAGTTGGCCGACGGCTTTTTGCTCGGTCTCGGCATTGGTACTGGCGGTGTAGCCGCGCACTTCGTAGCGCGCCAGCAGGAACGCTTCCTTGGCAGCCGTTATGGCCTGGAACTGTTCGAAGCGCTGGTCGCTCAACGGCATTTGCTGCACGCGGGTATTGATGTCATTGATCAGCGTGTTGGCGGTTTCGGCGTTGGCGCTCATGGCGTCGCGGGCGCTGTTTCCGGCGCGATAGGCGCTGCGCATCTTGCCCAGTGACGTCCTGTAGGCGTCGATGACAGCGCCTTGCTCGCGCAGCAGCTTGAGGTTTTCCGGGCTCTTGAACTTCGCCAGCAGGGCTTGCTGCTGGGCCGAGAAGGCGTCGAGGGTGGTCTGCACGTTCTGCGCGGCGGTTTCGTCGCCGTTGGTCAGCATGTATTGCAGGCGAACCACGCGCAACTTGGTCAGGCCGGCATTGAGCTGGGTGATGTCACTCATCCAGTTGCTGCGGTCGATCAACCCGCCCAGGCTGGTCCAGCCGGTCAGGGCCAGGACGCAGGTCAGTGCCAGGACCAGGCCAAACCCCAGGCCCAGTTTCAGGTTCACGCTGATGTTGCCGAACCAGCTATTCATCACATTCCTCCAGGAACTTGGTATTTCTTTATCGTCGGTTGGCTGGAAGATTGTTTTTTTTGGAAGCCGCCAAGCTGTGTAAGCAGGATGTATCGGCAGCAATCCCTGGAGCTGAAAGGATTTTTCCGCGGGGTTTGTGTAACAAGATTTTTACAGCGCTTTTGAGCTTTTTTTCACATACGTTTCACCAGTCACCGACGCGCCTTTCTTTAACCTGCCGGGATCTAATGAGGTAGTGTTTGCTGGCGAGGCGGCGTGATGTGCAATTAAGACTGAGTCTTTTCGGGAAAAAACGCTCTATCGATCTGAACCGCTTCGCCCGCTATCGCAACGCTGCTGTGGTGTTGGCATCGGCGCTGCTGGTCATTCCGCTGACCTTGTTTTTGTTGCGTCCTGCCACTGCACCGGACCTGGCTCACGGCAATGTGGCCGGTGCACAGGCTTTGATGACGGGATGGGCCAAGGGCGACATCATCGTGCTGGTGCGTCACGTCGAACGCTGCGATCACTCCTCGGCGCCTTGCCTGGTTGGCAACGATGGCATTACCGAGCGTTCTCGCCCTGTTGCCGAGAGCCTTGGGGCACAGTTCAAACACCTGGGCCTGGACAAGGCCGATATCTACAACAGCCCGATCCTGCGCACGGCACAGACTGCCAACTTCATGTTCAACAAGGTTGGCGCGGGCGAAGACTGGCTGATCAGTTGCAAGAGCACCATGCTGCGCGAGACGCTTGCGCATAAAGTGGCCGGGCGTAACCTGATTCTGGTGACCCACAGCGAGTGCATGGAGCAACTGGAAAAAGACCTCGAGTTACCGCCTTCGACCCTGGGTTATGGCGCTTCACTGTTTTTTTCCGCCGAAACCCCGCAGACTCCGCGCATGCTTGGCTTCATCGACGCTTCCGACTGGAGCTCGGTGAGCACTCATTGAGTTTTTCCCTCTTCTTTCTGAATCAGGATTCACAATGCTGACCGCCTCTCGCTACCGCTTTTACTGGGTGAATTTTGGTATTCCGCTGGCCTGCGCGGTCGCGGTGTTCCTGATGTTCGACATGACCAGCATCGACATTGCCTTCAACAATTACTTTTTTGATCCGGTGACGCAGACGTACCCGTTGGACCAGGTCCATCTTTTCGAAAAAATCACCCACAAATGGGCGCGGATCATTCCGAACTGGACCGGCGAAATTGCGATTATCGGTGCCTTGCTGTCGTTTCTCTGGCCGCGCCTGAAGGCTGAAAAGCACTCGAAAATCATCGCTTTCCTGGAAAAAATCAAAGTCGCACCGGTGCTGCGCTTTGCCACCCGCCATCGCCGCGACTTTCTTTACGTGGTGTTCGCGTTCTCCATCAGCACCGGGGTCATTCACTACCTCAAGGGCCACACCAGCGTGTATTGCCCGATCGAGACGACCCAGTACGGCGGCAAAATGGAGCACGTCGAGTGGTACGAGAATTTCAAACTGCTCAAGACCGCCGGTGACGGTCGCTGCTGGCCAGGCGGACATGCGTCGGGCGGTTTCACCATGCTGGCGTTGTACTTCGTGGCTCGCCGTTATCGCTGGCGCTATTCGAAAGCGATCATGTACGGCTCGCTGACCCTCGGTTTCATCTATGGCACCACACGGGTATTGCAAGGGTGGCACTACATGTCCCACACCTTCTGGGCCGGGATCTTCGTATGGCTGGCGTGTTTGCTGACGGCGCTGGCGTTCTACGGGCGAGCGAGGCTGGAACAGCCCGTGCTTTCCAAAGCGCAACAACCGGTGACGGCGACTCAGACTCAACCTGTGAATTGAGTTGGTGTTGAACTGAAAAAAACCGCAACCCGAAAGGGCTGCGGTTTTTTTTGCCCGGAGAAACTTCCTGAAAACTCAGGGTTTTTGCGATTTCTTAACAAATCGTGAACAAATGCTGTGATCTATTTGGGGGGGTAGATCGATCTTCATTTCGCCACCCTGTCCGGCTTCCCCGCCCAGTGAGTCCCTGAGTGAAACGCACACATTCCACCTCGATTTCTGCAAAACGTTTGGTGCTCCGAAGGATCGTGCTTGGTTCAGGCATTGCCTTCGCTCTTTTACTGGCGAGCGGTGGTTACTGGCTGTTTACGCCACCATCGCCGTACGTTCCGTTGAGCGGTCTGGACCCTGCATCGGTGTCGATGATCGCGGTGGGCGACCAGGGTAGCGGAGACTTGCAACAGTGGCGGGTGGGGCGAGCCATGGAGCAGGTTGCGTCCAGGGAGAGGCGCCTGGACATGGTTGTGTTCCTTGGCGACAACTTCTATGGCAAGCCATTGACCAGCACCCACGATCTCCATTGGGAAACCCGATTCGAGCGAGTCTATTGGGGGCACTGGCTCAGCCATGTGCCGTTCTACGCGGTGCTGGGCAACCACGATTACCCGGTGTCGCAAAAATACGAGATCGAGTACGGCCAACAGCACAAGGGATCGGGCCGTTGGCAGATGTCGGCGAATTTCTACGTCAAGGATTTCGGTGACGTCGACGGGCGGCCATTGGTGCGGATGGTGTTCCTCGACACCACGGCGCCACGTGAGAGTTTGCAGCAGCAAATCGACTTGATCGATCAGGCGTACCAGGCACCCGGACCGGCACCGGTATGGCGAATAGCCGCGTCCCATCACCCGGTGCGCAATCAAGGCAAGCATGACGAGGAGTCGAATCTGCTCACATGGCTCTTGCCAGTGTTGCAACGCAACCACGTCGATCTGCTTTTGTCAGGTCATGATCACAACCAGCAATTGCTGTTGCGTGCAGGCGAACCCGCTTGGGTGATTTCCGGGGCCGGTGGCAAGAGGCTGTCTGCCTTGCAAACGCCAACACCGGATAGCACCTTTACTGACTCGCGGGCTGGTTTTGCCAAACTCGACCTGAGCGCCACTCAACTCAGGCTGGGGTATTACAACGACGGCGGCGATCTGGAATCCGGCTTTCGCTGGGCCAGAGATTGCCAGTGGATGGCCAAAGGCTGTTTGCTGCCCGAGCAATCGCAAGGGAGCGTCGCGCAGGTGGCACAGTGATGGAGGGTGACAGCCGGGTAAAACCAGCGGTGTCCGTCAGACAAATCAACTGGCAAAAAAAAGCCCGCGGGAGGGCGGGCAAACCGTAGTTTCTTGAATGAGCGAGTGCAATGTACAGGCAGTAACGGAACCGTGGGGTGAAGAAAAGTTCATCTGGATCAAGGCCCCGTACCAGAGCTGGCGACACCGCTACGGCAAATGATCCGCAGCAAAGTCGGCTTCCGACCGGGCACGCAAACGGCCCTTGCGGCAGGCTTGCTGGAACCGCTCGAAATCGCGTTCGTTCTGCTCGGTATAGCCCCGGGCATACTTGTAGAGCGCGTCGGCCAGTGCGTCGCTCTTGCCGATGTAGCCGCTGATCACCGCCGCGTGCCCGGAAGACTTGGCATGGGCGCGAGCCAGGGCCCGACCGCAGAGCCGGCCATAGGCGGCAAATGCGTCGCCGTCGAAGGTCTCGAGTTCGGCGGAGATTTTCATGTCGCGCAATTGCCGCACATAGAAATGCCGCCCGCTGGGGCCGGTGGTCCAGCCGAGGAACAGGTCGCTGGCCGATTGCATTAACCGCTGGCCGTCGACCACCCGTTGCCCCTCATGCCGCACTCGCGACCTGGTCTTCACGTAGCCGGCGAGTACCGAACGTCGTGCTTCCTTGAATTGCAGGAACAGCGGGAACTCCTGATCGTCGGTCAGCAGCGCCACCAGGCAACGGGTGCCGACACTGCCCACGCCCACGACTTTGAACGCCATGTCCTGTACGTGAAAACGCGACACCAGCTCACGGCGGTCCGCTTGCAGCGTGCCGCGATAGTCGCGCATGAAGGTGTCGTAGAGCGGGCGCCAGTCCGAAAGGCGCAACCAGTCGTCATCGGCATCCAGCAGCGTGGTGTTTTTGTGCAGGTGGAAAATTTCCGGCAGGTCATCGCGAATGATCAGACGACCATGGGCGTCGCGTTCGCTGATTTTCGGCAGCAGTTCGGCGTGGGTGCGTCGTTCGGCTTTGGCGATGGCGCGTTCCACATGCTCCAGCGTGCTTTTGTTGGCCTGAGCGAGCAGGTCGTCATAGCTGATGGATTCGTACCAGGTTTCCAGCGAGCTCTGTTCGGCGCACTCCAGCATGGTTTTTTGATAGGCGCTTACCACGTCATGGCAGATGTTTTCCTCAACGGATTCCCCATGGCGCAAGTCGCGGGCAGCCACCAGAAAACTCGCCACCAGGCGTTTCAAGTCCCACTCCCACGGCCCGGGATGGGCTTCGTCGAAGTCGTTGACGCTGAACAGCAGGTTGCGCTCAGGCGTTGCGAAACCGCCGAAGTTCATCAGGTGGCTATCGCCACAAATCGGCGAAACCAGCCCCATGTTCGAGGTGCCCGCCAGGTCGTGGGCCTGTAGCAGCGCATTGCCGCGATAGAAGGTAAACGGTGACACCAGCATGCGTCCGTAGCGCAACTCCACCAGCGATTTGACGCGTCCTTCACTCGACGCCTTGATCAGCGGTATGGGGTCACGGTCGACATTGCCCAAGGTTGCTTGCGAACTGCGGGAGCACTTCTTGCGTGCATCCTTGCCTTGCTTCAAACGGTCGGTGAGGGTGGTCATGGAGGCCTATTCGACAGGGGTTACAGGGCGATTGCGAAATGAGTGTAGAAGGGCTTTGCGGGTTCGTCCGAAGTGTTTGCGCAGCGACTAATCTGTCTGTCAGGTATCGACTTGATGCAACCACCCGGAAACAGGGAGGCCCGTGTTTTCATTGCTGATTTCACTGCTGCTGGCGTTCCTCATCGGCTGGGTCTCTCAGCGCATGGGCATGTGCCTGGTCAATGCCATCGGGCTGCTGCTCAAGCGCCGGCCGACCCTGTTCGTGTCGCTGGTCAGTTGTGGTTTGTTCGGTTTGTTGCTCGCACCGCTCTACGCCTTGTCTGGCGTCAGTCAGCCGCTGTTCATCCCTGAAGTTGGCTATCTGTCACTGGTTGGTGGCGGGTTGTTGTTCGGCCTCGCCTCGGTGCTCAACGACGGGTGCAGCGTCGGCACCCTCACCAAGCTCGCCAGCGGCAACCTCAACAAGGTCTTCACCATCCTCGGCTGGGTGCTGGGCATCGTACTGTGGCATCACCTGAACATGCTGCCCGAGCACCGGGCACTGCAAATGCCGATGATCACCAGCCGTCATTACTGGCTGCTCATTGGCATCGTGCTGCTGATTTTGCTGTTCCTGATCCGGATTCACGGCGACAAACACCTGGTGCTGTCGAGCCTGCTGCTGGGGGCTTTGACCAGTGCCCTCTACACCTTCGAACCGCTGTGGACGCCCAGCGTGTTTTTCTACGATCTCTCGCAAAGGTTTTGGGGGCCCGACACATCATTGACCACCCAGCGTGTGGCGGTGTTCGCCATGCTGATGCTGGGCATGCTCTGTTACACCTTGCATCGCCGCACGTTCAGCTATCAGCAGTTGGCAGCGATGACAGCGGGCAGGCATTTGCTCGCGGGCGTGTTGATGGGGACCGGTGCATCGATGATGCTGGGCGGCAATGACTCGCAGATTTTGTTGGTGTTTCCGACGCTGACCTGGGTGGGAGCGGTGCCGTTGGTGTCGATTGTGTTGGGGATATTGGTGGGGGTTGGGGTTAAGCGGCTGCGTGCTTGAAGATCGCGGCTCTGGAGTTGGACGACCTCAATGAGACCGTCCATTTTTCAAGGATCAAACCTGCATCTGCAATCGCCGCCCAACCACATCCAGCAAATCGCATCCATCGCGCAGGGACGTGACCAGCACCCGTGCCAGTTCGCTGTAAACACCCTCATCAGCCGCGAAACTCTCCAGCAATTGCGTCGCGGTTCGAATGCGATAGGCCGCTGTTTCGTGCAGCACATCCAGCGGTGCCTGGGTGTCGATCAGCAGCGACGCGATGGTGCAGTCGATGCCGGTCATCGGCATGTATCGATCCATCTCAAGCCTCCACTTCGTCGAGTGGCGCGATGTTGTCCAGTGCCCGGTTCACCAGCAATTGCGCCAGCACGGCCAGTTGCTGGATTGCCAGGGCGATATTGCGACGCGAGCTTTCAAGTTCACAGGCAAGGTCGGTGCTCATGACGTTGAGCGAGGCGAGGGTTTCGCTGGCGTGGGTGAGCAGGGAGGGGGTGTCGATGTTGGGGCGCAGGGTGAAGACGTGGCTGATGGGGTCGAGGTGATTGGGGTTGCGGAGGCGGGCGCTGATGGCGGGTTCGGTGATTTTGGAGAGTTGGGATAAGTCGGGTGTTTCGGTAGTTGTATCAGGTGAAGAGTCTTGCGGAGTGGGGCTGTGTCTTTTCATGATGGAGATCCTGGTCTGTTTATAGGAGCTGCCCCGGTTTTCAGCCTGTCAAAGCCGGTCGCTGATGTGCAGCGACCCCTGAAGGCTATCGTCGAGAAGTTGCGTCCGCCAGTTCATGAAAGGCGATGCGTTTTGCGGGAAATGTCCTAGGACGTGAGGAAGGCGTCGAGATGGGTAACCGCTTGGATGCTGAGTCAAATCGATTCGTAGTAATGTCCTGTATGCAATACATTTGATCACCAATGTCACGGTAATCGAACATGGATCAATCTCTTCTGCTATCCCGCCTGGGGCACCAAATACGTGAAAAACGTAAGAGTCACGGACTGACGCAATCAAGAGTTGCCGAGCTTTCCGGGTTGCCGCGACAGAAAGTTATTGCCGTGGAAAAGGGTACACCCACCGTTGCGATGGTCGCGTATGCCCGAGTTTTGTGCGCATTGGATTGTGAGCTTTCTGTGATTCCGGCCGCACTGCCAACGCTTGAAGAACTAGGTGAATTGTTCGAGTGAAACGATGGCTTTTGCGTGAACATAACAGCTTACAAATCCGCTAGTTTTACCGTGTGCTTGAAATGATGCTCCCAAAGCCTGACCCCCAGCCCGCCCGTCCGGTCCAGTGATGACCCCACCGTCAAATCCGTGATCAACGTCGGCTGCAAACCCGCATCAAACAGCTCAGCCGTTACCGATTCCCATTTTGCAACCATGCACATAACAGCCTAGCGCGACGGCCTATGTGACCCTATCGTCAGATTTCACCTGCCACAAAGTGCTTTTGTGAGTTGTGAGCGTACGATGCAATACAGGTTCTCGCTGAATTCCTGCTTGAGCGAACGAAGCGACTGAGCGAAATGGAATTGGAGAAACATCATGATTCCCAAGCACTACTTGAAAGCCCTGGCGACACTGCTCATCGCTGCTGGCGTGCAGTGGGTGACGCTACCCGCCTACGCGACCGAGCAGGGTGAACAACGGCGTGAAGCTCGCGATACCAGGCAGGAAGGGCGCTCCACTGCCCGGCAAACCAAGGATGCCTGTAGAAAGGGCAGTGACAAGAGCAACGTGGAATGTCGCCAGGACAAGCGCAGCACCAAGCAGGATACCCGTCGCACGGCCCGGGATATCAAGTACTGATTGTTGGTGTGGGTACTGCTTCAGACGGTTGCAGGGCTTGTGGTACAGACAGAAACAACAAAGCCCGCACAAGGCGGGCTTCGTTGGTGTCTCAATTGGTGGGCCGGGGTAAGTTGAATTCGTTCGGTAACTTATTAATTTATAATATTATTTTTTGATTTAATTTTTGGTTGGAATACCATTTGGAATACTGCATTCCGCTTACCCATCTGTTTGCATTCGATCTGACCAGCACGCTTCGTAACCATGATTGGCGGTGAACTGCCGATTTTATTTAAGTCGGTCTGCGGAAACGGCACAGATAGTGACAGGTGAAACGCCATTTTTGCACGTGGCTACGTAAAATCTGAATCCTGAACTAACTGTGTGAAATACGGATTTCAATCTCAGACTCGTACTTTTCTTGCGTGAAACCAAAACCAATTTTTTCAACGGAATCAACCGGTAGCTGCCGGATTCAGTCCCGGTCCTTCGTACCTTTGGTGACGTTAAAATTCTTTCTAAATGACCTATCGATCGAGTCATTGATGTGATTGGTTACAAGGTTCAGTTACGTCTATTCCTGGCCCTATCAAGGTGCCATCATGTCGCACACGGCTTTCATCAGCGACATAAGCTGGCGGCTTATAAGGTTTCGCATCAGACCCTGACTCCAGAAACCACCCCCGTGAACGCATAAGCACTGAATCAAACGGGACGTTTCCAGGGATGGCTACTTAGATAGGTTTCGAAGGAGAGTTTGCGGCATGGGTCAACTGAAAGAGCAAAGTAATCCATTTTCCACAGGTGGTGGCGGTGTCAATTTCGAGACGCGCGTACAAGCATCGTTTCTGGTTGCATTCCTAGCAGGCACGCCTGTGCCATGCATGCCTACCAGTGCCCGGATCACTGAGGTTGGTTTTCAGAGCAAGTACAAGGGTGTGCATACTGATGACATTCATGTACGCGCTAAGGATGCGTCAGGGCAATTATATCGATTGTATGTTCAGATAAAACACGAAATAACAATTAGTGATGCTGTCGATTCGACATTTTCGGAAGTTGTTAGCGCAGCTTGGCAAGATTTTAATAGTCCAGATTTTAATGCAAATTACGACTCTATAGCGTTAGTCACAGGACCGCTAACCAAAGTTGATGTTGCTAACACTATTCCTATTCTGGAATGGGCGCGCTACTCCTCAAGTGCTGAGGATTTTTTTTGCAAAACAATGGCTGAAGGCTTTACAAGTGAAAAGAAAGTCGAGCGTTTAAAGAAGATTCGAAAACAGTTAGATCGTGCTAATAATGGGGACGCGTTGACTGATGATGAGGTTTGGAGATTTCTGAAGGTTTTTTATCTCATCTCTTATGACGTCGACCAAACCGGATCTGTTACGGCCGCTATGTTGGGTGCTTTAGTTCAGCAGCATTCAGAGTTTCCAGCCTCAGCTGTCTTGGCGAAGGTTGTCACCGTAGCACAGGATTTCAACCAGTGCGCAGGGACACTGACGGCTAGCAATGTTCCTGGCGACTTAAAGAGCCTTTTTAAATCAAGTATAAATAAAGCGCTTGACGAAGATGTTGAGAAGCTCAAAGAGAGAAGTAACCATGTCTACTCTGGTGTTTCTACCTCAATTAGTGGCATGCATGTCTCGCGATATGAAGCCATCGAGGCGGTTAGGGATGCTTATGAGGCTGGCGGATTTGTATTTGTAACTGGCGAAAGGGGGGCGGGGAAGTCTGGTGTCGTCAAAGACTATATGGCAACGCTTGGGGAAGATGCCGCGATATTCTATGTTCGGGCAGAAGATTTCGATAAAAGTCATCTCAATGATGTGTTTGCATCGTCGGGGATAAGGTCTGATTTGGGACAGCTTGCTACCCACTTTTCGCTAATTCGGGAGAAAGTTCTAGTCATAGAGTCGGTTGAGAAAGTTCTGGAGCTGAATAATCCAGCGGCATTCTCGGACCTTCTAAATTTTATCTCTACACAGCAAGGTTGGGGTGTCATTGCTACCGGCCGTGATTATGCATATCAGCAACTTGCCTTTAATTATTTTCATCCTCGCGGTATACGGTTCAATAGTGTCAATGTTACCGGCTTTTCTAGTGCTCAGGTCGCAGAGGTGTGCACTAGTTTCCCAGCTCTCAAGCCGTTAACAGAAAACCGATCATTGGTGGGGCTTCTTAGTAACCCATTTTTTATCGATCTTGCGGTGCGTGCTCTGAGTAATGGAGCTAAGTTTGGTGCTAGCGAAACAGAGTCCGAGTTTAGGTCAACTATCTGGGGGGCAGTTATTGAGAATCAGTCTGATCGACGAGGAGGAATGCCGTCGCGCCGTAGGTCAACCTTCATCGAAATAGCAAAGCTACGTGCCAAGAAGATGGTATTCGGGATTCGTGACGCTGATTTTGATCCGGAAGTTGTAGCAAGGCTAGAATCGGATAACCTAATCCTTAAAGAGCCTCGCACTTCACTTATAAGTCCTGCTCATGATGTTCTCGAGGATTGGGCGCTGGAAGAGTTCATTGAGGGTGAGTACTTAGAAAGTTTCGGTAATCCAAGCGATTTTCTAGCAGCTATCGGCAATGAGCCCGCTATAAATCGAGGGTTTCGCTTGTGGCTAGGCCACAAGATTGCATCTGGTGAAGAGTTGACGGACTTTATAGAAAACGTCCTGGCTGACGAAGCTGTTGCCAGCTATTGGAAGGATGAAGTGATTGCAGCAATTCTTCAAAGTGATGCCCCTGAGGCATATTTTGCATTGCTGAAGCACAGTTTGCTATGTGATCAAGCACGTTTGTTAAAAAGGTTCTTCTTTATTCTGCGTATCACATGTCAGCGCCCCATGGAGGGGCTGGAAGGCATCCAGCTTGAAGACTATAGCAATGACACTAAATTTTTACTCTTCCTAAGGCCCTACGGAAAAGGGTGGAGTACGCTTCTAGATTTTACTTTCGCTCACAGGCTGTCTTTCGATGAGAGCCATTATCCACATATTGTGGAGGTGTTAGAAAGTTGGTCAGAGGTTATCAGCATCTGGTCTAAATTCCCTCCTGAGTCCTCAGTTGTTGGCGAATTATGTTTGTTTATATTAGAGCATTTCGAGGATTCCTATAGGAGAGAGTCGCTGCGTAGCAAGTTATTGAAAGTTCTTCTGAAGGTAGTTCCAGCGATACCAGAGCAGTTCAATGTGTTGGTCGAGAAGGATGTGTTTGTTTCAGCGCGTAGGCGTGAACGACCGAGGTACGTAGATGAGCTTGTAAGCTTGGCTTTATCTGGGGAGATGGTTGCGATGCTCTGTCGCCATCGGCCAGATTTTATTATCAGACTTGCTATGCATGAATGGTTGAGTCCAGAACCTGAGGATGGAGACAGGATCTTCAGATCAATGCTTGGCGTTGCTGATAGTTATGGTTTGGAAGACCCGCGTGGTTTTTTCCCCGCCAGTGGATCTCGGGGGCCATTCAAGTATTTGCTTCAACATCATCCGCGTAAAGGGCTTGACTTCATATTGGATCTTTGCCGGGCTAGTGCTGAGAAGCACGGATGCTCCGAATATAGGCATCGAGAGCAGCCGGATCTAGATATTCTGGATGAAATGGTGGTGGAGCTAGTGCAACTCTGTACACAAGATGGTACGCAGGTATCGAACTATGCTTCGCCTCATTTGTGGAATGGATACAGGGGACACTCGACGGTACCGTATTTACTTCAGTGCGCGCTGATGGCATTTGAAAATTGGTTGGTGGACTACGTTGAGAATCCTCCTGTCAAAAACGAACTTTCTTGGATATTTGAATACGTACTAAAGTCCAGTAACTCAGTTCTTACAACATCTGTGCTAGCGTCTGTTGCAGTTGGATTTCCTGACAAGGTTGGAGCTTCAGCTTACCCCTTGCTAAGATGCCCAATGCTTTACAGGTTAGATATGATGCGCAGTCTAAAAGAAGGGCATGAATTAAACTGGTTCGCTACCCGGCGCGATTCGATGTCAAGAGTGTATGAGGAAGAGCGAAAGCAAGCCGCATTGAGGGCTTGGCGTAATGAGAATCTCGAAACACTGTTGACGAAGCTTCAGCTTTTTGAGAACTATAGATCAGAAGCTTATAAAATCGTTGACGAGCTGATTGAGATCGCCGAAGCAACTGATGATAAGTCTTTGAAGTTTTTGCTCCATCGCGCCAATACTCGGGAGTGGGAGGCAATAGAGGATAAAGAAAAAAACCGGATAATTTTTCAATCCAAACAGGAACTCAGTGAGGATCTTCAGCAGGTTCAATTGGATTATCAGCATAAACATGCATTAGATGCTCCGATTAGCCGTTTATATGTTTGGTCGAGAAAAATATTTGAAGATCCCAAAGTTGACAGGGATGCTTTTATATCTTGTGCCGAAGCAATAAGAGATGCTAAGGAAATCCTCGAATCACTCATGCAGGGTAAAGTTGTAAATTTTGAGATCATGGCTCTCGGGGCGGTGGCTACCGCTACTGCCGTGGCGGTGCGAGACTATTTCGATGAGCTGTCTGAAGAAGATCTCGGTTGGTGCTTGGATGTGATAATCCAAGTCATCCATCTCCATTCTGATGATGTAGATGGACACATGGCTGTCGACGCAACAGACTCTTCTGGAAGCGGTGCTTGTGCTTATGTTCTCGCTAAAATGTTGGACTGCGACCTTGATCCGGAGCAATTTGCAACCCTTCATTACACCATCGTGACGGCTCTTACGCATGCTAATATTCATGTATGCGTAGCAGCTGCGAAAGGCGTTCGAGACTATCTGTGGACGCGAGATATAACATTAGCAAATTTTTGCTTAAGCGGTGCACTTGAGTTTGCCCGCTTTGAAGTTGTGAGTAGTTGCGCTCGGCGCAGTTTATATAGTGGAGGGAGTACAGAATTAGACGAATGGATTGCCCTTGTCTCAAAATTTAGAGAAGACGTTTTAGAAGGTAAGTTTGTTGCTGATCCCGCTAGTGTCACACCTGAATCCCACTCTATGTGGCGATTCCATATTCCGATGTTTATGGTTCCATTTGGCAGTATCGGCAATTTAGGTGCAGCGTTGTTGTTTAGAACGATTTCCATCGTTTATGATGATGAAAGTTCGGATGGAGATATCAATCGTTCGGAACGATTAAATTATGATGTCAAGAAAGTAATCCAAGATTGTTTGGGGGATCATGCTATAGCAGCCCGGGCCACTAATTTTGAATCTATAAGGGATGTTTTAATTGAAGGCTGTCAACGAGATCCGAGTTTTATATACGGAGTAAAGCTACGGTTTGACGCCTCGATGGAGACAGCGGGGGATTTCAGCGGAATTTGGGAGCTCTGGAGTCTACTTGCGCCGCAGATGCATGAGATTGCTTTAACTGATGTGAATACTCAATATGCAGGCCGTCAATCTGATTTGAATATGCTCATGCGTGGTATGTTGTATGCGGATGGGTTTGCTCCTCGTCACCCGATGAGGATTAAGGCGCTAGAGGTCGGTGCTCAACATCTTATAGATTTTTGCGAGCGGTCAGCCGCAAATAGTCTTGTTTTCGAATCACTATGCACTCTGATGTATCACTCCCATGATTTGTTTTTTGAAAAAGGTATAGATATTCTAGCCAGAGTATTTAAGGGGGATCCGCACCTTCTAGAGTCGCGACCGAATGCTGCATTCTGTCTTGAGATGTCATTGGCTAAATATTTGCAAAGCTCAGGAAGTAAGATTAATCGTAGAAGATATGAGGCTTGTTTGAATCTGCTTACTGGTATAGTTGAAACAGGCTCTGCTAGAGCCTACTATCTTCGTGAGTCGCTGATTCGCACGCGCAGGATTGCCGTTTAATTCGATAGCCCTATAAGTTTCTAGAGCTTATAGGGCATACGGAGGGCGTTCGCTATGCTGAGACCTAGCTTGAAGGCTCATCGCTACCGCTATGGTGGGCGCTGGCGCAGAGCCGAAAACGTCATCGCCCAGATGATCTTCAAGATGCGTTCTGTTGCAGCAGAAGCTGAGCATGCGGCGTGAGGCGGTGACTTCCCCATCAACCAGCTTTGATGCCTGAGTCTTTAATTGACGTTTGAAACTTTGCCTTTCCCGCCAAACCCTCCGATCCAGCGATCTTTGATCGCGCCGATCGGAGGGTTCACTCGCTTTTTCTCGAGGCGACTTCGGTCTACCCCCATTCCAATTTGATTAGCGACGTATTGTGTTTGACTGGCCAATGCCCGCGATCTCTATCGAGCGCAGCGAAGTTTCAGCGTCAGAGCCGAGCTGTCGTAGGGCTATGACTAGAGAGCTGGCGACACCGGCGACACCGGCGACAACCCATGCAGGACGTGGGCTGGAGCGTGGCGACAAAAGTGGCGACAGTCGCCACTTCTTGCACGCTTTGGCCGTGACGCTTGACCGCATTTTCGAGCGGGTATAACAATTGGCGCACGGATCGCTGTCGTTGACAGCACCTGCCCAGGTAGCCAGAACCTTCAAGGCTACGCCACTTGGTGGTGGTTCTCCCGAAGTGCGATTAGCGTCCGGCGGCTCGCACGGTCACTCCCCAAGAGTGATGGATGCCTACTCGACTTATCTGTCCACTGCGGCAGACGATGGATCTTCCTCGCTGCGCTGCAGCAACCTCACCTCTCGACGCACTTCGCTGCGCCAGACTGCGCCCGTCTCTTTCTTCTGGAAAGAGACGGGCGCTCGTAGCACTGCTGCAAGCCACGTCGTACAGGGCATTGCCGCAACTCTCCTCGTGACAATCGGCCTGACAAATCCGATTCGTCGCCATCCGCAACGACACAGGCACCGGTGCCGCAGCCAATGGAAAGGCTGCACCTGACTGACAGTCAGGCATGCCCCAGGGTGTCTGGATCTTTGCCTTCTCCCACCCATGATCTCCAGGTGCCGAACTCGTCAGTCGGCACAGCCTCCACCCGCCCGCATCTTCGGATGCGTCTAAGGAGGCCAGATTCATGGGTTTATGCCCTTGCTCCCGGTTGTAAGGAGCCGTTCGTTCCGCGTCAGTGAACACCTCACAGGCCGCAGGGGCCTTGATCCCTGATAACACTCAACAGCCGTGGCGGGACTACGTGAGGACAACCAGCAATGATCGAGGAGAGGGCCCATGCAGCAGTTAGATCCGAAGCTTGAACTACCACGACCACCTCGACCGTTGATTGAGTCGAACCCCGTGCCCCAGCCTTATCCGGTGCAGGCACTGGGTGGGATTCTTGGGCCTGCGGTTGAGCGTATGGCCGAGGTCATCGGCGTGCCCCAAGCACTGGCCGCGCAATCGGTGTTGGCCGCCTCGGCCCTGGCCACTCAAGGTCATGCGGGCTTACAACTCGACGGGAGACATTATCCCCTGTCGTTGTACCTGATCACGGTGGCTGCGTCCGGTGATCGCAAGACCGCGGCAGACCGATCCGCACTGCTGCCAGCGCGCCAATGGGAGCGTGAACAGTGGCAACACTATCGTGAGCAGCTCTTTCGGTACCGTGCCGCACAGCGACAAGCGCAGCGTATCAATCCTGCCGATCCCGCCCCCACAAACAGCGTACCGCTCGAAGCGGAGCCTTCGGCCCCTCGGCTGATCACCACAGACCCGACGATCGAGGCCCTGATCAAGGGGCTCTGCCATGACTTGCCGAGCATGGGGCTGTTCTGTGACGAGGGCGGACAATTCCTTGGCAGCAGCACCATGAGTCGGGACAACCGTTTGAAAGCGGTCACGACCTTGTCGTCACTCTGGGACGGTAGCCCGATTGATCGTGCTCGCTCTATGGCAGGCGAAAGCCTAAGAGCCTATGACCGACGCCTGAGCCTGCACCTGATGCTGCAACCGTATTTGGCCATGCAGTTACTCAGTGACCCGTTGCTGCAGGGGCAAGGCATTCTAGGGCGCTGCTTGATGACCTGGCCCACCAGTCTAGCCGGGCAACGTAGCTACCAGGCTGTCGACTTGTCCAAAGACGCCGCCCTCAAGCGCTATCATCACCGCCTTTCGGCTCTGTTTTATCAGCCTTGGTCACTTTCCGCTGACGGAGCCTTGCAGCTGTCAAAGCTGAGCCTCAGTCCGCTGGCGCGTCGTCGCTGGATTGATTTGCATGATGCTATCGAAGCTCAGCTGGGGGAGTTTGGCGAGCTGGCCAGCGTACGGCCCAGCGGATCAAAGGCCGCCGATAACCTGCTGCGCATCGCCGGCATTCTTGCAGTTGTGGAGGAGAGCAGCGTCGTGGAGGTCGACCATATCCAACGGGCCTCCGCTTTAGTCGGCTACTACCTCACCGAGATCCAGCGCCTGACTGAGCAGGAGCCAGTGTGTCGAGTTAAGGAAGAGGCGGACCGGTTGTTGCGCTGGCTGCAGGTCAAAGATTGGAAGCGCTTCAGTATTCGAGACCTGAATCGCAACGGTCCCCGCTTTGCCCGTAAGAGCAGTCGCCATGCCACCAAGCTTCTGGTCGAGTTGCTTGATCATCAGTGGCTGATCACCGACGGCCACACCTTCGAGGTGCGCCATGTTTAATCTTGATGAAGCGCTGCGCAACCATCTGGCTCAGCGTCAAAAGGAGCCCAAAGCGCGATTTGTCGCCGCTACTGTCGCCACTTTGTCGCCACGCTCAAAACCAAGCAGGACGAGGGTTGTCGCCGCTGTCGCCAGTGTCGCCACCACCCATAAAGCTATCGCCTCTACGACAGCCATTATTCAATGGTTGAAAGAGGAGGGTGCGCATCTTTACGTCACCGACAACACGCTGTGTTTTCGCCCGACTGATTGGGCTCAGTTCGCGATTGTAAGTGCGCACTGGCGAGCCCTTTTGCATGATCTCGCGGCAGTCGATCAGGAACAGAAAAATGGCTCGGGTCGGTAAGCGAGCGGGGCGCAATTTCGGCTTCGGTCGCCAGCTTAGCTATGCTGGACCGCAAGCACTGAAAGACCTGTTTGGCGACGGCCATTTTGCTTCCGTCAAAGCCCATAGTGATCGCTGGCAGGCGTTCGTGCATTGGTGTCGATCCGATGAAGGACCGAGGGTCAACGACGCGCGCCAGATAGACCGCGAGATCCTCATGCGGTACGCCGTCCACGTGCGGGAGCAGGTTGATCAGGGCAACGTCGGCATTGCCACCGCGCAGAACCGACTGTCCAGCGTAAACCGAACGATGGCCGCGCTGCGCGGTGATCAGTACGTCGAAATCCCGAGTCCGAGTAAGGCGCTTGGCTTGCAGCGCTCAAGCGTGCGTAGTGAGGCTCCGCGTGGCCAAGACCGTGCGCAGGTCAAGTTGATCGCACGGGCGCTGTCAGATCGTCAGCAATCGAGGGTGAGTGCCATTGTGCTCCTCGCCCGTGAGACTGGTATGCGCCTGCGCGAAGCGATCCTGGCCGATCTGCCCCGACTGCAACGTGAGATTCGGCAACTGGGCAAGATCAACATCCAGGATGGCACCAAAGGTGGTCGATCAGGGGCCTCGGCACCGCGCTGGATTACGGTAACGGATCAAGTTCGCGATGCCCTAGATTGGGCCAGCGCGACCTCACCCAATGGCAGTCGGAATTTGTTGGCGCCCGGCGAAAGCTACAAAGACTTTATGCAGGCAGTTGTGCGACCGGCACGGGACATCCTGCATGAGCATGGATTGAAAGGTTTTCATGAGCTGCGGGCGGCTTACGCCTGTGAGCGCTATGAGCAACTAGTCGGCTTTCCTGCACCCGTTAATGGTGGTCGTGTTCATCAAGAGGATCGAGCACTCGATCAGCGAGCCCGTAAGCAGATCAGCCACGAGTTGGGACATAACCGCATCGATGTGGTGAGTGCCTACATCGGAGGCCGGCGATGACGGCCGAGTTCGACATAGCGTTGTTCCTACGCCCCATGCTCAAAGGTGCACATGCCACGCAGCAGCGGCACATCAGGCAAGCAGAAAGGATGCACGAGGTGATTCGTGAACGCTGGGGTTGCGCGACTCCCTGGTCCTGGAGGGAAAAACACGTGAGATGGTTTCTGGAGCACTATTTGCGATGCTCAGCTCCAGCTACCATCTACTACTACGAGTTAACCGCGGGGTTGATCCGCCGTAGAAAGGCAAAAGTCGTGGTTGCCTGATAGACCTTTAAGCGTGAGCCCCTGAGTATGGGAATGCGGAGCCTTCCCATACTCAGGGGCTTGGCTGAAAAAGCGCAGGCATACCAGAGATCTGGCAACTGTCGTCACTCCTTTCGCCCTGCTACACGACACGGATCGTAGCCGGTGGCGCGTACCTTTTGGATGTTCAGCGAATCGGTATGACGTTGCGATCTCTGGTTTGATTGATGGCCGATGCTGACAGGCTGCCGGTGGCCGCCTTCTGGATATGTTCACTCCACCAAGCCATCATCGGACGCCGGCGTTCGATGTAATCCGTCCGGTTGTAGGCGCTACGAACTTCGTCCTTGTCGACATGCGCCAGTGCGACCTCGATCAGCTCCGGATCCCAGCCATGCTCATTCAGGATGGTGCTCGCCATCGAGCGCAAGCCGTGGCTGACTAGACGGTCCTGAAAGCCCATGCGCTTCAACGCCATGTTGGCGGTCTGGCTATTGGCATGGGTGCGGGGATTTCTATCTGAGGGGAACACGTACTCTCTGTTACCGCTGAGTTGCTTGAGCGTCTCCAGTAACGAAAGTGCCTGATCGGTAAGAGGGATTGTGTGCGGCCGACGCTTTTTCATGCGCTCTGGCGGAATGGTCCAAATGCGCTTGTTGAAGTCGATATCTGCCCATCGTGTGGTAGCTGCTTCGGCAGGGCGGGTCATCGTGTGCAGTTGCCATTCGATCAGGCAGCGGGTCGTGCGCTTGATGCTGGCGTTCGCGATTTCCATCATGAGCTCGGGAAGCTCCTCAGGTGGTAGCGCAGCCATGTTCTCTTTCTTGGGTTTCTTGAACACCGCCCGAATTCCATTGAGGGGGTTCGCGAATATCAGCCCGGAGTTGACCCCGTAGGTCATGATTTCGTTGAGTCGTTGGCTCAATCGTTTCACGGTTTCGAGGCTCCCTTTGGCCTCGATCGGACGAAGGATCTTGATAACCATCGGAGCAGTGATTTGAGAGAGCGGCGTTGTTTTCATGCTTGGGAAAACATGAAGCGTCAGCGATCTCCAAATGTCTTCGGCGTAGGCTTTGGTTACGGAGTCTTTCTTCAGCTCGAACCAGGCAGTGGCCACCTTCTCGAAAGTGTGTTCAGTCTCAGCAAGTTTGGCTTGCCTTACCTCATCACGCTGGGTTTTGGGATCAGTGCCCAAAGCGAGCAACTCACGCGCCTCTGCGGCTTTCTTCCGGGCGTTGGCTAGCGAGAGGTCGGGGTATGGACCAAGCGCCATGTTGATACGGCTTCTGGTCAACGGCTCGCGGTAATTGAAATTCCACATCATCGAGCCGCTCGCGCGTACTCGAAGCTGCAAGCCATCGCCGTCGCTGAGGACGAAGTCTTTACCAGTTGCCTTGACTGCCTTGAGCTGGCGATCGGAGAGGCGGGTTGCGTTAGTAGGCATGGGGGCTACCTCCAGCACCGTTTTGGTATCCTGAAAATAGCATTTGGTAGTCCGGGATACCACCTGGGATACCAAAGCGCCTGGAACTCAGAAACCGTGCAAAGCCTCCATAAGCGCTGAAACCCCCGTATTCACTGGATTTCAGGCACAAAAAAAGACGTCCGTGGACGTCTTTAGATGTTGAAGTGGTGGAGCCGGGGGGATTTGAACCCCCGTCCGCCAGTACTCCGCTGTCGGTACTACATGCGTAGCCGTGTCTATTAAGTTAACCCTCAGCGACCCGACGGGCAGGGTGCTTTGGGCGAGTTGTGTAAGTTTTAGCCGCTTCGTCCACAACGTACTGCACGGCGATTCTGTTCTATATGACAATCACTTTGGGTTTACAGACATCCCCTGGTGATTGCTGGACCCGAAGGTACCAGAAGCTCAGGGCTAAGGCTGCTTACGCAGCGAGAGCGAATTCCTGGCCGTAGTTATCGTCATTGGCAACTATAAGTAGTTGCAACAGTGGATTTACGAGTTCTGTTACCAACTCGGCATGCACCTAAAGTTTCGCAACCGGCGTCGAATCCTAAACGGCCCCGAGCCTGATGCTCTGTGAATCAAGTGAGCAGCAGGCCTATACAGTGTACGTCATCGCGCCCCGGAAGGCCAACCCGAAGGTTGACCACCACAGATCATGGGGTTGGCTGGTTGCTCTGTCTGTCAGCGAGTGCCAATGCCTGGGTGACCTCGGTGACGCATTTTCTGTCGTCTCCGGAGGCTTGTGAGGCTTCGGCGCTGGACATCAGTCTTTTGATCTCCATTGAGGTGTTTGTGGCGTTCGCCGGCAGCGCATTCACTTTGCCTTTGAGCTCTTGCAGCTTGCTCGTACAAAGGTTGTTGTCCGCAGCAAATACAGGAGAGGCCAGCATGGCGGCAGCAATGAACAGGCCAGCGAGTGTGGTGCGTTTCATGGGTATCTCCTTGAGCTGATGGTCTCGATGCTGTCGTATGAACGGACGGCCAAGCCGAGCCCGAAAAATCGCCACGATCTGACGGGGCCTACCTCAAAGACTACGATTCAACGCAAGAATTCGGTTTTTTCAGACAATGTGTCGAGCTTTTCCAGGGATGCGGGTGGTTACACATTCTCAGACCCCAGATGCAACAAAACCCGCAACTGGCGGGTTTTGGTTTGCTTCGTATCGGATGCAGCCGGGCTTCGAGCTCCCGGCTGGCAGTACCCGGTTGTTGATGTACGCCAACAAGGCCGGGAAGGCCAGCCCGAAGGCTGGCCCTGAGCTGAGCGTTACTTCCCGCCTTTGTGCGCGTTCGTGACGTCCATAATGGTTTGGTTGGTCTCGGCGATGCAATCATCAATACCTGCCTTGGTGCCTTTTGCCTGGTCGGCTTTGGCTTTCTTGACGGAGGCCTCCACCTGGTCAAGCATTTCCCCGGGAATCTGTGCCTTGCCGTTTTCGATGGTTTGCAGGTTGACCGCGCATTGGTCTTTTTCGGCCGCAAACGAAGTGGAAGCCATCATGGAAGCAACAACGAACAAACCTAACAGCACAGAACGATTCATGTGTTTCTCCTTGGACTGAAGGACCAGGCATTGCTGGTCATCAAAACGGTCTACCGAGTTTTAGGAGGTCCCACATTAGCGGGACTTGATCATTGGACTGCGGCGGCACGTCAGGGGTCTGTTTTTCTGCTGTAGAACTGTCGATTCCGGTAAGAGGCCTCAAGGAAGGCGCATTAATGCGCCTTCCTTGAGGTCCAGCTTTCAGGGCTCCCTAGCCTGGGTAACGCGGTCCACCAGATAGACTAGTCCGTGGTAATCAATGCCGCCATGTTGCGTCAGACCGATCTCACAGGTGCGGCTGGTCGATATCCCCTCGCTGCATTGTTGCACCGCGTCCTTGAGCGTGCGCAGCGAGTGGGCGTTCAGCTCCGGGGTGGTAAAACCCTTGTCACCGGCGAAGCCACAACAGTGGATACCTTCGGGAATGATCACGTTTTTGCTGCACTTGCGCGCCAGGTCGATCAACGCCTGGCTTTCTCCGAGGTGCTGGGTGCTGCAGGTTACGTGCACGGCGATGGGGGCCTCCTGAGGCGTGAAATCCAGGCGATCCATCAAGTGTGTGCGGATGAAACGTACCGGGTCGTACAGGTCCAGACGGACTTCGCCGAGGTCTTGAACCAGGCGCAAGGTGCAGGGGCTGGTGTCGCAGTAGATCGGGTCGAGCCCGCCACGGCTGGCGTGGAGCAGGGCGCCGATCAGTTCCTGGCGTTTGTGCTCGGCTTGCTCGGCGTAGCCTTTTGAGGCGAATGGCTGACCGCAGCACAGGTTGTCGAGGTTGTCCGGGAACACCACCTGGTAGCCGGCCTTCTCCAGCAGGCCTCGGGTCTTGTCGTGCAGCGACATTTGCTCTGTGTCGCCCGCCGCCGGACCCATGGCGCGGGATACACAGGCCGCCAGATAGACCACACGCGGGCGTGCATCCGTCACCGTTGGGCTGAAACGAATGGGCTTTTCCGGTTGCGGCATCGCGTTGGTCCATTGTGGGACCTGACCCTTGGACAGGCGCGTCAATGTCGCCGATAACTTCGCCAATCTCGGCGCCCCCAGCAACATCCGCGCACCATTGGCCACGTGCAGGGTGAAGCGTGCACCTTGCAGTGCCGTGGCGAAATTTCCTTCAAGCCAGTTGGCGGTTTTCGTATGCGTTGCCTTCCGGCTACGCAGCTTTTTCACCAGCTCGCCGGTATTGATGCCTACAGGGCAACGTTGTGCGCACAGGCCGGTGGCGGCGCAGGTATCGATGCCCTGATAGTCGTAGGCGGCTTCGAGTTCGGACGTATCGATGCCCGCGCGTTTCTTCGCTTGGATGTCGCGCCAGATCACGATGCGCTGACGCGGGCTCAAGGTCAGGCCTTTCGACGGACAGACCGGTTCGCAAAAGCCGCATTCGATGCACTTGTCCACAATCTCGTCAGCGGCCGGCAAGGGCTTGAGGTGCTTGAGGTGGATCTGTGGATCTTCGCTGAGCACCACGTCCGGGTTGAGAATGCCGTTGGGGTCGAGCAGTCGTTTGAGTTGCCACATCAGCTGGTAGGCATCGCTGCCCCATTCCAGCTCAACGAACGGCGCCATGTTGCGCCCGGTGCCGTGTTCGGCCTTCAGCGAACCGCCGAACTCCACCGCCACCAGTTGCGCCACGTCGTCCATGAACGCCTGATAGCGTGCGACTTCTTCCGGGCTGTTGAAGCCTTGAGTGAAGACAAAGTGCAGATTGCCTTCCAGAGCGTGTCCGAAAAGGATCGCTTCGTCGTAGTGATGTTTGTCGAACAATTCGATCAGGCGGTTGACGCCGATGGCCAGCTGTTCGACCGGGAAGGTGACGTCTTCGATGATCACCGTGGTGCCGGTTTTGCGCACCGCGCCGACGGCCGGGAAGGTGTCTTTGCGGATGGCCCAGAGACGGGCGTTTTCCTGCGGGTCTTCGGTGAAGTCGACCTGCTTTTCCACCGGGAACGCCTTCAGCGACGCCATGATCTGCGCCAGTTGTTCGTGCAGCAAGGTGGACGACGCGGCGCGGGACTCGATCAGCAAGGCGCAGGCATTGTTCGACAAATGCTGTACGAAAGCGGGCATGCCGGGTTTGTCCTGCACCGAGCGTAGGCTGCGGCGGTCCAGCAGTTCCACGGCCGACACCGGTTGGCTTTTCAACACGGTGACGGCGTTGCAGCAGGTTTCGACATCCGGGAACACAATCAGGGCCGAGGCCTTGTTCGGGTGGTCGACCACGGTGTCGTAGGTCACGGCACTGATGAACCCGAGCGTGCCCTCGGAGCCCACCAGCAAGTGGCTCAAGATATCCACAGGCTCGTCGAAATCCACCAGGGCATTGAGCGACAGGCCGGTGGTATTTTTCAGACGGTATTTGTGGCGAATTTTCACAGCCAGTTCGGCGTTTGCCCGGGTCTCGCGGCCCAGGGTCGCCAAGCGTTCCAGCAGGGCGGCGTGGCTTTGGCGAAACGCCGCGACGCTGGCGGCATCCTCGGTGTCGAGACGACTGCCGTCGGCCAACACCAGACGAATGCCGGCCAGGGTGTGATAGGTGTTTTGCGCCGTGCCGCAGCACATGCCGCTGGCATTGTTGGCGACGATGCCGCCGATCTTGCAGGCGTTGATTGAGGCCGGGTCCGGGCCGATCTTGCGTCCGAACGGTGCCAGCCAGGCATTGGCCTGGGCGCCGATCACGCCCGGTTGCAGGCGGATTTGTGTGCCTTGGCCGCGAATCTCGCGACCGTTCCAGTTATCCCCCAGCACGATCAATACCGAGTCGCTGATGGCCTGGCCGGAGAGGCTGGTGCCGGCGGCGCGGAAAGTCACCGGCACCTGATCCCGTTGCGCCAGTTGCAGCAGTGCCACCACTTCGTCTTCGGACTCGACGCGGATCACCAGTTGCGGAATCAATCGATAGAAGCTGGCGTCGGTGCCGAAGGCCAGGGTCGACAACGGGTCGTCGAAACGTCGCTCTTGGGGAATTAGTTGTTGTGCATCACGCAGGAAAGCGGCCGGTATACTCATTGGTCCTCCAGGATCAGTACCACCAGGTCCTTCGGACCGTGGGCGCCGTACGCCAGTACTTGCTCGATGTCGGCGGTCTTCGACGGGCCGGATACCAGCAGCGCGTTGGTCGGCATGCCCTGGGCCCATTCGAATTCCTGTTGCACCTGATAGAAGTTGTCGCGGATCTCGCTGGCCTTGAGCAGGGCGAAATGCACCGGAGGTACCAGGCTCATCAGGCGTGGTTCTTCCCGGGTCGGCCAGAGAATCAGGCTGCCCGTGGCAGCGATGGCGCCGAGGGTGGTGGTCAGGCTCGCCGGGGTGTCGTTGAACAGCTCCGCTTTCCATTCTTCAGCCGGACGGTCGTAGGCTTTCAGCATTGGCAGGCCGGGATTATTCGCCCAGTGCTGCGTGATCCTTTGACCGTGGGGCGTTGTCGGTGCGATCAGCAGGCTTGGCAACTGGCGGTCCTGCAGCAACTGCGCGAGTAGCGTCGGCCACTCTTGGCCGGACGTCAGATGAATTTCCGTGTGCACCGCTTCCATCAACTTGCGCAGTTGCGCAATGCGTTGCTCAGGCGCGTAGGTGTAGGGCTGGGTCACCAGGTCGACATCGAAGTTGTCAGCCACCGGCGTGGTGCCTGTCAGGCTTTTACGCAGTTTGGCGAGGATATTTTGCTTGGCGCTCATCAGCGGTCTCCCTGTTTGGCCAGATGTTCGCGGGCCATGTCATGCAGCGAGCGGGCAGCGGGTTTCGGTGCGCTATGGTTTTGCGTCCACGGGCCGACATTGCTCGGCGTGAGGGCGCGCAAACGGGTGGCGAAGAATCCGAACAGGCGATAGAGCGTCGGCGAGCTGTTGAGCTTCGCCCAGGCGTTCCAGATGAACCGTTCCTTGCGCGAATACTTGCTGCCCTGACCGCGCATCACTTGATGGGGGCTGTCCGGGGCCTTGACGTTTTCTTCCCGCAGGCGCCGCAACAGAGCAGGGATCGGGATTTTCACCGGGCAGACTTCACCGCAGGCACCGCACAGCGAAGAAGCGCTCGGGTGATCCGGCACTTTCGCCAGGCCGACCATGTGCGGGGTGATGATTTTTCCGATAGGGCCGGGGTAAACCTCCCCATAGGCATGGCCGCCGATTCGGGTGTAGACCGGGCAATGATTCATACAGGCACCGCAGCGAATGCAGTTCAGGGTCTGGCGCAGTTCGCTGTCGGCAAAGGCCTGGCTGCGGCCGTTATCGAGCAGTACAAGGTGCACTTCCTGCGGGCCGTCGAGCTCATGTTCCTTGCGCGGGCCGGAGATCATGTTGACGTAGGTGGTGATCGGGATGCCCAGGGCCGAGCGGGTCAGCAGCGACAGCAACGGCACCACGTCGCGCAGGTTTTCCACGACTTTTTCAATGCCGGTGACGGCAATGTGCACCGGGGGCACCGTGGTGGTCATGCGACCGTTGCCTTCGTTTTCCACCAGCAGCAGGGTGCCGGTTTCGGCCACGGCGAAGTTGACACCGGAGACGCCGATGTCCGCTTCGAAGAATTTCTGCCGCAGGACTCTGCGGCCGATCTGAATGAGTTGGTCGACGTCCTTGGTGTATTCCACGCCAAGTTTGTCGTGGAACAAGGACGCGACCTGACCGGCGTTCTTGTGGATTGCCGGCATGATTATGTGTGAAGGCTTCTCGTGGTCGAGCTGGACGATGTACTCGCCCATGTCCGATTCCAGGCATTCAATGCCCTGTTCAGCGAGGAAATGGTTCATCTCCATCTCTTCGCTGACCATCGATTTGCCCTTGATCACTTGCCGCCCCTCGTGAGCGCGGATGATCGAGAGGACGATGCCATTGGCCTCGTCCACCGTTTCCGCCCAGTGCACTGTCACACCGTTGCGGGTCAGGTTCTGTTCCAGTTGCTCGAGCAGGTCGGGCAACTTGGAGAGCGCGCGGGCACGGATTGCATTGCCCAGTGCACGCAAGTGTTCTCTTTCATGGGCATCGCTGAACGCCGCTGCCCGTTTGGTCATCAGTGAATCCATCGCCTTGCGAAAGTTGCCTCGCAATTGCGCGTCACCCAGCGCGTTGTGGGCGCGGGTGCGGAAATCTTCTTCTACGGCAACCGTAGGAATAATCGTGGAAGTGCTCATCGGGCACCTCCGGTACGCTGCCAGAGGAAACTGGCCAGATGCTGACCGCGCAACGTTTCCTGCTGTTTTTCCAGCGAGCCGTTGATGTTCATCAAACAGCCGCAGTCGGCACTCAATACCTTGTGCGCGCCGGACTCCTTCAGCGCCAGGGTCTTGTCAGCCACCATCGCGCCGGAAATGTCTGGCATACGGACGCTGAATGTCCCACCAAAGCCACAGCACTCACTTTCGTGATCGTGATTGACCCGCTCCACATTGCTCAACTGCGCCAACAACTCGCGGCCGTGCAGGTGCGTGTTCATTTCACGGCGTGCCGAGCACGAGGTGTGCAACGCCACTTTTACGGGCTCGCCGCTGTCCTTGAGCTGCACCTTGCAGACAAACAACAGGAACTCGGCCAGCTCGTAGGTTCTGGCCGCCAGGGCCTGAACCTGTTTCAACGTTTCCGGCTCGTCCTTGAACAAGTCGGCGTAATGTTCGCGCAGCATGCCCGCGCAAGAACCTGACGGCACCACCACCGGATAGTTGCCGGCAAACAGCGCCAGTTGCGAGCGCGCCACGGTTCGTGCCTGTTCGGTGTAACCCGAGGTGTAGGCCGGTTGGCCGCAGCAGCTTTGCCCTTGCGGGTATTCGACACGAATGCCTTCGCGCTCCAGCAGGTGGATCGCATCCATCCCGGCTTCCGGGTAGAACAAATCGACCACGCAGGTCCCGAACAGGTAGACCCGTGACGGTTTCTCGCTGGGGTACTGCCGAGGCTCGGGCAGTGGCGGGGCGACACGGGTCGCATTCGGCACGGCGTTGTAAAAAAGCTCGCTCATCAGGCGGTCTCCGGGTGGTCCCGGTTATTCGTCTGTCGAGGCTGCTGAATATAGAGCCGGAAGCTTTCAGCAGCCTTACAGACCGGGGTGTGAATAGCGGACGCCGGGGGCGTGGCCCGGCGTCGGTTTTTATCGTGCTGCCTGTAGCCCTTAGTGCACCAGCATGCCGGTGAACCAATAGGCCTGGGCCAACGTGATCAAGCCGACAATCGTTGCAAAGAATAGGCTGTGCTTGAGGGTGAAGCGGAACAGATCCGATTCTTTGCCCACCAGGCCGGTCGCGGCACAGGCCACGGCGATCGATTGTGGCGAGATCATCTTGCCAGTCACGCCGCCGCTGGTGTTCGCCGCCACCAGCAAGGTGTCGTTGACACCGATCTGATGCGCGGTGGTCGCTTGCAGCGAACTGAACAGGGCGTTGGACGAAGTATCGGAACCGGTGAGGAACACGCCCAGCCAGCCGAGGAACGGCGAGAAGAACGGGAAGGCTGCACCCGTCGCCGCCAGTACCAGGGCCATGGTCGAGGACATGCCCGAGTAGTTGGTCACGAAGGCAAACGCCAGCACCATGCCGATGGACAGGATTGGCCAACGCAGTTCGTAGAAGGTCTCTTTAAAAGTGGTCAGACCAGTTTTGAGGTTGACCTTCAGGACCAGCATTGAGATCAGGGCCGAGAAGAAAATCGCTGTGCCAGTGGCGGAAATCGGGTCCAGTTTGAACACTGCCGGAATGGCGGTTGGCGCGGCCACGATCGGTGCAACCTTGACTACCATCTGGTCCAGGTGCGGGATGGCGAAGTTGAACACGAAGATGTACATCGAACCGCCGGCGGCGAACATCGCCTTGAACGGCTTCAGGGTCCAGATGGTGACCAGTACGGTCAGGATCAGGAACGGCGACCAGGCCTTGAAGATTTCCCCAAGGCTGTAAGGCGAAGCCACGGTGGTGCGCTTCTGGCCGAAACCACCGGCGCTGGCGCTCACCACGGAGGCCGAGACGGCGCCGACGATGTGTTGGCCGGCGGCGCGTTTTGGTTGCCAGACTTTCAGGAACAGGGTCAGGGAAATCAGGCTGGCCAGGGCCGAGGTGATGTCCGGCAGTTCCGGGCCGATGAAATTCGAGGTGAAGTACTGGGTCACGGCAAAGCTCAAACCGGCCACCAGGGCGGCAGGCCAGGTTTCCCGCACGCCGCGCAGGCCGTCCATCATGAACACCAGCCAGAACGGCACGAACAGCGACAGCAGCGGCAATTGGCGGCCGGTCATGGCGCCGATCTTGAAAGCGTCGATGCCGGTCACTTGCCCGGCAACGATGATCGGGATGCCCAGGGCGCCGAAGGCCACCGGCGCGGTGTTGGCGATCAGGCACAAGCCGGCGGCGTACAGCGGGTTGAAGCCAAGTCCTACCAGCAGCGCAGCAGTAATCGCCACCGGTGCGCCAAAACCGGCTGCACCTTCGAGGAAGGCGCCGAAGCAGAAACCGATCAGCAGGACCTGCAGGCGCTGGTCATCGGTGATCGACAGAACCGAACTGCGGATGACTTCAAACTGCCCGCTCTTGACTGTCAGTTTGTAGAGGAACACGGCTGCCACGATGATCCAGGCAATCGGCCACAGGCCATAGGCGAAGCCATACCCGGCGGCGGCGAATGCCATGTCGACTGGCATCTGGAAAGCGAAGATCGCCACCAGGATCGACAGCGCCAGGGTGATGCTGCCGGCCACATGCCCTTTGAGGCGGAACACGGCCAAGGCCAGGAAGAAAAACACGATGGGGATGACGGCGGCGAGTGCGGACAGGCCGAGGCTGCCGAGCGGGGTATAGAGCTGTTGCCAGGTTTGCATATGGGGTGGCCCCTAATTGTTGTTGGTCAGGCACTGATCAGCGTTCTTGGATAATTGGTAAGACCAATTTACAATCGCTGTTGGCTAGGGTAAAAGCCTTGTAGGTGGTGTGTCAATTTGCCGCCCTAAAACTTTTGTCGAATGCAAAGTGCGCAGGTCGTCTGTCTGGTATGACCAAATGCGTTGTGTCAGGTGCTGGCGCGGCGCCGATAGGCCAGAATAGAGCCCCGGCGAGCCGTCGGATCGTGGAGTAATCGAGTTATGGGGTTTGATCAGATTCGTCAGCGCCGTTTGTCTGACGATATTGTCGAGCAGCTTGAGGGCATGATCCTCGAGGGCACGCTCAAAGCGGGTGAGCGCTTGCCGGCCGAGCGCGCGCTGGCCGAGCAATTTGGTGTGTCACGCCCTTCGTTGCGCGAAGCTATTCAGAAGCTGACCGCCAAGGGCCTGTTGGTCAGTCGCCAGGGCGGTGGCAACTATGTGGTGGAATCACTGGGTAGCACTTTCAGTGACCCCTTGTTGCATCTGTTGGAAAGCAATCCCGAGGCTCAACGCGATCTGCTGGAGTTTCGCCATACGCTGGAAGCGTCTTGCGCCTACTACGCGGCGCTGCGTGCCACGGATGTGGATCGCGAGCGGCTGACCTCGGCATTCAACGAATTGCAGGACTGCTATTCGCGTCACGAAGAAGTGAGTCGTGCCGAAGAGGGGGCGGCGGACGCAAGCTTTCACCTGGCGATCGCCGAAGCCAGCCACAATGCCGTGTTGCTGCACACCATTCGCGGGCTGTTCGACCTGCTCAAGCGCAACGTGGTGACCAACATCGGTGGCATGTACAAGCAGCGCACTGAAACCCGCGACATGCTGATCACGCAGCATCGGGAGTTGTATCAGGCAATTATCGAAGGGCGTGCGGAGCAGGCGCGGGAAGTTTCCAGTCGACACATTCTGTATGTGCAGGAGGTGCTGGAAGAAGTGCGTCAGGAAGTACAGCGCGTGGCCCGGGCGGAGCGGCGCAAGGGGATGTGATCGTTAAAACAAAAGATCGCAGCCTGCGGCAGCTCCTACAGGGAACTCATTCCAATGTAGGAGCTGCCGCAGGCTGCGATCTTTTCGATGGTGCCGCGAAACTCAGGCAGAAAAATCAGTCTTCCTTGCCCTTGTTGCGCACCGCACGCTGCAACTCGCGACCGGCGTCGCGTTCGCGTTCGGTATCGCGCTTGTCGTATTCCTTCTTGCCCTTGCCCAGGGCGATCTCGCACTTGACCATGTGCTTGCTCCAGTACCAGGACAGGCACACGCAGGCGTAACCCTTTTGCTGCACGGCCGCGGCCAGCTTTTCCAGCTCGCGCCGGTTGAGCAGCAACTTACGGGTGCGCACGGGATCCGCGATGACGTGGGTACTGGCGGTCGTCAGGGGCGTAATGTGGCTGCCGAGCAGCCAGGCTTCGCCATCCTTGAGCAGTACGTAGCTGTCAACCAGCTGCAGCTTGCTTGCCCGCAGACTTTTTACTTCCCAGCCGGCCAGGACCAGACCAGCCTCGAAACGATGTTCGATGAAGTAATCGTGTCGCGCCTTTTTGTTTTGCGCGATGGTCCCTGTTGGGTGTTTCTTCTGTTTAGCCATAGGGGCGGCATTATAGGGAGTTGCACGCGAGTCGGCTACGGTGTTGCTACGTGCTTGAGCAGGTTGATTGAATCCCGGACAATGCGGCCTCTTTTTTGAACGCTTGGGCGTGATAACGATGTCGACAGACAAGGTTTCTGTCCACGGCAGTTGGGCTAGCCGCTGGGTCTTCATACTCGCCGCGACCGGTTCGGCCGTGGGGCTGGGTAGTATCTGGAAATTCCCGTACATGGTCGGCGTCTATGGCGGCGGTGCCTTCGTGCTGATGTTCCTGGCCTGCATCGCGCTGATCGGGGTACCGGTCATGTTGGCGGAAACTCTGATCGGCCGACGTGCCCGGCAGAGCCCGGCCAATGCCTTGAAGAACCTGGCGGTGGAGGCGGGGCACTCGGCCAAATGGTCCTGGGGCGCGTTTGCCGGGATGATCACGGCGTTGCTGATCCTGTCGTTCTACAGTGTGGTCGGCGGCTGGTCGCTGGACTACATCATCGACATGGGCCGTGGCGACTTCCAGGGCGCGACGCCTGATCAGGTGGGGGCTTACTTCGGCAATGTGATCGCCGATCCCTGGCGCCTGACACTTTGGCACACGATTTTCATGCTGTTGTCCGCGGTGGTGATCGCCAAGGGCGTGGTTGCCGGGCTTGAACGCAGTTTGCGCATCATGATGCCGTTGCTGTTCGTGATGATCCTCGTGCTGCTGGGCTACAGCATGACCACCGGGCATTTCATGGAAGGCGTGCATTTCATGTTCGACTTCCACCCGGAAAAGGTCCTGGATGGCTTGCTGCCCGCGATGGGGCATGCGTTCTTTTCCCTGAGCGTGGGGGTCGGCTCGATCATGATCTACGGCGCCTACATGCCGAAGAACTCGTCGATCTCAGGGACGGTCGTTGGCGTGGCGCTGCTCGACACCTTCGTTTCCCTGGTGGCCGGCCTGGCATTGTTTCCGATTGTTTTCGCGGCGGGCCTGAATCCGAGCGAAGGGCCGGGGCTGATGTTCGTCAGCCTGCCGTTTGCCTTCGGTAACGTGGCGTTCGGGCAATTGATGGGGGTGGTGTTCTTCGTGCTGGTGGCGGTCGCGGCCTGGAGTTCGGCGATTTCCCTGCTGGAACCGATGGTGGCCTACCTGGTCGAGCGCACTAAAGTGAGTCGTGCCTGGGTCACCTTCTGGCTGGCTTTCAGCTGCTGGTTTGTCGGCCTGGGCACAGTGTTCTCCTTCAATATCTGGAAGGAGGCCAAGTTCTTCGTGAACGAAGGCGGGATGTTCCACCTCTACCAATGGGGAGCCGCCGGCGGTCTCGACTTCTTCGGTGTGATCGATTTCTTCACCTCGCGACTCATGTTGCCGCTTGGCGGTTTGTGTTTCGTGGTGTTTGCGGGCTGGATCATGGGGCGTGAAGCGGTACGCGACGAGTTGTCGATCCGTAACCCTGCGCTGTTTGGCCTGTCCTTGTTCTTGATGCGCTATGTGGCGCCCATCGGCATTCTCGTAGTGTTTGCCGCCCAGCTGTGGAAGTGACGCTGACATGACGACACACATTTCACGTTCAGCATTGCTGCCGTACCCGGCACAAGCGCTGTATGACCTGGTCAACGACGTGGCGCGCTATCCGGAGTTTCTGCCGTGGTGCTCGTCGGCCGAAGTCCTGGAGAGTTCACCTGAGCATATGCGCGCGAGCGTCGGCGTGGCGAAGGGCGGCCTCAGCCAGCATTTCGTGACGCGCAATACGCTGGTTCCGGGGCAGTCGATCGAAATGAACCTCGAAGAGGGCCCTTTCACCCAGTTGCATGGCATCTGGGTATTCAAGGCGCTGACCGACAAAGCCTGCAAGATCAGCCTCGATTTGTCGTTTGATTATGCCGGGCCATTGGTTCGTGCCACCTTGGGGCCGCTGTTCAATCAGGCGGCCAACACTTTGGTGGATGCGTTCTGCCAGCGCGCCAAGCAGATACATGGTTGAGGTCATGATTGAAGTCGAGGTGGTCTACGCGGCCGTAGACCGTCAGGTGCTGCTGACGCTGACGGTGCCGGTCGGAACGAGCGTGCGGGCAGCTCTGCTCAGGTCGGCTGTGGCTGAGGAGTTTCCTGAGCTGGATCTGACCCATTGCCCTGTGGGGATCTTCGGCAAGGTGGTAGCTGACCCGGAGAGTCGGGCAGTCCAGGCCGGGGATCGTATTGAGATTTACCGCCCGTTGCTGGCCGATCCGAAAGAGGTGCGCCGACTGCGCGCGGCGAAAGCTGCTGAGGCCAAAGCTCGGAATCAGTGAGTGGCTTGAACGCCAGACAATAAAAAGCCCGGGCATGCCGGGCTTTTTATTGCGTCGCAAATTATTGCGGCGAGGTATCCAGTGGTTGCGGTGTCGGGACCGGAACGGTTTCTACACCGTCGACGTCCTTCTGGATCTGATCCAGCAACGAACCTGGCTTGACCGGTTTTTCCGGTTTTGGCTTCTCGACGTTTTCTGCCGGGGCAGCCACTGTCGTGCCGCTGTCCTTGCCGAGAATGGCTTCGTCACGGCTCACGCCTGGCATGAAATCACCAGAGAGGCTGACAAGCTGATCATTTGGGTTGAAGATAACGCTAATGCGTTCCTGTTGGCGTTCACCGCCACCCGGTTGCAGGCTGTACAGATAATCCCAGCGATCGGCATGGAACGTGTCAGTCAGCAGAGGGTTGCCCATGATAAACCGTACTTGCTTACGGGTCATTCCCGGGCGTAACTGGTCTATCATGTCCTGCGTGACGACATTGCCCTGCTGGATGTCGATTTTGTAAACCCCGGGGAATGAACAACCGGCGAGTGCGAGCAGTCCCACAAAGGTGAAACTGGTTAGCAAGAGCTTGGTGTTTTGCATCGGTGGGCGACTTCCACTATCTTGGCTGGGACAACGTAAACGCCGATCATACCCGCATTAAGAGAAGCTGCGAAGCAGCATCGCGAGAAAGCTGACCATGGTTGAAAATAGCGAACTACGCAAAGCCGGCCTCAAAGTGACCCTGCCACGGGTCAAAATTCTGCAAATGCTCGATTCCGCCGAGCAGCGCCACATGAGTGCCGAGGATGTCTACAAGGCCCTTATGGAGGCTGGTGAGGACGTCGGTCTGGCCACGGTTTACCGTGTTCTGACTCAGTTCGAGGCAGCTGGCCTTGTGGTGCGGCACAACTTCGACGGAGGCCATGCGGTCTTCGAACTGGACGACGGAAAGCATCACGACCATATGGTCAACGTCGAAACCAGCGAAGTGATCGAATTCTTCGACGAAGAAATCGAGCGGCTTCAGAAAGCAATCGTCGACAAGTATGGCTTCGAGATGGTTGATCACAATCTGGTGCTGTACGTGCGCAAGAAAAAGTAAGCATGTCGCGCGAACGTCAGTTCGCGAAACGAACGAAGGCGGCCCCAGGGTCGCCTTCGTGCTTTCTGCCTTTATTTATTCAAGCTTTTGCGGCCACCACCATTTTTTTGGCATGTGCCAGGGATTCCTTGGTGAGATCGATGCCCCCCAGCATCCGTGCGACTTCTTCGACGCGATCGTTTTTGCTCAATTTGGAAACGGCCGTGCGGGTGGCATCTTCGCCGCGCACTTTATGCACAAATAGATGTTGATGACCTTGCGCCGCCACTTGCGGCAAGTGGGTCACGGTCAGTACCTGCCCGCGCTCGCCGAGCCTGCGCAGCAACTGGCCGACGATTTCCGCGGTCGGGCCGCCAATGCCGACATCGACTTCGTCGAACACCAGGGTCGGCACACGGGAGGTCTGTGCGGTGATCACCTGGATCGCCAGGCTGATCCGCGACAGCTCGCCTCCGGATGCGACTTTTGCCAAGGCTTTCAATGGTTGGCCCGGGTTGGCACTGACCAGTAGTTCAACCTGTTCAAGTCCGTTAGGCAGCAGTTCGTCGCTGCTATTTGGGCGCAGTTCAATGGTGAAGCGCCCGCCAGGCATGCCCAGGCGCTGAATTTCCTGTTCCACGGCGCTGGCCAGGCTGTTCGAGGCTTGATGGCGCAGATCGCTCAGTTCCCGAGCCTTTTCCTGATAATGGCGAGCGTATGAAGACAGCTCATCGCTCAGCCGCTCGATGGATTCGTCGTTGGCGTTGAGGGTTTCGATTTCATCCAGCAGTTTCTGCTGCATCTCGGCGACTTCGGTCGGCTGGATGCGGTGTTTGCGCGCCAGGGTGTAGATCGCGTCGAGGCGCTCTTCGAGGTATTGAAGGCGCGACGGATCGGCGTCGAAGTTGTCGAGGAAGCGGTTCAGTTCACCGACGGCCTCTTCAACCTGGATCTGTGCACTGGTCAACAGGCTGCTGGCTTCGCCCAGCGCACCGATCGAGCTGTTCACGCTCGACAGGCGATTGAGGCTGGCGGTGAGGGCGTTCAGTACATTTCCGGAATCACTTTCACTGCATTGCTCGACGACTTGCCGGCAGATGCCGAGCAAGGTCTCGGCGTTGGTCAGGTTCTTGTGTTCCTGCTCAAGCTGCTCCAGTTCGTTGTCGCCAAGGCCAAGGTTTTCCAGCTCTTCGAGTTGATAGCTGAGCAACTGGTGGCGGGCGCGTTGCTCGTCGCCGGAGTTGGAGAGTCGCTCCAGTTCCTGGCGGGTCTGGCGCCAGCGTTGGGCGGCGAGCTGAACCTGGCGGGCCAGATCGGTCGCGCCGGCATATTCATCGAGCAGGCGACGGTGGGTGTCGGTCTTGAGCAGGGATTGGTGTTCGTGCTGGCTGTGAATGTCGATCAGCAGCTCGCCCAGCGCCTTGAGGTCGCCAAGCGGGCAGGGCGTGCCGTTGATGTAGCCGCGCGAACGTCCTTCGGAGGTGATGACCCGACGCAGGATGCACGGGCCGTCGTTTTCGAGGTCGCGCTCGGCCAGCCACGCGCTGGCTTCCGGAATGTCGACCAGATCGAAGGTGGCCAGGATGTCGGCCTTGTCGGCGCCGGGGCGGACCACGCCGCTGTCGGCGCGATCGCCCAGGGTAAGGCCCAGCGCGTCGAGCATGATCGACTTGCCCGCGCCGGTTTCCCCGGTGATCACGCTCATCCCGCGATCGAGTTCGAGATCGAGATGTTCAACGATGGCGTAGTTGTGTACGGACAGGTGCACCAGCATATGGGCCGCTCCCAGGTGTTAGGTATGGTTATTTATACAGTGTTTTGTTTCTGGCTGACAATGCCTCTCGTTAGCTCGATTCGCTCGGTCCGACGAAAGTCTTATCGCGACCGGGAATGACAAAGCAGTTGTTTTTTGTAGGGTTAATCGTTGAGCCCCCTTGAAGCCGGATTTTGCGGCCCCATATAGCTGGGCAGAAGCGCGAGTTGAGCTCGCGGACGAAATTGAAAGGAGAAATCTATGGCTGACGAACAGACAGTGGATACGCAAAACCCAGACGCCAACCAGGCGCCCGAGGCTTCGGGTGATGACCTGGCGGCTCGTGTACAAGTGCTCGAAGAGCAACTGGCAGGCGCTCAGGATCAGGCTTTGCGTGTAGCCGCCGATCTGCAGAACGTCCGCCGTCGCGCCGAGCAGGATGTGGAAAAGGCTCACAAGTTCGCGCTGGAAAAGTTCGCCAGCGACCTGCTTCCGATCGTCGACAGCCTGGAGCGCGGCCTGGAACTGTCCAGCCCGGACGACGAAAGCATCCGTCCGATGCGCGAAGGCATCGAGCTGACCCTGAAAATGTTCCACGACACTCTCAAGCGTTATCAGCTTGAAGCGATCGATCCGCATGGCGAACCGTTCAACGCCGTTCAGCATCAGGCAATGGCCATGCAGGAAAGCGCCGATGTCGAGCCGAACAGCGTTCTGAAAGTGTTCCAGAAGGGCTATCAGCTCAATGGTCGACTGCTGCGCCCGGCGATGGTCGTGGTCAGCAAGGCGCCTGCGCCGGTTTCGCCTTCGATTGACGAGCAGGCTTGAAATCCGCCGCAAGGCCCCCATTTATAAGTCAAGCGTTTAAGTGCTACCGCAGTTAGCCACCACTGCTGCGGCAACCAAATCCAAAGTTTCGGGAGAGTGAACATGGGCAAAATTATCGGTATCGACCTGGGGACTACCAACTCCTGCGTCTCCGTGCTGGAAAACGGCAAGGCAAAAGTTATTGAAAACGCTGAAGGCGCGCGTACCACGCCGTCGATCATCGCTTACGCCAACGATGGCGAAATTCTGGTTGGCCAGTCGGCCAAGCGTCAGGCTGTGACCAATCCGCACAACACCCTCTATGCGGTGAAGCGTTTGATCGGTCGTCGTTTCGACGAAGAAGTCGTGCAGAAAGACATTCAGATGGTCCCTTACAAGATCGTCAAGGCTGACAACAGCGACGCCTGGGTTGAAGTGAACGGCCAGAAAATGGCACCACCACAAATCTCGGCTGAAATCCTGAAGAAAATGAAGAAGACCGCCGAAGACTACCTCGGCGAGACCGTGACTGAAGCGGTGATCACCGTTCCGGCCTACTTCAACGACAGCCAGCGTCAGGCGACCAAAGACGCCGGCCGCATCGCTGGCCTGGACGTAAAACGTATCATCAACGAACCAACCGCAGCCGCTCTGGCTTACGGCATGGACAAGGCCAAGGGCGATCACACCGTGATCGTTTACGACCTGGGCGGTGGTACTTTCGACGTTTCCGTGATCGAGATCGCTGAAGTCGATGGCGAGCACCAGTTCGAAGTACTGGCCACCAACGGTGACACGTTCCTGGGTGGTGAAGACTTTGACATTCGTCTGATCGACTACCTCGTCGACGAGTTCAAGAAAGAAAGCGGCATGAACCTCAAGGGTGATCCGCTGGCCATGCAGCGCCTGAAAGAAGCCGCTGAAAAAGCCAAGATCGAGCTGTCTTCCACTCAGTCGACCGACGTGAACCTGCCGTACATCACTGCAGACGCCACCGGTCCTAAGCACTTGAACGTGAAGATCTCCCGCGCCAAGCTCGAAGCGCTGGTGGAAGACCTGGTTCAGCGCACCATCGAACCTTGCCGCATCGCTCTGAAAGACTCCGGTATCGACGTTGGCGCTATCAACGACGTGATCCTGGTAGGCGGTCAGACCCGTATGCCACTGGTTCAGAAGCTGGTAACCGAGTTCTTCGGTAAAGAAGCTCGTAAAGACGTCAACCCGGACGAAGCGGTTGCCATGGGTGCTGCCATCCAGGGCGCGGTACTGGCCGGTGACGTGAAAGACGTTCTGCTGCTCGACGTCAGCCCGCTGACCCTGGGTATCGAAACCATGGGTGGCGTGATGACCGCGCTGATCGAGAAAAACACCACGATTCCTACCAAGAAATCGCAAGTGTTCTCGACTGCCGACGACAACCAGGGCGCCGTGACCATCCACGTGCTGCAAGGCGAGCGTAAACAAGCCGCACAGAACAAGTCCCTGGGCAAGTTCGACCTGGCCGAGATTCCACCAGCGCCACGTGGCGTGCCGCAAATCGAAGTGACCTTCGACATCGACGCCAACGGCATTCTGCACGTAGGTGCCAAAGACAAGGCCACCGGCAAGACTCAGTCGATCGTGATCAAGGCCAACTCCGGTCTGTCCGACGAAGAAATCGAGCGCATGGTGCGTGATGCCGAGGCGAACGCCGAGGAAGACCGCAAGTTCGAAGAGCTGGCCGCTGCCCGCAACCAGGGTGATGCACTGGTTCACTCGACGCGCAAAATGGTTGCCGATGCCGGCGATAAAGTGACTGCTGAAGAGAAGACTGCAATCGAAGCGGCCGTGGTTGCCCTGGAAGCCGCCGTAAAAGGCGACGACAAGGCTGTTATCGACGCCAAGGTTGAAGAACTGTCGAAAGTCTCCGCTCCAGTGGCGCAGAAGATGTACGCCGAACAGGCTCAGCCTGCTGAAGGCGCTGCACCGCACGACGACAAGGCGGAAAAGGCTGACGACGTTGTCGACGCCGAGTTCGAAGAAGTCAAAGACCACAAGTAAGTTGTTGGTCGGCCGGTTGACTGCCTTTAGGCGGTGACTGGTAGGATGTCGCCGCGCGGGAGCTTGCTCCCGCGTTGGCGTATCTGGAATACGTGAATTTTTACAGCATGCGACAACGTTCGGATGTTGGTGGTATGGCCGGAAATGCTCCTGCTTTTCGTGCCCCAAGTACCGCAAGAATCAAAGACCAGGATCGTTGAATTGACGTGAGTTGGGTCCGGGCCTGTATTGGGGCTCAACGAGTTCGGCAAACTCAGGAGGGTTTTGTCGGACGTCCTCAAGAGTGCAAAGACTTATGGCAAAGCGTGACTATTACGAAGTGTTGGGTGTTGAGCGTGGCTCAAGCGAAGCGGACCTGAAGAAGGCTTACCGTCGCCTGGCGATGAAGCACCACCCGGACCGTAATCCCGATGACAAGGCGTCGGAAGATATGTTCAAGGAGGCCAACGAGGCCTACGAAGTGTTGTCCGATTCCGGCAAGCGCGCGGCATACGACCAGTACGGCCATGCCGGTGTCGACCCGAGCATGGGTGGCGGCGGTGCCGGTTTCGGTGGCCAGAACTTCTCCGACATCTTTGGCGATGTCTTCAGTGACTTCTTCGGTGGCGGTCGCGGCGGTTCCCGTGGCGGCGCTCAGCGCGGCAGTGACTTGCGCTACACCCTGGAACTGGATCTCGAAGAGGCGGTGCGCGGTACGACGGTGAATATCCGCGTTCCGACGCTGGTCAACTGCAAGCCTTGCGACGGCTCCGGGGCCAAGAAAGGTTCTGCGCCGGTGACCTGCCCGACGTGCGGCGGTATCGGCCAGGTGCGCATGCAGCAAGGTTTCTTCTCGGTGCAGCAAACCTGCCCGCGCTGCCATGGCCAGGGCAAGATCATTTCCGATCCGTGCGATTCCTGCCACGGCGAAGGTCGTGTCGAAGAGTACAAGACCCTGTCGGTGAAGGTGCCGGCCGGTGTCGATACCGGTGACCGCATTCGTCTGTCCGGCGAAGGCGAGGCGGGCGCTCACGGTGGCCCGACGGGCGACCTGTACGTGGTGATCAACGTGCGCGAGCACTCGATTTTCCAGCGCGACGGCAAGCATCTGTTCTGCGAAGTGCCGATCAGCTTCGTCGATGCGGCGCTGGGTGGCGAGCTGGAGATTCCGACCCTTGATGGTCGGGTCAAGCTGAAGATCCCTGAAGGGACTCAGACCGGCAAGCAGTTCCGTGTGCGTGGCAAGGGCGTTGCGCCTGTGCGTGGCGGTGGTGCTGGTGACTTGATGTGCCGCGTGGCGGTCGAGACTCCGGTCAACCTGAGCCGTCGCCAGCGTGAAATGCTCGAGGAATTCCGTAGTTCGCTGGCGGATGACAACAGCCATTCGCCAAAAACCACCGGTTGGTTCGAAGGCGTGAAGCGCTTCTTCGGCGATTTGTAAGGAGACAGGCATGCGACGTATTGCAGTGATGGGCGCCGCCGGGCGCATGGGCAAGACCCTGATTGAAGCCGTGCAGCAAACTCCGGGCGCCGGTCTGACGGCGGCGGTGGATCGTCCCGACAGCACGTTGGTCGGCGCGGATGCCGGTGAGCTGGCTGCGCTGGGTCGTATCGGCGTGCCTCTGTCCGGCGATCTGGATCGGGTGGTCGACGAGTTCGACGTGCTGATCGACTTCACGCACCCGACGGTGACCCTGAAGAACCTGGCTTTCTGCCGTAAACACGGCAAGGCCATGATCATCGGTACCACGGGTTTCAGCGTTGAGGAAAAGCAGTTGCTGGCGGAAGCGGGCAAGGACATTCCGATTGTCTTCGCGGCCAACTTCAGTGTCGGGGTCAACCTGTGCCTGAAGTTGCTCGACACGGCCGCTCGCGTATTGGGCGACGATGTCGATATCGAAATCACCGAAGCTCACCATCGGCATAAAGTCGATGCGCCGTCCGGCACTGCCGTGCGCATGGGCGAGGTGATTGCCGATGCGTTGGGTCGCGATCTGAAGAAAGTGGCGGTGTATGGTCGTGAGGGGCAGACCGGCGCTCGTGATCGCGAGACCATAGGTTTCGCCACTGTACGTGCCGGCGACATCGTCGGTGATCACACCGTGCTGTTCGCCGCCGACGGCGAGCGTGTCGAGATCACTCACAAGGCGTCCAGCCGCATGACGTTCGCCAAGGGCGCGGTACGTGCTGCGTTGTGGCTGGATGGGCGCGAGCCTGGCCTTTACGACATGCAAGACGTGCTCGATCTGCGTTAAGATGCACCCGAAATCGGGCTCGCGCACAGCGTTTGAGCCCGGTTTTGTTCCGCCAAGCGACGTCCTGTCGCATTCTCCAGCCTTTAAGGCTCATTGGCGGTAGACCAAAAAGGCCTTTTTCTGTAAGCTACAGCTTTAGTGTGTCCACTAAAAGCGCGCAGATTAATTCAGTGAACAAGCGGGGTGACGTGTCCATACGTCACTCCGCTTTTTTACAACCTGCGATCGCCCTTTCAGGCTTTATTTACGGGAGGTCTTCTTGACTAAGCCAGCCATACTCGCCCTTGCTGATGGCAGCATTTTTCGCGGCGAAGCCATTGGAGCCGACGGTCAAACCGTTGGTGAGGTGGTGTTCAACACCGCAATGACCGGCTATCAGGAAATCCTTACCGATCCTTCCTACGCCCAACAGATCGTTACCCTGACCTATCCGCACATCGGCAACACCGGCACCACGCCGGAAGACGCCGAGTCCGACCGCGTCTGGTCCGCTGGCCTGGTCATCCGTGACCTGCCACTGGTTGCGAGCAACTGGCGTAACACGATGTCCCTGTCCGATTACCTGAAAGCCAACAACGTTGTGGCAATCGCCGGTATCGACACCCGCCGCCTGACGCGCATCCTGCGTGAGAAAGGCGCACAGAACGGCTGCATCATGGCTGGTGACAACATTTCCGAAGCTGCCGCCATCGCTGCTGCACAGGGTTTCCCTGGCCTCAAGGGCATGGATCTGGCCAAAGTCGTCAGCACCAAAGAGCAATACGAGTGGCGCTCGACGGTCTGGGATCTGAAAACCGACAGCCACGCGACCATCGAAGCCTCCGAGCTGCCGTACCACGTAGTCGCCTACGACTACGGCGTCAAGGTGAACATCCTGCGCATGCTGGTCGAGCGTGGTTGCCGCGTAACCGTGGTGCCAGCACAAACTCCAGCCGCAGACGTTCTGGCGATGAAGCCGGACGGCGTGTTCCTGTCCAACGGTCCTGGTGACCCTGAGCCGTGCGACTACGCGATTCAGGCGATCAAGGATGTGCTGGAAACCGAGATTCCGGTCTTCGGTATCTGCCTCGGTCACCAACTGCTGGCCCTGGCCTCTGGCGCCAAGACCCTGAAAATGGGTCACGGCCACCACGGTGCCAACCACCCGGTCCAGGACCTGGACAGCGGTGTGGTGATGATCACCAGCCAAAACCACGGTTTTGCGGTAGACGAAGCGACCCTGCCAGCCAACGTCCGCGCGATCCACAAATCGCTGTTCGACGGCACCCTGCAAGGTATCGAGCGTACCGACAAGAGCGCCTTCAGCTTCCAGGGTCACCCGGAAGCCAGCCCTGGCCCGAACGACGTAGCGCCATTGTTTGATCGCTTCATCAACGAGATGGCCAAGCGACGCTGATCGCTCGCCCTGATGTAGCAAAGCTTGAGGGTGGCCCCGTACCGGCGGCCCCCTCAAGGCTTCAGAGATTGAACAAGACGGCTTGCCGACTGACCTGCGGATTTGAGTGACAAACCCATGCCAAAACGTACAGACATTAAAAGCATCCTGATTCTCGGCGCTGGCCCGATCGTGATCGGCCAGGCCTGCGAATTCGACTACTCTGGCGCCCAGGCCTGTAAAGCCCTGCGCGAAGAGGGTTACCGCGTCATCCTGGTGAACTCCAACCCGGCGACCATCATGACCGACCCGGACATGGCCGACGCGACTTACATCGAGCCGATCAAGTGGCAGACCGTTGCCAAGATCATCGAAAAAGAGCGTCCGGACGCGCTGTTGCCAACCATGGGTGGCCAGACCGCTCTGAACTGCGCATTGGACCTGGAGCGCGAAGGCGTTCTGGAGAAGTTTGGCGTAGAGATGATCGGCGCCAACGCCGACACTATCGACAAGGCTGAAGACCGTTCGCGTTTCGACAAGGCGATGAAATCCATCGGCCTGGACTGCCCGCGTTCAGGTATCGCCCACAGCATGGAAGAGGCCAACGCCGTTCTCGAGCGCCTGGGCTTCCCGTGCATCATTCGTCCGTCCTTCACCATGGGCGGCACCGGTGGCGGTATCGCTTACAACCGTGAAGAGTTCGAAGAAATCTGCGCCCGTGGTCTGGACCTGTCGCCGACCAAAGAGCTGCTGATCGACGAATCCCTGATCGGCTGGAAGGAATACGAGATGGAGGTTGTCCGCGATAAGAAGGACAACTGCATCATCGTCTGCTCCATTGAAAACTTTGACCCGATGGGCGTGCACACCGGTGACTCGATCACTGTTGCGCCGGCACAAACCCTGACGGACAAGGAATACCAGATCATGCGTAACGCCTCGTTGGCGGTACTGCGTGAGATCGGCGTGGAAACCGGCGGCTCCAACGTTCAGTTTGGCATCTGCCCCGACACTGGCCGGATGGTCGTGATCGAGATGAACCCGCGTGTATCCCGCTCTTCGGCACTGGCCTCGAAAGCCACTGGTTTCCCGATTGCGCGTATCGCTGCCAAGCTGGCGATCGGCTACACCCTCGACGAACTGTCGAATGAAATCACCGGCGGCGCTACTCCTGCGTCCTTCGAGCCGTCCATCGACTACGTCGTGACCAAGCTGCCACGTTTTGCCTTCGAAAAATTCCCGAAAGCCGACGCCCGCCTGACCACTCAAATGAAGTCGGTCGGTGAAGTCATGGCCATCGGCCGGACTTTCCAGGAATCCCTGCAGAAAGCCCTGCGCGGTCTGGAAGTAGGCGTTTGTGGCCTGGACGAGAAACTCGACCTGAGCAACCCGGAAAGCATGAGCGTGCTCAAGCGCGAACTCACCGTGCCGGGCGCCGAGCGTATCTGGTACGTGGCTGACGCCTTCCGTGCCGGCCTGTCGGTCGAAGACATCTTCGGCATGAACATGATCGATCCGTGGTTCCTGGTGCAGATCGAAGATCTGATCAAGGAAGAAGAGAAGGTCAAGACCCTGGGTCTGACAAGCATCGATCGCGACTTGATGTTCCGTCTCAAGCGCAAAGGCTTCTCTGATATGCGTCTGGCCAAGCTGCTGGGCGTGACCGAGAAGGCCCTGCGTCGTCACCGTCACAAGCTGGAAATCTACCCGGTCTACAAGCGCGTTGACACTTGCGCGGCCGAGTTCGCCACCGACACCGCCTACATGTACTCGACTTACGAGGAAGAGTGCGAAGCCGCTCCGTCGGGCCGCGACAAGATCATGATCCTCGGCGGTGGTCCAAACCGTATCGGCCAGGGTATCGAGTTCGACTACTGCTGCGTACACGCGGCACTGGCCTTGCGCGAAGACGGTTACGAGACCATCATGGTCAACTGCAACCCGGAAACCGTTTCCACCGACTACGACACTTCCGATCGTCTGTACTTCGAGCCGGTTACCCTGGAAGACGTGCTGGAAATCGTTCGCGTCGAGAAGCCGAAAGGCGTGATCGTCCAGTACGGCGGCCAAACCCCGCTGAAACTGGCGCGTGCCCTGGAAGAAGCCGGCGTACCGATCATCGGTACCAGCCCTGACGCCATTGACCGCGCCGAAGACCGTGAGCGCTTCCAGCAAATGGTTGAGCGCCTGAACCTGCGTCAGCCGCCAAACGCCACCGTGCGCAGCGAAGACGAAGCGATTCGTGCCGCCACCAAGATCGGTTACCCGCTGGTGGTTCGTCCGTCCTATGTACTGGGCGGCCGCGCGATGGAAATCGTCTACGAAGAAGAAGAGCTCAAGCGCTACCTGCGTGATGCGGTGAAAGTGTCGAACGACAGCCCTGTGCTGCTCGACCACTTCCTCAACTGCGCCATCGAAATGGACGTGGATGCGGTTTGCGACGGCACCGACGTAGTGATCGGCGCGATCATGCAGCACATTGAGCAGGCCGGCGTTCACTCCGGTGACTCCGCGTGCTCCCTGCCGCCGTACTCGCTGCCTGCTCACATCCAGGACGAGATGCGTGAACAGGTCAAGAAAATGGCCCTGGAGCTGGGCGTTGTCGGCCTGATGAACGTTCAGTTGGCGCTGCAAGGCGAAGACATCTACGTCATCGAAGTCAACCCGCGCGCTTCGCGTACCGTACCGTTCGTGTCCAAGTGCATCGGTGTTTCCCTGGCCATGATCGCAGCTCGTGTGATGGCTGGTAAAACCCTGAAAGAAATCGGTTTCACCAAAGAAATCATTCCGAACTTCTACAGCGTGAAAGAGGCGGTGTTCCCGTTCGCCAAATTCCCTGGCGTTGACCCGATCCTCGGCCCGGAGATGAAGTCCACCGGTGAAGTGATGGGCGTGGGCGACACCTTCGGTGAAGCGTTCGCCAAGGCCCAGATGGGTGCCAGCGAAGTGCTGCCGACCGGCGGTACTGCGTTCATCAGCGTACGTGACGACGACAAGCCACTGGTTGCGGGCGTGGCCCGTGATCTGATCAACTTGGGCTTCGAAGTGGTCGCCACTGCCGGTACTGCCAAGCTGATCGAGGCTGCAGGCCTGAAAGTGCGCCGTGTGAACAAGGTGACCGAGGGTCGTCCGCACGTGGTCGACATGATCAAGAATGACGAAGTCACCCTGATCATCAACACCACCGAAGGGCGTCAGTCGATCGCTGATTCGTACTCCATTCGTCGTAATGCCTTGCAGCACAAGATTTACTGCACCACCACCATTGCTGCTGGCGAAGCCATCTGTGAAGCGCTGAAGTTCGGTCCCGAGAAGACCGTACGCCGCTTGCAGGATCTACACGCAGGATTGAAGGCATGATCAAATACCCAATGACCGTCCAGGGCGCCAAAGCCCTGGAAGAGGAGCACACTCACCTTACCAAGGTCGTTCGTCCGAAGCTCAGCCAGGACATCGGTACGGCCCGCGAGTTGGGTGACTTGAAGGAAAACGCCGAATACCACGCTGCTCGCGAGCAGCAGGGTATGGTCGAGGCGCGGATCCGTGACATCGAAGGCCGGATTCAGAATCAGGTCGTCATTGATGTCACGACCATTCCTCACACCGGCAAAGTGATTTTCGGCACTACCGTTGAAATCGCCAACGTCGAGACTGATGAGCGCGTCACTTACCACATCGTGGGTGAGGACGAGGCTGACTTCAAACTCGGCAAGATTTCGGTCGGCTCGCCACTGGCTCGCGCCTTGATTGCCAAGGAAGAGGGTGATGTGGTCGCCGTGAAAACGCCTGGCGGCGTTATCGAGTACGAGATTGTCGAAGTTCGTCACATCTGAAGGTCGGCGCCCGCTTCGTGCGGGCGCCATGCTTTGGCAGCTGACCCAGATGTTGTGGGTCGGCGGCTTGTGGTTGTTGCAAATCGGTCTGTTGCCGGTGCTGGGGCGAATTGGCCTGGCGCCGCTGCTGATCGACGAAATCGCAGGCATGCTCAATGCGCTGGTAGTGGGATTCGCTACGGCGTGTGTGATTTTTCAGGCTTTGGTGCTGGTCAAGACCGAGGGCCTTGTCAGTCTATGGCGAGATATTCGCGGGCAACTGCTGTCGATGGCGCTGTGTGCGTGCGCGATGTACTTCGCGGTGCGTTTCGGCTGGCCGGATGCGCTGCGTTGGCAGGCGTTCAGCTATCTTGTTCTGGGGTTTTCCGGGCTGGTGCTGGTGTTGCAGCCGGTGCCGGGATGGAGTGGCAGGGTGCGCGAAGCACACCCTTGACCCTTGCCATCACTTGAAGCGATGGACGTTCGACAGCTGCTTGTTGACGCTGAAGTTCTTGCGGTAGATCAGTGCCATCTTGCCGATGACCTGAACCAGATCCGCTTTGCCGACCTTGCAGATCTCTGCAATGGACGTCAGGCGCGATTCGCGATCGAGGATGTTGAGCTTGATCTTGATCAGCTCGTGATCCGCCAACGCGCGTTCGAGTTCGGCTAACACACCTTCAGTCAAACCATTGTCTGCCACAATCAAAACCGGTTTCAGATGGTGGCCAATGGATTTGTACTGTTTCTTCTGCTCTTGAGTGAGCGGCATAATCTGACCCCTGCGTCTGATCTTGTAAAAAGCGGCGGCCAGTTTACCCGAGCGAGTCCGGGACCGCCCAGTTAATCACGACCCGTTTTATTTTCGAGGTGGCCCGTGGCCCGTTCCAAGACAAGCCTTAAGTGGCTGCAAGAGCATTTCAACGACCCATTCGTCAAAATGGCACAAAAAGACGGGTACCGTTCCCGCGCCAGCTACAAACTGCTGGAGATCCAGGAAAAGGACCGTTTGATCCGCCCGGGCATGAGCGTGATCGACCTTGGTGCGGCCCCCGGTGGGTGGTCCCAGGTGACCAGTCGTCTGATTGGCGGGCAGGGCACGCTGATCGCTTCTGACATTCTGGAAATGGACAGCATTCCGGACGTGACCTTCATTCAAGGCGACTTTACCGAGGACGCCGTGCTGGCTCAGATCCTCGACGCCGTCGGAAATAAAGAAGTAGACCTTGTGATTTCCGACATGGCCCCCAATATGAGTGGATTACCGGCCGTGGACATGCCGCGAGCGATGTTCCTGTGCGAGTTGGCACTGGATCTTTCGACGCGGGTGCTCAAGCCCGGTGGTGATTTTTTGATCAAGATCTTCCAGGGTGAAGGCTTCGACGAATTTCACAAAAGCGTTCGCCAGCAGTTCGAGAAGGTGCAGATGCGCAAGCCGAACTCGTCGCGCGACCGTTCTCGCGAGCAGTATCTGCTGGGCCGCGGTTTCCGCGGGCGCAGTGAGGATTGAGTGAATTTTCGATCAGGGTGATAGAATTTTTGTATTACGCCTTGTCAGAATTAGCGAATATTGTGTAGGAAGTGTTTCACAAAGGGTTACAGACGGCGCCTGCCAAGTTGTAGGTAATGTAGTAAGTTAGGCCGGTGAATATCATGCGAAGCGCGCGCCAGTAGCGGAGCTTGCTTCAGAGGGTAGTTAATTGAACGATATGGCAAAGAATCTGATCCTGTGGTTGATCATCGCGGCTGTCCTGGTGACGGTGATGAACAACTTCTCCAGCCCTAACGAGCCGCAGACCCTCAACTATTCCGACTTCATCCAGCAGGTCAAGGATGGCAAGGTCGAGCGCGTGGCGGTTGATGGCTACGTGATTACCGGCAAGCGCAACGATGGCGACAGCTTCAAGACCATTCGCCCGGCGATCCAGGACAACGGCCTGATCGGCGACCTGGTGGATAACCACGTCGTGGTCGAAGGCAAGCAGCCTGAACAGCAATCCATCTGGACTCAGCTTCTGGTCGCCAGCTTCCCTATCCTCGTGATCATCGCCGTGTTCATGTTCTTCATGCGGCAGATGCAGGGCGGTGCCGGTGGCAAGGGCGGGCCGATGAGCTTCGGTAAAAGCAAGGCGCGCCTGCTCTCGGAAGATCAGGTGAAAACGACCCTGGCTGACGTTGCCGGTTGCGACGAAGCCAAGGAAGAAGTCGGTGAGCTGGTCGAGTTCCTGCGCGATCCGGGCAAGTTCCAGCGCCTGGGTGGCCGCATTCCTCGCGGTGTGCTGATGGTCGGTCCTCCGGGTACCGGTAAAACCTTGCTCGCCAAGGCCATCGCCGGCGAAGCCAAAGTGCCGTTCTTCACTATTTCCGGTTCCGATTTCGTCGAAATGTTCGTCGGTGTCGGTGCCAGCCGTGTTCGCGACATGTTCGAGCAGGCCAAGAAGCACGCTCCATGCATCATCTTCATCGACGAAATCGATGCGGTCGGTCGCCATCGTGGCGCCGGCATGGGTGGCGGTCACGACGAACGCGAGCAGACGCTCAACCAGTTGCTGGTTGAGATGGACGGCTTCGAAATGAATGACGGCATCATCGTGATTGCTGCGACCAACCGTCCTGATGTACTGGACCCTGCGTTGCTGCGTCCGGGCCGTTTCGACCGCCAGGTTGTGGTCGGTCTGCCGGACATCCGTGGTCGCGAACAGATTCTCAAGGTTCACATGCGCAAAGTGCCAATGGGCGACGACGTTGCTCCGGCCGTGATCGCTCGTGGTACTCCTGGCTTCTCCGGTGCTGACCTGGCCAACCTGGTGAACGAGGCATCGTTGTTCGCTGCCCGTGCCGGCAAGCGCATCGTCGAGATGAAGGAATTCGAACTGGCGAAAGACAAGATCATGATGGGCGCCGAGCGCAAGTCCATGGTCATGTCCGAGAAAGAAAAGCAGAACACGGCTTATCACGAAGCGGGCCACGCCATCGTGGGTCGTGTCGTGCCTGAGCATGATCCGGTGTACAAGGTGTCGATCATCCCGCGCGGTCGTGCGCTGGGTGTGACCATGTTCCTGCCGGAAGAAGATCGTTACAGCCTGTCCAAGCGTGCGTTGATCAGCCAGATCTGCTCGCTGTACGGCGGTCGTATCGCTGAAGAAATGACCCTGGGCTTCGATGGCGTGACCACCGGTGCCTCCAACGACATCATGCGCGCCAGCCAGATTGCGCGGAACATGGTGACCAAGTGGGGTCTTTCGGAAAAACTCGGTCCGTTGATGTACGCCGAAGAAGAGGGTGAAGTGTTCCTCGGTCGCGGTGGCGGCGGTCAGAGTGCAAGCTTCTCTGGTGAGACAGCCAAGCTGATCGACTCCGAAGTGCGCAGCATCATCGATCAGTGCTATGGCACGGCGAAGCAGATTCTCACGGACAACCGTGACAAGCTCGATGCAATGGCCGATGCCTTGATGAAGTACGAAACGATCGATGCCGAGCAGATCGACGACATCATGGCGGGTCGTCCGCCTCGCGAGCCGCGCGACTGGTCGGGTGGCACGGGTACTTCCGGTACTCCGCCGGTAGTGCAGGATGAGCGTCCGGAAACACCGATCGGTGGTCCTGCTGCTGACGTATAAGGTTTGAAATGACTTCTGTTCAGTCCTCGACCCGGTTGCCTTGCGGCAACCGGGTTCTTGATTTGGCCCAGACGCATGTCATGGGTATTCTCAATGTCACCCCTGATTCTTTCTCCGATGGTGGCCAATACAGCCAGCTCGACGCGGCCATGCGCCACGCCGAAGCCATGGTGGTGGCCGGTGCTACGCTGATCGACGTCGGTGGAGAGTCCACCCGCCCCGGTGCCAGGGTCGTATCGCCACTCGAAGAGCTGGAGCGCGTAGCTCCCATCGTCGAGCGCATCAGTCGCGAGCTGGATGTGATCATATCGGTCGACACCTCAACGCCTGCCGTCATGCGAGAAACCGCGCGCCTGGGTGCCGGGTTGATCAATGACGTGCGTTCGTTGCGTCGTGATGGTGCCCTGGATGCGGCGGCGGCCACCGGGCTGCCGGTCTGCCTGATGCATATGCTGGGCGAGCCGGGCGATATGCAGGACAATCCGCAGTATCAGGATGTCACAAGGGAAGTCGGCGAGTTTCTCGCTGAGCGCCTGCATCAGTGTTCTTTAGCTGGCATTCCGGCTGAGCGGGTCATTCTTGACCCCGGCTTTGGCTTCGCTAAAACATTGCAGCACAATCTAAGCTTGTTCAAACATATGGAAGCCCTGCATGCCTTTGGGCGGCCACTGCTGGTCGGCGTTTCGCGCAAGAGCATGATAGGTCAGGCCTTGAGTCGGCCGGTCGGAGAGCGCCTGTATGGCGGTCTTGCTCTCGCGGCGCTGGCTGTGCAGAAGGGGGCGCGTATTTTGCGCGTCCATGACGTGGCCGAAACAGTTGATGTGGTGAGAATGATCGCCGCAGTGGATTCAGCCGAATAAGAATCATGGAGCATTTATGACTAGGAAATATTTTGGTACCGACGGTATTCGCGGTCGGGTGGGTCAATACCCGATTACTCCTGATTTCATGCTCAAGCTCGGCTGGGCTGCTGGCATGGCTTTCCGCAAGATGGGCGCCTGCAAGGTGCTGGTCGGCAAGGACACCCGAATCTCCGGCTACATGTTTGAGTCGGCGCTTGAGGCAGGGCTGACATCGGCAGGTGCCGATGTGATGCTGCTGGGGCCGATGCCGACTCCGGCTATCGCCTATCTGACGCGCACTTTCCATGCCGAGGCTGGCATCGTCATCAGTGCGTCGCACAATCCGCATGATGACAATGGCATCAAGTTCTTCTCCGGCAAGGGCACCAAGCTCCCGGATGAAGTCGAACTGATGATCGAAGAGTTGCTCGATACGCCAATGACTGTGGTGGAGTCGAGCAAGATCGGCAAGGTGTCGCGAATCAACGACGCGTCGGGACGCTATATCGAATTCTGCAAGAGCAGCGTGCCGACCGGTACCAGCTTCTCGGGCCTGAAGATCGTGATCGACTGCGCACACGGTGCGGTTTACAAAGTGGCGCCGAGCGTGTTTCGCGAGTTGGGCGCTGAAGTCGTGGTGCTGTCGGCGCAGCCGAATGGATTGAACATCAACGACAATTGCGGCTCGACCCATATGGGGCCGCTGCAGGCTGCCGTCGTGGCTGAGAAGGCCGATCTGGGTATTGCCTTCGATGGTGACGGTGATCGCGTTCAGATGGTCGATCACACCGGTGCGGTGGTGGATGGTGATGAATTGCTGTTCATCATTGCCCGCGATCTGCATGAGCGCGACAAGCTGCAGGGCGGCGTGGTCGGAACCCTGATGAGTAACCTGGGGCTGGAACTGGCCCTGGCGGACCTGGGTATTCCATTTGTGCGTGCCAACGTCGGTGACCGCTATGTCATTGCCGAGCTGCTGGAGCGCAACTGGATCGTGGGGGGTGAAAACTCCGGGCACATCGTGTGCTTCAGTCACACCACCACGGGTGATGCGATCATTGCGGCGCTGCAGGTGTTGATGGCGCTGCGCAGGCGTGACGAAGGTCTGGCGCAATCCCGACAGACGCTGCGCAAGTGCCCTCAGGTGCTGATCAATGTGCGTTTCGGTGGCGGCGCAAGCCCTCTCGAACACCCGTCGGTCAAGGAAGCCAGCGAGCGTGTGACCAAGGCCATGGCAGGTCGCGGGCGTGTGCTGTTGCGCAAGTCCGGAACCGAACCACTGGTGCGCGTGATGGTCGAAGGCGAAGACGAAACGCAGGTTCGCGGCTATGCCGAAGAGCTGGCAAAACTGGTTACTGAAGTTTCTGCCTGAATTCGGCTTGCCAGCCATGATTGTGTTGGGTAACATCTGCGCCCACTTTGACCGACGAGGTACAGCATGCGTCGCCCTATGGTAGCTGGTAACTGGAAGATGCACGGTACCCGCGCCAGCGTCGCTGAGCTGATCAACGGCCTTCGTGACTTGGCCTTGCCGAGCAGTGTTGATGTCGCGGTATTCCCGCCTTTCCTGCATATCAATCAAGTGATTGATGGCCTGGAAGGAAAGTCGATTTCGGTCGGCGCGCAGAACTCTGCGGTGGAATCCGGACAAGGTGCGTTGACCGGTGAAGTTGCAACGAGTCAGTTGGTGGATGCAGGTTGTTCCCTGGTGCTTGTCGGGCACTCCGAACGCCGCCAGATCATGGGCGAGCAGGACGCAGTGCTGATCCGCAAGTTTGCAGCGGCACAGGCATGTGGCTTGATTCCGGTGTTGTGCATAGGGGAAACCCTGGAGCAGCGTGAAGCCGGAAAGACTCTTGAGGTTGTCTCGCGTCAGCTGGGCAGTATCATTGAGGAGCTGGGTGTCGGTGCCTTTGCCAGGGCGGTGATCGCTTACGAGCCGGTCTGGGCCATTGGCACCGGGCTGACTGCAACGCCGCAACAAGCGCAGGATGTGCACGCAGCCATTCGCGCCCAGTTGGCGGCAGAGAATTCTGAAGTCGCACAAGGTGTGCGGCTTCTATACGGCGGCAGCGTGAAGGCGGCCAATGCGGTCGAACTGTTCGGCATGCCGGATATCGATGGGGGTCTCATTGGTGGGGCTTCCCTGAATGCAGATGAGTTCGGTGCGATCTGTCGCGCCGCGGGAAACTGAAAAAATGCTGGAAACAGTCGTAGTCGTTTTTCATCTGCTGGGTGCATTGGGCGTAGTGGCTCTGGTTTTGCTGCAGCAGGGTAAAGGTGCGGATGCTGGCGCGTCTTTCGGAGCAGGTGCTTCAAATACTGTGTTCGGAAGCCAAGGTTCCTCTACCTTTCTTAGTAAGTTTACTGCTATACTTGCCGCAGGTTTTTTCATAACCAGCTTGGGGTTAGGTTACTTTGCTAAAGAGAAGGCTCACCAGCTGACTCAGGTAGGTCTCCCAAACCCAGCGGTACTGGAAGTTCCAAAGCAACAACCGGCTTCTGATGATGTCCCGGTGCTTCAAGAGCAAAAGTCGGCTACTCCAGCGACTGACGTACCTCCAGCTCAAGAGCAGAAGTAAGAAGGGTTTCAAACGTAGTATTGCCGAGGTGGTGGAATTGGTAGACACGCAACCTTGAGGTGGTTGTGCCCATAGGGTGTAGGGGTTCGAGTCCCCTTCTCGGTACCAATTAGTCAGGAGAGCCCGCTGTTGCGGGCTTTCTTGCAGGTGGAAGGTTACATTGACCCTGTAGGGGATCGGTCGTATACTTCCGCCCCAGCTTTGTCGCGGGGTGGAGCAGTCTGGTAGCTCGTCGGGCTCATAACCCGAAGGTCGTCGGTTCAAATCCGGCCCCCGCAACCAGTTTAAGGAGCCCCTTTTAAGGGGCTTTTTGTTAGCTGGACACTTTCAACGCCGCTGTTCGACGGCGTTTCAAGGATGGGCGTTTCGCCCATTTTTTTATTTTGCATAGCATGCACATACATGCACTAGGGGGTTCAGGTGTCGAGCAAGCTAGAAGAGTTGCAGGCCTTGCTGGCCCCGGTGGTCGTGGCCCTAGGCTATGAATGCTGGGGTATCGAGTTTTCGGCTCAGGGTCGTCACTCGATGTTGCGCGTTTATATCGATAAAGAAGGCGGCGTGCTGGTGGACGATTGCGCCATCGTCAGCCGTCAGATCAGCGGTGTGCTGGATGTTGAAGATCCAATCACCGTTGAGTACACCCTTGAAGTTTCCTCGCCTGGCATGGAACGCCCTCTGTTCACTCTTGAGCAGTTTGCAAAATTTGCCGGTGAACAAGTGAAGATCAAGCTGCGCTCGCCTTTTGAAGGACGACGCAACTTTCAGGGCCTTCTGCGCGGCGTAGAAGAGCAGGATGTCGTGGTGCAGGTAGAAGACCATGAGTTCCTGTTGCCGATCGATATGATCGACAAGGCCAACATTATTCCCAGTTTTGACTGAGGCGTGCCAGATACTGCGGATCCCGCGGATCCAATGGCTTGCGAAAGGCGAGGCGTACGATGAGCAAAGAAGTACTGCTGGTTGTTGAGTCGGTATCCAATGAAAAGGGCGTACCGGCAAACGTGATTTTTGAAGCGCTGGAGCTGGCCCTGGCCACTGCTACCAAAAAGCGTTTCGAAGACGAAGTTGATCTGCGTGTGGAAATCAACCGCCACACGGGTGCATACGAGACATTCCGTCGCTGGACGGTCGTCGAAGAAGCAGACCTGGACGATCCGGCCATCGAAACCTGGCCGAGCAAGGTTGCCGAAACGCATCCTGGCGCCAAGGTCGGTGACGTCGTAGAAGAGAAGATCGAGTCCATCGAGTTCGGCCGCATTGCCGCACAAACTGCCAAGCAAGTCATTGTGCAGAAAGTTCGCGAAGCCGAGCGCGCTCAGGTTGTTGACGCTTACCGCGAGCGCCTGGGTGAAATCATCTCCGGCACCGTGAAAAAAGTCACCCGCGACAACGTGATCGTTGATCTGGGCAACAACGCTGAAGCGTTGCTGGCCCGTGAAGACATCATTTCTCGCGAAACTTTCCGGGTTGGCGTGCGTCTGCGTGCGCTGCTCAAGGAAATCCGCACCGAGAACCGCGGCCCGCAGTTGATCCTGTCGCGCACCGCGCCGGAAATGCTGATCGAGTTGTTCCGCATCGAAGTGCCGGAAATTGCCGAAGGCCTGATCGAAGTAATGGCTGCGTCCCGTGATCCGGGTTCGCGCGCCAAGATCGCCGTTCGCTCCAAGGACAAACGCATCGACCCGCAGGGCGCTTGCATCGGTATGCGCGGTTCGCGCGTCCAGGCAGTGTCGGGTGAGTTGGGCGGTGAGCGTGTTGACATCGTTCTTTGGGACGACAACCCGGCTCAGTTCGTGATCAACGCCATGTCCCCGGCCGAGGTTGCGGCAATTATCGTTGACGAAGATGCCCACGCAATGGACATCGCCGTTGGCGCAGACAATCTGGCTCAGGCCATCGGTCGCGGTGGTCAGAACGTGCGTCTGGCTAGCCAGTTGACTGGCTGGACCCTGAATGTGATGACCGAATCGGACATCCAGGCTAAACAGCAAGCAGAAACCGGCGACATCCTGCGCAACTTCATCGACGAGCTGGAAGTCGACGAAGATCTGGCGCAGGTGCTGGTAGATGAAGGCTTTACCAGCCTGGAAGAGATTGCCTACGTACCGTTGGAAGAAATGCTCAACATCGACGGCTTTGACGAAGATACCGTCAACGAGCTTCGCGCTCGTGCCAAGGATCGCTTGTTGACCAAAGCCATCGCTACTGAGGAAAAGCTGGCAGACGCCCATCCGGCCGAAGACCTGCTCTCGCTTGAGGGTATGGACAAGGATTTGGCGATGGAACTGGCGGTGCGCGGCGTAATTACCCGCGAAGACCTGGCCGAGCAGTCTATTGACGACCTGCTCGACATCGACGGCATTGACGATGATCGTGCCGGCAAGTTGATCATGGCCGCCCGAGCCCACTGGTTCGAGTAATTAGGCGCGGCCTGAGGAGAGAAGTGCATGACGCAAGTCACGGTGAAACAACTGGCCGATGAGGTCAAAACACCGGTAGAGCGCCTGTTGCAGCAGATGCGTGAGGCAGGTCTGCCGCACACCGCCGCCGAAGAAAATGTGACTGACAGTGAGAAGCAATCGTTGCTGACTCACTTGAAAAGCAGCCACAAGGCGAAAGTGGAAGAACCACGCAAGATTACGCTGCAGCGTAAAACCACCAGCACCCTGCGTGTTGCTGGTAGCAAGAGCATCAGCGTTGAAGTACGCAAGAAGAAAGTCTTCGTACAGCGCAGCCCGGAAGAAATCGAAGCCGAGCGCAAGCGTGAACTGGATGAACGTCGCGCAGTAGAAAATGCTGCTCGTCAGAAGGCTGAAGAAGAAGCCAAGCGTCGCGCCGAAGAAGAAGCGCGTCGCCAGCCTGCTGCTGCGCCGAACGCCCAAGCCGTACCTGTTGCAGCGCCTGCTGTGGTGGCCGAGCCAGTTCGCGAAAGCGCACCGGTTGTGGCGGCTGCTCCAGCTCCTGCGGCCGATACCCGCAAGCGTGACGAACAGCGCCGTCCGGACAAGCCACGTGCCGACGACAACAGTCGTCGCGGTAGCGGCGATGGCGAGCGCAAAAACGCTCCGCATCGTGCTTCGGTCAAGGAAAAGGCTCCGGCTCCACGTGTTGCCCCACGTACTACTGACGAAGAAAGCGATGGCTTCCGTCGTGGTGGTCGCGGCAAGGCCAAGCTGAAGAAGCGCAACGCCCACGGTTTCCAGAGCCCTACCGGCCCTGTCGTGCGCGAAGTGAAGATCGGCGAAACCATCACTGTTGGCGATCTCGCCCAGCAGATGTCGGTGAAGGCTGCTGAAATCATCAAGTTCATGTTCAAACTGGGTACTCCAGCGACCATCAACCAGGTACTGGATCAGGAAACTGCCCAGTTGGTTGCCGAGGAACTGGGCCACAAAGTGACCCTGGTCAGCGACACCGCCCTGGAAGATTCCCTCGCCGAGTCCCTGAAGTTTGAAGGCGAGGCAGTTTCCCGTGCACCAGTCGTGACCGTAATGGGCCACGTTGACCACGGTAAGACTTCCCTGCTCGACTATATCCGTCGTGCCAAGGTTGCTGCTGGCGAAGCCGGTGGTATCACCCAGCACATCGGTGCTTACCACGTTGAAACCGACCGTGGCATGGTGACGTTCCTCGACACCCCTGGTCACGCTGCGTTTACCGCAATGCGTGCCCGTGGTGCCAAGGCTACCGACATCGTGATCCTGGTGGTTGCAGCGGACGACGGCGTGATGCCGCAGACCATTGAAGCTGTTCAGCATGCCAAGGCTGCGGGTGTTCCGCTGGTCGTGGCGGTGAACAAGATCGACAAGCCGGGTGCCGATCTCGATCGCATCCGTAGCGAACTGTCGGTTCACGGCGTGACGTCGGAAGAGTGGGGTGGTGACACTCCATTCGTACCGGTCTCCGCGAAGATGGGTACTGGCGTCGACGAACTGCTCGAAGCCGTATTGCTGCAAGCCGAAGTCCTGGAACTGACTGCCACTCCATCGGCTCCTGGCCGTGGCGTTGTGGTTGAGTCCCGTCTGGACAAGGGCCGTGGTCCGGTGGCTACCGTTCTGGTTCAAGACGGTACCCTGCGCCAAGGCGACATGGTCCTGGTCGGTTCGAACTATGGCCGCGTACGTGCCATGCTCGACGAGAACGGCAAGTCAATCAAGGAAGCCGGTCCGGCCATCCCTGTCGAGATCCTCGGCCTGGACGGTACCCCGGATGCTGGCGACGAGATGAGCGTGGTTGCCGACGAGAAGAAAGCCCGTGAAGTGGCTCTGTTCCGTCAAGGCAAGTTCCGCGAAGTCAAGCTGGCCCGTGCCCACGCCGGCAAGCTGGAAAACATCTTCGAAAACATGGGCCAGGAAGAGAAGAAGACGCTCAACATCGTCCTCAAATCCGACGTCCGTGGTTCGTTGGAAGCGTTGAACGGTGCCTTGAACGGCCTGGGTAACGACGAAGTGCAAGTGCGTGTAGTGGGTGGCGGTGTCGGTGGTATCACCGAATCCGACGCCAACCTGGCACTGGCCTCCAACGCTGTACTGTTCGGCTTCAACGTGCGTGCCGATGCTGGCGCGCGCAAGATCGTCGAGCAGGAAGGTCTGGATATGCGTTACTACAACGTGATCTACGACATCATCGAAGACGTCAAGAAAGCCCTGACCGGTATGCTCGGCAGCGATGTTCGCGAGAACATCCTGGGTATCGCCGAAGTGCGTGACGTGTTCCGTTCGCCGAAGTTTGGCGCGATCGCCGGTTGCATGGTTATCGAAGGTGTTGTTCACCGTAACCGTCCAATCCGTGTACTGCGTGAAGACATCGTTATCTTCGAAGGCGAGCTGGAATCCCTGCGCCGCTTCAAGGATGACGCTTCCGAAGTACGTGCCGGCATGGAATGCGGTATCGGCGTGAAGAGCTACAACGACGTTAAAGTCGGTGACAAGATCGAAGTCTTCGAGAAGGTGCAGGTTGCTCGCAGCCTCTAATTCGCGCACTTCAGGAGCCGTGACGGGTCGTCGCATGCAAATGCACAGTTCGTCACCAGGACTCTAAACGCAACGCCCGGTCTGGCTTTTGTCAGGCCGGGCGTTTGCCGCTTTCAGACCTCACGGGTTTCACCGTGGGGCAGTAACAGGTAACAAGACATGGCAAAAGAATATAGCCGTACCCAACGTATCGGCGATCAGATGCAGCGCGAGCTGGCACAACTGATCCGTCGTGAAGTCAAAGACCCGCGCGTCGGCCTGGTCACTATTACCGCTGTGGAAGTCAGTCGTGACGTCGGTCACGCCAAGATCTTCATCACCGTGATGGGGCAGGACAGCGCCGAAGAAATTGCACAAAGCATCAAGGTGCTCAACTCCGCCGCCGGTTTCCTGCGCATGCAGCTGGCTCGCGAGATGAAGCTGCGCAGCGTTCCACAGCTGCACTTCCACTACGACGAAAGCGTCGTGCGTGGTGCGCATCTGTCGGCATTGATCGAGCGCGCAGTGGCTGAAGACAATCAGCATCCGGTTGCGGCAGAAGCCGAAGACACCAAGGAGTAATCGGTGGCTCAGGTCAAACGTATCCGTCGTAACGTCAGCGGCATTATCCTTCTCGACAAGCCGCTGGGGTTCACCTCCAACGCGGCCTTGCAGAAGGTTCGCTGGTTGCTGAACGCCGAAAAGGCCGGTCATACCGGCAGTCTCGATCCCTTGGCCACCGGCGTGTTGCCGCTGTGCTTCGGCGAGGCGACCAAGTTCTCGCAATACCTGCTCGATTCCGACAAGGGTTATGAAACCCTGGCGCAACTGGGCAAGACCACCACCACGGCAGATGCCGAAGGTGAAGTTTTGCAGGAGCGCCCGGTTACCGTTGGTCGCCCCGATGTCGAGGCTGTACTGCCGAAATTTCGTGGGCAAATCAGTCAGATACCACCGATGTACTCGGCGCTCAAGCGTGATGGCCAGCCGCTGTACAAGCTGGCTCGTGCAGGCGAAGTAGTGGAGCGCGAACCGCGTTCTGTTACTATTACGCGCTTGGAATTGCTGGCCTTCGAAGGTGATACTGCGCGGCTGGCGGTGGATTGCACTAAAGGCACCTATATCCGCACCCTGGTGGAGGATATCGGTGAGCAACTCGGTTGTGGCGCTTACGTTGCAGAACTGCGACGTACCCAGGCCGGGCCATTCACCCTGGCGCAGACGGTTACCCTCGAAGAGCTGGAAGCGGTACATGCCGAAGGCGGTAACGAAGCGGTCGATCGCTTCCTGATGCCATCGGACAGCGGCCTGCTGGATTGGCCTCTGCTGCAGTTCTCGGAAGCGAGCGCGTTCTACTGGCTCAACGGCCAGCCGGTACGTGCCCCGGATGCTCCGAAGTTCGGCATGGTGCGGGTACAGGATCACAATGGTCGCTTCATCGGTATCGGTGAAGTGAGCGAAGACGGGCGCATCGCGCCGCGTCGACTGATTCGGTCAGAATGACCGGACGAGGGTGGCTGTCAACAGGCACGGTCACTACTCATTTTTAGATACAGGGATTTGTCCCTGGCCTGTTGAAACTGTTTTTCTGAAACAGTTTCCTGATAAAAGGATTGCCTCATGGCTCTCGACGTTCAAGAAAAAGCTCAAATCGTAACTGACTACCAGCAAGCTGTTGGTGACACCGGTTCGCCAGAAGTGCAAGTTGCACTGCTGACCGCCAACATCAACAAGCTGCAAGGTCACTTCAAGGCCAACGGTAAAGACCACCACTCCCGTCGTGGTCTGATCCGCATGGTTAACCAGCGTCGTAAGCTGCTGGACTACCTGAAAGGCAAGGATCTGGGTCGCTATCAGACTCTGATCGGTCGCCTGGGTCTGCGTCGCTAATAAGCGATTGCGCTAGAGGTTGGTTGTCTGTCGTGCACCAGCGGGTTTCCCGCCGGCGCATGGCAGGCTCCCAGCCTCAAGTTTTATCTGGATACCTGCTTTGCCTGAGTAACACCTGGACAAACCGGTCGGGCCGATTCCCGACATTGCCCAAGAATTTCGCAAGAAACCAGTTCCCCCAAGAGCCACAAAGAAGGTAGGACACCGTGAACCCGGTAATCAAAAAATTCCAGTTCGGTCAGTCGACCGTTACCCTCGAGACTGGCCGTATCGCCCGTCAGGCCTCCGGCGCAGTATTGGTCACCGTTGACGACGACGTCAGCGTATTGGTGACTGTAGTCGGTGCAAAACAAGCCGATCCAGGCAAGGGCTTCTTCCCTCTGTCTGTTCACTACCAGGAAAAGACTTACGCTGCCGGTAAGATCCCTGGCGGTTTCTTCAAGCGCGAAGGCCGTCCTTCCGAGAAAGAAACCCTGACTTCCCGACTGATCGACCGTCCGATCCGTCCGCTGTTCCCGGAAGGCTTCATGAACGAAGTGCAGGTTGTCTGCACCGTCGTTTCCACCAGCAAGAAGACCGATCCGGACATCGCTGCGATGATCGGTACCTCGGCTGCGCTGGCGATCTCCGGCATTCCTTTCGATGGCCCGATCGGCGCTGCCCGCGTTGCCTTCCACGAAAGCACCGGCTACCTGCTGAACCCGACCTACGAGCAACAGGCTGCTTCGAGCCTGGACATGGTCGTTGCCGGTACTTCGGACGCCGTACTGATGGTTGAATCGGAAGCCAAAGAGCTGACCGAAGACCAGATGCTGGGCGCGGTACTGTTTGCTCACGACGAGTTCCAGGTTGTGATCAACGCTGTTAAAGAACTGGCCGCTGAAGCTGCCAAGCCAACCTGGACCTGGGCTCCTGCGCCAGAAGCCACCGAACTGCTGGGCGCTATCCGTGCCGAGTTCGGCGAAGCGATCTCCCAGGCCTACACCATCACCGTCAAGGCCGACCGTTACGCTCGCCTGGGCGAGTTGAAGGACCAGGTTGTAGCCAAGCTGTCCGGTGAAGAAGGCCAGCCTTCCTCCAGCGAAGTCAAAGCGGCTTTCGGCGAAATCGAATACCGCACCGTTCGCGAAAACATTGTTAACGGCAAGCCACGTATCGACGGTCGCGACACCAAGACTGTACGTCCGTTGAACATCGAAGTCGGTGTTCTGCCAAAAACCCACGGTTCGGCTCTGTTCACCCGTGGCGAAACCCAGGCTCTGGTCGTTGCAACTCTGGGTACTGCCCGTGATGCACAGCTGCTCGACACCCTGGAAGGCGAGAAAAAAGACCCGTTCATGCTGCACTACAACTTCCCTCCGTTCTCGGTAGGCGAGTGTGGTCGCATGGGTGGCGCTGGTCGTCGCGAAATCGGTCACGGCCGTCTGGCCCGTCGTTCGGTTTCGGCCATGCTGCCTGCCGCTGACGTGTTCCCGTACACCATCCGTGTTGTGTCGGAAATCACCGAATCCAACGGTTCGAGCTCGATGGCTTCCGTTTGCGGTGCTTCCCTGGCCCTGATGGACGCTGGTGTGCCGATGAAGGCGCCGGTTGCCGGTATCGCCATGGGTCTGGTTAAAGAAGGCGAGAAATTCGCCGTCCTGACCGACATCCTGGGTGACGAAGACCACCTGGGCGACATGGACTTCAAGGTAGCCGGTACCGCCAAAGGCGTCACCGCGCTGCAGATGGACATCAAGATCAAGGGCATCACCGAAGAGATCATGGAGATCGCTCTGGGCCAAGCCCTGGAAGCGCGCCTGAACATCCTCGGCCAGATGAACCAGATCATTGGCCAGTCGCGTACCGAACTGTCGGCCAACGCTCCGACCATGATCGCGATGAAGATCGACACCGACAAAATCCGTGACGTCATCGGTAAAGGCGGCGCGACCATTCGTGCGATCTGCGAAGAAACCAAGGCTTCGATCGACATCGAAGACGACGGTTCGATCAAGATCTTCGGCGAAACCAAGGAAGCGGCTGAAGCAGCACGTCAGCGCGTTCTGGGTATCACCGCTGAAGCCGAAATCGGCAAGATCTACGTGGGCAAGGTTGAGCGCATCGTCGACTTCGGCGCATTCGTCAACATCCTGCCGGGCAAGGACGGTCTGGTTCACATCTCCATGCTGAGCGACGCTCGCGTTGAGAAAGTGACCGACATCCTGAAAGAAGGCCAGGAAGTGGAAGTACTGGTACTGGACGTGGACAACCGCGGCCGTATCAAGCTGTCCATCAAAGACGTGGCAGCAGCCAAGGCTTCGGGCGTTTAATCGCGCCTTACGCCTGACCGCTTCAACGTTGTAGAAAATGCCCCGCAGTGAAAGCTGTGGGGCATTTTTTTGTCTGCAGGAAATTGAGACGTTCCGGAAGTTGCCTGCCCCTGAAGTCAGTGCTAGGTTTAGCCCACCGCCCGTGTAGCTCAGCCGGTAGAGCAGCGCACTCGTAACGCGAAGGTCGCAGGTTCGATTCCTGTCTCGGGCACCAGCAAGACTTGTTTTCAGATGATCCCGAATGGTTCTGAAGGCCAGATAAACCGCGCTTCATACGGTTTTTTGCGTCAGAGAGATCCTTGATGATCCAGATCCATCTTCCATTCCCCAGATCAACGAGAACGCCATGACAATAAAAGAATTGACCCAAGAAGCCAGACACGAAGAAGCACTGAAAAAGTACGTGCTGGATGTGCCGGATCTGATGGAAGAGATCAAGGACCTGAGTGCCGATGATCAGAAGGACCAGATTCAGTGGGCGTTCGAGGATGAAGCCGAAGCCCAGGGCTTGCAGCCGTGGGAGTTGAGCCTCAAGTACACCTCGACACCGGATGAGTACGAGACAGAACGCCTGAAGCTGCATAAAGAAGCGGCCGAGGTACTAGGTGTCGAGTGGGAAGAGTACTGCGAGATGAACAATCTGGTGGTCTGACAAAAACGCCAGCCTTGATGAGGCTGGCGTTTTTCATACGGCGAGGCGCGATCAGAGACTCAGTCGCATCGACAGGTCTACCGCCTTCACATCCTTGGTCATCGCACCGATCGAAATGTAATCCACCCCGGTCTGTGCAATCGGCAGCAACGTACTTTCGTTGATCCCTCCGCTTGCCTCCAGCTTGGCCTTGCCGGCGTTCAGGCGCACGGCTTCGCGCATGTCGTCCAGGCTCAGTTCGTCGAGCATGATGATGTCGGCACCGGCCGCCAGCGCTTCTTTCAATTCATCCAGGCTTTCCACTTCAATCTCGACCGGTTTGCCCGGGGCGATCTTGTGCGCAGCAGCGATGGCCTGCGCGATGCCGCCGCTGGCGGCGATGTGGTTTTCCTTGATCAGGAAGGCGTCGTACAGGCCGATGCGGTGGTTGTGGCAACCACCGCAGGTCACGGCGTACTTCTGCGCCAGGCGCAGCCCCGGCAGGGTTTTACGGGTGTCGAGCAGCTTGACCTGGGTCTCGGCCACGAAGTCCGCCAGGTATTGAGCGCGGGTCGCCACGCCGGAGAGCAATTGCAGGAAGTTCAGGGCGCTGCGTTCGCCGGTCAGGAGCGAGCGTGCAGGGCCTTCGAGGTGGAACAGCACCTGATTGGGCGTCACCCGTTCACCGTCGGCAACCTGCCAGTGCACCGCCACCCGTGGGTCCAGTTGCCGAAACACGTTATCTACCCAGGCGGTGCCGCTGATGACGGCCGCATCGCGGGTAATGATGGTGGCTTTGGCCAGGCGTTCGGCCGGGATCAACTGAGCGGTGATGTCGCCGCTGCCAATGTCTTCACGCAACGCACGGCGCACGTTGGCTTCGATTTCGGCGGTCAGATCGGCGAGACGTAGATTCGGCATAACGGACTCCACAAACAAAGTGGCTCGATTATAGGGCCATGGCACGGACCAACCCAAGGCATCAGAGCGTTACGTTGGCGCTGGCGCCTGCATTTGGTCGATTCTCTGCCGTTGTCGGCGTTGATCGTCGATTCCGAGCAAGCGCCTGTTTGAGATCGGCAACCTCCAGCGCCTCAAATACGGCAAGTGATCGCGCCCCGGGGGATTATCGCGGCATACTGTGCCAATACAGTCGACGTTGAAGGAATCGGTATGCAGTTGGACCCCGCGAGCGGTTGGATTCAGGGTGTGCAGGTCTGCCCCTCACCCAACTTCAATGCGCGCCCCACAGACGAAATCTCCCTGCTGGTGATCCACAACATCAGCCTGCCTCCGGCGCAGTTCGCCACCGGCAAGGTGCAGGAATTTTTCCAGAATCGTCTGGATGTCACCGAACATCCCTATTTTGAAGGGATCGCGGATTTGCGGGTGTCGGCGCACTTTCTGATCGAGCGAGACGGTACCGTCACCCAGTTTGTTTCATGTCTTGAGCGTGCGTGGCATGCGGGTGTCTCGTGCTTCGAGGGGCGAGAAACCTGTAACGATTTTTCCGTGGGTATCGAGCTTGAAGGCACGGATGATCTGCCGTTCACCGACGCGCAATACCGCGCGTTGACAGCCCTGACCCGCCAGTTGCAGCAGGCGTTCACGGCAATCACCACCGAGCGCATCTGCGGGCACAGCGACATTGCACCGGGGCGCAAAACCGATCCAGGGCCGGCGTTCGACTGGGCACGCTATCGTGCCGCCCTGGCACAAGAGGAAGGACGATGAGTTTTCTGGTGTTGCTGTTGGCGGTGTGGATCGAGAAGTTCTCGGCCCTGCGCCATCGGGTTCAGCGTGACAATGGCTGGACACACGAGCTGAACAAGCTTGAGGCCAGTCCGCGACTTTCGGAGCGGCCATGGCTGGTGTTGTCGGTAGTGGTCTTGTTGCCGGTGGCGTTGCTGGGTTTGCTGCTGGTTGTCATCGAGCCGGTGGCCTACGGGTTGCTGGCGCTGCCGATCCATTTGCTGGTGGTGATCTACAGCCTGGGGCGCGGTGATCTGCTGGGCGATCTCGGGCCGTTCCGCGATGCCTGGCGTCGGGAGGACCTGCAAGCGGCGGCCCATGTCGCCAAGCGCGACCTGGATATCTGCGCAGACAGTGGCGAGCAGCTGCTGGAGCAGGTCGAAGGGCATTTGCTGTGGGAGGCCTACCAGAGCTTTTTCGCGGTGATTTTCTGGTACTTCCTGTTGGGTCCGGTCGCGGCGCTGAGTTATCGACTGCTGGCGCTGGCCGAAGAGCACGGGAAAAACCCGGCGGTGGTCGAGCGCGCCGGGCAACTGCGTCACGCCTTCGACTGGTTGCCGGTGCGTCTGCTGGCGGCGAGCCTTGCTTTGGTCGGCAATTTTGTCGCGGTCAGTCGGGTCATGCTGCATGAACTGCTGAACTGGAACATCAGCGCTGCGCAATTGATCGTGAAAGTCGGGCTGGTGGCCGGTGAAATTCCGGCACCGGTGACGGGCGCGGAAGGTATCAACAATCTGGACCGCATCTGGGCGCTGCTGCTGCGTGCGGCGGTGCTCTGGTATGCCGGGTTTGCGTTGTGGACGGTGCTGCATTAGCACCGCATTCAGAGCAAGCCCCTTAGCCACGGGGCGATCACTAGTCCGAAGTGCTTCGCCCTGTCGTTAACCTTAAGTTACAAAACCTCCTGCCGATTTAAGTTATACAGAGATAGCGCCGAATAGTGGCTATCTGCTGTCTGTCTGCGCCTGCCAATAAAAAAAATAAGAAATTGAAGGGAGACATCCAGTGAAGAGCTTGCTCTATCCCGCTGTCGCACTGATGAACCGCCTGAGCTTCGGCATGAAGTTCAGCCTGATCAGCGTACTGTTCCTGGTGCCGATGCTGGTGACCAACTTCTATCTGGTGCGTGACTCCTATCGCGAATTCCAGGGCACGCGGATCGAACTGCAAAGTCTCGACCTGTTGGGCAGTAGCCTGACGTTACGGCGCGATCTGGAAACCCTGAACAACCTGGTGCAGATCAATGTCAGCCTCGGCCAATCCGGCAAGGCCGGCAATGTCGAATCGAAGATCAGCGCCCTCGAACAGAATATTCTGACTCGCCTGCAAGGGCTGACGGCGATGACCAGCGACCCGGAGCAGGTCGCGGTGTTTGATGGCAAGCGCGATGAAATGATCGCCGCGTTCAAGGCCCAGCAAACGGAAAACTCCCTGCAAAGCAAAAGTGCCTTGATCGGCAAACTGGTGGGCAGCGCGCAGATTTTCAGCCAGCTCATCACCAGCCAGTCCGGTCTCAGTCGCGACAACCAGAACGACATGCGCCAGTTGAGCGAACTCGTCACCCTCGTCACGCCAAGGGTCACCCAGATCCTGGGCGAAGGTCGGGCAATGGGGTCTTACTCGTTGGGGCAGGGGTTCATCAACTCGGCGTCGAGTACCCGTTTCGATGAATTGCTGGCGCAGATTGAAAAGCTCCAGGCCGAGTATGGCCTGAAGTTGCAGGATGCCGTGGGTTCCAGCAAAGCCGCACGCGATAACCTGGCGACTCAGGCCGATAGCAGCCGGGCATCCTTGAAAAAAGCCAGCGAGCTGTTCGAAGAGCAAGTGGTCATGGCCGATACCCTCGACGCGCCGTGGCAGGGTTTTTACGATCAGGTCACTGCCCTGATGGACCAGACTTACCAACTCAATGAAGCGACCCTGAAGTACCTCGGCCCGCAGTTGCAGCAACGCCTGGACCAGAATCGTACGCACATGATCTTGCAGGCCGTGGCGTTGTCAGTGGTGTTTGTACTGATATTCTACCTCTACGGCGGTTTCTATGCCTCGACCCGCACCACCCTCAAACGCCTGGGGGGGGTGATGGACAAGGTGGCGGCCGGCGACATGACCGTGACCTTCAGCGCCCACAGCCGCGATGAGTTGGGGGAGTTGGGCGAGGTGTTCAACGGCACCGTGAAAAAGATCCATGACCTGATCGAGCGGGTGGGGCAGACCGTCAGTGAAGTCGAGCGTCAGGCCGGGCAAGTGGAAAGCGTTTCCGCGCAAAGCAACCAGGCCGTCGCCGGGCAGCGCACGCAGATCGAACAAGTGGCCACGGCGATGAACCAGATGTCGGCCACTTCCCAGGAGGTCGCGCGCAGTGCCGCCGCGGCGGTCAGCAGTGCCCACAGTGTCAACGATGAGACCATCAATGGTCGCGGTCTGGTGGAGTCGCAGCAAGGCAGCATTGCCGCGCTGGCCAGCGAGATCGATCAATCGGTGCTGGTGATCAACCAACTGGCCAGCGACAGCCAGTCCATCAGCCGCGTGCTCGAAGTGATCAAGAGCATCGCCGAGCAGACCAACCTGCTGGCGCTCAATGCCGCCATCGAGGCAGCACGGGCCGGTGAGCAGGGCCGTGGTTTCGCCGTGGTAGCCGACGAAGTCCGGACCCTGGCCAAACGAACCCAGCAGTCGACCGAAGAAATCGAGCAGATGATCGCCAGGCTCCATGGTGGTGTCGGCGCGGCGGTCAAGGCCATGGGCACCAGCCATGAAATGGCCAGCGGTACGGTGGGGCAGTCGGAGAAGGTCCAGCGGGCGCTGGAAAACATCCTGGGAGCGGTGGGCATGATCGTCGACCAGAACCAGCAGATTGCCGCCGCTGTAGAGCAACAAACCGCCGTAGCTCATGACATCGACCAGAACATCGTCGAGATCAACCGCGCCGGCGAGCGCACCGCTGAAGGTGCACATCAGACCGAAGATGCCAGCCGGGCGTTGTCGGCCCAGGTCGTGGAGTTGAAGCAGTTGATCAGTGCATTCCGGGTCTGAAAGACCGCTCGGGAACCTGTAGGAGCGAGCTTGCTCCGGGCGGCGATCCGACGATAGCGATCTTTCAGTCACATCGATGTTGAATGTGCCGCCGTGTTCGCGGGCAAGCCCACTCCCACGTTTTGGTGTACTGTCGGAAAGTTTCGTAATACTTTTTCCTTTTCCCGGTGAGAATCCTCCTGATTCTTTCCGTGCGCTGGATTTTGAATGTCAATCAAGGAAGAGTTACGCGGCTTACTTCATGGAGGAACTTGGTTATGTCTGTTGCAACATCAGGAGTCCAGGGACGCTGTGCGCATTGTCAGCGCACATTGCTGCTTCAACCCTGGCAACTCAACGCCATTGCGATCAATGAGGCGTTTGCCTGTGCCCACTGCCAGAAACACGTTCAGTTACGTTGTCCGGAACAATTCAGGCGCTTCAAGTCGCTCGACTCTTTTTCGCTGTTGCGCGCCAGCCTGCGGATGATGGTCTGCATCGCCTTGCTGGTGGCGTTGGTGATGGAGTGGGTGGGGATGCTCAGCGTCATCGAACAGTTGAATGCTTCGCTGATCGCCATATTCGTGTATTTCGCGGTGGTCCGTTACTTCCGCCGACGCCAGCACCTGACGCTGATCCTGGAAGCTGCCAGGGCTCACGCCGACTGATTACCAGCCGAACACTTCGCAGCTGTTGGCGGTGCTGGCAGCCGCCAGTCGTTCCGGGCTGATCGCCATCCATTGCGCCAATGCCGCGCAGATCGCCGGCAGGTGTGCCGGGCTGTTGCGTTGGCCGGGGAACATGGCTGGGGCCATGTCGGGCGAGTCGGTTTCCAGCACCACCGAATCCAGTGGCAGTTCGCCGAGCACGCGGTGCATGCGCAGCGCCTGCGGCCAGGTCGGGGCGCCACCAAGGCCGAGTTTGAAACCGAGCTTGATGTATTCCCGCGCTTCTTCCTGGCTGCCGGCAAAGGCGTGGATGATGCCGGCCCGTTTGAGCTTGAAGCGTTTGAGCGTGGCAATCACCGCCGCATGGCTACGCCGCACGTGGATCAGTGCTGGAAGATTGAAGTCAGCCGCCAGTTGCAGCTGTGCGTCGAACAATGCCTGCTGGCGGTCGCGGTCCAGGGTTTCGATGAAGTAATCCAGGCCGATCTCGCCGACTGCGCACAGTTGCCGATGGCCGGCCAGACGGGTCAGCCAGTCAGCGAGTTCGCTCAGGTGTTGCGGGCGATGATCGTCCAGGTACACCGGGTGCAATCCGAACGCGGCGTGCAGGTCGGGATCACTCTGCACCAGCTCCCAGACCCGCTGCCAATTGGCCTGATAAACCCCCAGCACCACGATCCGCCGCACCCCGAGGGCGCGGCTTTCGGCCAGCAACGCCTGGCGGTCGGCGTCGAAGTCCGGAAAATCCAGATGGGTGTGGGTGTCGATCAGCTCCACGGTTCAGTCCTGGCGAATACGCTGCTTGAACGTGCGCGGGATGGCCTGCACGCCGGGCCGGTAATCCGACTGCTCGATGGCTGCCAGGGCCAGCGCAAGGGCCTTGTCGGCGATCAGCTGGTGTTGCTGGGCCATGGCGTTGACCGGCAGCGGCAGGAAGTCCAGCAACTGGGTGTCGCCGAACGTGCCGAGGCGTAGCGGGCGGTTTTTCAGCGGGAAGTCGTGCAGCGCATCGAACACGCCCTGAAGCAACACGTAGGATGTGGTCACCAGGGCATCGGGTAAATGGCCCAGACGCTGCAGCAACTCTTCCATCAGTTGTTTGCCGCACTCACGGCTGAAGGACTCGCCTTCTTCGATCAGCACCTCACCGTTGAACCCGGCGAGCGCCTCTTTGAAGCCGGCGCAACGTTCCTGGCTGATGCTCAGCTCCGGGCGGGCGCCGATCAGTGCGATCTGTTTAGGCAAGGGATCGAGCAGGCTGCGGGTCAGTTGCAGGCTGGCCTCGCGGTCGTCACTGATCACCGAGCAGAAATGCTCGGGTTCCATGACCCGGTCGATGGCGATGATCGGAATGCCCTTGGCCTGCAATTGGTGATAGCTGTCGTCGCCGGCCGGCAGGCAGCTGGCAACGATCAGTGCGTCGCAACGCCGGGCGCGGAACAGTTGCAGCAGTTGCCGTTCACTGTCCGGTGCATCGTCGGAACTGGCGATCAGCAACTGATAACCCCGGGCCCGCGCACCTTGCTCCAGCAATTTGGCGATTCGCGCGTAACTGGGGTTTTCCAGATCCGGCAGAATGAACCCCAATGTGCGGGTGTGCCGGCTGCGCAAACCGGCGGCCTGTGGGTTAGGCGTGAAGCCATGTTGTTCGACGACCGCGCGCACGCGTTCGACGGTAGCGCTGCTGATGCGCTGTTGTTCGGCCTTGCCATTGATGACATAGCTGGCGGTGGTGACGGACACACCGGCCAACTGGGCGATATCACTGAGTTTCAACCCGCTGTTTCCTTGTTTTTTCGAGATTGCCTCGACATTTTCGTCAATCCTAACCGATTAAGGCAGGCGACCATTGTCGCAACGCATCCGACAAGTTGGACTTCAAGGATGGGCCAATATCGAGTAACGTGCCAATCGATCTAGATTAAACGTTTCAGCAAGCGTACTTTCTACGTTTTAGGCGCCTTTGGCCGGTTCTGCCGTGAAACCGCCAAAAGCGATGACCAAGCGCCTAAGCTGACTCATTCAAAACAATACCTGGTGCCCCAAGGCGCCAAAAAGGAGAAAGCATGCTCGAGCTCACTGTAGAGCAGATTTCCATGGGCCAGTCGGCTGTGGATAAATCCGCAGCGCTGCAATTGCTGGCCCGGCATCTGGTCGCCGACGGCCTGGTTGCCGAGGGGTATCTCGCCGGCTTGCAGGCGCGGGAAGCCCAGGGCTCGACCTTTCTCGGTCAAGGTATTGCCATCCCCCACGGTACGCCCGAAACCCGCGACCTGGTGTTCACCACCGGTGTGCGCCTGATGCAGTTCCCCGATGGCGTGGACTGGGGCGATGGTCATATCGTTTACCTGGCGATCGGTATCGCCGCCAAATCCGATGAACACCTGCGCCTGTTACAATTGCTCACCCGTGCCCTCGGCGAGACCGACCTGGGCCAGGCCCTGCGTCGCGCCGGTTCCGCCGAAGCCTTGCTGAAGTTGCTGCAAGGTGCGCCGCAGGAACTGGCGCTGGACGCGCAGATGATCGGTCTCGGTGTGGCGGCCGAAGATTTCGAAGAGCTGGTCTGGCGCGGCGCACGTTTGTTGCGGCAGGCCGACTGCGTGAGCAACGGTTTCTCCGCCGTGCTGCAACAGGTTGAAGCGCTGCCCCTGGGCGATGGCCTGTGGTGGCTGCACAGCGAGCAGACGGTGAAGCGCCCGGGCCTGGCCTTCGTCACCCCGGACAGACCGCTGCGCTACCTCGGCCAGCCACTCACTGGACTGTTCTGCCTGGCCAGCCTCGGTGAGGCCCATCAAGCCCTGCTCGAACGCCTGTGCGCGTTGTTGATCGAAGGGCGTGGCCATGAGTTGGGGCGCGCCACCAGCAGCCGCAAAGTCCTCGAAGTGCTCGGTGGTGAAGTGCCCGCCGACTGGCCCAGCGCGCGAATTGCATTGGCCAACGCCCATGGTTTGCATGCGCGGCCGGCGAAAATCCTCGCGCAACTGGCAAAGAGTTTTGAAGGTGACATCCGCGTACGCATCGTCGATGGCCACGACAGCGCCGTGTCGGTAAAGAGCTTGAGCAAGTTGCTCAGCCTCGGCGCCCGTCGGGGGCAGGTGCTGGAAATCATCGCCGAACCGGGCATCGCGGCGGATGCGTTGCCGGCCTTGTTGGCGGCCATCGAAGAAGGCCTCGGTGAGGAAGTCGAACCGCTGCCACCGGTAAGCCAGGTGCGCGAAGTCGTTGCCGATATGGCCGAAGTGGTCCTCGCCCCGGTGTCAGGCAGCATGGTTCAGGCGATTGCCGCCGCTCCGGGGATCGCTATCGGCCCGGCGCATATTCAAGTGCTGCAAACCATCGAATACCCGTTGCGCGGCGAGTCCGCCGGCATCGAGCGTGAGCGTCTCCAGCACGCCCTGGCGCAGGTACGCCGTGACATCCAGGGCCTGATCGAGCGCAGCAAGAGCAAAGCCATCCGCGAAATCTTCATCACCCACCAAGAGATGCTCGACGATCCGGAACTGACCGATGAGGTCGATACGCGCCTCAAGCAGGGCGAAAGCGCCGAGGCGGCGTGGATGGCCGTGATTGAAGCGGCGGCCCGGCAACAGGAAGCGTTGCAAGATGCCTTGCTCGCCGAGCGCGCGGCCGACTTGCGCGACATCGGGCGTCGGGTGTTGATGCAGCTCAGCGGCATCGAAACCCCGGGCGAACCGGATCAACCGTACATTCTGGTGATGGACGAGGTCGGCCCGTCCGACGTCGCGCGTCTCGACCCCGCTCGCGTGGCCGGGATTCTCACCGCCCGGGGTGGCGCTACGGCGCACAGTGCGATTGTCGCCCGGGCCCTGGGCATTCCGGCACTGGTCGGCGCCGGCCCCGGCGTATTGCTGCTGGCACCGGGTACGCCGTTGCTGCTCGATGGCCAACGTGGTCGCCTGCATGTGGACGCTGACGCGGCGACCTTGCAACGCGCCACGGCCGAACGCGATACCCGCGAGCAACGCTTGAAGGCGGCTGCGGAACGGCGCCATCAACCGGCGTTGACCACCGATGGCCATGCCGTCGAAGTGTTCGCCAACATTGGTGAAAGCGCTGGCGTGACCGGCGCGGTGGAGCAGGGCGCCGAAGGCATTGGCCTGTTGCGCACCGAACTGATTTTCATGGCCCACTCGCAAGCGCCCGACGAGGCGACCCAGGAAGCCGAGTACCGCCGGGTCCTCGACGGTCTGGCCGGGCGACCGTTGGTGGTGCGTACCCTCGATGTCGGTGGCGACAAACCGCTGCCGTACTGGCCGATTGCGAAGGAAGAAAACCCCTTCCTCGGCGTGCGCGGCATTCGCCTGACTTTGCAGCGCCCGCAGATCATGGAAGCGCAACTGCGCGCCTTGCTGCGGGCTGCCGACAACCGGCCGCTGCGGATCATGTTCCCGATGGTGGGTAGCGTCGACGAGTGGCGCCAGGCCCGTGACATGACCGAACGCCTGCGCCGGGAAATCCCGGTCGCCGACCTGCAGCTGGGGATCATGATCGAAGTGCCGTCGGCGGCATTGCTGGCGCCGGTGCTGGCCCAGGAGGTCGATTTTTTCAGCGTCGGGACCAACGACCTGACCCAATACACCCTGGCCATCGACCGTGGCCATCCAACGCTGTCGGCCCAGGCCGATGGCTTGCATCCGGCGGTGCTGCAATTGATCGACATCACCGTGCGCGCGGCCCATGCTCAGGGCAAATGGGTCGGTGTGTGCGGCGAGCTGGCGGCCGACCCGCTGGCGGTGCCGGTGCTGGTCGGCCTCGGGGTGGATGAACTCAGCGTCGGGGCGCGCAGCATTGCCGAAGTCAAGGCGCGGATTCGCGAACTGGGCTTCACTCAGACTCAAACCCTTGCCCGCCAGGCCCTGGCCGTGGGCAGCGCCAATGAAGTGCGTGCATTAGTGGAGGCCCTGTAATGGCCCGGATTCTTACCCTGACCCTCAACCCGGCGCTGGACCTGACCGTCCAGTTGCCGCGCCTTGAAGCCGGCCAGGTCAACCGCAGCGATGTGATGCACACCCACGCCGCCGGCAAAGGCGTGAACGTGGCGCAAGTGCTGGCGGACCTCGGGCATCAATTGACCGTCAGTGGCTTTCTTGGCGAAGACAACCTGCAAGCGTTCGAAACGCTGTTCGCCAAACGCGGATTTGTCGACGCTTTCATCCGCGTTCCGGGCGAGACCCGCAGCAATATCAAACTGGCGGAAAGCGACGGACGCATCACCGACATCAACGGGCCGGGACCGCAGGTCAGCGTAGCGGCGCAGCAGGCCTTGATCGATCGACTGGAGCAGATTGCCCCGGGACACGATGCGGTGGTTGTCGCCGGAAGCTTGCCGTTGGGTGTCAGCGCGCAATGGTTGCAGGCGTTGATCTTGCGCTTGAAAAAACTGGGCTTGAACGTCGCGCTCGACACCAGCGGCGAGGCGTTGCGTGCGGCGCTCAAAGCAGGACCCTGGCTCATCAAGCCCAACACTGAAGAACTGGCCGAGGTGCTGGACTGCGAGGTCGTCTCGGTCAGTGCCCAGGCCTTGGCGGCGGAGCGCTTGCACGCCCAAGGCATCGAGCATGTGGTGATTTCCCATGGTGCCGAGGGTGTGAACTGGTTCAGCGTCGGCTCGGCACTGCATGCCACGCCACCCAGGGTCAGCGTCGCCAGCACCGTGGGCGCGGGTGATTCGTTGTTGGCGGGGATGCTTCACGGTTTGCTCAGTGCCGATACGCCGGAGCAGACCTTGCGCACCGCTACGGCGATTGCCGCGATGGCGGTGACCCAGATCGGATTTGGCATTGGCGATGCTGCGCAACTGGCGCAGCTCGAACAGGGTGTGCGCGTGCGTCCCCTGACAGAACAATAAGAGGGTTTGTCATGAAGTTAGCCATCGTTACGGCCTGCCCGAACGGCATGGTCACCAGTGTGCTGTGTGCCCGGCTGCTCGATGCCGCGGCCCAGCGCCAGGGCTGGAGCACCAGTGTCGAAGTCACCGATGCCGCGCATCCCGAAAAGCAACTGTCGGCGGCCACCCTCGACGCGGCCGAGTGGGTGCTGCTGGTGACCAGCGCGCCGGTGGACATGTCGCGGTTTGTCGGCAAGCGGGTATTCCAGAGCACTCCGGCCCAGGCCCTGCAGGACGTGGAAGCGGTGCTGCGGCGAGGAGCGCAGGAGGCACAGGTCTACGTCGCAACCGAAGCCGTCGTCGAACCTGTGGCAGTTGTCCAGAACACGCCGCGACTGGTGGCCGTCACCGCGTGCCCGACGGGTGTCGCTCACACGTTCATGGCTGCCGAGGCCTTGCAGCAAGCGGCCAAACGCCTGGGCTATGACCTGCAGGTGGAAACCCAAGGCTCGGTCGGTGCGCGCAATCCCTTGAGCGCTCAAGTGATTGCCGAGGCCGATGTGGTGCTGCTGGCGGCCGATATCGAGGTCGCCACCGAGCGTTTCGCCGGCAAGAAAATCTATCGCTGTGGCACCGGCATTGCCCTCAAGCAAGCCGAGGCGACCTTGAAAAAAGCCTTGGCCGAAGGTCAGCAGGAAAGTGCCTCGAGTACTGCAAAAACAACGACCAAACAGGAGAAGACGGGCGTCTATAAACATCTGCTGACCGGTGTGTCGTTCATGTTGCCGATGGTGGTGGCCGGCGGCTTGATGATCGCCTTGTCGTTTGTGTTCGGCATCACCGCGTTCAAGGAAGAGGGCACGCTGGCGGCAGCGTTGATGCAGATCGGCGGCGACACTGCGTTCAAGCTGATGGTGCCTCTGTTGGCGGGTTACATCGCCTATTCCATTGCGGACCGTCCGGGCCTCGCGCCGGGGATGATCGGCGGACTGCTGGCGAGCACCCTGGGCGCCGGTTTCATCGGCGGGATCATCGCCGGTTTTCTGGCCGGTTACGCGGCCAGGGCGATCAATAAATATGCGCGTTTGCCGCAGAGCCTTGAGGCACTCAAGCCGATCCTGATCATCCCGCTGCTGGCGAGTCTGTTCACCGGTCTGGTGATGATCTACGTGGTGGGCAAACCGGTGGCCGGGATGCTTTCCGGGCTTACGCATTTCCTCGACAGCATGGGTACCACCAACGCGATTCTGCTGGGGGTGTTGCTGGGCGGCATGATGTGCGTCGACCTCGGCGGGCCGATCAACAAGGCAGCCTATGCGTTCTCGGTGGGCTTGCTGGCGTCGCAGAGCTATGCGCCGATGGCGGCGACCATGGCGGCCGGCATGGTGCCGCCTATTGGCCTGGGCATCGCCACGTTCATCGCGCGGCGCAAGTTCGCCCAGACCGAGCGCGAGGCCGGTAAAGCGGCGCTGGTTCTGGGGCTGTGCTTCATCTCCGAGGGGGCGATTCCGTTTGCGGCGAAAGACCCGTTGCGGGTGATTCCTGCGAGCATCGCCGGCGGTGCGCTGACCGGTGCGCTGTCGATGTATTTCGGCTGCAAACTGATGGCGCCCCACGGTGGGTTGTTCGTGTTGGCGATCCCGAATGCGATCAACCATGCGCTGCTTTATTTGTTGGCGATTGTGGCGGGGAGCTTGTTGACGGCGGTGGTGTATGCGCTGGTGAAGCGGTCAGAGACGGTGGAGTTGGCGCTCGAGCCGGCCAAGGCGTAGCTCAAAAGATCGCAGCCTTCGGCAGCTCCTACACTGGCAGATTGTGAACACCTGTAGGAGCTGCCGCAGGCTGCGATCTTTTCTCTGTCACCTCTACTTCATCCAGCCATGCTTTAGTTTTTCCTTTTTCAAGGAGAACCCCATGAGCGATTTCAACCTCGGGCGCCGTCGTGTCATGCAAGCGGTTGGCGCCGGGCTGTTGTTGCCGGGGCTGGCGCCGGCGGTGATCGCTTCGGTCAAGGATCGGCCGCAACTCACTGACGGCGTGCAGTCCGGCGATCTGCTGGGCGACCGGGCGATCATCTGGAGCCGCTGCGACCGCCCCGCGCGGATGGTGGTGGAGTGGGACACCCGCAGTCTGTTTCCCAACCCCCGGCGATTCGTCTCGTCCCTGGCCGATGCGCGCACCGATTTCACTGCCCGGGTCGAACTCACCGGGTTGCCCGCCGACCAGGCGATTTTCTATCGTGTGCAGTTTGAAGACGCCCAGAGCGGCGTTGCCAGCGAGCCCTGGTTCGGTCACTTGCGCAGCGTGCCGCAGACCCGTCGCGATATCCGTTTTGTCTGGAGCGGCGACACCGTCGGCCAGGGCTTCGGCATCAACCCGGACATTGGCGGCATGCGCATCTACGAAGCAATGCGCCTGCGTCTGCCAGACTTTTTTATCCACAGCGGCGACACCATTTACGCCGACGGCCCGATCCCGGCGCAGATCACCACGGAAGGCGGCCGGGTGTGGCGCAACATCACCACCGAGGCCAAGAGCAAAGTCGCCGAGACCCTCGATGAGTATCGCGGCAACTATCGCTACAACCTGATGGACGAAAACATCCGTCGCTTCAACGCCGAGGTCCCGCAGATCTGGCAGTGGGACGACCACGAAGTGGTGAACAACTGGTCGCCGGGCAAGCAGCTGGATGCGCGTTATCAGGACAAAGATATCCACAGCCTGGTGGGCCGCGCACGCCAGGCCTGGCTCGAATACGCGCCGATGCGTTTGCAGAGCGGTGATGGCGGCGGGCGGATCTATCGCAAGCTCGGTTACGGGCCGCTGCTCGATGTATTTGTACTCGACATGCGCAGCTATCGCGGGGCCAACGATGACAATCTGGGCGCTGCAAAACCCTTCCTCGGTCGTGAGCAACTGGACTGGCTCAAGCGCGAAATGCAGGCCTCCAACGCGCAATGGAAAGTCATCGCCGCCGACATGCCCATTGGCCTCGGCGTGCCCGACGGTGAAGTCAGTCCGGGTGTCGTGCGTTGGGAAGCGGTGGCCAACGGTGACCCCGGCCCGGCCCAGGGGCGTGAACTGGAGATCGCCGAGTTGCTCGGTTTCCTGCGGGCGCAGCAGGTACGCAATTTCCTGTTCCTGACCGCGGATGTGCATTACTGCGCGGCCCATCATTACCACCCGGATCGGGCGGCGTTCCAGGATTTCGAACCGTTCTGGGAGTTCGTCGCCGGGCCGCTGAATGCCGGTAGCTTCGGGCCTAATCCGCTGGATAAAACCTTCGGCCCTGAAGTGGTGTTCGAGAAGGCGCCGCCTGCGCAGAACGTCTCGCCGTTTGCCGGGTTTCAGTTCTTTGGCGAGGTGAATATCGATGGGCAGAGCGGGGAGTTGAGCGTGGTGTTGCGGGATCTGGATGGCGTGGCTGTGTTCGAGCAAAAACTGTCACCGTGAGACTCGGTAGTTGTTCGCTGTATGGGAAATGATTTTTGCACAAGAAGCTGATACTGGAAGTTGCTGAGTTTTATTTGTAGTTGCTGTCAGGTTTTGGAGTTTTGGAGTTCTGGGGTTGGTGTGTAGAAGTGGGTTGAAGTTTTCAGTGGTTCTCGTTGGTCGATGAGTTTGATGATTTTTTTTGCTGAAGTTTTATTCTGGTTTTCTAGCTATTACATTTTCATATATTTAATCGCTTGATCGATATTGGAGGGGTGCTTACTTTCTTTTCTGAACTTTATGACGAATAAGCAGGTTATGAAAGTTAAATGGTCTGGTTAAGAGTCGAACTTTTAGAGAGGAATCGCTATGTCCGCTGTATTGTGGGAAAAGAGCTTGGAAGGCAAAAATCGCGAAGAAATTGCAAATCTTGCAGCCGTTGTCCCCCAATCACTGATGTCCTTGTCGACCGGGGCCGCGAATGACATTACTCGCGCAAACGGCTTGATACTAACAAAAGCCCAAATCATTTCCCTGCGTAAATATGAAGCAGCAGGGCTGGCACTTCCGACCAACGAGCGATCCCTTGCGACTTACCTGAACTTTGGTGACGAAGACGGTGGCAAAGGTTTTACGACTGAAGACTTTCTCGTGTCTTTTACGAAGATAAACTCGCATGCCAGACTGTGGTCCCCCCTGCGCTCTCGCATCATGCTGACGGGAACCCATTTGAAAGTGTTTGGTTTGAGCATGGATGTTTACCTTGCTTCGGTCGAGGAAATTTTCGCTGAAGTCAAGTTGGCAAAGACGCTGGGCACACACAAAATCACCAACTACAAGGAACTGCGTGACTGGGAAGTGAAAGAAGGCAAATCGTTCCCGGATCTTGCGTTGGAAGAGGACACCATCCCGAATCTTGGGGATGTTCTTGATCTGATCTTCGAGCAGGTCAAAGAGCATCTGCAGACGGCCGTTGAAATAAAGACCGATCTCAGCACGTTTAGTCGACAACTGACTAACGATGTCATTCCCACGATCAAGTTGCTGGCGCTGGCTCTTGAAAGCAATACATACGCAGAGGACATCGAGGGTTTGAATAACGAGGTCAAGGAGCGCGCTAATCAGATTGATGAGTTGAATAAAGAGTACAAGGCACTGGTAATGAGTTCGCTTCAGTCGGTGAGCAGCTTTTCTCTCATAGGGTTGGGAGTTGCCATCTATATCGGAGTCGAAGCCGAAAGTGTTCGATCCCGGCGTAATGATCTGAGCAGCATCCAGAAAACGGCCATCAAGAGCCTTGAAAGCAAGTCCAAGACCCTGGGCTCGATCGCACGGATCAGAAGTGACATGCAGGATATGCAGACGGTTGCTCTAGATGCTGAAGTGGCGACAAATAACGTGGTCCATACTTGGAATGTGCTCCATACCTACATTGAAAGCTCCGGAAAAGCGGTCTCGAAGATCGAAGGTGGTGTTCGGTTACTAGCCTTCATTACTCAATTTCGTTTGGTCGCTGCGCCATGGCGAATAATCCACAGCAGTGCTGATGACCTTGTTGAATTATTCCGCGAGGCGGAAGTGGAATACATGAGGGAATACGGTTTTCAAGGAAAAAGATCAAGGAGGTCTTTAATGCAAAGTGATATGTACCCTGGCGTGCAAACCGATGTCTTGCAGGACAGTAGTTCGAAACTGCGTAACAGTGCGGTGGAAGCAAAGTTATTGTTCATGAAAACTGATTATCTTCCGGACTTTAGCAAAAAATTTAATACACTTTCGGTCGATGTTTCGACCGGCTCCAATGTGGTCAGGGAAAAGGCTCTGAAAACCGAATTTGTACTTAAATCCACGCTTGGACAGTTGATGTCGCTTGATGAAGAACTGCAAGAAGGTTCTGAAGAGATCGATGAAATTCATGGGGAGCAGGCTGTGTTGTTAAATGAGGCACAGGCATCCGTCAGTGAAATTTCCAACTCGCTGAGTGAGAGCCTCAGGAAGTTCAACGCAGGCTACGACGAGACAATCGTGCAGGGATTCAAAGCCTCGTTGATTAATGACGTTTCAGAGCGTGAAGTCGTATTGGAACGTTTGAATTCCAGCCTGACCGATCTTGAAAAGAAACGTGCAGTCATCAACGAAGCAGTGGATGAACTCAATAAACTCGGTATTTCCGGCGTTACCAAGAATATCGAGCTGAGTGTCGAGGCGGTCAAGAAACTTGGTGCGAAGCCATCTCAGGTTGATCTTGTGCTGGCAGCGATCGAAAAAGTGAAACAGGACCTGGAGGGTGCAGTCAGGAGTGTTTCCTTTGTCTTGATGGTAAAACAGAATCAGGTCCTTCGTGATAAGACTGTGGAGGTGCAGGCGCAAATCGCTGCCGAAAAACACAGCGCACGCATCACTGCCGACAAGATCAAACTCATCGAAGTTTTTGGCGAAATGAATGAGCAGCGCAAACTCTACGTGGCAGAGTTCGATAAGATCGACAAAACAGTGTCGCGCTTCTTGAACTCGATGAAGGCTCATCAGGCTATGCCCTTGAGTAAGCAGATTTCAGAATATTTCTCTACCGCCAATGGTTTTGTCGGTTACCTGAATCAGCTTTCTTATCTGTAAGTATTACGTTTCACACCGCCCTTGAATGACCGTGCGTCGAGCCTCTCGATGCACGGCTTTTTATTGATTGTGTTACTCGGGATTGAATATTCGCAGGAGACGACTATGAGCGACGAGAACAGGGATGTCATATTTTTTCAGGAAGATGATTTTATTTCGTTGCGCGCATACAAATTGTTCTTGAATGAGGTGCTCCACAGGGATTTCATCACTCACTCCACCCCTGAGACATCAAAGGTGCTAGGCGCCTATGCGCAGGAGTTGAGCGAAGAGGCTGACGCCGATCTCTCCAGATTTCAGTCCTTGGTGGATGATGTGGAGGAGTTACGGGCGGGAGTGCTTGCCTGCGTCGATCACGCCCGACATCTTCGGCAGGTTTTCATTGAGGCCAAGCCAGGCGTGACGCGCTACCGACGGGTGTCAATTGATTCTTTGGGGTGCGCTCCTTTCGACCTCTGGCAACCTCACCTTGCCATTTGCAGCTTTTACAACGTTTCCGGAGTCGTGAGCTTTTTCGTTGACCAGTGCCGCACCAAACTGCAAACAGTTGAACGGTACAGATTGAATGTCTCCTCGATGGAGCGAGGGATTCATCCAATGTTCCACCGCATCGTTGCAGCAAGAAAACAAAAAATAGAGGCATACGGCTACTCACCGCAAAAGCCTCCTTCGGGTTCCGGGACCTCACCCTTCGATTTCAGAAGACCGTACAAAGGAGATCCTGACCCGCAAACGCTGGAGCTGTATCGTTTGACCGGCGTATACGCGTCCTCCTCTTCCGCACTATTCAATTTCGGTCATTTTCTGAACAGGATTGAGCAGTTATTGATGGTGATGATTGATAGGCTTTGCTCGATAACCGCTTCCTCGACGTATTCGACTTTGCTCCTGGTGCTGAACCTGGTTGCCAGCTTGCTGGATCCACTGCAACTGCGTATGGACAGGTTGCAGGAATGGTCGGACTTCATGCGCAATCAAGGTAAATATGCTGTTGAAGAACAATGAGCAAAGTGGAGTTGTAGCCGGATGAGATCCGGCTGCACTCAGTAGACGTCGCGGCGATAACGGTTTTGTTCGATAAGCGTTTCTACCTGCGCTGCTCCGAGGACTTTCTGCAGCACCTGGTCAACCCCGCTAGCCATTCCCTGCATACTGCCGCAGATATAAATCACCGCACCCTCTGCCAGCCATTTTTTCAGTTCCTCGGCCGACTCCTGCAAGCGATCCTGCACGTAGATCTTCTCAGCCTGATCCCGCGAGAAGGCCAGGTCGAGACGGGCCAGATCACCGTTGATCAACCACTCTTCCAGTTCCGCGCGGCAGAGGAAATCGTGCTCACGATTACGCTCGCCAAACAGCAGCCACTGGCGCTGTTGACCGTCAGCAATCCGCGCCTTGAGCAAACTGCGTAACCCGGCCAGACCTGTGCCGTTACCCAGCAGAATCATCGGCACCGGCTCGTTCGGTAAATGGAAACCGCTGTTGCGCCGCACCCGCAGGCTGATGCTGCCACCCACCGGCGCATGTTCGGTCAACCAGCCAGAACCAATGCCGAGGCTGCCGTCGGCATGCTGCTCCTGGCGCACGATCAGCTCCAGCACGCCGTCTGCTGCAATCGAGGCGATAGAGTATTCGCGCATGGCCAAAGGCACCATCGCATCGACCAATGATTGAGCATGCAGGCCCACCAGGTGCGCGCGGTGTTCCGGCAGTTGACGCGAGGCCAGCGCTACTTCAAGCGGTTCTTCGAGGCCGTTGATTTTCACCGTGGTCTCGCCACAAATGCGGAGGCCGTCGAGGAAGTGTTCGATGACCCACGGGCAGTTGCGCGGCAGCACTTCGACCAGATCGCCGGCTAGCCAACTGCTGGTGTTCGGAGCAATCAGGCCCAACAGATAAACCGGCGAACCGCTGCTGTCGGGGTTCATCAGTTCGCGGCGCACCAGTGTCCAGTTGTCGTAGCTCGGTGCCTGCCAGGTATCGACCGGTGCCTGCCCGGTGAGCAGACCGAGCTGGGTTTGCCAGTGACGCAGGGCGTAGGGATCACCGCTGTCGACTTCCACTGGCGCGAACAGCGTCTTGCCGCCGTGTTCGCTCAACCGCTGATGCAGGCGTTTGGCGAACCCGCAGAAGTGCTGATATTGACGATCACCGAGACCGAGCACGGCGTAGTTCAGGCTGTCGAGCGACGAAGCCTTGCCCAGCACCTTGCGCTCGAAACCACGAGCACTGTCCGGTGCTTCGCCGTCGCCGAAGGTGCTGACCACGAACAGCGCATTACTGGAGTCATGCAAATCCTGTTCGCTGACATTCGCCAACGGTTGCACTTTTACTGGCAAGCCGGCGGCCTGCAATTGTCCGGCGGTCTGCCACGCCAGTTGCTCGGCAAAACCGCTTTGGCTGGCGAAGCCGATCAGCCATGCCGACGCATCACCGGCCGGTTGTTCGAGGCCTTTGCGCGCATCCTTGATCTGCTTTTTCTTGCGGCGACGATCCAGGTACAGCAGCCATCCAGTGATGAAGAACAGCGGCATACACACCGCTGCGACTGTGATGATGATCCGTCCGACGAGGCCGAAATAGCTGCCGACGTGCAGCGCATAAATGCTGGTCAGCAATTGCGCCTTGATGCTCTTGTCGGTATAGCGGTCAACGCGTTTGACGATGCCGGTGGCCGGGGCGAGGGTGATCTGGTTCAGCGCGCGATCATGGGGCGAGCTTTCGAGCAGATAGAACACGGTTGCCGGTTGGCCAGCCACTGGAGGCATGCGGATGTTGTAGGCGGACAGGCCTGGACCGGCGGCGCTGTAGATGCTGCTCCACATCGCTGCGTAATCGGCGGTCGGCGCCGGACCTTGCGGAGCCGGGCCGCGACCACCACGCACACGCTCGTTTTGCGGCGCGTCGGAAAGCAGTTTGGTCAGGCCTTTGTTGTACCACTCGTAGGACCAGGACAACCCGGTCAGCGCCGCCAGGAGGTAAAACACCAGGCACCAGGTGCCGGCCACCGAGTGCAGATCCCAATTGAAGGTGCGACCCTTTTTCTTCCAGTCCAGGGTCAGCCAGGCGCGCCAGCTTTTCCATTGGCGAGGCCAGCGCAGGTACAGGCCGGACAGGCAGAAGAACACCAGGATCAGCGTGCACGCGCCGGTGATTTGCCGACCCGTGTCACCCATGGCGAGGAAGCGGTGCAGTTGCAGTATCAGGCCAAAGAAGTCCTGGCCGGTGGCGTCGCCGAGGAACTCGGCGGTGTACGGGTCGAAGTAGCGCATCTCGCCACGGCGTTCACCCGGCGGCGGGGTGAACCACACTTTGGCGGCGTTGCCACTGTCGGTTTCCACCGTGAGCATCGAGACTTTTTTGCCCGACGCGGCTTCGATTCGCTCCACCAGTTCGGCGGGCGGCAGCACACCGGCGACCTGTTTCTCGACCTGCAACACAGAAGGGTTGAGTGTGCTCAGGATTTCATCCTGAAACGACACCACCGCCCCGGTGATGCCCATCAGGGTCAGGACCAGCCCGGCGCTGATGCCGAAAAACCAGTGCAACTGGAACAGGGTTTTCTTCAACACGTCGCTCGCCTTGTTCGTTCAAATTGATTCATCACGGCGCGCATTATGCCGTGGGGTTGTCGAGAAGCATTCTTTTTTACGCACAAAGGCCCCGTTCATATGGATGAACGGGGCCTCTGGCTTCACACATCTATCAGAAGTGGAAGTTGGTGCTCAGCAAAGCGGTGCGACCGGCCGCCTGGTTGGCGAAGTGAGTCGAGAACGCCTTGTCGTAGTAGGTTTCGTCGGTCAGGTTCTGCACGTTCAGTTGCAGGTCGACGTTCTTGGTCAACTTGTAGGCCGCCATCGCGTCGTAACGAACGTAGGAATCAACCATGGTGGTATTGGCGGCACTGCCGAACACGTCATCGACATAGAACGCACCGCCACCGATGGTCAGCTTTGGCGTGACCTGATAGGTCGTCCACAGGCTGGCGCTGTTTTTCGGCGTGTTAGGCAGTTCGTTGCCATCGTTGGCTTTGTTTGCCGGCAGGTCGCCGCCATCGACTTGCTCGCTGTCCATGTAGGCGTAGCCGGCGAAGACCTGCCATTTGTCGGTGAGCTTGCCGCTGGCCGACAGTTCGACACCTTGAACGCGGGTTTTGCCGACGTTTTCGTAGGTGGTGGTGTTGGTCTGCACACGAGCGTTGTCTTTCTCGGTGCGGAAGATATCGGCGGTCAGGGACAGACGATCGTTCAACAGGTCCCACTTGGTACCGATTTCGTAGTTCTTGGTGGTTTCCGGCTCCATGTCGCTTTTCAGCAGGTTGCCGTTGCGATCCGGTGTGCCGCCCAGCGGGTTGCCGTCCATGCCTTCACCCAGGGTGTTGCCCGGTGGGGTGGCGGACGTTGCGTAGGACGCATAGATGCTGCCGTTTTCGGCTGGTTTGTACACCACGCCGAACTGACCGGTAACGAATTCGCTGGTGTCATCGCCCTTGGACGTGGTCACGCTGGAACCGTTGAAGGTTTTGTAGTCGGTGTCGAAATGGTCGTAGCGCAGGCCCATGTTCACCAGCCACTGCTCGGACAACGTCAGGGTGTCGAACACATACAGTGCGTAGGTGTTGGCCTTGGTGTCGGTGCCGGCATAGTTGCGCGAGATGGCGCCGCTCCACGGATCGTTCTGGTTCGGGTTGGACAGCGAGGTGCAGTTGTAACCGCTTGGCGCACCGATCAGGGCCGGCGAGCAGTTGGTGGTCGCTGCTGCCGTTCCTGGGGTGGTGTCCGTGTTGACGTTGTACGTCGACTTTTCGCTTTCCTCGTGGGTGTATTCGACACCGGTGGAGAAACTGTTCTTGAAACCGGCGATGTACACATCACCAAACAGGTCGGTCTGGTTGGTGGTGGTCTCGGTGTTGCTCACGCGGGTGTTCGCCCGGCGCCAGACGCTGCCGTTGTTGACGTTGCCTTTACTGTCGTCCGGCTGGGTCAGGATGTAGTCCTGCATGCTGGTGCCGTGACGCAGGGTGTTCTTGATGGTCAGCGAGTCGCTCAGGTCGTGCTCGATGGCGAAGGTCGCGGTGTCGGTGCGGGTCTTGCGGAAGTCGCGGTCGGTCAGGCCATAGAAATTGCTGCTGTCGCCGCCGTCATTCGGCTTGTCCGGGTTGGCCTTGGTACGCGCCGCCGAGCCTCCGGTCGGGATGGAGTACGGAATACCCGAGTCCGGCAGGTCGTTGCTTTCGAGATGGTAGTAGTCGAGGTTGACGCGGGTGTCGGTGCCCAGGCCGAAGGCCAGGGACGGTGCAACACCCCAACGGTCGTAGTTGACGCTGTCACGTCCGGCGACGTTGCTCTCGTGGCTCAGCAGGTTCAGGCGGCCGGCGGCGGTATCGGTGAACTGGTAGTTGCCGTCGAAGGTGTAGCGCTGGGTCTGGTCGGAGCCCCAGGTGAAACCACCGTCGAGCGAATCGCCCAGGTGAGCTTTCTTGCTGACCAGGTTAATGCTGCCACCCGCAGCGCCACGGCCGCCGATGGCCGAGTTCGGGCCCTTGCTGACTTCGATCGACTCAACGGCGAAGATCTCGCGGCTCTGTGAGCCGGTGTCGCGCACGCCGTCCAGGTAGGTGTCGCCCTGGGCGTCGAAGCCGCGGATGAACGGGCGGTCGCCCTGGGGATTGCCACCTTCACCGGCACCGAAGGTGATGCCTGGAACAGTACGCAATGCATCCTGCATGTTGAGGGCGCCGGTGTCTTTCAGAACCTGTTGCGGAATGACGGTTACCGAGCGCGGCGTGTCGATCAGCGGCGCGGTGTACTTGGGCGAGGAGGCTTTCTCTACGTTGTAGGTTGTCTCGTCCTTGGCTTCGCCGGTGATGGCGGTGGCGCCCAGCGAAATCACTTTGTCCGGTGCTTTTTCGTCGGCTTTTTCCGCCGCGAAAACCATATGGCCCGCAGAGCTGGCAGTAATCGCCATGCCGATGGCCGATGCGAGCAAACGTGGTGAACTGACCGGTACTTGTGGTTGTTGACGCGACATTTGAATTCCCCTCCCCAAGGATTTGAGGCCGCGGAATATAGTGTAAATAGGTATTCGTAACAATTGCGAAACATTACTATTCGCACTGAATTTACAATCTTTACAATTTAACCTTACGGTTTCTGCTGGCTCATTCGTCAGATGTGTTTTACACAGGCAATAAGAATCAATACCATTGGCACCATCTTTGGTTTCAGGTGCCTTTGTCATGCTGCTGCACATTCCCGGCCTGTTCGAAAAAGACGAGGTGCAGCGCATTCGCGAGGCTCTGGAGCAAGCCGATTGGGCCGATGGCAAGATCACCGCCGGCTACCAGTCAGCGAAGGCCAAGCACAATTTGCAGTTGCCGGAAGGGCATCCGCTGGCCAAGGAGATCGGCGCGGCGATGCTGGAGCGGCTGTGGAAAACCCCGCTGTTCATGTCAGCAGCCTTGCCGCACAAAGTCTTTCCTCCGTTGTTGAACTGTTACACCGCCGGTGGCAGTTTCGACTTCCATATCGACAACGCAGTGCGTCAGCCCAAAGGCGGCATCGAGCGGGTGCGTACGGATTTGTCCGCCACGCTTTTTTTCAGCGAGCCGGAGGATTACGACGGCGGCGAGTTGGAAATCCAGGACACCTTCGGCACCCAACGGGTGAAGCTGCCCGCCGGTGATATGGTGCTGTACCCCGGCACCAGTCTGCACAAGGTCAACGCGGTGACGCGCGGAACGCGACTCGCCTCGTTTTTCTGGACGCAAAGCCTGGTGCGCGAAGACAGCCAGCGCGCCCTGTTGTTCGAGATGGACGGGGCCATCCAGCAATTGACCCGCGATGTGCCCGATCATCCATCGCTGATCCGCCTCACCGGTACGTATCACAACCTGTTGCGTCGCTGGGTCGAGGTGTAAGTGGCGGATTTTCGTTTACGCCGCGAGGAAGTGCTCGACGGTGAGCGCCTGCGCGCGATGCTCGACGAAAGTCCGGCCCGAGCGGCCCAGGCCATCCTGATTGCCGCACGAGAAGGAGAGGTCGAAGCCCAGGCCTTGCTCGGGCAGATTCTGCTCGACGGCCAGGGGATCGCACAGGACCAGCCGCTGGCGCTGAGCTGGTTCGGCATCGCCGCGCGCCAGGGGCACCTGATGGCGCGCAACATGCTCGGTCGTTGTCATGAGCATGGTTGGGGTTGTGTGGCAGATACCTCGATTGCCGCGCGGCATTATCGTGTCGCGGCGCAGGCTGGGCTGGATTGGGCGATGTACAACTACGCTAATTTGCTGGCGACCGGGCGTGGGGTAAATAAGGATCAGACGTCGGCGTTCAGCTTCTATCAACGCGCGGCACACTTGGGCCATGCCAAGTCGATGAACCTGCTGGGTCGCTATCTGGAAGAGGGACGAGTGTGTCCCATGGATTTACGTGCGGCCCGCGACTGGTATCGGCGTTCGGCCGAAGGCGGGGACTTTCGAGGGCAGTTCAGCCATGCGGCGGTTTTGGCCCATGTCGGCCAAATTGATGAAGCACTGGGCTGGTTGCGCAAGGCGCTGGCGAACGGCAATCCGAATTTTCTGCGGGTGGCGAGTGAGACATTGTCGGCATCGACTGACTCAAGAATTCACATGCTGGCTGCCGAATATCAGCAGCGCGCTCTGGAGCTGAGCTCGCCACAGGGTGAATCGCTCGTTGTGGTTCTGAATTGAAATCGCAGGCACAAAAAAGCCCATGACACGTCATGGGCTTTTTGCTTTCTGCGTGACGTATTTACACGTAGAACGACTTCAGTGGCGGGAAGCCATTGAACTCGACGGCGCTGTAGCTGGTGGTGTAAGCGCCGGTCGACAGCCAGTACAGGCGATCACCGATGGCCAGGTTCAGCGGCAGGCCGTACTTGTAGTTTTCGTACATGATGTCGGCGCTGTCGCAGGTAGGGCCGGCGATAACCACTTCTTCCATCTCGCCCTTTTTCTCGGTCCAGATCGGGAACTTGATGGCTTCGTCCATGGTTTCGATCAGGCCGGAGAACTTGCCCACATCCGTGTACACCCAACGCTCTACCGCGGTACGGGATTTACGCGCGACCAGCACTACTTCGCTGACCAGGATACCGGCGTTGGCGATCAGCGAACGGCCTGGTTCGAGGATGATTTCCGGCAGGTCGTCACCGAAGTCTTCCTTCAGGAAACGGATGATTTCCTCGGCGTAGGTTTCCAGGCTGTTGGTGCGGGTGATGTAGTTGGCCGGGAAGCCGCCGCCCATATTGATCAGCTTCAGGTGGATGCCGTCTTCTTCCTTCAGGCGTTCGAAGATCACTTTGACCTTGGCGATCGCCGCGTCCCAGACGCTGATGTCGCGCTGTTGCGAGCCGACGTGGAACGAGATGCCGTAAGGCACCAGGCCCAAGTCGCGGGCGAGGATCAGCAGGTCCATGGCCATGTCGGTCTGGCAGCCGAATTTGCGCGACAGAGGCCAGTCAGCCGTGGTCGAGCCTTCGGTGAGGATGCGCACGTAGACTTTCGAACCCGGTGCTGCCTTGGCGATGTTGCGCAGGTCGGCTTCGGAGTCGGTGGCATACAGACGCACGCCCTTCTCGTAGAAGTAGCGAATGTCTTTTGATTTCTTGATGGTGTTGCCGTAGCTGATGCGATCCGGGCCGACGCCCTGGTTCATCACTTTATCGAGCTCGTAGATCGAGGCGATGTCGAAGCTCGAGCCTTTCTCTTTGAGCAGGTCGATGATCTCGACGGCCGGGTTGGCCTTGACCGCGTAGTAGACCTTGGCGAATTCGAAACCGGCGCGCAGGTCATCATAGGCCTGGCTGATCATCGCGGTGTCGATCACCACGAACGGGGTTTCCTGTTTGTCGGCGAACGCCTTCATTTTCTGAAAGGTTTCACGCGCGAAATAGTCTTCGACCTGGATCGACATGCTGGGAACTCCTACTGGCAAACTAAAATTATCAATGGGTGCAAATGAACGTCCTCCGTATCCCCACTTTGGTTCGCCTACTTCCCAAGGCATGTCGCCGAAAGCAAAAAGGCCATGGGAAGTGCAGCTTTCCCTTGGCCTTGCTGTCTCGTCGTCAGTACTTGAGCCGGATGGATCGTTTCCAGCATGGACGTTCGGCGCGAACTTTAGGGCGTGAGGGGCTTGAGATCAACAAAAAATGTCGCGTTTTTGCACTCTTCTGACGCGCGTTACTAGCATCACTCTTTGTAACCGACTCAGATGACAGTCGGATGTTCCCGAAGATTTATGAAGTGTTAAAAATACCTGCACGTTCGACGCTTTTGTGCGCCAACTCCCTAATAACTACGATAGCGTCAAAATCGGCGACGTTGGCTGCGAGAAGGTAAGCTGAGAGGGAATTTGGCTATTTCAGAAGGTATTTCTGGATGGCTTTTGCAGGTGGTGCTGTTGATATTTTTTTCCGGCCTGCGAATCACTAAAAAATCGCGCAGAACTGTGGGAGCGAGTTGCTCGCGATAGCCTAATGTCAGTCAACGACGTTGTTGGCTGTGAAAATGCCATCGCGAGCAAGCTCGCTCCCACAGGTTTTGCATTTTTACCGAGCCATAGGAGCTATCAGGCGACTACGGCAGCTGAGCTCCCGAACAGGAGCAAGGTCGATCAGAGTGACACTATTCGACCGACGAAATACGGGAACGGTCGCCGATCAATAGACGTTAAGCCTAAGGCTTACGCTCTTGCGAATGGCTGGGTACTGCTGCGTGGTAACGGTAAATTGAATGATGGTGTTTTGTTGCACATTGTTTAGCGTGAATGTCCCGCTCATGTTTCCAGGACCTCGGTTGATAGTGGCGCCAGCTGTAGTTGTCGTCCACACGGAGGTAACGCCTGTAATTTCCCCGCCGTCTTTATCGACGAGTTTTGCCGCGATCACCAATTTGAAGTTTCCCCCTTTTTTGACAAGTTGCGGGTCTGCTAGACCTCCTATGATGATTTGTGTGGGTGGGCCAGCCATGAACTTTGGCTTCGCGCAGTTGGCCTCTGGTGTCGGTGTGGCAGGTGATGTCGAATTGTTGGTTTTCATGGGTGACCTCTATAACCTGATAAGTTTATTTGTGAGAGCGTGTCGCTGTGCTCCCGATTGAGTAGAACTTTTTCCAGGCAATAGAGGACCTATCACTTTTGACAGTTTTTAATATTCGTTTGTTAACGATTGCGAATTTACATAGCGCCAGCACTTGACCCAATCTCCGTTTTTCCTCTTGAGGTGGTGATGGGCCAAGCGAAATGGACTATGAAAGATAATCTATCAAGTGAGTGCTACTTCAGCCGGTGAAACAATACTGGTCTTGGCGCCGCGGGAGCGACCTGAGCTCAAGTAAGCCGCAATCGACTCCTGTGTGACCTCGCCGAGGAACACTCGCTCGGCATCCATCACCGGCAACCACGCCCGATTGAACTCGTACATGCGCGACAGCAGGATGCGCAAATGCTCGTCGTACGCCGCCGTGGCGTTGAACTCGCGTTGGTACTGCGCGCAGGTGCCGGTCTGACGGTGCAGGTCGCGACGTCGTACATAACCCAGGGCTTTATTCTCGGCACAAGTGACCACCACATAGCGTCGGTCATGTTCGTCCATCAACTCCAGCGCTTCGGCCACCGGTGTATGCGGGCTGACGGATGGCGCGTTATCCGCCGCATCTTCGGCTTTCACCAGCAGCAGACGTTTGAGCGTGCTGTCCTGGCCGACAAAGTTGCTGACAAAGTCATCCGCCGGGTGCGCGAGCAGAGTGTCCGGGTGATCGATCTGCAACAGTTTGCCAGCGCGGAAGATCGCGATCTTGTCGCCGAGCTTGATCGCCTCGTCGATGTCATGGCTGACCATGATCACGGTCTTGTTCAGTGCCCGCTGCATCTCGAAGAACTCGTTCTGGATCATCTCGCGGTTGATCGGGTCGACTGCCCCGAACGGCTCATCCATTAATAGCAGTGGTGCATCCGCCGCCAGTGCGCGAATCACGCCGATTCGCTGTTGTTGGCCACCGGACAATTCGCGGGGATAGCGATGCAAATACTGCTTGGGTTCGAGCTTGATCATGCTCATCAACTCGCGGGCGCGGTCGTGGCATTTCTGCTTGTCCCAGCCGAGCAGTTTCGGCACCACGACGATGTTCTCCTCGATGGTCATGTTAGGGAACAGACCGATCTGCTGGATGACGTACCCGATGTTGCGGCGCAGCGTCACTTCATCGAGGCCGGTGGTGTCTTCGCCGTTGATCAGGATCTTGCCCGAGGTCGGTTTGATCAGGCGGTTGATCATTTTCAGCGTGGTGCTTTTGCCGCAACCCGATGGCCCGAGGAACACGCAGATTTCACCTTCATTGACGGTCAGGCTTACCGAGTCCACGGCTTTCACATCTTTGCCGTTACTTTGGAAGGTCTTGCTGAGGTTTTGAAGTTCGATCATTTCAGGAGTCCTTTTGGAGTCAGCGAACGTTGCAGCCATTGCAGTAGCAGGTCGGCGAAGATGGCCAGCACACTGACCAGCACAGCGCCGACAATCAGCATCGACATGTCGCTGCGGCTGATGGAGGCGAGGATGAGTACGCCCAGGCCGCCGGCACCGATGGTGGCGGCGATGGTCATGACGCCGATGTTCATCACCACGGCGGTGCGTACACCGGCGAGGATCACCGGCACGGCGATGGGCAACTCGACCATGCGCAGGCGCTGGCCGAAGGTCATGCCGATGCCGCGGGCGGCTTCGCGGATGCCCGGCTCGACGCTGGTCAGGGCCAGGTAGGTGTTACGCATGATCGGCAGTAGCGAGTACAGGAACACTGCGGTAATCGCCGGCATCGGCCCCAGGCCCTGACCGAACTTTGAGTAGAACGGCAGCAGCATGCCGAACAGGGCAATCGACGGCACGGTCAGCAGCACCGTGGCGCTGGCCTGCAAGGGGCCGGCGAGACTCGGGAAGCGCGTCATCAAAATGCCCAATGGCACGCCGACCAGAATCGCCAGGGTCACGGCAATGCCGACCAGGGTGATGTGTTGCCACGTCAGGTGTAAGACCAATGGCCAGTCGAGATGGGAAAAGGCGTTCAGGAATTCCATGACTTTTCCTCCTTAATTGATCGGGTGCTGGCGCAGAAAATCGGCGGCAACGGCTGAAGGACTTTGGTGCTCGACATCGACCCGGGCGTTGAGCTCGCGCATGGTGTTGTCGTTGAACAGTTCGGCCAGTGGCTTGAGTTGTTCGGCCAGTTGCGGATGCGCATCGAGGTAGGCCTGACGCACCACTGGTGCGGCGGTGTAGTCGGGGAAGTAATGCTTGTCGTCTTCCAGCAGTTTCAGCTTGAAGGCGTTGAGGCGACCGTCGGTGGTGTAGACCAGGCCGGCAAACACCTGCCCGTTACGCAGCGCGGTGTAGACCAGACCGGCGTCCATCTGCCGGATATTCTTGCGGGTCAGGTTCATGTCGTAGAGCTTTACCATGCCGGCCAGACCGTCCGAACGGTTGGCGAACTCGGTATCCAGCGCCACCAGGTTGTTGGTCTCGGCTTCCTTGCGCAGCACCGTGTTCAGATCACTGATGGTGTTGATGTGCGGGTATTGGTCGGCGACGTTCTTCGGCAGGGCGAGGGCGTAGGTGTTGCTGAATTTCGACGGGGTGAGCCAGATCAGGCCTTTTTTTCCGTCGAGTTCTTTTACTCGTGCGTAGGACTGTTCGCTGTCGAGTTTTTCAGTGACATGGTTGTAGGCCACCAGCGAAACGCCGGTGTATTCCCAGAGCATGTCCAGCTGGCCACTTTCGTGGGCGCTGCGGGCCAGATTGCTGCCCAGGCCGCCGGTCACTTGCACCTCGTAACCCTTGGTGCGCAGGTACTGCGAAGTGATTTCCGCCAGCAGGGTCTGTTCGGTGAACACCCGGGCGCCGATGCGGATCAAGGGTTTGTCAGCGGCTTGGGCAAATCCTGCGAACAGCAGGACGCAGCCTAGTAAAAAGCTTGAAGTTTTCATGACGATTCCTTTGCCGAGGCTTAAGACGGGCGCAAGCCGCGTTCGAGCCAGAGGCGGCTGGCGAGTGTCACCAGGCCGTCGAGCAACAAGGCCAGCAGGGCGGTGCAGGCCGCGCCGAGCAGCAATTGCGGCTGATTGTTCAGGGCAATGCCGGGGAAGATCAGGCTGCCGAGACTGTTGGCGCCGATCAGGAACGCCAGCGGCGCCGTCCCGACATTGATCGCCAATGCCACGCGCACACCACCGATGATGATCGGCACCGCGTTGGGCAATTCGACTTTCCACAGCACCTGGAGCGGGGTCATGCCGATGCCGACGGCGGCTTCCTTGAGCGAACCCTGAACGTTTTTCAGGCCTTCATAGGTGTTGCGCACGATGGGCAGCAAGGAGGCGAGGAACAGTGCGAAGATGGCCGGACCGCTGCCGATGCCGAGGATACCGAGGGCGATGGCCAGGACGGCCAGGGGGGGAACGGTGTTACCGATGTTGAAGAACTGCATGAAGCGTTCGGCGCGGCCGACCATGGACGGGCGGCTGAGGAGGATGCCGGCAGGGATGCCCACGGCAAGGGCGGCCAGCATGGAAGCGAGGACGAGAACCAGATGAGCTTGCAGGTAAAACAACAAATCGTCGCGGTAGTGTTCGATCGTGTTGATGCCGATCCATTGGATCAGCAGGGCCAGAAGGGCGAATACCAGCGCGCCTCCTATCAGCCCTTTGCCATAGTGGATAGCCACAGGCGGACTCCTTTTTTCAGTCGGCGAACACTTTTTCGTGTGGCAACGCCTTGCTTGGCTGCCGAAAAAATGTCGCGATAAGCAGCTCGAGCAGGCCGGCAAAGCAGCGTGCAATCGAGCCATGAGCACAGCCTCGTCAGGCCGATTTGCAGGTGTTTCAGGCCCCCGACGAGTGGTCGTAACGGGGGAGTGGACGTCTCCGTGCTTTAAAAGGTTCCCATCTGCGGCAGCATTTGGCCACCCCTAATGTGCTCAACGGTTCGGTTCTTGGATCAACTTGGGCTATAATCTGCGCCCTTTTTTGAATCACCTGCCAGGCGATTTCCCATGACCAAACAGGCCGCCGAAGTCGCGAAACGCCGCACTTTCGCCATTATTTCCCACCCCGATGCCGGTAAGACCACCATCACCGAGAAACTCTTGCTGATGGGCAAGGCGATTGCGGTAGCCGGTACGGTGAAATCTCGTAAATCCGATCGCCATGCCACCTCCGACTGGATGGAAATGGAAAAGCAGCGTGGTATCTCCATTACCACGTCGGTCATGCAGTTCCCGTATCGCGAACACATGGTCAACCTGCTCGACACCCCGGGCCACGAAGACTTCTCCGAAGATACCTACCGCACCCTGACCGCGGTGGACTCGGCGTTGATGGTGCTTGACGGCGGTAAAGGTGTAGAGCCACGGACCATCGCCCTGATGGACGTCTGCCGTCTGCGTGACACGCCGATTGTCAGCTTCATCAACAAACTCGACCGTGACATCCGCGACCCGATCGAGCTGCTCGACGAAATCGAAGCCGTCCTCAAGATCAAGGCGGCGCCGATCACCTGGCCGATTGGTTGCTACCGCGACTTCAAGGGCGTGTATCACCTCGCCGATGACTACATCATCGTGTACACCGCCGGTCACGGCCACGAGCGTACCGATGTGAAAATCATCGAGAAGCTCGACTCCGATGAAGCCCGCGCCCACCTGGGCGACGAGTACGAGCGTTTCATCGAACAGCTGGAACTGGTGCAGGGCGCCTGCCACGAGTTCAACCAGCAGGAGTTCCTCGACGGTCAACTGACCCCGGTGTTCTTCGGTACGGCACTGGGCAACTTCGGTGTCGACCACGTCCTCGACGCCGTTGTGGACTGGGCACCACGTCCGTTGGCGCGCGTGGCCAACGAGCGTACCGTGGAGCCGGTGGAAGAGAAGTTCTCGGGCTTCATCTTCAAGATCCAGGCGAACATGGACCCGAAACACCGCGACCGCATTGCCTTCATGCGTATCTGCTCCGGCAAGTACGAAAAAGGCATGAAGATGCGCCACGTGCGCACCGGCAAAGACGTGCGGATCGGCGACGCGCTGACCTTCTTCTCCTCCGAGCGTGAGCAACTGGAAGAAGCGTTTGCCGGCGACATCATCGGCCTGCACAACCACGGCACCATCCAGATCGGCGACACCTTCACCGAAGGCGAAGTCCTGGGTTTCACCGGCATCCCGCACTTCGCCCCGGAACTGTTCCGCCGCGTACGCCTGAAAGATCCGCTGAAATCCAAGCAACTTCGCCAGGGCCTGCAACAGCTGGCCGAAGAAGGCGCGACCCAGGTGTTCTTCCCGGAGCGCAGCAACGACATCATCCTCGGCGCCGTCGGTGTGCTGCAGTTCGATGTGGTCGCCAGCCGCTTGAAAGAGGAATACAAGGTCGAGTGCTCCTACGAGCCGATCACCGTTTATTCCGCGCGCTGGATCGATTGCAGCGACAAGAAGAAGCTTGAGGAATTCTCCAACAAGGCGGTGGAAAACCTGGCGGTGGACGGCGGTGGTCACCTGACCTACCTCGCGCCTACGCGGGTCAACCTGGCCCTGATGGAAGAGCGCTGGCCGGACGTGAAATTCCGTGCGACCCGTGAACACCATTAAGCGCTGAATTGCTTTACCCAAAACCCCGTTGCGCGAGCGGCGGGGTTTTTTGTTGTCCACATTTCCATGATTGACGATGGATCCCTGTGGGAGCGAGCTTGCTCGCGATAGCGGTGTGTCAGTCGACATTAATGCTGGCTGCAGGTCCGTCATCGCGAGCAAGCTCGCTCCCACAGGATTCTCTCACAGGATTCTTCGGTGCTAGTTGAATTGGGAATAGTCTCTATTCCAAACCAGTCTCCAAACCCTCTGCATTTTCCCCCGTTCGATAACGTCCAATCTGGAGAACCCGGCTGATCGGAACTAGATTTGACTCAGCGCCAGACAGGCACTCAACGAAAGGAAGGAATCGGCTATGAACAGGTTATTTCGCGTTTTACTGCTGTTGAAGGTGATGGTGATGCTCTCGCTCGGCACTTCGATGGCGTGGGCCGAGTGTATCGATCATGGGGAGCAGGCTTCGAGCGGGCAGGCGGGTTACGCGGGGTTGATGCTCGCCAAGTCCGAATCGGAACCGGGAGATCAGGGGCAGGGTGGTGCAGACAACGACGATGACTCGACCACCGACGAGCCGGACTCCGATGAGGAAGATGGCGACAGCCAGACGTAGTCGCTCGATTGCAGACAAAAGAAAACCCCTTCTACCTGAGTGATGCGCATTCGAGGCGGAAGGGGTTGGGTTAACGCTTCAACTAATTGGACAACTCAATCCCTGTGGGAGCTAGCAGGCTGGCTCCCACAGTTTTTTATGCCGCGCCGTCGAGGAATTGCTCGGCGTAGTGGCAAGCCACCTGGCGGTTGTCGAGCAGGCGCAGGGCCGGCTCTTCAGTGCTGCAACGCTCGGTGGCGTACGGGCAGCGCTTGTGGAAGGCGCAGCCGGACGGCGGGTTCAGCGGGTTGGGCAGTTCGCCGACGATCTTGATTTTCGGCTTGTTCGGATCCGGGTGGATGGCCGGTGTCGCCGACAGCAGTGCCTGGGTATAGGGGTGCAGGGGACGGGAGTAAATGTCCTCTTTCGTGCCCATTTCCACCGGGCGACCGAGGTACATCACCATCACGTGGTCGGCAACGTGGCGAACTACTGCCAGGTTGTGGGAGATGAACACGTAGGCGGTGTTGAACTCTTGCTGCAAATCCATGAACAGGTTGAGCACCTGCGCCTGAATCGACACGTCCAGCGCCGAGGTCGGTTCGTCCGCCACCAGCACTTTCGGTTGCAGCATCATCGCCCGGGCCAGGGCGATGCGCTGGCGCTGACCGCCGGAGAACATGTGCGGATAACGCTGGTAGTGCTCGGGACGCAAGCCCACCTGCTTCATCATCGCCTGGACTTTCTCGCGACGTTCCGCGGCGCTCAGATTGGTGTTGATCAATAGTGGCTCTGCCAGCTGATCACCGACTTTCTGCCGTGGGTTCAACGAGGCGTACGGGCTCTGGAACACCATCTGCACGTCTTTGCGCAGTTGCTTGCGCTGGGCCTTGTCGGCGCCGGCAACTTCCTGGCCGGCGATTTTCAAGGAGCCGGAGGACGGCTCTTCGATCAGGGTCAGGGCACGGGCCAGGGTGGATTTGCCGCAACCCGACTCGCCTACGACAGCGAGGGTCTTGCCGGCTTCCAGTTCGAACGACACGCCGTTGAGGGCGCGCACGGTGGCGTGACCCTTGAACAGGCCTCGGGACACCTCGTAGTGACGGGTCAGGTCGCGGGCGGTAAGAACGACGGCCATTACGCCACCTCCTGGTTCAGCGGGTAGAAGCAGCGAGCGAGGCTGTTGCTTTTCTGGTCAAGGGCCGGACGTTGTTGACGGCAGTTGTCTTTCACGTACGGGCAGCGTGGCGACAGCAGGCAGCCCTGCGGACGGTCGTAGCGACCGGGAACGATGCCCGGCAGGGTCGACAGGCGCGCGGCGCCCAGGCTGTGTTCCGGAATCGCCTTGAGCAGCGCTTCGCTGTACGGGTGTGCCGGGATGTCGAACAGTTGCGGCACCTGACCGACTTCGACCGCCTGGCCGGCGTACATCACGCACACGCGCTGGGCGGTTTCGGCCACGACGGCAAGGTCGTGGGTGATCAGCACCAGGCCCATGTTCTGCTCTTTCTGCAACGCCAGCAGCAGGTCCATGATCTGCGCCTGAATGGTCACGTCGAGTGCCGTGGTCGGTTCGTCGGCGATCAGCAGTTTCGGTTCGCCAGCGATCGCCATGGCAATCGCGACGCGCTGGCTCATACCACCGGACAGTTGGTGCGGGTAGGCGTCCATACGGCTGGCGGCACCCGGGATTTCAACTTTTTCCAGCAGTTCGATGGCGCGCTTGCGGGCGGCCTTGCCGGACATTTTCAGGTGCAGGCGTAGCACTTCTTCAATCTGGAAGCCGACGGTGTAGCTCGGGTTCAGCGCGGTCATCGGATCCTGGAAGACCATGGACAGGTCTTTACCGACGATCTGTCGACGCTGGCGATTGTTGAGCTTGAGCATGTTCTTGCCGTCGAAATTCAGGGCGTCGGCGGTGACGATCCCCGGATGCTCGATCAGGCCCATCAGCGCCATCATGGTCACGGACTTGCCGGAACCGGATTCGCCAACGATGGCCAGCACTTCGCCCTTGTCCACTTTCAGGTCGAGGCCATCGACCACTGGCGTGGCGGTTTTGTCGCCGAAGCGGACGTTGAGATTCTTGATTTCTAGCAGTGACATGGGAATCTCCTCAGGCGGCGTTCTTGAGTTTCGGGTCCAGCGCATCGCGCAGGCCGTCGCCCATCAGGTTGATTGCCAGCACGCTGAGCAAAATGGTCAAACCAGGCAGGCTCACCACCCACCAGGCGCGTTCGATGTAGTCGCGGGCCGAAGCCAGCATGGTGCCCCACTCAGGGGTTGGCGGTTGTACGCCAAGGCCGAGGAAGCCCAGTGCGGCGGCATCGAGGATCGCCGAGGAGAAGCTCAGGGTGGCCTGAACGATCAGCGGCGCCATGCAGTTGGGCAGCACGGTGACGAACATCAGGCGCGGCAGGCCGGCACCGGCCAGGCGTGCGGCGGTCACGTAGTCGCGGTTCAGCTCGCCCATCACCGCCGCGCGGGTTAGGCGAACGTAGGACGGCAGGGAGACCACGGCGATGGCAATGATGGTGTTGATCAGGCCAGGGCCGAGGATGGCGACAATCGCCACGGCCAGCAGCAGCGACGGCAGGGCCAGCATGATGTCCATCAGACGCATGATGGTCGGGCCGAGAACCCGCGGGTAGAACCCGGCGAACAAGCCCAGCAGGATGCCCGGGATCAGCGACATCACCACCGACGACAAACCGATCAGCAACGACAGGCGCGAACCATTGATCAGACGCGACAGCAGGTCGCGGCCCAGTTCGTCGGTGCCGAGCAGGAATTGCAGTTGCCCACCTTCCAGCCAGGCCGGCGGGGTCAGCAGGAAATCGCGGTATTGCTCGCTCGGGTCGTGGGGGGCAACCCACGGGGCGAAGATCGCGCAGAAAATCACCAGCAGCATGAACATCAGGCCGGCGACGGCGCCTTTGTTCTTGGAGAACGCTTGCCAGAATTCTTTGTACGGAGACGGGTACAGCAGGCTTTGATCGACTGCTACCGATGGAATTGGAGTGGTCATGGTCATGATCTCAGCGCTGGTGACGGATGCGTGGGTTGGCAAAGCCGTAGAGGATGTCCACTACGAAATTGACCACAATCACCAGGCAGGCGATTAACAGGATGCCGTTTTGCACGACGGGGTAATCCCGGGCGCCAATGGCTTCGATCAGCCATTTGCCGATGCCGGGCCACGAGAAGATGGTTTCGGTCAGGACCGCACCGGCCAGCAGGGTGCCGACTTGCAGGCCGACCACCGTCAGTACCGGAATCAGCGCGTTACGCAGACCGTGCACGAACACCACGCGCGACGGCGACAGGCCCTTGGCCTTGGCGGTGCGGATGTAGTCTTCACGCAGCACTTCGAGCATCGACGAACGGGTCATCCGCGCGATCACCGCCAGCGGGATGGTGCCGAGCACGATGGCCGGCAGGATCAGGTGATGCAGGGCATCGAGGAACGCGCCGACGTCATCGGCCAGCAGCGTATCGATCAGCATGAAGCCGGTACGCGGCTCGATGTCATACAGCAGGTCGATCCGCCCGGATACCGGGGTCCAGCCCAGGCTTACCGAGAAGAACATGATCAGGATCAAGCCCCACCAGAAGATCGGCATCGAGTATCCCGCCAGGGAGACACCCATCACCCCATGGTCGAACAGGGATCCTCGCTTGAGTGCCGCGATCACCCCGGCCAGAAGGCCCAGGATGCCGGCGAACAACAGGGCGGCCATGGACAGTTCCAGGGTCGCGGGGAACAGGGAAGTGAATTCGCTCCAAACGCTTTCACGGGTACGCAGGGATTCCCCGAGATCGCCGTGGGCCAGCTTGCCGATGTAATCCAGGTACTGGGCATACAGGGGTTTGTTCAGACCTAGGCGTTCCATTGCCTGAGCGTGCATTTCGGGATCGACCCTACGTTCTCCCATCATGACTTCTACGGGGTCGCCCGGGATCATGCGAATCAACGCGAAAGTCAGCAGGGTGATGCCGAAGAACGTAGGGATCAACAACCCCAGTCGGCGGGCAATAAAACTAAACATCGTGTGTTGTACCTCATCAGCCGGTTAGGCGTGCCCGGCATGCCTGGGTCAGGAATGCCGGGAGTTTTCTTATTACTTCACCTGGGTGGTGGCGAAGTTATTCGTGGTGAGGGGGCTAATGTGATAGCCCTCTACGTTGTTGCGCATTGCGGTAAACATTCTAGTGTGTGCCATGCTGATCCACGGCTGGTCCTGGTTAAAAATAACCTGGGCCTGTTCGTAGAGCGCTGCGCGTTCGGCCGGATCGGTTTTTTCCCGGGCCTGGTCGATCAGCGCCTGGAACTTGTCATTGCACCAGCGTGCGTAGTTTTCTCCGTTCTTGGCCGCTTCACAACTGAGCATAGGCGTCAGGAAGTTATCCGGGTCGCCGTTATCGCCCGCCCATCCGGCGGAAACCATGTCGTGCTCGCCGTTTTTGGCGCGTTTGAGCATTTCGCCCCATTCCATCACGCGGATGTCGATCTTGATCCCGACCTTGGCCAGGTCGGCTTGCATCATCTGCGCGCCGAGCATCGGATTCGGGTTGGTCGGACCGCCACCGTTGCGGGTGAACAGGGTGAAGGTGGTGCCTTCCGGTACGCCGGCTTCCTTGAGCAGGGCGCGCGCCTTGTCCAGGTCATGGGCCGGGTTCTTCAGGCTGTGGTTGTAGCCCAGCAGGGTGTCCGGGTACGGGTTGACCGCGGCGGTCGCATTGCCCTTGCCGAACAACGCATTGACGTATGCCTCTTTGTCGAAGGCGATGTCGATGGCTTTGCGCACCCGCACGTCACTCATGTACTTGTGCGTGGTGTTCAAGGCGACGTAGGAAACGGTCATCGCGTTGAGTTCATCGACTTTCAGCTTGTCGTCTTTCTTGATGCTCGGAATGTCATCCGGTTTCGGATACAGCGCGACCTGGCACTCGTTGGCCTTGAGCTTCTGCAGGCGCACGTTGTTGTCGGTGGCGATGGCCAGGATCAGCGCCTCGGCCGGAGGCTTGCCACGGAAGTAGTCCGGGTTGGCCTTGAAGCGGACCTGGGCGTCCTTGTTGTAGCGCTGGAAGATGAACGGGCCGGTGCCGACCGGCTTGTTGTTCAGGTCGGCGGTCTTGTTGGCCTTGAGCAGCTGGTCGGCGTACTCGGCGGAGTAGATTGACGAGAAGGCCATGGCGATGTCGGCCAGGAACGGCGCTTCACGGCGGGTCAGGGTGAACTTGACCGTGTTGTCGTCGACTTTCTCGACGCTTTTCAGCAGTTCCTTGAAGCCCATGCTTTCAAAGTACGGGAAACCCACGCTCGACAGTTTGTGCCATGGATGATTCGGGTCCAGCTGGCGCTGGAAGCTCCAGACCACGTCGTCGGCATTCATGTCGCGGGTCGGCTTGAAATATTCGGTGGTGTGGAACTTGACGCCTTTACGCAGATGGAACGTGTAGCTCAGGCCGTCTTCGCTGATGTCCCAGGAATCGGCCAGTGCCGGAATCACGTCGGTGGTACCGGGCTTGAAGTCTGCCAGGCGATTGAAGATGGTTTCGGCCACGGCATCGGCGGTGACTGCAGTCGTGTACTGGACCATGTCGAAGCCTTCAGGGCTGGCTTCGGTGCAAACCACCAGGGGTTTGGCCGAGACACCGACAGCGACACTGAGCAACGCGGCCGCGATGGCCGCACGTAGGGGAAGCATTTTCATCAAGAACCCTCTGCAATCAGTTAAAGGACAAAAGCCGAACGGCCGATTCGTCATTGAGTCAGCCGTTCGGCACGGGCATTACAGGATGTTGAACGGAACCGTGGTTACGAGACGGAACTCGTTGATGCTGCCGTCAGCCTGGTTTTCGCTGGCACGGTGAGCGGTGTAGGTGCCGCGGATCGTGGTGGCCTTGAGCGGGCCGCTCTGCACGGCGTAGGTCGCGCCGATGCCGTATTCATAGTGGGTTTCGCCATCCTGGGACTGGATACCGTCGTAACCCTTGCCGGCCACGCCGCCGTTGCCGGTGTAGTGAGTACCGTCGATACCCCAGCCGCGAGCCTGGTAGATGTTGAACTTCAGGCCTGGCACGCCGTATTCGGCCATGTTCAGACCGTAGGCAACCTGGAACGATTTTTCGTTCGGGCCGTTGAAGTCCGACAGCAGGGAGTTGGCCAGGTAGATGCCGTTGGTTTCGTGCAGGTAGTCGAAGTACTCGTTACCGTTCACTTCCTGGTACGAGAAGGTGAGGGAGTGGGCCTGGTGGGTCAGGCCGAACGACAGCGAGTAGGTGTCGTTGTCGATATCGCCGATCAGGGCTTTACCGGTTTCCTTGGTTTTGTAGTAGTTCAGGCCGGTGGTCAGGCTCAGTACCTGGCTGTCGCCCAGTACGTGAGAGGCGCCGAAGTAGTACTGGTTCCAGATGTCTTCAGCCTGGGTCGCCCAGAGGCTGGTGGTCAGGCTGGCGAGCGGGTTGTAGGTGATACCGCCGGTGTAGATGTGGTCGGTTTCGACGATGCCGTTGGCGTACTCGGTGCGGAATTTGCGCTGGCTTTCTTCGGTACGCGGTGAGTTGCGGTCGAAGGTGGCCAGGTCGAAGGCCAGGTTGTTCAGCTCTTCGCTGTGGAGGGCCACGCCCTGGAAGCTCGAAGGCAGTGCACGGTTACCGATCACGTCGACCATCGGGCTGCTGAAGTTCATGCGGCCGGCGGTCAGGGTGCTGTTGGAGATACGGGCCTTGACGTTGGCCAGGCCCAGTTTGCTCCACTGGCCTTGAGCGTCGCCGCCTTCCTTGGTCAGGGTACGGTTGTTGCCCGCGCCAGGACGAGAGCCCGGTGCGCCGCCATTGTTGGATGCCAGGTCCTTGCGGTCCCGGTCCAGGGCGATGGCGTTGTACGCCGCCACTTCAGTGCTGAAGCCTACGGTGCCTTCGGTGAAGCCCGAGTTGTACTTGAGGATGGTGCCCTGGACCCAGTTGATCCGGCGATCGGTCGGGGTCGAAACGCCGTCCTTCTTGTAGGCGAACTTGGCGCCGCGTTGCAGTTGCTCGTTGGCGTACCAGTTACGCGTGGTGCCGGTGATCGACTGGCCTTCGACAAAGCCGGTGGCTTCGCTTTGGGCGCTTTTCTCGTTCACGGTAACCGGGGTGAAAGCCTGGCTTTGGGTTTCTGCGTAAGCCGTGGCGGTTACGCTGCTGATGGCCAGGGCCAATAACGCGGTGTTGCTCAGTTTCATGGGTAAAGCTCCTTACTTTCTTTTTTTTGTGCCGGTCTTTTTTTGTGATCCGGCTATTGGTTTAGAACTCATTCACGGCATCGCAAACGTTTGCTGTCGGCCAAATTGGCGAAAGACGGCAAAGCGTCTGCGTGAGGGCGGAAAATCCGCCCCCCGGCATTTCTGGCTAATCGGTTATTTTTCTATGCTGACACCCGAGAAAACGTTGCGACCGAACGGGCTCACCTTGAACCCTTCGATTTTGGCGCTCAGCGGTTGATTGACCGTTGAGTGGGCGACTGGCGTGATCGGCACTTGCTGCTTGAGCAACTGCTGCGCCTGTTTGTAGAGCAGGGTGCGCTGGTCGCGGTCGGTGACGACCTTGGCCTGCTTGATCAGCTTGTCGTAAGCCGGATCACACCACATCGAGTAGTTGTTGCCGCCAATGGCGTCGCAACTGTAGAGCGTGCCCAGCCAGTTGTCCGGGTCACCGTTGTCACCGGTCCAGCCGATCAGGCTGATGTCGTGCTCGCCATTCTTGGTGCGCTTGATGTACTCGCCCCACTCATAGCTGACGATCTTGACCTTGAGGCCGATCTTCGCCCAGTCAGCCTGAAGCATCTCGGCCATCAACTTGGCGTTGGGGTTGTACGGACGCTGGACCGGCATGGCCCAGAGGGTGATTTCAGTACCTTCCTTGACGCCGGCAGCCTTGAGTAATTCCTTGGCTTTTTCCGGGTCGTAGGCGGCGTCCTTGATCGTGTCGTCGTAGGACCATTGGGTCGGCGGCATGGCGTTGACCGCCAGTTGCCCCGCGCCCTGGTAGACGGCATTGAGAATGCCTTGCTTGTTCACCGCCATGTCCAGTGCCTGGCGCACTTCGAGCTGATCGAAGGGTTTGTGGCGCACGTTGTAGGCGATGTAGCCGAGGTTGAAACCAGGCTTCTCGATCAGTTGCAGGGCCGGGTCGTTCTTCAGTGCGGGCACATCGGCAGGGCGCGGGTGCAGGGTGATCTGGCATTCGCCGGCCTTGAGTTTCTGCACGCGCACCGAGGCGTCGGTGTTGATGGCGAAAATCAGGTTGTCGAGCTTGACCCGGCTCGGGTCCCAGTAATGCTTGTTGCCGGTGTAACGGATGTTCGAGTCTTTCTGGTAGCTCTTGAACACGAACGGCCCGGTGCCGACCGGCTTCTGGTTGATGTCGCTTGGCTTGCCTTCGGCCAGCAGTTTGTCGGCGTATTCGGCCGAAAGGATGGCGGCGAAGCTCATGGCGATGTTCTGGATGAACGCGGCGTCCACGCTATTGAGCGTAAAGACCACGGTCAGCGGCCCGGTCTTTTCGACCATGGCGATGTTCTTGTTCAGGCTCATGCCGTTGAAGTATGGAAACTCTGTCGGATAAGCCTTACGGAAGGGCTGTTGCGGGTCGAGCATGCGATTGAACGTGAACAGCACGTCATCGGCGTTGAAGTCCCGGGTCGGCGTGAAGTATTTGGTGGTATGAAACTTCACCCCTTCGCGCAGGTGAAACGTGTATTTGAGGCCGTCCTCGGAAATATCCCAGCTCGTGGCCAGGCCCGGTACGACGTTGGTCGCGCCTTTTTCAAACTCTGCCAACCGGTTGTACAGCGGCTCGGCGGCGTCGTTGTCGGTCGCAGTGGTGTACTGCGCCGTGTCGAAACCGGCGGGGCTGCCTTCGGAGCAGAACACCAGGCTGTTGTTGGCGGCCTGGCTGATGGAAGTGGCGGCCAACAGGCCGGTGCCCAGCAATGCGGATAAAACCAAGGTATGGCGCATAACGCTCCCTCTTCTCTAAGTGTTGTCAGTGAGCCGCCGCCCCGTCCGCGGACGTAGAGGCATCACTGATTTCAAGCCATGCACGCAGCAGTAACCGATGACCCACGCATGCACTGGTCGGATCCCGACGGTATGAGCCACGGGTCCGGCAGTAAATGCGTAGAGTCCTAAAGACTCGTAGGAAATGGCAACGCGTCCTCGCCCGATGCTGTAGTCAGCTGCGGATTAGGATGTAGGCGAATTCCTGCTTTCTCGGTAGATAAAGCAACGGCGACGTCAGGAACGCCGCCGTTGCAAAACCTTATTTGCTGACGCTGACGCCGTAGAAGGAGTTCAAGCCAAATGGGCTGATCTTGAAGTCCTGCACGTTGGCGCGCATGGGTTGGAACACCGTCGAGTGAGCGATAGGTGTCATAGGCACAGCGTCCTTGAGGACGTGTTGCGCCTGTTTGTACAGCTCGGTGCGTTTGCCTTGGTCCGAAGTGCGCTTGGCTTGCTTGACGATGTCGTCAAACTTCTTGTCGCACCATTTGGAGAAGTTGTTGCCTTCCAGCGAGTCGCAGCCGAACAGCACGTTCAGCCAGTTGTCCGGATCACCATTGTCACCGCTCCAGCCAATCAGCATCGCCTGGTTCTCGCCACCTTTGGAACGCTTGATGTACTCGCCCCACTCGTAGCTCTGGATCTTGACCTTGAGGCCGATCTTGGACCAGTCGGACTGCAGCATTTCTGCCATCAGCTTGGCGTTCGGGTTGTATGGACGCTGTACCGGCATCGCCCAGAGAACGATTTCGGTGCCATCTTTCACGCCAGCTTCCTTGAGCAGCTCTTTGGCTTTCTCAGGGTTGTACGGCGCATCCTTGATGGTGGTGTCGTAGGACCACTGGGTCGGTGGCATGGCGTTGACGGCCAGTTGGCCGGCGCCCTGGTACACGGAGTCGATGATCTGCTGCTTGTTGACGGCCATGTCCAGTGCCTGGCGCACTTTCAGGTCAGCCAACGGGTTCGCATCGGTTTGTCCCTTGACCTTGGGCATCACGTTGTAGGCGATGTAACCGAGGTTGAAACCAGCCTGGTCAGGCAGTTTCAGGGTCTTGTCTTCGCGCAGTGCCTTCAGGTCGGCCGGACGAGGGAACAGGGTGACCTGGCACTCGTTCTTCTTCAGCTTCTGGATACGTACCGACGGGTCGGTGGTGATGGCGAAGATCAGGTTGTCGATCTTCACGTCGTCAGGCTTCCAGTAGTCCTTGTTCCCGGTGTAGCGGATGTTGGAGTCTTTCTGGTAGCTCTTGAACACGAACGGACCAGTGCCGATCGGCTTCTGGTTGATGTCGGCGGCCTTGCCTTCCTTGAGCAGCTGGGCAGCGTACTCGGCGGACTGGACCGAGGCGAAGCTCATGGCCATGTTCTGGATGAACGCGGCATCAACATCTTTCAAAGTGAACTTGACGGTCTTGTCGTCGACTTTATCGATCTTGGTGATGTTGGTATCCATCCCCATGTCGGTGAAGTACGGGAATTCGGTCGGGTACGCTTTGCGGAACGGGTCATCCTTGTTGATCATGCGATTAAAGGTGAACAGCACGTCGTCGGCGTTGAATTCACGAGTCGGCTTGAAGTACGGCGTGGTGTGGAACTTGACGCCTTCACGCAGGTGGAAGGTGTAAGTCAGGCCGTCATCGGAAACGTCCCACTTGGTCGCCAGCCCAGGAATAACGGCGGTGCCGCCGCGCTCGAACTGGGTGAGACGGTTGAACATGGTTTCTGCAGAGGCGTCGAAGTCGGTTCCGGTGGTGTATTGACCTGGATCGAAACCGGCCGGGCTCCCTTCGGAGCAGAACACCAGGTTAGTCGCTGCTTGGGCGAACGGTGCGCTGGCTAGCAAGCTTGCGCCAACTAAAAACGGAATGACCGCGTGTTTAAGCATGGTGGCCTCATGATTTGTTGTCATTTTTGGAATTAGAGGACGACCTCGTGAGTCGTGCCTGCGGATACTTATGCAGGGGCCATACCCAATGCAAGATCCAGAGTGACTACAAGCCTTAAACGGTGGCACGAACGTACCTTAATGTCGCATTTGTGTAATTCCTGACGCATTTGACCGTTTGCGCGTCATTTTTACGGTGCAAATGACGCACTTTTACAGTGCGCTCATGGCTCAGGTTGCTCCCGCGTGGGGCGGTGGTGTTACTTATTCATACCCCGGATTGTGGGGTGGGCATGGCGTGAATAAGAGTGGTTATTGTTGCACCGATAGTGGCCAATCGACGGCTTTTCTCGGGTGGACCTATCCAGTTATAGCTCATGCCTGAAAACTGCCAAAAAAAACGGCGATCATTTTCATGATCGCCGTTCTTGTTTACGGGCTATCGATTCAAGGCATCAGCACTTCAATCGAGCCATCGGCGGTCATGCTGACCTGGCTGGTGCCGGCCTCGACATCCGGAGTCACCGGTGCGCTGTCCATGGCGGCGGCTTTCATCATCATCGGCGCGCGCAGGTACGGCTGTGGATATCCGTTGCTGTTGAGGTTCAGGTTGACGATTTTGTAGCTCTTGCCGCCCAGAGCATCAGTCGCAAGCTGGGCGCGGGCCTTGAAGGCGGTCACGGCGTCCTTGAGCAGCGCGTCTTCGCTGGCCTTGCGGGTCGGGGTGGCGATGGCGAAGTCCATGCCACCCATTTTCAGGTCGGTGAGCAGTTCGCCGGTCAGTTTCGACAGTGCGGCGAAGTCCGAGCTTTCCAGGCGCAATTCGGCGCGCTCGCGCCAGCCGGTGATTTTCTGGCCCTTGGTGTCGTAGATCGGGTAGCTGTTGCGGCTGCCCTGGCGCAAGGTGATGTCCTTGACTTGCTTGGCCTGGGCCAGCGCCTTGTTCATGGTGGTGCTGACGTCGGCGGCGAGTTTGGCCGGGTCGGTGTTCTGTTCTTCGGTGTAGAGGGTCACGATCATCAGGTCGCGGGCCACTTCCTGACTGACTTCGGCGCGCAGGGAAATCTGGTTGTAATGAAGCTCGTCGGCGGCCAGGGCCGGGAGGCTGGCGACGGTGCCTACACTCAGGACGAGGAGGGCGGCGCTGCGGCGGAATGTGTGCATGAAGGCTCCTTGAAAGGTGCGCAGGGGTATGGTCCGGGCCTGCGTGAAACCATCAGACTCTAGCTTTTATGTTCCGGTTCGCACAGTTACAACTTCTATACAGATAGACCTCAGGTGGCCCTGTGGCGAGGGGGCTTGCCCCCGTTGGACTGCGAAGCAGTCCCAATACCTGCCGCCGCATTTTTCTCGGTCGGACCAAGTGAGGCAATCGCGACTGCTCCGCAGCCGAACGGGGCAAGCCCCCTCGCCACAGAGTTCTCTGTGCGCCGATTATCGCTGTAGGGCTGTGGCCGTTTGCCGCACTTTTGCCTGTCAGCCCCCGCGCTTGGTTATACTCCCTGCGATCCGCCTGGAGCGCTCATCAGGAGAGCTCATGCTCGCCCCCGTTCAAATCACTTCCGCGACTCGCCAGAACCTCTGGCGGCTGACGTTCATCCGCACGTTAGTGCTGGCCGCCCAGGCCGGTTCAGTTGGCCTGGCCTACTGGCTCGAATTGCTACCACTGCCCTGGTTTCAACTGGCGGCGACGCTCGCATGTTCAATGCTGTTGTGCGTGTTCACGGCGATTCGCCTGCGCACCTCGTGGCCGGTGACCGAGCTTGAATACGCCGTGCAACTGGCCTGCGACCTGTTTATCCACAGTGCCTTATTGTATTTCTCCGGCGGCTCGACCAACCCCTTCGTTTCCTATTATCTGGTGCCGTTGACCATTGCTGCGGTGACGTTGCCATGGCGTTATTCGGTGATCCTGTCGGGTATCGCGCTGACGATGTACACGCTGTTGCTGGCGCAGTTCTACCCGCTGCAAACCTTTCCGATCGCTCGGGAAAACCTGCAGGTGTACGGGATGTGGTTGAGCTTCGCCCTTGCCGCCGCGGTGATCACCTTCTTCGCCGCGCGCATGGCCGAAGAGCTGCGTCGCCAGGAAGAGTTACGCGCCATTCGTCGCGAAGAAGGCCTGCGCGATCAGCAACTGCTGGCCGTCGCCACCCAGGCCGCCGGCGCGGCCCATGAACTGGGCACGCCGTTGGCGACCATGAGTGTGCTACTTAAGGAAATGCGTCAGGACCACCATGATCCGATGTTGCAGGACGACTTGAGCGTGCTGCAGGATCAGGTCAAGTTATGCAAGCAAACCTTGCAGCAACTGGTGCGCGCCGCCGAGGCCAATCGCCGGTTGGCGGTGGAAATGCAGGACGTCACCGATTGGCTGGATGAAGCCCTCAATCGCTGGCACCTGATGCGCCCGGAAGCCAGCTATCGCTTCCAGCGCCTCGGCCAGGGCCCGGTCCCCCGCATGGCGCCGCCGCCGGACCTGACCCAGGCTTTGCTGAATCTGTTGAACAACGCTGCCGATGCCTGCCCCGAAGGGCTGCAAGTGACGCTGGACTGGGATTGGGAAAACCTGACCATCAGCATCCGTGACCATGGCGCCGGTGTGCCGCTGGCCATCGCCGAGCAAATCGGCAAACCGTTTTTTACCACCAAGGGCAAAGGTTTCGGCCTGGGCCTGTTTTTGAGCAAGGCCAGCGTGACACGCGCCGGCGGCTCAGTGAAACTCTACAGTCATGAGGAAGGTGGCACGCTCACCGAGCTGCGCCTGCCCCGTGTCGCCCGAGGAGACGAACATGAGTGAAGAGATCCAAGTCGAAGGCGAAGAACTGCCGCATTTGTTGCTGGTCGATGACGACGCCACATTCACCCGCGTCATGGCCCGCGCCATGGCCCGCCGCGGTTTTCGCGTCAGCACTGCCGGTTCCGCCGAGGAAGGCCTGGAGCTGGCCAAGGCCGATCTGCCGGATTACGCCGCTCTGGACTTGAAGATGGACGGCGATTCCGGCCTGGTGCTGCTGCCCAAGTTGCTGGAAATGGACCCGGAAATGCGCGTGGTGATCCTCACCGGTTACTCGAGCATCGCCACCGCCGTCGAGGCGATCAAGCGTGGTGCCTGCAACTACCTGTGCAAGCCGGCAGACGCCGACGACGTGCTGGCGGCGCTGCTGTCCGAGCACGCCGACCTCGACAGCCTGGTGCCGGAAAACCCGATGTCCGTGGACCGCCTGCAGTGGGAGCACATCCAGCGCGTGCTGACCGAACACGAAGGCAACATTTCCGCCACGGCCCGTGCCCTGGGCATGCACCGCCGCACCCTGCAGCGCAAACTGCAGAAGCGTCCCGTTCGCCGCTGAACCTGCGCTGAACGAATGCGGGCCGTATCTCGCGACAAACCGGACCGATCATCTATGATCGGTTCGTGTTCGTACTTTTCTCTATCGAGCCTTATCCATGAATCAGAACGCTGAGTATTCCGCGGTCAACGACGCCGTGCGCGGGCAGTTTTTTCGCAAAGTGTGGGCGATGATCACGCCTTACTGGCGCAGTGAAGAGAAGGCCAAGGCCTGGACACTGCTGATCGCGGTGATTGCGCTGTCGCTGATCAGCGTGGGGATCTCTGTGTGGTTCAACACCTGGTACAAGGACTTCTACAACGCCCTGCAAAAGAAGGACGAGGCCGCGTTCTGGCAACTGATCCTGTACTTCTGCGCGATTGCGGCGGTGGCGATCGTCGGCGCGGTGTATCGGCTGTATCTGACGCAGATGCTGACGATCCGCTGGCGGGCATGGCTCACCGAAAAGCATTTTGCACGCTGGTTGGGTGACAAAAATTACTACCAACTGGAGCAGGGCGGTTACACCGATAACCCGGACCAGCGGATTTCCGAAGACCTCAATAACTTCACCTCCAACACCCTTGAGCTGGGTATCGGGCTGCTGCGCAATATCGTCAGCCTGGTGTCGTTCTCGATCATCCTGTGGGGCGTGTCGGGCAGCATTGAAGTATTCGGTATCACCATTCCCGGCTACATGTTCTGGTGTGTGCTGGTCTACGCGGTGGTAGGCAGTTGGTTGACGCATTTGATCGGTCGTCGCCTGATTGGCCTGAACAACCAGCAACAACGTTTCGAAGCCGACCTGCGTTTCTCCATGGTGCGAATTCGCGAGAATGCTGAAAGCATCGCGTTGTATAACGGCGAACCGAACGAAAACCGTCGGTTGAGCGGCCGCTTCGGGATGGTCTGGCACAACTTCTGGGACATCATGAAAGTGTCCAAGCGCCTGACGTTCTTCACCGCCGGTTACAGCCAGGCCGCCATCATCTTCCCCTTCATGGTTGCCGCCCCGCGTTACCTTTCCGGCAAGATCGAACTGGGCGAACTGATGCAAATCAGCTCGGCGTTCGGCAATGTGCAGGAGAGCTTCAGCTGGTTTATCAGTGCGTACCAGAGCCTCGCTTCCTGGCGCGCCACCTGCGATCGTCTGCTGAGCTTCCACCAAGCCATGCGTGACAACGAAGAGCGTGCGCCGGCCATCGATGTACAGAATTCGGGCTCGGTGCTGAAGGTGCACAACCTCGGCCTCGACCTGGCTGAAGGTCGCCACCTGCTGACCAACGCCGACATGACCGTGAAGGAAGGTGAGCGTGTGATGCTCAGCGGTCGTTCCGGCAGCGGCAAGTCGACCCTGCTGCGGGCGATGGGACATCTGTGGCCGGCCGGCCACGGCAGTATTCGCCTGCCATCGGCGCGCTACCTGTTCCTGCCGCAAAAACCGTATTTGCCGATTGGCACCCTGCGCGATGTCCTGAGTTATCCACAGCCCGGCGATACCTATCCGAACGAGCGCTACGTGCAGGTGCTGGAAACCTGCCGCCTGCCGCACCTGATTGCCCGTCTCGACGAAGCCAACCACTGGCAGCGCATGTTGTCGCCTGGTGAGCAGCAGCGCCTGGCCTTTGCCCGCGCGCTGCTTTATGCACCGCAGTGGCTGTATATGGACGAAGCCACTTCGGCGATGGACGAAGAGGATGAGGCCACGCTGTATCAGGCGCTGATTGATGAGTTGCCGGGGCTGAGCATCGTCAGCGTCGGCCATCGCAGCAGCCTGAAGCGCTTCCACCCGCGGCACATTCGTATCGAGAATGGCCATCTGGTGGATCAGGCTGTAACTGCATAAACACCGAAAAACCTGTGGGAGCGAGCTTGCTCGCGATGGCTAACTGACATTCAACGACGATGTTGCCTGCCAGATTGTCATCGCGAGCAAGCTCGCTCCCACAGGGGATAGTGTTCACCGACGGTGATCGTACAACCGCGTTGCGCTATGATGCGCTTTCAGCCGCCGAACTTTTCGAGACAGATGTTCACCATGGAAAACCTGAACGACGCACCACGCCTCCCACGCAAGCGCCGCAGCCTCGCTCAGGAACTGGTGACGGTGCTGTCCGAGCAGATCCGCGATGGCCATCTCAAGCGTGGCGACAAGTTACCCACCGAGTCGGCCATCATGGATGCCCATGGCGTCAGCCGCACGGTGGTGCGCGAGGCGATTTCCCGTTTGCAGGCGGCGGGGCAAGTGGAAACCCGCCACGGTATCGGCACCTTCGTGCTCGACACGCCGAGCCCGAGCGGTTTCCGTATCGACCCGGCGACCGTGGTGACCTTGCGCGATGTGCTGGCGATCCTGGAGCTGCGCATCAGTCTGGAAGTCGAGTCTGCCGGGCTGGCGGCGCAACGTCGCAGCCCGGAACAGTTGGCCAACATGCGCGCCGCCCTTGATGCGTTGAATGAAAGCGCCGCTCACGCCAGTGACGCCGTGGCTTCGGACTTCGCCTTCCACCTCGAAATCGCGCTGTCCACCGGCAACCGTTACTTCACTGACATCATGACCCACCTGGGCACCAGCATCATTCCGCGCACACGGCTGAACTCCGCGCGCCTGGCCCATGACGACCAGCAGCACTACATGGGTCGCCTGAGCCGTGAGCACGAAGAAATCTACGACGCCATTGCCCGTCAGGATTCCGATGCGGCCCGGGCCGCCATGCGTTTGCACCTGACCAACAGCCGTGAGCGGTTGCGTCATGCCCATGAAGAGGCTGAGGCGCAGCGGGGGTAAGCAATCTGCCCTTGTCCTCCATCGTCTGAACTACCGCTATCGCGAGCAGGCTCGCTCCTACAGTGGATCTCGCAACACTGAAGATCACTGTAGGAGCGAGCCTGCTCGCGATAGGGCCGTAAGCCATAAAACAAATCCAGCAGCTTTCCCGTATCTTCCGACAACGTATCTCTCAAGCGACCGTTTATCACGGTACTCGCAACTGTCCTTCCTCCGCTGAAACCCGCTAAAACTCAGGCAGACAGCCTTTCTTGTCGAACAATTTTCACCCCCGGCGATGAAATGCAGTTGACGGTTGTATTTTAAGTTGTACGATGACCTACAACTTCAGCGCAGGCTGAACGGTTTTCTCACACAACGTCGCAATCCAGGGTGTTCGAATAATGAATCCACAAGAACTGAAGTCCATCCTCTCTTCCGGTCTACTGTCTTTCCCGGTCACCGATTTCAATGCTCAGGGCGACTTCAATCGCGCGGGTTACATCAAACGTCTCGAATGGCTGGCCCCATACGGCGCCTCGGCACTGTTCGCCGCGGGCGGCACCGGTGAGTTCTTCTCTCTGGCGGCCAGCGAGTATTCGGAAATCATCAAGACTGCCGTAGACACCTGCGCCACCAGCGTGCCAATCCTGGCCGGTGTGGGCGGTGCGACCCGCCAGGCCATCGAATACGCTCAGGAAGCCGAGCGTCTGGGCGCCAAAGGCCTGTTGCTGCTGCCGCACTACCTGACCGAAGCCAGCCAGGACGGCGTTGCCGCCCACGTTGAAGCCGTGTGCAAATCGGTCAACATCGGCGTGGTGGTCTACAACCGTAACGTCTGCCGCCTGACCGCGCCGCTGCTGGAACGTCTGGCCGAGCGCTGCCCGAACCTGATCGGCTACAAGGATGGCCTGGGTGATATCGAGTTGATGGTGTCGATCCGTCGCCGCCTCGGTGATCGCTTCAGCTACCTGGGTGGTTTGCCGACCGCCGAAGTCTACGCCGCGGCCTACAAGGCGCTGGGCGTGCCGGTCTACTCCTCGGCGGTGTTCAACTTCATCCCGAAAACCGCGATGGATTTCTACCACGCGATCGCTTGCGAAGATCACACCACCGTCGGCAAGATCATCGACGACTTCTTCCTGCCGTACCTGGATATCCGTAACCGCAAGGCCGGTTATGCCGTGAGCATCGTCAAGGCCGGGGCAAAGATTGCCGGCTACGACGCAGGTCCTGTGCGTGCACCGCTGACCGATCTGACTGGCGAAGAGTACGAAATGCTCGCCGCGCTGATCGACAAGCAGGGTGCGCAGTAACACATCCGTTTAAGTAAGGCCGCTGAGCAATCAGCGGCCTTTTGCGTGAGGAGATCTCAAAGTGGCAGATGCAAAGCGTTTCGATAACTACATCAACGGCGAATGGGTTGCCGGTGGTGACTATTCGACCAACATCAACCCGTCCGAACTGAGCGACGCCATCGGTGACTACGCCAAGGCTGACCTGGCTCAGGTGCACGCCGCCATCGACGCCGCCCGTGCCGCGTTCCCGGCCTGGTCCACTTCCGGCATTCAGGCGCGTCACGATTCCCTGGACAAAGTCGGTACTGAAATCCTCGCCCGTCGCGAAGAGCTCGGCACCCTGCTGGCCCGGGAAGAGGGCAAGACCCTGCCTGAAGCCATCGGCGAAGTGACCCGCGCCGGTAACATTTTCAAGTTCTTTGCCGGTGAGTGCCTGCGTCTGTCCGGCGACTACCTGCCGTCGGTGCGTCCGGGCGTCAACGTTGAAGTCACTCGCGAAGCCCTGGGCGTGGTCGGTCTGATCACCCCGTGGAACTTCCCGATTGCCATCCCAGCGTGGAAAATCGCCCCGGCCCTGGCCTACGGCAACTGCGTCGTGCTCAAGCCTGCTGACCTGGTTCCAGGTTGCGCCTGGGCCCTGGCCGAAATCATCTCCCGCGCAGGCTTCCCGGCCGGTGTGTTCAACCTGGTGATGGGCAGCGGTCGTGTGGTTGGCGATGCACTGGTCCACAGCCCGAAAGTCGACGGCATCAGCTTCACAGGTTCCGTGGGCGTGGGTCGTCAGATCGCCGTCAGCTGTGTATCGCGCCAGGCCAAGGTCCAGTTGGAAATGGGTGGCAAGAACCCGCAGGTCATTCTCGACGACGCCGACCTCAAGCAAGCGGTCGAGTTGTCGGTCCAGAGCGCGTTCTACTCCACTGGCCAGCGTTGCACCGCTTCCAGCCGCTTTATCGTCACCGCCGGCATCCACGACCAGTTTGTCGAAGCCATGGCCGAACGCATGAAGTCGATCAAGGTCGGTCACGCGCTGAAAGCCGGCACCGATATCGGGCCGGTGGTCTCGCAAGCACAGCTTGAGCAGGACATGAAGTACATCGACATCGGCCAGTCCGAAGGTGCGCGTCTGGTCAGCGGCGGTGGTCTGGTGACCTGCGACACCGAGGGCTACTTCCTCGCGCCAACCCTGTTTGCCGACAGCGAAGCTTCGATGCGCATCAGTCAGGAAGAGATCTTCGGCCCGGTTGCCAACATCGTGCGCGTTGCCGATTACGAAGCCGCGCTGGCCATGGCCAACGACACCGAGTTCGGGCTGTCGGCGGGCATCGCTACCACGTCCTTGAAGTACGCCAACCACTTCAAGCGCCACTCCCAGGCCGGGATGGTGATGGTCAACCTGCCGACCGCCGGTGTGGATTACCACGTTCCGTTCGGTGGGCGTAAAGGTTCATCCTATGGATCACGTGAGCAAGGTCGCTATGCGCAAGAGTTTTACACGGTCGTAAAAACTGCCTACATCGGATCGTAACCCGCTGCACCCGCGCGAGGCCCTTGCCTAAGGCCTTGCGCGGCACATGACTCTTGAATGTTTTACCCGCATAAAAATAATCAGTGGGAGTACATCTACATGCAATCGACCAAGCCGACTCACGTCCGCTATTTGATCCTGCTCATGCTGTTTCTGGTGACCACGATCAACTATGCCGACCGCGCTACCATCGCAATCGCCGGCTCCAGCCTGCAAAAAGACCTCGGCATCGACGCCGTTACCCTCGGCTACATCTTCTCCGCATTCGGTTGGGCCTACGTGGCCGGGCAAATCCCAGGTGGCTGGCTGCTGGACCGTTTCGGCTCGAAAAAAATCTACGCACTGAGCATCTTCACCTGGTCGCTGTTCACCGTGTTGCAGGGGTATGTCGGCGAGTTCGGCATGTCCACCGCAGTGGTCGCGCTGTTCATGCTGCGCTTTTTGGTGGGCCTGGCCGAAGCGCCATCCTTCCCCGGCAACGCGCGCATCGTAGCGGCCTGGTTCCCGACCGCTGAACGCGGCACCGCCTCGGCGATCTTCAATTCGGCGCAGTACTTCGCCACTGTGTTGTTCGCACCGCTGATGGGCTGGATCGTCTACAGCTTCGGCTGGCAACACGTGTTCATCGTCATGGGCGTGATCGGCATCATTTTCTCCGGAATCTGGCTGAAAGTGATCTACAGCCCGCGCCAGCACCCGATGATCAACGATGCCGAGTTCAAGCACATCGCTGACAACGGCGGCATGGTCGACATGGATCAGGACAAGGGCAAAGGCAAGAAGACCGACGGTCCGAAGTGGGACTACATCCGTCAGTTGCTGACCAACCGCATGATGCTCGGCGTATACCTGGGCCAATACTGCATCAACGGCATCACCTACTTCTTCCTGACCTGGTTCCCGGTGTACCTGGTGCAGGAGCGCGGCATGACCATCCTCAAGGCCGGTTTCATCGCGTCCTTGCCGGCGATCTGCGGCTTTATCGGTGGTGTGCTCGGCGGGGTGATTTCCGATTACCTGCTGCGCAAAGGCCATTCCCTGACCTTCGCCCGCAAGGCGCCGATCATCGCCGGCCTGCTGGTTTCCAGCAGCATCGTGGCGTGCAACTACGTGGACGTAGAATGGATGGTCGTCGGCTTCATGGCCCTGGCATTCTTCGGCAAAGGCGTAGGCGCATTGGGCTGGGCGGTGGTGTCCGACACCTCGCCGAAGCAGATCGCCGGTCTGAGCGGTGGCCTGTTCAACACCTTCGGTAACATTGCGTCGATCACCACCCCGATCGTCATCGGCTACATCATCAGCTCCACCGGTTCGTTCAAATGGGCGCTGGTGTTCGTCGGTTGCAACGCTTTGGTCGCAGTGTTCAGCTATCTGGTGATCGTGGGCCCGATCAAGCGCGTGGTGCTCAAAGAGCCACCAGCGAACGGCACTGAAGCCCCTGGCAAATTGTCTCAAGCGCATTCCTGAGGAGCGGCGTCATGCAGTTGATTGAACATTCCGACTCGCCGCGCTACATCCGCCTGCACGAGCGGGATAACGTAGTGATCGTGGTCAATGATCAGGGTGTACCGGCCGGTACCGAGTTTGCGGACGGCCTGGTTACCGTGGACTTCGTGCCACAGAGCCACAAGGTCACCCTGGAAGACATTCCCGAAGGTGGCCAGGTGATTCGTTACGGCCAGGTCATTGGCTATGCCTTGCAGCCGATCCCCCGCGGTAGTTGGGTCAAGGAAGATCAACTGCGCATGCCGACCGCGCCACCGCTGGACAGTCTGCCGCTGTCCACCGACGTACCGGCCGCGCAGGCACCGCTGGAAGGCTTCACCTTCGAGGGTTATCGCAACGCCGACGGCACCGTCGGCACGCGCAACATTCTCGGTATCACTACCACCGTGCAGTGCGTGACCGGGGTGCTGGATCATGCGGTCAAGCGCATCAAGGATGAGTTGCTGCCCAAGTACCCGCACGTCGATGACGTGGTGGCGCTGACCCACAGCTACGGCTGTGGCGTGGCCATCACCGCCACCGACGCGTACATCCCGATCCGCACCGTGCGCAACCTGGCCCGCAACCCGAACCTGGGTGGCGAAGCCTTGGTGATCAGCCTGGGCTGCGAGAAATTGCAGGCCGGGCAGGTGATGCACGACAACGACAGCTCGGTTGATCTCAGCGAGCCTTGGTTGTACCGCTTGCAGGACTCCAGCCACGGCTTCACCGAGATGATCGAGCAGATCATGGCGCTGGCCGAGACGCGCTTGAAGAAGCTCGATCAACGCCGCCGGGAAACCGTGCCGGCGTCCGAGCTGATCCTTGGCATGCAATGCGGCGGCAGTGATGCGTTCTCCGGCATCACCGCCAACCCGGCGCTCGGTTATGCCTCGGACCTGCTGCTGCGGGCCGGTGCGACGGTGATGTTCTCCGAAGTCACCGAAGTGCGCGATGCCATTTACCTGCTGACCTCCCGCGCGGAAAACCAGGACGTCGCCCAGGAACTGGTGCGGGAAATGGACTGGTACGACCGCTACCTGGCCAAGGGCGAGGCGGATCGCAGTGCCAATACCACGCCGGGCAACAAGAAGGGCGGGTTGTCGAACATTGTCGAGAAGTCCCTGGGTTCGATCGTCAAGTCCGGCAGCAGCGCGATCAACGGCGTGCTTGGCCCTGGCGAGCGCTTCAAGAAAAAAGGCCTGATCTTCTGCGCGACCCCGGCCAGCGACTTTGTCTGCGGGACCTTGCAGTTGGCGGCGGGGATGAACCTGCATGTGTTCACTACCGGTCGTGGCACCCCTTACGGGCTGGCCATGGCGCCGGTGGTGAAGGTCTCGACCCGGACCGAACTGGCGCAACGCTGGCCGGACCTGATCGACATCGACGCCGGGCGCATTGCCACCGGCCGCGCATCGATCGAGGAACTTGGCTGGGAGCTGTTCCACTACTACCTGGACGTGGCCAGCGGCAAGAAACAGACCTGGGCCGAGCAGCACAAGCTGCATAACGACATCACCCTGTTCAACCCGGCGCCGATCACTTAAGACCGCGTTATCGTTCATCGCGAGCAGGCTCGCTCCTACATTTGGAATGCATTCCCCTGTAGGAGCGAGCCTGCTCGCGATGGCGATCTACCAGACGCCAACGTCCTTGGTGGCTTATCATTAGCTAACTAACGACGCCCACCCCAAGGTCCTCCCGGCATGCTGGCAATTTTCCTCGAAACCCTGAACATCACCGCGCCGGTGTTTGCCATGCTGTTTCTGGGTGTGCTGCTCAAGCGCATCGACTGGATCAACGACAACTTCATCCACACCGCATCGGCACTGGTGTTCAACGTCACCATGCCGGCGCTGTTGTTTCTGGGCATCCTGCATGCCGACCTGCACGCGGCGTTGCAGCCGGCGCTGCTGATCTATTTTGCCCTTGCGACCCTGGTGTGTTTTGCCATTGCCTGGGGCTGGGCGATCTGGAAGTGCCCGCGGGAAGACCGGGGGATCTACACCCAGGGCGCCTTTCGCGGTAACAACGGAGTCATCGGCCTGGCGCTGGCGGCAAGTATGTACGGCGACTACGGGATTTCCCTCGGGGCGATCCTCGCGGCGTTGGTGATCCTGTTCTACAACACCCTCTCGACCATCGTGCTGGCGGTGTACAGCCCGGTGATCAAGTCCGATCCGTGGAGCATCTGCAAAAGCGTGTTCAGCAATCCGTTGATCATCAGCGTGATTGCGGCTGCACCGTTCGCCTATTTCAAGATCGGCTTGCCGGGCTGGCTGGAGACCTCCGGCCGGTACCTGGCGCAAACCACCTTGCCGCTGGCGCTGATCTGCATCGGCGGCACGCTGTCCCTGGCGGCACTGCGCAAAAGCGGCAACATGGCGCTGAGTTCAAGCCTGGTGAAGATGATCGGCTTGCCGGTACTGGCGACGCTGGGGGCGTGGTTGTGTGGCTTTCGTGGCGCGGAACTGGGGATTCTGTTCCTGTACTTCGGCAGCCCGACCGCCGCTGCCAGTTTCGTCATGGCCCGGGCGGCGGATGGCAATCACGAACTGGCGGCGGCGATTATCGTGATCACTACGCTGATGGCGGCGATCACCACCAACGTCGGGATCTTCTTTTTGCAGTGGGGCGGGTGGATTTAAAGGCAAAGGTCAAAACATCGCAGCCTGCGGCAGCTCCTACAGGAGGGCACATTCCAATGTCGGAGCTGCCGCAGGCTGCGATCTTTTCAAAGCAATGAAATTATTCCGGCTTCTGGTAGCTGTCGATCACTTCCTGCGCCGCCCTGAACGCATCAATCGCCGCCGGCACACCGGCATACACCGCGCAATGCAGAAGCGCCTCGCGAATCTCATCCACGGTGCATCCGTTGTTCAGCGCACCGCGCACGTGACCTTTCAACTCCTGCGGGCACTTGAGTGCAGTCAGGGCGGCAAGGGTGATCAGGCTGCGGGTTTTCAGCGGCAGGCCTTCGCGATTCCACACACCGCCCCAGGCGTGCTCATTGACGAAATCCTGTAGCGGCTGGGTGAATTCGGTGGCATTGCCCAGTGCGCGGTCGACGAAGGCGTCGCCCATCACTTGGCGGCGGACTTCAACGCCGGTTTTTTTATTCTCGGTCATGGGACTTCCTTCTTATGGTGTTGGCGACGCCAGGCGCATAGCGACGTGAACAGCAAAAACGTCACCAGCGCCGGCAGGACGAAAAACAGCATCAAGTGTTCCAGCTTGCCGGCCAGTGGCATGCCGGTGGTGAATGACACCACATGCAGCCCATACGCCAGGTACAAACCCAGAAACAGCAGGCCTTCGGCGCGGGTCACCCGGTAGCCGGTATAGAACAGCGGCAAGCACAGCACCGCGACGCCGAGCATCACCGGCAGGTCGAAATCCAGGGCGTTAGGCGACACCGACAGCGGCGACGGTGCCACCAGCGCGGTAAAACCGAGCACACCCAGGAGGTTGAACAGGTTGCTGCCGATCACGTTGCCCACGGCAATATCGCGCTCGCCGCGCATGGCCGCGATCAACGAAGTGGCGAGCTCAGGCAGTGAGGTGCTGACGGCGACGATGGTCAGGCCGATGATTCGCTCCGACAACCCAAGGTCGGTGGCGACCACAACCGCCGCGCCCAGCAGCAAGTGCCCGGCGTACACGAGCATCGCCAGCCCGGTGACGATCATCAGCAGGCTGCTGAGCCATGGCGCTTGCGCATGATGATCATGGCTGGATACCGGCCGTCCCGAATGCCGTGACTGGCGCAGCAACAAGCCCAGGTAAATCGCCAGTGCCGTCAGCAACATCACGCCGTCGGCACGGTTCAGTTCTTCATTCCAGGCGAGTACGAACACCAGCAGGCTGGCGCCGATCATCAACGGAATATCCAGGCGCACCAGTTGCCGGGAAACCCGCAAAGGAATGATCAGCGCGGACAACCCGAGGGTGACGAGGATGTTGAAAATGCTGCTGCCGATCACACTGCCGACGGCGATGTCGGCATTGTGCGCCAAGGTCGCTTGCAGGCTGACCGCCATCTGCGGTGCGCTGCTGCCGAGGGCGACGATGGTCAGGCCGATGATCAGCGGTCGTACGTGCAACCGCGCGGCGATGCGTACGGCGGCGCGTACCATCAATTCGGCGCCGACTATCAGCAGGAGCAATCCGCTGAGCAATTCGATCACGCTGATCAGAGGTAAATCGGCTAATCCGAAAATGGTCGGGGCTCCATCGGTCAGTCGTCGAGAGCTTGCACGCGAACCCGTGCGGTACCGCTGCTCAGCATGCCCAGGCGCTCGGCGGCTTCCCGGGACAGGTCGATCAGGCGGCCACGGGTGTGCGGCCCGCGATCATTGATGCGTACCACGCAGGATTTGTCGTTATTCAGATTGGTGACCTTCACCCGTGTACCGAAGGGTAGCTGGCGATGGGCGGCGGTCATGGAATTCATGTTGAAACGCTCGCCGTTGGCGGTGCGTTTGCCTTGGTGTTTGGCGCCGTAGTACGAAGCCACGCCGGTTTTATCGTAGCCGTGCGGATCGACGGTGTCGGTGCTGGCGCAACCGGCCAGGAGCGAGAGGAGGGAGCAAAGTCCAAGTAGACGCTTCATTTGAAAGCTTCCGAAAACAAATGTGGGAGCGACGGTGCGGTGGTCCGACTTGGTCGCGATTGGCATTCTGACAGTCAACTTTGTGTTGAGTGCCGGACCGCTATCGCGAGCAAGTCGAATCGTCGCACCGTCGCTCCCACAGGAGATGGAGCCAGATTTTAGAGCTGGCTCCATCCTCATCAGCCTTCGAGCTTGCTTTTGAGCAGTTCGTTGACCTGTTGCGGGTTGGCCTTGCCTTTGGAGGCTTTCATGGCCTGACCGACGAAGAAACCGAACATCTTGCCGCGCTTGGCTTCGTCTGCCGCGCGGTATTGTTCGACCTGCTCGGCGTTGGCCGCGAGCATTTCGTCCAGCACCGCCGAGATGGCGCCGGTATCCGTCACTTGCTTGAGGCCGCGCTTGTCGATGATCTCGTCCGCGCTGCCTTCGCCGTTGGCCATCGCTTCAAACACCACCTTGGCGATCTTGCCGGAGATGGTGTTGTCCTTGATGCGCAGCAGCATGCCGCCCAGAAGCTCGGCGGAAACCGGCGACTCTTCGATGTCCAGGCCTTGCTTGTTGAGCAGGCTGCCCAACTCGACCATCACCCAGTTCGCCGCCAGTTTCGCGTCGCCGCCGATGCTCGCGACTTTTTCGAAGTAGTCGGCTTGCTCACGGCTGGTGGCCAGGACGCTGGCGTCGTAGACCGACAGACCGAATTGTTCCTGGAAGCGCTCGCGCTTCTGCGGTGGCAACTCGGGCAGGGTGGCGCGCACGTCGTCGAGGAACGAGTTCTCGATGACCACCGGCAGCAGGTCCGGGTCGGGGAAGTAACGGTAGTCGTTGGCTTCCTCTTTGCTGCGCATCGGACGGGTTTCGTCTTTGTTCGGATCGTACAGGCGGGTCTGCTGGATCACTTTTCCGCCGTCTTCGATCAATTCGATCTGACGCTGGATTTCGCTGTTGATCGCCTTCTCGATGAAGCGGAACGAGTTGACGTTCTTGATCTCGCAGCGGGTGCCGAATTCGACCTGGCCTTTCGGACGGATCGATACGTTGCAGTCGCAACGCAGCGAGCCTTCGGCCATGTTGCCGTCGCAAATCCCCAGGTAACGCACCAGCGCGTGGATCGCCTTGACGTAGGCCACGGCTTCCTTGGCGCTGCGCATGTCCGGTTCGGAGACGATTTCCAGCAGCGGTGTGCCGGCACGGTTCAGGTCGATGCCGCTGGCGCCGCTGAATTCTTCGTGCAGGCTCTTGCCGGCGTCTTCTTCCAGGTGCGCGCGGGTGATGCCGACACGTTTGACCGTGCCGTCTTCGAGGGCGATGTCCAGGTGGCCCTTGCCGACGATCGGCAACTCCATCTGGCTGATCTGGTAGCCCTTCGGCAGGTCCGGATAGAAGTAGTTTTTACGGGCGAACACGTTGTGCTGGCCGATCTCGGCGTCAATCGCCAGACCGAACATCACCGCCATGCGCACCGCTTCCTGGTTCAGCACCGGCAGCACGCCGGGCATGCCCAGGTCTACCAGGCTGGCCTGGGTGTTCGGCTCGGAGCCGAAGGTGGTGGAACTACCGGAAAAGATTTTCGACCGGGTGGTGAGCTGGGTGTGAATCTCCAGCCCGATCACGACTTCCCATTGCATGTGTGTCTCCTCAGAAGCCGGTTGGGGTGCGGGTGTGCCAGTCAGTGTTGAGCTGATACTGGTGGGCAACGTTCAACAGGCGACCTTCCTGGAAATACGGAGCGAGCAGCTGCACGCCAACCGGCAGACCGTCGACAAAACCGGCCGGCATCGACAGGCCTGGCAGGCCCGCGAGGTTGGCCGTGATGGTGTAGACGTCTTCCAGGTACGCAGCGACCGGGTCGCTGTTCTTGGCGCCGAGCTTCCAGGCCGGGTTCGGCGTGGTTGGGCCGAGGATGATGTCGACTTCATTGAAGGCCGCCATGAAGTCGTTCTTGATCAAGCGACGGATCTTCTGCGCCTTCAGGTAGTAGGCATCGTAGTAACCGGCGGACAGCGCGTAGGCGCCGACCATGATCCGGCGCTGTACTTCCGGGCCGAAGCCTTCTCCACGGGAACGCTTGTACAGGTCTTCGAGGTTTTTCGGATCTTCGCAGCGGTACCCGAAACGCACGCCGTCGAAACGCGACAGGTTGGACGAGGCTTCCGCCGGGGCGATCACGTAGTACGCAGGAATCGCGTGCTGCATGTTCGGCAGGCTGATTTCCTTGATCACGGCGCCGAGCTTTTCCAGCTCCTTGACGCTGTTGTGGATCAGCTCGGCGATGCGCGGGTCGAGACCGGCGCTGAAGTATTCCTTCGGCACGCCGATGCGCAGGCCTTGCAGCGAACCGTTGAGACTGGCGCTGTAGTCCGGAACGGGTTCATCGATGCTGGTGGAGTCGTTCGGATCGAAGCCTGCCATACCTTGCAACAAAATCGCGCAGTCTTCGGCGGTGCGTGCCATCGGGCCGCCCTGGTCGAGGCTGGAGGCATAAGCGATCATGCCCCAGCGCGAAACGCGACCGTACGTCGGTTTCAGGCCGGTGAGGTTGGTCAGGGCTGCTGGCTGACGAATGGAGCCGCCAGTGTCGGTACCGGTCGCCGCCGGCAACAGACGAGCAGCAACTGCCGCTGCCGAACCACCCGACGAGCCGCCCGGCACGTGTTCCAGGTTCCACGGGTTTTTCACCGCGCCGTAGTAGCTCGACTCGTTGGCCGAACCCATGGCGAATTCGTCCATGTTGGTCTTACCCAGGGTCACGGCCCCGGCTGCGGCCAGCTTGGCGACGACGGTGGCGTCGTACGGTGCCTTGAAGTTGTCGAGCATCTTCGAGCCGCAGCTGGTGCGAATGCCCTGGGTGCAGAACAGGTCTTTGTGGGCGATCGGCGCGCCGAGCAGGGCGCCGCTCTCACCATTGGCCCGGCGGGCGTCAGCGGCTTTCGCCTGCGTCAGCGCCAGGTCTTCGGTGAGGCTGATGAAACTGTTGAGCTGCGGATCGAGCAGGGCGATGCGCGCCAGCAGGACCTTGGTCAGCTCTTCGGAGGAAAACTTTTTATCGGCGAGTCCGCGGGCGATCTCGGCCAGAGTCAATTGATGCATTGCAGGCTCTTTCCCTATTAGTCGATGACTTTCGGAACCAGGTACAGGCCGTTTTCGACCGCTGGTGCGATGGACTGGTAGGCCTCGCGGTGATTGGTCTCGGTCACGACGTCTGCGCGCAGGCGCTGGTTGGCCTCCAGTGGGTGGGCCAGCGGTTCGATACCGTCGGTATTGACCGCCTGCATTTCGTCGACCAGCCCGAGAATGCTGTTGAGGGCCGAAGTGATGTGTGGAAGATCGGCATCATTGAGGCCAAGGCAGGCCAGATGAGCGATTTTTTCCACGTCGGAGCGTTCAAGCGCCATTGGGATTCTCCAGTGGAAAACAAAACGGACGGCGTCCGTGTGTTAGATTGTCGGAACACTACCGCACTTCTACGGTCATAAGGCCGCGATTGTGGGGCTTGGTGCACAGAAAAGCGGCCAATTTAACATATTGGCGCCTTGCCCAAAATCCCTGTCGTTGTTAGAGTTTGCCGCACTTTTTTACCCACGCGTTGCCTAGGGTCCCTTTCCCATGTTCAAGAAACTGCGTGGCATGTTTTCCAGCGATCTTTCCATTGACCTGGGCACTGCCAACACCCTTATTTACGTGCGCGAGCGCGGTATCGTCCTGAATGAGCCATCGGTTGTGGCCATTCGGACACACGGTAACCAGAAAAGTGTCGTTGCTGTCGGCACCGAAGCCAAGCGCATGCTCGGCCGAACGCCGGGCAACATTGCTGCCATTCGTCCGATGAAGGACGGCGTGATTGCCGACTTCAGCGTTTGCGAAAAAATGCTGCAGTACTTCATCAACAAGGTTCACGAAAACAGCTTCCTGCAGCCTAGCCCTCGCGTGTTGATCTGCGTTCCGTGCAAATCCACCCAGGTTGAGCGTCGTGCCATCCGTGAATCGGCCCTTGGCGCCGGTGCCCGTGAAGTGTTCCTGATCGAAGAGCCAATGGCTGCTGCGATCGGTGCCGGCCTGCCGGTAGAAGAAGCTCGCGGTTCGATGGTCGTGGATATCGGTGGCGGTACCACTGAAATCGCGCTGATCTCCCTGAACGGTGTGGTTTACGCCGAATCCGTCCGCGTTGGCGGCGACCGCTTCGACGAAGCGATCATCACCTACGTGCGTCGCAACTACGGCAGCCTTATCGGTGAATCCACCGCCGAGCGCATCAAGCAGGAAATCGGTACGGCCTACCCGGGCGGCGAAGTTCGCGAAGTCGACGTTCGTGGCCGTAACCTGGCCGAAGGCGTTCCACGGGCATTCACCCTGAACTCCAACGAAGTGCTGGAAGCTCTGCAAGAGTCCCTGGCTACCATCGTTCAGGCCGTGAAAAGCGCCCTGGAGCAATCGCCACCGGAGCTGGCTTCCGACATCGCCGAGCGTGGCCTGGTACTGACCGGTGGTGGCGCCTTGCTGCGTGACCTGGACAAATTGCTGGCCCAGGAGACTGGTCTGCCGGTGATCGTTGCCGAAGACCCGCTGACCTGCGTTGCTCGCGGCGGTGGCCGTGCATTGGAAATGATGGATAAACACACCATGGACCTGCTTTCCAGCGAGTAAGTCGCCGGATTGCCTCTATGCTGTTGAGCGCGCAGGCGGCACTTTGCAGTGCTGCCTGTTCGCGTTTATCTTCTGTCAGTCTGCATCCAGGCCGGATTGCTGCCGTATGAATAAACAGAACATTTGCCTGGGAGGAGCGGCTTATTAAACCGCTTTTCACCAAGGGCCCTTCACTGGGCGTGCGCCTGTTGGTGCTGGTCGTGCTATCGGTCGCGCTGATGGTGGTCGATGCCCGTTTCAGTCTGCTCAAGCCTGCACGCAGCCAGATGTCGCTGGTGCTGATGGACGCCTACTGGATCACCGACCTGCCCGGACGATTGTGGGAAGGCGTAGCCAGTCAGTTTGGCAGCCGGACCGAACTCGTCGCCGAAAACGAAAAACTCAAAAGTGAAAACCTGCTGTTGCAGGGGCGCATGCAGAAGCTTGCCTCCCTGACCGAGCAGAACGTTCGGCTGCGCGAGTTGCTCAACTCTTCGGCACTGGTCAACGAGAAGGTCGAAGTGGCCGAGTTGATCGGCATGGACCCCAATCCGTTCACCCATCGCATCATCATCAATAAAGGTGAGCGCGACGGCGTGGTACTCGGTCAGCCGGTACTCGATGCCCGTGGCCTGATGGGCCAGGTGGTCGAGTTGATGCCCTACACCTCCCGCGTCCTGCTGCTGACCGATACCACCCACAGCATTCCGGTGCAGGTGAATCGTAACGGTTTGCGGGCGATTGCCAGCGGCACCGGCAACCCGGAGCGTCTCGAGTTGCGGCATGTGGCCGATACCGCCGACATCAAGGAGGGCGACTTGCTGGTCAGCTCAGGCCTCGGTCAGCGTTTCCCGGCCGGTTATCCGGTGGCGACGGTCAAGGAAGTGATTCACGATTCCGGCCAGCCGTTTGCCATTGTCCGCGCCGTTCCGACCGCTGCTTTGAACCGTAGCCGCTACCTGCTGCTGGTGTTCAGCGATAACCGGACTGCCGAAGAACGCGTCAACGCTGCCGCCCAAGCCCAGGAAAGCCTTGATGCACAGGGCGGTGGGCCGATCATTCCGCCGACGGTTCCGAAACTGGTCAATCCCGTGGTCCCGACTGCACCGACTGCACCGGCTGCTGCACCGGCGATTCCTGCCACGTCGGCGCCTGCGGCCTCCGCTCCAGCCAAGCCAGCCAAGCCAGTCACCACGCCAGCCAAGCCTGCGGCAGCTAAACCGCCAGCGGCGCAACCCGCTGCCGCGAAGCCTTCCGCCAAACCGCCAGTCTCCGCGCCGGCCACTCCAGTGGGGAGAGAATAATGGGCGGTGTGAAAGCATCTCGAAACGGCTGGATAGTCTGGCTGACGTTCGTCGTCGGTCTGCTGTTGAGCGTTTCGCCTCTGCCGCAATTCATGGAAATCCTGCGCCCGCTCTGGCTGGCCTTGTTGCTGGCATTCTGGGCGTTGAACCTGCCGCAGACCGTCGGGATGGTGACGGCGTTTTGCCTGGGGCTGGCTGAAGACGTGCTCTACGGTACCTTGCTGGGTCAGAATGCCTTGATCCTGACGCTCATCACCTATCTGGTGCTGGCGCTGCAACAACGCCTGCGGATGTTCCCGATGTGGCAGCAGAGCCTGGTGATCCTGGTGATCTTCGGCCTCGCCCAGCTTGTACAACTGTGGCTCAGTGCCTTGACTGGCAATCGTCAGCCGACGCTGGCGCTGGTGCTGCCGGCATTGGTCAGCGCATTGCTCTGGCCCTGGATCAGTTTCGGTTTGCGCGGACTGCGTCGCCGCTACAAAATCAATTAATTCGCTCAGGCATTGGACAGGGAGAGGTCTTGATGAAACGGTTGTACCTCGCCTCTGGTTCACCGCGTCGACGTGAACTGCTCACGCAGATCGGCGTACCGTTCTCCGCCATCAGTGCGGATATCGATGAAACTCCTTTAGCTCAAGAATCCCCATCGGCCTACGTCGAGCGCCTTGCGCGCGGCAAGGCCGAGGCCGGGCGCGGCAGCGTCGTGTCTGACGGACCGTTCTGTGTGCTCGGCGCCGATACCGCCGTGGTGCTCGACGGAAAAATTCTCGGCAAACCGGTTGATCAAGCGGATGCGTGCGCCATGCTGATGATGTTGTCAGGGTGTGAGCATGAAGTCCTGACCGCGATTGCCGTGCTCGATGGCGAACGTTGCGAATCCCGGGTTGTCACCAGTCGCGTGCGTTTTCGGGATATCAGTCGTGAAGAAGCCGTGGCCTACTGGGCCAGCGGTGAACCACGGGACAAGGCGGGCGGTTATGGTATTCAAGGACTGGGTGCGGTGTTTGTCGCCGGGCTCGATGGAAGTTATTCAGCGGTGGTCGGACTGCCGCTTTGCGAAACCGCGGAACTGCTCGGCCATTTCGGCATACCCTGTTGGCAACCCCGGAACGCGCTTTAAGCGTCTTCCTGAACAGATGCAGCCATTATCGTGAACATGCCTGAACGAGACCCTGCCATGAGTGAAGAGATCCTGATCAACATCACGCCGATGGAGTCGCGCGTGGCGGTGGTCGAAAACGGTGTCCTGCAAGAGGTCCATGTCGAGCGTACGCAAAAGCGCGGGATCGTCGGCAACATCTATAAAGGCAAGGTCGTGCGGGTATTGCCGGGAATGCAGGCGGCATTCGTCGATATCGGCCTGGATCGCGCCGCATTCATTCATGCGTCGGAAATTTCCCTGCGCGAAGGCCCGGCGGTCGAGAGCATCAGTGCGCTGGTGCACGAGGGCCAGAGCCTGGTTGTGCAAGTAACCAAGGACCCGATCGGTTCCAAAGGTGCACGCCTGACCACCCAGCTTTCGATTCCTTCGCGTTACCTGGTGTACATGCCGCGCACCGCTCACGTTGGCATTTCCCTGAAGATCGAAGACGAAGCCGAGCGCGAACGCCTCAAGCAAGTGGTCACCGACTGCGTGGCCAAGGAAGGGATCAAGGAGGCCGGCGGTTTCATCCTGCGCACGGCAGCCGAAGGTGCCGGCGCGGATGAAATCCTCATGGACATCCGCTACCTGCGCCGGCTCTGGGATCAGATCAACGCCCAGATCAAAACCATCAGTGCGCCGAGCGTGATCTACGAAGACCTCGGTCTGGCGCTGCGCACCCTGCGTGACCTGGTGAGCCCGAAAATCGAGAAGATCCGCATCGACTCCCGGGAAACCTTCCAGAAAACCACGCAATTCGTCGCCGAACTGATGCCCGAGATTGCCGACCGCCTGGAGCATTACCCGGGTGAGCGGCCGATTTTCGACCTGTATGGCGTCGAAGACGAAATCCAGAAGGCCCTCGAGCGCAAGGTCCCGCTCAAGTCCGGCGGTTATCTGGTGGTTGATCCGGCGGAAGCCATGAGCACCATCGACGTCAACACCGGGGCGTTCGTCGGCCATCGCAACCTCGAAGAGACCATCTTCAAGACCAACCTCGAAGCCGCGACGGCCATCGCCCGTCAATTGCGCCTGCGTAACCTGGGCGGAATCATCATTATCGACTTCATCGACATGGAAGATGAAGAACACCAGCGCCAGGTGTTGCGCACGCTCGAAAAGCAACTGGAACGCGATCACGCCAAGACCAACATCATCGGTATCACCGAGCTGGGCCTGGTGCAGATGACCCGCAAGCGCACCCGCGAAAGCCTTGAACAAGTGCTGTGCGAGCCGTGCAATGCCTGTCAGGGACGGGGCAAGCTCAAGACCCCGGAAACCGTTTGCTACGAAATCTTCCGCGAAATCCTGCGCGAGGCTCGCGCCTATCAGGCGGAAGGCTATCGTGTATTGGCGAACCAGAAAGTGGTGGACCGCCTGCTCGACGAAGAGTCGGGCAACGTCGCCGAGCTCGAAGGGTTTATCGGGCGCACCATCCGTTTTCAGGTCGAAACCATGTATTCCCAGGAACAATACGACGTGGTGCTGCTCTGAAGCATTTTGTTTTGATTGTTCGAGAAGGGCTGGCCTCAGCTTTTTGCAAAACTTTTGCCATGGGAGCCACCTGACATGGACCGTCTGACACGCATTTTGGCCGCACTGACCCGCTGGGGTCTGGGCCTGTGCGCGTTGGTTTTGGTATTGATGGCCCTCTACGTCAGCCTTGGCCGAGAGCTGACGCCGTTAGTCGCCGAGTACCGTGCAGATATCGAAACCAAAGCCAGCGATGCCTTGGGCATGCCGTTGCAGATTGGCGAGCTCGAAGGCAACTGGAGTGGATTCGCCCCCATATTGATGGCCCGCGACGTGACGGTCGGCGAGGGCGCCAATGCCTTGCGCCTGGATCAGGTGCGCGCGGTGCCGGACCTTTGGGCCAGCCTGCTGGCCCGCCAGGTACGCATCGCTCATCTGGAGTTCAGCGGCCTGAAGATCAACCTCAAGCAAGCTGAGGACGGTCAATGGGTGCTGGAAGGTTTGCCGGTGCGGCAGGACCAGCCCGCCGATCCGGAACAACTGCTCAATCGCATGCAGATGCTCCAGCAACTGTCGGTGCTCGACAGCCAGGTGACCTTGCAGCCGTTTGGCCAGTCGCCGCTGACCCTGACGTACGTCGGTCTGAATCTGAAAACCGGGGCGTCACGGCAGCGACTTGACGCACGACTGACCCTGCCTGACGGGCAACCGGTGGCCATGAGCCTGCGTACCCGTATTCGAGCCAGCGAATGGAAGGACGGTGAAGCCGAGGTCTACCTGAGCCTGCCGCAAAGCGACTGGTCGAAGTGGTTGCCCGAGCGAGCGACCCAAGAGTGGACTTTTTCCGAGATCAAGGCCGGCGGCGAGCTGTGGGCGACCTGGGGCAAAGGTACCTTGCAAAGCGCTGCAGTGCGCCTGAACGCGCCACAACTCAAGGGCGCTTACGGCGAGCGCAAGCCGATCCAGATCGATAACCTGGCGCTCAATGGCTACTTCCAGCGCAGTGCTAAAGGCGCGTCGGTGACTCTGGACTCCCTGGCAATGAACCTCGGCGAGACCCGCTGGGAGACGCATTTGCAGCTCACGCAAAGCGCCGCCACTGATAAAACCGAAGAGCTCTGGCACCTGCAAGCCGACCGGGTTGATCTCACTCCGCTGACCCCGCTGCTCAATGCGCTGGCGCCGTTGCCCGAAGGATTTGCCACGGTCGTTGAGCGGCTCAAGGTCACGGGTGGCCTGCGTAACGTGCTGGTCGATTTCCGCCCCAATGCCATCGACGACAGCAAGTTCGGGTTTGCCGCCAACCTCGACCAGGTAGGCTTCGACGCCTATCACGGCGCGCCGGCGGCGCGGAATGTCAGCGGCAGCATCAGCGGTGACCTGGGGCAAGGCGAACTGCGCATGGACAGCAAGGATTTCATGCTGCACCTGGACCCGATTTTCGCCAAGCCGTGGCAGTACATTCAGGCCAATGCGCGGCTGACCTGGAAACTCGATAAAGAAAGTTTCACCCTGATTGCGCCGTATCTGAAAGTGCTGGGCGAGGAAGGCAAGATCGCCGGCGACTTCCTGATTCGCCTGCATTTCGATCACACCCAGGAAGACTACATGGACCTGCGGGTCGGCATGGTGGACGGCGACGGTCGCTACACTGCCAAGTACTTGCCGACGGTCCTCAGCCCGGCGCTGGACGAATGGCTGCGCACGGCGATTCTCAAAGGCGCGGTGGATCAAGGCTTCTTCCAGTATCAAGGTTCGCTCAGCCATGGTGCTGCGGACGTCGATCGCAGCATCAGCCTGTTCTTCAAGGTTCACGATGCCGAACTGGCCTTCCAGCCGGGCTGGCCCCATGTCAGCAAGGTCAGCGGTGATGTGTTTGTCGAAGACAGCGGCGTGCGGATTCTGGCCAGCGCGGGCCAGTTGCTCGATACGCAGGTCAACGATATCTACGTCAACATTCCCCATGTGCCGGCCGGACAGAACGTTCATTTGTTCCTCGATGGCGGATTTGCCGGCGGTTTGGGCGATGGCCTGAAAATCCTCCAGGAAGCGCCGATCGGCACCGGGCCAACCTTTGCCGGTTGGGAAGGCGAGGGTGACCTGCAAGGCAAGTTGAAGCTGGATATTCCTCTGGCAAAAGGCGAGGAACCGAAGATCCTCGTCGATTTCAAGACCGCCAAGGCACGTTTGAAACTGGCCGAACCTGCGCTGGAACTGACCCAGCTCAAAGGTGATTTCCGTTTCGACAGCGGCAAAGGCCTGAGCGGGCAAAACATCAGCGCACGGGCGTTCGACAAACCGGTCACCGCACAGATTTTTGCCGATGGCAGCCCGGGCAAGCTCAATACCCGGGTGGCCGCGTCAGGGCAGGTCGAGGTCAAGAAGCTGACTGACTGGCTGAAGGTGACCCAGCCTCTGCCGGTGAGCGGCGTGATCCCGTATCAACTGCAACTGACCCTGGACGGCGCCGACAGCCAGTTGAGGGTCAATTCCAGCCTCAAGGGCGTGGCCGTCGATTTGCCTGCACCGTTCGGCATGACTTCCGAAGAAGGGCGCGACACGACGTTCCGCATGACCTTGCAGGGCGACGAGCGGCGCTATTGGGCCAGCTACGGGGACCTGGCGAGTTTCACGTTCGCGGCCCCGGCCAGCAATTTCGCCGACGGTCGCGGGGACTTGTTCCTCGGTGGCGGCGAGGCCGTGTTGCCGGGCACCAAAGGCCTGCGGATACGGGGCGTGCTGTCGGAGCTGGACGTTGGCCCGTGGAAGGATCTGGTGGACAGATACGCCGGACAGGACCCCGGAGGCAGCGCCAAGCAATTGCTCAGCGGCGCGGATTTCAAGGTGGGCAAGCTCAGCGGTATCGGCACCACCCTCGATCAGGCTTCGATCCAGGTAGCGCGCAAGCCTTCCGCCTGGGCGCTGCAACTGGACAGCCAGCAGATCAAGGGCAGTGCCAGTCTTCCCGATTCGAAGGCCACGCCAATCGCGATCAATCTGCAAACCGTGCGCCTGCCCGCACCGGACCCGACCGTGCTGGCCGATGAAAACTCGCCGGATCCGCTGGTGTCGGTGGACCCGACGAAAATCCCCGCGATGGATATCACCATCAATCAGCTATTCCAGGGGCAGGATCTGGTGGGGGGCTGGTCGCTGAAAATTCGTCCGACGCCCAAGGGCATCGTGTTCAACTCCCTGGATTTGGGCCTCAAGGGCATGCTGTTGGTGGGCAGCGGCGGCTGGGAAGGCGTGCCGGGTGCCAGCAACAGCTGGTACAAGGGCCGTATCAGCGGCAAGAACCTCGCTGATGTGCTCAAGGGCTGGGGTTTTGCACCGAGCGTCACCAGCCAGGACTTCTATATGGATGTCGATGGCCGCTGGCCCGGCTCACCGGCCTGGGTGGCGACCAAGCGTTTCTCCGGCTCGCTCGATGCGACGCTCAATCAGGGCCAGTTCGTCGAGGTTGAGGGCAGTGCCCAGGCGCTGCGGGTATTTGGCTTGCTCAACTTCAACTCCATCGGCCGACGCCTGCGCCTGGACTTCTCCGACCTGTTCGGTAAAGGCTTGAGCTATGACCGGGTCAAGGGACTGCTGGTTGGGACCAATGGCGTGTATGTCACCCGTGAGCCCATTCGGCTGACAGGCCCGTCGAGCACCATTGAACTCGACGGCACCCTGAACATGGTGGCCGATCAGATCGATGCGAAACTGATGGTGACCTTGCCGGTGACCAATAACCTGCCAATTGCCGCACTGATCGTCGGTGCACCGGCGGTCGGCGGGGCGCTGTTCCTGATCGACAAGCTGATCGGTGACCGCGTCTCCCGTTTCGCCAGTGTGAAGTACACCGTCCAGGGGCCGTGGAAAGAACCGAAAATCACCTTCGACAAGGCTTTTTGAGATCCTTTTGAAAAGGCACTCGGCAAGCCTATGGAGTAGCATGGCCGCATACGATTCCAGGAGTGCGCCATGTCTGTAGCGGTGATTCAAATGGTCAGCCAGAGCGATGTGCCGGCCAATCTGGCCCAGGCCCGTCGGCTGCTCGAGCAAGCGGCCGCCGGTGGCGCGAAGCTCGCGGTATTGCCGGAAAACTTCGCCGCCATGGGCCGGCGCGACATTGCCGACATCGGGCGCGCCGAAGCACTGGGCGAAGGCCCGATCCTGCCCTGGTTGAAACAGACCGCACGCGACCTCAAGTTATGGATTGTGGCCGGCACGTTGCCGTTGCCGCCGGTGGATCAGCCGACGGCGAAAGTGCATGCCTGTTCGTTGCTGGTCGATGACCAGGGCGAAACGGTGGCGCGCTACGACAAGCTGCACCTGTTCGACGTCGACGTGGCCGACAATCGTGGCCGTTATCGTGAATCCGATGACTATGCTTATGGCAGCGGGGTGGTCGTGGCGGACACGCCTGTCGGCCGGGTTGGCCTGACGGTCTGCTATGACCTGCGCTTTCCCGAGCTGTACAGCGAATTGCGTGCGGCCGGCGCCGAACTGATTACCGCCCCTTCGGCCTTTACAGCGGTAACCGGCGCGGCGCATTGGGATGTGCTGATTCGTGCGCGAGCCATAGAGACGCAATGTTACGTGCTCGCGGCTGCCCAGGGTGGTACGCATCCGGGGCCGCGGGAAACTTTCGGTCATGCTGCCATCGTCGACCCGTGGGGGCGTGTGCTGGCACAACAGGATCAAGGCGAGGCCGTGCTGCTGGCCGAACGCGACAGCAGTGAACAGGCGTCCATCCGGGCGCGGATGCCGGTGTCCAGTCACCGGCGCTTTTTCTCGCAGGGCGCCCAGCGACCTGCATCAGAACGACGAATTTAAGGCGTAAAGCATATGAGCGAGTTGTTGTCCTCAGTCAGTGAACACCTGCTGGCGCCCGGTGGCGTCACGATCGAGAGCCTGCAAGGCGTGCTCGGCGATCTGGCCGGGCCGGGCATCGATGCGGCCGACCTGTATTTCCAGGGGCAGATCTCCGAGTCCTGGGCGCTGGAAGACGGCATCGTCAAGGAAGGCAGCTTCAACCTTGACCAAGGCGTGGGCGTGCGTGCGCAATCGGGCGAAAAAACCGGTTTTGCCTACAGCAATGCCATCACCCTGGAAGCGTTGGGTGCCGCCGCCCGTGCTGCCCGTTCGATTTCCCGCGCCGGGCAGAACGGCAAGGTGCAGGCGTTCACTACGCAAGATGTCGCGCAGTTGTACGGGCCGGACAATCCGCTGGAAGTGCTGACCCGCGCCGAGAAAGTCGATTTGCTCAAGCGAGTCGATGCTGCGACCCGTGCCCTCGACCCGCGCATCCAGCAAGTCACCGTGAGCATGGCCGGTGTCTGGGAACGGATTCTGGTGGCTTCCACCGACGGCGGTCTGGCGGCGGATGTGCGGCCGCTGGTGCGTTTCAACGTCAGCGTGATCGTCGAGCAGAACGGCCGCCGCGAGCGCGGCGGTCATGGCGGTGGCGGTCGCACCGATTACCGTTATTTCCTCGGCGAAGACCGCGCCATGGGCTATGCCCGTGAAGCGTTGCGCCAGGCGCTGGTCAACCTCGAAGCCATTCCTGCACCGGCCGGTACCTTGCCGGTAGTGCTCGGTTCCGGCTGGTCGGGCGTGCTGTTGCACGAAGCCGTCGGTCATGGTCTGGAAGGCGACTTCAACCGCAAGGGCAGTTCGGCTTATAGCGGGCGCATGGGCGAGATGGTTGCGTCGAAGCTGTGCACCATTGTCGATGACGGCACCTTGGCCGGTCGTCGTGGCTCGTTGAGCGTCGACGACGAAGGTACGCCGACCGAGTGCACCACGCTGATCGAAAACGGCGTACTCAAAGGCTACATGCAGGACAAGCTCAACGCTCGCCTGATGGGCGTGGCACGCACTGGTAATGGCCGTCGCGAATCCTACGCGCACCTGCCGATGCCGCGCATGACCAACACTTACATGCTCGCCGGCGAAAGCGATCCGGCGGAGATCATCGCCTCGGTGAAACGCGGCATCTATTGCGCCAACCTCGGTGGCGGTCAGGTGGACATCACCAGCGGCAAGTTCGTGTTCTCCACCAGCGAGGCCTACTTGATCGAGGACGGCAAGATCACCGCTCCAGTCAAGGGCGCGACCCTGATCGGCAACGGGCCGGAAGCCATGAGCAAGGTGTCGATGGTCGGTAATGATCTGTCGCTGGACAGCGGCGTGGGCACGTGTGGCAAGGATGGGCAGTCGGTGCCGGTGGGTGTCGGCCAGCCAACGCTGAAGATTGATGCGATCACCGTGGGTGGCACGGGCTCGTAAGAGGTGAGGCTGCGGGTGAGCTGCGAGGCAGCTCACCCGATTCGAGAATTAACGCAGACCGCGTTGAGTCTCGTCCAGCTCACGGATGTACTTGAAGATTTTACGGCTGGAAGCAGGAGGCTTGTTTTGCGCAAGCTCATGCTGGGCCTGACGGATCAGGGAACGCAATTGCTGGCGGTCCGCGTCCGGGTAGTCGACGACGAATTTTTCCAGAACGGCATCGTCGCCGGCGATCAGACGATCGCGCCAGCGCTCCAGGTTATGGAAGCGTTCGTTGTATTGGCGGGTGGAGGCATCGAGTTGATCGAGCAGAACCAGAATGGCGGCAGTGTCCTGATCGCGCATCAGTTTGCCGATGAACTGAAGATGCCGTTTACGCGCGATGTTCGCGGTGTGCTTGGGCGCATCGGCCAGAGCCCGACGCATTCCGTCGGTCAAGGGCAGTTTTGCCAGCAAGTCAGGCTTGAGTGTTGTAAGGCGCTCGCCAAGGTCAACCAGAGCATGCAGCTCGCGTTTGACCTGGGATTTGCTTTTTTCTCCCGTATCGAGGGAGTCGTCGTAAGAATCAACCATGGTGGCCGTCCGCAAAGAAACGCCGCCATGATAACCAGTCGGGGGCCGCTTGTCCGGCCCGGTCGCTCGATGACCGTTACCGAAAGCAGAATTTGAGTGGAGAACAGCATGAGTGCAGTTGAAAGCGTCGGCCCACAAGCGTTGCCGGCACTGCAGGAACAAGTCGAGCAGATCATCGCTGAAGCCAAACGCCAGGGGGCCAGTGCCTGTGAAGTGGCGGTGTCGCTGGAGCAGGGTTTGTCGACTTCGGTGCGCCAGCGTGAGGTCGAAACCGTTGAATTCAACCGCGACCAGGGTTTTGGCATCACCTTGTACGTCGGTCAGCGCAAAGGCTCGGCCAGCACTTCGGCCAGCGGTCCTGATGCGATTCGCGAAACCGTCGCCGCTGCACTGGCCATCGCCAAACACACTTCGGAAGATGAAGCCTCGGGCCTGGCGGATGCCGCGCTGATGGCCAGGGACCTGCAGGATTTCGATCTTTTCCACGAATGGGACATCACCCCGGAACAGGCCATCGAAAAAGCCTTGCTCTGTGAAGCGGCGGCCTTCGATGCCGATACGCGGATCAAAAACGCCGACGGCACGACCCTCAGCACCCACCAAGGCTGCCGCGTTTATGGCAATAGCCACGGGTTCATCGGCGGTTACGCATCGACTCGCCACAGCCTGAGCTGCGTGATGATCGCCGAGGCCGATGGTCAGATGCAGCGCGATTACTGGTACGACGTGAACCGCCAGGGCAACTTGCTGGCCGACCCGGTGAGCATCGGTCAGCGGGCTGCGCAACGGGCGGCGAGCCGTCTGGGCGCGCGTCCGGTGCCGACTTGTGAGGTGCCGGTGTTGTTTTCCGCAGAATTGGCTGGGGGGCTGTTCGGCAGTTTCCTGTCGGCGATTTCCGGCGGCAGCCTGTATCGCAAGTCTTCGTTCCTTGAGGGCACACTCGGGCAGAAGCTGTTTCCGGAGTGGCTGACCATCGACGAGCGTCCGCATCTGATGCGCGCCATGGGCAGCGCAGCGTTCGACGGTGACGGTTTGGCAACCTACGCCAAACCGTTCGTCGAAAAGGGCGAGTTGGTGTCGTACATCCTCGGTACCTATTCCGGGCGCAAGCTCGGCATGCCGAGCACGGCCAACGCCGGCGGCGTGCACAACCTGTTCGTTACCCATGGCGACGAAGACCAGGCTGCCTTGCTGCGGCGCATGGGACGCGGGCTGTTGGTCACCGAGTTGATGGGCCAGGGCCTGAACATGGTGACCGGCGATTACTCCCGTGGCGCAGCGGGTTATTGGGTCGAGAACGGCGAAATCCAGTTTGCAGTCCAGGAAGTGACCATCGCCGGCAACATGCGCGACATGTTCAAACAGATCGTTGCAGTGGGTAATGACCTTGAGCTGCGCAGCAACATTCGCACAGGTTCCGTGCTGATCGAGCGGATGACGGTGGCAGGCAGCTAAGCCTCGGCCGTTGTACAAAAAGGCGCGCCACCCATTGGGTGGCGCGCCTTTTTTTATTGGCTGCACCGCCAATCCCTGTAGGAGCGAGCCTGCTCGCGAAGCGGAGTGTCAGGCAACATTGATGCTGAGAGTGATGATGCGATCGCGAGCAGGCTCACTCCTACAATGGGCTCGGTGTATCTTTCCACGCTTGTTTTGTTTCTCATTATCATTTAATAATAAATCTCATTATCGAATGAGCCCCGGATCATGAGTTCTGCCTTGCACGAGCAGCCTTACCTCGAAAGCTGGCGCTGGATGAGTCGCCAGATCCGTTGCGCGATGTGCCCCGACGAACCGCGTCTGATCGACCACTACCTGGCTGAAGGCCGGTACCTGGCGGCTTGCACGACCATCTCACCCTGGACCGTCGCCGAAACTTCCTTCCGTTTGTTGCTCGACACCGCTGCCGATGTCGCGCTGCCGTGGCACTGGCGCACTTACTGTCTCGACCAGGCCTGGCGCCCGCTGCGCGAACTGGAACGTCTTTCGTTATGCAAATGCCGCCTCAAGCGCTGGCAGAGCTACACCTGGCAACTCGCGACCTGTGAGTTGCAGCCGTCGATTCCTTTAAATGAACTGGTGCAAGGATTTACAGATGACCAAGACACGTATTGAGCGCGACAGCATGGGCGAGCTTCAGGTCCCGGAAGACGCCCTCTACGGCGCACAGACCCAGCGTGCAGTGGATAACTTCCCGATCAGCGGTAAACCGATGCCGGTTCAGTTCATCCGCGCGCTGATCCTGGCCAAGGCAGCGGCCGCCCGCGCCAACGTCGAGCTCAAGCAGATCAGCGAAGCTCAGGGCAAAGCTATCGTCGACGCGGCCCAAGGCTTGCTCGAAGGCGATTTCATGCAGCATTTCCCGGTGGATATCTTTCAGACCGGTTCCGGTACCAGCTCCAACATGAACGCCAACGAAGTGATTGCCACGCTGGCCAGCCGCTTGCTCGGCGAGGTGGTGAACCCCAACGATCACGTCAACTGCGGGCAGAGCAGCAACGACATCATCCCGACCACCATTCACGTCAGCGCAGCACTGGCGCTCCATGAACAACTGCTGCCGGCACTGAAGCATCTGGTGCAGGTCATCGAGCGCAAGGCCGAGCAGGTCCATCATCACGTCAAGACCGGGCGCACGCACCTGATGGACGCCATGCCGGTGCGCATGAGCCAGGTGCTCAACGGTTGGGCGCAGCAACTCAAGGCCAATATCGGCCATTTGCAAAACTTGCAGCCAAGCCTGCGATCCCTGGCCCAGGGCGGTACGGCGGTGGGCACGGGTGTCAACGCCCACCCCGAGTTCGCGGCGCGTTTCAGCCGGCAGCTCAGCAAACTGACCCGGATTGAGTTCCAGCCAGGCAAGGACCTGTTCGCGCTGATCGGCTCCCAGGACACTGCCGTTGCAGTCTCCGGACAGCTAAAGGCCACCGCCGTGTCGCTGATGAAAATCGCCAACGACCTGCGCTGGATGAACTCCGGCCCGCTGGCCGGTCTTGGCGAGATCGAACTGGAAGCCTTGCAGCCGGGTTCTTCGATCATGCCGGGCAAGGTCAATCCGGTCATTCCCGAGGCCACGGCGATGGTCGCGGCTCAGGTCATCGGCAACGACAGCGTGATCACCATCGCCGGTCAGTCGGGCAACTTTGAACTGAACGTGATGCTGCCGATCATCGCCCAGAACCTGCTGAGCAGCATCGAGTTGCTGGCCAATTCCAGCCGTCTGCTGGCAGACAAGGCCATCGCCAGCTTCAAGGTCAACGAAGGCCGGATCAAGGAAGCGCTGTCACGCAATCCGATTCTGGTCACCGCGCTCAACCCGATCATCGGTTACCAGAAAGCTGCCGAGATTGCCAAAAAGGCCTATCAGCAAGGCCTGCCAGTGATTGACGTCGCGTTGGAACACACCGACCTGTCGCGCAGCCAGCTGGAAGAATTGCTCAACCCGGAAAAACTCACTGCGGGCGGCGTGTAAGCCCCGTTACCGCTTTGGAGGCGCACCATGGAGTCCATTGAACATGGCTTTTACCTTGCCTGCCTTGCCGTACGCCTACGACGCCCTGGAACCGCACATCGATGCGCAGACCATGGAGATCCACTACACCCGGCATCACCAGACTTACATCAACAACCTCAACGCGGCCGTTGAGGGCACTGAGTATGCCGACTGGCCCGTGGAGAAGCTGGTGTCTGCAGTACAGCAACTGCCGGAAAAACTGCGGGCGGCGGTGATCAACCAGGGGGGCGGCCACGCCAACCATTCGTTGTTCTGGGAAGTCATGGCGCCCGGTGGTGGTGGCGAGCCCGACGGCGCGCTGGCCAAGGCTATTAAGGAGCAATTGGGCGGTCTCGACAGCTTCAAGGAGGCCTTTACCAAGGCCGCGCTTACCCGTTTCGGCAGTGGCTGGGCCTGGCTGAGCGTGACCCCGCAACAGGCTCTGGTGGTGGAAAGTAGCGGTAACCAGGACAGCCCGTTGATGAACGGGAATACGCCGATTTTGGGCCTCGACGTCTGGGAGCACGCCTATTACCTGCGTTATCAGAACCGCCGTCCGGAATACATCAGCGCGTTCTACAACGTGATCAATTGGCCGCAAGTCGCTGCGCGCTATCAGGTCGCACTGGTTTAAGTCCTCCATAAAAACAATCCAAGGCTGGGCTATGGGCACTGAAACACTGGCGATCGGAAGTGGACGGATGTTTCGTTACGCGTTTGGATCGCTGTTACTGCTGGCGGGGATGAGCCTATTGGTTGCCCACGGACTGGCATGGCTCGACCTTGAGCCGAAGTTGCTACGTGCACTGCAGGGTGGTGCGATCTGCGCCTTGGCTACTGCGCTGGGCGCGGTGCCGGTGTTGGTGATTCGGCGGATGCCGCAGGTGCTCAGCGACACTTTGCTTGGCTTTGGCGCTGGCGTGATGCTCGCGGCGACGGCATTTTCGCTGATCGTCCCGGGCATCTCTGCCGCCGAAGGGCTTGGCCTGTCACCCTGGGCGTCCAGCGGGCTGATCAGCTTCGGCATTCTGCTCGGCGCGTTCGGGTTGTTCCTGGTGGATCGGAAGGTCTCTGGCGTCAGCCCGGACATGCTGGTCGGCACGTTGGAGCGACCGGTCATTCCTCCGCGGATCTGGTTGTTCGTGTTTGCGATCATTGCCCACAACATTCCCGAAGGCATGGCGGTGGGTGTTTCGGCCGGTGGTGGTATGCCTGACGCCGACAGCCTCGCCATGGGCATTGCCTTGCAGGATGTGCCGGAAGGGTTGGTCATCGCTTTGGTACTGGCCGGGGCAGGGATGTCCAGGATCAAGGCGTTCCTGATCGGTGCCGCATCAGGCTTGGTAGAACCGGTGTTCGCACTGCTATGCGCGTGGCTGGTGAGTCTGGCTGAACTGCTGCTGCCCTTGGGATTGGCGCTGGCGGCGGGGGCGATGTTGCTGGTGGTGACCCATGAGGTCATTCCCGAGTCACGCCGCAATGGTCACGACAAGCTTGCCAGCCTGGGGCTGCTGATGGGGTTTTGTTTGATGATGGTGATGGATACAGCCCTCGCTTGATTTGTGGCGAGGGGCTTTTTGGTTTGTATTACTCGCCTTCGTCGAAGAAGTTGTTGATCAACGCTACCAGCGCATCCAGCGCTTCCTGTTCCTGCTCGCCTTCGGTGCTCAAGTGGATCGTGGTGCCTTTGCCGGCGGCCAGCATCATCATCGCCATGATGCTTTTGCCATCGACCATGGACTCTGGTGTACGACCGGCCCGGATCTGGCACGGGAACTGACCCGCGACCCCAACGAATTTTGCAGAAGCGCGAGCGTGCAGGCCCAGTTTATTGATGATTTCGATTTCCAGAGCAGGCATCGCGATGTGAATCCTTTAGCTGAGGTCGCGGTGGCGGACCTGGACGTTCTTCAGGGATTGTTGCAGCGTCTGCCCCAGACGCTCGGTCAGGTAGACGGAGCGGTGATGTCCACCAGTGCAGCCTATGGCAATGGTGACGTAGGCGCGGTTGCTGGCGGCAAAACGAGGCAGCCACTTTAGCAGGTATGTGGAAATGTCCTGGAACATCTCTTCGACATCCGGCTGTGCCGCCAGGTATTCGGCAACCGGTTGGTCGAGCCCGGACTGCTCGCGCAATTCCGGTTTCCAGTAAGGGTTGGGCAGGCAGCGCACATCGAACACCAGGTCGGCGTCCACCGGCATGCCGCGCTTGAAGCCAAAAGACTCCACCAGGAACGCAGTCCCAGGCTCGGGCTGATTCAACAGACGCAGTTTGATGGCGTCGCGCAGTTGGTACAGGTTCAGGTTGGTGGTGTTGATCTTGAGATCGGCAAGGTCGGCAATCGGCCCGAGCAGGACGCTCTCAACGTTGATGGCTTCGGCCAGCGAGCGGTTGGCGTTGCTCAGGGGGTGACGTCGGCGGGTTTCCGAGAAACGCTTGAGCAGGGTTTCTTCGTCGGCGTCCAGGTACAGCACGTCGCACTGGATGTGGCGCGCACGGACTTCTTCGAGCAGGTCGGGGAAGCGTGACAGGTGGCTGGGCAGGTTGCGCGCATCAATGGAAACGGCGACCAGCGGTTGCAACATCTCGGTATGAACCAGGGCGCGTTCGGCCAGCTCCGGCAGCAGGCCGGCAGGCAGATTGTCGATGCAGTAGTAGCCGTTGTCCTCAAGAACGTTGAGGGCGGTACTTTTACCTGAGCCGGAACGGCCACTGACGATGATCAAGCGCATGATTACTGACCGTTTTGCTCGTCCAGGACAACCTGATACAGGGCTTCGTTGCTTGCAGCACTACGCAGCTTTTCGCGCACTTCCTTGCGGTCGAGCATGCTGGCGATCTGTCGCAGCAGCTCAAGGTGCGCATCGGTGGCGGCTTCCGGGACCAGCAGCACGAACAGCAGGTCAACCGGCGCGCCATCGATGGCGTCGAAATCGATAGGGGCGTCCAGGTGCATCAATGCACTGATGGGCGAAACACAGCCCTTGAGGCGGCAATGTGGAATGGCGATGCCATTGCCAAACCCGGTGGAGCCGAGTTTTTCACGGGCAATCAGTGCCTCGAAGACATCTTGCATCTCCAGGGCCGGCACTTCGCGGGCGATCAGATTGGCAATTTGTTCGAGGGCTTTCTTTTTACTGCCTCCCGGCACGTTCACCAGGGAACGGCCGGGGGTCAGGATACTTTCAAGTCGGATCATGGGTAGGGAGTGTTAACGACCGGTTGCGCCCTGAAGGAGGCTCTGGGTCTTTTCCTTATGCTTTTTGAGTTGTTTATCCAGCTTGTCGGTGAGTGCGTCGATCGCGGCATACATATCGGTATGTTCCGCGTTGGCGACCACTTCATTCCCGGGAATATGTAGCGTGGCTTCGATTTTCTGCTTCAGTTTTTCGACGGTCATCGTGACCTGCACATTAGTGATCTTGTCGAAATGTCGCTCCAATCGCTCGAGTTTTTCGCCGATGTAGGTGCGAAGAGGTTCGGTCACTTCCAGTTGGTGTCCACTGATGTTGACTTGCATACAGCTTCTCCTTCGTTGCCAGTGCATAAAGCGGTAGATCAGATGATCTACCACTGGAACGCTGTGGCGTGGCCCTACATCAACCGCTTGCGTTCGCTCGAAGGCGCGATCCCGAGGGATTCGCGGTACTTGGCGACGGTGCGGCGAGCCACCTGAATGCCTTGTGCCTCCAGTAAACCAGCGATCTTGCTGTCACTCAACGGCTTTTTCTGATTTTCCGCTGCAACCAGTTTTTTGATGATCGCCCGGATCGCCGTGGACGAGCATTCGCCGCCTTCGGAGGTGCTTACGTGACTGGAAAAAAAGTACTTCAGTTCATAAATGCCCCGGGGGGTGTGCATGAACTTCTGGGTGGTCACCCGTGAAATCGTCGACTCATGCATGCCCACCGCTTCGGCGATGTCATGCAGGACCAGCGGCTTCATAGCTTCGTCGCCGTACTCCAGAAAGCCGCGCTGATGCTCGACGATCTGGGTGGCAACCTTCATCAGGGTTTCATTGCGGCTTTGCAGGCTCTTGATGAACCAGCGGGCCTCCTGCAACTGATTGCGCATGAAGGTATTGTCGGCGCTGGTGTCGGCGCGGCGCACGAAACCAGCGTACTGGGCGTTGACCCGCAGCCGTGGCACTGACTCCTGATTGAGCTCCACCAGCCAGCGCTCGTTGTCCTTGCGCACGATGACGTCAGGAACGACGTACTCGGCTTCGGTGGACTCGATCTGCGAGCCCGGACGAGGGTTGAGGCTCTGGACCAGCTCGATGACCTGGCGCAGTTCGTCTTCCTTGAGCTTCATGCGACGCATCAACTGGCTGTAGTCGCGGCTGCCAAGCAGGTCGATGTAATCGGTGACCAGGCGCTTGGCCTCGGCCAGCCAAGGGGTCTTGGCAGGCAGCTGGCGCAATTGCAGCAGCAGGCATTCGCCCAGGTTGCGGGCGCCGATGCCGGCGGGCTCGAATTGCTGGATGCGGTGCAGGACGGCTTCGATTTCGTCCAGTTCGATGTCCAGTTCCGGGTCGAAGGCTTCGAGGATTTCCTCGAGGGTTTCGTCCAGGTAGCCCTGATTGTTGATGCAGTCGATCAGGGTCACGGCGATCAGGCGATCGGTGTCGGACATCGGGGCCAGGTTCAGTTGCCACAGCAAGTGGCTCTGCAGGCTTTCGCCGGCCGAGGTGCGGGTGGTGAAGTCCCACTCGTCATCGTCGTTGCTTGGCAGGCTGCTGGCGCTGGTCTGGTATACGTCTTCCCAGGCAGTATCGACGGGAAGTTCGTTGGGAATGCGTTCGTTCCAGTCGCCTTCCTCAAGGTTATCAACCGTAGGGGCGCTTTCCTGGTAGGAGGGCTCCTGGATGTCAGTGTTGGGCTTTTGTTCGGCGTTGTCGGCCAAGGGGTCGGAATTGTCGAAGTCGTCGCCTTCTTCCTGGCGTTCGAGCATCGGATTGGACTCCAGGGCCTCCTGGATTTCCTGTTGCAGGTCCAGGGTCGACAATTGGAGCAGGCGGATGGCCTGTTGCAGCTGCGGTGTCATCGTCAGCTGCTGGCCCATTCTCAAGACTAGCGATGGTTTCATGGCAGGGGCTTAACACCTTATTCGCCGGCGCACATGCGCCATCCACTACAGGGCGCCGGGGCGCCAAACTTAAGCAAATTATATGCCTGAAACTAAAGGGTTTGCCTAGAGCGCTGTAACAATAAAAACTATAAAGCTGTGTTGCTGCGCTGCCCTTGTTGAGGGCTGACCACGCTTGTCGGCACGAGGCGCTGGTGAGTGGGCCGGTCAGGTGCCCGGGCAACTGCCTGGGCACGGCTCAGCGCTTACAGGCGGAACTCATGGCCCAGGTACACTTCCTTGACCAGGTCGTTGGCCAGGATGGTCTCTGCGTCGCCTTCGGCGATCAGTTGGCCGTCATTGACGATATAGGCGGTTTCACAGATATCCAGGGTTTCACGAACGTTGTGGTCCGTGATCAGCACGCCAATGCCTTTGGCCTTGAGGTGGTGAATGATCTGCTTGATGTCGCCGACCGAAATCGGGTCCACGCCGGCGAAGGGTTCGTCGAGGAGGATGAATTTCGGGTTGGTGGCCAGGGCGCGGGCGATTTCCACGCGGCGGCGCTCACCACCGGACAGGCTCATGCCCAGGTTGTCGCGGATGTGGCTGATGTGGAACTCCTGCAGCAGGCTTTCCAGCTCCTTGCGACGGCCGGCCTTGTCGAGTTCCTTGCGGGTCTCGAGGATGGCCATGATGTTGTCGGCCACCGACAGTTTGCGGAAGATCGATGCTTCTTGCGGCAGGTAGCCGATACCGGCCTTTGCGCGGCCGTGCATCGGCTGGTGGCTGACGTCCAGATCATCGATCAGGACGCGGCCCTGGTCGGCCTGCACCAGGCCGACGATCATGTAGAAGCAGGTGGTCTTGCCGGCGCCGTTCGGGCCAAGCAGGCCGACGATCTGGCCGCTGTCGATGGACAGGCTGACGTCACGCACGACCTGGCGGCTCTTGTAGCTCTTGGCCAGATGCTGAGCTTTCAGAGTTGCCATTACTGGGCCTTTTTCTCGTCGGTTTTCTTCTTCGGCTGGATCACCATGTCGATACGCGGGCGCGACTCGGTGACCTTGCTGCCTGTGGCGCGACCGGCGCTGGCGAGTTTCTTGTCCGTGTCGTAGACAATTTTCTCGCCTTGGGTGACGTTGTTGTCCTTGTCGACAACTTTGGCCTTGTCGATCAGTACGACGCGATTTTGCGTGGCGTGATACTGGATCGTCACGCCCCAGCCCTGAACAGGCTTGGTATCGCCGGCCGTTTGCAATTGCTCGAAGTACGCAAGGTTGCCCACCGAGGTCACTACGTCAATGTCGCCAGTCGGGGTGCGGGTGATGGTAACGGTGTTGCCTGTCACCTTCATCGAGCCTTGGGTGATGATCACGTCACCCTTATAGGTAGCAATACCTTGCTTGTCGTCCAGTTGGGCATCGTCGGCCTGAATGCGGATAGGCTGCTGTTGATCTTCCGGCAGAGCCCAGGCGCTCACGCTTCCCAGTGCTGCGCCCAGACTGAGCAAAATCGGGAGGGTTTTAACGAGCCTCATACTGTCCTCTTACGTTCGATAGCAGGTGTATCCTGCTTTCTTTCAAATACGCTTTCATTCCCTTGCCAGTCGATACACCGCCAGCGCCGTCGATTCTAACGTCTTGCTCGGTCTGCGCATATTGCTGCTGCGGGAACACGGTCATGCGGGTGCTGGTGATCAGGGTCTTGCGGTTTTTCTCGTCGAAGCGCGTGATTCGCACGTCATCGATCAGTTCGACCTGTGTGCCATCTGGGTTGACCTCGCCGCGCAGGCTCTGGACGTGCCACGGGAATTCAGTGCCGCGGAACACATTCAGGTCGGGGTTGGTCAGCAATGTCACCTCGGTCGCCTTCAGGTGCTCGACCTTGTCGGACACCAGATCATATTGCAGCTTGCCGTCCGGCAGGTACTGCACGCTGTGGGCGTTGATGGCGTAATAGTCGATCGCGCTTTCATCGACCGGCGTTACCGGCTTGTCGAGGAAGCGTTCCGGGCTGATGTTCCAGTAGCCAACCGCGGCGAATATCGCCGCGATGCAAGTGAACATCAGCATGTTGCGAAACTTTTTGCTCAGCATAATGGGCTCACAGGTACGCCGCATTGGCCGCATCGAGGCGGTCCTGGGCGCGCAGGATCAATTCGCAGAATTCGCGAGCGGCACCTTCGCCGCCACGGGCGAGGGTGATGCCGTGAGCGTGTTCACGCACGAAACCGGCGGCATTGGCCACGGCCATGCCCAGGCCGACGCGACGAATCACCGGCAGGTCAGGCAGGTCATCGCCGAGGTAGGCCACCTGTTCATAGCTCAGGTTGAGTTGGGCCAGCAGTTCGTCGAGCACCACCAGTTTATCTTCGCGACCCTGATAGAGATGCGGGATGCCGAGGTTTTTGGCTCGTCGCTCGACCACCGGGGTCTTGCGGCCACTGATGATGGCGGTCTGTACGCCAGCGGCCATCAGCATCTTGATGCCCTGGCCGTCGAGGGTGTTGAACGTCTTGAATTCGCTGCCGTCTTCGAGGAAGTACAGGCGCCCGTCGGTCAGCACGCCATCGACATCGAACACCGCCAGCTTGATCTGTTTGCCGCGTTGCAGCAGGTCTGCACTCATTACATTACTCCTGCACGCAGCAAGTCGTGCATGTTCAAGGCGCCGACCGGGCGGTCTTCACGGTCGACCACGACCAGCGCGTTGATTTTATGGTCTTCCATGATTTTCAGCGCTTCGGCGGCGAGCATCTCGGCGCGGGCAGTCTTGCCGTGTGCAGTCATGACCTGGTCGATTGTAGCGCTATGGATGTCGATGCTGCGGTCCAGCGTGCGACGCAAGTCACCGTCGGTGAAGATCCCGGCCAGTTTTCCATCGGCTTCCAGGATCACGGTCATTCCCAGGCCTTTGCGGGTCATTTCCATCAGCGCGTCCTTCAACAGAGTGCCGCGCTGTACTTGCGGCAACTCTTGCCCGGCATGCATGACATTTTCCACTTTAAGCAGCAAGCGTCGGCCCAGGGCGCCGCCGGGATGGGAAAAGGCGAAGTCTTCGGCGGTAAAACCACGGGCTTCCAGCAGCGCGACGGCCAGGGCATCGCCCATGACCAGGGCGGCGGTGGTCGACGAGGTGGGGGCCAGGTTCAACGGACAGGCTTCGTGCTCGACGTGAACATTCAGGTTGACCTCGGCGGCCTTGGACAGCGGCGAGTCAGGGTTGCCGGTCATGCTGATCAACTGGATGCCCAGGCGCTTGATCAGTGGCAGCAGGGTCACGATTTCATTGGTGGAGCCGGAATTCGAGAGCGCCAGAATGATGTCGTCGCGGGTAATCATGCCCATGTCGCCGTGGCTGGCCTCAGCCGGGTGCACAAAAAACGCCGTGGTGCCGGTACTGGCCAGGGTCGCGGCAATCTTGTTGCCGATGTGCCCTGACTTGCCCATGCCGACCACGACCACGCGGCCTTTGCTGGCCAGAATCATCTCGCAAGCGCGTACGAAATCTGCGTCGATGTGGGGTAGCAGGCCTTGCACGGCTTCTACCTCGAGGCGGATGGTGCGTTGTGCTGATTGAATCAGGTCGCTGGATTGGCTCATGTCAGAAATCGTATAGCCTGATGAAAAGGCGGCGATTATAGCGGTTATGAACGAATCCCTCACGCTAGTTCGTCGCGCATTGTCATCCTTGCTGCCGGAAACCTTCTAAACGGGGCTTTCAACCGGTCATGCAGTTGAACATGTCCTGGCTTTGGCCTTGGGCGCACAGCCTTTGCAGTGATATAGTTCGCCGCCAGTTCGGCCTGCCCGGGAGGTATGTGCTTTCGTGAGAAAGTCAGGCGTCCGAGTGAGAGGCTGCATCGCAAGGAGTTTAGATGAGTGCCGATAACGCCTACGCGGTCGAGCTGAAGGGACTGTCCTTCAAGCGCGGTGCGCGCAGCATTTTCAATAATGTCGATATCCGTATCCCGCGTGGCAAGGTCACCGGCATCATGGGGCCTTCCGGGTGTGGCAAGACCACGCTCTTGCGTCTGATGGGCGCCCAGCTGCGGCCCACCAAGGGCGAAGTCTGGGTCAACGGTCAGAACCTGCCGAAACTGTCGCGCAGCGACCTGTTCGATGCACGCAAGCATATGGGCGTGCTGTTTCAGAGCGGCGCGCTGTTTACCGACCTCGATGTCTTCGAGAACGTCGCTTTTCCGCTGCGGGTTCACACGCAACTGCCGGAAGAAATGATCCGCGACATCGTCCTGCTCAAGCTGCAGGCCGTGGGCTTGCGCGGTGCCATCGAACTGATGCCCGACGAGCTTTCCGGCGGCATGAAGCGCCGTGTTGCGCTGGCCCGGGCGATTGCGCTCGACCCGCAGATCCTCATGTATGACGAGCCGTTTGTCGGCCAGGACCCCATCGCAATGGGCGTTCTGGTGCGCCTGATTCGTTTGCTCAACGATGCGCTGGGCATCACCAGCATCGTGGTATCCCACGACCTGGCCGAGACTGCGAGCATTGCCGATTACATTTATGTGGTGGGCGATGGTCAGGTGTTGGGGCAGGGTACGCCGGACGAGCTGATGAACTCGGATGAACCGCGCATTCGCCAGTTCATGACCGGCGAACCCGATGGCCCGGTTCCGTACCACTTTCCAGCGACGGATTACCGCGCAGATCTTCTGGGGAAGCGCTGATGCGCAGAATTTCATTGATAGAACGCGTTCGCCGCTTCGGCCAGGCCGGCATCGATGTGCTGGCGGTGTTCGGGCGTTCGAGCTTGTTCCTGTTCCATGCCTTGCTGGGCCGGGGCGGTATCGGTGGCGGCTTCGGGCTGCTGGTCAAGCAGTTGCATTCGGTGGGCGTGATGTCCCTGGTGATCATCGTGGTCTCCGGGGTGTTCATCGGCATGGTGCTGGCGCTGCAGGGCTTCAACATTCTTTCCAGCTATGGTTCAGAGCAGGCTGTCGGGCAGATGGTTGCCCTGACGTTGCTGCGTGAACTGGGGCCGGTGGTGACCGCCTTGCTGTTCGCCGGGCGCGCAGGTTCGGCGTTGACCGCCGAAATCGGCAACATGAAGTCCACCGAGCAGTTGTCCAGCCTGGAAATGATCGGGGTGGACCCGCTCAAGTACATCATCGCGCCACGCTTGTGGGCCGGTTTCATTTCCCTGCCGGTGCTGGCGATGATTTTCAGCGTGGTGGGTATCTGGGGCGGTTCGTGGGTGGCGGTCGACTGGCTGGGAGTCTATGAAGGTTCCTACTGGTCGAACATGCAGAACAGCGTGACGTTCACCGACGACGTGCTCAACGGGATCGTCAAAAGCATCGTCTTTGCCTTTGTGGTGACCTGGATCGCCGTATTCCAAGGCTATGACTGCGAACCCACTTCCGAGGGGATCAGTCGTGCCACTACCAAGACCGTTGTGTATGCCTCGTTGGCAGTACTCGGCCTGGACTTTATTCTGACCGCCTTGATGTTTGGAGATTTCTGATGCAAAACCGCACCCTGGAAATCGGTGTCGGCCTTTTCTTGCTGGCTGGCATCCTGGCTTTGCTCTTGTTGGCGTTGCGGGTCAGTGGCCTGTCCCCGACTCCGAGCACCGACACATATAAACTTTACGCCTACTTCGACAATATCGCCGGTTTGACGGTCAGAGCTAAGGTGACCATGGCCGGTGTGACCATCGGCAAGGTCACGGCCATCGATCTGGATCGCGACAGTTTTACCGGTCGGGTGACTATGCAGCTGGAAAAACGCATCGATAATCTGCCGGCGGACTCCACTGCATCTATCCTGACCGCTGGCCTGTTGGGCGAGAAGTACATCGGTATCAGCGTGGGCGGGGAAGACACCCTGCTCAAGGATGGTGGAACCATCCATGACACGCAGTCATCGCTGGTGCTCGAAGACCTGATCGGTAAATTCCTGCTCAATACCGTTAGCAAAGAAGCTAAATGAGGAACAGTTAAATGATCTCTACCTTGCGACGTGGCCTGTTGGTAATGCTCGCGGTGTTTCCGTTGGTGTCCCATGCCGTAGCGGCGCCTTCGGCGCACGAACTGGTGCAGGACACAACCAACCGTATGCTCGCGGACCTGGCGGCAAACAAAGAGAAGTACAAGCAGGACCCGCAGGACTTCTATACGGCGCTGGACAATATCGTCGGGCCGGTTGTGGATGCCGAGGGTATTTCCAAGAGCATCATGACGGTCAAGTACTCGCGTAAAGCTACGCCTGCGCAGATGAAGACCTTCGAAGAAAACTTCAAGAAGGGCCTGTTCCAGTTCTATGGCAATGCCTTGCTGGAGTACAACAACCAGGGCATCACCGTTGATCCGGCCAAAGACGAGTCGGGCGACCGTACCAGCGTCGGCATGACCGTCAAGGGCAGCAGTGGCGCGATCTATCCGGTGTCCTACACGCTGGAAAAGATCAACGGCGAGTGGAAACTGCGTAACGTCATCATCAACGGCATCAACATCGGCAAGCTGTTCCGCGATCAGTTCGCCGATGCGATGCAGCGCAATGGCAACGACCTGGACAAGACCATCAACGGTTGGGCCGGGGAAGTCGCCAAGGCCAAGGAAGCCACCGACAAGAAACCGGAGCAGTCAGCCCAATGAGTGAGTCGGCAGTCCAGATGGACGAAGCGGGCGAGCTGCGACTCAGTGGCGTGCTGGATTACCGCACTGGCCCTGGCCTGCGCGAGCAGGGCAAGGCGCTGATCAAGGCCAGCAAGGCTGCGGCGCTGGTGGTCGATTGCTCGGCGGTGACCAAGTCCAGCAGCGTCGGTTTGTCGTTGCTGTTGTGCTTTATCCGCGATGCGCAGGCGGCCGGCAAGGCCCTGAGTATCCACGGGATGCCGGAAGACATGCGTGAAATCGCTCAGGTCAGTGAGCTGACCGAGCTGTTGGCGCATCCCTAACCCGCATCTATGAACAAGCCCCCCGTCCGAGTCCTGCTTGGCGGGGTTCGCAGGCGCGGGGCTTTTTTGTATGATGTCCGACCCGCGCGCACAGGGCGCCGATTGAGGTTGAGCATGCAGGCCAACGAAGTTAAGAGCTTTCTTGAAGGAAAGCTGCCCGGAACGAAAGTAGAAGTCGAGGGCGAAGGCTGCAATTTCCAGCTGAACGTGATTAGCGATGAACTGGCGGCATTGAGCCCGGTCAAGCGTCAGCAGCAGGTCTATGCCCATTTGAACCCGTGGATCGTCGATGGCAGCATCCATGCGGTCACTATGAAATTTTTCAGCAGCGCGGCCTGGGCCGAGCGCACCTGAGCCCAAGGGCGTCGAGATTCTTATGGATAAATTAATTATTACCGGTGGCGCTCGTCTTGATGGCGAGATCCGCATCTCCGGGGCAAAGAACTCTGCCCTGCCGATCCTGGCTGCCACTTTGCTGTGCGATGGCCCGGTGACCGTGGCCAACCTGCCGCACCTGCACGACATCACCACCATGATCGAGCTGTTCGGGCGCATGGGCATTGAGCCTGTGATCGACGAGAAACTCTCCGTCGAAATCGACCCGCGCACCATCAAAACCCTGATCGCACCGTACGAGCTGGTTAAAACCATGCGTGCGTCGATTCTGGTACTGGGCCCGATGGTTGCCCGTTTCGGTGAAGCCGAAGTCGCCTTGCCTGGCGGTTGCGCCATCGGTTCGCGTCCGGTTGACCTGCACATCCGTGGCCTGGAAGCCATGGGCGCAGTCATCGACGTCGAAGGCGGCTACATCAAGGCCAAGGCGCCTGAAGGCGGCCTGCGCGGTGCGCACTTCTTCTTCGATACCGTCAGCGTAACCGGTACCGAAAACATCATGATGGCTGCCGCTCTGGCCAAGGGCCGCAGCGTCCTGGCTAACGCCGCGCGCGAGCCGGAAGTGGTCGACCTGGCGAACTTCCTGAACGCCATGGGCGCCAAGGTTTCCGGCGCCGGCACCGACACCATCACCATCGATGGCGTCGAGCGTCTGCACACCACCACGTATAAAGTGATGCCAGACCGTATCGAAACCGGTACCTACCTGGTTGCCGCTGCCGTAACCGGCGGTCGCGTGAAGGTCAAGGACACCGATCCGACCATCCTCGAAGCCGTTCTGGAAAAACTCCGCGAGTCCGGTGCCGAAATCACCTGCGGCGAAGACTGGATCGAGCTGAACATGCACGGCAAGCGTCCGAAAGCCGTCAATGTGCGGACCGCTCCGTACCCGGCGTTCCCGACCGACATGCAGGCGCAGTTCATCTCCCTCAACGCCATTGCCGAAGGCACTGGTGCCGTGATCGAGACGATCTTCGAAAACCGCTTCATGCACGTTTACGAACTGCACCGCATGGGCGCTCACATCCAGGTCGAAGGCAACACCGCGATCGTTACCGGGATCGAAAAGCTCAAGGGCGCGCCAGTGATGGCGACTGACCTGCGTGCTTCGGCCAGCCTGGTGATCTCGGCGCTGATCGCCGAAGGCGATACCCTGATCGATCGCATCTACCACATAGACCGTGGTTACGAGTGCATCGAAGAGAAACTGCAGATGCTCGGCGCCAAGATCCGCCGCGTACCGGGCTAGTTTCTGCTACATGGGCACAAGGATGTGCCCGTTGAATTGTTGTAAAGTCGAGCCGGTTTCCGGCTCGATGTGTGTCCGGCGCCATTTGCGACCGGGCATGAGTACCTTGATAAGGACTGACGTTTCCCATGTTGACCATCGCACTGTCCAAGGGCCGCATCCTTGACGACACCCTGCCGCTTCTGGCTGAAGCGGGCATCGTGCCGACCGAGAATCCGGACAAGAGCCGCAAGCTGATCATTCCCACGACCCAGGAAGACGTACGCCTGCTGATCGTGCGAGCCACCGACGTGCCGACTTACGTCGAGCATGGTGCTGCCGACCTCGGTGTCGCCGGTAAAGATGTGCTGATGGAATATGGCGGCCAGGGCCTGTACGAGCCACTGGACCTGCAAATTGCCCAGTGCAAGTTGATGACGGCCGGCAAGGTCGGCGCGGTCGAGCCCAAAGGGCGCCTGCGCATCGCCACCAAGTTCGTCAACGTTGCCAAGCGTTATTACGCTGAGCAGGGTCGTCAGGTCGACATCATCAAGCTGTACGGCTCGATGGAGCTGGCACCGCTGATCGGCCTTGCCGACAAGATCATCGACGTGGTCGACACCGGTAACACGCTGCGGGCCAACGGCCTGGAGCCACAGGATTTCATTGCCGCCATCAGCTCCCGGCTGATCGTCAACAAAGCCTCGATGAAGATGCAGCACGCCCGTATCCAGGCGTTGATCGACACCCTGCGCAAGGCAGTGGAGTCTCGACACCGCGGCTGATTCACCTGCGCGACGTTAAGTCGCGCCCGTCTATCCGCCTCATAGCCAGAATTCTCAGGTGCCCAAGCGGATGGAGTGCTAGCTTCGGGTGCCTGAGTTTTTGCCATTCCTATGAGGCTCTCGCTATGACCGCACCGACTGCAATTCGCCGACTCAACGCTGCTGACCCGGATTTCGCGCATCATCTGGATCATCTGCTGAGCTGGGAAAGTGTGTCTGACGACTCGGTCAATCAGCGGGTGCTGGACATCATCAAAGCCGTGCGTGAGCGTGGCGACGCGGCACTGGTGGACTTTACCCGCCAGTTCGACGGCCTGGACGTGAAGTCCATGGCCGACCTGATCCTGCCGCGCGAGCGTCTGGAACTGGCGCTCACCCGCATCTCCGTGCCTCAGCGTGAAGCCCTGGAAGTCGCTGCGGCTCGTGTGCGCAGCTACCACGAAAAACAGAAGCAGGACTCCTGGAGCTACACCGAGGCCGATGGCACCGTGCTGGGCCAGAAAGTCACGCCGCTGGACCGTGCCGGCCTGTATGTACCGGGCGGCAAGGCGTCGTACCCGTCGTCGGTGTTGATGAACGCGATTCCGGCCAAGGTTGCCGGGGTGACCGAAGTGGTCATGGTCGTGCCGACCCCGCGCGGTGAAATCAATGAACTGGTATTGGCCGCGGCCTGCATAGCCGGTGTCGACCGGGTGTTCACCATCGGCGGCGCCCAAGCGGTAGCGGCGTTGGCTTACGGTACTGAAAGCGTGCCGAAGGTCGACAAGGTGGTCGGCCCGGGCAACATCTATGTCGCCACCGCCAAGCGCCACGTGTTTGGCCAGGTCGGTATCGACATGATTGCCGGTCCCTCCGAGATCCTTGTGGTGTGCGACGGTCAGACCGATCCGGACTGGATCGCCATGGACCTGTTCTCCCAGGCCGAGCACGACGAAGACGCCCAGGCGATTCTGGTCAGCCCCGACGCCGAGTTCCTCGACAAGGTCGCCGCCAGCATCGCCAAGCTGATGCCGACCATGGAGCGCGCCGCGATCATCGAAACCTCGATCAATGGCCGTGGTGCACTGATCAAGGTTCGCGACATGGAGCAAGCCATCGAAGTGGCTAACCGCATCGCGCCGGAGCACCTGGAATTGTCGGTTGCCGATCCACAGGCCTGGCTGCCGCAAATCCGCCACGCCGGTGCGATCTTCATGGGGCGTCACACCTCTGAAGCACTGGGCGATTACTGCGCAGGTCCGAACCATGTGTTGCCGACCTCGGGCACCGCGCGCTTCTCGTCGCCGCTGGGTGTGTATGACTTCCAGAAACGCTCGTCGATCATCTTCTGCTCCGAGCAGGGTGCCTCCGAACTGGGCAAGACCGCTTCCGTGCTGGCCCGTGGCGAGTCGCTGACCGCCCACGCTCGCAGTGCCGAATACCGCATCGTTGACGATAAGAAGGTTGACTGATCATGAGTAAATTCTGGAGCCCCTTCGTCAAGAGTCTGGTGCCTTACGTGCCGGGCGAGCAGCCGAAACTGGCGAAACTGGTGAAGCTCAACACCAATGAAAACCCCTATGGCCCATCGCCTAAAGCCTTGGCGGCGATGCAGACCGAGCTGAACGACAACCTGCGCCTGTACCCGGACCCGAACAGCGATCTGCTGAAGAATGCGGTGGCCAAGTACTACGGCGTGCAGAGCAATCAAGTTTTCCTCGGCAATGGTTCCGACGAAGTCCTGGCGCACATCTTTCACGGCTTGCTGCAGCATGACAATCCAGTGCTGTTCCCGGACATCAGCTACAGCTTCTACCCGGTCTACTGCGGGTTGTACGGCATCAAGTTCGACGCGGTGCCGCTGGACGAGCAGTTCCAGATCAACCCGGCGGACTACGCCAGGCCGAACGGCGGGATCATCTTCCCCAACCCGAACGCACCGACCGGTTGCCTGTTGGCGCTGGAGGCGGTGGAGCGGATTCTCAAGGCCAGCCCGGATTCGGTGGTGGTGGTCGACGAGGCTTACATCGACTTCGGCGGCGAGACGGCAATCACCCTGGTGGACCGTTATCCAAACCTGCTGGTGACCCAGACCCTGTCCAAGTCCCGTTCCCTGGCCGGCCTGCGGGTGGGGCTGGCGGTGGGGCATCCAGACCTGATCGAGGCGCTGGAGCGGATCAAGAACAGCTTCAACTCCTATCCGCTGGATCGCATGGCGAATGTCGGCGCTGCCGCCGCGTTCGACGATCGCGAGTATTTCGACAAGACTTGCCGGTTGGTGATCGAGAATCGCGAGAAGGTCGTTGCACAGCTAGAGGAGAAGGGTTTTGAAGTGCTGCCATCGGCGGCGAACTTCATATTCGCCCGTCACCCTCGGCACGATGCGGCGGGGCTTGCGGCGAAGCTGCGCGAGCAAGGCGTGATCGTGCGGCACTTCAAGCAGGAGCGGATTGCCCAGTTCCTGCGGATTTCCATCGGCACGCCAGAGCAGAATCAGGCGTTGATCGACGGCCTCGGCGACCTCTAAACCACCGCTGCCCCTTGTAGGAGCGAGCTTGCTCGCTCCTACAAGGGTTTGTATTAGCCGCTTACTCTTCTTCTTTATCCTTGGCCGGAGCCGGCGGTGGACGCAGGCCGACTTCCGCCGTCAGCTTGAGCTCCTTGCCGTTGCGCATCACCTCGATCGCGACCTTGTCGGTCGGCTTGATCCGCGCCACCTGATTCATCGAGCGACGGCCATCACCGGCCGGTTCGCCATCGATGGCAAGAATCACATCACCCAGTTGCAGGCCGGCCTTCTGTGCCGGACCGTCGCGGAAAATCCCCGCAACGACAATGCCTGGACGCCCGGACAAACCGAACGACTCGGCCAGTTCCTGGGTCAGCGGCTGTACTTCGATACCCAGCCAGCCACGAATCACCTGGCCGTGCTCGATGATCGACTTCATCACTTCCATGGCCAGCTTCACCGGGATCGCGAAACCAATGCCCTGGGAGCCCCCGGACTTGGAAAAGATCGCCGTGTTGATGCCGGTCAGGTTGCCGATGGCATCCACCAGCGCACCGCCCGAGTTGCCCGGGTTGATCGCCGCATCGGTCTGGATGAAGTCTTCGTAGTTGTTCAGGCCCAGTTGGTTGCGCCCGGTGGCGCTGATGATGCCCATGGTCACGGTCTGGCCGACGCCGAACGGGTTGCCGATTGCCAGCGCGACGTCGCCGATGCGGATGTTGTCGGAACGCCCCACGGTGATCGACGGCAGGTTTTTCAGGTCGATTTTCAGAACCGCGAGGTCAGTCTCCGGGTCGCTGCCGATCACCCGCGCCAGGGTTTCCCGGCCGTCCTTGAGCGCCACCACGATCTGGTCGGCGCCGCTGGTCACGTGGTTGTTGGTCAGGATGTAGCCTTCCGGGCTCATGATCACGCCAGAACCGAGGCTCGACTCCATGCGCTTCTGCTTGGGCGAGTTGTCGCCGAAGAAACGACGGAACTGCGGGTCTTCGAACAACGGATGGTTGGGTTTGTTGATGACTTTGGTGGTGTACAGGTTCACCACCGACGGCGCCGCGGTGGATACCGCTTCGGCATAAGACACTGGGCCCTGCTGCATGCTGGTGGTTTGCGGCGCTTGTTGCAGGTTGACGTCGAGGCTCGGGAGCCCCACCCACTGCGGGTAACGCTGGATTATCAAGAGAGCGACAAGCACGCCGGCCAACAGCGGCCAGCCGGAAAAACGCAGCGCCTTGAGCATTAAGCAGTTCCTGAGAGAGTTGCAGGCGGTATGAGACCGCTCATAATGACGCGCATTATACGAGGCCGCACGCGCCTCTGAACGGGATATTTAGGAGTCTTTTATGGCCGTCGCCCTGAGCACCCTGGTCGAAGAAGCCGACCGCTACCTCAACAGCGCCAAAATCGCCGATTACTGCCCCAACGGTCTGCAGGTCGAGGGACGGCCGCAAGTGATGCGCATTGTCAGTGGCGTCACCGCCAGCCAGGCCTTGCTCGATGCGGCCGTGGAAGCCAACGCCGACCTGGTGCTGGTGCATCACGGCTACTTCTGGAAAGGCGAGAACCCGTGCATCACCGGCATGAAACAGCGCCGCCTGAAGACCCTGCTCAAGCACGACATCAGCCTGTTGTCCTATCACCTGCCGCTGGACCTGCACCCGGACGTCGGCAATAACGTGCAGCTTGCGCGGCAGCTCGACATCACCGTCGAAGGTCCGCTGGACCCGGACAACCTGAAGATTGTCGGCCTGGTAGGCTCCTTGAATGAGCCGATGATGCCCCGGGATTTCGCCCGCCGCGTCCAGGAAGTGATGGGGCGTGAGCCGCTGTTGATCGAAGGCAGCGCCATGATCCGCCGCGTCGGCTGGTGCACCGGTGGTGGCCAGGGTTACATCGATCAGGCCATTCTGGCCGGTGTCGATCTGTACCTCAGCGGCGAGGCTTCCGAGCAAACCTTCCACAGCGCCCGGGAAAACGACATCAGCTTCATTGCCGCCGGTCACCATGCGACTGAGCGCTACGGCGTTCAGGCGCTGGGGGATTATCTGGCCCGCCGGTTTGCGCTGGAGCACATCTTCATCGATTGCCCGAATCCGATCTGAGGTACACCATCGATCAAAAAAGGGCTGCAGTGCCCAAACGGGCAGGCATATTCATATGCTCTTTCGATCTAGTTGGCGTCCTGATTAGAAGTGGTCGCTGTGCTAGGATCCCCGCTCGAACACGGCCCGCTGGCCGTTCATAAGAAAGTTTTCGTGAGTAGCCATGGTCGACAAACTGACGCATCTGAAACAGCTGGAGGCGGAAAGCATCCACATCATCCGCGAGGTGGCCGCCGAGTTCGATAACCCGGTGATGCTGTACTCCATCGGTAAAGACTCCGCCGTGATGCTGCATCTGGCACGCAAGGCGTTCTTCCCGGGCAAGCTGCCGTTTCCGGTGATGCACGTCGACACTCGCTGGAAGTTCAAGGAGATGTACAGCTTCCGCGACAAGATGGTCGCCGAGCTGGGCCTCGACCTGATCACCCACGTCAACCCGGACGGCGTGGCGCAGGACATCAACCCGTTCACCCACGGCAGCGCCAAGCACACCGACATCATGAAGACCGAGGGCCTCAAGCAGGCACTCGACAAGTATGGTTTCGACGCAGCATTCGGCGGCGCCCGTCGCGATGAAGAAAAGTCCCGCGCCAAAGAGCGTGTGTACTCGTTCCGCGACAGCAAGCACCGCTGGGACCCGAAGAACCAGCGTCCCGAGCTGTGGAACGTCTACAACGGCAAGGTCAACAAGGGCGAGTCGATCCGCGTCTTCCCGCTGTCGAACTGGACCGAGCTGGACATCTGGCAGTACATCTACCTTGAAGGCATCCCGATCGTTCCGCTGTACTTCGCCGCCGAGCGTGAAGTCATCGAGAAGAACGGCACGCTGATCATGATCGACGACGAGCGCATCCTCGAGCACCTGAGCGATGAAGACAAAGCGCGCATCGTCAAAAAGAAAGTGCGTTTCCGTACCCTTGGTTGCTACCCGTTGACGGGCGCGGTGGAGTCCGAGGCCGAAAGCCTCACGGACATCATTCAGGAAATGCTCCTGACGCGAACTTCCGAGCGCCAGGGCCGTGTCATCGACCACGATGGCGCAGGCTCGATGGAAGACAAAAAACGTCAGGGTTATTTCTAAGGGGTTGTCATGTCGCACGTATCTGATTTGATCAGCGAGGACATCCTCGCCTACCTGGGCCAGCACGAACGTAAAGAGCTGCTGCGCTTTCTGACCTGCGGTAACGTCGACGACGGCAAGAGCACCCTGATCGGGCGCCTGCTGCACGACTCCAAGATGATCTACGAAGATCACCTGGAAGCCATTACCCGCGACTCGAAAAAAGTCGGCACCACCGGCGAAGACATCGACCTGGCGCTGCTGGTTGACGGCCTGCAGGCCGAGCGCGAACAAGGCATCACCATCGATGTCGCGTACCGCTATTTCTCCACCGCCAAGCGCAAATTCATCATCGCCGACACCCCGGGCCATGAGCAGTACACCCGCAACATGGCCACCGGTGCGTCCACCTGTGACCTGGCGATCATCCTGGTCGACGCCCGTTACGGCGTGCAGACCCAGACCCGTCGCCACAGCTTCATCGCCTCGTTGCTGGGCATCAAGCACATAGTCGTGGCCATCAACAAGATGGACCTCAAGGACTTCGACCAAGGCGTGTTCGAGTCGATCAAGGCCGACTACCTGCAGTTCGCCGAGGGCTTGAAGCTCAAGCCGACCAGCATGCACTTCGTGCCGATGTCGGCACTGAAGGGCGACAACGTGGTGAACAAGTCCGAGCGTTCGCCGTGGTACACCGGCCAGTCGCTGATGGAAATCCTCGAGACCGTGGAAGTGGCGGGCGATCGCAACTTCACCGACCTGCGTTTCCCGGTGCAGTACGTCAACCGTCCAAACCTGAACTTCCGTGGCTTCGCCGGTACGCTGGCCAGCGGCATCGTCAAGAAAGGCGACGAAGTCGTGGTGCTGCCGTCGGGCAAGAGCAGCCGCGTGAAGTCTATCGTTACCTTCGAAGGTGAGCTGGAGCACGCAGGTCCTGGTCAGGCAGTCACGCTGACCATGGAAGACGAAATCGACATCTCCCGTGGCGACCTGTTGGTTCACGCCGACAACGTGCCACCGGTGACCGACAGCTTCGAAGCCATGCTGGTGTGGATGGCTGAAGAGCCGATGCTGCCGGGCAAGAAATACGACATCAAACGCGCCACCAGTTACGTGCCGGGCTCCATCGCCAGCATCGTCAACAAGGTCGACGTGAACACCCTGGAAGAAGGCCCGGCCAGCGCATTGCAACTGAACGAAATCGGCAAGGTCAGGATTGCGCTCGATGCGCCGATTGCCCTCGACGGTTACGACAGCAACCGCACCACCGGCGCCTTCATCATCATCGACCGCTTGACCAACGGCACCGTTGGCGCAGGCATGATCGTCGCCCAGCCTTTGGCCCATGGCACCAGCACGCACCACGGCAAACTGGCTCACGTCGCCACCGAAGAGCGCGCACAGCGCTTCGGCCAGCAACCGGCCACCGTGTTGTTCAGCGGCTTGTCGGGCGCGGGCAAAAGCACCCTGGCGTATGCGGTTGAACGCAAGTTGTTCGACCTGGGTCGCGCGGTGTTCGTACTCGATGGCCAGAACCTGCGTCACGACCTGAACAAAGGTCTGCCACAGGATCGCGCCGGGCGTACCGAGAACTGGCGTCGTGCCGCGCACGTTGCGCGTCAGTTCAACGAGGCTGGCCTGCTGACCCTCGCTGCGTTCGTTGCCCCGAGTGCCGAAGGTCGTGAACAGGCCCGGGAATTGATCGGCAAGGAGCGTCTGCTGACGGTCTACGTCCAGGCTTCGCCGACGGTCTGCGCCGAGCGTGATCCGCAAGGTTTGTACGCAGCGGCCGGGGATAACATCCCAGGCGATTCTTTCCCGTACGACGTGCCGCTGGATGCCGATCTGGTGATCGACACCCAGTCCGTGTCGCTGGAAGAAGGCGTCAAGCAAGTGCTGGGTCTGCTGCGTGAGCGTGGTGCGATCTAAGCCTTAGCTGCAAAATGAAAAACCCGCAGACAAGTGATTGTCTGCGGGTTTTTTTGTGTCCTGGAAATGGCTATCGCGGGCAAGCCCGCTCCCACAGTTTTGAGGGCGTTCGCAAAATTTGTGAACGACACGGTCCCTGTGGGAGCGGGCTTGCCCGCGAAGAGGCCGGTACAGGCACCTCAAGACTTCGCTGGATACTCGCGGTGCATCTGTTCCAGCAACGCATCCTTGTCCTGCCACAACTGGTTGATCCAGCCCTGGAACTGCAGGCGGTATTCGCCGTCCTGGTCATAGTTCTTGCCAATGAATTGCGGCGGAATCTTCAGCTCTTCAAAGTGCACCACCACATCCGCAACGTTCCCGCACAGCAAGTCCCAGAAACCCGGGCGCCCGGCGGGGTAGTGGATGGTCACATTGACCAGGGATTCAAGCTGCTCGCCCATCGCATCCAGCACAAAGGCAATGCCGCCGGCCTTGGCCTTGAGCAGGTACTTGAAGGGGGACTGCTGTTGCTTGTGCTTGCCTTCGGTGAAGCGCGTGCCTTCGACGAAGTTGAAAATGCCCACCGGGTTGTTGCGGAATTTCGCACAGGTCTTGCGGGTGGTTTCCAGGTCCTTGCCTTTCTTCTCCGGGTGCTTCTCCAGATAGGCCTTGGAGTAGCGCTTCATGAACGGAAAGCCCAGCGCCCACCAGGCCAGCCCGATCACCGGGACCCAGATCAGCTCCTGCTTGAGAAAGAACTTGAGCGGCTGAATGCGCCGGTTGAGCACGTATTGCAGCACCAGGATGTCGACCCAGCTCTGGTGGTTGCTGGTGATCAGGTACGAGTGCTGATAGTCGAGGCCTTGCAGGCCGCTGATGTGCCAGCGCGTGCGGCGCACCAGGTTCATCCAGCCTTTGTTGAGGCTGATCCAGGCTTCGTGGGTATGGCTCATCAGCCAGCCCGCGAGGCGCTGGGTGAGGGCGAACGGCAATACCTTGACGAGCGCCACGCAGAACAGGAACGAGCAGAGCAGAATCGTGTTCAGTGCCAGCAGCAGCGAGGCGATCACGCCCCGCAGCGGAGCAGGTAGGAAGTCCAGCATTTACACATCCATAGGTCGGTTGGCGGCTTGAATCGCGGTCAGGGCGATGGTGTAGACGATGTCATCGACCTGCGCGCCGCGTGGCAAATCGTTCACCGGTTTGCGCAGGCCTTGGAGCATTGGCCCAAGGCTGACGCAGTCGGCGCTGCGCTGTACGGCCTTGTGCGTGGTGTTGCCGGTGTTGAGGTCGGGGAACACGTACACCGTGGCACGACCGGCCACCTGACTGTTCGGCGCCAGTTGCCGGGCCACGCTTTCGTTGGCGGCGGTGTCGTACTGCAAGGGGCCGTCGATCAGCAGCGAGTGCTGTTGTTCGTGGGCGAGCAGGGTTGCTTCGCGTACCTTCTCGACTTCTTCGCCGCTGGCGGATTCACCACTGGAGTAGCTGATCATCGCCACCCGTGGCGTGATGCCGAAGGCGGCGGCAGAGTCAGCGCTTTGCAGGGCGATCTCGGCCAGTTCGCTGGCACTCGGGTGCGGGTTCATCACGCAGTCGCCGTAGACCAGCACCTCTTCCGGGAACAGCATGAAGAACACCGACGACACCAGGGTGCAGCCCGGCGCGGTTTTGATCAGCTGCAGGGCCGGGCGGATGGTGTTGGCGGTGGTGTTGATCACGCCCGACACGAGGCCGTCGACTTCATCCAGGGCCAGCATCATGGTGCCGATCACCACGGTGTCTTCCAGTTGTTGCTCGGCCATCGGCGCGTTGAGGCTTTTGCTTTTGCGCAGCGCGACCATCGGCTCGACATAGCGCTCGCGGATCGAGTCCGGATCGATGATTTCCAGTCCTGGCGGCAGTTCGATGCCCTGGGCGCGGGCGACGGCCTGCACGTCCTCGGGCTTGGCCAGCAACACACAGCGAGCGATTCCGCGGGCCTGGCAGATCGCGGCGGCCTGCACGGTCAGTGGCTCGCTGCCTTCGGGCAGCACGATGCGCTTGTTGGCCGCCTGGGCGCGCTGGATCAATTGATAGCGGAAAACCGCTGGCGACAGGCGCATTTCCCGGGGCGTACCGCAGCGCTGGTGCAGCCAGTTGGCATCGAGATGGCCGGCGATGAAATCGGTGATGATTTCGGCGCGCTCGCGGTCATCGATGGGGATTTCCTTGTTCAGGCCATTGAGCAGGTTGGCGGTGTCATAGGAGCCGGTGCTCACCGACAGCACCGGCAATCCGGCCTGCAGGGCGCCGCGGCACAGGTCCATGATGCGCGGGTCGGGCAGGGTGTCGCTGGTCAGCAGCAGGCCGGCCAGCGGCACGCCGTTCAAGGCCGCGAGGCTGACGGCGAGGATGATGTCGTCGCGGTCGCCGGGGGTCACCACCAGCACGCCGGGCTTGAGCAACTCCACGGTGTTGCGCATGGTGCGGGCGCAAATGATGATCTTGGTCATGCGCCGGGTTTCGTAATCACCGGCGTTGAGCACTTGCGCGCCCATCAGGTCGGCGACGTCGCGGGTGCGCGGGGCGTTCAGTTCCGGCTGGAACGGAATGCAGCCGAGCAAGCGGAAATCACCACTGCGCAGCAATGGCGAATGCTCCTTCAGGCGCGTGGCGAAGGCCTCCATGCTTTCCTCGGTCTTGACCTTGTTGAGGATCACACCGAGGACTTTCGGGTCTTTCGGCCCGCCGAACAATTGCGCCTGCAACTCGACGCGACCGGAGAGCTCGGTCAGCACTTCGTTTTCCGGTGCCGAGACCAGGATCACCTCGGCGTCGAGGCTCTTGGCCAGGTGCAGGTTGACCCGCGCGGCGTAACTGGCGCTGCGGGTCGGCACCATGCCTTCGACGATCAGCACGTCCTTGCCGATGGCAGCCTGCTGATAAAGGGCGATGATTTCTTCGAGCAACTCATCAAGCTGACCATCGCCGAGCATACGCTCGACATGGGCCAGGCCCAGGGGCTTGGGCGGTTTCAAACCGTGGGTACGCGCCACCAGTTCGGTGGAACGTTCCGGGCCCGTGTCGCCCGGATGCGGCTGGGCAATCGGCTTGAAAAAACCGACCTTGAGCCCGGCACGCTCAAGGGTACGCACCAGCCCGAGGCTGATGGAGGTCAGACCCACACCAAAATCGGTGGGCGCGATAAAAAAAGTTTGCATGCGGATTCTCTGGAGGTGCATGGCAAAGGTGAACGCCTATAGCTGGCGAACTACCGAAATTCAGTCGCCAAGGTTATCGCTAACCGAGCCTTGTGCGCACCAACCACAATCAAAGGGTTGGCCTATTTTTTCCTGGCGCAGCGCTGGGTCTATGACCCAGGCGCGCGATTGCCAGGGCGGCTGGTGCCGCAGGTGCTGGGTGTGGCCGCAGGAAAGCTCGGCCACCCAGTGTCCGTCCTCGTCCTGATGGAAGCCTGTGATCGTCGAATCCCGTCTGTCCGGGTTGTGTTCGCTTTCGGACGATTGCTTCGCTAAACTTGGCCTTTCAATTTTCCTATGCAAAAGGTCTCGCCCCATGCTGATCGCCGCCAATAAGGCTGTCTCCATCGACTATACCCTGACCAACGACGCTGGTGAGGTCATCGACAGCTCCGCCGGCGGCGCGCCGCTGGTCTACCTGCAAGGCGCAGGCAACATCATCCCGGGCCTGGAAAAGGCTCTGGAAGGCAAGGCTGTCGGCGACGAGCTGACCGTAGCCGTTGAACCGGAAGACGCTTACGGCGAATACGCTGCCGAACTGGTCAGCACCCTGAGCCGCAGCATGTTCGAAGGCGTCGACGAGCTGGAAGTGGGCATGCAGTTCCACGCCTCCGCTCCGGACGGCCAGATGCAGATCGTGACCATCCGTGATCTGGACGGCGACGACGTCACCGTTGACGGCAACCACCCGTTGGCCGGTCAGCGCCTGAATTTCCAGGTCAAGATCATCGACATCCGTGACGCCAGCCAGGAAGAAATCGCGCATGGCCACGTCCATGGCGAAGGTGGCCATCACCACTGATTTCTGCGCTAAGCTCAGATAACTGGAGAGGCGCCCTGTGGGCGCCTTTTTAGTCTGCGGCCGTCCCTGACGACACCGCCAAGTGGCTGTTTCGAGAAGAACACGGGAATCTGGAGTACGCCATGAGTGCTTTTCACGACCTTAAATTGACAGCCCTGGATGGACAGGAGCTACCTCTGGCGCCTTTCAAAGGCCAAGTCGTACTGGTGGTCAACGTCGCCTCCAAATGCGGCTTGACCCCGCAGTACGCGGCGCTGGAAAACCTCTACCAGCAATACAAGGGCAAAGGCTTCAGCGTGCTGGGCTTGCCGTGCAACCAGTTTGCCGGGCAGGAACCGGGTACCGAACAAGAGATCAAGGATTTCTGCAGCCTCAACTATGGCGTGACCTTTCCGTTGTCCAGCAAGCTGGAAGTCAACGGGCATGAACGTCATCAGTTGTACCGCTTGCTGGCGGGCGAGGGCGCGGAATTTCCCGGCGACATCACCTGGAACTTCGAGAAGTTCCTGCTGGGCAAGGACGGCCGTGTGCTGGCTCGGTTCTCGCCGCGTACGGCGCCGGATGATCCGACCATCGTTCACGCGATTGAAAAAGCGCTGAGTTAAGCCATAGATCAAGATCAAAAGATCGCAGCCTTCGGCAGCTCCTACGATCCTGTGTAGGAGCTGCCGAAGGCTGCGATCTTTTGCTTTCTGTCTTTTGACTCTTAATCACCGAAATCAATAATGCTGTTCAAGACTTTGGACTCTCCATATTATCGTCGTCATAAAGTCATTCTTCCGTGGAGCGTCCCATGCCCGTCAAAGCCCTGTTCAAACCGTTCCACCTCGGCACCCTCGAACTACCGACCCGCGTCGTCATGGCGCCGATGACCCGCTCCTTTTCCCCGGGCGGCGTGCCAAATTCCAAAGTGATCGAATACTACCGTCGTCGCGCCGCTGCGGGAGTCGGCCTGATCATCACCGAAGGCACCACCGTCGGTCACAAGGCTTCCAACGGCTACCCGAACGTTCCGCATTTCTACGGTGAAGCGGCCCTGGCCGGCTGGAAGAAAGTCGTCGACGCCGTTCACGCCGAAGGCGGCAAGATCGTTCCGCAGCTGTGGCATGTGGGCAGCGTGCGCCGGATCGGCACCGAGCCGGACGCCAGCGTGCCGGGTTATGGCCCGTCGGAAAAAGTGAAGGAAGGTCAGGTCGTGGTGCACGGCATGACCAGACAAGACATCCAGGACGTGATCGCCGCGTTCGCCCAGGCCGCCAAGGATGCCCAGAGCATCGGCATGGATGGCGTGGAAATCCACGGTGCCCACGGTTATCTGGTGGACCAGTTCTTCTGGGAAGGCAGCAACCAGCGTACCGACGAGTACGGCGGCAGCCTGGCCAACCGTTCGCGCTTCGCCATTGAATTGATTCAGGCCGTGCGTGCCGCGGTCGGTGAAGGTTTCCCGATCATCTTCCGTTTCTCCCAGTGGAAGCAGCAGGACTACACCGCACGTCTGGTGCAAACCCCGGAAGCCTTGGGCGAGTTCCTCAAGCCGTTGGCCGACGCGGGCGTGGATATTTTCCACTGTTCGACCCGCCGCTTCTGGGAGCCGGAGTTCGACGGTTCCGAGCTGAACCTGGCCGGCTGGACCCGCCAACTCACCGGCAAGCCAACCATCACCGTGGGCAGTGTCGGCCTGGACGGCGAGTTCCTGCAGTTCATGGTCAATACCGACAAGGTCGCGCAGCCGGCCAGTCTGGAGAAACTGCTGGAGCGTTTGAACAACGATGAGTTCGACCTGGTGGCGGTCGGTCGTGCGTTGCTGGTGGACCCGGACTGGGCGCAGAAAGTGCGCGACGGTCGTGAGGAAGACATTCTGCCGTTCAGCCGTGAGGCGTTGATGACGCTGGTTTAAGCTGCAATCGGGAAGGCCTCATCGCGAGCAAGCTCGCTCCCACCGGGGATTTGTGTACGACACAGAACCAAAGTGGGAGCGAGCCTGCTCGCGAAGACTGACTCAAGAACACTGCAAAATCAGGGAACAGTCGGTGCATTCGGCACCACCATCTCCCCGGCACACGCCCCGCGCAACTGTCCCTCGAACTGCTCGATGATCGTCGCCCAACCCTGGCGACTGGCGTGCTGGCGCGCATTGAGGCGCACATTGCGCAAGGCTTCCCTTTCCTCCAGCAGCCATGCCGCTGCATCGCAGAACGCTTCTTCATCTCCCGGCATCGCCAGCACGCCGTTGTAGCCATGACGAATATGCTGGGCGGCCGCCGCCTGGTCGTAGGCCACCACGCCAAGCCCCGAGGCAAGTGCTTCAAGTACCACGTTACCGAAGGTTTCGGTCAGGCTCGGAAACAGAAACACGTCGCCCGACGCGTAGTGACACGCCAGGGCTTCACCCCGTTGCGTGCCGCAAAAAATCGCCTCGGGTATTTCGTTTTCCAGTTCCTGGCGCTGCGGGCCATCGCCGACCACGATCAGTTTCAGCGTGCGCTGGGGATAACTCGCCTTGAGGGTATTGAAGGTGCGCTTGAGCAGGCCAAGGTTTTTTTCCTGGGCCAGGCGTCCGACGTGAATCACGGCGATGTCTGCCTCGGCCAGCCCCCATTGCTCGCGCAGGGCATTCAAGCGTTTGACCGGGTGAAACAATTCGCTGTCGACCCCACGGGACAGCAACGCCAGTCGCTCGAACTGACGTCGCTCCAGTTCCAGGCGCTGGCTGACGCTGGGCACCAGGGTCATGGTCGAGCGATTGTGGAACCAGCGCAGGTAGTGAGTCAGCAGGCGCGTGAGCAAACCAAGCCCGTACTGGTTGGAGTACTGCTGGAAATTGGTGTGGAAACCGCTGACCACTGAAATCCCCAGTCGCCTTGCCGCACGCAACGCTGACAAACCTAGCGGACCCTCGGTGGCGATGTAGAGCACATCCGGGCGGTGACGCGTCCAGCGTCGCAGCAGTTTGTGCATCGACGATTGGCCCCATTGCAAACCGGGGTAACCCGGAAGCGGCCAGCCCCGGCACAACAGCAACTCATCATCGCTGCTCAATTGCTGGTCGCAGCCCTGACGCGGCCGCACCAGCTCCACTTGATGCCCGCGCGCGCGCAAACCGTCGCACAAGCGACCCAGGGTATTGGCCACGCCGTTGATTTCCGGTGGGAAGGTTTCGGTGATCAGGGTGATATGCAGAGCTGTCGTCATGACCCCAGTGTCGACCGGGGCCATGTCGTCAGTGTGACGTCGGGATGATGGATTTGTGACTGCGCTACCGGCGCTGATGGCTCAGCGCTGCGTCACCAGGTTTTCCGCGCCGCGTTCACGCACCCAAAACAACGTCGCCCCGGCCACGGCCGCCGGCATCATCAGGATGTTGACCACCGGAATCAGCAGCACCAGGTACACGCTGCCGCCAAAACTCATGCTCTGCCAGCGCTTCTGCCGCAGCCAGGCGAGCATTTCGTTCCAGCCCAGCTTGTGGTTGTCCGCCGGGTAGTCGATGTACTGGATCGCCATCATCCACACCCCGAACAACAGCCACAGCGGTGCGGCGATGATGTTCACCACCGGGATGAACGAGAGGATGAACAGCCCGATGGCCCGGGGCAGAAAGTAGCCGAGCTTGCGCATCTCCCGGGCCAGGGTGCGCGGGATCATGGCGATCAGCTCGCCCCAGCTGAAGGCCGGGAAGTCATCGGTGCCGCGCACCACCACTTCGACTTTCTCCGCGAGGAAGCCATTGAACGGCGCGGCAATCACGTTGGCGAGCATGGTGAAGGTGAAGAACACCATAAACACCACCAGCATCACGAACAATGGCCAGAGGATGTAGCTGAGAAAACTCAGCCAGTCGGGCAGGGACGGCATCAAGGTGTCGACCCACAGGCTGAATTGATGACTGGCCAGGTAGATCAATCCGACGAACAGTACCAGGTTGATTGCAAGCGGCAACAACACAAACAAACGCAGGCTGGGGCTCAGCACCAGCTTGAGGCCTTCGCGCAGGTATTGCGGGCCGGACAGAACAGGGGCGGGCATAAGAGGCTCCAGACAGAGGGAAAACGCGCCGACCTTACCGGCTTTGCTTCACAGGCGAAAGCGCGATGGTGGTATCGACATTCACTGTAACAAAGACGTCGATATAGTCGTGCCGATGGCATAGAGACCACCTATGAGCTGGATTGTTAAACCGTATTTCCTTAATCTTCGCCCACTCGATACGCTGCACCCAATCTTTTACAGGACGGTCGGGTTCAAGCCTTCCCCAAGTGCTTTCAACCGTTCTTTTTTATTCCAGCCGGCAATCCGGCGTTCCGCGCCAGGTATTCCGGGCCGGTCAACAGGAGCAGGTCATGTCTGAAGTCCGTCATTCGCGAGTGATTATTCTCGGTTCCGGCCCTGCCGGTTACAGCGCTGCGGTCTATGCCGCCCGTGCCAACCTCAAGCCACTGCTGATCACCGGCATGCAGGCCGGCGGTCAACTGACCACCACCACCGAAGTCGACAACTGGCCGGGCGACGTCCACGGCCTGACCGGCCCGGCGCTGATGGAGCGGATGCGCGAGCACGCCGAGCGCTTTGAAACCGAGATCGTGTTCGATCACATCAATGCCGTCGACTTCGCTGCCAAGCCGTACACCCTGACCGGCGACAGCGCGACTTACACCTGCGATGCCCTGATCATTGCCACCGGTGCCAGCGCTCGCTACCTGGGCCTGCCGTCCGAAGAAACCTTCATGGGCAAAGGCGTTTCGGCCTGCGCGACCTGCGACGGTTTCTTCTACCGCAACAAGCCTGTGGCTGTGGTCGGCGGCGGCAACACCGCTGTCGAAGAAGCCCTGTACCTGGCCAACATCGCCAGCAAGGTGACCCTGATCCACCGTCGCGAGACCTTCCGCGCCGAGAAGATCCTGATCGACAAGCTGAACGCCCGTGTTGCCGAAGGCAAGATCGAGCTGAAGCTGAACGCGACCCTGGACGAAGTGCTGGGCGACAACATGGGCGTGACCGGTGCCCGCCTGAAGAACAACGACGGCAGCTTCGACGAAGTGAAAGTCGACGGCGTGTTCATCGCCATCGGCCACACACCGAACACTTCGCTGTTCGAAGGCCAGTTGACCCTGAAAGACGGCTACCTGGTTGTGCAGGGCGGCCGCGACGGCAACGCCACTGCCACCAACCTCGAAGGTATCTTCGCCGCCGGTGACGTGGCTGACCACGTGTACCGTCAGGCCATCACCTCCGCTGGCGCCGGTTGCATGGCGGCACTGGATGCCGAGCGTTACCTGGACGATCTGCAGAACGCTTGATTCTGCTTTCGTTGAAATGAAAGAACCGGCTTCGGCCGGTTTTTTTGTGCCCGCGATTTACAACCCGATCACATTCCAATGTGGGAGTGGGCTTGCTCCGGGCGGCGATCCGACGAAGTCGGTGTGTCAGTCAATATTGATGTCGGCTGACACTCCCTCTTCGCGAGCAAGCCCGCTCCCACAGGGATGGTGTTCAGGTCAGTTTTGCCAGGCACGCTTCAAGGATATCCAGCCCTTCCTCCAATACCGTCGCCTCGACGGTCAACGGCACCAGCAAGCGAATGATGTGCCGCGACTTGCCGCTGGGCATCAGCAGCAAACCTGCATCCCGCGCCAGCGCCAGCAGTTGGGTCAATTGTGCCGGGGCGGGCGAGCCATCGGCGTTGATCAACTCGATACCACGCATGGCGCCGACACCGGTCAGGCGTCCCAGGTACGGCGTCAGGTTGTTCGCGCGCCAGGTTGCATGGCGGCCGACAATCGCTTCTTCCTGTTGGGCGCCCCAGGCATGCAGGTTGGCATCGGTCATTTCGTCCAGGGTTGCCAGGGCAGCTGCGCAGGCGATGGGATTGCCGGAGTAAGTGCCACCGAGTCCGCCCTTGGGCAAGTTGTCGAGCAGTGACTTGCGCCCGACCACCGCACCCAGCGGCACACCGCCGGCGATACTTTTGCCGAGCAGGATCAGGTCCGGCTCGATCCCGAGTCGCGAGAACGCAAAGCGCTGGCCGGTTCGGCCGAAACCGGACTGGATTTCATCGGCGATCAACACGATGCCCTTGTCGTCGCAGAACTTGCGCAGCACCTGGGCGAACTCGACGTCCAAGGCCAGGAAACCCGCTTCGCCCTGCACCGGCTCGACGATAAAGCAGGCGACGTCTTCGACATCAATCTCGACGCTGAACAGGCGCTCCATGGCTTTGAGGGCCTCGGCACAGGTGACGCCGTTGTCATGGCTGGGGAAGGGCAGGTGAAACACCGGCCCCGGCAGCACGCCGACCTTCTGTTTGTACGGCGCGACTTTGCCATTGAGGTTGAGGGTGGCCAGTGTGCGGCCGTGGAAAGCGCCGTCGAAGGCGATGACCGCGCTGCGGCCGGTGGCGCCACGGACGATCTTCAGGGCGTTTTCCGCCGCTTCCGCGCCGCTGTTGGTGAGCATGCCGCTGACCGGGTAACCCACTGGCATGAACGCACTGAGACGATCCATCAGTTCGAGGTAAGGCACATGGGGGGCTGCGTTGAACGCGTAGTGGGTCAGCCGGGTGGCCTGTTCGCGAATGGCCTCGACGATGCGCGGATGGCAATGGCCGAGGTTCAGCACGCCGATGCCGCCGACAAAGTCGATGTAGCGTTTGCCATCGGTGTCCCAGACCTCGGCGTTTTTGCCGTGGCTGAGCGTGACGGGGTGAACGATGTTGATCGACTGGCTGATGGTTTCGCTGCGCATGAATGACCGGCTCGGAAGAAGGAGGGCTTCTTTTTATCTAAGCCGTGAGCGGTGGTGCGGGGCAAACGAAATAAAGTTGCCGGGTCAATCTTAAAAGTCGGGTTGTACTGTCGATCATCTGTAGGAGCGAGCCTGCTCGCGATGGTGGTGAACGATTACCCGTAAACCAGAGGCCCGGCAGTGCTCTTGGGTTTTTCGCGAGCAGGCTCGCTCCTACAATTTGAATCAGCGGCGGGTCAGCGGCTGCTGAGTGAATTTCACACCAGCCAGTCCATGGGCAATCAACGCGCGGATGTTGCCGTGATCGCTGCCTTCAGGTGTGGCAACAACCGAACGGTAATGCTCGCCGAAAGCCAGCAGTGCTTCTTCATCGCTCAAGCCTTCGAGCAGCGCCAGACCCAGGGTCTTGCACGAGCCTTCGTTCTGCCCGGCCGCGTTTTCCACGCCACCGTTGTTGAAGGCCTGAGGCTGGTAGTCGTAACCGGCGGCAATGAACGCCAGGGTGTCGGCGAAGGCGTGTTCGCCGGTCTTGAGGCTGGCGCGCAGGGTGTTCAAATCACTCATTGGGTTTTCCTTTGGCGAACGCCGCTTGCTGGTCGGCGCTGGCTTCTTGCTGATATTGGGCTTTCCATTCGGCGTACGGCATGCCGTAAACCACTTCGCGGGCTTCATCGAGGCTGACCTCGATCTGACGGTCGTCGGCCGCCGCCTTGTACCACTTGGACAGGCAGTTGCGGCAAAAACCCGAGAGGTTCATCAGGTCGATGTTCTGTACATCCTTGCGGCTGTCCAGATGGGCCACCAGCCGGCGAAAGGCGGCGGCTTCGAGTTCCAGGCGTTGTTGATCGGTCATGGCGGTCTCTGCGAGACAGCTTCAAGCGGCAGGCTTGAAGCTGCAAGTTGGATGGCGGTGGCTGCAAGTTTACAGCCTGGCGCTTGTGGCTTGAAGCTAGCGGCTCGCTGCAAGCGTAATCGACACCGACTCGGCGAATCGCAGCGCGTGGGGCTTGTCGACCTCGACCTCGGCGTACAGCACCGATGCGTTGGCCATCACCAGATCGAGAATTTCCTGGGTCAGGCGTTCGAGCAGGGCAAAGCGGTTGCCTTCCACATGGGCGATGATTGCTTTGGTAATGGTCCGGTAGTTCAACGCGTGATCGATGTCGTTGTCCCGTACCGCTTCCTGGGCTGCGTACAGAATGGTGAGGTTGATCAGCACATCCTGCTTGTTGAGGATTTCATCCTCGTTGATGCCGATGAAGGTACGCAGGCACAGGTCTTTGACCCGGATGCGTGCCATGCCTGGCTGAAGTTGTGGCATTGCTACTTGCTCCGTCCAATCAATTGCAGGAACTCCTGGCGGGTATTGCTCGACTCGCGGAAGGCGCCGAGCATTACCGAGGTGTTCATGGTCGAATTCTGTTTCTCGACGCCGCGCATCATCATGCACATGTGCTGCGCTTCGATGACCACCGCGACGCCGGCCGCGCCGGTCACTTGCTGCACCGCGTCGGCGATTTGCCGGGTGAGGTTTTCCTGGATTTGCAGGCGCCGGGCGAACATGTCCACCAGCCGTGCAATCTTCGACAGGCCAAGCACCTTGCCGGTTGGAATATAAGCCACATGCGCCTTGCCGATGAAGGGCAGCAAGTGGTGTTCGCACAGCGAGTACAGCTCGATGTTGTCGACGATCACCATTTCATCATTGTCGGAGGCGAACAGCGCGCCATTGACGATCTCTTCGACACTTTGCTCATAACCATGGCAAAGGTACTGCATGGCCTTGGCTGCGCGCTTCGGCGTGTCGAGCAAACCCTCGCGATCGGGGTTTTCACCGAGGCCGATGAGGATCTCTCGATAATTCTGGGGCAGGGATAACGTCATGGAAAATCCTCGCGGGACACTATTTGATGTGCCTTCCGCCATTGACGGTCAGGGTGGTGCCGGTGACATAAGGGTTGTCGAGCAGATAACGCAGGCTCTGGTAGATAACTTCGCAGCCGGGTTCGATGCCCAGCGCGGACTTGGCCAGCGCCTTGGCACGGTAGGCCACATCGTCTTCAGGGTTGAACAGTAGCAGGGCCGGCGCGATCCCGTTGACCTTGATGGCCGGCGCGTACCTGGCGGCGAAGGACAGGGTCAGGCTGTCGAGCCCGGCTTTACTGGCGCAATAGCCGATGTGTTTGCTGCTGCCCCTGCGGGTCACGTCATCGCTGATGTGCACGATGTCGGCAGGGCTCGAGCGTTGCAGCAGGTCGGCGCAATGCAGGTTGATCAGGTAGGGCGCCAGCATGTGCACGCTGAACATGCGGGTGAATGCCGCAGCGTCGGTGTCCGGCGTTTCAGCCAGCCATTCGGAGGCGTTGTGGACAATCGCCCGCAAACAGTCGGTGTGGGTTTTCAGTTCGCTGATGAAGGCGAGGATCCCGGTTTCGCTGGCGAAGTCCGCGAACACCGCGGTGGCCCCCAGGTCGCGCAGGGCTTGTACGCCGGGGCGTTCGCTGCGGTAGCTGAAAATCACCCGATGGCCATCTTCCAGCAATCGCCGGGCGCAATGCAGGCCGACACGCTGGCCGGCGCCGGTAATGAGGACAGGGGCTGCGGAATAAGTCATGAACGGCTCGCGTCGCGGTGAGAACAAAACTATACCAGCGACGGGAGCGCTCTACCTATTGCGGGGGAAACAACTGTGGGATCAATGATTCTGAGTGGAGGGTTCGGCACGCAATGGGCGTACCGGCGTGCTGTTCAGCCAGCCGGCCAGCAAACGGGTCGACAACGGAATGAACAGGTAGACCATTAGCGGCGTCAGGCAAAGGGTGCTGATGAACACCCGTGGCAGCAGGCTCATGTCACTCAACAGCGGCCCCAGCACAAAGTTGAACAGCAGCGAGACCGGAAAGAACGCCAGCCAGATCGCCACGGCCTGTTTCCAGCGCGGCGGGCGTTGACCGACGGCACCAAACCAACCCTCGATGCCGCTGACCCGATGTTCGGTCGGGTGGGCGAACAGGTCGCTGCCACGTGCCAGCCAGGCAGTGCGCGACGCCGAATGCTCCCATACGTGCAGGGTCTGTTCGTCGGCGAAGCGGAAAATGATCTGGAATTCGTCGTCCTCGGGCGGCGGAGCGAGCACACCGGAGCCGAGATAGCCGGGAAAATCCGTGGCCAGTTGTTCGCCTTCGCGCAACCAGGCAATCAGGTCCTGGTAACGTCCATTGGCAACGCGGCGCGCAACCATCAGCGTGACGGGGGGGGTAGACATTGTGTATCTCCGTAAGGCATTTGCGTCGCTCCGGATAGGAACTTCGCCAGGCACAGCGCCGGGGTGGTGGGCTGCGACTTGAAACAAGCAAGGATTATTCCTGATTCCGTCCATGGCGTCTGTGACGTTTTTCCGCTCATTCGCAGTATCGATTTTTTACGGAAACTTTACGGGGCATGGGCGTTAGAATAAGGCTCGGACGATACAGGGATGTTTCAACAGGATGCCCATGCTTACAGACGTCGCATCAGGCTCCACGCAGGCCGTCGCTCTCGAACAGGAAGAACTCTTTCCCATTCGCGAGGTGGCGCGACTGACAGGTGTCAACCCGGTCACTCTTCGAGCCTGGGAACGACGATATGGCCTGATTGTTCCAACACGCACCGATAGTGGGCATCGCTTGTATTCGATGTCCGATATCGAGCGTGTCCACAGCATCCTCGGCTGGATCGAGCGCGGGGTTGCCGTCAGCAGGATCGGCAAGATCCTGGCCAGGACCGAGCCGCTCCAGACGTTGTCGCACATCATCCCCAACCACCTCGTGGAAGCCGATTACGCGCAGTGGCGGCAGCAGGTGCTTGCTGTGGTCAACGGGTTTGACGACATTCGACTGGAGCAGGTCTACGGGCAAATCTTTTCCAGCTACTCCCTGCCGGTGGTGTTCCAGGACATTCTGATTCCCATCTGGAAGCAGTTGTTGCAACGCCAGGACCAGTTCGGCGGCACCAGCGAGTGGCTGTTCCTGGATGGTTTTCTGCGTTCCCGGGTGGCGCAGCGTCTGTTGTTGATGCGCGAAAAACAGGCGCGTCGCGTGGTCATCTGCGCTCTGGATAGCAATTGCCGGGAACTGGAACTGCTGGTCGCCGCCCTGTTCCTGAGTTCCGGGCCATCGGCCGTTCGCGTATTGAACATGGGCCAGCCATTCGAGGAGCTGGCGCTGATGTGTGACAGGATCAAGCCCCTGGCACTGGTGCTGTTTTCAAATCATGCGCCGGCTCCCGAGTTGCCGCGGCGCCTGAATCGTCTGGCCATGAGTCTGGAGTGCCGATTGTTGTTGGCCGGCGATGCTTGTGACCTGGCACAGGAGAGCCTGGCCGGGTCATCGATCGGTTGCCTGGGCAATGAAGGGGAAGTCATGAGCCAGCGTCTGAAACAGTTCCTGGCGGGTACTCTGGATACTTGAAGTTCAGAGATGCAGCGCAGGATGAGTCAAACGATGCTGTTGCAGGATGAACTGGCGCAGACGCTCGGTTTCGTCCGTATCGCTCTGGCTCAGTTGATAGGCGTAGAAGCCCTTTTCGTTTTCTTTCTCGAAGGTGCCGCGCAAGGCAATCCGCTCGTAGCCTGAGGGGCTGAACCACAAGGCAAAATGCTTCGGCGGTTTGGTCTTGTTGCGAGCTTCCAGCAAAACCCCTTTGCACGACACTTCGTGTACCCACAGGGTGCCGGGTTGACCCTTGGCGTTTTCCAGCGCTACCGGTTCGTCCAGCACCAGGCGCCAAGGCCGCACCATCGGCCCGTCTTCATAGATGCTCGGCACGCCGAGACGCAAATGCAGCGCATGGAACTCGTCTTCCACCAGGTGCAGGGGGAAGGTCATTTGCTGGTTTTCGAAGCTGGCTTGAATGGTGACCTGCTCATGGGCCGCCAGGCGGGTGAGCAGGTCACGGATTTGCGAACCACCGTTGACGAGCAGGCTCGACGTCGCGTCCCGCACATTGAGTTGCGGGTTGTGCTGCATGGTCTGGATGAAATCCAGCTCATCCTGGGTCAGGAGCGCGTCGCGTTGCATGGCCTGCTCGAAAGGTATAGTTACAAAGTTATTGGTGATTGTAGTTACTGACCATTAATTCTGAGTTTCGTTTACGCCGTTCGTCGCCTTGAGTGCGGCAAGCTCGGCCTGGAGTTCAGCCAACTGCCCCTCCAGCTGTGCCACGCGCTGTTGCGCCTTGACCTGCACGGTGACGTCTTTCTGCACACCGACAAAATAGGTTTGGCCGTCCGCCGGATTTTTCACCGTTGAAAGAGACAGCTCGTTCCAGAACGGTGTGCCGTCCTTGCGGTAGTTGCGCAGTATTTCCCGGCAGGATCCTTCACTGTTCAATGCATCGCGAATCAGCGGCAGGGCTTCCTGATCGCGGTCCCCCGACTGCAGGAAACGACAATCCTGATAGAGGATTTCTTCGCTGGAGTACCCCGTCAGGCGTTCGAACGCGGGGTTGACGTAAATGAGGATTTTGTCCTGATCGCCTTCCTTTTCGGCAATCACGATACCGTCGTTGGAGGCGTTGATCACCATTTGCAGCAGTTGTGCATTAATCATCGGAGTATCCTTTCCTGATTGATTGTCGATTGCATTCTAAAAGAACTATCACGACCGTGCTGTTAATATCCGCGTCTTTTACTCGGATTCAGGATCAGATTGATGAAAGTCGCCATCATTTCCGGCTCGGTGTACGGCACGGCCGAAGAAGTTGCCCGCCACGCCGCCAGCCTGTTGAAAGCCGCCGGTTTCGAAACCTGGCACAACCCGCGTGCGACCCTCGCCGACGTCCAGGCGTTTGGCCCCGAAGCCTTTCTGGCGGTGACCTCGACCACCGGCATGGGTGAGCTGCCGGACAACCTGCAACCGCTGTATTCGACCATTCGAGACCAATTGCCAGCGGCCTGGCGCGGTTTGCCGGGCGCGGTGATCGGATTGGGCGATGCGAGCTATGGCGATACTTTTTGTGGCGGCGGCGAACAGATGCGCGAATTATTCGGTGAACTGGGCATTCGTGAAGTACTGCCGATGTTGCGCCTGGATGCCAGCGAGAGCGTGACCCCAGAGACAGACGCAGAGCCTTGGCTGGCGGACCTGATCAACGCACTGCGCGACTGAACGTTGCCTCGGCCCCCATGCCGGTCAGACCCTTGCTGGCGCCGGTCATTTGACATGGATCCAAGGCAGCAGGGCGGCTGACCCGCTGGGTCATCAAGCTGGCTGCCAATGCAACTACACGATCCTCAAGGGCTGACTAGACTCGGTGAACATAGGAAACACTCCATAATAAAAACACCGAGGCTTCTTTCCGTGACCGTCGCTCCCGTCCAATCGCCACCCAGTGTCAAAGACCAGGTCAGTGCTGCCGAGTGGCAGACGCGCGTCGACCTGGCAGCCTGTTATCGCTTGGTCGCCCAGCATGGCTGGGATGACCTGATCTTCACCCATATCTCCGCCAAGGTGCCCGGCACCGAAGATTTCCTGATCAACCCGTTCGGGTTGATGTTTCACGAAATCACCGCGTCGAGCCTGGTCAAGGTCGATCAGGCCGGCAACAAGTTGATGGACAGTCCTTACGAGATCAATCCGGCGGGTTACACCATCCACAGTGCCGTGCATGAAGTTCGTCACGATGTCGTCTGCGTGCTCCATACCCACACGGCTTCGGGGGTTGCAGTGTCGGCACAGAAGCAGGGCGTTCTGCCGATCAGCCAACAGTCGTTGTTCGTGCTTTCCAGCCTGGCGTACCACGCCTACGAAGGCGTGGCGCTCAACCATGAAGAGAAAGTGCGGCTGCAGGCCGACCTCGGTGAAAACAATTTCCTGATGTTGCACAACCACGGTTTGCTGACCTGCGGCAGCACCATCGCCGATACGTTCCTGATGATGTTCACCTTTCAACGTGCCTGCGACATTCAGGTCATGGCACAAAACGGTGCCGCTGAACTGATCGCCATCGAACCGCAGATTCTGGCCGGCGCCAAAGCCATGATCGCGGGTGTCACCCGAAGTGCTCAAGGAATGGGCGGAGCGCTGGCCTGGCCGGCGTTGCTGCGCAAACTCGATAAACTGGACCCGGGTTATAAACTCTAATGGAACTCGCCGAGATCCCCCTGTGTGTCTGGCGCAAACGCAGCCAGACGTTCGTGTTCCGTGGTCGGAGCATCCGTTACTGGACAGCCGGGCAGGGTGAGCCACTGCTGCTCATTCACGGCTTTCCGTCCGCCAGTTGGGACTGGCATTACCTGTGGCAGCCATTGACCCAGCGTTTTCGCGTGATCGCTTGCGACATGCTGGGCTTCGGCGATTCGGCCAAACCGGTGAATCACGATTACAGCCTGCTGGAACAAGCGGATCTGCAACAGGCACTGCTTGAACACCTGAAAATCGAACAGCCGTTGCACCTGCTCGCCCACGACTATGGCGACAGCGTGGCCCAGGAACTGCTGGCCCGGCATTACGAATCGCGGCTGGAACTGGCCAGTTGCGTGTTTCTCAACGGCGGGCTGTTTCCGGAAACCCACCACCCGCTACTGATGCAAAAACTCTTGCTCAGCCCTTTGGGCTGGATGATTGGTCGCGCCTTCAGTCGCGACGGACTGGTGAGAAGCTTTCGGCAGATATTCGGTCCGCAAACCCGTCCCAGTGAAAGCCAGATGGATGACTTCTGGAGCCTGGTCGAAAGCCAGCGCGGGCCACGGATCATGCACAAATTGATCGCCTACATCCCGGAGCGACGCGTCTGGCGCGACCGCTGGGTGAGCGCGATGCAACGCGGTGAAGTGCCGCTGCGAGTGATCGATGGCGGAGTGGATCCGGTCTCCGGCGTGCACATGGTCGAGCGTTACCGGGAGCTGATCCCGGATGCGGATACGGTGGTGTTGCCGGACATTGGCCACTACCCGCAGATCGAGGCCCCTGGCGAGGTGCTCAAGCACTACCTGGCGTTTCGCGATCAACTGCTGTTGCCGCCGCGCAAGGTGGCGTGCTCCTGATTCGCAGCGTTCAACCTGCTGTGCTTTTTTGTGGAGAGGGGGCTTGCCCCCTCTCCACAGGGTGCATGTCCATTTCCCTATCAATCATCCCCCAGCCTTATCGCACACCATTCAGCCTCCCCCGTGTTCATTGTGACCCGTAGCGCCGTGCCTGAAACTCGGACTCACTGTCCCCTGGCCTGCTGGAGTCCCCCCATGAATGAGTCTGTGCGCTTCGAAGATAAAGTCGTGATCATCACCGGAGCCGGTGGCGGCCTGGGACGGGCGCATGCACTGTTGTTCGCCAAACAGGGCGCCAGGGTGCTGGTTAACGATCTTGGCGGCTCGGCCCAAGGCGAAGGCGCCAATGCCTCGGCCGCCGCCCGTGTGGTCGCGGAGATTCGCGAGGCCGGCGGCATCGCCGAGGCCAACCACGACTCGGTCACCGACGGTGACAAACTGGTCCAGCACGCCCTGGACGTCTTCGGTCGCGTCGACGTGGTGGTCAACAACGCCGGGATCCTGCGTGACAAGACCTTCCACAAAATGGATGACGCCGACTGGGACCTGGTTTACCGCGTCCACGTCGAAGGTGCCTACAAAGTCACCCGCGCCGCCTGGCCGCACATGCGCGAGCAGAACTACGGGCGGGTGATTTTCACCGCGTCGACCTCGGGCATCTATGGCAACTTCGGCCAGTCCAACTACGGCATGGCCAAGCTCGGTCTCTACGGCCTGACCCGCACCCTGGCCATCGAAGGCCGCAAGAACAACATCCTGGTCAACGCCATCGCCCCCACCGGCGGCACCCGCATGACCGAAGGCCTGATCCCGCCGCAAGTCTTCGAACAGCTCAAGCCGGAACTGGTCAGCCCGCTGGTGGTGTACCTGGCCAGCGAGAACTGCCAGGAAACCTCCGGTCTGTTCGAAGTCGGTGGCGGCTGGATGGGCAAGGTCCGCTGGGAGCGCAGCCTCGGCATCGGCTTCGATCCACGGGCCGGTTTCTCCCCGGAAGACGTGGCCGCACACTGGCAGCAGATTTGCGACTTCGAGGGCGCGGCGCATCCGAAGGACAACATCGAAGCGCTGAAGGAAATGATGGGAAACCTGCAGAAATATTCGCTCTGATAGCGCCGGCAAGGTCACATTGCTGACCTTGCCGGTTGTTGCATTGTCGGCTGCAAAGCCGTTTGCCGACGATCAGCCTGGAAAGTATTTGACTACCAGCGCCTTCAGGTTGGCGGCTGTTTGCGTGTCCATTTTTCCATCGAGGTTTTCCGGACGAAAATGCATCTGGAATGCCCGCACCAACTGTTGAAAACCGCCGTCCGTTGACGCGCCCGAAACATCGTATCCATAGGATTTGAACAGCCCCAGCAATTCGCTTCGGGCTGGAACCCCTGCTGTGTTGTATTGGCGCAGATACTCGTCCCGAGTGCTTTCATCGAACCAGGCACCGACACCTTTCAAGTAAAGCTCTCGCCAGGGAAACATCGGTCCCGGGTCACTTTTGCGGCCGATCGAAACATCGGAGTGGCCCAACACCTGGGTCGGCGTGATATCCGGGTAGCGCATGAGGATATTCAGCGCCAGTTGCTCAATCGCAGCAATCTGCTCGGGGTGATACGGCGGGAAGGTGAAGTCACCTTTGTTGTCGGTCGCCAGGTTGACGACTTCAATGCCGATGGACGTGTCGTTCAGATTGCCGCGGCTGCCCCACTGACTGACACCCGCGTGCCATGCGCGATGGGTTTCATCCACCAGGTTGAACACTTCCTGCCCGGTATGGCCGGCTTTGAGGTAGCTGGGGTCGGTGATGTCCGGAACCAGATAGTGCGCGCTGACATTCGGGCCGGTCAGGGCACTGACAGAGCTCGCAAAGTCAGCGGCCGTGTAGTGAAGAATCAGAAAGCGTATTCGACTGTTGAAGCTTCGGGTTGAGCGATAATGGTTGTATTTGATGGGTTTCATGGTTGCACTCGCAATAAGTAAGTTTGAAGTCGGACGAAGGTAAAAGTCGTTCGCCGACGTGCTGTTCAACTTAAAGACTCGAATGCTTTTGGTGTTTACCTATGCTTGTAGGTACTTTCTGAAAGAAATGTAGGCATGCGAAGGTCAGCCTTTATGGTCAGGGGTTGCCGACTGACAGCCGTTACTCATCGAAAACCATCGCCCATAAAAAAGGCCGCTGCAAACGCAGCGGCCAAAGTAAGACGTTGGATCAGGAGCTACAAATCAACGTCAGTGAACACGGGGTGATAAACCGAATCCTCAATTCATCTGAAATCTTTCAGTCACGGCGCAGGCCGGTACATCGTGCCTTGCGGCGGTTTACCGTGGCAGTCAGGTAAGAATAAGCCCTTGGTGTCGTAGGAAAAATACCAATTACGGACATGCACTGTTGCAGCCCCGGCAACAGTCAGGATTCGGCTGCTCGTCGTCTGTGCCAGTCATCCTTTAGAGGTACACCACGAATACCTCCTTGGTGCGCTTATCGACCCCGATGCCCGGCAGTAGGGTGAGGCCTTCTGTCACTCACCGGGGAAGACGCATGACAAAAACAACAATGCGCGCCATCTTCACACCGCAGGCACTGGCGGCTGCGGTCGCCTTGGGTTGCTGTGCCCAGGCGCAGGCCATTTCGTTCAACATCGGGGAAATCGAGGGGACGTTCGACTCCTCGCTGTCGGTCGGCGCGAGCTGGGGCATGCGTGATGCGGATAGCGCGCTGGTGGGCACCGTCAACGGTGGTTCCGGCCAGTCTTCGACCGGTGACGACGGGCGATTGAACTTCAAGAAGGGTGAAACCTTCTCGAAGATCTTCAAGGGTATTCACGATCTCGAGCTGAAGTACGGCGACACCGGTGCGTTTGTGCGTGGCAAGTACTGGTACGACTTTGAACTCAAGGATGAAAGCCGCCCATTCAAGGACATCAGCGATCACAATCGCAAAGAGGGCGCCAAGTCTTCAGGCGGACAAATCCTCGATGCTTTCGTCTATCACAACTACTCCCTCGCCGATTTGCCGGGCACGGTCCGCGCCGGCAAGCAGGTGGTCAGTTGGGGCGAGAGCACCTTCATAGGCAACTCGATCAACAGCATCAATCCGGTCGACGTGTCCGCGTTCCGTCGTCCTGGCGCCGAGATCAAGGAGGGCCTGATCCCGGTCAACATGCTGTTCGCCTCCCAGGGCCTGACGGAGAAGTTGACCGTGGAAGGCTTCTATCAGCTGGAATGGGACCAGACGGTCGTCGATAACTGCGGCACATTCTTTGGTGTCGATGTGGTGGCGGACGGTTGCAACAAGGGTTACACCGTGGCCAATCCGGCCATTGCACCCTTGCAGCCGATTGCGGCTGCCTTTGGCCAGGGCTTTGAAGTCAGCAAGGAGGGGGTGATCGTTCCCCGTGGTGGCGACCGCGATGCCCGGGATTCCGGGCAGTGGGGTACGGCGTTGCGCTGGCTGGGGGACGACACCGAATACGGCCTGTACTTCATGAACTACCACAGCCGTTCGCCGAATGTCGGGACCACCACCGCTGGCCTCAGTACGCTGGCGAGCATTCCGGGGATCGTTGCCGCCGCCAACCGCATCGCCCCCGGCAGCGGTTCGGGTCTGGCCCAAAGCGTGATGCTCGGTCGCGGCCAGTATTACCTCGAATACCCGGAGGACATCCGCCTCTATGGCGCGAGCTTCGCCACCACCTTATCCACCGGCACCGCGTGGAGCGGGGAAATCAGCTACCGCCCCAACCTCCCGGTGCAGGTCAACACCAATGACCTGACCCTGGCCATGCTCAATCCGATCGCGGGCGGTGCGGCATCGCCCATCGCCACGTCACCCGGGGCTGACAACAAGGGGTATCGCCGCAAGGAGGTGACGCAGGTCCAGAGCACCCTGACGCACTTCATCGATCAGGTAGCCGGTGCGGATCGCCTGACCCTGGTGGGCGAGGCGGCGGTGGTCCGGGTCGGTGGTCTGGAGTCGCGTACCAAACTGCGCTACGGCCGCGACTCGGTGTATGGCCAGTATGGTTTCGGCGGCGATACCGACGGCTTCGTGACCTCGACTTCATGGGGTTATCGCGGCCGGGCCATCCTCGACTACAACAACCTCATCGCCGGGATCAACGTCAGGCCCAACCTCTCGTGGTCCCACGACGTCTCCGGCTATGGCCCCAACGGTCTGTTCAACGAAGGCGCCAAGGCCATCAGCCTCGGTGTCGATGCGGACTATCGCAACACCTATACCGCGAGCCTCAGTTACACCGACTTTTTCGGCGGGGACTACAACGTCCTCACCGACCGTGACTTCGTGGCGTTGAGCTTTGGTGTGAACTTCTGATCTGGCTGAAAAGGATGAATTCAATGCGCAAGATGATTCTGCAATTGGGCACCGTTCTGGCCCTGAGTCTGCTGGCCGCCAACGTGATGGCCGCGGTGTCGCCGGAAGAAGCCAACAAGCTCGGCACCAGCCTTACACCGCTTGGTGCCGAGAAGGCCGGCAATGCCGAAGGCTCGATTCCGGCCTGGACCGGCGGCATCCCGAAAAACGCGGGTGCGGTGGACAACAAAGGTTTCCTGGCCGACCCGTTCGCCAACGAAAAACCCTTGTTCGTGATCACCGCGGCGACCGTCGACAAGTACAAGGACAAGCTCTCCGACGGCCAGATTGCGATGTTCAAGCGCTATCCCGAGACCTACAAGATTCCGGTCTACCCGAGCCATCGCACCGTGGCGTTACCGGCAGAAATCTATGAGTCGGCCAAACGCAGTGCGCTGAACGTAACACCAATCAACGACGGTAACGGTCTGGCCAACTTCACCGGCAATCGCTACTACGCATTCCCGATTCCGAAGAATGGCGTGGAAGTGATCTGGAACCACGTCACTCGCTACCATGGCGGCAATCTGCGCCGCACCATCACCCAGGCGACACCGCAGTCCAATGGTGACTTCACGGTGATCCGCTTCAAGGACGAAGTCGCCGTGCCGTCGTTGCTCGGCGATCTGAAACCGGGCAGCGACGATAACGTCCTCAACTACTTCAAGCAGGAAGTGACCGCGCCGGCGCGGCTGGCGGGCAACGTGTTGCTGGTCCACGAGACCCTCGATCAGGTCAAGGAGCCGCGCAAGGCCTGGATCTACAACGCTGGCCAGCGCCGGGTACGGCGTGCGCCGCAGGTTGCATATGACGGTGTCGGCACCTCATCCGACGGCCTGCGCACCACCGACAATTTCGACATGTTTTCCGGCGCGCCGGATCGCTACGACTGGAAACTGATCGGCAAGAAGGAGATGTACATCCCCTACAACAGCTACAAGCTCGACTCGCCCGACCTCAAGTACACCGATGTGATCAAGGCCGGGCACATCAATCAGGACCTGACCCGCTACGAGCTGCACCGGGTCTGGGAAGTCGTCGCCACGGTCAAGCCGAACGAGCGGCATGTGTATGCCAAGCGCCACATGTACATCGATGAAGACAGCTGGCAAGTGGCGCTGGCCGACCACTACGACGGGCGTGGCCAACTCTGGCGCGTCGCCGAAGGGCATGCCCAGTTCTACTACGATCACCAGGTGCCGGCCTACACCGTCGAAGCACTGTATGACCTGATCGCCGGTCGCTATATCGCCCTGGGAATGAAGAACGAAGAGAAGCGCAGCTTCGAATTCAACATCGATGCAAAAGCGGGGGACTACACGCCGGCAGCCTTGCGTAGCACGGGGGTTAGGTAGGTTTCCTACAGGCTCCTACACAAAAGGGTGACTTTGCGGTCACCTTTTTTATAGCGGTCGATCAGTGTGTTGAATACTTCTTCAACAAGCGCTCGGGAGGGGGCTAGGGTGGCGCCAGAATTATAAAAAAGGCGCATCACAATGACTGCAATGACGCACTGTCTGGACCGCCCTGGCTTCCTGCCCCGACTGTCGTCCCATCATCTGTCCCGCGAGCGGCTGATCGAGCCCATGCTGGTCTCGACCGCGCGGGTGAAGTTGCTTTGCGCACCGGCCGGTAGTGGCAAGAGCGCGTTGTTCACCGAATGCCTGCTGCGGGCGCCGGAGCACGCTCGGGTCTGTTGGCTGCCGCTGGCGGGGGAGCCGTTGAGTGCGGCCGATTTTCTGTTGCGCCTGACGCAAGCGCTGGGTCTGCCCTCGATGGAGGAGCCTGGGCTGCTGGCACATCTGGCCCGATTGCAGGCGCCGACCTGGCTGTTTCTCGATGATTACTGCCGGGCGCCCAGTCCGGAACTCGACCGGATGCTCGATCGCCTGCTGGCCGTCGCCAGCCCGGCGCTGACCTGGTGGCTGAGTTCCCGTCGACGACCGCCCTGCAACTGGCCGCGGCTGCTGCTCGATGATGAGTTGTACGAGTGCGAAGGCCGGACGCTGGCGTTTACTGAGGCCGAGGTCGGGCAATTGCTCGGCCATCTCGAGCCGACCCTGGCGGCACAAACCGCCAAAAAGGTGGTTCAGCGTAGCGGAGGCTGGTGCGCTGGCGTGCGGATCGCGTTGCTCAATGGTTGTCCGTGGTCGGGTGAGCAGGGGCGTTCGGCGACATTACTCGATTATCTGCAACACGAGTTGTTCAACACCTTACCGTCGGAGTTGGTTGAGGTCTGGAAGGTGCTGGTTCATCTGCCACGGTTCAACGCCAGCCTGTGCGAGCATCTTTTCGGTACGGGTGAGGGCGCGCAGTGGCTGCACGCCTTGCAGGACATGGGCTGCTTCATTGAACCCTGGGAAGACTCCGTCGAGTGGTTGCGGATCTTCGAGCCACTGGCCCGGGAGATGCGTGAAGAACCGACCCCGGCCGGGCGATCCTGGCATCGCCGTGCGTGCCAATGGTTCAGCGCCGAAGAGGACTGGCAGGGCGCCTTCGAGCAGGCGTTGCTGGCGCAAGAGCACGAAGTCGCGGTCAGCCTGATGCAACACTTCAGTTTCGAGCATCTGTTCAAACGTCAGAACGTCAGCTGGTTACTCAAACTGCATGAGCAGTTGGGTGAACAGTTGACCCTGGGCACGCCGCAACGGGTGGGGTTGATCACCGCGGCGTTGCTGTTTGCAGGGCGTTTCGAGCAGGCGGCTGCCTGCATTGGGCAACTGTCCCGATTTGCCCCGCAACCGACGGCATCCTTGCAACGGCAACTGCTGGCGCGTTGGCAGGCGCAACAGGGGTGGTTGCTGCATTTGCAGGGGCGCCTGCCGGCGGCAAGGGCGCATTTTATCGAGGCACTGGACGAGCTGACGGCCGAGGCGTGGCCCGCACGGTTGCTGTGTCTGTCCGGGTTGACCCAGCAAGCGCTGCTCAACGCCGACCTCGATGCCGCCCAGGCCTTCAATCGTGACGCCCTGTGCCTGGCGCGGGCACAAGGCTCGTTGCTGTTTGAAGGCTTGCTCGAACTCGATCATGCACAACTGCTGGAGCAGCGTGGTGCACCCCGTCGAGCCGGGCAGTTGCTGACCGACATCCATGAAATGCTTGGACGGCAGGCTGATCGACCGACGCCGCTGCTGGGACGAATCGCCCTGCGGCGTGGGCGGTTGGCCTTGTGCCAGGGCCAGGACGAACTGGCCGGCGAATGTTTCCAGGCGGGCCTTGATTACTGCCTGCACAGTCAGGACAAACACGTGTTGTACGGATTTTTGGGGCAGGCGCAATTGGCGGCCAATCAACGCGACTACGCCCATGCGTTTGATCGTCTGCGCGAGGCCGAACGGTTGATGCAGCAACGGCAGATCCCCGACACGGTGTATCGCGGGGTGCTGCTGCAAATCAGCAGTCATTTCTGGCTGCAACAAGGGCGCCCGGAGTTGGCTCGGGAAGCGCTGACCCGGGTCTTGCGTCATTACCGCGGGGCCCACGCGCGCCAGGCACCGCCGGCCACGCTGCAACTGATTGCGCGTATCGAATACCAGTTGGTGTTGGCCGAGACTCAACTGCACCAGGCGCAACGTCCACTGGATCGACTCAGGGCGTTACTCGAACACGCGCAACGACACGCCATGCTGGCACTGGAAACGGAACTGCAATTGGCTATCTGCGAAGTGGCGGACCTGACGGGTGAGCCGGGCGTGGCTCAGGCAGCGCTGGAGGCCGGGCTCGCGTTGGTCAAGCGTTGTCAGGGGCAACAGGCATTGCGTGATTTGAACTTGCGCCAGCCGAACCTGATCTGTCGTTTACAAGGCGAGGAGACAGTGAGCGCGCGGACACTGGATGCCAGCCTTCTGAGCAGTCGGGAACTGGAAGTGCTCGGCCTGATTGCCCAGGGCAATTCCAATCAGCAAATTGCCGAGCAGTTGTTCATTTCGCTGCATACGGTGAAAACCCATGCCCGGCGCATTCACAGTAAGTTGGGTGTGGAACGGCGTACACAGGCAGTTGCCATGGCGAAGAAGTTGGGGTTGATAATGCAAGTCTGGTAGTTGCTGGTTTTTAGTTGGGAAATTAATTAAAACATACTGTCGCGTGCATAAATAACTGTGTTGATTAGTATGGTCGTCGGCGCTGGCAAATAAGCAGTTGGTTGCGTTGTCAGTATATTGAACGGCAGGTCGAGCAAGATGCTCGATTCTATAACGTGACAGGGAGTCTTTATGAGTGACAGTTTTTTTTCTTACAGTAAAGTTTTGCTATTGAAGCGCATTCGTGCGGATTTCGCCGTCGAAGTGCTGTTGGTTGAACGCCTGGGGGAACTCGGGATCAACCCGTTCAAAACCTATCTGAATACGCTGGTTGATATTCTTGGTACTGACGTCAGCGAGTCCAGGACGTTATTCGATGAGACGCTGGAGTGGGTTGAGACAGAGTCACTGCCTAATTATATTCAGGGTGTCAATGGGGTCTTCAATCGGTCGTATACTTTCGAACGGGAGCATCAGGTTGAAGGGCTGGATCTGCTAGAGTTTGAAAGAGTAGTAATGGATGTCGTCAATTTGTTGATAGATGCACCATCAGTCAACCTTTCAAAACGCTCGATCAAGGTTTCTGGTATCGAGCAGGTCCATGCAGCGTTAAAGTATCAGATCCCGGAAATCAATATTGATGACGTGTACCTGACCAGCTTTGTAACAGAGCCGGACGGGCGAAAGATACTTCAATCCAGAAGTCTGGCCGAAGATGTCTTTGCTCATTTTCAACATGATGAAATTCCTTACTATCACGGCGAAGGAATGGGTGTTTATTCGATCGCCTACAGTTCCCGGGAATCCGATTTGCATCCGCAGCTGACGATCAAGGACATTGGTGATCTGGTGATCGAAATTGCTCCGGATTTCCTGATCTGAAACTCAGGGACTTTCGTAGCCCATTCTCCAACTGATGGCCTGCGTCGCAGCTAATAATCGCTGCGCCGCCGGGCCGTTTTCATCGGCATGGAACAACGAGGTCGGCCCGACCACGGTCAGCACTGCCGTGATCCTGCCCATGGCGTTGAACACCGGTGCCGACAAGGCATCCACTCCGGGCATCAACAGTCCATGCACATGGTGCAGACCCCGATGGCGGATCTGTTCGCTCATCGTTGCGTAGGCCTGATCATCCGCCAAGGCGTGGGCGGCAACGTTTTTCAGTTCCTGTTCACGCAGATCCACTGTTTCACGCGCAGGCAGGTAGGCGCCAAACACCAGTCCCGTCGAAGAACTGAGCAATGGCAACACCGAGCCCAGTTGTGTCACCACCGTCACCGCACGCACCGCCGGTTCGATATGCACCACGGTCGCGCCCTGATTGCCCCATACCGCCAGGAAACAGGTTTCGTTCAAGTCGTCGCGCAGTTCAGCCAGGGGCAGGGCAGCGACTTTCAGCACGTCCATACTGTTGAGTGCCGCCAACCCGACGCGCAAGGCTTCGCGGCCCAGGCCGTAATGGTTGGTAGCGGCGTTCTGTTCGGCGAATCCGCTGGCGATCAGGGCCTGCAAATAGCGGTGAACCTTGCTCGCCGGCATCTGCACGTGTTCGGCCAGGCGCGACAGCGAAGTCGAGGGCGACAACTCGGCCAGAGCCTTGAGGATGTCGGTACCAACCTCGGCTGAGCGGACTTTCTGTTTGCCGTTGCTGTCGCTGGTCTTTTCCATGGTAGTGCTGTGATCCCGGGACGAATGGGCGTCTTTATAGCTTGACGGTCAATACCAATCAAATTACGTTATGCGTAATCAAATTACGACAAAAACAATCCAGGCGTGCCTCGACCTCTGCAACAGAGCGAACGGCCACTGCCGACTCCCTGTTCAGGAGGCTCCATGAACCCCGATTCAACGACGCCAGCGCTGGCCTACCAGTCAGGCTTCGGCAACGAATTCAGCAGCGAAGCGTTGCCCGGCGCACTGCCTGTCGGCCAGAACTCCCCGCAAAGAGCCCCGTACGGCCTTTACACCGAACTGTTCTCCGGCACGGCGTTCACCATGGCGCGCAGCGAGGCGCGGCGGACCTGGATGTACCGCATTCAACCGTCGGCCAATCACCCGGCATTCGTCAAACTGGACCGGCAACTGGCCGGCGGCCCGCTGGGTGAGGTGACCCCCAACCGCCTGCGCTGGAACCCGTTGGACATTCCTGCGGAACCGACCGATTTCATCGACGGTCTGGTGAGCATGGCGGCGAACTCGGGTGCGGATAAACCGTCCGGGATCAGCATCTACAACTACCGCGCCAACCGTTCCATGGAGCGCGTGTTCTTCAATGCTGACGGCGAGATGTTGCTGGTGCCTGAACTGGGGCGCCTGCGCATTGCCACCGAACTGGGCGTGCTTGAACTCGAACCGCTGGAAGTTGCCGTACTGCCACGCGGCCTTAAATTCCGCATCGAACTGCTCGACCCGCAAGCCCGCGGTTACGTCGCCGAAAACCATGGAGCGCCGCTGCGGCTGCCGGACCTGGGGCCGATTGGCAGCAACGGCCTGGCCAATCCGCGGGACTTCCTGACCCCGGTGGCGACCTACGAAAACCTGCAACAACCCACCACGCTGGTGCAGAAGTTCCTTGGCCAGTTGTGGGCCTGCGAGCTCAATCATTCGCCGCTCAACGTGGTCGCCTGGCACGGTAACAACGTGCCGTACAAATATGACCTGCGCCGCTTCAACACCATCGGTACTGTCAGTTTCGACCACCCCGATCCGTCGATCTTCACCGTGCTGACCTCGCCAACCAGCGTCCACGGCCTGGCCAACCTTGACTTCGTGATCTTCCCGCCGCGCTGGATGGTGGCCGAGAAAACCTTCCGTCCACCGTGGTTCCATCGCAACCTGATGAACGAATTCATGGGGTTGATCCAGGGCGAGTACGACGCCAAGGCCGAAGGCTTTGTGCCCGGCGGTGCTTCGTTGCACAGCTGCATGAGCGCCCACGGTCCCGACGGAGAGACTTGCACCAAAGCGATCAACGCCGAACTCAAACCGGCGAAAATCGACAACACCATGGCGTTCATGTTCGAGACCAGCCAAGTGTTGCGCCCAAGCCGTTTCGCCCTCGATTGCCCGCAACTGCAAAACACCTATGACGCCTGTTGGGCTACGCTGCCCGCCACTTTCGACCCGACCCGGAGATAACCCATGACGCAGACTTCCATCACTCGCAGCTGGGTTGCATCCGCCAACGGCCACGCGGATTTCCCCCTGCAAAACCTGCCGCTGGGCGTGTTCAGCCTCAACGGCTCGGCACCACGTAGTGGCGTGGCCATTGGCGAGCATATCTTTGATCTGCAAGCGGCCCTTGAGGCCGGATTGTTCGATGGCGCCGCGAAAACTGCCGTCGAGGCCACCGGTGGCGGCCAGCTGAATGCTTTCTTCGAACTGGGCCGCGAGGCTCGCGTCGCGTTGCGCGAGCGTTTGCTGGAACTGTTCGCCGAGGGCAGCACCCTGCACGGCAAGATCGAAGCCCAGGGCGCAAAACTGCTGCCGCTGGCGGCGGATTGCGAGATGCACCTGCCGGCGAAAATCAACGATTACACCGACTTCTACGTCGGCATCGAGCACGCGCAGAATGTCGGCAAACTGTTCCGTCCCGACAACCCGCTGCTGCCGAACTACAAGTACGTGCCAATCGGCTACCACGGTCGCGCGTCGACCATTCGTCCGTCCGGTACCGACGTACGTCGCCCGAAAGGCCAGACCTTGCCGGCCGGTCAAACCGAGCCGACCTTCGGCCCTTGCGCGCGCCTGGACTACGAACTGGAACTGGGCATCTGGATCGGCCAGGGCAACGACATGGGCGACTCGATTGCCATTGGCGACGCCGCCGATCACATCGCCGGTTTCTGCCTGCTCAACGACTGGTCGGCACGGGACATCCAGGCCTGGGAATACCAACCGCTGGGGCCGTTCCTGTCGAAAAGCTTCATCACCAGCATCTCGCCGTGGATCGTTACTGCCGAAGCGCTGGAGCCGTTCCGTCGTGCCCAGCCAGCGCGTCCCCAAGGCGATCCGCAGCCGCTGCCGTATCTGTTCGACAAGCGCGACCAGGCCGTTGGCGCGTTCGACATCGAACTGGAAGTGTTGCTGCTCACCGAGGCCATGCGCGAACAGAACCTGCCAGCCCATCGCCTGACCCTGAGCAACACCGGGCACATGTATTGGACCGTGGCGCAAATGGTCGCGCACCACAGTGTCAATGGTTGCCAATTGCAGGCCGGTGACTTGTTCGGCTCGGGCACGTTGTCGGGGCCGCAGAGCGGTCAGTTCGGCAGCCTGCTGGAAATCACCGAAGGCGGTAAAAAGCCGATCGAACTGGCTTCGGGCGAGGTGCGTAAATTCCTTGAAGACGGTGACGAAATCATCCTGCGCGGCCGTTGCCGCCGCGACGGTTTTGCCTCCATCGGTTTCGGCGAATGCCGCGGCAAAGTGCTGCCGGCACGCTGAGAGGAGCGGGGCATGGAACTCTATACCTATTACCGTTCGACTTCGTCGTACCGGGTGCGTATCGCGTTGGCGCTCAAGGGCCTGGATTATCAATCCTTGCCAGTCAACCTGATCGCACCCCAGGGCGGCGAGCATCGACAGCCACCTTATCTGGGCATCAACCCGCAGGGCCGCGTGCCGGCCTTGCGCACCGATGAAGGCGAGTTGCTGATCCAGTCTCCCGCGATCATCGAGTACCTGGAGGAACGTTATCCACAGGTGCCACTGCTGTCCAAAGGCCTCGCTGCCCGTGCTCACGAGCGCGGCGTGGCGGCAGTGATCGGCTGCGATGTGCACCCGCTGCACAACGTCAGCGTGCTCAATCGGCTGCGCCAGTTGGGTCACGACGAACCGCAGGTGGTGGAGTGGATCGGTCACTGGATCGGCCAAGGGTTGGCCACGGTGGAGCAGTTGATCGGTGATGACGGTTACTGCTTCGGCCTAGAACCCGGGCTTGCGGACGTCTATCTGATCCCGCAGCTGTACGCGGCCGAGCGTTTCAATGTAGCCCTTGAGGCTTATCCGCGCATCCGGCGAGTGGCGGCATTGGCGGCGACGCACCCGGCGTTCATCAAGGCGCATCCGGCGAATCAACCAGATACGCCATAACGATTCACACCATCCCAATGTGGGAGCGGGCTTGCTCGCGAAGAGGGCGTGTCAGTCAACAATAATGTGGCTGGCATACCGCTTTCGCGAGCAAGCCCGCTCCCACAATTTATTTGTGATCAGTGAACGATGGAATTGGGCGGCAAATGCCCCAGCCGTTCCGTCAGGCGAATCCGCTGGATCGGGTCGTCGCTGAGCAGCAGCGCATGTTCCAGGTCAAAGCGCTCGGCATTCGGGCAGTCCAGCCGTTGGTACAGGCTGGCCCGGGCCAGATAGTCGGCGGCAGTGGCATTGCCCAGTTCCAGGACGCGCTCGGCGTCGATCAAGGCATTGATGCAATCGTCGTGGGACAGGTACAACTGGCGCAGGTTGCGCGACAGCCGTTGCAGCATCTGCGCCGGCTCGGCGGTTACCAGGTGCTCGGCGCTGAGCTTCATGTTCGGGCCATACTGGCGGTGCAGCAGTTCCCGACAATCGTTCGGATAAAGGCGGCGGCCGCCGCAGGGGTCGAGCAAATGATCGGCGCCCGGTACCCGCAGCAGGAAATGTCCGGGGAAGTTGACCCCGACCATGGGAATCTCCAGGCCCCTGGCCAACTCCAGCGCAATCAGTCCCAGCGTCAAGGGTTGCCCTCGTCGGCGCTCCAGTACCTTGTCCAGCAATGCCACTTGCGGGCGCAAGGGGGTGAAGTCGTCCTGGGCGAAGCCAAGGTCATTCAGGCGCCGCAGCAGCGGCTGGGCCAGCTCACTGACCGGCAGCATCGGCAAGCCGCCGCTGACCCGCTGTTGCAGCGCCTGAAAATCGGCCAACAGCGCTTGGGGCTGCACCTCGCTGTCGTGTTCGGCCGCAATCCACAGTGCCGCCTCGAACAGCGCGGGCGGTGAACGTTGCAGGCAGGCAAAGAACGATTGGCGCGGGGTCATCAAAATCTCCGGGCAATGCCTCGTTTTAGCCCCCTCTCCGGCATTCGTCCAGTGCTGCAAAAAGGCAACCACAGGTTATTTCCGAAAGCCTGCATCGGGGCCGTGCTTATTCCGGTGCGCTTCTGCAATTTTTGGGCGCAAGCCTATACTGGCGTCTACAAGAAGTGATTCGGGAGCCTTACGATGTTCGCTCTCATGCAAAGCACTCGCCTTGAATCGCTGCATCTGAGCGTCGACTCGGTCACCGGGTTGAAGGCGGTCATTGCCATTCATAACAGCCGGCTGGGGCCTGCCCTGGGTGGTTGTCGTTACCTTGCCTACCCCAACGACGAATCGGCGGTCGAGGATGCTGTGCGCCTGGCCCAGGGTATGAGCTACAAGGCTGCGCTGGCCGGCCTGGCCCAGGGCGGCGGCGTGGCGGTGATCGTGCGTCCCGCCCATGTGGAAAACCGTGCGGCGCTGTTCGAAGCCTTCGGACGCTGCATCGAACAGCTCGAAGGCCGTTACATCACTGCCATCGACAGCGGCACTTCGGTGGCGGACATGGATTGCATCGCCCAGCAGACCCAGCACGTCACCAGCACCACTTCGGCGGGCGACCCCGCGCCACATGCGGCGATGGGGGTGTTCACTGGCATCCGCAGCACCGCCATGGCGCGGCTGGGCAGCGACAACCTCGAAGGTCTGCGCGTGGCCATCCAGGGCCTGGGCAATGTCGGGTATGCATTGGCCGAACAGTTGCACGCCGCCGGTGCCGAACTGCTCGTCAGTGATATCGATCACGGCAAGGTGCAACTGGCCATGGAGCAACTCGGCGCCCACCCGATTGCCAACGAAGCGCTGCTTAGCACACCTTGCGACATCCTCGCGCCCTGCGGGCTGGGCGGTGTACTCAACAGCCATACCGTGACGCAGTTGCGCTGCTCGGCGGTGGCCGGTTCGGCGAACAATCAGCTGACGCATCTGGATGTCGCCGACCAACTGGAACGCCGCGGCATCCTGTATGCGCCGGATTACGTGATCAACGCCGGTGGGCTGATTTACGTGTCGCTCAAGCACCGCGGCGAAGAGCTGTCGACCATCACCGCACACCTGTCGAAAATCAGCTCGCGCCTGACCGAAGTGTTCGCCCATGCCCAGGCGGAAAAACGCTCTCCCGCACGGGTGGCCGACGAGTTGGCGGAGAAGGTGTTGTACCGCTGAATCGGGCATGCGTTATCCACAGGCATGAAAAAGGCCCTGGGTCATTCGACTCAGGGCCTGTTCAATTCGGGCTTAGCTTACTTGGCGGCTTTGGGGGTCTTGGCAGGCTTGGCCGGAGTGACCGGCTCGGCGGCTTCAACGACCTCGACTGCTGCAACAGGTTGTGCGACTTCAACCGGTGCGCTGAGCAGTTCGGACAGGGCGTCCGGCTGGCTCTTGAACGCCTTGGCGAACACGTCGCGATTTTTCGCCATGTAAATCCCGGCTTCTTCCACTTGCTGCTCGGTCAGGGACGGAACGGCTTTTTGCAACACTTCAGCCAGCAATTCTGCCAGTTCGAGCATTTTGTCATGACGGTCAGCTTCGGCTTTATCCATGAACAAGCGCTCCAGATCTCGGCTGCTGCGGTATACCACTTCGACGGCCATTCACCACCTCACATGCCTTCACATTGGTTGTCGAATTCGACTACTGTATCTATATACAGCTAAAGGATAAGCGAAACCCTGCCTTTTGGGTAGTGGCTTTTTAATGTAGACCGGATTCGAGATTTGTCAGGCGAGACGCTGCACAGGTGCGACCAAACGCCACGGCGCGTTATCCCGAGCGGCTCGCCATCATGGGCTGGCCTTTTTTCTGCATGCAGGAAAACCGTCACGTCCAACCCGCATCATCCGGTCGAATCGACCTAAGGAAGCAGCATCGTGAAAATCAACTGGGCCGAAAAACTGCGGCAGAACGTGCATGAACTGGCCGAGTCCCTGGGCAATCTGTTCGTCGAAACCTTTCACTACCTGGCGCTGTTCGCCATTGGTGCGGTGACTGCGTGGGCGGCGGTGATGGAGTTTCTCGGGATGATCGAAGAAGGGCACATCAAGATCGACGACATCTTGCTGCTGTTCATCTATCTGGAACTGGGGGCGATGGTCGGGATTTACTTCAAGACCAACCACATGCCCGTGCGCTTCCTGATCTACGTGGCGATCACTGCGCTGACGCGGCTGCTGATTTCCAACGTTTCGCACCATAACCCGCCGGACTTGGGGATCATCTACCTGTGTGGCGGAATCCTGCTGCTGGCTTTTGCGATTCTGGTGGTGCGTTACGCTTCGTCGCAATTTCCTTCGGTGAAGATCGAGAACCCGCAGCGCAAGACAGGTGCGGGCTCCAGTGAACATCCGGAAGTAGAAAAGGGCGAGCTTTAAAGTCCCATGGTGGGTCGGGGACGGTCACTGGCTGGTGGTGGCGGCAAGCTGCGCGTGCCGCCATCGGTCATGGATTCGAGGATGGCCACGGCGCTGTGGCCCTGCTCGATGGCAATGCCGAACTGAATGCTCTGCACCAGTCGTTTCAGGCGCTCGGGGTCATTGCGTTGTTCGGCGCTGATCATGCGCTTTGCGACTACGCGGCCACTGTTGGACAGGGTCAGCATGATGCTGCCATCCAGGCCCTGAATGCTCAGGTTGATCTGGTAATCCGCTGCAAAGGCATCGGTAATGAGCTGGAAAGGGTTGTCCATGATGCGTCACCGCCTGATTGAACGTGCAGTTGTTGACCGGCCGTGATCGGGTTGGTTCGCAATGCCAGACCACCGGCCATCTCGCCATCATTGTTCCAACCAGGATGTAGCAAGGGGCATGCCGACAAAATTGTCGGACAAAAAAACACGTTCTGTAGGAGCGAGCTTGCTCGCGAAGGTCGTGAACGATAACGCGTAAAACCAGAGGGTTCGCGGCGCCTGAGGGTTTTTCGCGAGCAAGCTCGCTCCTACAGGGGCCGCGTTTTCTGCACGTTTCAGGGCAATTAACCTCGACGTGCCTCCAAAGCGATCAGCATTCCACCCAGTTCACCGCCAGTCCGCCCCGTGACGTCTCTTTGTACTTGTCGTGCATGTCGGCCCCGGTATCGCGCATGGTGCGGATCACCCGGTCCAGGGAAATAAAGTGTTTGCCGTCGCCGCGCAGGGCCATTTGCGTGGCGTTGATGGCCTTCACTGCGGCGATCGCGTTGCGCTCGATACACGGCACTTGCACCAGTCCGCCAACCGGGTCGCAGGTGAGGCCGAGGTTGTGTTCCAGGCCGATTTCGGCGGCGTTTTCCAGCTGCTCCGGGGTGGCGCCAAGCACCTCTGCCAGGCCGGCGGCGGCCATGGCGCAGGCGGAGCCGACTTCTCCCTGGCAGCCGACTTCGGCCCCGGAGATCGAAGCGTTTTTCTTGCACAGGATGCCGACCGCAGCTGCGCCCAGTAAGAACGCGATCACATCGTCGTCAGACGCATCGGCATTGAATTTCATGTAGTAGTGCAGAACCGCCGGAATGATCCCCGCCGCGCCGTTGGTCGGTGCCGTGACCATGCGCCCGCCGGCGGCGTTTTCTTCGTTCACGGAAAGGGCGTACAGGTTGACCCATTCCATTGCCGACAAGGTGGACGTAATGACATTCGGCTTGCCGATTTCCTGCAGGCTGCGATGCAGTTTCGCCGCTCGACGCGGGACATTCAGCCCACCGGGCAGAATGCCTTCGTGGCGCAAGCCTTGCTCGACGCATTCGCGCATCACCGACCAGATATGCAGCAGGCCCTGGCGGATATCTGCGTCACTGCGCCAGGCCCGTTCGTTGGCCATCATCAGTTCACTCACCCGCAGCCCGTGCTGGTTGCAGAGCTTGAGCAGTTCGGCGGCGCTGGAGAAATCGTAAGGCAGCACCACATCGCCGGCCGGTGCGATCCCGGATTCGGCTTCGGCCGCTTCGATGATGAAACCGCCGCCCACCGAGTAGTAGGTCTGCGCGAACAGTTCGCCGGTTTCGCCAAAAGCTGTCAGGGACATGGCGTTGGGGTGGTAGGGCAGGCACTCGTCTAACAGCAGGAGATCGCGTTGCCAGTCGAAGGTAATTTCCGCAACGCCTGCCAGGCACAGTTTGCCGGTTTCGCGCAGGGTGTGAATGCGGCTGTCGATGGTGGTGGGATCGATACGGTCGGGCCATTCGCCCATCAGGCCCATGACGCAGGCGCGATCCGTTGCGTGGCCGACGCCGGTCGCTGAAAGAGAGCCGTAAAGGCGGATTTCCACGCGTCGCACCTCAGCCAGAAAACTGTGATCGACCAGCGCTTGGGCAAAGGTTGCGGCAGCGCGCATCGGACCGACGGTATGGGAACTGGACGGGCCGATGCCGACTTTGAAGAGATCGAAAACACTGATAGCCATGCTAAAGCCTGTACATGCAATGGAAGGGAAATCGCTGCCATTTCTGTAGGACAAGCGCAATTTGGGCGATACTGCCTGTCACGATCCTGCGTGACCAACGAAAATTCCTAAGACATCCTTTAGCGGTACTAAACGATGAGCCGTCAATTGCACGCCCAGACGTATGTCTGGCTGAACGTGTTTGCCTGTGCCGCGCGGCACCTGTCGTTCACCCGCTGCGCCGAAGAGCTGCACATCACACCGGGGGCCGTCAGCCAGCAGATCCGCCAGCTGGAAGAGCGCCTGGGCTTTCGCCTGTTTCACCGCCGCGCCCGCGGAGTGGAGCTGAGCGCAGAGGGCCAGCGCCTGGCCATTACCGTCAACGAGGCCTTTGGCAGCATCGACGCGGAATTGCGGCGACTGGATGCGGGCATGATCAGCGGGATTCTGCGGGTGCGTTCGATTCCGTCGTTCCTGAGCAAATGGCTGACGCCGCGCCTGCCGCGCTTGCAGCAGCGTTTTCCGGACATCCAGTTGCGCCTGGTGGCCGAGGACAGCAGCGTGCCGTTGCATGAAGGCGACTTCGACCTGGCGATCGACCTGAACGACGGCAGCTACCCGGGGCTGTTATCCACAGCCTTGCTGGATGAACAGATTTTTCCGGTGTGCGCGCCGAGCCTGTTGCGTGGTCGGCCGCCACTGCACGGTCCGGCAGACCTGATGCACTTTCCCTTGCTGCACGACATCACCGCCTGGCGCGGCAGCTATGAGTACGCGGAATGGGAGTTTTACCTCAATGCCATCGGCTTCGAGGGTGCGGATGTGCGACGCGGGCATACCTTCAATCGCAATCACCTGACCATCGAAGCGGCCATCGCCGGCATGGGCGTGGCGATTGCCCGACGAACCTTGCTCAATGATGAGTTGGAACGTGGTGCCTTGATCGTGCCGTTTGGCCTGGCGGTGCCCAATCACAAACGCTACATGCTGCTTTACGCACCGGGGGCTTTGAGCCATCCGGGTGTGCGCGCGGTGCACGATTGGTTGGTGGAGGAGGCGGGTGCTTTTCGCAGTCTGCACCCGCTGGGGGAGCAGCAAATGTGAGCAATTATTACGTAAGAGCAGGGCGACCCAACTCCCGACATTAACAGCGCTTTTGCTCGTTGTCCGACTTTTTTTGCGTATGAATATTTATCTTTTTTCAGGGGTTGAATTGTTCAGCGTACAGACCGATTGTGTAAGCAAGAGGTCACGGTGATGACGCCCAAGGGCTTAGCTGACCGGCCTCTCGCGAGCTAGCTGAAATAAGGGATGAACTATGCAAATCCAAGTCAATAGCGATAACCATATTCAAGGCAGTAAACGACTGGAGGAGTGGGTACGTACGACCATTGAGAGCACGCTCGAACGCTACGAAGAGGACCTGACACGAATCGAGGTTCATCTGCGGGACGAGAACGGCGAGAAGCCGGGTCCCCACGACATGCGCTGCCAGCTGGAGGCGCGGCCAAAAGGCCATCAACCGGTTTCCGTCACCCATAAAGCCTCCACCATGGAGCAGGCGATCGACGGAGCGGCCACCAAACTTGAACATGCGCTGGAGCATATGTTCGGCAAATTACGCGGCAAACGAGCCAATGTGGTGCCCATCGAGAGTGGCGCCCATGCCGACCAGCTGCTGGAAGAAGAGTTTCTGGAAAACGAACAGGCAGCGCTTAACGGCTGACACCTGATTCACTTTTTTACCTTCCCATGAAAACGGGCCTGCATTGCAGGCCCGTTTTGTTTTCGGTGGCTTTTGGATTCCATGGCCATTGGCTGGCTCTGGGGGCAGCCAGGTTTGCGGTGCAGCCAATGGGCGAAACAGGGAGCTGCACCCGATCTTTTTGCGTATGAGAATATTTATCATTAGTATTGCGTCCTTGCCGGCCCCCTGACGCTGTCGTGGCCTCACCGGTTTTCAGATCGAAACATGAACGATGATCACTTTGCCCCCCGACCCCCACGATATCGAACGCGATCAACCGCGCGGCGACCGTGCGCATTTTCTCCAGGTGTTTCTCTCCCAGCGTTCGCAAATGGAAGCACTGGTGAGTCGGCGTGTCGGTTGCCGGGCGACGGCGGCTGACCTGGTACAGGATTTGTTCCTGCGTTTCTGGCGGCGGCCGCTGGTGCAGGTCGAGGAACTCAGCACCTACTTGCTGCGCTGCGCCGGCAACATCGCCATCGATCACTTGCGCAGTGAAGGCACGCGGGTCCGGGCCAGCGAAGGCTTGATGGTCGAACCGCCGGACAGCCACGGCAGCGGTCCGCAAGCGGCGCTGGAGGCGGGCAACGATTTGCGCCACGTCGAAGCCGCGTTGCGTGCCTTGCCGGAGCGTACGCGGCAGATCTTCTTGCTCAATCGCATTCACGGGCGCAAATACGCCGAGATCGCCAAGGCCATGGGCTTGTCCCAAAGTGCCGTGGAAAAACATATGATGCGCGCCCTCGAAGCCTGCAAGGCCAGCCTTCGAGAACCCGAACCGCGTACGCCAGGGAAAGCACCGTGAGCCACTTCGAACGCGTCATTCCGACGCCCGCGCAGGAGCAGGCCGCGCTGACCTGGCTGAGTTTGTTGCATGACCAGCCCAGCAGCGGTGACCAGGCGACGTTCAGCCAATGGTTGCAGGCCGACCCCGCCCATGCCGAGGCCTATGCTCAGGCGCAAGTGCTGTGGGAGTTGAGCGAAGGGCCGGCGCGCACGCTCGCCGATGAAGACGCTTTTGCCTTGCAGGGCTATCTCAATTCCATGGACAAGCCGCGGCGCAGCACGCTCGGGCGCTGGTCCGGTGCGCTGGCGATGGCCGCGTGTCTGCTGTTGATGATCAGTCTCGGCACGGGCTGGCAGCCGATGCGCTGGATGGACGACCTGGGGGCGGATTACGTCTCGGCTCCGGGGGAAATTCGCACCGTCACCCTGGCCGATCAGTCGCAGGTGACACTGGATGCCGACAGCGCCATCGCCGTGGATTTCAGTCGCGGTGAGCGGCACGTGCAACTTCGTCGCGGCGCCGGTTTTTTCAGCGTGACGCATACGGGGGAACCCTTTGTGGTGGACGCCGAGAAGGGGCAGGCGCGGGTCCTGGGCACGCAGTTTGAAGTCCGTTTGCAGCCCCACGGCGCGCAGGTCACGGTGTTGTCGGGACGGGTTGGCGTGACGGCGGACCAAAACGCCGAACAGCAAATCCTCACCGCCGGCCAGCAAGTGACCTATGGCAAAGGCACAGCGGAAAAACTTCACTCGGTGGACAGCGAAGCGCAGTTGGCCTGGCGCCAGGGCTGGCTCAATTACTACAAGGCGACGTTGGCCGATGTGGTGCAGGATCTGGCGCGCTATTACCCCGGACGGATCTTGATACTCAACGATGAACTGGCGATGCGGCGGGTCAGTGGCAGCTTTCCGAGCAGGAACCCGCAGGCGGTGTTGAGTTCGTTGCAGGGGGTGTTGGGGTTTGAGCAACATCAGGCGTTGGGGCATCTGATTATTTTGCGTTGAATCGACCGGCCCCATCGCGAGCTTGCTCCGGGCGGCGATCCGACGATGGGGCCAGTTCAAACACCACATCGCCCTGAGTAAAAATATTTTCAAATTTTTGCTGAGGTAAACCCGATTGCCATCCGTGTAGTGACTGAAACTGCGAGTCATTCGCATCCGTTGCGGTTCTACACAGGTCATGAGTCATGAAGTCCAGGGCAAAATCGGGTTCGTTCAAACAATGGTTGGGTGTGTCTGCGTTGAGCTTTTCGGCAATGGCGTTGTTGCCGCTGAGCGTAGCGCTGGCCGCAGAGGTGGGCAGCAGTCAGCCCCGCGGGCAATTCAATTTCGCGTTGGCTGCCAAACCGCTGCCCCAGGCCCTGAGTGATTTCAGCCGGGTGACCGGTATCAGCGTCGTCTACACCGATGAAGCGCCTTATGGCCTGAATGCGCCGGCGGTCAACGGCCAGATGAGCGCCGAACAGGCCCTGCAACGTCTGCTCACCGGTTCGGGTTTGACCTTCCGTCGCACCGACGGCCACACCTTCGCACTGGAACCGCGGCCAACCGAAGGCGCATTGAATCTCGGCGCGACCACCATCACCTCGTCGATCGATGACTCCATGAGCTACCAGCCGCCACCGACCTCTTCGGTGATGCGCTCTTCGGCCCCGATTCAGGAAATCCCGCAGACCATCAACGTCATCCCGGCCCAGGTCATCCGCGACCAGGCTCCGCGTAATCTCGATGACGCCCTGGCCAATGTCAGCGGCATCACCCAGGCCAACACTTTGGGCAGCACCCAGGACTCGGTGATGGTCCGCGGCTTCGGCGACAACCGTAACGGCTCGATCATGCGCGACGGCATGCCGATCGTGCAGGGGCGTGGCCTCAACGCCAGCGTGGACCGGGTCGAAGTGCTCAAGGGTCCAGCCTCGTTGCTCTATGGAATCCAGGATCCGGGTGGCGTGGTCAACATGGTCAGCAAGAAGCCCGAGCTTGAGCAGTACAACGCGCTGACCGCGCGCGGTTCGAGTTATGGCGACGGCAAGAACGGCAGCGGCGGCGGTCTCGACAGCACCGGAGCCCTCGGCGATTCCGGGCTGGCCTACCGCATGGTGCTGGACTACGAAGATGAAGATTACTGGCGCAACTTCGGTGTGCATCGCGAGAGCCTGATCGCGCCATCGCTGGCCTGGTACGGCGAAAGTACCAGCCTGCTGTTTTCCTATGAGCACCGCGAATTCCTCACACCGTTCGACCGCGGCACGCTGATCGATCCACGGACCAACCATCCGCTGGACATCTCGCGCAACGAGCGCCTCGACGAGCCGTTCAACAACATGGAAGGGCGCTCGGACCTCTATCACTTCGAGGCCGACCACGAACTCAACGACAACTGGAAAGCCCATTTCGGCTACAGCTGGAACCGCGAAACCTACGACGCCAGCCAGGTGCGCGTGACCGCCATCGACACCAAAAAGGGCACCCTGACCCGCAGCATGGACGGCACCCAGAATGCGATCAGTACCGACCGCTTCACCACCGCCAGCCTGGAAGGCAACGTGAATGTGCTCGGCATGCAGCACGACCTGCTGTTCGGCATCGACGACGAATACCGCAAGATCTACCGCGAAGACCTGATCCGCCAGAAAAGCCGCACCCAGTTCAGCTACGTGAACCCGATCTATGGGCAGGAAGTGCCTGGCACTACCGTCAGTGCACCCGACAGTGCGCAGACCGATGAACTGCGCAGCGATTCGGTCTTCTTCCAGGACTCCATCCACCTCACCGACCAGTGGATTCTGGTGGCCGGCGCGCGTTTCCAGATGTACGACCAATACGCCGGCAAGGGTGTGCCGTTCCACGCCAACACCGACAGCAACGGGCAGAAATGGGTACCGCGCGCTGGCCTTGTGTACAAGTACACCGATGCCTTGTCGTTCTACGGCAGCTACACCGAGTCGTTCAAACCCAACTCCACCATTGCGCCATTGAGCGGCAGCAGTACCGTGCTTGACGGTGGTATGGCACCGGAAGAAGCCAAGTCCTGGGAGCTGGGTGCCAAGCTCGATCTGCCGGGCCGCATCACCGGTAACATCGCACTGTTCGACATCAAGAAACGCAATGTGCTGGTGGCCAACTCCGAAGGCCCGACCACGATTTACAGTGCCGCCGGCGAAGTGCGTTCCCGTGGCCTGGAAGTGGACCTGAGCGGTCAGCTCAGCGATCGCTGGAGCATGATCGGCAGCTATGCCTACACCGATGCCGAAGTCACCGAAGACCCGGACTACAAAGGCAATCAACTGCAAAACGTGGCGAAGAACAGCGGCTCGCTCTCGGCCGTCTACGACTTCGGCAGCGTCATTGGCGGCGACCAACTGCGGGTCGGCGCCGGGGCGCGTTATGTGGGTGAGCGCGCGGGCAACGCGATAAACGATTTCGACCTGCCGAGCTACACCGTGGCTGATGCGTTCGCCACCTACGACACCAAGGTTGAAGGGCAGAAGGTCAAGTTCCAGCTCAACGTGAAGAACCTGTTCGACCGCACCTACTACACCTCGGCGGCGAGTCGGTTCTTTGTTTCGATGGGGGATTCGCGGCAGGTGACGTTGTCGAGCACTTTGGAGTTTTGACGACAGACTGCGTTATCGTTCATCGCGAGCCTGCTCGCGAAGGCGGTAATTGTGGCGCCGAAGAACCCGCGTCTAGCGCAAAAACGCCTGCCGATACTCACCGGGCGTCCCGCCAAGTGACTGGCGAAAGCGGTTGGTGAAATGGCTGGCACTGGAAAAACCGCAAGCCAAGGCAATGTCGCCTAGCGGCTGCGAGGTCGTGCGCAGCAACTCCCGCGCCCGGTTCAGACGCCGCGCCAGCACGTACTGGTGGGGTGGCAAGCCGAAGCTTTCGCGGAACATCCGCGCGAAGTGGTATTCGGATAATGCGCACAACGCCGCCAATTGACCGAGGCTGATGGCCTCGTCCAGGTGGCTGTCGATGAACTCCACCAGATGCCGACGCTGATGCGCGGCCAGCCCGCCTTTAAGGCGCAGGCCCTGACGCGCGTTGACCTGGCTGAGCAGGGCATGGCTGAGCAGCTCGTGGGCCAGGCTGCTGGTCAGCAGTCGTTCGCCCGGCTCCTCCCAGTTCAGGGTGATCAATTGCCGAAAGCGCAGCGCCTGCTGCGGATCATCGAGAAAGGTCTGCTCGCGCAGCTGCATTTCCCGTGGTTCGCGATCGAGCAGGGTGACGCAGCCGAGGGCAAATTGTTCGGGGCTGAAATACAGGTGTGCCAGGCGAATATCGCCGTTGATTACCCAGCCTGACTGGTGATCGGCGGGCAGGATGCACAGTTTGTCCGGACCTCCCTTGTTGTCGGGTTGATCTCGGCGGAAGGTGCCGGTGCCGCCGGCCAGATAGCAGGACAACGTGTGATGGCTGGGCGCTTCGTATTCCTGGGCGTCGTGGTGATTGCTCCACAAGGCTGCAGACAAGCCGTCACCGAGTTCGGCACTGTGCTCGAGACGAGCATTGGGCGAGCGGTTGAGGGCTTGAAAGACTTGCAGGTTGTCCAGTGCGGCCATATGGGTTCTCTCCAACGCCTTGCATCCTACTCCGTAGACGCGTGCCTGCCAGCCTGCCGCCGGACAAAAGCGCAAGTTTATGCAAGTGAGCCAGGGCGTAGCGCCGGACACTGGGCTCCTATCGAGGAGCCTTAGTCATGAACCTTTCTTTGTACCTGCTGACCGTGCTGATCTGGGGTACCACCTGGATTGCCTTGAAATGGCAACTGGGCGTGGTGGCCATTCCCGTGTCGATCGTCTATCGCTTCGGCCTCGCCGCGCTGGTGCTGTTCGTGATCCTGCTGCTCAGCCGACGCCTGCAAGTGATGAACCGTCGCGGGCACCTGATCTGCCTGGCTCAGGGCCTGTGCCTGTTCTGCGTCAACTTCATGTGCTTCCTCACGGCGAGCCAGTGGATCCCCAGCGGTCTGGTGGCCGTGGTGTTTTCCACCGCCACCCTGTGGAATGCCCTCAACGCGCGGGTGTTCTTCGGTCAGAAAATCGCCCGCAATGTGTTGATGGGCGGCGCGTTGGGCCTGCTGGGGCTGGGGCTGCTGTTCTGGCCGGAACTGGCCGGGCATACCGCCAGCCCGGAAACCTTGCTCGGTCTCGGTCTGGCCCTGTGCGGCACCTTGTGTTTCTCGGCGGGCAACATGCTTTCGAGCCTGCAGCAGAAGGCCGGTCTCAGGCCGCTGACCACCAATGCCTGGGGCATGGCCTACGGGGCCGCGATGCTCACGGTGTGGTGCCTGGTCAAAGGCATTCCCTTCGACATGGAGATGAGCGCGCGCTACATCGGCTCACTGTTGTACCTGGTGATTCCGGGATCGGTGATCGGTTTCACTGCCTACCTGACCCTGGTCGGCCGCATGGGGCCTGAGCGGGCTGCGTATTGCACGGTGCTGTTTCCGGTGGTGGCGCTCAACGTGTCAGCGTTCGCCGAGGGTTATCAGTGGACGATGCCGGCACTGTTGGGGCTGGTGTTGGTGATGTTGGGCAATGTATTGGTGTTTCGCAAGCCCAAACCACGCTTGGTACAGGGGAGTGGCAAGCTCGCTTGAAGTAACGTTCATCGAGCGCTGAAGTCCTCAGTGCTCGACTTTGATCGCAATATAAATCATCAGCGGTAGTATGAAATCGACAATATGCCGGGTCCAGTCTTTGTAACTCCAGGCTTGTGATTGGTCCATGTTGAACCATTCCACACCGATCACTTGAAAGCCGACATAGTAAAGCAGGAGTGCAATGAGCAGTCCAATGATCGCGGGCTTCTTGGCCTCGTGAAATTCTTCTGCGCTGCTATTCAGGTTTTTATAAAGATAACAGGTGCCGATCATGAAAAAGAGCGTGTAGATAACCTCAAGTGTAATGATGAGCCAGTAGATGCGGTGATGGAGCATGTGCGAGGTAATGGCCCTGTAGCTGTACCTCCCGTCGTCACCTGTGCTCTCCATGCTCAGGATGTTACTGATGTTTTCGTAGTTGGTTGCGTAGTCTGAAAAGTTGCTGTACATCACCAGCAATCCAAAAATGCTTATGAATAACATTAGTGTGGCTTTGCTGAAGCGTATAACTTGATTTGTCGTAAGTTGATTCAATGTGATGATCTCCTTTATTGTTCCAGTTGTGCCGGGGTAAGTAAGGAGAGTCTAGCGTGTGGTTTTATCGTTTGTTTATTGACTGAATTGCAGGGTGTGTATTCAGACAGCTTTCTGACAGGTTGAGATTAATACTGCTTTATTCTTGGCATTAAAGGGCAGGTGCTGATAACGCCTGCCCGTTTTTTCAACCCTTCCAGACTTGTGGGTTGACCAGGTCCTGCGGTCGTTCCCCCAACAGGGCACTGCGCAAGTTGGCCAGGGCACGGTTGGCCATGGCATCGCGAGTCTCATGGGTGGCCGAGCCGATGTGCGGCAAGGTCACGGCATTTTTCAGCTGGAACAGTGGCGACTCGGCCAGCGGTTCCTTTTCGTATACGTCCAGCCCGGCACCACGAATGCGGTTGTTTTGCAGCGCTTCGATCAGCGCCGGTTCATCCACCACGGGGCCGCGGGAAATGTTTACCAGAATGGCACTCGGCTTCATCAGCGCCAGTTCACGATGGCTGATGAGGTGTTTGGTTTTCTCGCTGAGCGGCACCACCAGGCAAACGAAATCAGCTTCGGCCAGCAATTGATCGAGGCTGCGGTACTGTGCGCCGAGTTCCTGTTCCAGCTCGGTCTTGCGGCTGTTGCCGCTGTAGATGACCGGCATGTTGAAGCCCAAGCGACCGCGTCGGGCGATGGCCGCACCGATATTGCCCATGCCGACGATGCCCAGGGTCTTGCCGTGCACATCGCAACCGAACAGCTGCGCACCGACAGTGGCCTGCCATTGCCCGGCCTTGGTCCAGGCATCCAGTTCGGCGACGCGACGGGCGCTGCTCATCAACAGGGCAAACGCCAGGTCGGCGGTGCTTTCGGTGAGCACATCCGGCGTATTGGTCAGCATGATCCCGCGTTCGTTGAAGTAGGCCAGATCATAGTTGTCGTAGCCCACAGAGACGCTGGACACCACTTCCAGGCTGGCGGCGTTCTCCAGCTGCGCACGACCGAGTTTGCGGCCTACACCAATCAAGCCATGGGCCTGGGGCAGGGCTTCGTTGAATTGGGCGTTGATGTCGCCGTTTTTCGGATTCGGCACGATGACGTCGAAATCCTGTTGCAGGCGTTCGATCATTTGCGGGGTGACGCGGCTGAAAGCCAGGACAGTCTTTTTCATGTGGGGCGGGCTCGTCGGGCGGTGAAGAATGATGAGCACGCTAACATTCTTCACGGGATTTGTGCGAGTCGTCAGGCGGTCAGTGCAAGCTTGCAGCTTGCGGTGCTTCATCCAGTTATACTGCCGCACTTCTTATACTGTGGCATGCGGCCCGCTCACTGGGCCCGACAATTAATGCACCACCCGGAGCTTTCATGACTTCCCCGAAACAACCGCCGATCGCCGACGCCCTGAGCGACGTGCAGGCAGAGCTGCCAGACAGCGTCGACTCCAGCGCCGACAGCGAAACCAAAGCCGAGATCCCGGCCTTCAAATTCCCGTTCAAGCCGGGTGATCTGGCGGCCGCCAAGGATTCCAACCAGCCGTGGTACAAGAACGGCGCCAAGAACGGCCACACCAAGACGCCGGGCATGGCTCCGCCGGGGACTCGTCGGTCGATGGGTAAGCGCTAAGGCTTCAGGTTTGTAGTGCCTGGCCTGCCGTCATCGCGAGCAGGCTCGCTCCCACAAGGAGACTGCGTTCTTGCAATGAGAATGCGATCAAATGTGGGAGCGAGCCTGCTCGCGATGGGGCCGCTACAGGCAACACATCTGTTGAATCAAACCGCCCGCAACGAAATAAACGAGTAATTCGCCGGCGCATCCGCCGCCACTTGCGCACCTGTGGCCAGCACTTGCCCGGCAATATCATCCCCCGACACATGAAACAGCCATTCGCTGTCCCATTGCGGCAACGTTTGCCCAACCAGGTCGTCGATGATTGCGGCGAACTCCGTCATATCCGGTAGATAAGCGGTAAACCCGTCGCCCTTCAGGGCCGTCGTGCGAATCCCCAGCAACGCACAAATCGCGTCCTTCATCAGAATGTCATCACGATCCGCCTGGCGGGAGCGCAGGATCAATTCCGACAATTCCCGGTCGACCAACTCACCACCGACAATCAGGTCCGGTCCTTTTTCCCACGACTCAGGCGGACATTCCTTCACCGCTGTGTTCAGTGGTATGTGCGGATTGATTTCCATCGGATAGATACGACACACCAGCGGCCGTCGTTCGTAGATGCGACAGAGGTTGTCTTCGTCAAGATTCCGGCAGGGGCCGACATTGTAGGCGGCGAAGGTGATGGCCACGTACGCCTCGGATTCACCGCTGCACACCACCGCCGAACGGCGTTCGGCGTGTTCCCGTTGGTGCACCGGCAGACCCAGGCCATTGCCCAGAAACGCCTCCACCAGCACGATCACCTGACCGCCGTCAGCTGCCCACATCCGGGCTTCGCCCAGGGTCAGGGGCACATGGTGGTCGTTGCAGCATTTGCCGCAGCCTACACAGGAAAAAGTCGTATTCATTGAGCGTTCGTTCGCATCACAGGGCATGAAACGGCGACAGAATGCCGCCGCAAAGGCCACTATCGAAGCAAGTTATGCGCCACTCAGTTTGCCTTACCGGCCGGGCGGATAGAGTCCCATTCGGTGACGTACGCGGTTTTGCTCTTTTTGTTGTACAGGCACAACTCGGTGCCTTGTGCGCCTTTCATGTGCTTTTGCGGGTACTGGCCCTGGAGCAGGAGCGCGGTATAGCCGACCCGGTCATCGAACTGCGCGGCGTTGCCGACCGGTTTGCTGTCCTTCAGGCCGCTGGCCTTGGTGCAGCTGGTGAGTACGGCTTTATCGTAGGTGGCCCAGGCGCCGGGGCTGGAGGCGTGGGCCTGGGAGGCGAGGGCAGTGAGGCAGAGAATAGTCAGGGTTGCTGCTTTCATGGTTCAGGCATCCTTGGTGCTGTGACCGAAAGGTGAGTATGCCTGAAGGTTTTGAGGTGGTTGTGTCGGCCCCATCGCGAGCTTGCTCGCGATGGCGGTTTGTCAGAGTGGCACCGGCTCCCGGCGGACCGTGCGCATCCCGACGCTTTCATACAAGCGCCGCGCCCGAAGGTTGTCTTCACGTACCTTCAGGTCCACGAAGCCTTCACGCCGCTGCTGGAACACCATGAACGCCTGCAACAACAGCGCACGGCCCAACCCCCGGCCCTGAAACCGTGGATGCACCACCAGGTTCTTGATGTAAGCACTGGTCCAGCACTGGCAAACACCCACCACTTCTTCGGCATCCAGGGCAATGAAGCACAGGGCCGCGTCATATTCCGGGTCGGTTTCGAACTGCCGTTGCCACATCTCCAGCGCCGCTACGCGACCACCGCCGTCGAGATAACCGAACTCCATCAACCGGTGCACGGCGGCGCCCAGTTCGGGGCGGTACTCGCTCAATTGCAGGCCGGATGGCCAATCGGGGGATGGCACGACGACGGAGAGGTCGCGCCGCATCAGCCAGCAGAAGTCTTCGGTCAACACTCAATAACCTTGTTCGGCGACAGCCTTGGCCGCAGTGATCAGGCACTGGGTCAATTCTGGCGAAGAGAATTTGGTCAGCACCGCGTTTGCCCCGGCCAGTCGTGCTTTCTCAGCGTTCATCGCACTGTCCAGCGAGGTATGCAGCAGTACATAAAGATGTGCGAAATCCGGGGTTTCCCGCAGGGTGCGGGTGAAGGCGTAGCCGTCCATCTCCGACATCTCGATGTCCGAGACGATCAGGTTGATCTGCTGCGCGGTGCCTTGCAGGTCCAGCAGGCAGTCGATGGCTTCCTTGGCGCTGCGGGCGGTATGGCATTGCAGGCCAAGGTTACGCAAGGTGTGCACCGATTGCTGCAAGGCGACCTGGCTGTCGTCGACCACCAGGATGCGCGCGTTGCCGAGCAGTTCGGCGTCCTCCATGCTCAGTTCGGTCGGCGCCATTTCGATTTGTGCCGGGGCGATGCCATGGATGACTTTTTCGATGTCCAGCACTTGCACCAGGGTGCCATCGACCGACGTCACGCCGGTGATGTAGGCACGCAAACCACCAGAGCCGAAGGGCGGCGGGCGGATGTCGGTGGTCAGGCAATGGACGATCTTGCTCACGGCCTGCACGTGCAGGCCCTGCTTGGAGCGGCTGACGTCGGTGACGATCAGGCAGCCGCCGTTCGGGTCTTCCAGCGGACGCTCGCCAATGGCACGGCTGAGGTCGATCACCGACAGCGAGGCGCCGCGCAGGGTGGCTATGCCTTTGACGTGGGGGTGCGACTCCGGCAGCCTGGTCAGCGGCGGGCAGGGAATGATTTCACTGACCTTGAGCAGGTTGATCGCCATCAGCTTGCCACTGCGCAAGGTAAACAGCAGAAGCGAAAGTGAATCTGCGCGGGCTTTTGTGGAGGACATTTGAACCTTCTCTGGAAAAAGGTGGCTGGCAATCCCGGGATCGCCAATGACTTCGATGCCGGGTTATCGACTTGTTTGGGGCAGGCTTTAGTAATTCAGTGAGTGGTAGAACGCCATCACTTCATCCCCAACCTTTTGGCCATCCGCCCCAGGTTTGCCCGATCCAAGCCTAGCTCACGGGCCGCGCTTGCCCAGTTGTTGTTGTGCCTCTCCAGGCAGGCAGCGATCAATTGACGCTGATAATGCTCGGTGGCCTCGCGCAAGTCGCCGGTGACCGCTTGCATGATGGTGGCGGCGGGTTGCTCGGCAGCGGCTTCAACGCTGGCATTGGGCAAGTCCAGGTCGGCTGCGCTCAAGCTGAGAATCTTCGGCCGTTCCTTGCAATTGCCCAAGGCTTTCAAGGCGCTGCGGCCGATCAAGTGTTCTAGCTCGCGCACATTGCCGGGCCAGTCGTAGGCCAATAGCGCGGCCTGGGCGTCGCTGTTCAGGCGCAGGCTGTTGAGGCCCATGCGCGAGCGGTTCTGCTCCAGGAAGTAACCGCTGAGCAGCAGCACATCGCGCCCGCGATCGCGCAGGGCCGGCACCAGCAGCGGATAAACGCTGAGCCGATGGTAGAAGTCGGCGCGGTAACGGCCGCTGCGCACTTCTTCGGCGAGGTCGCGGTTGGTCGCCGCGATCAGGCGCACGTCGACCCGATGCTCCTGGTCCGAACCCAGTCGCTGCAGTTGACCGCTCTGCAGCACACGCAGCAACTTGGCCTGCACGGTCAGCGACAACTCACCGACTTCATCGAGGAACAGCGTGCCGCCATTGGCCAGTTCGAACTTGCCGCGGCGGTCGTTCATCGCCCCGGTGAAGGCGCCGCGGACGTGGCCGAACAACTCGCTTTCTACCAGTGTGTCGGGCAGCGCGGCGCAGTTGAGGCTGATGATCGGCTTGTCGGCGCGGGGCGAGGCGGCATGGATGGCCTGGGCCACCAGTTCCTTGCCGACCCCGGTTTCGCCGGTGATCAACACGGTCAGGTCGCTGCCGCCCACCAGGTTGATTTCTTCGACCAGACGCTTGTGGGCCTTGCTCTGGCCAATCATCTCGCGATTCTGCTGGCCGCTGGCCTGGCGGTAGACCTCGGCGCGCTGATGTTCATCTTCAACCCGGTTGTTCAACCGTTCGATGCGCTCGGCGGCGTTGACCGTGGCCGCCGCGAGGCTGGCGAAGGCTTGCAGGGCATCCAGTTCGATCGGTTCGAAGCGCTCCGGGTCGAGGGCATCGAGGGTCAGCAGACCCCAGGGGCGCTCGTCGATGAACAACGGGCAACCCATGCAGTCGTGGACTTCCAGATGTTCATCCAGGCCATCGACCAGGCCGTCATAGGGATCAGGCAAGTCGCTGTCGGCAGCGAAACGGGTCGGGCCGGGGCCGCTGAGCAGCGCTTCGAAACGCGGGTGCTCGCTGACCTTGAAACGCCGACCGAGGGTGTCGGTACTCAAGCCGTCGACGGCCAGCGGCACCAGCCATTCACCATCAAGGCGCAGCAGGGCGGCGGCGTCGCACGGGAGCAGGGCGCGCATGGCTTCCAGCAGGCGGCGATAACGCTCACCCTCGGGCAGTTCGCGGGACAGGTCGGAGACCAGGGGGAGCAGGGCAGTGAGCAGGGATTTTGCAGTCATAGTGACTCCGTGTAGTCGGTATGACTATAAATCAGGTCGTGTCTAAATGACTATTAAGTTGTTAACTTGTTGATTTGTAGCGATTAAATAGTTGGCACGAAAGCTGATAAGCATAGGGTAATCCGTTAGCAACCCAAGAAGACCAGGAGTCACCTTATGCTGAGCGCTCAAGACCGTGCCATCGTCAAATCCACCGTACCGCTGCTCGAAAGCGGTGGTGAGGCGCTGATCACGCACTTCTACCGCATGATGCTCTCCGAATACCCGGAAGTCCGCCCGCTGTTCAACCAGGCCCACCAGACCAGTGGTGATCAGCCGCGTGCGTTGGCCAACGGCGTATTGATGTATGCGCGCCATATCGACCAGCTCGACCAGTTGGGCGACCTGGTGGCCAAGATCATCAACAAGCACGTGGCCCTGCAGATCCTGCCTGAGCACTACCCGATTGTCGGCAGCTGCCTGTTGCGGGCCATCGCCGAAGTATTGGGCGAAGAGATCGCCACCCCGGAAGTGATCGCTGCCTGGGGCGCGGCCTACGGTCAACTGGCGGACATCCTGATCGGTGCCGAAACCAGCATCTACGACCAGAAGGAACAGGCACCGGGCGGCTGGCGCGGGGCGCGGGAATTCATCGTGGCCGGTAAGGTGGAGGAGAGCGCCGAGATCACCTCGTTCTACTTTGAACCTGCGGACAAAGGTCCGATCCTGGTGGCAGAACCCGGCCAGTACATCGGCATGAAACTGATCCTCGACGGTGAAGAGATCCGTCGTAACTACTCGCTGTCGGCGCTGGCGAAAAAAGGCCAGTACCGCATCAGCGTCAAACGTGAGGACGGTGGCCGCGCGTCCAACTTCCTGCACGACCAGTTGCAGGTCGGCGCCAGCATCCAGTTGTTCCCGCCGTCGGGCGAGTTCGTCCTGACCGCCAGCGACAAGCCACTGGTGCTGATCAGCGGTGGCGTAGGCATCACCCCGACCCTGGCGATGCTCGAAGCGGCGCTGGAGACCCAGCGGCCGGTGCATTTCATCCACTGCGCGCGCAACGGCAGCGTCCATGCCTTCCGCGACTGGATCGATGGCCTGGCCGAGCGTCACCCGCAACTCAAGCGTTTCTATTGCTACTCCGAGGACGACGGCGTGAGCCCGGCGGCGCACAAGGTCGGTTTGTTGAGCCAGCAGCAGTTGCATGCATGGCTGCCGGAGCAGCGTGACCTGGATGTTTACTTCCTGGGGCCGAAGGGTTTCATGGCGTCCATCAAGCGCCACCTCAAGGCACTGGGTGTGCCGGAGAAGCAAAGCCGCTATGAGTTCTTCGGGCCGGCAGCGGCGCTGGAGTAAGGGGTTGGCGCGGTGGGTCAGCAGGCTCACCGCGTCGCTTTCATCGCGAGCCTGCTCGCGAATGCCACACCTCGATCCTGAATTGAAAAAAGTCAGAAAGTTAATCCCTTCTTAACCGCCTTATCGTCTATTCCCCCCGAATCCCCCTCACATGCTCCAGACTCTCAAAGGTCCGGGCCAGCGTGTAGACTGGCGGGCAATCGATATCTTGAAGGGAAACGCGATGAGCGATGAATCCATGCGGTTGGGGCGTGAACGGCGCTACCTGGTGTTGTTGGGCATCATTTGCCTGGCGCTGATCGGCGGTGCGCTGTACATGCAAATTGTTCTGGGCGAGGCCCCTTGCCCGCTGTGCATCCTGCAACGTTACGCGTTGCTGCTGATCGCGATCTTTGCCTTCATCGGCGCGGCCATGCGCAGCCGTCGCAGCATCACGGTGTTTGAAACCCTGGTGGTGATCTGTGCAGTGGCAGGTGCAGGCGTTGCCGGGCATCACGTCTTTACGCAGTTCTATCCGGCGGTCAGCTGTGGCATCGATGTGCTGCAACCGATTGTCGATGACTTGCCGCTGGCGAAGATCTTCCCGCTGGGTTTCCAGGTCGATGGTTTCTGCTCCACGCCCTACCCGCCGATCCTTGGTCTGTCGCTGGCGCAGTGGGCGCTGGTCGCCTTCGTGCTGATCGTGGTGCTGGTGCCGTTGCTGACCTCGCGTAACCGCAAAGCGCTGCGCTGAGGTCATCTGCCGCCACGCATTGTCGGACAAAAACGCCCCGGTCCTCGCAGAGAGGGCCGGGGCTTTTTTTGTCTTGCAGAGCACATTTCAGAGGCCGAGTAAAAAGACCGTGACGGGCGGCAATCAAGGGTGCGACACGTGTGCGACATGTTGTCACAGAGCGAGTGTCGCAGGGCGTTCGAGGAAGCCGGATTGGTGCATGGAAGCGTAACGAAATTGGGCTGTTTTGCAGGCTTGCAGTTTTTTCCACTGCGGGCACGAACAGGCAGTTTTAACAGGCTCTGGCGAATGGCCAGAGCCCCCGTCATATCGGGCCTTGGGCAAGGTCAAGGGCAGAGAAGAGGGACACGATACTGTCTGAACCGTGGGTGGAAGACCTACTTATTTTGGTGTTTTTGTTGAGAATGAATTTCGATAAGATGCGCCACTTTTGCGAAAACGGTTAATGATTGTTGCCGGTTCGGATAAAAATTATTTCGGGATGAGACATGGTTTATAAAACATTACATATCTACAATCGCCCGCACTGAATTCCCGGCACTGCTCAAATCTTAACCAGGGGTGAGCAGAAACAGGGTGTCGAGAGGTCTGGTGGCTTCATGCGATTCCCAGGTGTCGGAGCCTCCAACTACCCGCACCAAATGGAATTGGTCTGTAACAAGGCCTTTGACCACGTATTCGAATAAGAACTCACCGCAGGCCCGGGATTTGTCGTACAGCGTCTGACGCACGACGGGCATGCCCTTATTCAATCCAAGAAAAATGCCAACCCTTGGCAGGGTGAAGTGTTGGCGATCAAAACCCAACTGCATTGCGCAAGCTGCTTTAGAGGTCGTGAGATGAGTAAAAACAGGTACCCCAGACTACTAGGCTTATTGCCGCTGATCGGCACGTTGTTGCTGTCAGGCTGCAACATGACCTTGCTCAATCCCAAGGGCCAGGTTGGTCTGGACGAGCGAAACCTGATCATCACCGCAACGCTGCTGATGCTGTTGGTCGTGGTTCCGGTCATCGTGATGACTTTCCTGTTCGCCTGGAAATACCGCGCGTCCAACACCAACGCTACCTACACCCCGAAATGGAACCACTCCACCAAGATCGAGATCGCGGTGTGGGCTGTTCCAGTGCTGATCATCATTGCCCTGGGTTACGTCACCTACAAGTCGACCCACGCCCTTGACCCGTACAAGCCGCTGGAATCCGACGTGAAGCCGGTGACCATCGAAGTGGTCGCGCTGGACTGGAAGTGGCTGTTCATCTACCCGGAACAAGGCATCGCCACGGTCAACAAGATCGTGTTCCCGGCGCACACCCCGATCAACTTCAAGATCACTTCCGACGCCGTGATGAACTCGTTCTTCATCCCTGCGCTGGGCGGCCAGATCTACGCGATGGCTGGCATGCAGACCAAACTGCACCTGATCGCCAACGAAAACGCTGAAATGGACGGTATCTCCGCCAACTACAGCGGCGCTGGTTTCACCGGCATGAAATTCAAGGCAATCGCAACTTCCCAGGAAGATTTCGACGCCTGGGTAAGTGAAGTCAAAAAGGCACCTAAACAGCTTGAACAAGCTGAATACGCAGCCCTTGCCAAGCAGAGCCAGAACAACCCAGTCGAGCTCTACTCCTCGGTGACGCCGAACCTGTTCCAGACCATCGTCGACAAGTACGAAGGCATGAAACCGGGTCCGAAAGTGAAGCACGAGAAAGAAGAGAAAGAAGTGGCCGCTACGCAAGGAATGGACATGAACTCGCATTCAGCTGCCGGGGCAGAGGAGTAAACGATGTTTGGTAAATTAAGTTGGGAAGCGATCCCGTTCCACGAACCGATCGTGATGATAACCATCTCCATGATCGCGCTCGGTGGTCTGGCGCTGTTCGCTGCAATCACCTACTTCAAGAAGTGGACCTACCTGTGGACCGAGTGGCTGACGTCGGTCGACCACAAGAAAATCGGCGTGATGTACATCATCGTCGCCATGGTCATGCTGCTGCGCGGCTTTGCCGACGCCATCATGATGCGTACCCAGCTGGCCATGGCCACCGAGGGTTCGCCTGGCTACCTGCCACCTGAACACTATGACCAGATCTTCACCGCTCACGGTGTGATCATGATCATCTTCATGGCGATGCCATTCTTCACCGGCCTGATGAACCTTGCAGTGCCGCTTCAGATCGGCGCGCGTGACGTTGCCTTCCCGTTCCTGAACTCCCTGAGCTTCTGGCTGCTGGTTTCCGGCGTAGTGCTGATCAACCTGTCCCTGGGCGTCGGCGAATTCGCCAAGACCGGCTGGGTTGCCTATCCACCACTGTCGGGCCTGCAATACAGCCCTGGCGTGGGGATGGACTACTACATCTGGGCGCTACAGCTATCGGGTCTAGGGACAACGCTGACGGGGGTCAACTTCCTGGCCACCGTGCTGAAAATGCGTACCCCAGGCATGAAGCTGATGGACATGCCGATCTTCACCTGGACCTGCACCTGGGCCAACGTCCTGATCGTGGCTTCGTTCCCGATCCTGACCGCTACCCTGGCACTGCTGACGCTTGACCGTTACATGGATTTCCACATTTTCACCAATGAACTTGGTGGCAATCCGATGATGTACGTGAACCTGTTCTGGGCGTGGGGTCACCCTGAGGTGTACATCCTGATCCTGCCAGCGTTCGGTATCTTCTCCGAAGTCATCTCGACCTTCACCGGCAAGAAACTGTTCGGCCACCACTCGATGGTCTACGCATCGGGCGCGATCTCGATCCTGGGCTTCATGGTTTGGCTGCACCACTTCTTCACCATGGGTTCGGGTGCCAGCGTCAACGCCTTCTTCGGTCTGGCGACGATGCTGATTTCCATCCCGACGGGTGTGAAGCTGTTCAACTGGCTGTTCACCATCTACCAGGGCCGTCTGCGTTTCACCAGCCAGGTTCTGTGGACCCTGGGCTTCATGGTGACCTTCGCCATCGGCGGCATGACCGGCGTATTGCTGGCCATCCCGGGTGCCGACTTCGTTCTGCACAACAGCCTGTTCGTGATCGCGCACTTCCATAACGTGATCATCGGCGGTGCGGTATTCGGTTACATCGCAGGTTTCGCGTTCTACTTCCCTAAAGCGTTCGGCTTCAAGCTGCACGAAGGCTGGGGCAAGGCAGCATTCTGGTTCTGGATCAGCGGCTTCTTCGTCGCGTTCATGCCGCTCTACGCGCTGGGCTTCATGGGCATGACCCGTCGCCTGAACGCCACCACCAACCCTGAGTGGGTGCCGTACCTGTACGTCGCCATGTTCGGTGCGGTGATGATCGCCGTGGGTATCGCTTGCCAGCTGATCCAGCTGTACGTCAGCGTGCGTGACCGCAACAAGCCGGAAAACATGTGCGAACACGGCGACCCGTGGAATGCACACACCCTGGAATGGTCGACCTCGTCGCCACCACCGTTCTACAACTTCGCTGTGCTGCCGAAAGCCGACGTTGTCGACCCGTTCACCGAGGCCAAGGAAAACGGCACCGCGTACAAGGCCCCGGCCAGGTACGAGCCGATCCACATGCCAAACAACACCGCGACCGGTGTGGTCATGGGTGCTCTGTTGACCGTGTTCGGTTTCGCGATGATCTGGCACATCTGGTGGCTGGCAATCGCTGGCCTGGCTGGCACCGTGATCTACTTCGTGATCCACGCGGCCCGTGATGATCAAGGCTATATGGTGCCGGTCGACGTGATCGAGCGCATCGAAGCCGAGCAGCACAAGCGTCTGGTAGCGGCAGGGAAAATCCCGGCCACCGCCACCCGTGTTGAAACCTCGTTGGAACAGGCTTAAACCATGTCGAACTTAGTGACCAATGCTGGACACACCCATGTCGATGGACATGGGCATGATGACCATCACCACGACTCGGGCGAGATGACCGTATACGGTTTCTGGCTCTACCTGATGACCGACTGCATTCTGTTTGCATCGATCTTCGCGGCGTACGCGGTACTGGTTAACAACGTAGCGGGTGGCCCGTCGGGCCACGACATCTTCGAACTGCCATACGTACTGGGCGAAACCGCTCTGCTGCTGTTCAGTTCGATCACCTACGGCTTCGCCATGCTGGCGTTCTTCCGTGGCAACAAGAAGCAGGTCCTGGGCTGGCTGGCCCTGACCTTCATGTTCGGTGCCGGCTTCATCGGCATGGAGATCAACGAGTTCCACATGCTGATCTCCGAGGGCTACGGCCCTAGCCGTTCCGGCTTCCTGTCCGGGTTCTTCACCCTGGTCGGCACCCACGGTCTGCACGTGACCAGCGGTCTGATCTGGATGGCGATCATGATGTATCAGGTGCAGAAAAACGGCCTGACGGCGACCAACAAGACCCGTCTGAGCTGCTTGAGCCTGTTCTGGCACTTCCTGGACGTTGTGTGGATCTGCGTATTCACCGTTGTTTATCTGATGGGGACTATGTAAATGGCTAACGCAGCTCATTCCCAAAATGGCCATGACAGCCACGACGCCGGTCACGGCAGCGTCAAGTCCTACGGCATCGGTTTCATCCTGTCGGTGATCCTGACCCTGATCCCGTTCGGTCTTGTGATGTACCCGACGTTGCCGAAGTCGATCACCCTGATGATCGTCGTCGCGTTCGCAGTCATCCAGGTGCTGGTGCACCTGGTGTACTTCCTCCACCTGGACCGTTCGGCCGCGCAGCGTAACAACGTGATTGCGTTTGTCTTTGCCGCGATCGTGATCGTCCTGCTGGTTGGCTTGTCGCTGTGGATCATGTTCAGCATCCACACGTTCATGATGGCGAAGTGAGGTAGATCCGCATGTCCCTTAAGCACTTTATCCAAATCACCAAACCGGGGATCATTTTCGGTAACGTGCTTTCTGTGGCAGGCGGATTTTTCCTGGCCTCCAAAGGGCATGTCGATCTGGCCATCTTCCTGGCCGCCATGATCGGCACGTCCCTGGTGGTTGCCTCCGGTTGCGTGTTCAACAACTGCATCGACCGCGATATCGACCTGAAGATGGAACGCACCAAGAACCGCGTGCTGGTCCAGGGCTTGATCTCCCTGAAACTCGCCCTGATCTATGCGACCGTCCTGGGTGTCGCCGGCGTTGCCCTGTTGTACAAGGTGGCCAACCCGTTGGCCGCGTTGTTCGCGGTCATCGGCTTCGTGATCTACGTCGGCTTCTACAGCCTGTACCTCAAGCGCAAGTCGGTTCACGGCACGCTGGTGGGCAGTCTGTCGGGCGCCATGCCGCCGGTCATCGGTTATGTCGCAGTCAGCAACACCTTCGACATGGCCGCGCTGACCCTGCTGGTGATGTTCAGCCTGTGGCAGATGCCGCATTCCTACGCCATCGCGATCTTCCGCTTCAACGATTACCTGGCCGCATCGATTCCGGTGCTGCCAGTGAAGCGCGGCATCCAGGTGGCCAAGAAGCACATCCTGATCTACATCCTGGCCTTCCTCGTGGCGACCTTGATGCTGACCTTCAGCGGCTACGCCGGCATGAGCTACCTCGCCGTCGCCGCGGCCATGGGCATGTACTGGCTGTACATGGCCTGGACCGGCTACAAGGCAGTGGATGACACGGTCTGGGCACGCAAGCTGTTCGTGTTCTCGATCTTCACCATTACCGCGTTGAGCGTGATGATGTCCCTGGACTTCAAAGTGCCGAGCGAGTTGCTGCTGACGTACGCGCCTTAAGCGTCGGATGCTGTAAAGAAAAGCCCCGCCTTCGAGAGAAGAGCGGGGCTTTTTGTTGGGGGTAAGTCGCAAGGGCTGCTCGTCAGGTAGATGTTTCGATGGTTGCCTGACTATAGGCAGTTTGCTTATAGTTGGCTAATGCGAACCGTATTCTTCGAAACCACATCTTTCACTGCTACCGTTGGTAATTATCTGACGGACGATGAGTATCGTGCGTTGCAGTCGCACATGCAGTTGAACCCGCAAGCGGGTGATGTCATGCCTCGAACAGGCGGTTTCCGAAAGCTGCGTTGGGCTGATGGACGCCGAGGTAAAGGTAGGCGAGGTGGCTTGCGGGTTATCTATTATTGGCTTATGAATGATGGCCAGTTCTGGATGTTTGCAATTTATGACAAAGATGAGCTTGAGAATTTGACCGCCGACCAAGAGAAGGTGCTCAAGAAAGCCATAGAGACAGAGTTGAAAAAACGAGGTACCCCATGAAAAAACGCGACCTGTTTGCAGAGTTGATGCAGGGCGTTGATGAGATGGCGGCTCAACGCGAAGGCAAGATTACATTGCGCAATACGGTTGTGGAGGACATCCCTGCACCTGAGGTGGGGGCGCAAGAAATCGTTGCGCTACGGGAAAAGCTACACATGTCCCAGGCTGTTTTCGCCAAGCGAATTCGAACCAGTCCCAGCACCCTGAGAAACTGGGAGCAGGAAAAGTCGAAGCCCAATGCTCAGGCCGCCTTGCTGATCAGGTTGGTTGAGAAGTTTCCGGATATGGTTGATCGACTGGCAGTCGTCTGATCACATCGTCGAATATCTGAAAAGCCCCGCGTTTCAAACGAAACGCGGGGCTTTTTCATTCACGCGCGGTTGTTACACGGTGCATCGAGCACCTTAACCACGTCATCGATGATTGCCTTGCTCATGTCCTGCAAAAAGTGCGAGGCCCAGGCGTGTCGGTCGGAGTCGCGAACCATGGCTGCGTCTGAGGCGAGCAGTTTTGCGAGGTGGAGCAGGTCGGAGGCGTGGTAGAGGGCTTCGGTTACCGGGACGCCGGCATTGATGCGGAACAGGGGTTCGTTGACGTGGTAGGAGAAGGGGGTGAGGCCGATGGTTTTGAGGTCTTGGGGAATGGTCATTGGGCTTCACCTCCTGTTGGTTGGTAGGTGGTGAATGACGTTTGAAGCAGACAGACCAATAGCATTCATGAGTAAAGCTCCCGAATCAAGTTGAGAGCTACCACGTTCGTTCTCAGGCGAATGGGTGGCAGCTATGCGCGGGCTGAGAAACCGGAGATACAGGAATCCGGCAGACCCGAAGGTCTCCCACGCACAGCCGCCATTGCACGAATGTACTGGCATAAAAAAAGCGCCGGCAATCGTGATTGGTGGCGCTTGTGCGCCCGTATCTTACCCGGGTTCTCAGGCCCGGTCGCTGAATTGGCAGCGACCGGGCGAAGTTAGCGGGCAAGGATGAGGTCGGCAATCGTAGCGATCTGGTGGCCGGGGATGGCCGGGACACTGCAGACCCTGTGGGAGCGGGCTTGCCCGCGATGGCAGTGTGTTAGGCGACATTGATGCTGGATGTGACGGCCCCATCGCGGGCAAGCCCGCTCCCACAGGATTTGAGGCGTGTCGGTTATTTTTGGCCAGTGTCGAGCAACCGGAAAAACCGCTCCCGCACCTGCAAGCTGTCACTGTGAGCCACATTGAAGCGCAGGAACTGGCTGGCGTTCGGGGCTTTGCTCAGCAAGGTACCCGGCGCCAATACCATATTGTTCTCCAGCCCCTGACGAGCCAGGTTCTCGGCATGCAAGCCCTCCGGCAACCGTGCCCAGATGAACACGCCTTCGCCGGGCAGCGAGGAAAGCGAACACCCAGCCTCCGCCAACCAACTCGCCACTCGGCTGTTCGATTCATACAACCGATCCACCGTGCGCCGCGCATGCTTGGCATAGCTGCCGTCGCTGAGCATGGTGCAGGTGATCTGCTCCGCCAACTCCGACGTTACCCCGCCGCAGGCCATTTTCAGCGCGACCATGCGTGCCGCCAGTTGTGGCGAGAGCACGGTGTAGCTGACGCGGCTGTTGGCGGTCAGGGTCTTGGAGAAGCCCGACACATAACTCACGTTGTCCAGCCCGCTGGCGGCCAGGCGCGGTGTGCGGCGTTGCTGGATGTCGCAGTACAGATCGTCTTCGACGATGTGCAAGTCATGGCGGTGGCTCAGTTCCAGCAAGCGGTAGACCTGAGCCGGGGTGAACGAGTGGCCGGTAGGGTTATGCAGCGTGCTGTTGGTCATGTACAGCACGGGTTTGTGGGTGATCAGCAGTTGCTCGAAGGCGTCGAGGTCCATGCCGTCGCAATCCCGGGCGATGGTGATGACTTTGGCCCCGTGCAACGCCAGGTTGGCGTGCATGTTGAAGTAGCAGGGGTCGTCGAGCAGCACGGTGTCGCCGGGTTTGACCAGCAGGCGCATCAGCAGGTCGATGGCCTGCATGGTGTTGGCGGTGGTGATGATCTGGTCCACCGGCGCTTCGATGCCGAAGGTCGCCAGTTTGACCCGCAGGGCCTGGCGCAACGGCAAGTAACCGCCGGCCACGCCGTACTCGCCCATGCGCAACGACGTCGCTCGCAGGGTACTGCGCACGGCTTTCTGCAATTCTTCGGCGGGTAGCCACGAGGTCGGCAGAAAACCGCAGCCGGGGCGCAGCGTGCCGTTGTCCAGCAGCAAGGCGCGACGTATCACGCTCAGGGTGTCCTGGGGTTGCAGGTCCGGGCCGGTGCCGCTTTTCAGCGCCGCTTCGGAGCGATGCACGTAATGCCCGGAGCCCTGGCGAGACACCACCAGCCCCTTGGCCCGCATGCGGTCCAACGCATCGACCACCGTGGACTTGCCCACATTCATCAAGTCGGAGAGTTCGCGAATCGGCGGCAGCTTGGCGCCGTGGGGCAGGCCACCGGTGCTGATGGCCTGGGTCAGCTGATCGACGATCTGCTGCACCAGCGGCACGCCGGGCTGGAACTCAATGGCGGCAATGACTGCGCGTTGAACCTGCATTTTACTGGTCTCTCCGGCAGTAAAGTTCGTTGGATTCTATACGAACTTGCCCTGATCAGGACAAGCCTCTCTCTCTACCATGCCCTTACAGACTTTTCTGAAGGTCGGCCTTTGTCGGCGGGCGTTTACCTGGTTCCTGAGGTGCTGCATGAGTGTCGAAACAACGGTCGCGGTAGCCAAACCGGTCATTAACCTGCGGTTGTTCACGATCCGGATCATCACCGCCGTCTCGCTGTTCGCGGTGCTGGGCAAGGCCAACGTCTGGCTCGACACCGCTACCAACAGCATTCTGGCCCTTGGATATCGCGCCTTATTGCTGCTGTTGCCCCTGACTTTACTGGTGCTTGGCCGCCGCTCCCTGAGCGTCACGCTGCTTTGTGCCGGCCTTGGCCTGGTGCTGCTGGCGCTGACCAGCAATCAAGGCTTGGTGATGTTTGCTGCCGCATTGTTTGCCTACGGCATTGCCATTGCCGGTTACCTGATCAAGAGCGAAGCAGCCCAGACCAAGGAAGGCGCGGCCTACAACCGCGTGGCCATGAACATGGGCAGCCTGGTGGCCGGTTTGATCCTGCTGTCGCCGCTGCTCACGCCAACCATGTTTTTCCTCGGCGCGGCGGCGTTCGTGTTGCTGTGCCTGCCGATCGCCCTCGGCGCAACCTTCACCACCGAACCGGTGCTGGCCCGCCCGGCCACTCAGGTCGGCAGCAACTGGGGCAACAAACTGCCCTGGGTGATCGCCGGCATCATCATGGGCATCAAGCTGTTCGGGGTGTTCTCGATCCTGCCACAGGCGATCCTGCTCAAGACCGGCGAGCTGCCGGCCTGGTACGGCTTGATGCTGATCCTCAACAGTGCCGTGGTGGTGTTCGCCCAAGTGCCGGTGATGAAGCTGATCGAGCGCACCGGGCGCTTCAAGGTCGTGGCGGTGATCGGGATCATCGTCGGCGGCTTTGCCGTGCTGTCTTCGCCCGCCGCGTTCCACGTCGAAACCCTCGCCGGGGCGCTGGTCTGGGTGGCGCTGCTGTCCATTGCCGAGTGCGCCTTCAGCTACCTCGATTACTTCTCGGTCAAGCAAAACAACATGTTCGTCAAGGAAGTGTCCCTGGGGGTGGGGGCCGGGCTGACCGTGTTGATCATGCGGGTGGTGCCGGCGCCGTACAACGCGCTGGTGCTGGCCGCCATCGGTGCCGCAGGGATCCTGGCCTGGTATTGGCTCAACCGTAAATCCAATGCGTCGTTGCATGACTGAGTCATCGCCGTTGCGGTTTTCACTTTGCAGGTCGGGGGCATTATGAATACGACTTCATGCGTAGTAGTGGTCGGTTACAACGGTAATCGGGTTCACGACATCCAGAAACTGCGCTTGCTGTGCAAGTCGCTCTACAACGCCAGGCTCATCCTGCTGGTTGAGAAAATCCAGCCCCATGACGACCAGGTGGCCGATCACGTCTGCAGCACTTCACTGGCCGAAGACGATGTGGCGACGTCCCTTGAGCTGATAGTGGGGTGCCTGAATGCCGACAGCTGGAAGCTGATCGGCGTACTGCCGTTCTCCGATCGCGGCGTGCTGCTCGGTGCAGCGCTGGCCACTCACTTCGGCCTGCCGGGCATTACCCCAGGCGAAGCGCGGGCGGGCCTGGACAAGCAGATTTTCCGCCAGCTCGAAGCGGCGGCCAGCACCGCCCCCGAAGAATACCGGCCAGTGTTTTCCGCACGGGTCGAAAGCCTGTCGGAACTGCGTCAGCGCGTCGTCGAACTGGGTGGCAAGGCCTTCATCAAACCGGCTTGCGAGGGTGCGAGCAGAGGTTGTCGCGTCATCCATCACCCTTCGGAATGCGATGACGCCTGGCTCGCCCTGAAGCCTTACCGCGAAGGCGGCATCGTCCTTGAAGAACTGGTGCAGAACGCCCGGGAATACAGCTGGGACTGTGTGGCCGGCAGCACTTGGCTGACTGAAAAGACCACCACCGAAGGCGCCTACCGCGCAGAGATCCAGCAAGTCGTGCCCGCACCGCTTGCGGCTGAGGTACAGGCGCGTTTGATGGCAGCGGGTCGGCATATGTCGGGCCTGGTGTCCCGGGACAACGGCGCCTGGCACAACGAAGTGTTCCTGCGCAGCGACAACCTGACCTCGGCCGTGGAGACCAACATGCGCCCCGGCGGCATGCACATCTGGGACCTGGCCAAACGCGCCTTCGTCAATTTCGACCCATGGGAACGCTGGGTTCGCTGGGCGGTGGAAGGCAAGACCGAGCAGCACGAGCCAGTGGCCCGCGGCTACTGCGGCATACGCCTGCTCAGGGCACCGGCCGGCGGCATCCTGCGCGCAACGCCTGACATCGAGGCCCTGGCCCGCGCTCTGCGTATCGACCTGGTGGAAGGCCAGTACGCCAAGCGTGTCGGTGACTCGGTCAGCGCGCAGATCAAGGACAACTTCTCATTCATCGGCCACATCGTGCTGTTTAACGAACACTACGGGCAACTGAGCAACGACCTGTTGCGGCTGGCCGAGGTGATTGAGTCACGCATCGAGGTGACTTGCCTGGCACCGGCCACCCGCGCCGTGTGTTGAGCCGGCAAGCACCCGTTTTTTTGCATTACTGATCAAGAGGGTTCGATCAATGATCCAGCACATGACCTGCGATGAACGCTTCATCGCCCTGGCCAAAGAGTTTGGTTATGACATCTACGGCGAAAACACCGCTGGCGGCCACTACGCGCCGCTGATCCGTCATCACGATGAGCTGTACATCAGCGGCCTGGTGCCGCGCATGAACGGCAAGATCCACTACCCCGGCCGCGTCGGGCTGGATCTCAGCATGGCCGATGCGCAAGCGGCCGCCAGCATCAGCGCGATGCGCGGGCTGGCGTTGATCGTCGATGCCATTGGTTCGCTGGACAAGATCAAGTCATTGATCCGGGTCACGGTCTATGTGAAGTCCACTGCGGACTTTGTCGATTTGAGCGAAGTGGCCAACGGCGCCTCGGATGTGTTCAGCCATGTGCTGGGCGACGCCGGTAAACATACCCGCACCACGGTGGGTGTTTATCAGTTACCCAAGAGTGCCGCGATAGAAGTGGACATGATCGCTGCCTTGCGCCCATCGGTTTTGTAAGTTGTTTCCGACTTTACAGCGCTGAACCCTTAACTTAAGGTTTAGCGCTGAAGTATTGGGAATAACAAGAAAGGACGTGCGAATGGATAACTTTCAAGGTGCGTTTTTTTCATATAAGGATTTTCGCCAGAGCCTGCACCATCGAACGCCAGGCCCCAAGGTATGGAAAGGCACTGAACTGGCGGGTATGCGTCAGACCCTTGAAGCCAGCGACGTTGATATTGTCGCATTGGCTCACGACAAGAGCATTGAAGGCTGTGAGGTGACGCCTGGCATGGCGATCGCCATGCAATGGCTGAACCCCGGTGTGACGCTCAACGGCCATGCCCATTCCTGGTGGCATCTGTTTGTCATCCAGTGCGGCAGTGGCGTGTTGACCCTCGGCGATGCCGACGGGGTCAACGTCAGCAATGGCGATGTGCTGCTGGTACCGGCGTGGACCCGGCACGGCTTCGTCAACACCAGTAGACACGAGCCTTTGGCGATGCTGAACATGAGCAACATGCCGCAGATGGCATTGCTTTCGAATTTTGCCGACAGCCATGGCCTGATCACCACCCAGCCGTAATTTCCCAGCGCATCAACCCAGGGAGCCCACCTTCGTCGGCTCCCTTTTTTGTTTTTCAGACCTGTCCCGATATCGCCGGTTTCAGCGTTTTTGCCGGGATTTCGGCTGCGTGTCTGTCGGTGGAAAACAACTTTCTGTATCGATTGAAACGGGCAAATTCTGTATCTATTCAGCCTCAATTCAACTAACTACGATCACTTCCAATGCACGTCAATCCCTGCAGTTGGTCAATGGAGTGTTCTATGGAAAACAGGAAGCTGAAACTGTATGTCGGCGCCGATTATGTCAGTGCTTTTGCGATGTCTGCTTTTGTTGCGCTCAAGGAAAAGCAACTTTCATTTGAACTTGTTGCTGTTGATCTGAAAGCACGAGAAAACTATCTGGCGAGTTATCGCGATCTTTCGCTGACATGCAAAATCCCAACGTTAGTTCACGAAGGTTTTGCCTTGTCGGAGTCATCGGCGATTGCCGAATACCTCGATGAACTCACCCCAGGGCATAAAAAACTCTATCCACAGGACCTCCAGCAGCGTGCCCGTGCCCGCCAATTGCAGGCCTGGTTGCGCAGTGACTTGCTGGTGGTGCGCAAGGAGCGTCCGTTTGACCTGGTGTACTTCGGCAAGAAAAACACCGCACTGTCCGACGAGGCCCAAACCGCCGTCGCGCGCCTGTTCTTTGTCGCCGGGCATTTGCTGGAGGAGGGCGCCGAGCATCTGTTTGGTGACTGGAGCATTGCCGACACGGACCTTGCAATCATGCTCAACCGACTGGTTGCCAACGGCGATCCGGTACCGGCGCGGCTCGCGGCGTATGTGCGCCGCCAGTGGGATCGCGACAGCGTCCGGGCGTGGATGGACATAGAGCGCAAAGCGCCGGCCATCGCGTAACAACACTCAGGGCAATCACCAGGAGCGCGGCCATGCAAGGACTGTCGGAGCACGAACGCTACAAACCCTACAACTCACGCACCATCCGCGACTCACCCTACTGGCACAAGCTGACGCCGGCGTTGCAGGAGGCCATGACCGTGGTGGCGCGGGTCATGCCGTTTCGCACCAATGAATACGTGCTGGGCACGCTGATCGACTGGAACAACATTCCGGACGACCCTGTTTTTCGCATGACCTTTCCCCACAAGGACATGTTGCTGGCGGAGGAATATGCCTCGCTCAAGCAACTGATCGAGCTGGATGACAGCGCGGCGATCAAGCGTCGGATCGAGGCGATCTGGCGGCGCATGAACCCGCATCCGGCCGGGCAGTTGACCCACAACGGAGTCACCCTCAACGGCAAAGTCCTGCCGGGCATCCAGCACAAGTACCGCGAGACCGTGCTGTTTTTCCCCGGTGCCGGTCAGACCTGTCACGCGTACTGCACCTTCTGTTTCCGCTGGGCGCAGTTCATCGGCGAAGAAGAACTCAAGTTCAACGCCCGCGAGTCCCAGGAGCTGGTCAGTTACCTGAGGGTGCACAGCGAAGTGACCGACGTGCTGATTACCGGCGGCGACCCGATGATCATGAACACCCGCTCCCTGGCCGGTTACATCGAGCCGCTGCTGGCGTTGCCACACCTGAAGAACATCCGCATCGGCACCAAGTCCGTGGCGTACTGGCCGCAGCGTTTTGTCAGCGACAAGGATGCACCTGAGCTGCTGGAGCTGTTCCAGCGCATCGTCGCGGCGGGGAAAAACCTGTCGATCATGGGCCACTACAACCACCCGGTGGAGATCCGCCAGACCATTGCCCGCCAGGCCATCGAGCGCATTCGCTCGACAGGCGCGACGGTGCGCATGCAGGCGCCGCTGATCCGCCACATCAACGAAAACCCCGCCGATTGGGCCGCGCTGTGGACCGAAGGGGTGCGGCTCGGGGCCGTGCCTTATTACATGTTCGTCGAGCGTGACACTGGCCCCAGCCACTACTTCGCGATGCCGCTGGCCCGGGCTTTCGAGATCTTCCAGGCGGCGTACCGCACGGTGTCGGGGCTGGCGCGCACAGTGCGCGGGCCGTCCATGAGCACCTTCTACGGCAAGGTGTTGATCAACGGCATCGAGACCGTCGCCGGGGAAAAGGTCTTCGTCTTGCAGTTCCTCCAGGCACGCGATCCGCAATGGGTGTTGCGCACGTTCTACGCGCGCTTCGATCCGCAAGTGACCTGGTTCGATGACCTGCAACCGGCCTTCGGCGAGCGTGCGTTCTTCTTTCAGACCGAGCTCACTGCCGTGCCGGAATTGATACCCGTGTTGCTGGAAACGGCGTAGGAAAATTCATGAACAATGGGGAGATATGGATATGAGCAGTATCCCGTTTGATCAACGAGAGGGCGTTATCTGGCTCGACGGCGAGTTCGTCGAGTGGTCCCGGGCGCAGTTGCATGTACTGACCCATGGCCTGCATTACGCGAGCACCGTGTACGAAGGCGAGCGGGTCTACAACGGCAGGATCTTCAAGCTGCGCGAACACAGCGAGCGCTTGTATCGCTCGGCGCAACTGATGGACTTTGCCATCCCTTATGAGCTGGCTGAACTGGAGGCGGCGAGCCATGAACTGCTGCAACGCAACAAGGTCGTCGACGGCTACCTGCGCCCGGTGGCCTGGCGCGGCAGCGAGATGATTTCCACCTCGGCGCGTTTCAACCGTGTGCACGTGGCCATCGCGTGCTGGCAGTGGCCGAGCTATTTCGACCCGGCCGCGCGCATGTTCGGCATCCGCTTGAAAACCGCGACCTGGCGTCGTCCACCACCGAGCAGCAGCCCGTTCCAAGCCAAGGCCTCCGGGCATTACCAGATCGCCACGCTGAGCAAGCACGACGCCGAGAACACGGGTTACCACGATGCGCTGATGCTCGACTGGCGCGGCCACGTGGCCGAAGCCACCAGCGCCAATGTGTTCTTCGTCAAAGGCCGGACGCTGCACACGCCGCTGCCGGATTGTTTCCTCAACGGCATCACCCGCCAGACCGTGATCGAACTGGCCAGGGCGCTGGACTACCAGGTCGTCGAACGCACGATTTTGCCTACGGAACTTGGCGACTTCGACGAGTGTTTTCTTACCGGCACCGCCGCCGAAATCACCCCGGTGCAGAGCATCGATGAACAGCACTACCGACCGGGCGACGCCTGCCGCGACTTCATCGCCGCGTACACCTCAACCGTCAACGCCGGATAACCCGTCAGGAATCTCATCATGTCAGACCAAGGGATTGTTGCGTCTCAACCTTGCATTTCGCTCGGCCATCGTCATGAAGAGCTGTCGACGTTGGGCTGGTCGGTGCTGACCCCGGAGGAATTTGCCGATGATGTCGTAGGCACCTTGCGCGAGTTCGGCCCGATCATTCCGCAGTTCAACGGCCAGATGGCCTTTCCCATTACCCGCAAGCCGGGTTACGAAGACTTGCCGTATTCCCAGAGCATGAACGGCATCGGCCCGCACACTGAAGCGCCGGTGTACGGACCGCCGCCGCGCTACCTGGCGTTGCATTGCCATAAACAGGCCACGTGCGGTGGCGGGCACACCGGTTTGGTGGACGGTTACGAATTTCTCAAGTCCCTGGAACGCAGTGAACCAGAACTGCGTGAGTGGCTGGATGACACGCCGGTAGAATTTGTCGCCACCGCCAAACCGGGTGAGCCGGGACAGCGGCGGGTCAAGGAATACATCCTCACGCCTACGGAAGACGGGGATATTTTCCGCTTCAGCTACAACCAGTTTCACTACGGCGACGTGAACCCGTCCAAGGACGCGTTGCAGCAATCACTGGTGACCAACAGCACCTTGCCGCTGGCCAGGTTTGCCGTGCTCGGCGAAGCGTACTTCGTCGAGCACAACGTTCCGGTGCTGATTCCCGACGGATGCCTGCTGATTTGGGACAACTGGCGAATGATCCACGCCCGCAGTCGTTACACTGACCCGGCGCGCAACCTGACCCGCTATTGGCTGGCCTGATTTTTCCGGCGCCCTTCATTCTTTTGGCGTACCCCTTGGCGGGTACGCGTCTTACAGGTATCGCGTCATGCAGACAGCAATCGAGATCGCCCAGGTCGATCATCAACTGATCGTGCGGCTCAACCAGGCGTGGACCAAACGGGCCACCGTGTGTTCGCCGGAGAGAGGCGTCGTCAACGAGGCATTCGACCCGGCGCGCCCGGATTATCCGGAGTGCATGGTGCCGTTTTTCCACCACCCGAAATTCCAGGCCTTGAGCGACGAGCTCAAGAGCAGCGTGGTGACCTGGGGCTGGATCGGCTACAACCTGCGCACCGTCACCGCCGAGGAGCATGTGGTCAATCCGGCGCTGAGCGTCATCGCCAATCAGTACCTGGGCAAGGATGACTGGCATTTTCGCGAGGCCATGCAACAGACCCTGATCGACGAGCACTACCACACGCTGATGCACCTGCGCGCCATCGAGCGGACCAAGCTGGATCGGGCGCTGGATCAGGACCTGGACTTGCCACCCTCCGTCACCTACCTGCGCCTGAAAGCCCTGCGTGAAGCACTGCCTGAGCAATGGCAGCGGGATCTGGCGGCGATCACCTTTGCAGTGGTGGCCGAGATCAGCGTCAACGCCTATCTGGACCTGCTGGCGGACGACCAGACCATCCAGCCGCAGAACCGCCGAGTGGCCGAGCTGCACAACCGTGACGAATACGCCCACAGCAAGGTGCTGGCCGAAGTGTCCAAGGTCATGTACGCGAACATGCAGCCCATCCAGCGGGAATTTTTCGCACGCAACCTGTCGGTGGCGCTAAGTGCTTTTATCGCTCAGGACTACTCAATGTGGGAGGCGATTCTGACGCAGCTTGGGGTCGAGGAGGCGGCGCTGATTATTGCCGACACCCGCGAGAGCAACAAGAACGCGACCATCATGCGCGACTACAGCGGCCTGCATAAGCTGGCCCAGGACCTGGGCATCAGCGACCAGATCGATTTCGATTTCCGTCCGACCCTCAAAACCACGGCAGTCGCCTGAACCCGGAGGTGTCCATGTCTGCTCCTGTGTACGAAGTGTTCGCTATTCGTGTCGGCGCAAATGCCCAGCGCACCGCCAGGGAGAATTTTCTCTACGACGCCTGCTGCGGTGATCCGAATGCGCCGATGCCGCTGGACTACTACTTCTGGGTCATCCGCAACGAGCAACAGGTGATCGTGGTCGACACCTGTTTTCAGCCGGCCACGGCGGACCGGCGCAATCGTCAGATGTATCGCCTGCCGGAAGAATCCCTGCGGCAACTGGACATCGATCCGGCGCAGGTCGAGCACCTGATCCTTACCCACTTGCACTGGGATCATGCCGGCAACCTCGGGCTGTTCCCGAAGGCGACCGTGCATCTGCAGGAAGCGGAACTGCGTTTCTGCACCGGGCCGAAAATGGCCCATCGCACGGTGAATAAAACCTACGAGGTCGAGGACGTGATGTCGGCGCTGCCACCGCTGTTCGAAGGGCGGATGCGTTTGCACAATGGTGTTGTCGAGGTGCTTCCCGGCGTGACCCTTCACCCGGTGGGCGGGCATACGCCGGGCAGCCAGGTGGTGCGGGTAGCGACCGAGCGCGGCTGGATTGTGCTGGCCTCGGACGCCGCGCACCTGTGGGTCAACATTCGTGAGCGCAGCCCGTTTCCGATTCTCGATGACCTGGCGCAAACCCTCGAAGCGTTCACCGAGATCGACCGCCTGGCCGACAGCGAAGACCACGTCATCCCTGGCCACGACCCGCTGATCGCCGAGCGCTTCCCGCACTGGAATGACGACCCGCATATCATTTGCCTGCACCAGAACCCGCTCTGAAGATCACCTTCAACCCTGATGTTGGAGCAGGCGGCCCAAGGTCTGCACTGCTTCATCAATCCGCGGCGAATACGGCGCCCCACAGCCAATACGCACAAAGTGATCGAAGCGCCTGGCATTGGAAAAGATATCCCCAGGCGAAATCTGGATGCCGGCCTTCAGCGCGTCGTGAAAAAACGTCATCGATGAATGCCGGCGAGGCAGTTCCACCCATAACAGCGTGCCGCCCTGGGGGTTGGTCACGTGGGTGCCGAGGGGGAAGTGGCGAATAATCGCCTCGCTCATCTGTTGACGTTGTTGGGTCAGGGTTTTCCTCAACCGCCGCAGGTAACGCTCGTAGGACGGTGTACGCATGAATTCACTGGCTGCCAGTTGCGATAGCACCTCGCACCCCCGCGACTGCGCATGCTTGAGCATCTCCACGCGGTCGTGCCATTTGCCGGCGCTGATCCAGCCCAGGCGCATGCCCGGTGCCAGGGTTTTGTTCAGCGAGGCGCAATAGATCACGTTGTCAGTGCGGTCCCAATGCTTGAGCGTGGACAGCGGTTGCTCGCTGTCCACCAGGTCACCGTAGGTGTCGTCCTCGATCAGTACGGTGTCATGCTCGGCGCACAGTTTCACCAGCCGCGCCTTGTTGGCGTCGGGCATGATGCTGCCCAGCGGGTTTTGCAGGTTGGGAATGACGATCAGTGCCTTGACCCGTTCGGTGCCTTGCAGCAGTCGTTGCAGGGCCTGCAGATTGAGCCCGGTGTGGGCCGAGGCCGGCACCTCCAGCACGCGCAGGTTCAGGCTTTCGAGAATCTGCAGCAGACCGTAGAAGGTCGGCGACTCCACGGCCACGGTGTCGCCGGGGCGGGTGACTGCGCGCAAGGCCAGGTTGATCGCTTCGGTGGCGCCGTTGGTGATCACGATCCGCTCGGGGGCCAGGTGAGTCTTGCTGGCCAGAGCCCGTCGGGCCAGGAGGTTGCGCAAATCGCTGTTGCCACAGGTGCCGCCCGCGGTGCCAAACAGGCAGGCGTCGTAGCGCAGCGCCTTGATCATGTGGTCTTGCAAGGTCTTGAGCGGATAAAGCTGCGGCGCGCAGTAGGCGCTGGCGAAGTTGACCTTGATCGTCGCGCGCTGACTGGCCTTGAGCACCGCGCAGACCTGTTCATGAATGCCGACATACGCGCGGGTATCCAGCGCTGGCGCCAGGGCAATCGGGGCGGGCCTGGGCAGGGTGTCGGGCTGGCGAATGTAGTTGCCGGAACGCGGCCGGGCTTCCAGCACACCGCAGTCTTCCAGTTCCCGGCACACCTGCACGGCGGTCGACAGGCTGACGGCGTGTTTTTCCATCATCAACCGGATCGAGGGCAGGCGTTCACCGGTTTTCAGGGTGCCGCTGCGGATAGCGTCCAGGTAGTGGTTGGCCAGCTGGCGATACAAGGGGGGCGTGTTCATGATGACCTCGGCAGTTGCACCACTGAGGTCTGGGCTGGAAAGTGAGTTGACGCTCCCCGCAGGCGGACCCGTGGTGCTCATGGGTGAAGGGAAGTGGTGTTCTGCGTCGATACTGGAAGAGTAATCGCGGTTTTGCCCGAATCACGGGCAATAAAAAGCCCCGCACTGATGGCGGGGCTTTTTAGTCAGTCGCTGAAGACCTTGTGGCGAGGGGGCCTTACTGTGCGGCGATGGAATAACCATCGAACGCAGTCTGCTGCTGCAGGGCGGTGATGATGTTCTTGCGGTTGACCGCTTGCTCGGCGCCGCTGTTGTCCAGGAACGTCTCGCTTTCCAGTTCCGCCTCTTCGCCTTCGCCAACGAAGGTGAAACCGAGGAACTCCAGGGCTTCACGGTCGACGTTCAGACGTGAGCGCGGAGTGCGCAACGGCAAGGTGACGCTCATGCCGTCCTTGCTGATGGTGAACACTTCGACTTCTTTCTTGGCCTTGGCGGCTTTGCTCTTGCCGCCGCTCGGGTTGCTGATGGCCTGGTGGGTCTGGTTCAGCACTTTCAGGGCCAGGCCGTAGACGATTTCCTGGAACGCCGGGTCGTCCTTGAAGCTGGACAGGATGCGGCTGATCGGGAATTTGCTGCTCAGGTCTTCCAGGGCGGCGATGTCGGCGGCCTCGGCGTCCTTGAGCTGCTTGAGCTGGCCCATCAGTTCGTAGGCTTTGTCATCGTCGAAGCTGTCGTGGGCCTGACGGATGGCGGCACGCAGTTCGCGGATCTGGTCGCTTTCGCGGGTGGACTGGAAAGCGTCCAGCACCATCTCGCTGATGGTTTTTGCCTGGGACACGTGTTGTGAAAGATTGATGGAGTTTTCGTATTCCGCTTTGGACGACAAGGTGACTAGGGTTTCAGCGGTATTGGAATCGGACATTGAAATTTCACTACTTCTATAACTTGAATAGGGGTGAGAAAGCCCGGGGGCTTTTTCAGGTCGCCTAATCTATTGGACCGGGGCGCGGTTGTCACGGCCCAACGGACGGGTTGGCGAAATCTTCCTGAAAAGGGATACATGCAGGGCAGGGAAAACCTGAAAAATTCGATACATCGTCTGCTAAGTACACGGATTGAGGAACACCAACGACAGTGGCGCCGATTGCTACGTATTCACTGCTGTGTAATCGGGGGCTTAATGAATCTAAAAGACATGGCCTTGGGAAGGTCATGTCCTGCACAATTTACCGAGAAGCCTTATTGCTCGGTTTTGACTCATTTGCTGCAGAATTAATGGCCTTGACAAAATACATGGATCTTCCGGAAGAGTCCGCGGCTGTATATGTCAAGCTCACGGTCTCGGCGATTTTTTGGGGCTGAGGTTGTGCAGGCGTTTCACGATACACATCATACCGAACAGCATCATTAGATTGATCCCAGCCAAAAGTTATTTTTGTTATGGTAGACCCTGTCTTTCTGAAATTGGTGGCGGGGCTGGCGGTGTATGTCGAAAGTCGCATGGCGTTTTCGCGAAAAGCTCTCGCCATATCAGCTGTAAGAGCATCCCCTCGAGGCTGTCCATTTTCATCACGAACTAACGGTGTCGAATAGTAAGGCCCGTACCATGCTCCACACATTATTGAAGTGTTGTAACCAAATCCGTAACCACTTGCTGGGTCACTAGGCGAACAGTGAAAACCGCTGGCGTTGTGTCCAATTTCATGACGAAAGACAAAGCTACCTGCATTGACAGAAGTACGTCCCGGCATATTGCCGTATCCAACAGCAGGACTACCCTCACCATTAAAGAACCCAGCTACGACATCCGGAGCGTATTGGTCAATTCCTGAAGAAAAAATAGTAAGAAGCTGATGTAAAGTTTCTTTCGAAGCTAGATAGTTTGGTTCAACTATTTGAATGCCCGCAAGTTTCATGGATACATTAGTGACTAATGAGTTACGAAGAGCTAGATTTACAGTCTCCATCTCAGCTAAAGAAAATGCATGAGGGTCTACGACCACATTAGCGTAAGCGCGAGAAAAACCTGCAAGCACCTCAATCACTCGCGGTTCATTGTCCGCTGTCGTTTTCGAGGAGGAGGGTGCCATTAACAAGTTGTCGGTGCTAATGACGCTATCTTCTACTGACGAGTCAGGATACTTCTCACGAGTAAATATACTTTTGCCATCGGCATTGACCCGTAAAATGCCCTGTTTGCCTGGAACCTCGATTATCGCTGTCAGACTCCCGTCTTTGGCGCGAACAGTAATGAGTGATCCCATGGATTTATCCGGCATTCGAAGATTTCCGCTTTCAACGGTATAACCATCAATGACCTTCGAGCCTGAGCGCTCAAATACAGCGGGCGCTATCAAGTCCGCATACAATTCTGCGGTGGTCTTGGCAGCCACATTCTCAATCACCCAACTCTTTGGTTCGATGGAATCAGGCGGCGTTGGATGTGCACATGCACCGAGTAGCACCACCACCGAAGCAGCACACAACGCGGAGGAAGCACGCCGAATAAAACGCACATCTACAGTGTCATGCATGGCCCTTCTCCCTTGAAGAACGCGATCAATGTCGTTGACTGACCTTGTTCAGGGCCACTGCAGTCACGGAGCATTGAACGCGCATTTTCGGGAGAGCGATACTGTCAATGTTGACAGGTCGACGATCTATTTTTACTTGAACATCAGGTTCCTACTTAGGGATGCAACAACTTCTGCGCGCGTTTGTCGGCCAGATGCTGAACCACCAGCCGGCCGATCAGCACCAGCAAGGTCAGGCTGATCAGCAACACCGAAATCGCCGCGACGCTCGGGTCGACGTTATCGCGCAAGCCGCTCCAGATGCGTTTGGGCAAGGTATCGACGTTGACGCTGGTAATGAACAGCGTCACCGCCACCTCTTCCCAGGACAGGGCGAAACCCAGCAGGGCGGTGGAGGCCAGGCCCAGTTTCAGGTTCGGCAAAATCACCATGAACGTGGTCTGCATCAGGCTGGCGCCGAGGTTGCGCGAGGCCAGTTCGATGCGTCGGTCGATCTGGCTCAAGGCCACCAGCATGGTCACCACGCCGTACGGCACCACCATGATCACGTGGGCAATCACCACGCCGGTCAGGGTGTCGTAGCCCATGCCCGGTGCGAAGCGGCCGAGCTTGGTCTCCATGAAGTACAGCACCAGCGCGGAAATCACCGGCGGAATCGCCATCGGCAACAGCACCAGGCCCATCAGCGCCGTGGCCCATTTGGAGCGCATGTACCAGATGCCGAGGCTGAAGCTGGCCGCCAGCAACGTGGCGATAATGCTGGTGGCAAAAGCGATGGTCAGGCTCTGGCTGATGGCGTGGAACCAGTCCGGGTTGCTCACCAGCGCCTCGTAGTGGCGCAGCGACCAGTTGCCTTCGGGCATCGACAGGAAGCGTTTGCTGGTGAACGACACGGGAATGACCGTCAGCAGCGGGAACAGCATGAAGGCCATGGCGACCACGGCCAACAGCCGGGTACTCAGGCTTGTGCGATGGGTATTCATAGTGATCTCAGCCTGCCAGTCGATTCACGCGGGTCATTTTCAACAGCACCCAGATCAGCGCGCTGACCAGGGCCAGCAACACCACACTGAGTGCAGCCCCCAGGCCCCAGTTGCTGGTCTGGAACATTTGCAGGAACACGTATTCGGCGATCATCACCGTTTGCCCACCACCCAACAGCACCGGGGTGATGAAGAAGCCCAGGCAGAACACGAAGACCATGATGAACGCGCCCAGGATCCCCGGCAGGGTCTGCGGCAGCAGCACTTGCCAGAAGGTGCGCAAGGCACCGGCACCCAGGCCCCGCGAGGCCATGAGCACACGCTGGTCCAGTTGACGCATGGTCGACAGCAGCGGGAACACCGCATAAGGGATCATCACGTGGAGCATGCCGATGACCACGCCGATTTCATTGCGGCTCAGTTGCAACGGTTGATCGATCAACCCCATGCCCATCAGCCCGTTGTTGAGCACGCCGTTGCTGCGCAGCGCGATCAACCAGCCGAAGGCCCGCACCAGCACGGAAATCCAGAACGGGATGAAGATGCAGATCTCCACCACGCGCTGCCAGAACGGCGGGCTGAACACCCAGCAGTACGCCAGCAGATAACCGATCACCAACGCCAGGCAGCTGACGGTCAGGCACAGGCGCAAGGTGCGCCAGAGCATTTCGTGGATCGCAGGGTCGGTGGCGATGCGCTGGTACTGCTCGATGCCCGGTGTCGGCAGCGAGAAGCTCCAGCCGACCACGCCGAGAAACGGCAGCACGTAGAAGACCAGCAGCAACACCGGCAGCGGAAACAGCAGCAGGCTGCGCTCCAGGCCCGGCGAGCTGAACCGGGGCTTGGGGTGGGGCAGGGTTGAGGCCAGGGTGGTAGTCATGGTCACAGGCTCACTTGGACAACCGCGTCAGATACTCTTCCAGGGCTTTGGAGTAGTTGTCGGCGTACCACTGGGCGTTGAGGGCGATCTGTTTTTTCAGGTTTTCTTCGGAGGCGCAGTTGGCTTCCAGTTGCTTGGCCGACATCAACTTTTCCGTGGCGCTGTTGGAAGGCCCGTTGCCCAGCAGTTCGAACAGCTTGAGCTGGCCTTCGGGTTGCAACGCCTGCTGGATGAACTGCATGGTCGGTTGCGTGCCGCCGGGGTTGCCGTTCAATACCGCCCAACTGCTGGAGTTGATGAAACCGTTGTCGAAGCTCCAGCGCACGCGGTTGTCGGTGTCTTCGCTGAGCAGCTTGGCGCGGGTGTGCCAGATCGCACCCACCGACACTTCGCCTTCGACCATCAGTTGCTGGCTCTCGGCCCCCGAGCTCCAGAACGACAGGACGTGAGGCTTGATCTCGTCGATCTTCTTCATCGCCCGTGGCACGTCCAGCGGGTACAGCTGATCAGGCGGAACGCCGTCGGCCAGCAGTGCCGCTTCGAGCATGCCGTTCATCCACTTGTACAGCGTGCGTTTACCGGGGAATTTCTTCACGTCCCAGAAATCGGCCCAGGTCTTGGGCCCGTTTTCGCCAAACTTTTCGCTGTCCCAGGCCATGACGTAGCTGAACTGGTAGCTGGCGATACCGAATTCGGACGACAGCGCCGGGGCCACCTGATCGCGCTTGATGGTGTTGTAGTCCAGCGGTTGCAGGATCTTTTCCCGGCCCAGCACGAGGGCGCTGTAGCTCTCGACATCGACCACGTCCCAGCTTGGTTGACCGCTGGCCAGTTGCGAGCGGATTGCGCCTTCGGTCGGGCCGGCGCCGTCGATGCGCACCTGGATGCCGGTGTTCTTGGTGAAAGTGTCCGTCCACGCCGAACGGAACGCGTTCAGGGCATCGCCACCCCAGTTGACCACCACCAGCGGCTTGTCCGCCGACCAGCTGATGCCGCTGCGCAGTGCCAAAGGCACCGCCGCCAGCAGGCCCATGGCCTGGATAAAGGTGCGACGGTTGATCTGACCGTCACGGGTCTTTTCGATAAGCACTTCAATGCAGTCTTGTTGGTGATCCTGGCGCATGGGCAAGTCCTCAAGCGGCGGGTATGGCAGCGCACACCGGCCTTTTTGTTGTCGTTGGAAGAGAGCTTTGTGACGCAGTTTTCTGGGGTCAGGCCTGCAGCAGGAAGCTTTGCTGCACCGGCCAGCTCAGCCACACCGGCGCGCCGCTGGACATCAGTGCGCCCGGGTGATTGCCGGGCACAGACAAATTGATGGGCAATGTGTCACCGCCGACCTTGAGCGCCAGATGGGTACTGGAGCCTTGGTAGACCTTATCGGTGAGTTGCGCGGGCATCACGTTGTAGCCATCACGGGTCGGGCACTCGCTGTGCAGTTCCATGTGCTCCGGGCGCACGGCCAGCACGATCGGTTCCGCGCTCAGTGCGTTCGGCGCCTGGGCGTGCAATACGCTGGTGCCGCAGCGGCCGCTGGCGGTCTGGCCGTTGCGGGCCAGGTTGTCCAGCGGGAACAGGTTCATCTTGCCCAGGAACTCGGCGACGAAACGGCTCTCGGGGCGGTTGTAGATGTTTTCCGGGGTGTCGACCTGGGTCAGCTTGCCGTGGTTGAAGATCGCGATGCGCGAGGACAGGGCCAGGGCTTCGTTCTGGTCGTGGGTGACGAACACGAAGCTGGTGCCGACCTGACGGTGGATGCGTTGCAACTCGGTTTGCAGCTGTTCGCGCAGGTTCTTGTCCAGCGCCGACAGCGGCTCGTCGAGCAGCAGCAGTTCCGGCTCGAACACCAGCGCCCGGGCAATCGCCACGCGCTGCTGCTGGCCACCGGACATCTCGGCGGGCTTCTTGTGCATGTGCGCACCGAGGCCGACCACTTCTAGGATGTGCTTGACCCGGCGATTGCGCTCTTCGGCGGGGACTTTGCGGATGCGCAGCGGGTAGGCCACGTTGTCGGCCACACTCATGTGCGGGAACAGCGCATAACCCTGGAACACCATGCCGTAGTTCCGCTTCTCGGCGGAGCGCCTGATGATGTCGACGCCTTGCTCCATCAGCTTGCCCGAAGTCGGGCTGAGGAAGCCGGCCAGTATCATCAGCAAGGTGGTCTTGCCCGAGCCGGACGGACCCAACAGGGTCAGAAATTCGCCTTGGCGAACGTCGAGGTCGACGTTATCCAGCGCCGCGAAACGGCCGTAATACTGGCTGATACCTTGAGCGCTGAGCTGGATCGCTGAACGGCTGGACACAATGAGGTTCCTCTTTTTATTGCCCATATGACGTACGAGGACGGATGTGAATCCGAAATGGGCTTTGGGCTCATTATTGTTAAAAGTATCGCTACATCAATGGAAATATTTTGCCCATATTGGTTAGTTTTATTGAACAAATCCACGGCGTGTTCTGCCCTGACCCAATGTCGCGGAATAGGGCTCTACCCTGTAGGAGCGAGCCTGCTCGCGATTGGGCCATCACATTCAACAATGATGTTGCCTGACACACCGCCATCGCGAGCAGGCTCGCTCCTACAGAGGATTTGCTGTGGGTTTTAGAGGGTGTCCTGCCAGGTCTGGCGAGACGATTGCAGCTGCGTCTTGACCCAGTTGCTGAAGGCCTGGACCACCGCGCGGTCAGCCTTTTGCGGGTCGGTGGCCAGGTAATAACCGCGGTGCAGATCGATGCCGATGTCGAACGGCCGCACCAGCAACCCCTTGGACAAGGCATCGCCGCTGATCAGGTTGTCGCCGATGGCGATGCCCTGGCCGGCAATGCAGGCGGACTGTGCGCAGTGGGCATCGGAGAACAGGATGCCGCTCAGCGCATTGACCCCCGAAGCGCCGGCGGCGGTCAGCCAGATGCGCCAGTCCGAGTAGTCGGTCATGTGCAGCAAGGGGTAAGTGCTGAGCTCCTGCGGGTTTTTCAGTCCGCCCAGGGCGTTGATCAGGCGTGGGCTGCACACCGGGAAGAAGCGCAAAGCCACAATCTCTTCAACATTCATTTCCGGCCAGTCGCCAATCCCGTAGGCGATGAACAGGTCGACGTTGGGGTTGTTGGTGTCGTCCGGCGTGCGCGGGGAAATCAGCTGCAACTGCACTTGCGGGTACTGCCGCAAAAACGCACCGATGTGGTGGCACAGCCAATAGGTGGCGAACCCCGGCGCGCAGCTGACGCACAGCCGGCCGGAGATTTCCTGATCGTCGATCAACTGCCCGGCATCGAGCAGATTCAGCAGAATCCCGTGCACCTCCCGTGCATAACGCTCGCCCTGGTACGTCAGGCCAATGCCACGGCCGATCCGTTCGGTCAGGGCGAAGCCGACACATTCCTCCAGCTTGCTGATCTGGTGGCTGATGGCGCTGCGGGTCAGGTTCAGTTCACGGGCCGCGACCGACACGCTGCCTGTGCGGGCAACCGCATCCAGCGCACGAAGGGCTGTCATCGAAGGAAATCGCATAAATCATCCCGTTCAAAGGTGGAAGAAAGGCCTGCAGACACCGATCACCGGTGGCTTCCCATATGGTGAGGTAAATCGAACAGTCAGGCCAAAAAAAATCGATTGTTGTATCGGTTGATTCAACAATACTAGCGCTAATTGTCATCGGAGAGGGCCGGCCCACCACCAAAAGGCGCTGCCTGCGACATTGCCGATTGACTAGAACAACAACAGTTTTCAGGTTCCCGACCCGCCTGGCGCCCGGTGGACCTTTCAATCTCCTGAACTCAAAGGTGGCTTACATGGCTGAGTCCGATAACTTTTCCTCTACCCATTCCGTGCAGGGGACCTATGCCGACCTGATCCTCGCCAATGGGCGTATCTACACCCAGGACCCGGCCAACCCGTGGGCCGAGGCCGTGGCCATCCGCGACGGCAAGTTGATCGGTGTCGCCAGCCTCGGCCAGATCGAGATGTTCAAGGGCCCGAACACCCGCGTGCATGACCTGCAAGGCGCGTTCTGCATGCCCGGCCTGCACGACATGCACACCCACCCCGACCTCGCACTGGCGCCGCGCTACAGCGACGACCTCGACGTCGGCATCGAAGACCCGACCCCGGAACAACTGCGCGAAAGCATCCTCGCCTATGCCGACAGCCATCCCGGCGACGGCTGGATCTACGGTCAATACTGGGTGCGCTACACCTTCCGCGAGGCGGGTTTGACCCCGGGTCGAGCCTGGCTCGACAGCGTCATGCCGGACCGTCCCGTGGCGCTGCTCGACCGCATGTGGGGCACCATGATGGTCAATTCCAAGGCGCTGGAACTGGCCGGGATCGATGGCAACACCTCTGACCCGCGCAATGGCTATTTCGAGCGTGACGAACTGACCGGCGAACCCACCGGCCTGATGATCGACGGCGCCTACGCGATGATCCACGCCGCCATGCCGCCGACCCCGGTCAGCGTGCTGCGCCGCGCCTATCGCGATGGCGTGCATTTCCAGAGTTCGCGCGGCGTTACGGCGAGCAAATACGTGCACGTCTGCGAGCAGCGTTTGCAGGCCCTCAAGGAACTGGACGACAGCGGCGAACTGACGGTACGCATCGAAGCGGCGATCAGTTGGCAGGACGACATTTTCCCGGTGCGTCGTCGCTGGGAACTGCTGGCCGGCGAGCGTCACTACTACCGCAGCGCACGCCTGAGTGCCAACGCGGTGAAGTTCCACTTCGATGGCACCGTCGAGCCGAAGTCTTCGTACCTGCTGACCCCATGGCCGCAGGAAAAGAGCTGGCGCGGCAAGCTCAACCTGACCCCGGAGCACATCACCGACATGGTGGTGGACATGGACCGCAAGGGCATCCGCGTGATTGCCCACTGCACCGGCGACGGCGCGTCGGACGTGTTCCTCGATGCCGTGGCTGAGGCCCGTCGTCGCAACGGTTTCAGCGGCGTGCGTCACCAGTGCGCCCACAGCACCTTGCTGCACCCGGGCAACCTGCCGCGCTTCAAGGAACTGAATGTCATCGCCGAGTTTTCCCCGGCCGCCTGGTACCCGACGCCGTTCGCCAGCGGTGCGCGTTCCGGCTACGGCCAGGAGCGACTCAAGCGCATCTACGATTTCAAAGGCGTGCTCGCCGCCGGTGGCACTGCGGTGATGGGCACCGACTGGCCGGTGGCGTCCATCGACCCGTGGCTGGCGCTGGAAACCATGATCACCCGGCAGAACCCGTGGAACGACGACCCGGCCTGCTTCGGCGACCCGATCAGCCTCGAACAGGCGCTGACCGTGATCACCAGCAACGGCGCCGTGGCCATGGGCCTGGAACACAGCACCGGCAGTCTGCAAACGGGCAAGGCGGCGGACCTGATCGTCATCGACCGCGACCTGTTCGCGCAACCTGCACGCAACTACATCCACAAGACCCAGGTGCTGCTGACCTTCGTTGAAGGGCAACTGGTGTATGACCGCCATTCGACGCTGGAAGCCGTCGGCCTCAAGGCAGTGTGGCAGGGCGAACCACCGGTTCTGGAGGGCAAGGCAGAATGACTTCCCCACGCATCGCCGTGACCGTTGTCTCGGGGTTTCTCGGCGCCGGCAAAACCACGCTACTCAACCGCATGGTGCGCCGTGCCGAAGGCAGTCGGCTGGCGGTGATCGTCAACGATTTCGGTGAGCTGAACATCGATGCAGCCATCGTCTCGGAAGTCACCGACGCGGTGTACAGCCTGCAAAACGGCTGCATCTGCTGCACGGTGCAGGAAGACCTGCTGGCGCAACTGGGCAGCCTTGCTCAATTAGAACCACGGCTGGAGCGCATCGTCATCGAGTGCAGCGGCGTGTCCGACCCGCAGCGCATCGTGCAGACGTTGGCCTACCCGCAACTACGCAGCCAGATGCAACTGGACATGGTGATTACCGTGGTCGACGCCACCCGTCATCTGCAACTCGACGGCGAGTACGCGCGGCTGGCCCGGGCGCAGGTGGCGGCTGCCGACTTGCTGTTGTTGAACAAGACCGATCTGGTTGATGAACCGCAGTTGCAGGCGTTGCGCGAGGCGTTGGGCCTCAGGACGCGAGTGCATGAAAGCGTGCAGGCGCAGTTGCCGGATGCGCTGTGGCTCGACACCGATCTGGAGCTTGAGCCGCGCAAAGTGAAGCCGCTGACACGGGTGTCCGACGGCGATCACGGCGAGATGTTCAGCAGTTGGCTGTGGCAGAGCGACTCGGCGCTTGACGCTGAAGGTTTGCGCGGCTGGTTGCAGGCGCTGCCCAGCGATGTGTTCCGGGTCAAGGGGCTGGTGAAGCTGGCGCAGGGCAACAAGGCCCACTGGTTGCAACACGTCGGCACCCGCAGTCAGTTTCTGCCGGCCACGGATGAAGCCCAGGCCAAGACCACACGCCTGGTGTTTATCGCCCGCCGTGGTTTCGACGGCTGGGAAGCGTTGGGGCAGGGACTTGAGGCCTGCACCGTGATGGTGAGCGCATGACTGCGACCGAACAACGTTTGCGTGAAGAACTGGCCGCCTGTTATCGACTGGTGGCGCACTTTCGCATGACCGATTTGATCTTCACCCACATCTCGGTGCGCATTCCGGGGCCGGAGCATCACTTTCTGATCAACCCTTACGGGCTGATGTTCGATGAGATCACTGCGTCTAACCTGGTGAAGATCGACCTCGATGGTCACGCCGTGGAGCCGTCGCCGTACCCGGTGAATCCGGCCGGTTTCGTGATTCACAGCGCGATCCACGGCGCCCGTGAAGATGCGCAATGCGTGTTGCACACTCACACCAAGTCCGGGTGCGCGGTGGCGGCTTTGAAGTGCGGGCTATTGCCGGTGAACCAGATTTCCATGGAGTTCTACGGGCGGGTCGCTTACCACGACTACGAGGGCGTGGCGCTGGACTTGAGCGAGCAGCAACGGCTGGTGGCGGACCTGGGTGACAAATCGGTACTGATGCTGCGCAACCATGGTTTGCTGACCGTCGGCGAGACCGTGAGCCAGGCGTTCTTGCGCATGTACTACCTGGAAAAAGCCTGTGAGATTCAGTTGGCCGCGCAGGCCGCCGGTGAAGTTGTTCTGCCGTCGCACGAGGTTTGCGTGCACACCGAACGGCAGTTCAATGATCCGGGGCGGCCGTTGGAGGAGGGGGAGCTGAGTGATCCGGATGCCATGCAGCTGGCCTGGGCGGCGTTGTTGAGAATGCTGGATCGAGTGGCTCCCGGGTATCGGGACTGATCCAGGCTCTCGGTTGTTGGGGCTACCGTCATCGCGAGCAGGCGCCTCGGACTGTCAGGCCTGTCGCGGTGTATTCAGGTTCATCGACCGCACCGCCAACGCAGACGCTGTCTCTTCATCAATCGGCAACGAAAACCGGAATGTCGCCCCGCGCCCCGGCACATCGATCAACTGAATCTCGCGCCCATGCAATTGCAGGATGCGATGCACAATCCGTAGCCCCAACCCGCCATCACGCCGTGCGCCGCCGATATTGAACGGGCGCAGGAACAACCCTTCGCGCAGTTCCGGGGCGATGCCGGGGCCGGTATCGCTGACCGTGACTTCGATGAAGGAGCCTTGCGGGCGCAGGCCCAGTTCGACCTCACCCCCCGGTGGGCTATGGCGCAGGGCGTTGTCGAACAGGTTGGTCAGCACTCGCTCGATCAACCCGAGGTCCGCGCAGGCCGCCGAGGCATTGGGCGCGAAGGTGGCCTTGAGTTCGACCTTGCGCGCTTCGGCGGTGAGTTCGAATTTCTGGAAGATGTCCTGGGCCAGGTCGGTCAGGGAAAAGCGTTCCAGCACCGGCTGCACAAAACCATGTTCCAGCCGCACCAGTTCCAGCAGCGACTGCGCCAGACCACCCACCTTGCGGCTCTGGTCCAGCGCAATGCCCAGATAACGACGGCGGTCGGCAGGGGACAGCGTGGCGTCCTTGAGCGACAGGGTTTCCAGATAACCGTGCAACGAGGCCAGCGGGGTGCGCAAGTCGTGGGAGATGTTCGCCACCAGTTCGCGGCGCTCCTGATCCTGGCGGGTCAACGAACGCCATTGTTCGCCCAGGCGTGCCTGCATCTGCCGGAACGCGGCATCGAGCACAGCGATTTCATCGTGGCTGGCGGCTTTTTCCACCGCGACGGGCAGGGCCGGTGTGACCGGAGCGCCATCGATGTCGAACTGGCTGACGGTTTCAGTCAGGCGGCGCAACGGCCGGGTAATCAGGGCAAACGCCGTGAGACCGGCAATCAGGCACAGCAGCGCCACCAGGCCGATGGACAACAACGCTGTGTTGAGCGCCGCGCTGGTCGCACCGCGTTCGGCCAGGCGGTCGTGATCCTCGCCGAGCAACACCACGTAGAGATAACCGGCCGGCTTGCCATCGACCTTCAGAGGTGCCGCGCTGAACACCTTGCGCGCATCGACGCTGCGCGGGTCGTCGCCGAGAATCGGCAGGGCATCGCCCCGCAACAGGCGCTGGATCGGCGCCAGGTCGATCCGCTCACGACGGATCCGGCCCTCGGGCGCGGCGCTGCCGACAATCTTGCCGGTGGAATCGAGCAGGTACACCTCGACGCTCGGGTTGACCTGCATCAGTTTGCTGAACAGGTCACGTACGGCATTGGGCATCAGGCCCTGGGTGTCCATCAGCACCGTGTCACTGGCGATGTGCTGCGCCAGGTCCCGGGACAAACCTTGCACCACTTCCTGTTCATGCATCTGGTTGGAGCGCACCTGCAACCACGCCGACGTGCCGCAGCACACCAGCAGCAGCACGGCGAACACCAGGGACAGGCGTTGCGTCAGGGTCAGCCTCATGGCTGCGGCTCCTCGCCTGTGGCGAATTTGTAGCCGCGGCCCCAGACCGTGAGGATGCGCACCGGTTGCGCCGGGTCGGCCTCGATCTTGGCGCGCAGGCGGTTGATGTGGGTGTTGACCGTGTGCTCGTAGCCTTCGTGGCTGTAGCCCCACACGGCATTGAGCAGGTCCATGCGTGAAAACACCTTGCCGGGCTGGCGGGCGAAGAAATACAGCAAGTCGAATTCCCGGGGCGTGAGATCCAGGCGCCGTCCGTCGAGGGACACTTCGCGGGTGATCGGGTCGATGGCCAGACCGTCGGTGAGCAGGCTGCCGGCGTCCATCTTCAGGTTGCGCGCCATGGCATCGACCCGGCGCAGCAACGCCTTGACCCGGGCCACCAGTTCTAGCATGGAAAAGGGCTTGGCCAGATAGTCGTCGGCACCCAGCTCCAGGCCGAGAATCCGGTGCACTTCGCTGGAGCGTGCGCTGGTGATGATGATCGGCGTATAGCGGGCCATGGCCCGGGCGCGACGGCAGATTTCCAGGCCGTCGACACCGGGCAGCATCAGGTCGAGGACCAGTGCGTCCCAGTTGCCCTGTTGCAGCAGGCGCATGCCCTCATCGCCATCGGCGCTGTGTACCACCTCGAACTGCTCATCGCGAAGATGCAGGCAGATCAGGTCGGCGATATGCATATCGTCCTCGACCACCAGGACGCGTTTGGTCTGTTCCATACAGCTCAATCCTTCGGCGCAATGGGCGCATTGTGCGGGTTTTTCGGGGTCTGAGTTATCACGAATTGTTTAACTTCCCGTGAGGATTTGGCGATCACCCAAAGCCTAGGCTGTGTTCCATGAAACACCCCTGGATTTTTTGGAGACGAGCATGTTTTCACGACGGCAATTTCTTCTAGTGAGCGGCGGACTGGGGGTGGCAACCCTGGCGATCGGCCTGTTGCCGAAGTTTTCCACAGGCAGCGCATTAATCAGCGAGGCCAGCGCAGCGGAGGCATTTGAAGTGACCCACAGTGACAAAGAATGGCACGCCATCCTCAGTGACGAGCAGTACGACATCCTGCGCGAAGAGGGCACCGAACGGGCCTATAGCAGCCCGCTGAACAACGAGCACCGCGATGGCACCTTCGCCTGTGCCGGTTGCGACCTGCCGCTGTTTTCCTCGGCGACCAAGTTCGACAGCCGCACCGGTTGGCCGAGTTTCTGGGCGCCGCTGGACAAGGCCGTGGCCACCCGCCAGGACCGTGCGTTCGGCATGGTCCGCGAAGAGGTTCACTGCCGGCGTTGCGGCGGGCATCTGGGGCATGTTTTCGACGACGGCCCGAAACCCACCGGCCTGCGTTACTGCATGAACGGCCTGGCGATGAAATTCGTGCCCAAGACGGTGTGATTCCCTTCCACTCACTTTTTGCAGGTAATCGCCATGTGGCTGCTGGTCCTCGCTTATCTCGGTGGTGTGCTGACGATTGTCAGCCCGTGCATTCTGCCGGTGTTGCCGTTTGTCTTCGCCCGCACCGGGCAACCCTTCGTCAAAAGCGGATTGCCGCTGCTGGTGGGCATGGCGCTGACGTTCGCGCTGGTTGCCACGTTGGCGGCGGTGGGCGGTGGCTGGGTGGTGCAGCTCAACCAGTACGGGCGCTGGCTGGCGCTGGTGTTCGTGGCGTTGTTCGGTCTGACGTTGTTGCTGCCGCAATTGGCTGAACGCCTGACCCGGCCGCTGGTGGCGGCGGGCAGTCGTTTGACGGAGGCGGCGGGCGCCGACGCGCGGCCACGTCCTGGAGCTTCGTTCCTGATTGGCGTGGCCACCGGCCTGTTGTGGGCGCCCTGCGCCGGGCCGATCCTGGGCCTGCTGTTGACTGGTGCAGCATTGCAAGGCGCCAGCATTCAAACCACCTTTTTGCTGTTGGCCTATGCCGCCGGTGCTGCCACGTCCCTCGCGCTGGCCTTGTTGCTGGGCGGCAAAGTCTTCAGCGCGATGAAGCGCTCGATTGGTGCCGGCGAATGGGTACGTCGCGGTCTCGGCGCGGCGATGCTGGCCGGCGTGGCGGCGATTGCCCTGGGGCTGGATACCGGCGTTCTGGCTCGGTTTTCCACGGCGTCGACCGGCGGAATCGAGCAAGCGTTGGTGGAGAAACTAAGCGGCAAGTCGCCGCGTAACAGCGCGGCGCCGAATACGATCGCCGAGGGTGCGGTGCAAGTGGCTGACAAAACCCCCGGCACCTTGCCGGTCGAAGACAACCTGCCGCCCCTCGACGGCGCCGTGCAATGGCTCAACTCGCCACCCCTCGATGCGCAGGCCTTGAAAGGCAAGGTGGTGCTGGTGGATTTCTGGACCTACTCCTGCATCAACTGCCTGCGTTCGCTGCCCTATGTGAAGGCCTGGGCCGAAAAGTATCGTGATCAGGGCCTGGTGGTGATCGGCGTGCATGCGCCGGAGTTTGCCTTCGAGCGTAACGTCAACAACGTCACCAAGGCCATGAAAGACCTGGGCATCACCTACCCGGTGGCCATCGACAACGAGTTCAAGATCTGGCGCGCCTTCAACAACGAGTACTGGCCGGCGCATTACTTTGCCGATGCCCAGGGACGCATTCGTTATCACCACTTCGGCGAAGGCGCGTACGACGAGTCGGAGCGGGTCATCCAGCAATTGCTGCGCGAGGCGGGGGCGGCCAAGGTCGCCGATGGACTGATCAGTGCGCAGGCCGACGGCGTGCAAATGGCTCCGGACAGCGACGCCGTGCAGTCGCCGGAAACCTATGTCGGCTACCAGCGCGCGGAACACTTCGTGCCGGAAACCGCGCTGGTGCCGGACAAGGTCGCGGCCTACAACCCACCGGCGCAACTGGCCCTCAACGACTGGAGCCTGGGCGGCCAGTGGCATGTCGGCTCGGAGCGGGCCACCGCCAGCGCACCGGCCAGTCGCATCGTCTATCGCTTCCACGCCCGTGATCTGCATTTGGTGCTCGGCCCTGGCGCCGATGGCAAGCCGGTGCGCTTCAAGGTGCTGATCGACGGCAAGGCCCCCGGTGATGCCCACGGTATGGACGTGGCACCCGATGGCAGCGGCACCGTGACCGACCAGCGCTTATATCAACTGGTGCGCCAGAGCGACGGCGTGACCGACCGGACTTTCAGTATCGAGTTTCTTGATCCGGGTGCGTCGGCTTACGCCTTCACCTTCGGCTGATTACTTTCCAACGCTTCAGGAGTTCGCCCCATGAAAACCCTCTTTACCTGGCGTCGTACCCTGCTGGGGCTGGCGGCTGCCGGCATCATCAGCCAATGCTCGGCCTTCTCCTTCGGTGGTGCCGAAGAGGGGGTAGTCCTTCCACCGCCGGCCATCGACGAAACCACCCAGGCCCGCAGCGAAACCGCGGTGTTCGCTGGTGGCTGCTTCTGGGGTGTGCAAGGGGTGTTCCAGCATGTCAAAGGCGTGAAGAACGCCGTCTCCGGCTACGCGGGCGGGGCGGCCAATACCGCGCAATACGAGCGTGTCAGCAACGGCAATACCGGCCATGCGGAATCGGTCGAAGTCACGTTCGATCCCGCTCAGGTCAGCTACGGCACCTTGCTGCAGATCTACTTTTCAGTGGCCCACAACCCGACCGAACTCAACCGACAGGGGCCGGACAGCGGCACCCAGTATCGCTCGGCGATCTTTACCAAAAGTACCGAGCAGCAGCGGGTCGCACAGGCCTACATCACCCAGCTCGACGCTGCCCATGCCTTCGACAAGCCGATCGTGACCAAGCTGGAAACCTTCAACGGTTTCTACCCGGCGGAGGAGGAGCATCAGGACTTCCTGACCGAGCATCCGACCTATCCCTACATCGTGATCAACGATTTGCCAAAGGTCGCGCAGTTGAAACAGCTGTACCCGAATCGTTATCAGGAACAGCCGGTGCTGGTGAAGGCGGGGATGTAAATGCATGGCCTATTCGGCCGACGGGTGTTTGCCCCACCGCTGTACGGCGAATTCGACGAAACGCCGCAGCTTCGGCAAACGGTGGCGATCCTGGGCATAGACCAGGTGCATCGGCCGGCTGGGCGGGCAGTAATCGGGCATCAAGGCCAACAGCTTTCCGTCCTTGAGATCCTGCTCGACCAGGGCGTCGGGCATCATCACGATGCCCATGCCGGTGCGCGCAGCCTGATGCAAACCCGCCGAACTGTTGATCAGCATCGGTCCGCTGACCCCTACGCTGACTTCGCCATCGGGACCGGCCAGGCGCCATTCCTTTTGCACCGATTGCCAGTCATCCCCGGCCGGATAGGCAAAGGACAGGCAGTCATGGTGTCGCAGGTCTTCGGGTGTCTGCGGTGTGCCGCGCCGGGCCAGGTACTCCGGTGACGCGCACATGGTCAGGGTGTAGTCGATCAGCGGGCGGGCGATCAGGTTGGAGGGCTCAAGCGCCCCGAGGCGAAACGCTACATCGAGGCCGTTTTCCAGCAGATCCGGGCGCCGGTTGGTCAGGACCACGTCGAGTTTCACCCGCGGGTTTTGCCGGCTGAACTCACTCAGTGCCGGCGCCAGGCGTTCGGTACCGAAGGTCAGGGGCGCGGTGATGCGCAAGATGCCGCTCGGTTCGTCCAGCGCCTGCTCGGCCAGCCGCTCGGAGTCGGCCACCAACCCCAACACTTCCAGGCAGCGCTGGTAATACGCGGTGCCGAACTCGGTCAGCCGCTGGCGCCGCGTCGTGCGGTTGAGCAGGCGCACACCCAGCCGTTGTTCCAGGGCCTTGAGGTGGTTGCCGACCATGGTCGTGGACATTTCACACTGCAAGGCGGCGGCGGTCATGCTGCCGGTCTCCACCACTTTCACGTAGACGGTCATTGCCTGGAACAGGTCCATTATCAAGCTCTGCTTTTAAATGATTGAAGCTTTACGCTGTTTATCCAGCTCTGGTGGCTAACCATACTGCAAAAACACCGACCCTTGCTGGAGCTTGATGTCATGACCGCCGCCTGCCTGATGAGCACTTACCAACCCTTGGCCTTGAGTTTCAACAAGGGCCTGGGCACTCGCCTGTGGGATCAGGGCGGTCGCGAATACCTGGATGCGGTCGCCGGTGTGGCGGTGACCAATGTCGGCCACTCCCACCCGAAAATCGTTGCCGCCATTACCGAGCAAGCCGGGTTGCTGCTGCACACCTCGAACCTCTACAGCATCGACTGGCAACAACGGCTGGCGCAGAAACTGACGCGGCTGGCGGGCATGGACCGGGCGTTCTTCAACAACTCCGGGGCCGAAGCCAACGAAACCGCACTGAAAATCGCCCGGCTGCATGGCTGGCAAAAGGGCATCGAGCAGCCGCTGGTGGTGGTCATGGAGAACGCGTTCCATGGCCGCACCCTCGGCACGTTGTCGGCCAGCGATGGCCCGGCGGTGCGCCTGGGTTTCAACAAGCTGCCGGGGGATTTCGTCAAAGTGCCGTTCGGCGACCTCGACGCACTGGACAAGGTGCAACAGGCATTTGGCTCGCGGATCGTGGCGATCCTGATGGAGCCGATCCAGGGCGAAAGCGGCGTGCAACTGGCGCCACCGGGCTATCTCAAGGCCGTGCGCGAACTGTGCAACCGGCGCTCATGGCTGTTGATGCTCGATGAAATCCAGACCGGCATCGGCCGCACCGGCCAGTGGTTCGCGTTCCAGCACGAAGGCATCGTCCCGGACGTCATGACCCTGGCCAAGGGCCTGGGCAACGGCGTGCCGATTGGCGCGTGCCTGGCCCGCGGCAAGGCAGCCGAACTCTTCACGCCGGGCAGCCACGGCAGCACCTTCGGCGGTAATCCGTTGGCCTGCCGGGTCGGTTGCACCGTGCTGGATATCGTTGAAGAGCAAGGCCTGCTGGAAAACGCCCGGCTTCAAGGGGAGCGCCTGCTCGAAAGGTTGCGCACAGAACTGGCGGGCAACCCGAACGTCTCGCAAATCCGCGGCCAGGGCCTGATGATCGGCATCGAACTCAAGCAACCGATCCGCGACCTGAGCCTGATCGCCGCCCGGGATCATGGCTTGCTGATCAACGTCACGCGGGGCAAAACCATTCGCCTGCTACCGCCGCTGACCATTGATGAGCGGGAGGTGGAGATGATTGTCAGAGGGGTGAGTGGGGTGGTGAAAGCGGGCTGAAGTTCTGCTCAGTAATGGTATCTGCACATCACGACGCGTATTTCGCCGTCTTCAACGGCGTAGACCAGACGATGTTCAGCCGTAATCCGGCGTGACCAGAATCCGCTCAAGTTATGCTTGAGCGGTTCGGGTTTTCCAAGACCGTCGAAAGGCTCACGCTGGATAGCTTTGATCAACAGGTTGATACGTTTGAGCCCTGCCTTATCGTTCTGCTGGAACCAGAGATAATCGTCCCAGGCTTCAGGGGTGAACTCGATATTCATTCTTCAATCAGTTGCCTGGTTTTGGTTTTACCCGCTCGCAGGTTACCGATTGATTTGATCAGGCGTTCAGCGTTGGCTGGGGAGCGCAGCAGATAGGCTGTCTCTTCGAGAGCGTTGTATTCGGCCAATGACATCATCACTACCGGCTCGCCTTTCTGACGGGTTACCAGTAGCGGGGCGCGATCTTCATTCACCCGGTCCATGGTTTGCGCCAAGTGTGCCCGAGCGTTGGTGTAGTTGATGGTTTCCATGTGATTGTCCTCGCTTGATGCAGAGAACGTACAGAAATGAGTACATGTTAGCAAGGCGATACCTACGAGTGGTTGTTACGTGGAAAGTGCATCCACGCTTGTATCGAGTATCGCCGAATGTTCCTCAGGACGTTTCCGTGACTGATGTAATCCCATTCGGAGTTACACGCCATCCATCAGGATTGTCCGACCACAGCTGCGAAAATTTACGAGTGATGAACCAGCGCCGCGATTTCCTCCCGATCCAGCAGACGGATTTTCCCACCGCAAAACTCCTCGAACAGTCGCTGATGCGCCGCAAACCCACTGGACCCTTGCCGCTGACGATAACTGCCCGCCCACTCCAGCAAGGCGATCAGCAACCGGTCCTGTTCATCGCGCCCGGCCTCGCGTTGTCGAATGTTGGCCACGCAATCCTCGTCCCCGACGCTCAACCAGATCAGCGCAGTCGCCCGTGGCAGGATTTCGCAGGCGATCCAGCCATACACGCCTTCGATCACCCAGCGCTCCTGATCGGCCGCAATCCGCGCCATGGCCAATGCTTCGGTTCGGGGGCGGGCGATGCTGTGTTCGTCGGACAGCCAGTGAATCCGGTCGAGATCGGTCCAGGACACTCGCAATTTCTCGGCCAGCCGCTGCGCCAGCCAGCTTTTGCCCGAGCCGGAATTACCGATGATCATGGTTCGGGTGAGGTCCATGAGCGACTCCGATCAATTGTGGGAGCAAGCTCGCTCCCACAGTTTTTTGTGATCACTCGTCGCTTTCGGGCGCCACCATCCGCGTCTTCGGCGAGCCATTGGAGTTGTGCTGAAAAATGTCCTGCGGTTGACCTTTTTCATTAAAGAACACCTGCCCGATCCCCGCCGAATTCCAAAGCCGCTCACCCGCTTCAGCATGCTCCGGAACATGCGGCACGATGCGCATGCGTCGGCGCTTGGTCAGCCAGTTCAGCGGTGAGCGTGGCGAGTACAGCCAGCGGTTGAGGCGGTCGAACCACTCGAGCAGGGTGGCGGGGAACTCATTCTTGATGCCGCTGCTGGTGATCTGCCAGATGCGCGGCCCGGCCTTGCGATGGCGGATCAGCACTTCGTAGACGAAGGAATAGTGCACATCGCCCGACAGCACCACGTAGTTACCCGGCGTGCGCGAGTGGCGGAAAATGTTCAGGATCACCTGCGCCGCGCCGCGATGGGCCATCCAGTTTTCCGCGTCCACCAGCAGTGGATAACCGCACCAGCTGAATACCCGCTGCACGGTCTCAATCAGTTTGACGCCGAAGATCGGTGCTGGCGAAACGATGATCGCACTCGGGTGGTCCAGCAGTTCCTGTTGCAGTTCGCTCAGGGCTTCCCAGTCGAGCAAGCCGGAAGGCTGCTTGAGGTTCATCTCGCTGCGCCAGCGGCGGGTGCGGGTGTCGATCACCACCACGGCCGGGGTGGTGGGCAGCACGTAATGCCAGTGCTGAAATTTCAGCAAATCACTGATCAAGTCATCCTGAACCGTACTGTCGAGGTGACGGTCGCGTGCGCTGTCGCTCAACGCGCCGGCCTTATCCAGCACAGCGGCGAAAGCATCCGGATTGTTGCCCCAGCCCTGGCACAACATGTACGCCAGCAGCGCGTTACCGATGATGCGCCGGGAGAACGGATGGCCGTAGGCCGTTTCCTCCCATTGCGCGCTAAGGTTCCAGTCATCGGTGATGTCGTGGTCGTCGAAAATCATCAGCGTCGGCAGATGCGCCAGTGCCCGCGCGACGTTGCCAAGGCCTGCCTTGAAGGCATCGATGTGCGTCTGCTCAAGGGCGTAGCGCTTGAGCCGTTCCGGCGTCAGCGTCGGTGCCTGGGGCGCGATCAGGGTCCAGGGCACTGGCGACCAGACCAACAAGTACATGGCCATGACTTCGGCGAAGGTCACCAGGTGATTGTCGGCACTGCTGCTGGTGAAAATCGGCTTGCGCGCGCCACCGAAAAATCGTTCGCGCAGGGTTTCATTGCTTTGCAGTGCTGGCAGCAGATCCGCGCGGTGGTAGTAACTGGCAGGATGCTCGTAGAGCCTGGCGCTGTCGCTGACCACCGCGCCTTCGAGGTGTTCCCCGAACAGGCCCAGGCGCTCGATCAAGGCGTGAATCGCCCGCAACATCGGCCCCGCGACATCGTCGGCGTAGACCTGATCGCCCGTCATCATCAGCAGTGCCGGGCGGTCCTTTGCCACGTGTTCCTGCGCCAGCAACCGGTCGACGCACAGCAAGCCGTCTGTCGCCGGGTGATGAGGCTTGCGGCAAGAGCCGTGCAGCAACTGGTCGACCCGTGCGCGCAGGACGAAGTTCGGGCAACGGGCAGCGCCATACAGCAGGTGCGGCGCCCAGTCGGCGATGCCTGCCCCCTCGACCAGCACGTCGTACTCGATCAACTCATCGCAGGGCAGGGCGCCATCCAGTTGCACATCGATCAAGTGCACAAAGGCATGAGCCCCCACGGCGATCACCGTGCATTGCCCGGCATCGAGGCGAATGTCACCGACGTCCTGCAAGCGCAAGGTCAGCGCCAGTGCCCGCGAACCCACCAGCCACAGCACCAGCCGCGTGGGCTCAAGACGCCGCAACAGCGGGCCGGCCAGGACCGGCGGCAGGGCTGGGTGATCGTCGGGCAGTGGCAGCGTGTCGGACATCCGGGTTCAAGACTCTAGGGGCGTGGAAGCGGGCGATGATAGCGCAGGTGACGGCGGGACCGGCTAGACGATCCCGGTTCTGCCTGTCACCAAATGAAAAGCCATTGTCGTCTGATGAGAAGCGTCCCGACAGGCCTCGTCCTACAGTCCAATCAGCGCAATTCGATGCAACACGCCCATATTGCAGATTGGAGAATAAGAAAAATGGCCAAAGCCGTACGCTTCTACGAAACCGGTGGTCCTGAAGTTCTACGTTATGAAGACGTCGAAGTCGGCGAACCCGGTCCGGGTCAGGTTCGCCTTCGTCATGTGGCGGTTGGCCTGAACTATGCCGACACCTACTTCCGCAACGGCACCTACCCGATTCCGATGCCCAACGGCATGGGCGTCGAGGCCTCTGGCGTAGTCCAGGCCGTTGGTGAAGGGGTTACCAACGTCGAAGTCGGTGACCGCGTCACCTACACCGGTTTCCTCAACACCCTCGGCGCCTACAGCACCGAGCGCCTGATCCCGGCCGCGCCGCTGATCAAGTTGCCGGAAACCATCAGCTTCGAAACCGCTGCGGCGATGACCATGCGTGGCCTGACGTCTTCGTACCTGATGCGCCGCATCTACGACTTCAAGCCGGGCGACAGCATCCTGTTGCATGCCGCCGCTGGCGGTGTCGGCCTGATCGTTTCGCAGTGGGCCAAGTTGCTGGGCCTGAACGTGATCGGTACGGTTTCGACCGAGCAAAAGGCGGAAATCGCCCGCGCTCACGGTTGCGACCATACGATCAATTACAGCCATGAAGACGTCGCCGCTCGCGTTCGTGAACTGACCGATGGCGTGGGCGTCAACGTTGTGTTCGACAGCGTTGGCAAGAACACCTTCATGGGTTCGCTGGATTCGTTGAAACCCCGTGGCCTGATGGTCTGCGTGGGTACCGCATCCGGACCGATCCCGGCGTTCGACCCGGTGATGCTGGCGATGAAAGGATCGCTGTACCTGACCCGTCCGGCCCTGGCCAACTACATCAGCGACCCGGCCGAAAAAGCCGCGCTGGCCGGTGAGCTGTTCGACCACGTCGGCAGCGGCCGGATCAAGATCGAGATCAACCAGCACTACGCCTTGCAGGATGCCGTGCAGGCCCATCGCGATCTTGAATCGCGCAAGACCACTGGCTCGTCGATCTTCGTCGTTTAAGGAGCGGCCAGCCATGAAAGTCGAACAATTGACCTGCAGCATTGGCGCCGAACTGATTGGCGTCAACCTGGCCGACGCGATACATGACGACGGCCTGTTTGCCGAGATTCGTGCCCAGTTGCTCAAGCACCGCGTGGTGTTCCTGCGTGACCAGGACATCACCCGCGCCGAGCACGTGGCCTTCGCCCGGCGTTTCGGCGAGCTGGAAGATCATCCGGTAGCCGGCAGTGATCCGGATCATCCGGGGCTGGTGCGGATCTACAAGAATCCGGACCAGCCGATGGACCGCTACGAAAACGCCTGGCACACCGACGCCACCTGGCGCGAAGCACCGCCGATGGGTTGCGTGCTGCGTTGCGTGGAATGCCCGCCAGTGGGCGGCGACACCATGTGGACCAACATGGTCCAGGCCTATGCGAACTTGCCGGAAGACGTAAAGGTCAAGATCGCCGACCTGCGTGCCCGCCATAGCATCGAAGCGAGCTTCGGTGCCGCCATGCCGATTGAAAAACGCCTGGCGCTCAAGGCGATGTACCCGGACGCCGAACACCCGGTGGTGCGCACCCATCCGGAAACCGGCGAGAAGGTGCTGTTCGTCAATGCCTTCACCACCCACTTCAGCAACTACCACACCCCTGAGCGGGTGCGCTTCGGCCAGGACGCCAACCCTGGCGCCGGCGAGTTGCTGCGTTACCTGATCAGCCAGGCGTACATCCCTGAGTATCAGGTGCGCTGGCGCTGGAAGCCCAACAGCATCGCCATCTGGGACAACCGCAGTACCCAGCACTACGCGGTCATGGATTACCCGCCGTGCCATCGCAAGATGGAGCGCGCCGGGATCATCGGCGACAAGACGTACTGATCCACCCCTTCTGCATTCGCTCTCGTAAACACGTCTGCCCGGCACGACCCCGGGTGGGCGGGACAATCATAAGAACTGGCATAAGAACTGGAGTAACCATGCAATTCTTCGACGATTCCCTGCACCCGGAAAACATGGAAAAGGTAGTCATTACCGTGGCCCCGTACGGCCCAGAGTGGATGCCTGAAGACTTCCCGGAAGACATCCCGCTGACCATGGATGAGCAAGTCCAGAAAGCGGTCGAATGCTATGAAGCCGGCGCCACCGTGCTGCACCTGCATGTACGCGAACTGGACGGCAAGGGCTCCAAGCGCCTGTCGAAGTTCAACGAGCTGATCGCCGGTGTGCGTGAAGCCGTGCCGGACATGATCATCCAGGTGGGCGGCTCGATTTCCTTCGCCCCTGAAAGCGATGGCGAAGCGGCCAAGTGGCTGTCCGACGACACTCGCCACATGCTGGCCGAGCTGACGCCGAAACCGGATCAGGTCACCGTGGCAATCAACACCACGCAAATGAACATCATGGAGCTGTTGTACCCGGAGTACCTGAAAGGCACCTCCCTGGACAACCCGTTGATCCACGCCGCCTACAGCGAAATGACCGTACCGGCAGGTCCGGGCTGGGTTGCCGAGCACCTCAAGCGCCTGATGGACAACGGCATCCAGCCACACTTCCAGTTGACCGGCATGCACGCCATGGAAACCCTCGAGCGCCTGGTGCGCCGTGGCGTTTACAAAGGCCCGCTGAACCTGACCTGGATCGGCATCGGTGGCGGTTTCGATGGCCCGAACCCGTTCAACTTCTTCAACTTCATCCACCGCGCGCCGGACGGTTGCACCCTGACCTCCGAATCGCTGCTGAAAAACGTCATGCCGTTCAACACCATGTCGATGGCCATGGGCATGCACCCGCGTGTGGGCAACGAAGACACTATCATTGACCACAAGGGCGACCGTTTTGGCTCCGTTGCCCAGATCCAGCAAACCGTGCGCATTGCCCATGAACTGGGCCGTGAAATCGCCACCGGCAAAGAAGCCCGCGAGATCTACCGCATCGGCGTGCAGTACGAAACCATCGAAGAAACCCTGTTGGCCAACGGCATGGCCCCCAACCGCAAGGCTGGGCAGAAAGGTACTCCGCAACGCGGTTGACCGAGGGTCGGGACGAGAGGCCGTGACCTCTCGTCCGCCTGACCGTTACACGCTTGATAACAAAAATAAAACAAAGCTCTTGAGGAGGCTGCATGGCCTTTCACCCAATCGCCGCTGACGATGACGACTCCAGCGGAGTCGGCGTTGCGCGCCAATATGCCTGGATCGTCTTTGCCTTGACGTTCGGTCTGTTGATTTCCGATTACATGTCGCGTCAGGTACTGAACGCGGTATTCCCCCTGCTCAAGACTGAGTGGGCGTTGAGCGACGGACAGCTGGGTTTGCTCAGCGGCATCGTTGCCCTGATGGTCGGCCTGCTGACGTTTCCCCTGTCGTTGATGGCCGACCGTTTCGGCCGGGTCAAGAGCCTGGCGTTGATGGCGTTCCTGTGGAGCTTGGCGACCCTGGGTTGCGCGCTGGCTCAGGACTACCAGCAGATGTTCATTGCGCGATTCATGGTCGGCGTCGGCGAAGCCGCCTACGGCAGCGTGGGCATCGCGGTAGTGATTTCGGTGTTCCCCAAACACATGCGCGCCACCCTGGCCAGTGCCTTCATGGCCGGCGGGATGTTCGGTTCGGTGTTGGGCATGGCTTTGGGCGGTGCGATTGCCGCCAAGCTGGGCTGGCGCTGGTCGTTCGCGGGCATGTCGCTGTTTGGCCTGTTTCTGGCGGTGCTCTATCCGATCATCGTCAAGGAAGCGCGCATTGCGCCACAACGTGCCGCGCAGATTGCGAACAAGACCGCTGCCGCGGTCAAGCGTCCGCTGCGCACGCTGTGGTCCAGCCGTTCGGTGGTGGCGACCTACATCGGCAGCGGCTTGCAGTTGTTCGTCGGCGGTACGGTGATGGTGTGGATTCCCAGCTACCTCAACCGCTACTACGACATGCCTACCGACAAGGCCGGTGGCATGGCGGCGATCATCGTGTTGTGCAGCGGCGCGGGGATGATCCTGTGCGGCATGCTCAGTGATCGGCTGTGTCGCAACTCGCCGGAGCGCAAGGTCAGCCTGGCCATCGGCTTTTGCCTGGGCAGTTGCCTGTTGCTGTCGGCGGCCTTTGCCTTGCAGGCAGGGCCCGTGCAACTGGCGCTGATCTGTCTGGGCATGGCGATTGCCACCGGCACCACTGGCCCCGCCGGTGCGATGGTTGCCAACCTGACCCATTACTCCGTCCACGGTACGGCGTTCGCCACGCTGACCCTGGCCAATAACCTGCTGGGGCTGGCACCCGGGCCGTTTCTGACTGGCCGTGTGTCCGACCTCATCGGCCTGCATGCCGCTTTCCAATTAGTGCCACTGGTCAGCCTCGCGGCGGCAGCGGTGTTCTTTTATGCCAAGTGTCATTACCACAAAGATATTGCCCGCCTTCAGGGTCAGAGCGTGCCTGACCCTATCGGTGAAGCCGGGATAGAGGTGAAGTTGTGAGTCGTCGTTTACGTATTGATGTGTTTTTCGATTTTATCTGCCCCTGGTGTCTGATCGGCAAACGCCAACTGGAGCATGCGCAGGTGCAGTTTCGCAGTCGCCACCCGGATGTGCAGATCACCACGGTGTGGCACGGCGTGCAGTTGCTGCCCCAGATACCGGTGGAAGGTGAACCCTTCGCCGATTTCTACCGCAAGCGCCTGGGCAATGCCGACGCAATGACCATGCGCCAGAACCAGGTACAGCAGGCTGCCGGTGCGGTCGGACTGGCCATCGACCTCAGCCGTATCGAGACGATGCCCAACACCGCCGACGCCCATCGTATGTTCGAGCGTGCCAGCGCACTGGGCAATGCCAGTCAGCGTGAAATGTTGCTCGAACGCCTGTTCGCCGCTTATTTCCTCAGACGCGAAAACCTCGGTTGCCGTGAGACCTTGCTTGCCATTGCCCGCTCCTGCGGCGTCGCCCCGGACGCGCTGCTCGATTGCCTGAAGGGCGATGCCACGCCGTTTGAAGGATCCCCCGGTGCGACCAGTGGCGTGCCGAGCTTCAAGTTCGACAACCGCCTGACGGTGATCGGCGCACAGCCAGCCCAGGCGCTGCTTGGGGCCATGAACGAAGCCCTCAAGGAAAGTGAGTGCGAGCGGCAGCCAGCATGACCCGGCGCATTCCCGTGCCAGCCGGCAAGCATCCACAGGCCGGTGGCCGGGCGCTGTTCGAGTTCGAAGACAAAAGCCTGGCGCTGTTCAACGTCGACGGGCAGTTGTTTGCCATTGACGACAGCTGCCCGCACCAGGGCTCTTCGCTATGCGGAGGGCGTCTTGAAGGCCGGGTGATTCAATGCCTCGCCCATGGTTTGCGTTTCGATTTGCACAGCGGCTACCTGCTCAATTCAAGGCAGGTCAAAGTCACCAACTACCCGGTCGAGATCATCGACGGCCAGGCGTTTATCGTCATTGCAACCGAGGAGTCCGCGCCATGAGCGCCATTGCTCTCACCCGTATCCACAGTCGCACGCGCGAACTGGCACCGGGGTTTATCGTCAGTCTGATTGTCGCGGCCGCCGCGTCGTTTCTGTCCGAGCACTACGGTGCGCCGGTCATGCTGTTTGCCTTGCTGCTGGGCATGGCCCTGAATTTTCTCGCCGATGACGGGCCCTGCAAGGCCGGTATCGAGTTCACCGCCCGCACCGTGCTGCGCATTGGCGTGGCGCTGTTGGGCATGCGCATCACCCTGGAGCAAATGGCGGCGCTGGGCTGGAAGCCGATTGCACTGGTGGTGATCCTGGTGGTGGTGACCATCTCTGTCTCGGTGGTCGCCGCGAAGATCCTGGGTTTCTCGCGGCTGTTCGGCATGCTCACCGGCGGCGCCACGGCCATCTGCGGTGCCTCGGCGGCACTGGCACTGGCGGCGGCGCTGCCTAACCATCCGCAGAAAGAACGCGCCACCCTGTTCACGGTGATCGGCGTCTCGGCGCTGTCCACACTGGCGATGATCGTGTACCCGATGATCGCCAACTGGCTGCATTTATCGCCGCAGGTGGCAGGCGTGTTCCTTGGGGCCACGATCCACGACGTGGCCCAGGTGGTCGGCGCCGGTTACGGCATGTCGACCGAGACCGGCGACACGGCCACGGTGGTCAAGCTGATGCGCGTTGCCATGCTGCTGCCGGTGATCGTCACTGCGGCGATGATCACCCGCATGCAAGGCGCCGACCCGACCGGCAAACGCCCGCCGCTGTTGCCGTGGTTCGCCGTCGGCTTTCTGATTCTGGCGTGCATCAACAGCACCGGATGGATAGCACCTGCGGTGCAAGGATCGGTCAACGAACTGTCGCGCTGGTGCCTGGTGATTTCCATCAGTGCCCTGGGCATGAAGACCCGGCTCAGGGAGCTGGCGGCGGTCGGGATCAAGCCGATTTTGCTGATGGTCGGGGAGACGGTGTTCCTGGTGGTGCTGGTGCTGTTGTTGCTGCGCTGGGGGCTCTGAACGTCAGGTTGATACAGACCTGTGGGAGCGAGCTTGCTCGCGATAGCGGTTTCACATTCAACACTCATGGCGGCTGACACACCGTCATCGCGAGCAAGCTCGCTCCCACAAGGAACGTGTTCCAACCTCGCGCATTCACGGCGACTGTACCAGCAGTCGCCGTTTTTTTTGCCCTGCTGTCAGGACGGTTTCGCCCCAGCCTGTTTCTGCGCACGCCAGGTCGCCGGCGGCATGCCGAACTGGCTGATGAACCAGCGGGTAAACGAACTCGCCATCGAGTAGCCGAGCATGTCGGCAATGCGGCTGAGGGAGTAGTTCGGGTTGTCCAGGTAACGCAGCACCAGGTCGCGGCGCACGTCGTTGATCACGTCGTTGAAGGCGCAGCTGTCGTCCTTGAGGCGGCGTTGCAGGGTGCGCACGTTCATGCCCTGGCTCTGGGCTACCTGCTCGATGGTGGCGCGCCCCATGGGCAACAGCAGGTAGATGGCCTTGCGCACCTCGAACAGCATCGAGGTGCCTTCGTGGTTCTGCAGCGAGTCGAGGTAGCCCTGGGCGTAGCGGGCCATGGCCGGGTCGGCGTTGGGGTTGGTCATGTCCAGGCTGATGTCAGGGCAGACGATGCCGTTGAACTCGCTGCCGAACTCCAGGTTGCAGCCGAACAGACGCCGATGCAGGTGCAGGTTGTCCGGTGGCTGGTGCATGAAGTTGACGCTGTAGGGATGCCAGTGTGTGCCCAGCAGGGCCGAGCACAGACGGAACATCACACCGATGGCCAGCTCCGTGGCCTGGCGGCTGGGCATCGGCGTTTCGGTCACCACCTCTTCGCGAATGATCACCATCTTGCCGGCCTCCTCGATGAAGATGGCCAGCGAGTCATTCATCAGGTGCCGGTAATCCACCACCACCTGCAAGGCATCGCGCAGGGTGCGCTGGTGGCTGAGCAGCAGGCTGACCACGCCGAAGTCCGAGAGCTGGCGCGACTCGGCCATGCTCAGGCCGAAGGTCTGGCAGCCGCTGGCGGTGGCCGAGTCTTCCAGCAAGCGGACGGCGGCATCGATATGGATACGGTGTTCAGGGGCTTGCAGTTGGGCCCTGCTCAAGCCGACAGCGGCCAGCACGTCGCGCGGGTTGAACCCCAGGTACTGGGTGACCTCCAGGTAGTTGGTCAAGACAGCGGCGCGAACAAGCTTGGTCATGCGAAGGTCTTCCCTGGGCCGATGGCGGTTGGCTGAGCGTGGCGACTATATCCAGCGTATCAACAGTTGAACAGTTGTCATGTCGTTGATGGAGGTCATGCCGGCCGGTCACCCATCTTCTACGCTGCATCGACCCATCGGCGCTCATCCGTTGATTACAGTGACCTTGCGCCAACCTGCGGGATTTTTAGACCAGTGGTCGCACTGTCCTGCTGTCCGACAATTTGTCATCAAAAGAAAAGTGCATGACGTCCAATGTAAAGCGCTTCGGGTGGGCGCTCTTTAATGTCGACCCTACAAAAAGCCCCTGGCGAAAACAGCCAGTCGAGTTATCGAGAAAGCGAAGGTGTTGACCGTGGACAAACTGCAAACAGCCGCTACCGTTCTGATCGTCCCGGGTCTGCGCGAGCACGTGGCCGAACATTGGCAAACATTGCTTGCCGCCAGGCTGAGCAACGTGCGCAGTGTCGCGCCGCTGGAGACCGACAAACTCGATTGCATGGCCCGTGTGCGGGCGATTCAACACGAACTCGAACAGATCGACGGGCCCGTGATTCTGGTGGCCCACAGCGCCGGTGTGCTGATGGTTGCGCACTGGGCTGCGCACTACAGCCGTCCGATCAAGGGCGCTTTGCTGGCCGCGCCACCGGACCTCGATGCGGTCTGGCCGGCAAACTATCCATCTTCCGAAACCCTGCGTAACCAGGGCTGGAATCCACTGCCACAGGGCCCGCTGCCGTTTCGCAGCATCGTGGCCGGCAGCACCAACGATCACCTGGCCAGTCTTGCCGCGGTCACCCGCATGGCAGAAGGCTGGGGCGCCGAATTGCTCAATCTGGGCGATGTCGGCCATCTCAATCCGGCCGCAGGATTTGGCCACTGGCAGCAAGCTGAAGCACTCATCCTGGAGCTGGATCGCTAGTACAAGGAGCTGGACTGGCAGTACGCCAACCGGCATTTGCCCTCATTCCTTAAACGCAAACCCGAAGAGGTTTGTGCGAGGGCGGCTGCGCTTAAAACAAAGACAAAAAGGCGGAGACAACGCAATGCACAACAATAAGAGTCACGGCTTCACCGTTCCACGCTACACCTTGCTGGCCTCAGCCATTCTTGCGGCAACCGTACCGATGGCCCATGCGGCCGAGATCGAGACGGGGAATCCGGACTGGAACGTACGCGTGGATAACACCATCAAGTACAACTACGGCGTACGCACCGAAAGCGCCGACAAACGCATGTTGGCAACGCCGAACAACAACGACGGCGACTACAACTTCCGCAAGGCCGGTACCAACATCACCAATCGTATCGACCTGTTGACCGAAATGGACGTGGTCTACAAGAACGCCATGGGCTTTCGCGTCAGCGCCGCCAGCTGGTACGACAAGGCCTATGACAACACCGGCTCCAACTCCAACCCGTTCGTCAACGGCAACGATGCGCGTTCGGGCCTGGTCGCCAACGATCCGCGCCTGGCCGGGGTCACCCATGACAACGTCGGCAACGGCAGCCCGCACCTGAGCAATTATGCCCAGCGCTACTACAGCGGCCCTTCGGGCGAAATCCTCGATGCCTTCGTGTTCTACAGCACCGAAGTGGGCGAAGAGTCGATGTTCAGCGCCAAGGCCGGTCAGCACAACGTGTTCTGGGGCGAGACCATTCTCAACCCGGTGCACTCGGTCAGCTATGGCCAGTCCGGCCTCGACCTGGCCAAGCTTGCCGCGTCGCCGGGTACCGAGGCCAAGGAACTGTTCGTTCCGCGTAACCAGGTGTCGATGTCGTTCACCGTCAATCCCGAGCTGACCGTGGGTGCCCAGTATTTCCTGAACTGGGATGCCGCGCGTCTGCCGGAAGCGGGCACCTACTACGGTGGTTCCGACCTGGTCGGCTTCGGCGCGCAATCGTTCCTGTTGGGCAACACCAACGCCGTGGTACCGGGCAGCCCGCTCGGTTGTGGCCTCGCGCCGTGCAACGCCTTGACCAATGTGCGTCGTGGCAAGGACCTGACGCCGCATGACAGCGGCGACTGGGGCATCATGGCCAAATGGTCGCCGGCCTGGCTCGATGGCACCCTCGGCGTTTACTACCGCGAAACCTCGGAAATCCTGCCGCAAGCTTATCTGGACGCCAGGGGCATTACCTCGGCCAACCCGAACGGCACCCGTCCGGCAGGGCAAGTGCCTGCGGTGGTCAACACCCTCAATTCGCTGGACACCGCCACCTATCAACTGGCCTATGCCGACAACATCAAGATCCTTGGCCTGAGCCTGTCCAAGGACGTGGGTGGAATCAGCGTGGGTTCGGACCTGAACATTCGTCACAACATGCCGCTGGCCAGTATCCCGGCGATCGTCAGTACCCGCAGCCCGCTGGGCCTGGGTCAAGGGCTTGGTCTGCTGCCTGCACGTACGGACGCCACCGGTGTGGTCTATGACACCCCGAGCCGTGGCGACAGCATGAGCGCCACCGGTGACACGCTGCACTGGACGCTCAACGGTCTGATGACCCTGCCGAAAACGCCGGTGTTCGATCAGGCCACCGTGCTTGCCGAGCTGTACTACAGCAACCTGCTCAAGCTCGATGGCAAGAACGAAGCGCTCTACAAGGGCAAGGACAGCTATCACGGCATCGACGCGCCGACCCGTGACAACTGGGGTCTGGCCGTCAACTTCACGCCGACCTGGTACCAGGTGTTTCCCGGTGTCGACCTCAACGCACCAATGTCCGTCAACGTCGGTCTCGACGGTGTGTCGCCGGTCTCCGGTGGCGGTGCCAAGGACACCGGCAACTATGCCGTTGGCGTGGGTGCCATTGTTTACAACAAATACTTTGTCGACCTGAAGTACGTGGACTCCTTTGGTCAAACCGACAAGTGCAACACCAGCGGTGTGAGTACCGGCTCCAAGGCCGGTGACGGCTCCACCCCGAACGCCTTTAGCGGCAACGAAAACTACGCCTGTTTCGCCGGCGGCTACTCGTCCTTCTCCGGAGGTGGTGCCACGACTGAGGACCGTGGCGCCGTGTACCTGACGATGAAAACTACATTCTGATTCACCACTGATTTGCTCAATGCAAGCAGGAGAATAACAACATGAAATTTGTAAAAACCGTGTTGGCCGCGTCCTTGGCCATGGTCTTCGCCGCTCAGGCACAGGCTGCTGTTTCACCTCAGGAAGCTGCCAAGCTGGGCACCAGCCTGACCCAGGCAGGGGCTGAAAAAGCCGGGAACGCTGATGGTTCCATTCCTGCCTACAACGGTGGCTTGACCACGCCGCCGGCCAGCTTCAAGGCCGGCGACAGCATGCGCCCGGATCCGTTTGCCAGTGAAAAACCTGTGCTGGTGATCGACGGCAAGAACGTCGATCAGTACAAGGGCCTGCTCACGGCGACCACGGTAGAACTGGCCAAGCGTTTCCCTACTTTCCGTGTCGACGTGTTCCCGACGCACCGCACCGTTTCGCTGCCTCAAGCGATTCTGGACAACGGCGTGAAAAACGCCAGCGGCGCCAAGTCCCTGGAAGGTGGCCTGGCCATCGACAACGTGCTGCCGGGTATTCCGTTCCCGATTCCGCAGTCGGGCAACGAAGCGATGTGGAACTTCCTGTTGCGCTACCAAGGCGTCAGCATCAGCTCCAAGTACGACTCCTGGAACGTCGACTCGGCGGGCGTTCCTAGCCTGGCGACCACCGGGCAAGCGAACATCTCCTACCCGATCTATGAAAACCTCTCGCAGCCGATCAGCAGCGCCGACGTGTACTACCAGATGAAGCTGGCATACACCGGCCCAGCGCGCCGTGCCGGTGAGGCGATCATGCTCAAGGACGCCGCCAACCCGTTGCAGCAACCGCGTCGCGCCTGGCAGTACTTGCCGGGGCAGCGTCGAGTGAAACTGGCGCCGAGCCTGGCCTACGACACGCCAAACCCGGGTACCGCCGGCGCGGGCACCTACGATGACGTGTTCGTGTTCAACGGTGCGCTGGATCGCTACGACTGGAAACTGGTCGGCAAGCAAGAAATGATCGTGCCTTACAACACCTACAAGCTGACCTACGTGCAGGATCCTAAGTCGCTGACCACCGCCAATCACTTGGCACCGGACTTCGTGCGTTGGGAAAAACACCGTGTATGGGTCGTCGAAGGCAACCTCAAGGCCGGTGCTCGTCACATCTACGCCAAGCGCCGCTTCTACCTCGACGAAGACAGCTGGACCGCTTTGGCCTCAGATCAATATGACGCCCGTGGTCAGCTCTATCGCGGTTCCTTCGCCTTCCTGAGCCAGAGCTATGACAAGCAGGTTCCGGACTCCACGCCGTTCATGATCTACGACCTGGTCGGCGGTTCCTACAACATCAACGGTGTAGTCGGCCCTTACGGCGGCATCAAGTACATCGAGCCGCTCTCCAAGGCCCAGTGGTCTTCGGAATCCCTGGCCGGCGCCGGTATTCGCTAAGCCAACCGCGTTGTAGGAGCGAGCTCGCTCCTACAACGGCATGACCTGCAGGTCGCCAGGTTTGAACGTCAGGCACACGGATGTGTGTCCGGGCGCGGTTTTCCGAAGAGGACGCAGTATGTGTTCGTATAAAAATAATATGTTGCAGCTGGCGTTTGGCGTTGTGCTTGGCCTGTCGCAGGGCATCGCCCAGGCGGCCGATTATGTCGATGTGCTGGACCTGCCCGCCAAGGCAAGTGCCTTGGCCGTCAACAGCCCGTTGTCCGGCATGACCCGCGCCGGTGGGCGCGTGATTACCGTCGGCCAGCGTGGCCATATTCTGTTTTCCGATGATTCGGGAAACCACTGGCAACAGGCCGCCGTACCGGCCAGTGCCGACCTCACTGCGGTGAATTTTCCGACCACCACCCAAGGCTGGGCGGTGGGTAATGACGGCGTGGTGCTGCACAGCAGCGACGCCGGCGCGACTTGGCAAAAGCAACTCGACGGTCGTCAGATCGGCGCCATGCTGGTCAAGCATTACACGGCGCTGGCCAGCGCCGAGCCGGGCAATGAGCAATGGCCGCTGCTGGTCACCGAGGGCCAGAAGCTAGTCGATCAGGGCGCGGACAAGCCGCTGCTCGACGTCTGGTTCGCCAACGACAAAACGGGCTATGTGATCGGTGTATTCAACCTGATCCTGCGCACCGACGACGGTGGCCAGACCTGGACACCATTCCAGGACCGCACCGACAACCCGCAGGGTTTCCACCTCAACGCCATCGCCTCTACCGGCGACGGTCTGTACATCGCTGGCGAGCAAGGCCTGCTGCTCAAATGGGACGACAGCGCCCAACGCTTCAATGTCGTGCCGACGCCTTATCAAGGCAGCTTCTTCGGCGTGCTCGGCAAGCCTGGCGAAGTGCTGATCTACGGCCTGCGCGGCAACGTATTGCGCAGCGCCGACGGCGGCCAGAGCTGGACTGCGCTGGACAGCGGCCTGCACGTCAGCATCACCGCGGGCCTGATCGATGCCCGTGGCAATTATCGCTTGTTCACCCAGGGCGGGCAGATGCTGGTCAGCCAAGGGACGGGCGCGCAGTTGCATCTGAAGCAGCAACCGGCACCGACCCCGGTCGCTGGCGCCACCCAGTCCGCCGATGGCGCCTTGGTGCTGGCCGGCAGCCGTGGTGCCCGGACGCTGTCCGCCGATCCAGCCCTCGAACCCTAAGAGCGAGAACCCAGACATGGGCAATATCAAACAAGACGCCATGCCGGTGATCCGCGACCTGCGGGATTTCGATCAGCGCTCCGGCAACCTCCTCGAGCGGCTGGTGTTCAACTACCGCCCGCTGTTCATGCTGCTGATGGCGCTCGCCACCGTAGTGCTGGGCTTCATGGCGGTGACTCGCCTGGAGTTGCGCCCAAGCTTCGAAAAAATGATTCCCCAGAGCCAGCCCTACATCCAGAACTTCCTGGAAAACCGCGCTTCGCTGCGCGGCCTGGGCAACTCGGTGCGGGTGGTGGTCGAGAACACCCAGGGCGATATTTTCGACCCCGAATACCTCGACGTGCTGAAGCAGGTCAACGATCAGCTGTTCCTCACCGAAGGCGTCGACCGCGCCTGGATGAAGTCGCTGTGGAGCCCGGCCGTGCGCTGGACCGAAGTCACCGAGGACGGTTTCCAGGGTGGCCCGGTGATGCCCGACACCTATTCGGGGCAGCCTGAGCAGATCGAACAGTTGCGCCAGAACATCTCCCGCGCCGGTGTGGTGGGCAGCCTGGTGGCCAGCGATTTCAAGTCGACCATGCTGATCGTGCCGCTGATGGACAAAGCCGCCGCCGGTGGCCAGCGCATCAACTACCACGCTTTTTCGCAGATGCTCGAAGAGCAGTTGCGCGACAAGATCGAATACGCCGGCGACAGCGCTGCGCGTAAATCCGGGGTCGAAGGCATCGGCCACTACAAGGTGCGGGTGATCGGCTTCGCCAAACTCATGGGCGACCTGATCGACGGCCTGATCCAGGTGATGATGTTCTTCGGCCTGGCCGTCGTCACTTCGCTGATCATCATTTATGCCTACACCCGTTGCGTGCGCAGCACCCTGCTGGTGGTCGGCTGCTCGCTGATCGCGGTGGTCTGGCAACTGGGCATCGTCGCCTGGCTCGGCTACGCCATCGATCCGTATTCGGTGCTGGTGCCGTTTCTGATCTTCGCCATCGGCGTGTCCCATGCCGCGCAGAAGATGAACGGCATCATGCAGGACATCGCCCGTGGCACCCACAAACTGATCGCCGCGCGCTACACCTTCCGCCGTCTGTTCATCGCCGGTGTCACCGCGCTGCTGGCCGACGCCGTGGGCTTCGCCGTGTTGATGTTGATCGACATCCCGGTGATCCAGGACCTGGCGATCACCGCCAGCATCGGTGTCGCGGTGCTGATCTTCACCTCGCTGTTGCTGATGCCGGTGGCACTGTCCTATGTCGGTGTCGGCGCGAAAGCCGCCGAGCGTGCGCTGAAAATCGACAACCGCGCAGAGAAGCACAAAGGCTTCGGCAGACTGTGGGACGCGCTCGATCGCTTCACCACCGCCAAGTGGGCCACGGGTGCCGTACTGGTAGCGGTGTTGATGGGCATTGGCGGTTACGTGGTCAGCCTGAACCTGAAGATCGGCGACCTGGAAAGCGGGGCGCCGGAGCTGCGCGCCGACTCGCGCTACAACCGCGACAACGCCTACATCACCCAGCATTACGCGCTGTCCAGCGACCTGTTCGCGGTGATGATCAAGACCGCGCCGGAAGGCTGCCTGAACTACAAGACCCTGGTCCTCGCCGACCGTTTGGCCTGGGAGCTGCAACAGTATCCGGGCGTGCAGGCGACCGCGTCCTTGGTCAACGCGGTACGCCAGATCACCGCCGGAACCTATGAGGGCAACCCCAAGCTCAACAGCATCCAGCGCAACCAGGACGTGCTCAACTACGCCGCCCAGCAAGCCTCGGTCAACTCGCCGGAGCTGTTCAACACCGACTGCTCGCTGATGCCGGTGATCACCTTCCTCAAGGATCACAAGGCCGAAACCCTGGACGCCGTGGTGGCGATTGCCGACAAGTTCGCCAAGGAAAACAGCACCCCTGATCGCCAGTTCCTGCTCGCCGCCGGCAGCGCCGGGATCGAGGCGGCGACCAACATCGTGGTGCGCGAAGCCAACCGCACCATGCTGCTGTACGTGTATGCGGCGGTGACGCTGTTCTGCCTGATCACCTTCCGCAGCTGGCGCGCCACGCTGGTGGCGCTGCTGCCGCTGGTGCTGACCTCGATCCTCTGCGAAGCCTTGATGGTGGCCATGGGCATCGGCGTGAAAGTCGCGACCCTGCCGGTGATCGCCCTCGGCGTGGGCATCGGCGTGGACTACGCCTTGTACCTGCTCAGCGTGCAATTGCACTTCCAGCGCCAGGGCCTGCCTTTGTCCCAGGCCTACCGCAACGCCGTGTCCTTCACCGGCCGGGTGGTCGGGCTGGTGGGCATCACCCTCGCAGCGGGCGTGGTGTGCTGGGTCTGGTCGCCGATCAAGTTCCAGGCCGACATGGGCATCCTGCTGACCTTCATGTTCCTGTGGAACATGCTCGGCGCGCTGATCCTGATTCCGGCCCTGTCCTACTTCCTGCTGCGCGAACGGGCCCCTCAGCCCGGTTCTGTCGCGGCAACCGAAACCGCTGAATCCACTGAACGTCCTGGCATGCCGCATGCCGTGACCACTTCCGAGTAAGCCAAGATGTCTGATTACAAAGCTCCCCTGCGCGACATGCGCTTCGTACTCAACGAGGTTTTCCAGGTGTCCCGGCTCTGGGCACAATTGCCCGGCCTGGCCGACGTGATCGATGAAGAGACCGCCGCCGCCATCCTCGAAGAGGCCGGCAAGATCAGCGGCGAAGTGATCGCGCCACTGAACCGCGCCAGCGACGAACAGGGTTGCACCTGGAACGACGGCGCGGTCAGCGCCCCGGACGGTTTTGCCCAGGCCTATCAAGCCTTCGCCGAAGGCGGCTGGGTGGGTGTCGGCGGTGATCCGCAATACGGCGGCATGGGCATGCCCAAGGCCATTTCCGCGCAGGTCGAAGAGATGGTCAACTCGGCCAGCCTGTCGTTCGGCCTGTACCCGATGCTGACCGCCGGTGCCTGCCTGTCGATCAAGGCCCACGCCAGCGAAGAACTGAAAGCCACCTATTTGCCGAGCATGTACGCCGGCACCTGGACCGGTTCGATGTGCCTGACCGAAGCCCATTCCGGTACCGACCTGGGCCTGATCCGCACCAAGGCCGAACCCCAGGCCGATGGCAGCTACAAGGTCAGCGGCAGCAAGATTTTCATCACCGGCGGCGAGCACGACCTGACCGAGAACATCATCCATCTGGTGCTGGCGCGCCTGCCCGATGCACCGGCCGGGCCGAAAGGCATCTCGCTGTTCCTGGTGCCGAAAGTGCTGGTCAACGCCGACGGTTCGCTGGGCGAAAACAACGCGCTGTCCTGCGGCTCCATCGAACACAAGATGGGCATCAAGGCCTCCGCCACCTGCGTGATGAACTTCGACGGCGCCACCGGCTGGATCGTCGACGCACCGAACAAAGGCCTGGCGGCGATGTTCACCATGATGAACTACGAGCGTCTGGGCGTGGGCATCCAGGGCCTGGCACAGGGTGAGCGTTCGTACCAGAACGCCGTCGCCTATGCCCGTGACCGCCTGCAAAGCCGCGCACCGACCGGCGCGCAGCACAAGGACAAAGCGGCCGACCCGATCATCGTGCACCCGGACGTGCGCCGCATGCTGTTGACCATGAAAGCCTTGAACGAAGGCGGCCGTGCGTTCTCCAGCTACGTGGCCCTGCAACTGGACATCGCCAAGTACAGCGAAGACGCCCCGACACGCCAGCGCGCGCAGGACCTGGTATCGCTGCTGACCCCGGTGGCGAAAGCCTTCCTCACCGACATGGGTCTGGAAACCACTATCCACGGTCAGCAGGTCTTCGGCGGCCACGGCTACATCCGTGAGTGGGGCCAGGAGCAACTGGTGCGCGACGTGCGCATCACCCAGATCTACGAAGGCACCAACGGCATCCAGTCCCTGGACCTGGCCGGGCGCAAGATCGTCGGCAGCGGCGGGGCGCTCTACCGTTTGTTCTCCTCGGAAATCCGCGAATTCACCGCCAGCGCTGGCGCGGACCTCGGTGAGTTCACCCAGCCGTTGAACGCCGCCGTCGACACCCTCGACGACCTGACCGCGTGGCTGCTGGACCGGGCACAAAACAACCCGAACGAAATCGGCGCGGCCTCGGTCGAGTACCTGCACGTGTTCGGCTACACCGCGTACGCCTACATGTGGGCACGCATGGCCAAGGCCGTGATGAGCGGCGATGCCGAGGACGATTTCTACACCAGCAAACTGGCCACCGCGCGTTTCTACTTCGCCCGGTTGCTGCCGCGTATCCACTCGTTGAGCGCATCGGCCAAGGCCGGCAGCGACTGCCTCTACGAGCTGCAAGCCGATCAGTTCTGATCGAAAGGACAAGGAACCTTAAACATGATGGCGACAAAAATAATCCCGCCCGCCGACGGCGCCTATGCCTATCCCTTGCTGATCAAGCAATTGTTGCTGTCCGGCGTGCGCTACCAGCCGGGCCGGGAAATCGTCTACGCCGACAAGCTGCGCTACAGCTATCAGACCCTCAACAAGCGTATTCGCCGCCTGGCCAATGCGCTGACGGCGGCCGGGGTCAAGGCCGGTGACACCGTGGCCCTGCTCGACTGGGACAGCCACCGCTATCTGGAATGCTTCTTTGCCGTGCCGATGATCGGCGCGGTGCTGCACACGGTGAACATTCGCCTGTCACCGGAGCAGGTGCTGTTCACCATGAACCACGCCGAGGATGACCTGGTGCTGGTGCATGACGATTTCCTGCCCCTGGTCGAGCAGATCCACGGACGGCTGGAAACCGTAAAAGGCTACCTGCAGCTCACCGATGACGAGGCGACCACGACCTCGTTGCCGGTGCTGGGCGAGTACGAGCACCTGCTGTCCCTGGCCCCGGACCAGTACGACTTCCCTGATTTCGACGAGAACTCGGTCGCCACGCTGTTCTACACCACCGGCACCACCGGCGATCCGAAGGGCGTGTACTTCAGCCACCGGCAACTGGTGCTGCACACCCTGAATGCCGTCGGCACCCTGGGCGCCTATCAGGGCCAGCCGCTGCTGCGTTCCGACGACGTGTACATGCCGATCACGCCGATGTTCCATGTGCATGCCTGGGGCGTGCCGTATGTCGCGACCCTGATGGGCATCAAGCAGGTCTACCCCGGCCGCTACGAGCCCAACAGCCTGGTCAAGCTGTACCGCGAAGAGAAGGTGACCTTCTCCCACTGTGTGCCGACCATTTTGCAGATGATCCTCAACTGCGAAGAAGGCAAGGCGACCCGATTCGACGGCTGGAAAATGCTCTTGGGCGGCAGCGCGCTGACCCTGGGCGTGGCCAGCGAAGCCAATGCCAAAGGCATGGTGGTGCACGCCGGCTACGGCATGTCCGAAACCTGCCCGTTGCTGTGCCTGACCTACCTGCGCGATGAAGACCGCCAACTGTCCGCCGAAGCGCAACTGCCGATCCGCATCAAGACCGGCACGCCGGTGCCGATGGTCGACCTGAAGATCATCGACGCCGAAGGTAATGACGTGGCCCATGACGGCGAGTCCCTGGGCGAGATCGTGGTGCGCGCGCCGTGGCTGACCCAGGGCTATCTGAAAGCCCCGAACAAAGGCGCGGAGCTGTGGCACAACGGCTGGCTGCACACCGGCGACATGGCCTCGATCGACCCATTGGGCGGCGTGGAAATCAAGGACCGCATCAAGGACGTGATCAAGACCGGCGGCGAGTGGATCAGCTCACTGGAACTGGAAAGCCTGATCAGCGAACACCCGGGTGTGATGTCCGTCGCCGTCGTGGGCATTGCCGATGAACAGTGGGGCGAACGCCCGATGGCCATGGTCGTCTGCGAGCCGGGGCAATACCTCGACCGCAAGATTCTGGAGGTGCATTTGCAAACCTTCGTCGACGGCGGGCGCATCAACAAATGGGCGATCCCCAAGCAGTTCAAGTTCGTGACCGAAATCCCCAAGACCAGCGTTGGCAAGATCAACAAGAAGCTGATTCGGGAAACTGAAGCGAACTGAGGGATAAACCTGCCACTGATGTTGTAGGAGCGAGCCTGCTCGCGATGGACTCGAGAGCGCCGTGGGCTATCAGGTTTACAGCGTTATCGTTAACGACCATCGCGAGCAAGCTCGCTCCTACAGAAATCCACCGGTGTCAGGCGGTTTCTGGATAGTTTGCGGGGCGTCATCTTTGTCATAGTCCTCGCCAAAGAAAACGCCCCGTTGGTCGCGGTTTTCAGCGCTTGTGCCAAGCTGAACGGGGTATTGAACCGCCGTGCATTCAATTGCCGGTCAGGCAAACCCCACGGAAGCCCACGACATGACCTTCAACCGTGCATCAAACGTCCGCCAAGAGTTCTACAAAGCCGTCTGGTTCTACTTCAAAGTGGTGTGGCCGATCTTCTCGATCCTGCTGTTGGTGATCATCGGAATCGGCCTCATCATCGCCCAGCTGGAAGGATGGAGCCCGGATGACGGTGTCTACTTCGCCTTCGTGACCGGCCTGACCATCGGTTATGGAGAGTTGGTGCCAAAACTGGGTGTGTCGCGAGTGCTGGCGATCCTGCTGGGTTTCAACGGCGTGCTGATGACCGCGACGTTCGCGGCGATCAGTGTCCGGGCCATTGAAGTGACCGTGACGGCGTCGCGGCAAAAGGACGTCGAGTAGGGCGGTGATGGCTACGGCCGGTTTAAATGGCCGCAGCCTCCGGGGCTCAGTGCGAGTGCCGGTGATGGATGTCGGGAAAGTGCGGGTGACTGTGGACGATCGGTGAGTGTTGGTGCACATGGCTATGGGGTTGCACACCATCCCACTCAAAGTCATGTTCATGCTGATGATGCTCATCGTGGACATGCTTGTGGTCGTGGATTTGCGGTTCGTGCTGATGCTCGTGTGAGTGACTCTCGGTCAGATGAATCCAGACCCCAAGCCCCATCAGGCCGGCAGCGATCCAGAACACCCACGTCACGGCTTCACCGAAAAACAGGATCGCTATCGCGGCTCCCAGGAACGGCGCCGTGGAAAAGTACGCACCGGTCCGCGCCGTACCAAGCCCGCGCAACGCCAGGACGAACAGCACCAGACTGACGCCATACCCCAAAAAGCCCACCAGCAGGGTTGGCCCAAGAAGCGACCATGCTGGCAGGTGCATACCCAGCGCGATCCCCAGCGCGCAATTGACGGCCCCGGCCACCAGCCCTTTGGTGCCGGCAATAAACAACGCATCCGACGCAGACACCTTGCGGGTGAGGTTGTTATCAATGGCCCAACAAAAACACGCCACCGCCACCGTGACAGGCCCCAACCAGCCATGAACCTCTGCCGAAGTGCGAGGCCATGCCAACAACACGCCCCCGGCAACAATGGCCACCATCCCCGCAACAATGCGCCGGTCAGCGTTCTCCCGGAACACCACCCACGCCATCAGTGCGGTCAACACGGCTTCCAGGTTCAGCAACAGTGATGCGGTGGTGCCAGAGGTGAGGGTGAGTCCAAACATCAATGAAACCGGACCCAGTACGCCACCGAACACAATAGCCCCGATGAACCACGGCCATTCAGGGGCGGTCAGGCCGGTCGGCTGCCAGCCACGATCACGGATCAGGCGGGTTAGCGTCAGCCCGACGCCGCTGCCCAGGTAAAGCAGGCCGGCGAGGAGGATGGGGGATACGTTCAAGCCTAGCCACTTGGCCAAGGGCGTGCTGGCGCCGAACAAGGCAGCAGCGCCTAGTGCGTAGAGAATGCTTTTGGTCATTGTGGTTCCGGGGCTCAGGGGAGGCAGTCGTGAACAGGATACGCTTAGTGCCGCAAATGAGCGCCTGTGGCTTGTCCACACAACACAACCCCCTGTGGGAGCGGGCTTGCTCGCGAAGAGGCCAGCACATTCAACATCAATGTCGCCTGAACTGACGCCTTCGCGAGCAAGCCCGCTCCCACAGTTATTCAGCCCGAACTTCCAGGCCTAAGCCTCCCAACCCGCCCCAGTCACCGCCGCCTGCACCAGTGGGTGCAAATCCGCCCCCTGATGCTCCGTCTGCCAGGCCAGCAACTCCTTGCGCATGCTCGGCGCCCAGTACATCTGCATATGATTGCGCACGCTGAGCACCGCCTGTTGCTGGTCCGGCTGGCTGGCGAAGTACTGGGCGATCTGGTTGGCCATCTTGATCAGGTTGTCAGTACTCATTTGCGCACCTCGGCTTTCTCGGGGTGCCGACGTTCTTTCAGCAGGCGATGTTGTTCGTCGCTGAATTCCTGAAAGCGCTTTTGCCACTCCGAAGGGTGATAAACGCGGCTGACTTCCACGGCTGTGACCTTGTATTCCGGACAGTTGGTGGCCCAGTCTGAGTTGTCGGTGGTAATGACGTTAGCGCCCGATTCCGGGAAGTGGAAGGTGGTGTACACCACGCCCGGGGCGACCCGTTCGGTGATTCGCGCACGCAGTACGGTCTGCCCGGCGCGGCTGCCGATGCCGACCCAGTCACCTTCGTTGATTCCACGGCTCTCGGCGTCGGTCGGGTGGATTTCCAGGCGGTCTTCGTGGTGCCAGGCGACGTTTTCGGTACGTCGTGTCTGGGCGCCGACGTTGTACTGGCTGAGGATGCGCCCGGTGGTCAGCAGCAGCGGGTAGCGACTGTTGACCTTCTCCTCGGTAGGCACGTAGCCGGTAAGCATGAAGCGCCCCTTGCCGCGCACAAACTCTTCGATGTGCATGGTCGGCGTGCCGTCCGGTGCCTCGGCGTTGCACGGCCATTGCAGGCTGCCGTGACGATCCAGTTCGGCGTAGCTGACGTTGGTGAAGGTCGGCGTCAGGCTGGCGATCTCATCCATGATTTGCGATGGATGTTGGTAGTTCATTGGGTAGCCCAAGGCATTGGCCAGCGCCACGGTGCCTTCCCAGTCGGCCTTGCCGCCCAGCGGGTCCATGACCTTGCGCACCCGGGAGATGCGTCGCTCGGCGTTGGTGAAGGTGCCGTCTTTTTCCAGGAACGAGCAGCCCGGCAGGAACACGTGGGCGAACTTGGCGGTTTCGTTGAGGAAAATGTCCTGCACCACTATGCATTCCATGGCCGACAGAGCCGCGGTGACATGCTGGGTATTGGGGTCGCTCTGGGCGATGTCTTCGCCCTGGCAATACAGGCCCTTGAAGCTGCCGCCCAAGGCTGCCTCGAACATGTTGGGGATACGCAGACCCGGGTCGGGTTGCAGGGTGACGTTCCAGGCCTGTTCAAACTGCGCCCGTACCACCTCGTTGGAGATGTGCCGGTAACCGGGCAACTCGTGGGGGAAGGAGCCCATGTCACAGGAGCCCTGCACGTTGTTCTGCCCCCGCAACGGGTTCACGCCCACGCCTTCGCGGCCAATGTTGCCGGTGGCCATGGCGAGGTTGGCAATGCCCATCACCGAGGTGCTGCCCTGGCTGTGCTCGGTGACACCCAGGCCGTAATAGATCGCTGCATTGCCACCGGTGGCATACAGGCGCGCTGCGGCACGGATGTCGGCAGCGGGAACACCGCAAACAGGGCCGAGGGCTTCCGGTGAGTTCTCCGCACGGCTGACGAACTCGCTCCAGACCGCGAAATCACTGCCCTCGCAACGGGCGTCGATAAAGGCCTGGTTGAGCAGTCCTTCAGTGACAATCACATGAGCCAAGGCGTTGAGCATGGCGACGTTGGTACCGGGGCGCAGGGCCAAGTGATACTCGGCGCGGGCATGCACCGTGTCCACCAGATCGATGCGACGCGGGTCGATGACGATCAGCCGCGCGCCTTCACGCAGGCGGCGTTTGAGTTGGGAGGCGAACACCGGGTGGGCGTCGCTGGGGTTGGCACCCATCACCAGGATCACGTCGGCCTGCATCACCGAGTCGAAACTCTGGGTGCCGGCGGACTCGCCCAGGGTTTGCTTCAAGCCATAGCCTGTGGGCGAGTGGCAGACCCGCGCACAGGTGTCGACGTTGTTGTTGCCGAAGGCGGCGCGCACCAGTTTCTGCACCAGATAGGTTTCTTCGTTGGTGCAGCGGCTGGAGGTGATGCCACCAATGGAATCGCGGCCATATTTTTGCTGCAGCCGACGGAATTCGCTGGCGGCATAGGTCACCGCCTCATCCCAGCTGACTTCCTGCCAAGGGTCGCTGATGTTTTTGCGGATCATTGGCTTGGTGATGCGATCCGGGTGGGTCGCATAGCCCCAGGCGAAGCGCCCCTTGACGCAGGAGTGGCCGTGGTTGGCTTGGCCGTTCTTGTCCGGAACCATGCGCACCAACTGGTCGCCTTTCATCTCGGCACGGAACGAGCAACCCACACCGCAATAGGCACAGGTAGTGATCACGCTGCGTTCCGGTTGACCCAGTTCGACCACGCTTTTTTCCATCAGCGTCGCAGTAGGGCAGGCTTGCACACAGGCGCCGCAGGACACGCATTCCGAATCGAGGAAGTTATCGCCACCGGCAGCGGCCACACGGGATTCAAAACCACGCCCGGTAATGGTCAGGGCGAAGGTGCCCTGGGTTTCTTCGCAGGCGCGCACGCAGCGGTTGCAGACGATGCACTTGCTCGGGTCGTAGTCGAAGTAAGGATTGGAGGTGTCTTTCACGTCCTCCAAATGGTTCTCGCCTTCATAGCCATAACGCACTTCCCGCAGGCCAACCTGGCCGGCGACGGTTTGCAGCTCGCAGTTGCCGTTGGCCGAGCAGGTCAGGCAGTCCAGCGGGTGATCGGAAATGTACAACTCCATCACGTTGCGGCGCAGGGTCGCGAGCTTGGGCGTCTGGGTGTGCACACTCATGCCTTCGCTGACCGGCGTGGTGCAGGACGCCGGATAACCGCGCATGCCGTCGATCTCCACCAGGCACATGCGGCAGGAGCCGAAGGCTTCCAGGCTGTCGGTGGCACAGAGTTTGGGAATGGTGGTGCCCAACAGCGCGGCGGCGCGCATCACCGAGGTGCCTTCGGGCACGCTGATGCTGCGGCCGTCGATGTTCAGGGTGACTTGCACCTGGCTGTCGCGGGCCGGTGTACCCAGGTCGATATCGGTTTTCGGGTCGAAGAGAGTAATCATTGTTCGGCCTCCGAGGCTTGCAGACCGAAGTCAGCGGGGAAGTGCTTGAGGGCGCTGGCCACGGGATAAGACGTCATGCCGCCCAACGCGCACAGCGAACCGTATTGCAGGGTGTCGCACAGGTCCTTGAGGATGATCACCTGCTCATCGCGACTGTTCTGGTCAGGTGCGGCCAGCAGACGGTCGATCACCTCTACGCCCCGGGTCGAGCCGATACGGCAAGGCGTGCATTTTCCACAGGATTCCTCGGCGCAGAACTGCATGGCGAAACTCGCCATGTGGGCCATGTCCAGGGTGTCGTCAGCCACTACCACACCACCGTGACCGAGCATCGCACCAATGGCCATAAAGGCTTCGTAATCCAGCGGTGTGTCGAATTGCGAAGGCGGCACCCAGGCGCCGAGCGGACCACCCACCTGCGCAGCCTTCAGCGGTCGGCCACTGGCGGTACCGCCGCCGTAGTCTTCCACCAGTTCCCGCAGGGTCAGGCCAAAGGCCCGTTCCACCAGCCCGCCGTGACGAATATTGCCCGCCAGCTGGAAGGGCATGGTGCCCAAAGAACGGCCCATGCCGTAGTCGCGATAGAACTGCGCGCCCTTGGCCAGAATCAGCGGCACCGAGGCCAACGTCAGCACGTTGTGCACCAGCGTCGGCAAGCCGAACAGCCCCTGCAACGCGGGAATCGGCGGCTTGGCGCGGACGATCCCGCGCTTGCCTTCGAGGGAGTCCAGCAGCGCGGTTTCTTCACCGCAGATATAAGCACCGGCCCCGACCCGCACTTCCATATCGAAGGCCAGGCCACTGCCGCCGACATCGGCGCCCAGGTAACCGGCTTCTCGGGCGATGTTCAACGCGGCCCGCAACGTGGCCACGGCATCCGGATATTCCGAGCGCACATAGATGTAGCCGAAAGTGGCGCCGACGGTAATGCCGGCAATCGCCATGCCTTCGATCAGCAGGAAGGGGTCGCCTTCCATCAACATGCGGTCGGCAAAGGTGCCGGAGTCGCCTTCGTCGGCGTTGCATACAATGTACTTTTGCGCCGCCTGAGTGCCACGCACCGTGCGCCACTTGATCCCGGCCGGGAAGGCCGCGCCGCCACGGCCACGCAGGCCCGAATCGAACACCGCCGTCGCGGTCTGCTCGCCGCCAATAGCGATGGCCTGGGTCAATCCCTCGAAACCACCGTGGGCCCGGTAGTCCTCCAGGGACAGCGGCCGGGTAATACCGGCGCGGGCGAACAGCAGGCGTTGTTGAGACTTGAGATAAGGCAGTTCTTCCACCAGTCCCAAGGCCAGCGGATGAGCGGATGGGTTGTTCAGCGCTTCAAGCACCGAGGGTACATCGTCAGCCGTCAGCGGACCGAAGCCGATACGGCCCTGCGGCGTGTCCACTTCCAGCAGCGGCTCGAGCCAATACAGACCGCGAGAACTGGTGCGCTGCAACTCCAGCGGAAGATTGCGCTCCCGGGCCTGAGTGATCAGCGCCACCGAAACCTCATCGGCACCCACGGCACGGGCAAGGGAATCACAAGGCAGATAAAGAGTCGGCATCACGCGTCCTCCCGGCAAGCGTCAAGCAGGGCATCCAGACGCTCGGCACTGAGCCGCGCATGCACCCGGCCATCCAGCTCCAGGGCGGGCGAACAGGCGCAGGCCCCAAGGCAATACACCGGGCGCAAACTGATGCTGCCGTCGGCACTGCTACCGTGATCGTCCAGTTGCAGACGCTCGCGCAACTGCGCGGCAAGCTGCTCGGCGCCACGGCTCTGGCACGACTCGGCCCGGCACAGCCGCAGGATATGCCGCGCGGGCGGCGCGGTACGAAAGTCATGGTAAAAACTGATCACCCCACGAACCTCGGCCTGGCTCAGGTTGAGGGCATGGGCAATCTCGGGGACGGCGACATCGGGGATGTAACCGATGCGCTCCTGAATATCATGAAGAATGGGCAACAGCGCACCCGGGGTGCCCTTATGGCGCTCCAGCAGACTGTTGACCACAGGCAGGTGCAACATCTCATCAGGCATTCAGCAATCCTCACGGTCACGGACAAACCAGAAGGTCGTCGGTCGTCCGAAAGTGTCGGCTGCGGCATTCACACCACGTCACGGTATCGTGGCATCTGCAGGCCGTCGGCCAGGGCACCCTGAGCGGGCATCTTGTTGCGCCCGGCACGGTCTTCGCCGCACCTCAATAGGGGCATAAAAGCCAGATTGCCACGCGGCCTTTGATTCGGCTGCACCAGAGCGACGTGTTTGGTTCTGTCTACGACCTTGTATTGAGTCTAGAAGAATGCGGCATCAGGCGCCGTGCCAGAGGGGAGGTTGCCGGAGTTATGCACAGCGGATTGCCTGTGGAGAAGGTGACGATCAAGCCCGCTGGAAGGACTCGGAGGCTGGAAAAGCTGAGGCAGCCACCGTTCCTGCTGGCGACGTTGACATTGCCATTAGGCTACGACAGCATTAATCCCAATCGCGCCCGATCCTCTGGTGCTGGCTCAGTCCGGCATTACGTTCGGGCCTTCTTGTTTATGGAACATGGAAGTTGCCTAAACCAGCCCCTCCGAAGCTTTCCTTACGAAACCATCGGGGCTAATCCCAAATACCACTAAACACACAAAACCCCTGTGGGAGCGAGCCTGCTCGCGAAAGCGCCAGCCCAACCACCACAAAAATCAGAACTGAAAGCCAACCCCCTGTAGGAGCGAGCCTGCTCGCGAAAAACGCATGGCAATCAACATCTGCTGTTGAATGACCACCGTCATAATGCGCGCAGCCTTGGGGATATTCCCCGCTCCCACGCTATGCATGGAAGCGGGGAAAACCCTTAGCTAAGCTCACCGCAGAAAATATCGGGATTGCCATCGGCCGGGCTTGTCCGCAGCACCAGCGCATAACCGCCGGACCGCAGCGAGTCATAAGCCACGGGCACGCTCTTCCAGAGTTGGATGCCCGCCTGCTCGTTGAAGTTGTCAGTCACGATGCGATTGAGGGAATAGGCCGGCTTAAGCTCGTGCCTGGCGCAGCTTCCCGAGTAGATATAGGTATACAAGTGCGCCGGAATTGCAGTGCCATTGGGTACACCACCCACGAACAATGCGATCGCCGTCTCACTACTGCTCAAGGGGGTCAGAATGGCCTGAGCGATATGCCCGGCATTGTGAGTAGTTGCATTCAAGGGAACGGCAACGATTTGCTTCGGGGCTGCACCAACCACGCAGATCCATCCTGCCGCTACCAGCAACGCCAGCGAAGTTACGACTTTCATCGTAAAACCTCCCGCCTTGTAAGGGCTCGTTGAAGAGATCCCCCACTGAATTTTAGTCAGCTGTACAAATCCTGAGGTTATTCGGATGGCCGGTCCAATAGCCGTTGGGTTGTAGCAAACCCACTGTAGGAGCGAGCTCGCTCGCGAAAAACGCAAGACATCCACATATCCCGCTGAATACCCCGGCCCCCGCAACCCAGCCCGTTCCCACAAGCGTCATGCCTGACTTCTGAAATCTGAAGCTATTTCAGCGTTTCAATCACTACCCCTCAGCCTTTACCCCCCCCCCCGCTTGCTTGGAGGCCGGCGTGCAAGTCCGATCCCGCGTCAGCACCTTCACCGCATCATCCACCAATGCCTTGCTCAGCGAGGTCAGATAATGCGCGGCCCAAGCGTGACGGTCAGTGTCTCTGGCATAAGCAGCATCTTCAGTGAGCGTCTTGGCCAGGAACAGAAAATCGGAGGCCATTGACAACGCATCACCAAGAGGAACCCCGCGAGTGACATGAAACAGCGCTTGATCCGCGCAGTAGATGGCCGGCGTCAGGCCAATGGTTTTGAGTTCGGGTTGTTCGGTCATTTGCCACCTCCGAGGATGGAGAGGCAATGGGGGAGGGGGTTACGCGATTGGGGGATGCGTAGAGGGGAAAGCCAAATTTCAAACGGATTGATACTGCGCATTATCCAACTCCTTGATATGAGGAGCTGCCACGTTCGTTACCACACGAATGGGTGACAGCTGTGCGCAGGGTGGTAAACCGGGTATCAAGGAAACCGGCACGCCCGAGGGCGTCCCACGCACAGCCGCCATAACTCACGCCGCAGGCATAAAAAAAGCGCCTGATGACGTGATTGGGGGCGCTGTTGCGCCTTGAATAACTCGGGTTACCACACCCGGTCGCTGAATTGGCAGCGACGCGAGAAGGTTATCGCGTAGACCCCGTACCTGCAACCCTCGTTAGCGTTGGCCCTGACTCACCAGAGTTGAAATGTGACCTATCCCATTTTTAGCCGAATTCACAAAGATACAAGGTTGTGGAGTCGGTTGGAGGCATGAGAAAGTTAAGCCGTCTGGAAGCGAATCTTTAGAGATGTATCTACAATCAACACAGAGTGTTAAATGCTCGAGTAGTATGAGTAGTCAGATCGGTATCCAAGAAGGCTAATAGAAACAAGGAAGTACTGAAGATGAACCGCATCAGGAAAGTGTTTATAAACGCTAAGGGATGGATTCAGTCGCAGTCTAAATTTTTTCTAAGGTTCAAGGGAAAATCTTCAGCAGTTATCAGGGCGTTTCATAAAAAATGTGAACGTGCCCGTGATTTGGGGAAAATCCCTTGGTCTGTGCAGAGAGTAGTTCTCCGCGAAGAAGCTAGTTGGAGTAGATTGAATCGCCACCGGAAAGCGTTTGCGCTCTCCCGCTTTCAACGAGAATTACTTTTTGCTGGCGAACACCCTGTTCGCTTTTCAGTAACATTGTTGCTGCTTGTCGTCTTAATTTGGGCGCTAATTAAGATTCAGTCGCTCAGTTGGTTTTTAGTCAGCTGGGGAACATGGCAAGTGGCTGAACAACTGGCCTATTTTTCGACGTTGTGGACTGTACAAGCAACTTTGGCTGCGTTGGTGTATCCGATAGTTATTGCTTTCGTGACAGTTTTTCTTCAGCGACGACCAGCCGCCGAAGCTTTTGTTCATCTATACATTCTTGATTCTGGAGCACTGGCAGCAGGGCTATCTTCTTTATCACTCGTTTTGGTTATGACTATTCAATACTTATCGATACCGGTATACGGTGCGGTATCGTTGCCATTGTGGGTGTCGCTGGATACAGTTTGGTTTTTGTTAAATGCAATTTTGACAACGTATTTTTTGTTCAGGACTATCGAGTTTTTACGTCCTGAAGTACAGATGCATGTTATTCAGCGTTACGCTGTAAGTGTGGCTTTGCCTCGCGATGTAATGAGGTTAAATTCCTTTCAGGTGCTCGCTAAATCTCAGAGATTTGGATGGATTCCATCTCCTGATTTGGATAATGATCTGCAGCCAGTTGGTCCCGATATTCTTTTTAGTCGTTATGGGTTTCGTGAAGGAAAAGCTCAAGGTACGCTGACGTTAAAATCTCCTTCCCGGCTTGTAAATGTTCGTCTACTTCCGTTGCACTTGGTTACTGCAAGTTGGATGCGTGCGGCCCGAAAGTACCCTATGCCACAAGGCGAGCAATTTGCTAGGAAAAGTAGTTATCCACTCCTAACTGTTCCTATAATGCCAGGAAGTGTGTATGAGAAATCTATTCCTTTGGCGACTGTCGATTCGGGCCCGCCCTTGGCTTGGTGGCAGTTGAGACTATTGCGTCTTGCATACGTGTTCAGGTCTGTAAGAAGTGAGCGTCTCGGAATTCAGGTTAAATCGATACTTAAAGAGTTGGAGGCCGATACAAGGGGGGCAGCTGCACACTCTGATGTGGAGGCTTTTGAGCGTGCCTACGAATCACTCGTGAGCTTACATGAACTTCTTCTTGGGGCCTCTTTAGCAAATAGTAACGAAGATACTCAGGGTAGTTGGGCTTTGTTACCTGACATACATACGTTTCCTGAGAGGGCGCTTTATCATGGGTGGGCTGATATCTATCGATCTATTTTTTTTGCAGCCATTGGATCGATGGTGACAGATACGAGACCGGTTCGTCGCCTTTGTCACCTCGTGCAACATCTAGATGGAGAGGTTTTGAACTCATCTCCTGAGGAGGTTCGCGAGAGCATTCTGCTGCTTCCACCATTAATGATGTATCAACTTGGCGGTTGGTGGGTCCAACGGGTAGAAGAACAAGGGGTTATGGAGCATGGCTCGAATCAAATGGTAGTACTTCGTGCGCCTCTGCATAGAGTATACGAAGAAGTCGTTTCGACTTTCGCCGGCGGTTGGGAGAATGCAAAAGCCACTTTAGCAAAAGTGCCAGAAGTGTCGAAAGATTTTGAATGGGCATCGATGGAGGTGTCAGCTCGCTTGAATTCCATTCATATACAGGAGACGGCATGGATGCTCTTAGACGCTGTTGACCGAGGTGACCGCACGGCATCAGAGTGGCTAGCTGATGTACTTGGTAAATGGTGGGGGACCTTCTCTTTCGAGCAGGAACCAATTGGGCTTTTAGGCAAAACAACGTATTTAACGCTTGAGCACTTAAAACTAGAATGGCCCACTCTGTGCCAAACCTTAGGGATTACCGACCAAGATCTACACTGGAGCGGTGGTGAGGTAGAAGTGCTGCAGCGTGGGGTGCTCATGGCTGCAATCAAAAACTTTTGGACAGATATTCAACTCCTTGTACTTGAGCTTCTACTTGATTGGGCGCAGAAAGATGAAAATATGAAGCCCGAAGAGTCACTAGCAATAGAAGTTGCAGTGGGGATGTTGGGTGGGAAGCAGTGGCGAAGCGGAGGGACACTTTCAGATCCGCTTACTGATTTTACAGCAATAACGTATCTTGAGGCGAAGGTAAGGCAGTATGCGGCAGATGGTAAGGGGCGAAGTGGTTACTTAGGGCGCCTTGGTTGGTTTGTGGAGCGTGTTAAGCGTATGCAAAGACCGGACATGGTTAGCTCGCGCGTATATTCATTTTCAGGTGCTGATGATGTTAGATCACTAGAGGAACAACAACTAGTTTTACTGGCGGTACTTTCATCAAAAGAGTGGGAGGCAAATGAATCCCTGCGTCGTCAGATCGATATCTGGATGTCGACTCAATATAGGAGTATCGATATTATTCGTCAAAACACGAAGGATTGGATGCAGCACTTCGAGCCCGCTGCGGACCTCTCCCCAAAGGTGCTCCCAGTATTGCTACAGCGCATTGGCATATCAAATCATGCATCCAAAAACGCTGCTCTTGCCAAGGTTGGTGTTGAGTCTCTGAGGGACCTCGTTGAAGGGTTAAGGTCGGATGTATTGGCTGCCGAGCCGGTTGCGCCTGAACGATTACACCAAATTTCTCAATACGCATCGACTAAGGGATTCAATCCTACATCTGGAGTATTTCCCCTCCAATTATTTGATGAGGTTAACTTTTGCACCGAACGCCTTAAAGATTTTACTTTAACAATGAGACAGATTCGTAAAGGGGAGTTAACCCTGGTCGAAATGGATCAGCGTGCGTCGAATGAGGACCAATTTTGGTCCGAGACTATGGCGAATAGAGTCGGTGCTGTAGTGCTAAGCGATGTACTGGCTGCGTGTAAGACCCGTGACTTGTTTGTGGTCGACGCTAATACCTATTGGTCTGCCTTGAAAAAAGAAGCAGAGAGAATTATCGAGCGAGGACAATGTCCTATCCTGATTCTCGACAATGCGACACGACCAGAGTGGGTGTGGCAATGGCAGCATTCCGACTTCGGTCGCGATTACCCTAGACCAGATAACTTGCGAGTGCAGCGCTTGGCCGAACGTGGTGATTCCTATATTTGTAATTTCAATGAAATTGAGGTGTTCGTCGCACCAATTAGTTCAGGGAAGTCTCTTCTTTTAGCGAAAGAAGTGTTTGGTGGCGTCTCATTTCAAGAGTTTGATCCTGGACGGTATGTTGATGCGACTTTCGATGTTTGCGTCGACAGTAAATTGTTGGTTGATTTGAAGCTAAAGTTCTCAAGAAAGGTGGCTTTGGGTGTTGACGAAGTTGTAGGGTTGGTTTACGTGTCTGAGTCAAATCTAAAGTATTGAGTTTGTTATCGTTCGTCAAAGGACCAATAAGGGGGTGGATTTATTTACTTGAAAATAAATCTCTCCCCCTTTTCCCGTTTTTTATTGCTTTTAGTTAGCTTTGTAAAAAAATAAAACGCTTGCTCAAAGCTGGAAAGAACTAATAAATGCTAATTTTCTAAGTCGCTGCTTGTGTCGTCTTCTACCGGTGTCAATACGTTTGGTGAGGTAGTTGGTGTTTCATCAAAAACCTCAAGAATTTCAATTAGTTCATGTTTGATGGAGTCAGCGGTGATTAACACTGAATCGTTCAGTTCGGCATCGACGTTATGTACGATGATATCTCTAGAAAGCTGGAGTTTTACCAGTTCCTGAGCAAGTTCGACCGACACTACGTTTTCTTCCACAAGTTTATCAATGATAAGTCTAGTAGAGGTTTTGTTTTTAATGAGCTTGCGCGCTTGCTCATGATGTAATCCGTTCATGGCAATTTCAATAAGCAACTGCTGGATAGAAATCCACATAGCGATAAGCTCAGCGTGGGTGCTATTTACTGTGGTTGCGATGTTTTCAGCCACCTCTTCCTTCTGCTCAGCAGACATGTGGATGCTGTCCAATTTACTGAGCGCTTCTCCAAGCTTCTCTTTGACCTCGCCGGCAATCCTCAAGATGTTATCGTAGTCCTCGTGGCCAATAAAATTGTTATGCGCTACAAGGCATCGCAGTTCGTATAGTTTCGTCCAGCGAGTTTGCAGGTATTCACTCTTGCAGCTAACTATTGGTTGAAAATACCGCTCCCAATTAGAGGTTGGAACTAGCTCTTTGAGTTCCTCGATGTTTATATCGTTGGCTGAAAGCGCTGAGCGAACTTTTTCCATCAGTTTTGAGGAGTTCGCGGTCGAGTAAGGTTTGAATAAAAAATCTGAAAGCTGAATAAAATCCGTCTCAAATAAATAGTTATTGCCTGCAGCGTTTTTCTTGGTCTTGATTGATTCCGAGACTTCCCTGGGTACGGCTTCCTTTGTCCAGCCCAAACCAATCTTTGTAAGCATGAATTTTGTAATAAGCTTGCGCATCATGTTTTCAATTTCATGTATCACGGGGTATGCAGCCGATGAAAGACTGCTGCTGACATCATCCCAGAGTACCTCGACTGGTTTTTCGGCCGCTTTTGCCAAAATAGTTCTTATGGATTTTAGTAGGGATAGAAAAATTGATACCTCGCCTTTGTTTTGACAGCCAAGGCGCACATGAAAGAATACATGACTGTTATTCTGTATTTCTCCTTGTTGAACATCATAGTCAAATCGCACGCCATCAAACATCAATCCTTTGGATTTTATTTCGATACTTCCATACGATTGGATTAGATTGTTGAATGAGGATACTGAATTACAAAATCCCTCCTTGGAGTTGATTATTGCAAGGTATTCGACTTTCAGGTTTTCCATGACCATTTCTTTGCTAAGGTAATGGAGTTCATGATAGCGTTTTGCGATTGCAATGTCATTGTGTAACTCTATGCCGCGATGCGGTACATCGGGCGTTGGGTTGAAGCAGGTGTAAACTATTTCAGGACTAGACAATAAGACGTGGCAACCAACGTCGGGGTCCGGCTAACGGGCGTTCCAGCTTTTTAGGCCGCCCGCCTTGATTCATTGAATATCTTTCAGATAATCCCTGAGCGCGATAAGCGGGGCATCAAGCTGCTCCATCGCCTCTCTACTGGAAAATTCACCTGCCAACCTGCGCAATTCCCGCCCCAACGGCTTTTCCACACCACCAATGGCTTCCAACGCCAATCCCACACACTCATCCACCTTCAGCTGAATCCCCTCAACATCCCCCCGACGCACCAGCAACTCAAACACATCCCGCTGGTAATCGCCCATGACCAGATCGTCACGCAAAATCGGGCTTGAATCTTCCGTCTCGTAAGCCAATTTGAGGGAGAACAGGGCAACGCTTTCCAGCTGCAATTCCATGGGGGGAATCCTTGTGAAATGTTCCGCCGGTTTGGGCAGCGTGGAAGAGCAAGATCAAAAGATCGTCCGAACGCGGCCCGAGCCTTCGGCAGCCCCTACACGGGACGGTGGGGTGTCAGGTGCTTTTCTGCAGACGAAAAAAAAGGCCTTGCAAAGCAAGACCTTTCTTAATTTTGGTGCCCCGAGGGAGACTCGAACTCCCACTCCTTTCGAAAACGGATTTTGAATCCGCCGCGTCTACCAATTCCGCCATCAGGGCTCAATGGCGGCGAAGTATAGAGATGAGATAACCGCTGGTCAATCAGGTACATGGAGAATTTTTGATATTTCCGCTAGACTTCCCGGCCCTGCTAGACGAACCCCATCATGCGCGTTGCTGACTTTACCTTCGAGCTCCCTGATTCGCTGATCGCCCGCCATCCGCTGGCCGAGCGGCGCAATAGTCGCCTGTTGACCCTGGATGGGGTCAGCGGCGCCCTGGCACACCGTCAATTCACTGATTTGCTGGAGCATTTGCGCCCCGGCGACTTGATGGTGTTCAACAATACCCGGGTGATTCCGGCGCGGCTGTTTGGCCAGAAGGCTTCCGGCGGCAAGCTGGAAATCCTGGTGGAGCGGGTGCTCGACAGTCACCGCGTGCTGGCCCATGTGCGTTCCAGCAAGTCGCCCAAGCCTGGGTCGAAGATCCTGATCGATGGCGGTGGCGAGGCCGAGATGCTGGCGCGTCACGATGCGTTGTTCGAGCTCGGGTTCACTGAGGAGGTGTTGCCGCTGCTCGACCGCGTCGGGCACATGCCGCTGCCTCCTTATATAGACCGTCCGGATGAAGGCGCCGACCGCGAGCGTTACCAGACCGTCTACGCCGAGCGTTTGGGCGCGGTGGCGGCGCCGACGGCGGGGCTGCATTTCGATCAGGTGCTGATGGAGGCGATTGCCGCCAAGGGCGTCGAGACTGCGTTCGTGACCTTGCACGTCGGTGCCGGCACGTTCCAGCCGGTGCGCGTGGAGAAGCTTGAAGACCACCACATGCACAGCGAATGGCTGGAAGTCGGCCAGGACGTGGTCGATGCCGTTGCCGCCTGCCGCGCTCGCGGTGGTCGTGTGGTGGCGGTGGGGACCACCAGCGTGCGCTCCCTGGAAAGCGCCGCGCGCGATGGCGTGCTCAAGCCGTTCAGCGGCGATACAGACATTTTCATCTTCCCGGGCCGGCCGTTTCATGTGGTCGATGCCCTGGTCACCAATTTCCATTTGCCCGAATCCACGCTGTTGATGCTGGTTTCGGCGTTCGCCGGTTATCCCGAAACCATGGCCGCCTACAAGGCTGCCGTGGACAACGGTTACCGCTTTTTCAGCTACGGTGATGCGATGTTCATCACGCGTAATCCTGCGCCGACTGCCCCTAAAGAATCGGGCCCAGAGGAAACAGTATGAGTCGCACCTGTCGTATGTCTTTCGAGCTGTTGGCCACTGATGGCAAGGCTCGTCGCGGTCGTTTGACCTTCCCGCGCGGTACCGTCGAGACCCCGGCTTTCATGCCGGTGGGCACCTACGGCACGGTCAAGGGCATGCTGCCACGGGATATCGAGGCGACCGGCGCTGAAATCATTCTGGGCAACACTTTCCACCTGTGGCTGCGCCCGGGCACGGAAGTGATCAAGAAGCACGGCGACCTGCACGATTTCATGCAGTGGAAAGGCCCGATCCTGACTGACTCCGGCGGTTTCCAGGTGTTCAGCCTGGGCGCCATGCGCAAGATCAAGGAGGAGGGCGTGACCTTCGCTTCCCCGGTCGACGGCGCCAAGGTGTTCATGGGCCCGGAAGAGTCGATGCAGGTCCAGCGTGACCTGGGCTCCGACATCGTGATGATTTTCGACGAATGCACGCCGTACCCGGCGGATGAAGACGTCGCGCGTATTTCCATGGAATTGTCCCTGCGTTGGGCCAAGCGTTCGAAAGAAGCCCATGGCGAGAACACGGCGGCGCTGTTCGGCATCGTGCAGGGCGGCATGCACCAGGACCTGCGCATGCGCTCCCTGGAAGGCCTCGACCAGATCGGCTTCGATGGCCTGGCCATTGGCGGCCTGTCGGTGGGCGAGCCCAAGCACGAGATGATCAAGGTGCTGGATTATCTGCCGGGCATGATGCCGGCTGACAAACCTCGTTACCTTATGGGCGTTGGCAAACCGGAAGACTTGGTTGAGGGTGTGCGCCGCGGTGTGGACATGTTCGATTGCGTGATGCCAACCCGTAATGCCCGCAACGGGCATCTGTTCATCGATACCGGCGTGCTGAAGATCCGGAACGCGTTCCATCGCCATGATGATTCGCCGCTCGATCCGACCTGCGATTGCTATACCTGCCAGAACTTCTCCCGCGCTTATCTGCATCACCTGGACAAGTGCGGCGAAATGCTGGGAAGCATGCTCAATACCATCCATAACTTGCGTCATTATCAAGTGCTTATGGCTGGTTTGCGCGAGGCTATTCAACAGGGTACATTGGCCGCCTTTGTCGATGCCTTCTACGCCAAACGCGGGTTACCTGTTCCGCCTTTGGACTGAGTTTTCTGACCCCAAGATTCAACATTTGCAACTGGAGTGCTAAATGAGCTTTTTTATCTCTAATGCCATGGCTGACGCCGCTGCACCTGCTGCGGGCCCAATGGGTGGCGGTTTTGAGTGGATTTTCCTGGTCGGTTTCCTGGTCATCTTCTACCTGATGATCTGGCGTCCACAGGCCAAGCGCGCCAAAGAGCAGAAGAACCTGCTGAGCAGCCTGCAGAAAGGCGACGAAGTTGTGACCACCGGCGGCATTGCCGGCAAGATCACTAAAGTGGCCGACGATTTCGTCGTTCTGGAAGTTTCCGACACTGTCGAAATGAAGTTCCAGAAAGGCGCCATTGCCGCCACGCTGCCAAAAGGCACGCTCAAAGCGATCTGAGTTTCAACTTCATATTCAATCGACGGGGCGCGCAAGGCGCCCCGCGTCATAAACGGGCGGCGTGATGCTGAACAAATATCCTCTGTGGAAATACATTCTGATCCTGGCGGTGCTGGCGGTCGGTCTGATTTATTCCGCTCCCAATCTTTATCCTGATGACCCGGCCATTCAGGTCAGCGGTGCAAGCACTGCACTGCAAGTCAATCAGGCTGATCTGGATCGTGTGAGCGTTGCGCTCAAGGAGTCCGGGATCAACGTCAAGGCTGCCACCCTGGCTGCCAACGGCAAGGGCGGCCTGATTCGCCTGACCAAGGCTGAAGACCAGCTGCCGGCCAAGGACGTTGTACGCAAGGCGTTGGGTGATGACTACGTCGTTGCACTGAACCTGGCACAAACCACCCCGCAATGGCTGCGCAACCTCGCTGCGCACCCGATGAAGCTGGGTCTGGACTTGTCCGGTGGTGTGCACTTCCTGCTGGAAGTGGACATGGATAAGGCCCTCGACGCGCGCCTGAAAGTCTACGAAGGCGATGTAAAGAGCCTGTTGCGTAAAGAGAAACTGCGCTATCGCAGCCTGCCGCAACTCAATGGTGCCATCCAGCTGGGCTTCGCTGATGAAGACAGCCGCGAACAGGCCCGTGTGCTGATCCGCAAGAACTTCAACGATTTCGACATTGTTCCGGCCGACCTCAATGGTCAATCGGTGCTGCGTCTGGCGATGACCCCGGCCAAGCTGGCGGAAATCCGTGAATACTCCATCAAGCAGAACTTGACCACGGTACGTAACCGCGTCAACGAGCTGGGTGTTGCCGAACCGATCGTTCAGCGTCAGGGCGCCAACCGCATCGTGGTTGAGCTGCCGGGCGTGCAGGACACCGCCGAAGCCAAGCGTATCCTCGGCAAGACGGCTAACCTGGAGTTCCGTCTGGCTGCCGAGCCGGGTGCTTCGAAAGCCACTTCCGAGGAATTCGAGTTCCGTGAAGGCAAGCGTCCTCCTGCGTTGATCGAACGTGGCCTGATCATCACCGGTGACCAGGTAACCGACGCCAAGGCTGGCTTCGGCGAGCACGGCACGCCGGAAGTGAACATTCGTCTGGACGGTCACGGCGGCGAGCTGATGAGCCGTGCGACCCGTTCGAACGTCGGTCGCAGCATGGCGGTGATCTTCATCGAGCAGCGTCCGGTTACCACTTACGTCAAGCAAGTGGTCAACGGCGTCGAGAAAGACGTGCCGGTTCAGACTTTCAAGGAAGAGAAGAAGATCATCAGCCTGGCGACCATCCAGTCGCCACTGGGTGCTCAATTCCGCATCACCGGCCTGAACGGCCAGGGCGAGTCGTCCGAACTGGCGCTGCTGTTGCGTGCCGGTGGTCTGGCTGCACCGATGTACTTCGCTGAAGAACGCACCATTGGTCCAAGCCTGGGTGCCGACAACATCACCAAGGGTATCGATGCATCGCTGTGGGGCATGCTGTTTGTCTCGCTGTTCATCATGGCCATCTACCGCTTCTTCGGCCTCATCGCCACCGTCGCGCTGGCGGTGAACATGGTGATGCTGCTGGCCCTGATGTCGCTGCTGGGGGCAACGCTGACCCTGCCGGGTATCGCCGGTATCGTGTTGACCATGGGTATGGCGGTCGACGCCAACGTGCTGATCTTCTCGCGGATCCGTGAAGAGATCGCCGCCGGCATGACCGTGCAGCGCGCAATCAACGAAGGCTTCGGCCGGGCATTCACCGCGATTCTCGACGCCAACCTGACCACCTTGCTGGTCGGCGGCATCCTCTTTGCCATGGGCACCGGCCCGGTCAAGGGCTTCGCAGTGACCATGTCCCTCGGGATCTTTACCTCGATGTTCACGGCCATCATGGTGACCCGCGCGATGGTCAACCTGATCTTCGGCGGTCGTGACTTCAAGAAGTTGTGGATTTAAGGGGCTGCCATGTTACGTACAATCAACTTCATGGGCGTTCGCAACTTTGCGTTCGGCGTCACATTGTTCCTTACCGCGCTGGCAATGTTCAGTGTCTTCCATAAGGGCATGAACTGGGGCCTGGACTTCACCGGCGGTACGCTCATCGAGCTGACCTACGAGCGTCCGGCCGACGTCACCAAGGTGCGTGAGCAACTGGTTACTGCCGGTTATCACGAAGCCATCGTGCAGAACTTCGGTGCAACCACCGATCTGCTGGTGCGTATGCCGGGTGAAGATCCGCAGTTGGGCCATCAGGTAGCGGAAGCGCTGCAGAAAGTCGGCGGCGACAACCCGGCGACGGTCAAGCGTGTCGAGTTCGTCGGCCCGCAGGTAGGTGAAGAGCTGCGCGACCAGGGCGGCCTCGGCATGCTGATGGCGCTGGGCGGTATCCTGATCTACCTGGCTTTCCGCTTTCAGTGGAAGTTTGCGGTCGGTGCGATCGTGTCCTTGATCCACGACGTGATCGTGACCGTCGGTATCCTGTCGTTTTTCCAGATCACCTTCGACCTGACGGTGCTGGCGGCGGTACTGGCGATCATCGGTTACTCGCTCAACGACACCATCGTGGTATTCGACCGGGTTCGTGAGAACTTCCGTGTACTGCGCAAGGCCAGCCTGATCGAGAACATCAACATCTCGACCACGCAGACCCTGCTGCGGACCATGGCGACTTCGATCTCCACCTTGCTGGCGATCGCGGCCCTGCTGTTCTTCGGTGGCGACAACCTGTTCGGCTTCTCCATCGCCCTGTTCATCGGTGTACTGGCGGGTACTTACTCGTCGATCTACATCGCGAACGTGGTGCTGATCTGGCTGAACCTGAGCACGGAAGACCTGATTCCTCCGGTCAATACCGAGAAGGAAGTCGACGACCGTCCTTGAAGGCAAAGTCTTTAAGCGATGTAGTCCAAAAAAGGCGCGAGTTGAACTCGCGCCTTTTTTTGTGCTCCAAGGCAGGGAGAAGCGCGGACATGTTCCGCATTTGATGGTCCAGGAGGTTCATGTGAACAAGTCGATGCTGGTTGGTGCTGTACTGGGTGCTGTCGGTGTAACTGCCGGGGGTGCTGTGGCCACCTACAGCCTGGTTAAAAGCGGCCCGGAGTACGCACAAGTACTCGCCGTTGAGCCGGTCAAGACACAAATCAAGACTCCACGTGAAGTGTGCAAGGATGTAGCGGTCACCCGGCAGGCGCCGGTGAAAGATCAACATCAGATCGCCGGTACGGTGGTCGGTGCATTGGCAGGTGGTTTGCTGGGTAACCAGATCGGTGGCGGCACCGGCAAGAAGATCGCCACGGTCGCGGGTGCTGTCGGTGGTGGCTACGCCGGCAACAAGGTGCAGGAAGGCATGCAAGAGCGTGACACCTACACCACGACCCAGACCCGCTGTAACACCGTTAACGACATCAGTGACAAGGTTGTAGGTTACGACGTGCGTTATTCGCTGGACGGCAAGGAAGGCAAGGTGCGCATGGACCGTGATCCAGGTAACCAGATTCCGGTGGATAAGGAAGGCAAGTTGATCCTGTCGGAGAATCAGACGGCTCATTGATCTGCTGAAACCGGATTAAAAAAGAAGCACCCTGCGGGGTGCTTTTTTGTGCCCGCGATTCAAGCGTCACCCCAAATCCCCTGTAGGAGCGAGCTTGCTCGCGATGACGGTGTCACATTCAGCATATGAGGTGACTGATACACAGCCATCGCGAGCAAGCTCGCTCCCACAGGGTTTTGTAGTGTTTTGAAGGGCGATTTCCAGGCATAAAAATCTATGGTCGCCCCCATTTTTGCAATACTGATTAACGGGTGGTGTGGTTGGCTTGCTTAAATCTATCCGGCGTCTGTTTGGGGCATGCCCCAGCGCCACGATGAGAATCGCGCCTGACGATCCTAAAAAGCCCATCGGCTTCTAAAGCCGATTTTTATGCCAGGATCTTCGCCAGGCCGGTAGGCCGTTCACGTCATCTGTTGTTCAGCTATCGCAAAACCTGAAGGGTGAGTCGTGGTACTGCAACAACCTCAGGGTCAGGCGTTCAAGGCGTCTGGCCCTGCTTCATATTGCGTATGGTGAGTTGCGATCGCCCAGGCGATACGCGCCAGTTTGTTAGCGAGGGCACAGGCCACGACATTCGAATGTCGTCGACTGAGCAAGGCTCGTACCCAGTCAGCCAAGGCCCCTTTCTGGTGCTCCAGCCTCTGCATATAGACCCTGGAGCATTGCACCAACAGTTGTCGCAGGTGCTTGTCACCCCGCTTGCTGATCCCCAGCAAATTTGCCTTACCGCCTGTGCTGTACTGCCTGGGCACCAGTCCCACTGAGGCGGCAAAATCGCGACTGCGCCGGTACTGCTTGGCATCGCCCATTTCCACAGCCAGCAGGCTGGCGGTGATCGGGCCGACACATGGCATGCTCAGTAAGCGACTACCCAGATCATCGTCGGCCAGTTGGCTCGCCAGCTCTTTATCCAGCGCCCTGATTTGCTCATCCAGGTAAACGAAGTGATCGTGCAGACGTTGCAGCAACACCGTCAAACGAATGGGCAATTCGTGCTCGGCCAAGACATTTGTCAAACGCTTCATGATTGCCAGGCCTCTGGGCAGGCTGACGCCAAATTCCAGTAGAAAACCGTGCATCTGATTAGCCGTTTTTGTGCGGTCATGCACCAACGATTCGCGCATCCGATGCAGAACAGACAGGGTTTGCTGGGACTCGGTTTTAGGCGTCACAAAGCGCATAGATGGACGGGAAGCCGCTTCACAGATCGCTTCAGCATCAACGAAATCATTTTTGTTGCCCTTGACGAAGGGCTTAACGAACTGCGGGGAAATCAGCTTGGCCGTGTGTCCCATTGCCGCTAGCTGACGAGCAACAAAATGCGCCCCCGCACAGGCTTCCATCACCACGATACAACTCGGCACGTTGCCGAAAAGCTGCATCATCTGCGTCCGAGAGAGCTTCTTGCGAAACACCTCGTGGCCTGATTTATCCTGGCCGTGAAGGTGGAAATTATGTTTACCGAGATCGATACCGATCAGTGCTGACTGGATCATGATGATGGCCTCCGAAAACAAAACACCCTGCGAAAGCGTAGCCCTCGCAGGGTGTGGGGGTGACCATCTCATTAGCACCCCGCAGGGTGCTTTTTCTGTCGCTGGAAGCTTAGCGCTTCAGCGAGGCCGGCAGGTGCGGCTGGATCGCCGTCAATACTGCCTTGAAGCACTTGGTGTTACCGGCAACGACGTGGCCTTTTTCCAGGAAGTCGTGACCGCCGGTGAAGTCGCTCACCAGACCGCCGGCTTCCTGGATCAGCAGGGCGCCTGCAGCCATGTCCCACTCGGACAGGCCCGACTCCCAGAAGGCGTCGAAACGGCCGGCGGCCACGTAGGCCAGGTCCAGGCTCGCCGAACCTGCGCGGCGGATGCCGGCGGTCTGGCCAACCAGGGCGCGGAACATGCCCAGGTAGTTGTCGAGGTTGTCCATCTGGTCGTCACGGAACGGGAAGCCGGTACCCAGCAGGGCGCCGTCGAGGCTGGTGCGGCCGCTGACGCGCAGGCGACGACCGTTCAGTTGAGCGCCGCGACCACGGCTGGCGGTGAATTCTTCCTGGCGAACCGGGTCCAGAACAACAGCGTGCTCAAGACGACCGCGGTATTTGCAGGCGATGCTGACAGCGAAGTGAGGAATGCCGCGCAGGAAGTTGGTGGTGCCGTCCAGTGGGTCGATGATCCACAGGTACTCTTCGCCTTCGATGCCGGTGCCGGCGTGCATGCCGGTCTCTTCACCCATGATCGAGTGATTCGGGTAGGCCTTGCGCAGGGCGTCGATGATTTTCTGTTCGGCGGCGCGATCCACCTCGGATACGTAATCCTTGGCGTCTTTTTCGTCGACCTTGATGGTATCCAAGCGCTCGATGGAGCGGAAGATCAATTCACTGGCGCTGCGGGCGGCGCGCAGCGCGATATTCAGCATGGGCTGCATGGATGTGTCACCTAAGGTTGTTAAAGAAAGCCGGGCATTCTATCAGAAAGTTTCTACAGGAGAAGGACGACGTTCGCTTTCATGGCTTAACGGTAGCTAGCCCTGTAAGATTCTGCTCCCGATTATTGTGTTCGAGAGCGCCTCCCTTGCTGCAAAACATTCGTGTCGTCCTGGTCAATACCAGCCATCCGGGCAATATCGGCGGGGCTGCGCGTGCCATGAAGAACATGGGGCTGTCGCGGCTGGTGCTGGTCGAGCCTCGTCTGTTCCCGCATCACGAGGCCGATGCCCGTGCCTCCGGTGCCGGTGACATCCTTGAAAACGCGCAAGTCGTCGCCACCTTGGAAGATGCCTTGGTCGGCTGCAACCTGGTGCTCGGTACCAGTGCCCGCGACCGGCGCATTCCCTGGCCGCTGCTCGATCCCCGCGAATGCGGAACGAAGGTGGTCGAGGAAGCCGGGCAGGGCGCGGAAATTGCCCTGGTGTTCGGTCGTGAAGACTCCGGCCTGACCAACGAAGAGCTGCAGCGATGTCATTATCACGTGCACATCCCATCAGACCCTGAGTTCAGTTCGCTGAACCTTGGGGCGGCGGTGCAGGTGTTGGGTTATGAAGTGCGCATGTCCTGGCTGGCGGCCCAAGGTCAGCCGAGCAAGGTCGAGAAGGAAGAGGTGGCTTCGGTCAAAAGCGCGGAGCTGGCGACCATGGACGAGCTGGAACGATTCTATGAGCACCTGGAGCAGACCCTGGTGGCCATCGAATTCCTCGATCCGGAAAAGCCACGGCACTTGATGGCGCGCCTGCGCCGGTTGTACGGACGCAGCTCGGTTAGCCGGGCGGAAATGAATATTTTGCGTGGCATCCTCACGGAAACCCAGAAAGCGGCCCGTGGTGAGCTCCTTAAGCGGAAGGATTAATGATGTTCGAGCGTTTGCGTGAAGATATCCAGAGCGTATTCCACCGAGACCCGGCGGCGCGTAACGCTTTTGAAGTCCTGACCTGCTACCCCGGCATGCATGCCATCTGGATTCACCGTTTGTCGGCGATGCTGTGGCGCGCGGACCTGAAATGGCTGGCGCGGCTGGTGTCGAACTTCGGCCGCTGGTTGACCGGGATCGAGATCCATCCGGGGGCCAAGGTCGGTCGTCGCTTCTTCATTGACCATGGCATGGGCATCGTCATTGGTGAAACCGCCGAGATCGGCGACGACGTGACCATTTATCAGGGCGTGACTCTCGGTGGTACCAGCTGGAATAAAGGCAAGCGCCACCCCACGCTGGGTGATGGTGTGGTTGTCGGTGCCGGCGCCAAGGTGCTCGGTCCGTTCACTGTTGGTGCGGGTGCCAAGGTCGGCTCCAACGCCGTGGTGACCAAAGAGGTGCCGCCGGGCGCCACTGTGGTGGGGATTCCGGGGCGAATTATCGTCAAGCCCGACGAAGAGCAGGACGCCAAGCGCAAGGCCATGGCCGAGAAGATCGGTTTTGATGCCTACGGTGTGACTGAAGACATGCCGGACCCGGTGGCGCGCGCCATTAACCAGTTGCTCGATCACCTGCAGGCGGTCGATGGACGTCTGGAGGGGATGTGCGGGGCGTTGAAGGATCTGGGCAGTAATTACTGTGCGAAAGATCTGCCTGAGCTGCGTGAAGAAGACTTTGCCTGCGTAAAAGACAAAGACGAAAGCAAGGCCGGTTGATGCCACTGTAGGAGCTGCCGAAGGCTGCGATCTTTTGATCTTAAAAGGGCAAGATCAAAAGATCGCAGCCTTCGGCAGCTCCTACGCAGGTCGCAATCAGGTAATGGCAGAGCGCTGACCGGTGTGCCATTAGGCAGCAGACCCTGCTATGATGCGCCCGCTCTTTTGCGGGTAATCCTGACTAAAGTACTAGGTCTAATAGTTGACTTAAATACTCGGGAATTGCATACTCGCCTCATTCCGAACTCCGTGGTAATTGTCCATGCGACTGACTACAAAAGGCCGATACGCCGTGACCGCCATGCTCGATCTGGCGTTGCACGCGCAGCACGGGCCCGTGTCCCTGGCCGATATCTCCGAGCGCCAAGGCATCTCCCTGTCCTACCTCGAACAGCTTTTCGCCAAACTGCGCCGCAGCAATCTGGTGTCCAGCGTGCGTGGTCCGGGTGGTGGCTACCAATTGTCCCGCGACATGCAGGGCATCCAGGTCGCCCAGGTGATCGATGCGGTGAACGAATCGGTCGATGCAACCAAATGCCAAGGGCAGGGTGATTGCCATTCCGGCGACACTTGCCTGACTCACCACTTGTGGTGCGACCTGAGCCTGCAGATCCACGAGTTTCTGAGCGGTATCAGCTTGGCTGACCTTGTGACTCGCCGTGAGGTGCAAGAAGTAGCCCAGCGTCAGGACCAGCGCCGTTGCAACAGCAAGGCGCCACGCCTGGACAAGATTGAAGCGTCCGCCGTCGAATGACAGCCGAAGAGCTAGCGGCACGCCAGCCAGCCTGATTTAGGAGATAGTCCATGAAATTGCCGATTTACCTTGATTACTCTGCGACCACCCCGGTTGATCCGCGTGTTGCGCAAAAAATGAGTGAATGCCTGCTGGTCGACGGAAACTTCGGTAACCCGGCGTCCCGTTCCCACGTGTTCGGCTGGAAAGCCGAAGAGTCCGTCGAAAACGCCCGTCGTCAGGTCGCTGACCTGGTCAACGCCGACCCGCGTGAAATCGTCTGGACCTCCGGTGCCACCGAATCCGACAACCTGGCAATCAAGGGTGCGGCGCATTTCTATGCCACCAAGGGCAAGCACCTGATCACCACCAAGATTGAGCACAAGGCTGTCCTCGACACCATGCGCCAACTGGAGCGTGAAGGTTTCGAAGTGACCTACATCGAGCCTCGTACCGATGGCCTGGTGACCCCTGAGATGATCGAAGCCGAACTGCGCGACGACACCATCCTGGTTTCGGTCATGCACGTGAACAACGAAATCGGCACCGTCAACGACATCGCCGCGATCGGCGAACTGCTCCGTTCCAAGGGCATCCTGTTCCACGTCGACGCCGCTCAGTCCACCGGCAAGGTCGAGATCGACCTTTCGAAGCTGAAAGTCGACATGATGTCGTTCTCCGCCCACAAGACCTACGGTCCTAAAGGCATCGGCGCCCTGTACGTAAGCCGCAAGCCGCGCGTACGTATCGAAGCGACCATGCACGGTGGCGGCCACGAGCGCGGCATGCGTTCCGGCACCCTGGCGACCCACCAGATCGTCGGCATGGGTGAAGCTTTCCGCGTAGCCAAGGAAGACATGGCTGCCGAGAACGCACGCATCAAGGCGTTGAGCGACCGCTTCTACAAGCAGGTCGAGCACCTGGAAGAGCTGTACGTCAACGGCAGCCTGACCGCCCGCGTTCCGCACAACCTGAACCTGAGCTTCAACTACGTTGAAGGCGAGTCGCTGATCATGGCACTCAAGGATCTGGCGGTTTCGTCCGGTTCGGCCTGCACCTCGGCGTCCCTTGAGCCTTCGTACGTACTGCGCGCCCTGGGCCGCAACGACGAACTGGCACACAGCTCGATCCGCTTCACCTTCGGCCGTTTCACCACCGAAGAAGAAATCGACTACGCCGCGCAGAAAGTCTGCGAGGCCGTTACCAAGCTGCGCGCTCTGTCGCCGCTGTGGGACATGTACAAAGACGGCGTCGATATCTCGAAGATCGAGTGGGCGGCACACTAAACAAAGAAGCCGCCGGATACAGATCCTGTAGCAGCGCGGCGGTAAACGCAGCGTAACTACGGGGTCTCAAGAGCGGCCCTGATGAGTGAGGATTGAGAATCATGGCTTACAGCGAAAAGGTCATCGACCACTACGAAAACCCGCGCAACGTCGGCAAGATGGACGCGGAAGATCCTGATGTCGGCACCGGCATGGTCGGCGCTCCGGCGTGCGGCGACGTGATGCGCCTGCAGATCAAGGTCAACGACGCCGGCATCATCGAAGATGCCAAGTTCAAGACTTACGGCTGCGGTTCGGCTATCGCTTCCAGCTCCCTCGCCACCGAGTGGATGAAGGGCAAGACCCTGGACGAAGCGGAAACCATCAAGAACACCCAGCTGGCTGAAGAACTGGCCCTGCCGCCAGTGAAAATCCACTGCTCGGTACTCGCTGAAGACGCCATCAAGGCGGCTGTTCGCGACTACAAGCAGAAGAAAGGCTTGATCTGATTTTCGAGTTTTGGCGACGAGTAAGGAGTCACCGATGGCTATCAGCATGACAGAAGCGGCTGCTCGACACGTGCGGCGCTCCCTCGACGGGCGCGGCAAAGGTGAAGGGATTCGTCTGGGTGTTCGCACCACGGGCTGTTCCGGCCTTGCCTACGTGCTGGAGTTTGTCGACGAGGTGGTTGCAGAGGACCAGGTGTTCGAAAGTCACGGCGAAAAAGTGATCATCGACCCGAAGAGCCTGGCCTACCTGGACGGCACCGAGCTCGATTTCGTCAAGGAAGGGTTGAACGAGGGCTTCAAGTTCAACAACCCCAACGTACGCGGTGAATGTGGCTGCGGCGAAAGCTTCAACATCTGAGGCTTGTCGTGGGTACTCCTTGTCATTTCGCTTTATTTGAGCTGCAACCGAGTTTCGATCTGGACCTCGATCAGCTGGCTACGCGCTACCGTGAGTTGGCGCGCAGTGTTCATCCGGACCGCTTTGCCGACGCTTCCGAGCGTGAGCAGCGGTTGGCGCTGGAGCAATCCGCGAGCCTCAACGAGGCCTACCAGACACTCAAGAACCCACCCAAACGCGCGCGTTACCTGCTCGCCTTGAATGGTGGCGAGCTGCCGCTGGAGGTCACGGTGCATGATCCGGAGTTTCTGCTGCAACAGATGGAGTTGCGCGAAGAGCTCGAAGACCTGCAGGACAGCGCCGACCTCAATGGCGTTGCCGTCTTCAAGCGTCGCCTGAAGGCAGCCCAGGATGAGCTGAACCAAAGCTTCGCAGCTTGCTGGAACGATGCCGCGCACCGTGAACAGGCCGAACGCCTGATGCGGCGCATGCAGTTCCTCGACAAGCTCACCTACGAAGTGCGCCAGTTAGAAGAGCGCCTCGACGATTAACCCAGTGCCGCTCCGGTCGCACGCCTGATATACAGATAAGTCCTGATAACGATGGCCCTACTGCAGATCGCCGAACCCGGCCAAAGTCCTCAACCGCACCAGCGTCGTCTGGCTGTGGGGATCGACTTGGGCACTACCAATTCGCTGGTCGCTGCATTGCGCAGTGGTCTTTCCGAGCCACTTGCCGACGCAGAAGGGCGGGTCATCCTGCCGTCTGCCGTGCGCTACCACGCCGATCGCGTCGAGGTGGGCGAATCCGCCAAGCTGGCCGCCGCCACCGATCCGTTGAACACCGTGCTGTCGGTCAAGCGCTTGATGGGTCGTGGTCTGTCCGACGTCAAGCAGTTGGGTGACCAGTTGCCGTACCGCTTTGTCGGTGGCGAGTCGCACATGCCGTTCATCGACACGATCCAGGGCCCGAAAAGCCCGGTGGAAGTGTCCGCCGATATCCTCAAGGTCCTGCGTCAACGCGCCGAAGCGACCCTGGGTGGTGAGCTGGTGGGTGCGGTGATCACCGTTCCGGCCTATTTCGACGACGCTCAGCGTCAAGCCACCAAGGATGCGGCCAAACTGGCCGGTCTGAACGTGCTGCGCTTGCTCAATGAGCCGACCGCAGCCGCTGTGGCTTATGGTCTGGACCAACACGCCGAAGGCCTGGTCGCGATTTACGACCTGGGCGGCGGCACGTTCGATATTTCGATTCTGCGCCTGACCGGCGGTGTCTTTGAAGTCTTGGCTACCGGTGGCGACAGCGCCTTGGGTGGCGATGACTTCGACCACGCGATCGCTGGCTGGATCATCGAGAGCGCCGGCCTGTCCGCCGATCTCGATCCGGGTGCGCAACGTAACTTGCTGCAAACCGCCTGTGCGGCCAAGGAAGCCCTGACCAATACTGCGGCCGTTGAAGTCGTCCATGGCGACTGGAAAGCCGAGCTGACCCGCGAAGCCTTCAATGCGCTGATCGAGCCGATGGTCGCTCGCAGCCTGAAAGCCTGCCGCCGCGCTGTGCGTGACTCCGGTATCGAACTGGAAGACGTGCATGCCGTGGTCATGGTCGGTGGTTCGACTCGCGTACCTCGCGTTCGCGACGCCGTCGCCGAAGCCTTCGGTCGCCAGCCACTGACTGAAATCGACCCGGATCAAGTGGTAGCCATCGGTGCTGCGATCCAGGCCGATACTTTGGCCGGCAACAAGCGTGACGGCGGCGAACTGTTGTTGCTGGACGTGATTCCGCTGTCCCTGGGGCTGGAAACCATGGGCGGCCTGATGGAGAAGGTGATTCCGCGCAACACCACCATCCCTGTTGCCCGCGCCCAGGACTTCACCACTTATAAAGATGGCCAGTCGGCCATGGCCATCCATGTATTGCAGGGCGAGCGCGAGCTGATCAGTGACTGCCGCTCCCTGGCGCGCTTTGAACTGCGCGGCATTCCGGCGATGGTGGCGGGGGCGGCGAAGATTCGCGTGACCTTCCAGGTCGATGCCGACGGTCTGCTCAGCGTTTCCGCCCGCGAACTGGGTTCGGGCGTTGAGGCCAGCATTCAGGTCAAGCCGTCCTACGGCCTGACCGACGGCGAAATCGCCAAAATGCTCAAGGATTCGTTCCAGCACGCCAATGACGACAAGGTTGCCCGCGTACTGCGCGAGCAGCAGGTCGACGCCCAGCGCCTGATCGAAGCGGTGCAGGCAGCTCTTGAGGTGGATGGCGAGCGCTTGCTCGACGCCGAAGAGCGCATGGTCATCGACATGCAGGTGCAGGAACTGACCGAACTGATGAAAGGTACCGATGGTTACGCCATCGAGCAGCAGACCAAGCGTCTGTCGCAAGTGACCGACGCTTTTGCTGCCCGCCGTATGGATTTGACGGTGAAAGCCGCTCTGTCGGGGCGCAACCTGAATGAAATCGAGGATATCTGATGCCGCAGGTAATTTTTCTGCCACACGAGAAGTTTTGCCCTGAAGGCATGGTTGTTGAAGCTGAGACAGGTATTTCCATCCTCGAACTGGCCCATGAGCACCACATCGAGATGGAAAGCGCTTGCGGCGGCGTCTGCGCCTGTACCACCTGCCACTGCATCATCCGCGAGGGTTTCGACTCGCTGGAAGAGGCTGACGAGCTGGAAGAGGACTACCTTGATAAGGCTTGGGGTCTTGAGCGCGAGTCCCGCCTGGGGTGCCAGGCCAAGGTCGGTACCGAAGACCTGACCGTCGAGATTCCGAAGTACTCGCTCAACCACGCAGCCGAAGCACCGCACTGATTCAAGGAATTGTCATGAAACTCAAGTGGACTGATGTGCTGGAGATCGCGATCCAGCTGGCTGAAAGCAAGCCCGACGTGGACCCTATGTCGGTCAACTTCGTCGATCTGCGTAAATGGGTGATGGAACTGCCCGATTTCGACGACATGCCTGAGCATTGTGGCGAAAAGATCCTGGAGGCCATTCAGGCCCACTGGATCGAAGAACGCGACTGAGCCACGCCGCAGGTTAGGCAATACCCGAGAACCCGCGTATAATTCGCGGGTTTAATTTTTCGTAAATTACCGTTTCTGGAGTTACACCATGGCTGTTCAACGTACTTTCTCCATCATCAAGCCTGACGCCGTTGCTAAAAACGTGATCGGCGAGATCACCACTCGTTTCGAAAAAGCTGGCCTGCGCGTTGTAGCTTCGAAACTGAAGCAACTGTCCAAAGCTGAAGCCGAAGGCTTCTACGCTGAGCACAGCGCTCGTGGTTTCTTCGGTGACCTGGTTGCTTTCATGATCTCCGGTCCGGTTGTCGTTCAGGTTCTGGAAGGCGAAAACGCTATCGCTCTGAACCGTGAGCTGATGGGCGCTACCAACCCTAAAGAAGCTGCTGCCGGCACCATCCGTGCTGACTTCGCTGACTCCATCGACGCCAACGCCGTCCACGGTTCGGACTCCGAAGCCGCTGCCGCTCGCGAAATCTCGTACTTCTTCGCAGCTACTGAAGTAACCACTCGCTAAGCATTGGCTTAAGAGTGAAGGTGAATCCATGACTACATCGACTGTAAAAACTAACCTGCTGGGTCTGACTCAGCTGGAAATGGAAAAATTCTTCGACTCAATCGGGGAGAAGCGTTTCCGTGCCGGTCAGGTAATGAAATGGATTCACCACTTTGGCGTCGATGATTTCGATGCCATGACGAACGTCAGCAAGGTCTTGCGCGAAAAGCTCAAGGCTGTTGCTGATGTCCGTGGTCCGGAAGTGGTCAGCGAGGACATCTCCAGCGACGGCACCCGCAAATGGGTGGTGCGCGTGGCGTCCGGCAGCTGCGTCGAGACCGTGTACATTCCCCAGGGCAAACGCGGCACCTTGTGCGTTTCGTCCCAGGCAGGCTGTGCCCTGGATTGCAGTTTCTGCTCCACCGGCAAGCAAGGCTTCAACAGCAACCTCACCGCCGCCGAAGTCATCGGCCAGGTGTGGATTGCCAACAAATCCTTTGGCAGCGTCCCGGCAACCGTCGACCGTGCCATCACCAACGTGGTGATGATGGGCATGGGTGAGCCGCTGCTGAACTTCGACAACGTCGTCGCGGCCATGCATCTGATGATGGACGACCTGGGCTACGGCATTTCCAAACGCCGTGTGACCCTGTCGACCTCCGGCGTGGTGCCGATGATCGATGAGCTCTCCAAGCACATCGACGTCTCCCTGGCGTTGTCCCTGCACGCACCGAATGACGCATTGCGTAACCAATTGGTGCCGATCAACAAGAAGTATCCGCTTAAGATGCTGCTCGAGTCGTGCCAGCGCTACATGTCGAATCTCGGCGAAAAGCGCGTGCTGACCATCGAATACACCTTGCTCAAAGACATCAATGACAAGGTCGAGCATGCCGTGGAAATGATCGAGCTGCTCAAGAACATCCCGTGCAAGATCAACCTGATCCCGTTCAATCCGTTCCCGCACTCCGGTTACGAGCGCCCGAGCAACAACGCCATTCGTCGTTTCCAGGATCAGCTTCATCATGCCGGCTTCAACGTCACCGTCCGCACCACCCGTGGTGAAGACATCGATGCTGCCTGTGGTCAACTGGTAGGGCAGGTGCTGGATCGCACCCGTCGCAGCGAACGTTATATCGCGGTGCGTGAACTCAACGCCGACAACGATGTAGCGCAAGACGCCGCGAAATAACCGAGAGAGGATCTCTATGTCCCTGCGCTTTGCGCTGCTTTTGCTGTTGGCCAGCCTGTGTGCTGGCTGCGTGCTTTCGGGCGACTACAACCCGATGAAGACCAGCAAGGGCCGTGATGAAGCGCGTGAGGCGTACGTGCAACTCGGTATCGGGTATTTGCAACAAGGCATGACCGAGCGCGCCAAGGTTCCGCTGAAGAAAGCGCTGGAGCTCGATGGCTCCGACCCTGATGCCAACGCGGCGCTGGGGCTGGTGTTCCAGGCCGAGATGGAGCCGGAACTTGCCGACGAGCATTTTCGCAAGGCGCTGGCTTCCCGTCCCGCCGATGCACGAATCCTCAATAACTACGGCAGTTTTTTGTTCGAGCAGAAACGTTACAAGGAAGCCTACGAGCGCTTTGAACAAGCCGCTGCCGATACCCTGTATCCTGAGCGTTCAAGGGTGTTCGAGAACCTGGGCATGACCGCTGCAATGCTCGGTCAGCGCGATCTGGCCCAGCAGCAGCTGGAAAAAGCCCTGCGCCTGAACCACCAACAACCACGTGCATTGCTGGAAATGGCTGAGTTGTCTTACGAAGACAGGCATTATGTGCCCGCGCGTGACTATTACGACCGTTTTAGCCAGCTCTCCGAACAAAATGCACGTAGTCTATTGCTCGGCGTTCGGCTGGCAAAAGTGTTCGAAGACCGCGACAAGGCCGCAAGCAAAGGCCTGCAACTAAAAAGACTCTATCCCGGTACGCCGGAATATCAGCAATACCTGTCGGAGCAATGATGAAAGCGGCGCATCCCGAAGTTGTAGCAGCGAATCGCGTAAACCCCGGTGAGACTTTGCGCCAGGCCCGCGAAAGCAATGGCTGGTCGCTGGCCGAAGTGGCCCTCAAGCTCAACCTCACCACCACTTCCCTGAGCAATCTGGAAGCCGGCGCCTTCGACAAGCTGCCCGGGCATACGTTTGCCCGTGGTTACATTCGCGCCTATGCCAAATTGCTCGGCATGGACCAGGCCGTTCTGGTCCAGCAATTCGATCAATCCACCGGTACTGACTCCCAGGGCAGCAATGTTCACAGCCTGGGTCGTATTGAAGAGCCGGTTCGGGTTTCCCACACCATTTTGCGAATCGTCAGCCTGCTGTTGCTGGTCGCGGTGATTGGTGGCGGTTTCATCTGGTGGCAGGATCAGACCTCGATGCGCACCAAGGACCTGATCGGTCTGGCACCAGAGCACGTTGAAGTCGAAGGCGCCGACGGTACGACACAGATTCACCCGCTGGACGAGCCGGAAGACCAGGCCGTCGCGGAAGGACAGACCGAAGGCGGAACCGCCCTCGCGCTGCCACAGGCCGACGCTCCGGCTGAAGCACCAGAACAGGTTCAGGCGACTGCGCCGGCCGCCCCGGCAGCGCCGACCACGCCAGCCGCACCCGCGCATACCACCGCGCCTGTTGTCGCAGCGCCGGTGACCCCGGCTCCGGCGGCTCCTGCCGTCCCGGCCCCCGCGGTGACTGCACCGGTAGCCCCTGTTGCTCCTGCTCCAGCGGCAGCCACAGTCGCGCCAGTGGCCGGTCAAGGCCAGGTCCAGGTGCAATTCATCTCCGATTGCTGGACACAAGTGACCGACGGTAGCGGCAAGGTGCTGTTCAGCGGTCTCAAACGCAAAGGCGACAGCCTGGCAGTCAATGGCAAGCCACCGTTTGCCGTGCGTCTGGGCTTTGCCCGTGGCGCTCAGGTCAGCTACAACGGCCAGCCGGTTGATGTCGCTCCGTTCACCAGTGGCGAGACTGCTCGCCTGAAGTTGGGTCAATAAGTCATGCACGGCGAATCTCCAATCAAACGTCGCGAATCCCGCAAGATCTGGGTCGGTAACGTGCCTGTTGGCGGCGATGCGCCTATCGCTGTGCAGAGCATGACCAACAGCGACACCAACGATGTCGCGGCCACCGTCGCGCAAATCAATCGCCTGGAAGCGGCCGGCGTCGATATCGTGCGGATCTCCGTACCGGACATGGACGCCGCCGAAGCCTTCGGCAAGATCAAGCAGTTGGTCAAAGTACCTTTGGTTGCCGACATTCATTTCGACTACCGGATCGCTCTGCGCGTAGCCGAACTGGGTGTCGATTGCCTGCGGATCAACCCGGGCAACATCGGTCGCGAAGACCGTGTGCGTGCGGTGGTGGATGCCGCCCGTGACCGCGGGATCCCGATCCGTATCGGCGTGAACGCCGGTTCCCTGGAAAAAGACCTGCAAAAGAAATACGGCGAGCCGACCCCGGCGGCGCTGGTCGAGTCTGCCTTGCGCCACGTCGAGCACCTTGAGCGCCTGAACTTCCAGGACTTCAAGGTCAGCGTGAAAGCTTCCGATGTGTTCATGGCCGTCGAAGCCTACCGCTTGCTGGCCAAGGAAATCGTCCAGCCGCTGCACCTGGGCATCACCGAAGCCGGTGGTTTGCGTTCCGGCACGGTGAAATCTGCCGTGGGCCTCGGTATGCTGCTCGCCGAAGGGATTGGCGATACTATTCGCATCTCGTTGGCGGCCGACCCGGTCGAGGAAGTGAAAGTCGGCTACGACATTCTCAAGTCCCTGCACCTGCGTTCCCGTGGCATCAACTTCATCGCCTGCCCGAGTTGCTCGCGGCAGAACTTCGATGTGGTCAAGACCATGAACGAGCTGGAAGGGCGTCTCGAGGATTTGCTGGTGCCGCTGGATGTCGCGGTGATCGGTTGCGTGGTCAACGGCCCTGGCGAAGCCAAGGAAGCCCACATCGGCTTGACCGGCGGCACACCGAACCTGATTTACATCGACGGCAAGCCGTCGCAGAAGCTGACGAATGACAATCTGGTGGATGAGCTTGAACGCTTGATCCGCCAGAAAGCGGCCGAAAAGGTCGAAGCTGACGCTGCCGTTATTGCGCGCGGCTGAACCTGACTGAAGAGCCGAACGAATTTAAGGATTTAAAGTGAGCAAGTCATTGCAAGCCATTCGTGGCATGAACGACATCCTGCCCGAACAGACTCCCCTGTGGCGTCATTTCGAAGGCACCGTTTCGCGTCTGCTGGATAACTACGGTTACAAGCAGATCCGCATGCCGATCGTCGAGTTCACCGAACTGTTCAAGCGTTCCATCGGTGAAGTGACCGACATCGTCGAAAAAGAGATGTACACCTTCGACGACCGCAACGGCGACTCCCTGACCCTGCGCCCTGAAGGCACGGCGGCCTGTGTGCGCGCAGTGCTCGAGCACGGCATCACCGGCGGCGGCCAGGTTCAGAAACTCTGGTACATCGGCCCGATGTTCCGCCACGAGCGTCCGCAGAAAGGCCGTTATCGCCAGTTCCACCAGATCGGCGTCGAAGTGTTCAACCTCGACGGTCCGGACATCGACGCCGAGCTGATCGTGCTGACCTGGCGTCTGTGGGGCGAACTGGGCATCCGCGATGCGGTCAAGCTCGAGCTCAACAGCCTGGGCACCAGCGAATCCCGTGGCCGCTACCGTGAAGCGCTGGTCGAGTTCCTGTCCGGTCACCTGGACAAACTGGACGAAGACAGCCAGCGTCGCCTGAAGACCAACCCGCTGCGCGTCCTGGACACCAAGAACGCCGAGACACAGGCGATTCTGGTCGATGCACCGAAAATGGCCGACTACCTCGACGAAGAATCCCGTGTGCATTTCGAGGGCCTCAAGGCTCGCCTGGACGCCGCCGGCATTCCTTACGTGATCAACCCGAAGCTGGTGCGCGGGCTGGATTACTACAGCAAGACCGTTTTCGAATGGGTCACCGACAAACTGGGTGCCCAAGGCACCGTGTGTGCCGGCGGTCGTTACGACGGTCTGGTGGAGCAGATGGGCGGCAAGCCTACGGCTGGCGTCGGTTTCGCCATGGGCATCGAGCGTCTGGTGCTGCTGCTGGAAACCCTCGAGCAGATCCCGCAAGAGATCTCCCGTCAGGTCGACGTCTATCTCTGTGCCTTCGGTGAAGCCGCCGAACTGGCCGGCCTGACCCTGGCGGAGCGCGTTCGTGACCAGTTGCCCAACCTGCGCCTGCAAGTGAATGCCGGCGCCGGCAGTTTCAAAAGCCAGTTCAAGAAGGCCGACAAGAGCGGTGCGCTGTACGCGCTGATCCTCGGTGACGACGAAATGGCCCAGCAAGTGGTAGGTTTCAAACCCCTGCGTGGCCAGGGCGAACAACAAAGCATTGCCTGGGATGCGCTTGCTGCACACCTGGCCACCTGCGTCGTGCAGGGTTGAAGCTGTCTTAACAGCCGAATTAGCGATTAAGGAGTATTGGGGTGTCGAGTACCGAAGACGAACATTTGATGGAATTGAAGGAATGGTGGTCACGCAACGGTAAGCCCCTGGTCACTGGCGGCCTGTTGGCGCTGGTCATCGTTTTCGGCTGGCAAGCGTTCCACAAGTATCAGAGCAATCAGTCGCAAGGCGCCTCGATTCTCTATCAGCAATTGCTCGAAACCACGCTGACGCCTGACGGCAAGCCTGATGCGGCCCGTGTTTCGGACCTGGCCGGCAAGCTCAACAGCGAGTTCGGCGGCAGCGCCTACGCGCAGTACGGCAGCCTGTTCGTGGCCAAGGTAGCGGTCGACAGCGGCAAGCTGGACGACGCGGCCACCGAGCTCAAAGCCATTGTCGCCAAACCGGCCAACCCGGCGCTGGGCGAAATCGCCCGTCAGCGTCTGGCCCAGGTACTCGGCGCGCAGAACAAGGCCGATGAAGCACTGAAGTTGCTCGAAGGCGATGCCGAGAAGGCGTTCCTGGCCACTCGTGAAGAGCTCAAGGGCGACCTGCTGGTGCAGTTGGGTCGTACCGACGAGGCGAGCGCGGCGTATCAAAAAGCCAAGGCGGCACTGTCGGATGAAGCGGCGGTCGGTGGCCTGCAAATCAAGCTGGACGACCTGGCCAAAGGGGATGCGTGACGTGATTCGTTGGAAACATGCAGCATTGCTGGCCCTGGCCATTCTGGCCGCGGGTTGCAGCAGCAACAGCAAAAAAGAACTGCCTCCGGCCGAACTGGTCGACTTCAAGGAAGAAGTGGTTCTGCACAAGCAGTGGAGTCGTTCGATCGGTGACGGTCAGGGCGAAACCTACAACATGCTGGTTCCGGCCATCGATGGCGATACCATCTATGCCGCCGACGTCACTGGCGTGTTGATGGCGATGGACCGCAACACCGGCGACGTCAAATGGAAGAAAGACCTCGAACTGCCTGTCTCCGGCGCCGTTGGCGTAGGTTACGGTCTGGTCACCATTGGTACGATCAAGGGTGAAATCGTTGCCCTGGACGCCATCAACGGTGAAGAAAAGTGGCGCGCTCGCGTGTCCAGCGAAGTACTGGCGCCGCCAGCCAACAACGGTGACGTTGTGGTGGTTCAGACCCAGGACGATCGTCTGATCGGCCTGGATGCCTCCACCGGTAACCGTCGCTGGATCTATGACAGCACGCCTGCGGTACTGACCCTGCGGGGTACCAGTGCGCCGATCGTGACCAACCGCCTCGCGGTGGCTGGCCTGTCGACCGGTAAAGTGGTTGCCGTGGACATCTCCAACGGCGTACCGGTGTGGGAGCAGCGCGTAGCGGTCCCGCAAGGTCGTTCGGAGCTGGAGCGCGTGGTCGACATCGACGGTGGCTTGCTGCTGTCGGGCGAGACGCTGTATGTCGCCAGCTATCAGGGGCGCGTTGCCGCTCTGGACCTGCAAAGCGGCCGTCAGCTCTGGCAGCGTGATGCTTCCAGCTATGCCGGTGTCGCCCAGGGTCTGGGCACCGTTTATGTGAGCCTGTCTTCGGGCACCGTTGAAGGCGTCGACGAGCGTTCCACCACAGCCTTGTGGAGCAACGACTCGCTGGCCCGCCGTCAACTGTCGGCTCCGGAAGTGTTCTCCAGCTACGTTGCAGTCGGTGACCTGGAAGGTTACCTGCACCTGATGAGTCAGGTGGACGGTCGTTTCGTCGGCCGCGAGCGCATCGACAGCGACGGCCTGCGTGCCCGTCCGCTGGTGGTGGGTGACACGATTTATGTGTATGGCAACAGCGGCAAACTGGAAGCCCTGACCATCAAGTAACGACTATGCTTGGGGTTTAACCCCCAAGCGGCCCCGGTTTACCGGGGTTTGCAGCGCTTCAAGCGTTGCCCCGAGCACCAGCCGCTGCCTCGCAGCGGCTTTTGTATTTTCTGAAATAACGAAGTGGAGAGCCGCATGGTTCCCGTAATCGCCCTGGTGGGCCGACCGAACGTCGGCAAGTCCACCTTGTTCAACCGCCTGACCAGGACTCGTGACGCCATCGTCGGCGACTTGTCCGGTCTGACCCGTGATCGCCAGTACGGTGAGGCCAAGTGGCAAGGGCGTTCCTACATTCTGATCGACACCGGCGGTATCTCCGGTGACGAGCACGGTATGGACGAAAAGATGGCCGAGCAGTCGCTGCTGGCCATCGAAGAAGCAGATGTCGTTCTGTTCCTGGTAGATGCCAAGGCCGGCTTCACCGCCGCCGACCAGATGATCGCCGAGCATTTGCGCAAACGTAACAAGCGTTCCTACGTGGTTGCCAACAAGGTCGACAACATCGACCCTGAAATGGCCCGCGCCGAATTCGCTCCGTTGGGCATGGGTCATGCGATTCCGATCGCCGGTGCTCACGGTCGTGGCATCACCCAGATGCTGGAAATCGCCCTGAGTGACTTCCCGAAAGACGACGACGAGCTGGAAGAAGGCGAGGAAGAAGACGTCGCCGAAGGCGAGGAAGCCAAGCGCATTCCTGGCCCAAGCGAAAAAGACGGGATCAAGATCGCGATCATCGGCCGTCCGAACGTCGGCAAGTCGACCCTGGTCAACCGCATGCTCGGGGAAGACCGGGTAATCGTCTACGACCAACCCGGCACCACCCGCGACAGCATCTACATCCCGTTCGAGCGTAACGACGAGAAGTACACGCTGATCGACACCGCCGGTGTGCGCAAGCGCGGCAAGATCCACGAAGAAGTCGAAAAGTTCTCCGTGGTCAAAACCCTGCAAGCGATCAAAGACGCCAACGTGGTGATCTTCGTGATGGACGCCCGCGAAGGCGTGGTGGACCACGACCTCAACCTGCTGGGCTTTGCCCTTGAGGCCGGTCGTGCATTGGTCATCGCGATCAACAAGTGGGACGGCATGACGCCGAGCGAGCGCGACTTCGTCAAGATCGAGTTGCAGCGTCGTCTGTTCTTCGTCGAGTTTGCCGATATCCACTTTATCTCGGCATTGCACGGCACCGGCGTGGGCAACCTCTACGCTTCCGTACAGAACTCGTTCAAGTCTGCGGTTACCCGCTGGCCAACCAACCGCCTGACCCAGATTCTGGAAGATGCGGTTGGCGAGCACGCGCCACCGATGGTCAACAACCGCCGGATCAAGCTGCGTTATGCCCACCTCGGTGGCGCGAACCCGCCGATCATCGTGATCCACGGCAACCAGATCGAGAAGGTGCCGAAGTCCTACGTACGTTACCTGGAAAACACGTATCGCCGAGTGCTGAAGCTGGTCGGTACGCCGATCCGCATCGAGTTCAAGGGTGGCGAGAACCCGTACGAAGGCAACAAGAACACGCTCACCGACCGTCAGGTCAACAAGAAGCGTCGCTTGATGACGCACCACAAGAAGGCCGACAAGAAGCGTCGCGACAAGCGCTGATTGGGGTTTTTCCCGTGGGATGGAAAGGGCGCCAATGGCGCCCTTTTTCATGCCTGCCGTTTGGGCTATCCTCGGACTCCCCCGCGCCGCCGTAGAGCCGGGTGTAGAGCAGGGAACCACCGATGATCACCAGCAAGCTGCCGAATGTCGGCATCACTATCTTCACTCAGATGTCTCAGCTCGCGGCACAGACCGGCGCGCTAAATCTGTCCCAGGGCTTTCCCGATTTCGCGGCCCCGCAGGCCTTGTGCGATGCGGTCGGCCGGCATATCGCCAGCGGCCATAATCAATATTCGCCAATGACCGGGCTGCCGGTGTTGCGTCAGCAGATCGCGGCGAAGATCGCCCGCAGTTATGGCGCGCAGGTGGATGTGGATACTGAAGTGACGGTCACCCCCGGCGCGACCGAGGCGATTTTCTGTGCCATTCAGGCGGTTATCCACAGCGGTGACGAAGTCATTGTGTTTGACCCGGCATACGACAGCTACGAGCCTTCGGTAGAGTTGGCCGGCGGTCGTTGCGTGCATGTGCAACTGGGACTGAACGACTTCAGTATCGACTTCGAGAAGCTTGCCCAGGCACTCAGCCCGCGCACGCGGATGATCATTCTCAACACCCCGCACAACCCCAGTGGTGCGTTGATCAGCCGTGCCGAACTCGACCAGTTGGCAGCCTTGATCCGCGATCGCGACATTTATGTGATCAGCGACGAAGTCTACGAGCACCTGGTGTTTGACGGTGTGCCCCACGTTAGCGTGCTGGCCCATGAGGAACTGTATCAGCGTGCATTCGTGGTCAGCTCGTTCGGCAAGACCTACCACGTCACAGGCTGGAAAACCGGCTACGTGGTCGCACCACCGGCCCTGACGGCGGAATTGCGCAAGGTGCACCAGTACGTCAATTTCTGTGGTGTGACGCCGCTGCAATATGCCTTGGCCGATTTTATGGCCGAGCATCCTGAGCACGTCGAAGAGCTGCCGGGTTTCTATCAGGCCAAGCGCGATCTGTTCTGCGATCTGCTGGCGCCGTCGCGTTTCAGTTTCACCCGGGTGACCGGCACCTATTTCCAGTTGGTCGATTACTCGCAGATCCGCCCGGACCTCAATGACGTCGAGATGGCCCTGTGGATGACGCGCGAGCATGGCGTGGCCAGTATCCCGATCTCGGTGTTCTACCAGACGCCGCCAGAAGGCCAGCGCCTGGTGCGGCTGTGCTTTGCCAAACGCGAGGAGACCCTGCGTGAGGCAGCGGAAAAACTATGCGTGATCTGAGTGCATTGCCGAAGCTGACCGTTGCGCTGATCCAGACGTCCCTGGCCTGGCACGACCGCCAGGCCAATCTGGAGCATTTCGAGCCCTTGCTGGAACAGGCTCGCGGCGCCGACCTGATCATTCTGCCGGAGATGTTCACTACCGGTTTCTCCATGGAGTCCGAGACCCTCGCCGAAGCGGAAAACGGTCCCACCAGCAAATGGCTGCGGGTTCAGGCGGCGAAGCTGGATGCGGTGATCACCGGCAGCGTAATCGTCCAGGCCGCCGACGGCAGTCATCGCAATCGCCTGCTGTGGGCACGCCCGGATGGCGAAGTGCTGCATTACGACAAGCGTCACCTGTTCCGCATGGCCGGTGAGCACAACCACTACACTCCGGGCGAGCGTCAGGTGCAGTTCGAGCTCAAGGGCTGGCGAGTGCGACCGTTGATCTGCTACGACCTGCGCTTCCCGGTGTGGAGCCGTGACGCCCAGGACACCGATCTGCTGCTGTACACCGCCAACTGGCCGGGTGCGCGACGCCAGCACTGGAACCGCTTGCTGCCGGCGCGGGCGATCGAGAACCTGTGCTATGTGGCAGCGGTGAACCGCATCGGGACTGATGGCAAGGGCTTTGCCTATACCGGCGACAGTCAGGTCCTGGATTTCCAGGGCGAGACGCTGCTCAGTGCGGGGGAGGCTGACGGGGTGTTCAAGGTGGTGCTGGATGCGGCAGAGCTGGCGGCGTATCGCACGCGGTTTCCGGCGAATCTGGATGCGGATACCTTCGAGTTCACCTGATATTTCGGTGAGTCCAAAAAGATCGCAGCCTTCGGCAGCTCCTACAGGGGATAGCATTCCAATGTAGGAGCTGCCGAAGGCTGCGATCTTTTGATCTTAAAACCGCACAAACAAAAAAGGCCCCGAGGTTCACACCCCGGGGCCTTTTGTATTTCAGCGATGGTTACGCCGCTTTCGCTTCCGGCTGGCTCAGCGAGCGGTTCAGTGCGCTGAACAGGGCCTTGAAGCTGGCGGTGGTGATGTTTTCGTCGATGCCGACGCCATGCACCGCACGTTCGCCGTTCACACGCAGTTCAATGTAGGCCGCAGCCTTGGCATTGGTGCCCGCGCCGATGGCGTGCTCGTTGTAGTCCATGATTTCCACCGGTACCGGCAGGCCGGCCACCAGTGCTTCCAGGGCGCCGTTGCCCTTGCCGCGCCAGTGCAGGTTGGTTTCGCCCTGGCCTTGGCTGGCCACTTCCACTTCAACGGCGCTATGACCGTTTTCTTCTTGCAGGCGATGGCTGACCAGCGCGTACGGGGTGTTGGCCTGCAAGTACTCGCTGTGCAGCAATGCGTGGATCTGCTGGGCGGTCATTTCAAGGCCGAGACGGTCGGTTTCACGCTGTACGACCTGGCTGAACTCGATCTGCATGCGACGCGGCAGGCTGATGCCGTATTCCTGTTCCAGGAGGTAGGCGATGCCGCCCTTGCCCGACTGGCTGTTGACGCGGATGACCGCCTCATAGCTGCGGCCGATGTCGGCCGGGTCGATCGGCAAGTATGGGACTTCCCACAAAGCATCGGATTTCTGCTGGGTAAAGCCCTTGCGGATTGCATCCTGGTGCGAGCCGGAGAACGCGGTGTGCACCAGGTCGCCGACGTACGGGTGACGTGGGTGTACCTGGATCTGGTTGCACTCTTCGACGACTTTGCGCACGCCATCGATGTCGGAGAAATCCAGTTGAGGGTCGAGACCCTGTGTGTACATGTTGAGGGCCACGGTCACAAGGTCAACGTTACCGGTACGCTCGCCGTTGCCGAACAGGCAGCCTTCGACACGGTCGGCGCCGGCCATCAGGCCCAGCTCGGTGGCGGCAACGCCGGTGCCACGGTCGTTGTGGGTGTGCAGGCTGATGATCACGCTGTCACGACGGTTGATGTGACGGCCGAACCATTCGATCTGGTCGGCATAGATGTTCGGCGTCGCGCATTCCACCGTGGCCGGCAGGTTGAGGATCATTTTGTGCTCGGGCGTCGGGTTCCAGACTTCGATCACCGCGTCGCAGACTTCCTTGGCGAACTCCATTTCGGTGGCGCTGAAGGTTTCCGGCGAATATTCGAAGGTCCACTCGGTGTCCGGCTGCATGGCCGCGTATTTGACGAACAGCTTGGCGGCGTTCACGGCGATGGCCTTGACCCCGTCCTTGTCCTGGTTGAAGACAATGCGGCGGAAGGAAGGGGAGGTCGCGTTGTACAGGTGAACGATAGCTTTCTTCGCGCCGCGCAGGGACTCGAAGGTGCGCTCGATCAGGTCTTCACGGCCCTGGGTCAGCACCTGGATGGTGGTGTCGTCCGGGATGTGGTTGCCTTCGATCAGGGTGCGGACGAAGTCGAAGTCGGTTTGCGAGGCGGCCGGGAACGACGCTTCGATTTCCTTCACGCCGACCTGCACCAGGGTTTTCCAGAAGCGCAGCTTCTTGACGGCGTCCATCGGCTCGATCAGCGACTGGTTACCGTCGCGCAGGTCGGAACTGCACCAGATCGGCGCGGCGGTGATGGTTTTCGACGGCCAGGTGCGGTCCGGAATGTCGATGGTCGGGAACGCGCGGTATTTCGAAGACGGGTCTTTGAGCATGCTCATCAGGAAATCCTTATTGTGTTGGCCGAAAAAAGGCGGCCTGCCGGTGGATCAAAAGTTCTTGGAGTACGGCTTGGGACGAGACACCACGATTCAGCCCGGCAGTCGTGCACTGACGAGGCACAGGCTGCGGTGCTGGCGGAGCTGAATGAGGGTGTGAGAGGTTTTCATGCCTTCAACCCTAACCTTGGGGGGGAAGGTTGGCAAGCAGTCGAAAAAAATTGAGAGGAATACTCGTGAGCGGGTATTTATCGAGATTTTATTGCTGTGATTGGCAGTGATTGTTTTGTTGTTTGCGCGAGGTTTGAGTGGTGCGCAATTGGTGTGGGGCGAGGCTGGAGGACTTTCGGTGCCAATGAAATTGCCATCGCGAACAAGCTCGCTCCCACAGGTACAGCGCAATCCCTGTGGGAGCGAGCCTGATCGCGATGAGGCCAGAGGCCTTATTCAGGGCTCAGGGCTGAAACGCACCAATGAAAATAGCCGGATCGACCCGCGCATCGTTCAGGCTGATGTTCCAGTGCATGTGCGGCCCGGTCGCGCGGCCGGTCGCACCGACTTTTCCGACCACGTCACCACGGGTCAGTGGCTGCCCCACCTTCACGTCGATTTTCGACATGTGGCAGAACATGCTGATAAAACCCTGGCCGTGGTCGACGAACACCGTGTTGCCATTGAAGAAGTAGTTGCCGATCAGGATCACCTTGCCGGCGGCCGGGCTCTTGATTGGTGTGCCGGCCGGAACGGCGAAGTCCAGGCCAGCGTGGGGGTTGCGCTCTTCACCGTTGAAAAAGCGGCGCACACCGAACTTGCTCGACAGCGGCCCGTTCACCGGTTTGTCCAGCAGCAGGTTGCTCGGGGTGTTCGGGCTGAACGTGCGGTAAGCAGTAATCTGCTCGGCCAGTTCACGTTCGATGCGCTTGAGGTTTTCCGGGTCCGGATTGACCTGTTGGGTGTTCTTCAGGGTGATGCGCTGTTCCGGGTATGTCTTGTTGCCAACCGTAAAACTCAGATTACGACCGCCGCTGCTGACCGATTGAGCCCCTGGCTTGACCGTCAGCGGTAGGCCGACAATGGCCAGCCAGTTGTTCTGCTCCTTGACCACCAGCACCGGTTTGCCTTGATAAATGGCTTTTGGCGCCTGGGCGGACGTGCCCAGGTCCACCACCGCAACACCGCCCGGCACCGGCTTGTTCAACAGGCGGGTGATGTAGCTGTCGGCTTGGACGTTGAAGGTCAGGAGCAGCAACAGTAGCGGAGCTAAGAAACGCGGCATGGATCAATCCAGTAAAGAAAGGGTGACAGGGGTCAGGTGATTGTCCTCGACCCGCACCTGCAGTTCGCCTTCGCCCAGTTTGGCCTTCAGGCGCTGGCCGTTATGGGTTTGCGCGGCGCTGCGGATCGCGTTGCCGCGCTCGTCCAGCAAGATGCTGTAGCCACGGCCGAGGGTCGCCAAGGGGCTGACCACATGCAGCGTCTGCATCTGGCTGTGTAACTGCAGGCGACGGTTCTTCAGCCCTTCGCGGATCGCGCGCGGCAGGCGTTCGGCCAGGCTGTCGAGGCGCTGGCGCAGCATTGCCAGTTGCCGGCCCGGATGTTGTGCGGCCAGACGGGTTTCCAGGCGGATCAAGCGTTCGCGGCGGGTGTTGAGGCTGCGCTCGAATGCGCGGCGCATGCGCATGTCCAGGTCATCCAGGCGTTGCGCTTGCTGACGCAGGCGCTCGCCGGGATGACGCAGTCGGCGCGAGATACCTTCCAGGCGTAGCCGATCACGCATCAGGCGATCGCGCATGCGCATCACCAATCGTCGGTGCAGGCTTTCGACCCGACGCACCAGATCGCTGGAGTCCGGTGCCAGCAGTTCGGCGGCAGCGGAAGGGGTGGGCGCGCGCACGTCGGCCACGAAGTCGCTGATCGACACGTCGGTTTCATGGCCGACCGCGCTGACAATCGGCGTCACGCAAGCGTCTACGGCGCGGGCCACGGCTTCTTCGTTGAAGCACCAGAGGTCCTCCAGCGAACCGCCGCCCCGGGCCAGGATCAGTGCGTCGAAACCGCGGGCGTCCGCCAGTTTCAGGGCGCGGACAATCTGCGCCGTGGCTTCGCGGCCTTGCACGGCCGTAGGGATCAGCGTCAGTTGTATTTGCGGTGCGCGACGGAGGAACACGCTGATGATGTCGCGGATCACCGCGCCGGTGGGCGAACTGATGATGCCGATGCGTTGCGGATGCGCCGGCAGCGGCACCTTGCGCTCGGCACTGAACAGCCCTTCGGCGCTGAGCTTTTCCTTGAGCGCATCGAAGGCCAGGCGCAAGGCGCCGTCGCCGGCCGGTTCCACGGTGTCGAGGATCAGCTGATAATCACCGCGCCCCTCGAACAGCGAGACCTTGCCACGAACCTTGACCGCCAGGCCGTCCTTCAAGGCCTGGCGAACCCGTGCCGCGTTCTGCCGGAACAACGCGCAACGCACCTGGGCGCCGCTGTCCTTGAGGGTGAAATACACGTGGCCGGACGCCGGGCGGGCGAGGTTGGAGATTTCGCCTTCGACCCAGATGTTGCTGAACACGTCTTCGAGCAAAACCCGCGCGCGGCCGTTGAGCTGGCTGACGGTCAGTACTTCGCGGTCCAGGCCGAGTCTTGCAAAGGGATCTTTAATCATGGGGCGCAGTTTAAAGGCATTTGCCCGGCAATCTCCATGACTGCGCATAAATCCATTGAGGGTGATTTATGTGGGAGCGAGCTTGTTCGCGATGGGGCCAGCAAATTCAGCATTGATGTGCCAGACAGATCGCCATCGCGAGCAAGCTCGCTCCCATAGTAGAGCCTTCACCGCAAGCTGTTCAGTCGTTGTACTGGCTCAACAACCGCTCCAATCGCGCACTGAGGCGACGTTTGATTTCGGTCTCGATGTGCGGGGCGAAATCGTCGATCACGTCTTGCATGATCAACTGCGCGGCGGCGCGCAATTCGCTGTCCAGGTGCAGCAAGTCATCCGGGTTTTTGCTGGCGGCAGGCGCCGGCGTCGTCGTGGTGACGGGTTCAACGATGGGGCCAGGGGTTGTCGGTACGACGGCTGGCGAAGGTTCGCTCACGGCGTCGAACAACATGGGAATCTGTTCCTGGTCACCTTCCTCGACCGTGTCGGTCAGCAGGGGCGGTTGCAGGTTGTCATCGCCGAGCAATTGGCGGATCGACTCAAGGTCGTCCAGCAGGTGCGCGGACTGTTGCAGCGGTTTTGGAGTGTCCATTGGCAGGCTCAGAGTCGCTGTAAACGGTGATCTTGCAGAGGATAGCCCTGTTCGCGGTAGAAACGGAAACTCTCCCGCGCGGCCGCTCTGATCGTCGGATCCTCCACCACCACTTCCGCCACTCGGGCGAACCTGTTGGCGAAGGCCGGGACTTTCAGGTCGAGATTGACCAGCAAATCCTGATGCTGACCGCAGTCATCGCCCAACCCCAAAACAATCAAACCCTCAGGTTCGCTGTCGGCGGGGCCGTGGGGCACGAAGCTTTCGCCCTTGAACGCCCACAGCCGTGCATCGAGATCGTCACGCTGGGCCGCGTCGCTGCAATGCAGGTAGATGCGGTGTCCCATGCGCCAGGCTTTCTCGGTGAGCTTGCAGGCAAAGTCCAGGCGTGCTGAAGGATCGGCGCTGGGCAGGATATAGAAGTCGACTTTGGTCATTGCGGTTCCAGAGCGGCAAGCGGCATCACCGGAAAGTGACGCCGCCGCCCATCAACGGTTTCAGGCTTTGGCGCGGTCCAGCAGGTATTGGGTCAGCAGGGGAACCGGACGGCCAGTGGCGCCCTTGTCCTTGCCGCCACTGGTCCAGGCGGTGCCGGCGATGTCCAGATGCGCCCAGTTCAGGTTCTTGGTGAAGCGCGACAGGAAGCAGGCCGCAGTGATGGTGCCGGCTTTCGGGCCGCCAATGTTGGCGATGTCGGCGAACGGGCTGTCCAGCTGTTCCTGGTACTCATCGAACAGCGGCAGTTGCCAGGCGCGGTCGTCGGCAGCCTTGCCGGCGCTCAGCAGTTGACCGATCAGTTCGTCGTTGTTGCCCAGCAGGCCCGAGGTGTGGGAACCCAGGGCAACCACGCAGGCGCCGGTCAGGGTCGCGATGTCGATGACCGCTTGCGGCTTGAAGCGCTCGGAGTAGGTCAGGGCGTCGCACAGCACCAGACGGCCTTCGGCGTCGGTGTTGAGGATTTCCACGGTCTGGCCGCTCATGGTGGTGACGATGTCGCCCGGGCGCGAAGCGTTACCGCTCGGCATGTTCTCGGCGCAGGCCAGGATGCACACCAGGTTGATCGGCAGCTTCAGCTCGAGCACGGCACGCAGGGTGCCGAACACGCTGGCGGCGCCGCCCATGTCGTACTTCATTTCATCCATGCCTGCGCCCGGCTTGAGGCTGATGCCGCCGGTGTCGAAGGTGATGCCTTTGCCGACCAGCGCGTACGGCTTCTCGGATTTCTTGCCGCCGTTGTATTGCATGACGATCAGGCGCGGAGGCTGGGCGCTGCCCTGGCCGACGGCGTAGAACGAGCCCATGCCCAGGGCCTTGATCTTCTTCTCGTCGAGGACTTCGACTTTGAGGTCCTTGAATTCCTTGCCCAGGTCTTTCGCCTGCTCACCGAGGAAGGTCGGGTGGCAGATGTTCGGCGGCAGGTTACCCAGGTTGCGGGTGAAAGCCATGCCGTTGGCGATGGCGGTGGCGTGGGTCACGGCGCGTTGCACTTCAGCCTGGGCAGCCTTGATGGTCAGCAGGGTGATTTTCTTCAGGGCGCGGGGTTCGGCTTTCTGGCTCTTGAACTGGTCGAAGCTGTACTCGCCGTCCACCAGGGTTTCAGCCAGCAGGCGGGTCTTGCCGTAGCTGTCGCGGCCTTTGACCACGATTTCGTCGAGGGCCAGCACCGCATCGCTGCCACCCAGGCCTTTGAGGGTATTGAGGATGCCAGCGATGATCTTGCGGAACGGGCGGTCACCCAGCTCGTCGTCCTTGCCCACACCCACCAGCAGCACGCGCTCGGCCTTGAGGTTCGGCAGGCTCTGCAGTAGCAGGCTCTGGCCGACCTTGCCGGCCAGGTCGCCGCGCTTGAGCACTGCGCTGATCGCGCCGCCGCTCAGTTCGTCGAGTTGTTTGGCAACAGCGCCGAGCTTGCGGCCTTCGCCAACGGAGACCACGAGAGTGGCGGTTTTCAACGTTTCGGGGTTGACGCTTTTTACAACCAGTTCCATGTCCGGGTCCCTGAATTGATGGTTATCACGCATGCGCCCGACACCTTATGTGCGTCGATTGCTTATAAACAGAAAGGCGCCAGGATCGACCGGCGACAAAGGCCGCAGTTTGAACCTCGCTACCGGCGGCTGACAACCCTCGGTTGTACGATCTTCAATGCTTTGACAGGCTGCTTGAGCTTGCGCAGTGACAGGCGCACCCAATCACAGGATAATGCGCCATCTTTTTTCGGCGGCTCTGCCTTGCGGGCTGTCCGATACGTTTGCTTGTTTGGCCGCCTTAGCCTGACAACCCTGGAGTGTCTGGTTTGATCGTCTTCCGTTATCTATCCCGCGAAGTCCTGTTGACCTTGAGCGCCGTCAGTGCCGTGCTGCTGGTCATCATCATGAGCGGTCGCTTCATCAAATACCTCGCCCAGGCGGCTTCGGGCCTGCTGGATCCGGGTTCGTTGTTCCTGATCATGGGCTATCGCCTGCCGGGTTTCCTCCAGCTGATTCTGCCACTGGGGCTGTTTCTCGGGATCCTGTTGTCCTACGGGCGCCTGTACCTCGAAAGCGAAATGACCGTGCTCTCGGCCACTGGCATGAGCCAGCAGCGGCTGGTTTGCATGACGCTGTTTCCGGCCACCCTCGTTGCGCTCATCGTGGCGTGGCTGAGCCTGAGCCTGGCGCCACAGGGGGCCAATCAGTTTCAGCTGCTGCTGAACAAACAGGATGCCCTGACCGAATTCGATACCCTGGAGCCAGGGCGCTTCCAGGCTTTGCGTGACGGCACCCGGGTCACCTATACCGAGAGCATGTCCGATGACCGCGTCAATCTGGCCGGTGTGTTCATCTCGCAGAAAAACATCAGTTCCAATAACAAGGATCGCGGGATTTCCGTGCTGGTGGCGGAAAAGGGGCGCCAGGAAATTCGTCCGGACGGCAACCGCTACCTGATCCTTGATAACGGCTATCGCTATGACGGTAGCCCGGGGCAGGCCGACTACCGGGCGATCAAGTACGACGAGTACGGCGTATTGCTGCCAAAACCGGAAGTCAGCGACGAAGTCACCGACCGTGACGCGATGCCGACCCGTACATTGATCGGCAGTGACGACATTCGCCTGCGCGCCGAGCTGCAATGGCGTATGTCTCTGCCATTGCTGGTGTTCATCGTGACCTTGATGGCGGTGCCGCTGTCGCGGGTCAACCCGCGTCAGGGCCGATTCCTCAAATTACTGCCGGCGATTCTTCTTTATATGGCTTACCTGACCATTCTGATTGCCGCCCGCGGTGCCCTCGACAAAGGCAAGATCCCCGCGGTGTTTGGCTTGTGGTGGGTGCACGGGATTTTCCTGTCCATCGGCCTGGGCTTGCTCTATTGGGAGCCCTTGCGCTTGAAGAGGGCGAGTCGCCGCAGCGCGCTGGAGGTGGCCCGTGGTTAAGCTGGATCGCTACATTGGTAGCAGTGTGTTCATGGCGATCCTGGCAGTGCTCGGGATCATTCTTGGCCTGGCGACCCTGTTTGCCTTCATCGACGAGATGGGTGAAGTCAGCGATACCTACACTCTGGTCGATGCGCTGAGTTATGTATTGTTGACCGCCCCGCGCCGGATGTACGAACTGCTACCGATGGCTGCGCTGATCGGCTGCCTGATCGGTCTGGGCAGCCTGGCCAGCAACAGTGAGCTGACCATCATGCGCGCCGCCGGTGTGTCGATCGGCCGGATCGTCTGGGCGGTCATGAAACCGATGCTGGTATTGATGCTGGCCGGTGTACTGGTCGGCGAGTACGTCGCTCCGCCCGCTGAAACCACGGCGCAGGCCAATCGCTCGCTGGCCCAGGGCAGCGGTGATGCACAAAGCGCCAAGCACGGCTTGTGGCACCGCCAGGGCGATGAGTTCATTCACGTCAACTCGGTACAACCCGACGGCATCCTGTATGGCGTGACCCGTTATCGCTTCGACAACGAACGGCACATGCTGTCGGCGAGCTTCGCCAAGCGTGCCGACTTCGAAAACGAGCAATGGGTGTTGTCGGACGTCACGACCACGCTGTTCCACGAGCGCAGCACCGAAGTGGTTTCCACCCCGGAAGAGCGCTGGAACATTGCGTTGAGCCCGCAGTTGCTGAATACCGTGGTCATGGTGCCCGAGTCGCTGTCGATCAGCGGTCTGTGGAGTTACATCCACTATCTGGCGGACCAGGGGCTGAACAATGGCCGCTACTGGCTGGCATTTTGGGTCAAGGTGTTGCAGCCGGTGGTGACTGCCGCTCTGGTGTTGATGGCGATTTCCTTCATCTTTGGTCCGCTGCGTTCGGTGACCCTGGGGCAACGGGTGTTCACCGGCGTTCTGGTGGGCTTCACCTTCCGCATCGTTCAGGATCTGCTGGGGCCTTCGAGCCAGGTATTCGGCTTCCCGCCGTTGCTTTCGGTGCTGGTGCCGGCGGGTATTTGTGCGGTGGCGGGGCTCTGGCTCTTGCGTCGAGCAGGCTGATGGCGGGTATTTTCCGACCGCTTTGACGTTAAAAAACGCCCCTGTCGCAAGACCGGGGCGTTTTTGTAGGCACCGTCTGACCTGCGAACGTGACGCTTGCGCCGTGGATCAGGTACAATTCCCGGCTATTTTTCGGCGGGCTATGCCTGCAGCCTTTTTGAGTGTTGATCCGTGAGTGATTTGAGTCATATCCGCAATTTCTCCATCATCGCCCACATTGACCATGGCAAGTCGACGCTGGCCGATCGCTTCATTCAGATGTGTGGCGGCCTCGCCGAGCGCGAAATGGAAGCCCAGGTCCTGGACTCCATGGACCTTGAGCGTGAACGCGGGATCACCATCAAAGCGCACAGCGTCACCCTGTATTACAAGGCTCGCGACGGTATCAACTACCAGCTGAATTTCATTGATACCCCCGGCCACGTTGACTTCACCTATGAGGTGAGCCGTTCGCTGGCCGCCTGTGAAGGCGCGCTGCTGGTGGTCGATGCCGGTCAGGGCGTGGAAGCGCAGTCGGTTGCCAACTGCTACACCGCGATCGAGCAGGGCCTGGAAGTGATGCCGGTGCTGAACAAGATCGACCTGCCACAGGCCGATCCGGACCGCGTCAGGGAAGAAATCGAAAAAATCATCGGTATCGATGCCACCGACGCGGTCACTTGCTCTGCCAAGACCGGTCTGGGCGTCGACGAAGTGCTCGAGCGCCTGGTCGCCACCATTCCTGCACCAACCGGCAACTACGAAGATCCGCTGCAAGCGTTGATCATCGACTCCTGGTTCGACAACTACCTGGGCGTTGTTTCCCTGGTACGCGTGCGCCACGGTCGTGTGAAGAAGGGCGACAAGATCCTGGTCAAGTCCACAGGCAAGATCCACCTGGTAGACAGCGTCGGTGTATTCAACCCGAAGCACACCCCTACCGCTGACCTCAAGGCCGGTGAAGTGGGCTTCATCATCGCCAGCATCAAGGACATTCACGGTGCGCCAGTGGGCGACACCCTGACCTTGAGCTCGACGCCGGACGTTGATGTACTGCCAGGCTTCAAACGTATTCAGCCGCAGGTTTACGCCGGTCTGTTTCCGGTCAGCTCCGACGACTTCGAAGACTTCCGCGAGGCGCTGCAAAAGCTCACCCTGAACGACTCGTCGCTGCAATACACGCCGGAAAGCTCCGATGCACTGGGCTTTGGCTTCCGTTGCGGCTTCCTCGGCATGCTGCACATGGAAATCATCCAGGAGCGCCTGGAGCGCGAGTACAACCTGGACCTGATCACCACGGCGCCGACGGTAATCTTCGAGCTGCTGCTCAAGACCGGCGAAACGATCTACGTCGATAACCCGTCCAAGCTGCCAGACCTGTCGGCCATCGAAGACATGCGCGAGCCGATCGTGCGCGCCAACATTCTTGTGCCGCAAGAACACCTGGGCAACGTCATTACCCTGTGCATCGAAAAACGTGGTGTACAGGTCGACATGCTGTTCCTCGGTTCGCAGGTACAAGTGACCTACGACCTGCCGATGAACGAAGTGGTGCTGGACTTCTTCGACCGCCTGAAATCCACCAGCCGCGGCTATGCTTCGCTGGACTACCATTTCGATCGTTATCAATCGGCTAGTCTGGTGAAACTGGACGTGCTGATCAACGGTGACAAGGTCGATGCCCTGGCGCTGATCGTGCACCGTGACAACTCGCACTACAAAGGTCGCCAGCTGACCGAGAAGATGAAAGAACTGATTCCGCGGCAGATGTTCGACGTGGCAATCCAGGCCGCCATTGGCGGGCAGATTGTGGCGCGGACAACCGTCAAGGCGCTCAGAAAGAACGTATTGGCCAAATGCTACGGTGGTGACGTCAGCCGTAAGAAGAAACTGCTGGAAAAGCAAAAGGCCGGTAAGAAACGCATGAAGCAGGTCGGCAACGTGGAAATTCCACAGGAAGCCTTCCTTGCAGTGCTCAGGTTGGATAGTTAGGTCCTATGTCACTAAATTTCCCGCTGTTGCTGGTCATCGCCGTGTTCGTCTGCGGCCTGTTGGCGTTGCTCGATCTGTTGATCCTGGCCCCGCGCCGGCGTGCCGCCATCGCTTCCTATCAGGGCAGCGTCAGCCAGCCTGACATGGTCGTGGTCGAGAAACTGAACAAGGAGCCGCTGCTGGTTGAATACGGCAAGTCGTTCTTCCCGGTGTTGTTCATCGTGCTGGTGCTGCGTTCGTTCCTGGTGGAACCGTTCCAGATTCCTTCCGGTTCGATGAAGCCAACCCTGGATGTCGGCGACTTCATCCTGGTGAGCAAGTTTTCCTACGGGATCCGCTTGCCGGTGATCGACAAGAAAGTCATCGAAGTCGGTGATCCGCAGCGCGGCGATGTGATGGTGTTCCGCTACCCGAGCGACCCGAACGTCAACTACATCAAGCGTGTGGTTGGTTTGCCGGGCGACACGGTTCGCTACACCGCCGACAAGCGCCTGTTCGTCAACGGTCAATCGATTGCCGAGCAACTGGTCGGCGCCGAGCCGGGCACGCTGGGCAGCGCTGAGCTCTACAAGGAAAAACTCGGCGCGGCCGAGCACATGATCCGCAAGGAAATGAGCCGCTACCGCGCCATGCCGGACCATTCTTGGACCGTGCCGGCCGGGCACTACTTCATGATGGGCGACAACCGCGACAACTCGAACGACAGTCGCTACTGGGATGACCCGAACATTCCCAAGGATCTGCTGGGCATGGTTCCCGACAAGAATATCGTCGGCAAGGCCTTTGCGGTCTGGATGAGCTGGCCGGAACCCAAACTCAGCCACCTGCCGAATTTCTCGCGGGTTGGCCTGATCAAGTAATCAGACACGGCGCTGTGAACACAGCGCCGAATGCATTTCTGGAACCGGCACAATGGGCGCCAGAGGCATGCAAACAATGATATTCAGGACGTTATTTTTGAACACAGCTTTAATTGTCCCAAGCCTGCGCCGCCTCACGGCGATGGCGGTGGAATCCAGCCACGAACTCAGCGTGGGTAAACCGTGAGCGTCTCCTTAAGCCGTCTAGAGCGTCAGCTCGGCTACACCTTCAAGGATCAGGAACTGATGGTCCTGGCCCTGACCCACCGTAGTTTTGCCGGGCGTAACAACGAACGCCTGGAATTCCTCGGTGACGCCATTCTCAACTTCGTCGCCGGCGAGGCGTTGTTCGACCGCTTCCCGCTGGCTCGCGAAGGCCAGTTGTCGCGTTTGCGCGCGCGTCTGGTCAAAGGTGAGACCCTGGCCGTACTGGCCCGTGGTTTCGATCTGGGCGAATACCTGCGCCTGGGCTCGGGCGAGCTGAAAAGCGGCGGTTTCCGTCGCGAGTCGATTCTGGCCGATGCCCTCGAAGCGCTGATCGGTGCGATCTACCTCGATGCCGGCATGGAAATGGCCCGCGAGCGTGTGCTCGCCTGGCTGGCCGGCGAGTTCGAAGGCCTGACGCTGGTCGACACCAACAAAGATCCAAAGACCCGCCTGCAGGAGTTCCTGCAGTCCCGTGGTTGTGAGCTGCCGCGTTACGAAGTGGTGGATATCCAGGGTGAGCCGCATTGCCGGACGTTCTTCGTCGAATGCGAAATCATCTTACTGAATGAAAAAAGCCGAGGTCAGGGTGTGAGTCGTCGTATTGCCGAACAGGTAGCGGCCGCCGCAGCACTGATTGCCCTGGGTGTGGAGAATGGCAATGACTGATACAAACGCAACTCGCTGTGGCTATGTTGCCATCGTCGGCCGTCCGAACGTGGGCAAGTCCACGCTGCTGAACCACATCCTGGGTCAGAAGCTGGCGATCACCTCGCGCAAACCGCAAACCACCCGTCACAACATGCTCGGTATCAAGACCGAGGGCGATGTGCAGGCGATCTACGTCGACACCCCCGGTATGCACAAGGGTGGCGAGAAGGCCCTGAACCGCTACATGAACAAGACCGCTTCGGCGGCGTTGAAAGACGTCGACGTGGTGATTTTCGTGGTCGACCGCACCAAGTGGACCGAAGAAGACCAGATGGTTCTCGAGCGTGTCCAGTACGTGACCGGCCCGCTGATCGTGGCGCTGAACAAGACCGACCGCATCGAAGACAAGGCCGAGCTGATGCCGCACCTTTCCTGGTTGCAGGAGCAGTTGCCGAATGCACAGATCATCCCGATTTCCGCACAGCACGGGCATAACCTCGATGCGCTGGAGCGGGTGATTGCCGAGCACCTGCCGGAAAATGATCACTTCTTCCCGGAAGACCAGATCACCGACCGCAGCAGCCGTTTCCTCGCGGCGGAGCTTGTGCGCGAGAAAATCATGCGCCAGATGGGCGCCGAGCTGCCGTACCAGATCACCGTTGAAATCGAAGAGTTCAAGCAGCAGGGCAAGACCTTGCACATCCATGCCTTGATCCTCGTCGAACGCGATGGCCAGAAGAAAATCATCATTGGCGACAAGGGCGAGCGCATCAAGCGCATCGGCACCGAAGCGCGCAAGGACATGGAGCTGCTGTTCGACTCCAAGATCATGCTCAACCTGTGGGTCAAGGTTAAGGGTGGCTGGTCCGATGACGAGCGTGCGTTGCGTTCGTTGGGTTACGGCGACCTGTAAAGCCGGACCCAAGTGATGTAACTGTAGGAGCGAGCCTGCTCGCGATAGCGGTCTGTCAGTCAACGAGTGTGTTGAATGTTAGTCCCTCATCGCGAGCAGGCTCGCTCCTACAGTGGTTTTGGGGTTGTCAGTAATATCTGCTTCTTCATCGAGATCTGCGATTTCCATGTCCCAACCCATCCCCCAACCCGCCTACGTCCTGCACTCCCGCGCCTACCGTGAAAACAGCGCGCTGGTGGACTTCCTCACGCCGCAAGGTCGGCTGCGGGCGGTGTTGCGCAGTGCGCGGGGCAAGGCCGGGACGCTGGCTCGGCCGTTCGTGCCATTGGAAGTCGAATTCCGGGGCAGGGGCGAGCTGAAGAATGTCGGGCGCATGGAAAGTGCCGGCATCTCCACCTGGCTCAACGGCGAGGCGCTGTTCAGCGGTCTTTACCTCAATGAACTGCTGATTCGCCTGTTGCCCGCCGAAGATCCGCTCCCCTCGGTGTTCGATCATTACGCCGCCACCTTGCTGGCGCTGGCCGAGGGCCGACCACTGGAGCCCTTGCTGCGCTCCTTCGAGTGGCGCTTGCTCGATGACCTCGGCTACGGGTTTTCCCTGACGACTGATATTCATGATCAGCCCATCGCGCCGGACGGCCTCTACCGTCTGCAAGTGGATGCGGGGCTGGAGCGGGTCTATCTGCTGCAGCCTGGCCTGTTCAATGGCGCCGAGCTGTTGGCCATGGCCGAAGCCGACTGGTCCGCCCCCGGCGCTCTGTCTGCCGCCAAGCGCTTGATGCGCCAGGCGTTGGCCGTTCACCTGGGCGGCCGTCCACTTGTCAGTCGCGAGCTGTTTCGCAAGCCCTGATCACACCGTATGCTGTGCACCGAACTTACTCTTCTTCTGGAGCGCTTCCGTGACCACCAGCACCCGTATTCTTCTTGGCGTGAACATCGACCACGTTGCCACCCTGCGTCAGGCCCGGGGCACCCGTTACCCGGACCCGGTCAAGGCGGCACTGGACGCGGAAGAGGCGGGCGCCGACGGCATCACCGTGCACCTGCGTGAAGACCGTCGGCACATTCAGGAACGCGACGTTCTGCTGCTCAAGGACGTGCTGCAAACCCGCATGAACTTCGAAATGGGCGTCACCGAAGAAATGATGCAGTTCGCCGAACGCATCCGCCCTGCGCACATTTGCCTGGTGCCGGAAACCCGTCAGGAACTGACCACCGAAGGCGGCCTGGATGTGGCGGGGCAGGAAGCGCGGATCAAGGCCGCGGTCGAGCGTCTGTCGAAGATCGGCTCCGAAGTGTCGTTGTTCATCGATGCCGATGAGCGCCAGATCGAAGCCTCCCGCCGTGTCGGCGCACCGGCCATCGAACTGCACACCGGGCGTTATGCCGATGCCGAGACGCCGACCGAAGTCGCCGAAGAACTCAAGCGTGTGGCCGATGGCGTGGCGTTTGGTTTGGCCCAGGGCCTGATCGTCAATGCCGGCCATGGCCTGCACTATCACAACGTTGAAGCCGTGGCGGCGATCAAGGGCATCAACGAGCTGAACATCGGCCATGCGCTGGTGGCCCATGCGCTGTTCGTTGGCTTCAAGTCGGCTGTTTCGGAGATGAAGGCGCTGATTCTGGCGGCTGCTGCCAAGGCCTGAAACACAATACAAATCCCACTGTAGGAGCGAGCCTGCTCGCGATAGCGGTCTGACAGACACAGTTGATGTGACTGAAAGGGCCTCATCGCGAGCAGGCTCGCTCCTACAGTGGTTTGGTGGTGGTTTTTAAAGCGGGGCAGGCTCCTGCGCCGGCTTGGTCTTGTCGATCCCCGGAACAAGCAGTTTGCCCTCGGCGACCTGATCGCCCTCAAGTTGCGGCTGCGTAACCCAGGTCAGGATGTCGTAGTAGCGACGGATGTTCGCCACGAAATGCACCGGTTCGCCGCCACGGGCGTAGCCATAACGGGTTTTGCTGTACCACTTCTTTTCCGACAGGCGCGGCAGGATCTTCTTCACGTCCAGCCATTTGTCCGGGTTCAACCCTTCCTTGGCCGCCAGTTTGCGGGCGTCGTCGAGGTGGCCGCTGCCGACGTTGTAGGCTGCCAGGGCAAACCAGGTCCGGTCCGGCTCCTGAATCGAATCGTCGAGTTGGTCTTTCATGTAGGCCAGGTACTTGGCGCCACCCATGATGCTCTGCTTGGGGTCCAGTCGGTTGGACACGCCCATGGCCTGTGCGGTGTTCTGGGTCAGCATCATCAGGCCGCGCACGCCGGTCTTGGATGTGACCGCCGGTTGCCACAACGACTCCTGGTACCCGATGGCCGCGAGCAGGCGCCAGTCGACTTTCTCTTTCTTGGCGTACGACTTGAAGTGCTGTTCGTACTTGGGCAGGCGTTGCTGCAAGTGTTGGGCAAACGTGGTGGCGCCCATGTAGCCGAGGACGTCGACATGCCCGTAGTAGCGGTCCTTGAGGCGTTGCAGGGTGCCGTTCTTCTTGACCTTGTCGAGGTAGTCGTTGATTTCGTTGAGCAGGCTGTTGTCGTCGCCCGGGGCGACGGCCCAGCTCTGGTTGCTGGCGTCACCGAGGTCGAAGGCGACCCGGATGTTGGTGAAATACACCTGGTTCATCGCCACTTCGTTGGAGTCGACCAGTGTCAGGTCGATCTGACCTTCGTCGACCATGCGCAGGAGATCGACGACCTCGACCGCGTCAGATTCTTCGTATTCGATGCCGGGAAATTTCTGTTTCAGCTGCGCGAGTTGTTCGGCGTGGGTGCTGCCCTTGAGCACCATGATCTTCTTGCCCACCAGATCCTTCGCATCGGTCGGCCGGGACTGGCCGTTGCGGTAGATGATCTGCGGGGTGACTTCCAGATAGGAGTGGGAGAAGCGCACCTGCTTCTTGCGCTCTTCGCTGCTGACCAGGCCGGCCGCCGCCAGCACCGGGCCATTGGGCTTGCCGACCTGGTTGAACAGGTCATCGAGGTTGTCGGCGGTCTCGATCTTGAGCTCGACCCCCAGATCGTCGGCGAAGCGCTTCACCAGCTCGTATTCGAAGCCGGTTTCACCGTTGCGATCCTGAAAGTAGGTGGCAGGGCTGTTTCGGGTAACCACCCGCAGCACACCATCCTCCTTTACGCGCTCGAGCGTGTTGGGTTTATCAACACAGCCACCGAGCATCAGGAAGAGTCCGGTTGCGATCAGCCATTTGGCGTACCGCGGACGCAAAGCCGTTGGGAAAAACATCTGCGCAGTATACGCAAAGGACCACGGGCGCCATATCTCGACAGTGAGGGGCTAGTCTGCTAGAGATCACAAAACCGGCCGAAACCCCGCAGGAATGGGCTTTGTCTGCATTTTGTTACAGTAAAAATAAGCTGTATTCACACCCCCAATTAACCTGACTTTAGAGGCAGAAACACAGATCGACACCCGAGTGCAACCGTGCGTAGCGTTTCGGGTGATGTCGCGGGCTGTTTAGGCTAGAATGCACGGCCTCAAAGCACACCCCTTCCCGAGGCTGTCCCGAAGATGTTGATCCTGCGCGGCGCTCCTGCCCTTTCTGCCTTTCGCCACAGCAAGCTCCTTGAGCAACTGAGCCAGAAGGTTCCGGCTGTCAGTGGCCTGTATGCTGAATTCGCTCACTTCGCCGAAGTTACCGGCGTCCTGACCGGCGACGAACAGCAGGTGCTTGCGCGCCTTCTGAAGTACGGTCCAAGCGTTCCGGTACAGGAACCGACCGGTCATCTGTTTCTGGTACTGCCGCGTTTCGGCACCATCTCGCCGTGGTCGAGCAAGGCCAGCGACATCGCTCGCAACTGTGGCCTGGCGAAAATCCTGCGCCTGGAGCGCGGTATCGCGTTCTACGTGGCCGGCCAGTTCAGCGACGCTGAAGCCCAGCTGATCGCCGACGGTCTGCACGACCGCATGACCCAGATCGTCCTGGGCAACCTCGAACAAGCCGCCGGCCTGTTCAGCCACGCCGAACCGAAACCCCTGACCGCCATCGACGTGTTGGGTGGCGGCCGCGCCGCGCTGGAAAAAGCCAACACCGAGCTGGGCCTGGCCCTGGCCGAAGACGAGATCGACTACCTGGTCAACGCCTTCGTCGGCTTGAAGCGCAACCCGCATGACATCGAACTGATGATGTTCGCCCAGGCGAACTCCGAGCACTGCCGTCACAAGATCTTCAACGCCAGTTGGGACATCGACGGCCAGAGCCAGGAAAAAAGCCTGTTCGGCATGATCAAGAACACCTACGTGATGCACAGTGAAGGCGTCCTGTCGGCTTATAAGGACAACGCTTCGGTGATCGTCGGCTCCGTGGCCGGTCGTTTCTTCCCGGACCCTGAAACCCGCCAGTACGGCGCGGTACAGGAACCGGTGCACATCCTGATGAAAGTCGAGACGCACAACCACCCGACCGCGATCGCCCCGTTCCCGGGCGCATCCACCGGTTCCGGTGGCGAAATCCGCGACGAAGGCGCGACCGGCCGTGGCGCCAAGCCGAAGGCTGGCCTGACCGGTTTCACCGTGTCCAACCTGCAGATCCCGGGCTTCGAACAGCCGTGGGAAGTGCCGTACGGCAAGCCTGAGCGCATCGTCACCGCGCTGGACATCATGATCGAAGGCCCGCTGGGCGGCGCTGCGTTCAACAACGAATTCGGTCGTCCGGCCCTGACCGGCTACTTCCGTACCTTCGAACAGTCGATCACCACCCCGCACGGTGACGAAGTTCGTGGCTACCACAAGCCGATCATGCTGGCCGGCGGCATGGGCAACATCCGTGAAGAACACGTCAAGAAAGGCGAGATCCTGGTCGGCTCCAAGCTGATCGTGCTCGGCGGCCCGGCGATGCTGATCGGCCTGGGCGGCGGCGCGGCTTCCTCCATGGCCACCGGCACCAGCTCGGCAGACCTGGACTTCGCATCGGTACAGCGCGAAAACCCTGAAATGGAGCGTCGCTGCCAGGAAGTCATCGACCGTTGCTGGCAACTGGGCGACAAGAACCCGATCAGCTTCATCCACGACGTGGGTGCGGGCGGTCTGTCCAACGCCTTCCCGGAACTGGTCAACGACGGCGACCGCGGTGGCCGTTTCGAACTGCGCAACATTCCGAACGACGAGCCGGGCATGGCCCCGCACGAAATCTGGTCCAACGAATCCCAGGAACGTTACGTTCTGGCGGTCGGCCCGGCTGACTTCGAGCGCTTCAAGGCGATCTGCGAGCGTGAGCGTTGCCCGTTTGCCGTGGTCGGCGAAGCCACTGCCGAACCGCAGTTGACCGTGACCGACAGCCACTTCGGCAACAGCCCGGTGGACATGCCGCTGGAAGTCCTGCTGGGCAAAGCCCCGCGCATGCACCGTTCGGTGGTTCGTGAAAACGAGCTGGGCGACGATTTCGATCCGTCGACCCTCGACATCGCCAACTGCGTCGAGCGCGTCCTGCATCACCCGGCCGTGGCCAGCAAGAGCTTCCTGATCACCATCGGCGACCGCACCATCACCGGCCTCGTGGCCCGTGACCAGATGGTCGGCCCGTGGCAGGTTCCGGTGGCCGACGTTGCCGTCACCGCCACCAGCTTCGACGTCTACACCGGTGAAGCCATGGCCATGGGCGAGCGTACTCCGCTGGCACTGCTGGACGCTCCGGCGTCGGGCCGCATGGCCATCGGCGAAACCCTGACCAACATCGCGGCATCGCGCATCGGCAAGATCTCCGACATCAAGCTGTCGGCGAACTGGATGTCCGCTGCCGGTCACCCGGGTGAAGACGCACGCCTGTACGACACTGTGAAAGCGGTCGGCATGGAACTGTGCCCTGAGCTGGGCATCACCATTCCGGTGGGCAAGGACTCGATGTCCATGGCCACGCGCTGGAACGACAACGGCGAAGACAAATCCGTCACGTCGCCAATGTCCCTGATCGTGACCGGTTTCGCGCCAGTGACTGACATCCGTCAGACCCTGACCCCGCAACTGCGCATGGACAAGGGCACCACCGACCTGATCCTGGTCGATCTGGGTCGTGGTCAGAACCGCATGGGCGCCTCGATCCTGGCTCAGGTTCACGGCAAACTCGGCAGTCAGGCTCCGGACGTCGATGACGCCGAAGACCTTAAAGCTTTCTTCGCGGTGATCCAGGGCCTCAACGCCGATGGCCACCTGCTGGCTTACCACGACCGTTCCGATGGTGGTCTGTTGACCAGCGTCGTGGAAATGGCCTTCGCCGGTCACTGCGGTCTGAGCCTGAATCTCGACGGTCTGGCAGAAACCTCCGCCGACATCGCCGCCATCCTGTTCAACGAAGAACTGGGCGCCGTGATCCAGGTTCGTCAGGACGCGACCCCGGACATCCTCGCGCAGTTCAGCGCTGCTGGTTTGGGCGACTGCGTATCGGTGGTCGGTCAGCCGATGAACAACGGCGAGATCAGCATCACCTTCAACGGCGAAACCGTGTTCGAAGGCCAGCGTCGTCTGCTGCAACGTCAGTGGGCCGAGACCAGCTACCAGATCCAGCGTCTGCGTGACAACGCCGACTGCGCCGAGCAAGAGTTCGACGTTCTGCTGGAAGAAGACAACCCTGGCCTGAGCGTCAAGCTGAGCTACGACATCAACCAGGACATCGCCGCGCCTTACATCAAGAAAGGCATTCGCCCACAGGTTGCCGTACTGCGTGAGCAGGGCGTCAACGGTCAGGTGGAAATGGCGGCTGCGTTCGACCGCGCCGGTTTCAACGCGATCGACGTGCACATGAGCGACATTCTGGCCGGTCGTGTCGACCTGAACGAGTTCAAGGGCATGGTCGCTTGCGGCGGCTTCTCCTACGGCGACGTACTGGGTGCCGGTGAAGGCTGGGCGAAATCCGCGCTGTTCAACAGCCGTGCCCGCGATGCGTTCCAGGGTTTCTTCGAGCGTAACGACAGCTTCACCCTCGGCGTGTGCAACGGTTGCCAGATGATGTCCAACCTGCACGAACTGATCCCGGGCAGCGAGTTCTGGCCGCACTTCGTGCGCAACCGTTCCGAGCAGTTCGAAGCCCGTGTTGCCATGGTGCAGATCCAGGAGTCGAACTCGATCTTCCTGCAAGGCATGGCCGGTTCGCGTATGCCGATCGCCATCGCCCACGGCGAAGGCCATGCCGAGTTCTCCAGCGAAGAAGCACTGCTGGAAGCCGACCTGTCCGGTTGCGTGGCGATGCGTTTCGTCGACAACCACGGCAAGGTCACCGAAAGCTACCCGGCCAACCCGAACGGCTCGCCGCGCGGGATCACCGGTTTGACCAGCCGCGACGGTCGCGTGACCATCATGATGCCGCACCCGGAGCGAGTGTTCCGCGCCGTGCAGAACTCGTGGCGCTCCGATGACTGGAACGAAGATGCACCGCTGATGCGTATGTTCCGTAATGCTCGGGTCTGGGTTAACTGATAGCCGTGTACAAGCTCAGCTTCTTTGTTCCCGACAGTCATGTGGAGCAGGTTAAAAGTGCCGTATTCGCCGTCGGTGGCGGTCGAATCGGTGCTTACGACCACTGTGCATGGCAGGTGTTGGGCCTGGGTCAGTTTCGTCCACTGGATGGCAGTCAGCCATTCATTGGCGAAGCAGGGCAGGTTGAGCAGGTCGAGGAATGGAAGGTTGAGCTGGTGGTGGCCGATGAGTTGATTCGCTCGGTAGTGGCGGCTCTGAAGCAGAGCCATCCCTACGAGACACCGGCTTATGAAGTGTGGCGGTTGGAGGATTTCTGATTCTCTGGCTGCTGAAATGAGAAACCCGCTGAAAGAGATTTCGGCGGGTTTTTTGTTGCCTTGAGTTCCCCTGTAGGAGCTGCCGCAGGCTGCGATCTTTTGATTTTATTTTTAAGATCCAGATCAAAAGATCGCAGCCTTCGGCAGCTCCTACAATATGTACGTCGTAGATCAAACCTTGGCACTCACCTCACTGCGATTGACCAACGCTTCCAGCGCACCACTCAAGCTCGGCGCCTTGTCGCCAACCAACAGATGCCACACGCCACCGTCCAGCTGACTCACACCCTGGCAGCCCAGGGTTTTCAAATCGTACTCCGACAACGCCTTGCCATCCGCCAGTTGCAGGCGAATGCGGGTCATGGCGACGCAATCCAGTTGCAGCACGTTGTCGCCACCGCCGAGGGCGTTCAGCCATTGCTGGGCTTCAGGTGTCGCCACGGCGGCAGCTTTCGGTTCATCGGCCAATGCGGCAGGAGTGGAGACAATGGCCCGACCCAGCGCCGGCATCGCCAGGCGAATCTCATCGGCAATCGCGTCGGCCATCGGCCCGACCACCACCTGCAAACTCCCGCCCTTGCCCGGACGCACCACGGCCATGGCGCCGAGGGCCTTCAAATCGCTATCCGAGGCCTTGTTGCGATCCACCATGTCCAGGCGCAAGCGGGTGGTGCAGGCGCCGACGGTGATCAGGTTTTCGGCACCGCCCAGGGCCTTGATGTAAGCACCGGCACGCTCGTTGTCGGCAACTACAGTCTTCTCGACGGTGGCGGCATCTTCACGCCCCGGGGTTTTCAGGTCGAAGCGGCGGATACAGAAATCAAACACCACGTAATAGATCACCGCATACGCCAGGCCCACCGGGAACACCATCCAGCCGTTGGTGGATTTGCCCCAGCCAAGGATCATGTCGATGAAGCCCCCGGAAAAGGTGAAGCCCAGGTGGATGTTCAGGGCATTGGTGATGGCCATCGACAGGCCGGTCAGCAACGCGTGCAGCAGATACAGCAACGGCGCGAGGAACATGAAGGCGAATTCGATCGGCTCGGTGACGCCGGTCAGGAATGCGGTCAGGGCCATCGACAGGAAGATCCCCCCCATCACCTTGCGCCGTTCCGGCAGGGCGTTGCGGTACATCGCCAGGCAGGCGGCGGGCAGGCCGAAGATCATCATCGGGAACATGCCAGTCATGAACTGGCCACCTTTCGGGTCGCCGGCGAAGTAGCGCGATAGATCGCCGGTCACCAGCGCGCCGGTGGTGGGGTCGGTGAAGTTGCCGAACACGAACCACGCCATGTTGTTGAGGATGTGGTGCAGGCCGGTGACGATCAGCAGGCGGTTAAACACGCCGAAGATGAATGCGCCGAAGCTGCCGCTTTCCATCATCAGCGTGCCGAAGCTGTTGATGCCATGTTGGATCGGCGGCCAGATGTAGCCGAACACCACGCCTAGGCCCACGGCGGCGAACCCGGTGACAATCGGCACAAAGCGCCGGCCGCCGAAGAACGCCAGGTACTCCGGCAGCTTGATGTCCTTGAAGCGGTTGTACAGCGCGCCGGCCATCAGGCCGCTGACGATCCCGGCAAGCATGCCCATGTTGATGCTCGGGTCGAGCACCTTGAGGGTGGAGATCATCACCAGGTAACCGATCACCCCGGCCAGACCCGCCGTACCGTTGTTGTCCTTGGCGAAACCGACGGCGATGCCGATGGAGAAGATCATCGCCAGGTTGGCGAAGATCACCTGGCCGGCGTCGTGGATGATCGCGATGTTCAGCAGGTCGGTATCGCCCAGGCGCAGCAGCAGGCCGGCAATCGGCAGGATCGCGATCGGCAGCATCAGCGCGCGGCCGAGGCGTTGCAGGCCTTCGATGAAAAGTTGGTACATGGCGGTTCTCCGTGGATTTTTGTTCTTCTTTTGTAAAGAGCTAGCTCAGAGGCCAGTGCTGGTGACAGGCGTGACGCACCGCGCCGGCGCTGCTCAGCTTGAGCAGACCCTGGCTGATGCGCCGGCATTCGCTGGCGTCGAGATGCCGCACGCGGTCCTTGATTTCACCGACCTGTACCGGGCTCACCGAAAGCTCACCGACCCCCAGACCGATCAATACCGGCGTCGCCAACGGATCGGACGCCAGTGCGCCGCACACACCCACCCAACGGTTGTGCTGCGCCGCACCGGCGCAAGTCTGGGCGATCAACCGCAGCAGTGCCGGGTGCAGCGCATCGACGCGGGCGGCGAGCCCGGCGTGGTCGCGGTCCATGGCCAGGGTGTATTGCGACAGGTCGTTGGTGCCGATGGACAGGAAGTCCGCGTGTTCGGCCAGTTGCTCGGCCAGCAGCGCGGCGGCCGGAACCTCGATCATGACGCCCAGCTCCGGACGTTGTGTCAGGCCCAGTTCTGTACACAAGGCATCGAGGCGCTGGCGGATGTGCAGCAGCTCATCGACTTCCGTGACCATCGGCAGCAGGATCCGGCAGCGTGACAATGGGCGCAGGTGCAGCAGCGCGCGCAATTGCTGGTCGAGCAGTTCAGGGCGAATCTGGGCCAGGCGAATGCCGCGCAGGCCGAGCACGGGATTGGCCTCGGCGGGCAGTGGCAGGTAGTCCAGTTGCTTGTCGCCGCCGACGTCGATGGTGCGGATGATCACCGACTTGTCGCCCATGGCATCGAGCACCGCTTGATAGGCGTGCTGTTGTTCCTGTTCGTCCGGGGCAGTGTGGCGGTCGACGAAGAGAAACTCGGTGCGCAGCAAGCCGACGCCGTCGGCGCCATTGGCCAGTGCGTCTGCCGCTTCCGTGCTGGACGCCACGTTGGCGGCGACTTCGATGCGCAGGCCATCGGTGGTCAGTGCGGGGGTGTGCGCCTGGGCCTGTTGTTCGGCCCGGCGTTGTTGCTGTTGCTGTTGCTGCTGACGCACGTCGGCCAGACGCTGTGTGCCGGGTGTCAGTTCGAGGCGGCCGCCGTCGGCGTCCAGCACCACCGGTTGCCCCTGTTGCTGATCGAGCAGCGTCGAGCCCAGTGCGACCATGCACGGCAGGCCTTTGCCCCGGGCCAGAATCGCCACGTGGGAGGTCGCGCCGCCTTCGGCCATGCACAGCCCGGCGACGCCTTGCTGGCTCAGTTGCAGTAAATCGGAAGGTGTCAGTTCATGGGCCGCGACGATGGCGCCGGCCGGCACGTCGTAATGCCAGGTATCGCCGAGCAATGCGCGCAGCACCCGTTGCTTGAGGTCGCGCAGGTCATTGGCGCGTTCGGCCAGCAAGGTGCTGCCGGTTTGCTGGAGGACTTGGCATTGCACGTTGATGGCCTGGCTCCAAGCGTGGGTCGCGGCAGTGCCCTGGGCGACGGTTAGACGGGCGGCGTCCAGCAGGGCCGGGTCTTCGAGCAGTGCCAGGTGTGCGGCGAAAATCGCTTCTTCAGCGGTGTCCTTGTGTTTTTTCGCCTGGGCCAGCGTGTGCTCGATTTCGCTGCGCACCTGGTTCAGTGCCGCGTCCAGCACTTGCAGCTGTTGTTGCGGATCATGTTGGCCCGCATCCACCGGCAGGCTGATCGCATTCAGGCGAAACAGCGGCCCGCCGACCAGGCCGGGTGCCGCACAGACGCCGTGCAATACACCGGCTTCGGCGGGGCGATTGCGTTGGGCAATCGTGGCTGGCGCGGCAGCGTGGTGGTCCTCGGCCAGGGCGGTGGATAACGCGGTCAGCAAGGCTTGCAGTGCAGCTTCGGCATCCGGGCCCTGGCAACTGACCTGGACTTCTGCCTGTTCGCCGATGGCCAGCCCCATCAGGCCGATCAGGCTGTCGCAGGTGGCCGACTTGCCGGCGAAATGCAGCTGCGATTTGCTTTTGAAACCTTGCGCGGTCTGACGGATCAACGCAGCCGGCCGCGCGTGCAGACCGCCACGGTGAGCAATGCGCACCAGACCGACAATCTCTTCGCCCGAAAACTCGGTATCAACCGGTGCGCTCGACGTCTGTCGACGAATGATGTGCAGCAGCGGCTCGCCGACCTTGACCGACTTGAGGGTGATGGGCCGTGCCTGAAAGTCCTGGCTGTTGGTGAGGATCAGCAGACTGACCAGGCTCCTGCACTGTTGCGCAACCTTGTCCAGATCGTAGCGCAGCAGCGGTTGGCCGTTGGCGACGCGCGCGCCTTCCTTGACCAGCATCGAGAAGCCCTCGCCCTGCAACTCGACCGTGTCGAGGCCCAGGTGCAGGAGCAATTCCGCGCCGTTGTCGGCACGCAGGGTTACCGCGTGACCGGTGCGGGCGACATGCACCACCACACCGGCGCAGGGGGCGTGGAGCGTGTCGTTGAGCGGATCGATGGCGATGCCATCACCCATGGCGCCGCTGGCAAACACCGGGTCCGGGACTTTGGCGAGCGTGAGCACCGGGCCGCTGAGCGGGGCGCTTAAGGTCAGCTCTTTATTGTTGTTATGCATGGCTCGGTCTCATCAGGAAATCGTTTCGAGTCGGACTCAATGGGTGCGCGTCACTTTGCTCAGGTGTCGCGGCTGGTCCGGGTCCATGCCACGGGCCACAGCCAGGCCGGCGGCCATCACGTAGAAACTCTGGATCGCCAGAATCGGGTCGAGGGCCGGGTGTTCGGCGCGGGTCAGGGTCAGGTCGCGTTCAAGCACGTCATCCGGCGCGGCCAGCAGGACACGGGCGCCGCGCTGGCGCATGTCGGCGGCCAGGCTCAGCAGACCGGCCTGTTCGGCACCCCGTGGGGCAAACACCAGCAGCGGGTAGTTGTCACCGATCAACGCCATCGGACCGTGACGGACCTCCGCGCTGCTAAAGGCTTCGGCCTGGATCGCCGAGGTCTCCTTGAACTTGAGCGCCGCTTCCTGAGCGATGGCGAAACCGGCGCCACGGCCGATCACCATCAGCCGCTGGCAATCGCGCAAGGCCTCGATGGCCGGGCTCCAGTCCTGTTGCGCGGCGTGGCGCAGGCCATCGGGCAAGGCAGAGCCGGCCTCGAGCAGTTCGGCGTCTTCTTTCCAGTGGCCAATCAACCGGGCGCTGGCGCTGAGGGTGGCGATGAAGCTCTTGGTCGCGGCGACGCTGCTTTCGGTACCGGCCAACAGCGGCAAACTGAATTCGCAGGCGGCTTCCAGCGGCGATTCTTCGGCGTTGACCATCGAAATGCTCAGGGCGCCGCGCTTGCGCAACAGGCGCAGGCTGTTGACCAGGTCCGGGCTTTGCCCCGATTGCGAAAAGGCGAATGCCACCTGGCCGCTGACCTTCAATGGTGCCTGCTGCATGGTCACCACCGACATCGGCAGCGACGCCACCGGGATGCCCAGCAGTTGCATGGTCAGGTAGGCGAAGTAGCTGGCAGCGTGGTCGGAGCTGCCGCGCGCCACGGTCATGACCACTTGCGGCGGCTGACGACGCAGGCGTCCGGCGATCTCGATCATCTGCGGGTCGAGTTGCTGCAATTGGGCTTGCACGGCCTCGAACGAGGACAGCGCCTCTTCAAGCATTTTTGAAGTCAATGTCTTCTCCTTCGACCATCACGGCGGTCAGTTTCAGTGAGCGATCCAGCCGCACGCAGTCGGCCCAGGCCCCCGGTTGCAGGCGCCCGCGTTCGGTGATGCCGAGGTAGTCGGCGGGGAATTGCGACAGGCGCTGCGAGGCTTCGGCGATGGGAAGGCCGATCTTCACCAGGTTGCGCAGGGCCTGATCCATGGTCAGGGTGCTGCCGGCCAGGGTGCCATCGGGCAGGCGCACGCCGCCCAGGCATTTGGTCACGGTGTGGCTGCCGAGCTTGTACTCGCCATCGGGCATGCCGGCGGCGGCGGTCGAGTCGGTGACGCAATACAGGCACGGAATCGACCGCAGGGCCACGCGGATGGCGCCGGGGTGCACGTGCAACAAGTCCGGAATCAGTTCGGCGTATTTGGCGTGGGCCAGCGCGGCGCCGACGATTCCGGGCTCGCGGTGATGCAGAGGGCTCATGGCGTTGTAGAGGTGGGTGAAACTGCTGGCGCCGGCCTCCAGCGCGGCCACGCCTTCCTCATAACTGCCCAGGGTGTGGCCGATCTGCATGCGAACGCCGCGGTTGCTGAGGTCACGGATCAAGGCATCGTGACCGGCGATTTCCGGGGCAATGGTGATCACCCGGATCGGCGCGAGCGCCAGGTACGCTTCGACTTCGGCCATCAGCGCGGTATGGGCGAAGTTGGGTTGCGCGCCGAGTTTGCCGGGGTTGATGTAGGGGCCTTCGAGGTGTACGCCGAGCACCCGGGCGCAGCCTTGGGGGCGCTGCTCACAGAATTCGCCGACGGCCTGGAGCACGCTGGAGATCTCTTCGCTCGGTGCCGTCATGGTGGTGGCCAGCAACGACGTAGTGCCGAAGCGCAGGTGGGTTCGGGTGATGGTTTCGAAGGCCGGCGCGCCTTCCATGATGTCTTTGCCGCCGCCGCCGTGAACGTGCAGGTCGATGAAGCCCGGCAGCAGGTACGGCAGCTCGTTGTCCGCCGGATCGCAGGCCTGGCCCTCGATCGACACGACTTTGCCGTGCTCGTGGACCAGTCGGCCGCGAACCCAGCCGCGGGCGGTGAGGATGTTGTCTTCGGACATGATCGGGATCTCGGTTTTTTAGCGACGCAGCTCTCTATCTTCGAAACTCTTTATCTTCGAAGCTCTGCCACAAAGTCGTAGTAGTCGTTGCGGCAATAGGTGTCGGTGACTTCGATGGGCGTGTTGTCTTCGAGGTAGCCGACCCGGGTCATCAGCAACATGGCGGTGCCGGGGGCGATGCCCACCAGTGCGGCGAACTCGTCCGAGGCGTTGATCGCCTGGATATGCTGCAGGGCGCGGACCACCGGTTTGCCGATGCCGTCGAGGAATTCGTAGAGGGAGTCGCCCACCGCCTGCGGCTTGGGAATGATCGAGGCGGGCAGGGTACTCATCTCGATGGCCATCACCGTGTCGTCGGCCTTGCGCAGGCGTTTGAGGCGCGCGACCTTGTCGTTGGGCGACAGGCCGAGGCGGATCAGCTCTTCGTGGGTCGGCAGGGTGATTTCCCGCTCCAGCCATTGCGAGCCGGGCACGAAACCCTTGAGGCGGAGCATTTCACTGAAGCCGGAAAGGCGCGACAACGGTTGTTCGAGGCGCGGCGTGATGAAGGTTCCGGAACCCTGGTTGCGGCGGATCAGGCCTTGTTCGAACAACACTTCCAGCGCCTTGCGGGCGGTGACGCGGGAGATGCCCAGCGTCTCGCTCAGATTGCGTTCCGATGGCATTGCCTGCTCGGCTTTCCACTGGCCGGCGTGGATCGCCGCTTCCAGATTGCGTGCCAGTTGCAGGTACAACGGCGTGGGTTGGGTGTCATCGGGGCGCAGGGCCTGGAGATCGTTCATGGCGGGTGTCCGGGGCGGATATTGGAATGTTTTTGCCCGTGAATGGGCAAAAACTAATACCACTTGAATACCATGTCAACGCCAGAGCTTTGCTGCTTGTGTAGGGAATCCCGCCTTTTCGGCTGGTTGGAATGGGAGTTGGTTTGAAGTGGTATTAGCGGTAGGGTTTAAAGCGACAAAGATCGCAGCCTGCGGCAGCTCCTGCAGAGCGAAATGGTATTCACCCTGTAGGAGCTGCCGCAGGCTGCGATCTTTTGAATTTATTTTTTGCGGGCGACCAACGGTCGTGGGGGATTACGGGCGGATTTCGATCATCGTGCCGTCCGGCACCAGGTTCCAGACTTCGCGCATGTCCATGTTGCGCATGGCGATGCAGCCGTCGGTCCAGTCCAGGGTGTGGAACAGGTCTTCCGGGGTATCTTCGCTGTCCGGGGTGCCGTGGATCATGATCATGCCGCCGGGTTCAACGCCTTCACGACGAGCGCGGGCAGAGTCGCTGATGTTCGGGTAGGAAATGTGCATCGCCAGGTTGAAACGGTCGCTGACTTTGCGCCAGTCGACCCAGTAGAAGCCTTCCGGAGTGCGCTTGTCGCCTTCCATCAGCTTGGGCCCCTTGGGGCGCTTGCCCAGGGAAATGCGATAGGTCTTGAGCGGCTTGCCGTCATTGATCAATTGCAATTGATGGGAAGACTTGAGAATCAGGATCTTCTCGATGACCTTGCCGTCCAGGGTTTCCACGGCAGAAGCCTGGGACACCGTGACAAACGACAAACAGAACAGGGCAAGCAACCAGCGCATTGAAACGATTCCCCAGGAGGTGTCGCGACTATTTATGTATAGAAGTTTTTGCAGGAGCTGCCGCAGGCTCGTGCCGCGTTCGGGCGGTCTTTCGGCGCCTTTGAGTGATGCCGAGATGACATCAGATAATGGCAGGCTGAGCAAGTGGCGGGATCGATTCAGACCGAACGGGATAGACCTCGGTCCGCCGGTCAGCGAAGAAGCATTCTAAGGTACGGCCCACTGTGCGGAAAGCCAGCTCATCCCATGGAATGTCCGCTTCGTCGAATAGTTGCACTTCCAGGCTCTCGGGGCCGGCAGAAAAGTCCAGGTCGGCCAGCTCGGCACGGAAGAACACATGCACCTGGCTGATGTGCGGCACGTCGATCAGGGTATAGATGCTCAGGTTGCGCACCCGGGCGCAGGCTTCCTCGGCGGTTTCGCGAATGGCGGCCTGTTCGATGGTCTCGCCGTTCTCCATGAAACCGGCGGGCAGGGTCCAGTAGCCGCGACGTGGCTCGATGGCCCGTCGGCACAACAACACCTTGGTGCCCCAGGTCGCCACGCAACCGGCGACGATGTTGGGGTTCTGGTAGTGAATGGCGTGACAGCTGTCGCAGACAAAACGCAGGCGCGAATCGCCTTCGGGAATGCGCTGGGTTATCGGGTTACCGCACTGGCTGCAAAATTTCATGCTGGGGTTCCTGAATGCTGCGCCTATCTTGGCGTGCGGCAGTGCCGGTCGGCAAGTTGTCGTTTCGCGACATGGGGCGGTTGCGGGGGTTGGGCGACCGCAGCGATTGGTGCATGATGCCGGGTAAGGCACAGATCGAGAACACTCATGCTGGATGAGCTACTGCATCGGGTTAGTAACCACACACCACGCATACTGGAGACCGACCGTCGTTTTCCCGAGGCCGCGGTGCTGGTGCCCATCACTCGCAGTGACGAACCCGAGCTGGTGTTGACCCTGCGTGCCAGCGGCCTGTCGACCCATGGCGGCGAAGTCGCCTTCCCCGGCGGGCGCCGTGACCCCGAAGACCCCGACCTGATTTTCACCGCCCTGCGTGAAGCCGAAGAAGAGATCGGCCTGCCGCCGGGGCTGGTCGAGGTGATCGGCCCGCTCAGCCCGCTGATCAGCCTGCATGGCATCATGGTCACGCCCTATGTCGGGGTGATCCCGGATTTTGTCGAATACCGGGCCAACGATGCCGAGATCGCCGCAGTGTTCAGCGTGCCCCTGGAGTTCTTCCGCAAAGACCCCCGCGAACATACCCATCGCATCGATTATCAGGGCCGCAGCTGGTACGTGCCGAGCTATCGCTTTGGCGAATACAAGATCTGGGGGCTGACGGCGATCATGATCGTCGAGTTGATCAACCTGGTGTATGACGCCAAAATCAGCCTGCATCAGCCTCCCAAAAGCTTTATCAATATCTGAAGCCATCGTTCGAATGGTCTCAATCCTGGTTTTGCTGAAAAAAAGCCTGCCTGAGCCTTGAGGAATACAACAATGAAATACCGCCTGGGCGACGCCCGCGTCGAAACCCATCCACAGAGCTGGGTCGCACCCAATGCCGTGCTGGTAGGCAAGGTCAAGCTGGAAGAGGGCGCCAACGTCTGGTTCAACGCCGTATTGCGCGGCGACAACGAATTGATCCTGATCGGCAAGAACAGCAACGTCCAGGACGGCACCGTGATGCACACCGACATGGGTTACCCGCTGACCATCGGTACCGGCGTGACCATCGGCCACAACGCCATGCTCCACGGCTGCACCGTCGGCGACTACAGCCTGATCGGCATCAACGCGGTGATTCTCAATGGCGCGAAGATCGGCAAGAACTGCATCATCGGCGCCAATTCGCTGATCGGCGAAGGCAAGGAGATTCCGGACGGATCGCTGGTCATGGGCTCGCCCGGCAAAGTGGTGCGCGAATTGACCGAGCCGCAAATCAGGATGCTGGAGGCCAGCGCTGCTCATTACGTGCACAACTCGCAGCGCTATGCCCGCGACCTGGCTGAGCAGGAACAATGACCACCAGCGAACGCCCGGTTGCATCGCCCTGCGTGAATATTTGTGCGCTGGATGACGATGACATCTGCACCGGTTGCCAACGCACAGTGGAGGAGATTACCCGCTGGAGCCGCATGGACAACGACGAGCGGCGCAAGGTGCTGGGGTTGTGTCATGAGCGGGCGAAGTCCAGTGGGTTGATCTGGATGTTGCCTTCCAAATCCGATAACTGAATTGGCCCCAGAAAGTGCTTCGCACTTTATCGCGAGCAAGCTCGCTCCCACATTAGTTTGGTGTCGATCACAAAAGTGGGGTCGACATGAATCAATTGTGGGAGCGAGCTTGCTCGCGATGAGGCCGCCACAGTCACCACTTCTATTGGCCCAAAGTCATCCCTGAAGTACCCTGTGCACAAAATTGACAGGTACTTGTACACGCCATGCTCTTCCTGATCGCCTACATCGGCAGCGTCGTGCTGATCAACTACGCCTTTTCCACCGCACCGCACCTGGACATCATCTGGTCGGCCTGGGGCGGGTTGGTGTTTGTGTTGCGCGACATGGTGCAAGCCCGGTTCGGGCATGGCGCCCTCGCAGCGATGCTGGTGGCGCTGGTGTTGTCCTATGTCACCTCCGATCCGTCCATCGCCCTGGCCAGCGCCACGGCGTTCGCGGTCTCCGAGTGCATCGACTGGCTGGTGTTCAGCATCACCAAACGCCCGTTGCACGACCGCCTGTGGATAAGCTCGGCCCTGAGCATTCCCCTCGATACCTTTATCTTTTTCGGCATGATCGACGCCCTGACGCCGGGGGTGATCCTCACCGCCCTGGGTTCGAAATTCGCCGGGGTCACCGCCGTGTGGCTGATCATGGCCTGGCGCCTGCGCAAACAGGCTGTCGTCAGCTGAAGTTCATGTAAAATGCCGCGCTTTCTCCCCATGGGAAGCGCGCATGGCGACGCGTCCCTCGATGATCCGCTTCTTGAGGACCTTCAGATGACCCGTATCGGAACTCCATTGTCGCCGACCGCGACCCGCGTATTGATGTGTGGCTGTGGCGAGTTGGGCAAGGAAGTGGTGATCGAACTGCAACGCCTGGGCGTTGAAGTGATTGCCGTGGACCGTTACGCCAACGCGCCGGCCATGCAGGTGGCGCACCGCAGCCACGTGATCAACATGCTCGACGGTGCGGCCCTGCGCGCCGTGATCGAAGCCGAGAAGCCACACTTCATCGTGCCGGAAATCGAAGCCATCGCCACCGCGACCCTGGTGGAACTGGAGGCCGAAGGCTTCACTGTGATCCCGACCGCCCGCGCCGCGCAGCTGACCATGAACCGCGAAGGCATCCGTCGCCTGGCCGCTGAAGAGCTGGACCTGCCAACCTCGCCGTACCACTTTGCCGACACCTTCGAGGACTACAGCAAAGCCGTCGAAGACCTCGGTTTCCCATGCGTGGTCAAGCCGGTCATGAGTTCCTCGGGCAAGGGCCAGAGTCTGCTGCGCAGCGTCGATGACGTGAAGAAAGCCTGGGATTACGCCCAGGAAGGTGGCCGTGCCGGTAAAGGTCGGGTGATCATCGAAGGCTTCATCGATTTCGACTACGAAATCACCCTGCTGACCGTGCGTCACGTCGGCGGCACCACTTTCTGCGCGCCGGTCGGCCACCGTCAGGAGAAGGGCGACTACCAGGAATCCTGGCAGCCGCAAGCCATGAGCCCGATTGCCCTGGCTGAATCCGAGCGTGTCGCCAAAGCCGTGACCGAAGCCCTGGGTGGCCGTGGTCTGTTTGGCGTCGAGCTGTTCATCAAGGGCGATCAGGTGTGGTTCAGCGAAGTCTCGCCGCGCCCGCACGACACCGGCCTGGTCACACTGATCTCCCAGGACCTGTCGCAGTTCGCCCTGCACGCCCGCGCGATTCTCGGTCTGCCGATCCCGTTGATCCGTCAATTCGGGCCATCGGCCTCGGCGGTGATCCTGGTGGAAGGGCAGTCGACCCAGACCGCTTTCGCCAACCTGGGCGCTGCCCTGAGCGAACCGGATACCGCGCTGCGTCTGTTCGGCAAGCCTGAAGTCAACGGCCAGCGCCGCATGGGCGTGGCCCTGGCCCGCGACGAATCGATCGAAGCCGCCCGCGCCAAGGCAACCCGTGCTTCGCAGGCGGTTGTCGTAGAGCTGTAAAAACAGCTATGGCGGGCCTATAACTTCTTATAGGCCCGCCTGCAATCCACTACAGGGATTGTTGATCGACCCTTTCATTAAAGCTTCAGGCCTGTACCCATGAATTCCCAAAGCATCATCGTCCCGAAAATCTCCACACTGCCGGTGCACGAGCCCCGGGCCCGGGCGATCGTGCGTTGGCTGGTGCGCAAGAACATCATCGAGGAAGAGCTGACCACTTGCGGTCGCACCGGCAATCGCATGGCCCATGCCATCGCCGACGGTGCCCGCGCAGTGGTCCTGCACCCCGAAGCCCTGCCGTACGGCGAGCCGATCAATGGCCTGGAGATCATCACCAAGCGCTGCATCTATACGCCAGCCAAGGGTTTTCTTGAGGAGGCGGGCTGCGCCGAGTGCCGCAAGGAAGTGGGTGAAGCCCTGTTCGAAAGCCTGGAAGACTGGATGCCGGGGCGTACCGACAACTTCACCTGCCCCGAATGCGGGCATGAAGACGACATCAACGGGTTCCTGTTCCTGCAGGAATGCGGCTTCTCCAACCTCGGTTTCATCTTCAATAACTGGGCCGAAGCCGGGTTCAAGCAGAGCTTTATCGATGAATTCGCCGATTGGCTCGATCAGCCGGTCAGTTGGGTGAAAGTCGAATTGTAGGGGCGCCAATCCCCGTATGTCAGTAATGCCAATAATAGACAGAGTTTTACATTGAACCCGAGGGGGTGTCTGACTATAATGGCGCGCTTCCATTTTCCCGCTCGGGAGCCCCCGCGATGCTGCGTATCAGCCAAGAAGCTCTGACATTCGACGACATTCTCCTAGTGCCCGGTTATTCCGAGGTGCTTCCTAACGAAGTCAGTCTCAAGACCCGCCTTACCCGTGGCATCGAGCTGAATATTCCACTGGTCTCCGCCGCCATGGACACCGTCACTGAAGCCCGTCTGGCAATCGCCATGGCTCAGGAAGGTGGTATCGGTATCATCCACAAGAACATGACCATCGAGCAGCAAGCTGCCGAAGTCCGCAAGGTCAAGCGTTACGAAGCCGGTGTGGTCAAGGACCCGATCACCATCGTCGCCGACGCCACCGTGCGCGAGTTGTTCGAACTGACCCGCATGCACAACATCTCCGGCGTTCCGGTGCTGCACAATGGCGACCTGGTCGGCATTGTCACTTCCCGTGACGTGCGTTTCGAGAACCGTCTGGAAGCCACTGTCCGTGATGTGATGACGCCTAAAGAGCGTCTGGTCACGGTCAAGGAAGGCGCCGACAAGAACGATGTGCGTGAACTGCTGCACAAGCACCGCATCGAGCGCGTGCTGATCGTCGACGACAAATTCGCCCTCAAAGGCATGATGACCGTCAACGACATCGAAAAAGCCAAGGCTTACCCGCTGGCGAGCAAGGACGATCAAGGTCGTCTGCGTGTTGGCGCTGCAGTCGGCACCGGTAAAGACACCGGTGACCGCGTTGCAGCCCTGGTCGCTGCCGGTGTTGACGTGGTGGTGGTCGACACTGCTCACGGTCACTCCAAGGGCGTGATCGACCGCGTTCGCTGGGTCAAGCAGAACTTCCCTGAAGTGCAGGTCATCGGCGGCAACATCGCCACCGGCGCTGCCGCCAAGGCCCTGGCCGAAGCCGGCGCTGACGCCGTCAAGGTCGGTATCGGCCCTGGCTCGATCTGCACCACCCGCATCGTCGCCGGTGTCGGCGTGCCGCAAATCAGTGCCATCGCCAACGTCGCCGCTGCCCTCGAAGGCACTGGCGTACCGTTGATCGCCGACGGCGGCATCCGTTTCTCCGGTGACCTGTCCAAGGCCATCGTGGCCGGTGCTTCCTGCGTGATGATGGGCTCGATGTTCGCCGGTACCGAAGAAGCGCCGGGCGAGATCGAACTGTTCCAGGGCCGTTCGTACAAGGCTTATCGCGGCATGGGTTCGCTGGGCGCCATGTCCCAGGCTCAAGGTTCCTCCGACCGTTACTTCCAGGACTCTTCGGCAGGCGCCGAGAAGCTGGTTCCGGAAGGCATCGAAGGGCGTGTTCCGTACAAGGGCACCCTGAGCGCGATCATCCACCAGTTGATGGGCGGCCTGCGCTCCTCGATGGGCTACACCGGCAGCGCCGACATCGAAGAGATGCGCACCAAGCCTGAGTTCGTGCGGATCACCGGCGCCGGCATGGCCGAATCCCACGTTCACGACGTGCAGATCACCAAGGAAGCGCCAAACTACCGCGTAGGTTGAGCCTTCAAGCAACAAGCTAAGCAACCGGGGCTGTTTTATTCAGCCCCGAGTTGTTTCTGAATCACGACTGTTTCCGAATTTTTTAGACGAGACTGAATCATGGCCCTCGACATTCACGCCCACCGCATCCTGATCCTCGACTTCGGTTCCCAGTACACCCAGCTGATCGCCCGCCGCGTGCGTGAAATCGGCGTGTACTGCGAACTGCACCCGTTCGACATGGACGAAGATGCGATCCGCGAATTCGCTCCTAAAGGCGTCATCCTCGCCGGTGGCCCGGAGTCGGTTCACGAAGCCAACAGCCCTCGCTGCCCGCAAGCGGTTTTCGATCTGGGCGTGCCGGTCTTCGGTATCTGCTACGGAATGCAGACCATGGCCGAGCAACTGGGTGGCAAGGTTGAAGGTTCCGAGCTGCGTGAGTTCGGTTATGCCCGCGTAGACGTGGTCGGCAAGAGCCGCCTGCTCGACGGCATCGAAGACCACATCGACGCCGACGGCCTGTTCGGCCTCGACGTGTGGATGAGCCACGGTGACAAGGTCACCAAGATGCCGCAGGACTTCCACATCCTGGCCAGCACCCCAAGCTGCCCGATCGCCGGCATGTTCAACGATGCTCGCGGCTACTACGGCGTGCAGTTCCACCCTGAAGTGACCCACACCAAGCAGGGCGGTCGCATCCTGTCGCGCTTCATCCTCGACATCTGCGGCTGCGAAGCCCTGTGGACGCCTTCGAAGATTGCTGAAGACGCCATTGCCAACATTCGCGCCCAGGTCGGCACCGACAACGTACTGCTCGGTCTGTCCGGCGGTGTGGACTCCTCGGTGGTTGCCGCACTTCTGCACAAGGCCATCGGCGACCAGCTGACCTGCGTCTTCGTCGACAACGGCCTGCTGCGTCTGCATGAAGGCGAGCAAGTGATGGCCATGTTCGCCGAGAACATGGGCGTCAAGGTGATCCGCGCCAACGCCGAAGACCAGTTCCTGAACAACCTGGCCGGCGAAAGCGACCCAGAGAAGAAACGCAAGATCATCGGCCGTACCTTCATCGACGTCTTCGATGCCCAGTCGAACAAACTGGACAACATCAAGTACCTCGCGCAAGGCACCATCTACCCGGACGTGATCGAGTCGGCTGGCGCGAAAAGCGGCAAGGCCCACGTGATCAAGTCGCACCACAACGTGGGCGGCCTGCCGGAAGAGATGAACCTCAAGCTGGTTGAACCCCTGCGCGAGCTGTTCAAGGACGAAGTCCGTCGTCTGGGCCTGGAACTGGGCCTGCCGTACGACATGGTCTACCGTCACCCGTTCCCGGGCCCGGGCCTGGGCGTGCGCATCCTCGGTGAAGTGAAGAAGGAATACGCCGACCTGCTGCGTCGCGCCGACCACATCTTCATCGAAGAACTGCGCAAGGCCGACTGGTACCACAAGGTCAGCCAGGCGTTCGTGGTGTTCCAGCCGGTGAAATCGGTTGGCGTGGTCGGCGATGGCCGTCGTTACGCCTGGGTCGTGGCCCTGCGTGCCGTGGAAACCATCGACTTCATGACCGCGCGTTGGGCACACCTGCCTTACGAACTGCTGGAAACCGTCAGCGGCCGCATCATCAATGAAATCGAAGGCATCTCCCGCGTCACCTACGACGTGTCGAGCAAGCCGCCGGCGACCATTGAGTGGGAATGATCCCGCGCCAGCCCTGAGGGGTTGATCGCTGGATGAAAAGCCGTGTGAACGAGAGTTCACACGGCTTTTTGCATTGCTGCGGGGCCTTCCTGCGGCCCGTCGTCATGCCCGCTTTGCTGTTTCTTTCACAACTGCGGGTGTATCGTATTCGCCTTTTGCGGGCCCCGGGCCTGTCGCTGATACGTGAGGTAGTTGAGTTCATGTCGTTTACCCGTCGCCAAATCCTCGGTGGCCTGGCCGGTCTTGTTGTCGTTGGCGTCGGTGCGGGGGGCGCTTCGCGCTACTGGCTGGGCAAGATGGCTGACGCCGAGGCAGGCCACGACTACGAGCTGATCGCAGCGCCGCTGGACGTGGAACTGGTAGCCGGGCACAGGACCCAGGCCTGGGCTTTCGGTCCGTCGGCGCCGGGCACCGAATTGCGGGCGCGCCAGGGTGAATGGCTGCGGGTGCGCTTCATCAACCATCTGCCGGTCGCGACCACCATTCACTGGCATGGCATCCGCCTGCCGCTGGAAATGGACGGTGTGCCTTACGTGTCGCAATTGCCGGTGTTGCCGGGTGAGTACTTCGACTACAAATTCCGTGTGCCGGATGCCGGCAGCTACTGGTATCACCCGCATGTGAACAGCAGTGAGGAGCTTGGTCGTGGCTTGGTCGGCCCGTTGATCATCGACGAACGCGAGCCGACCGGTTTCAAGTATGAAAAGACCTTGAGCCTCAAGAGCTGGCATGTCGACGACGTTGGCAATTTCGTCGAGTTCAGCATCCCCCGTGAAGCGGCCCGTGGCGGTACGGCGGGGCGCCTGGCGACCATCAACGGCGTGCCGCAAGCGGTGATCGACCTGCCGGCCGGGCAGATCACCCGCGTGCGCCTGCTCAACCTCGATAACACCCTGACGTATCGCCTGAACATTCCCGGCGTTGAAGCGCAGATCTATGCGCTGGACGGCAACCCGGTCGAGCCACGACCGCTCGGCAAAGAATACTGGCTCGGCCCGGGCATGCGCATTTGCCTGGCGATCAAAGCCCCGCCGGCCGGTGAAGAGTTGTCGCTGCGCAACGGCCCGGTGCGCCTGGGTACGTTTCGTTCGGTGGCCAATAGCGATGCGCCGACCGAGTGGCCACCCGCATTGCCCGCCAACCCGATCGCCGAGCCGGACCTGGCCAATGCCGAGAAACTCAACTTCAATTTCGAGTGGGTCGGCTCGGTGTCGGTCAACGTCGACAACGGCAAACCGCCGAGCCTGTGGCAGATCAACGGCAAGGCCTGGGACATCACCGACAAGACCTGCGCCGACCGGCCGATTGCCAAGCTCGAGAAGGGCAAGAGCTACATTTTCGAATTGAAGAACATGACTCAATACCAGCACCCGATTCACTTGCACGGCATGAGTTTCAAGGTCATCGCCTCGAACCGGCACAAGGTCATTCCGTATTTCACCGACACCTACCTGCTGGGCAAGAACGAGCGCGCGCAGGTAGCGCTGGTGGCGGATAACCCGGGTGTATGGATGTTCCACTGCCATGTGATCGACCACATGGAAACCGGCCTGATGGCCGCCATCGAGGTGGCGTGATGCGTCAGATTCGTCCCGCCACCATCATCGACCGCAGCCGTGATCGCGAATTCATGCGTGAGGCCCTGGCACTGGCAGCCCAAGGCGCGGCCCTCGGCGAAGTGCCGGTGGGCGCGGTGCTGGTGCAGGACGGCGAAATCATCGGTCGCGGCTTCAACTGTCCGATCACTGGCAGCGATCCTAGTGCTCACGCCGAGATGGTTGCCATCCGCGCCGCCGCCCAGGCCGTGAGCAACTACCGTCTGCCGGGCAGCACGCTGTATGTGACGCTGGAGCCTTGCAGCATGTGCGCAGGGCTGATCGTGCATTCGCGGATTGCACGGGTGGTGTACGGTGCGCTGGAGCCGAAGGCGGGGATTGTGCAAAGTCAGGGGCAGTTCTTTACCCAGGGTTTTTTGAATCACCGGGTGCTGTATGAAGGCGGGGTGTTGGCGGAGGAGTGCGGGGCTGTGCTCAGCGAGTTCTTCAAGGCCCGGCGCGCCAAGCCATCAGACTAAGCACCGCCCCCCTGTAGGAGCGAGCAGGCTCGCTCCTACAGGGATCTCCATCGGGACAATTATTTGCGGGCGACAATGACCGCCCGCATCGGCGCCGGCAGCCCTTCAACGGTCTTGCTGTGATCCTCGGGGTCAAGGAAGTCGCTCAACGACTGATACTTCATCCACTCCGTCCCGCGCTGTTCCTCGATCGTGGTGGTGCTCACATCCACGCACTTCACATCGGTGAACCCGGCTCGACGTAGCCACAATTCCAGCGCAGGCACCGACGGCAGGAACCACACGTTGCGCATCTGCGCGTAGCGATCTTCCGGCATCAGCACCTGATGCTTGTCGCCTTCGACCACCAGGGTTTCCAGCACCAGCTCACCGCCCTTGACCAGGCAATCCTTCAGCGCCAGTAAATGCTCGATCGGTGAACGCCGGTGGTAGAACACACCCATGGAAAATACCGTGTCGAAGCCTTCGAGGTTCGGCGGCAGGTCTTCGAACGGGAAGGGCAGGTGCCAGGCATTCGGCTCGGACAGGTAACGCTGAACGGCCTGGAACTGGCAGAAGAACAACCAGTTCGGGTCGACACCGATCACGCTGTCGGCACCGGCACCGAGCATGCGCCACATGTAATAACCGTTTCCGCAGCCGACATCGAGGATGCGCTTGCCCTTGAGGTCCAGGTGCGGAGCGACCCGCGACCACTTCCAGTCAGAGCGCCATTCGGTGTCGACGTGCACGCCGAACAGCTCGAACGGCCCCTTGCGCCACGGCGACAGGCCCATCAACGCGGTGCGCATTTGTGCGCGGGTCTCGTCGCTGCAATCGGTATCCAGCTTCAAGCCATTGAGCAAATCGACTTCGCTCGGCTGGATCTTCGGCAGGGCGTCCAGCGCGCTTTGCCAGCGCTCCAGGTCGCCATGGCCCTTCTCCATTTTCTTGTCGAGTTGCGCCTGCAGGGTGTTGGCCCATTCGGCCAGCGGCGTGCCGGCCAGACGGCGGGCGAGGGGGGACAGATCAATCATGGCAAGGCAATCAACGAGGCAAAGTTAAGACACTGGAACCACGGCACGACTTTCGAGAATCCGGCGGCCAGCAGGCGTTCGCGGTGTTCTTCGAGGCTGTCGGGCTTCATGACGTTTTCGATGGCGCTGCGTTTCTGGGCGATTTCCAGTTCGCTGTAGCCGTTGGCGCGTTTGAAGGCGATGTGCAGGTCGGTGAGCAACGCGTGTTCCTGCTCGTCTTCGAAGCGCAGTTTTTCCGAGAGGATCAGGGCACCGCCGGGCAACAGCGACTGACGGATGCGCGACAGCAACGCCGTGCGCTGGTCCGGGGCGATGAATTGCAGGGTGAAGTTCAGCGCGACCACCGAGGCCGGCTGGAACTCCAGCGCGAGGATGTCGCCCTCGATCACATCGACCGGCAGCAACTCCTGGAACATCGAATTCTGACCGTTGAGGTACTCGCGGCAACGCTCGACCATGGCCGCGGAGTTATCCACAGCGATGACCCGGCAACCGTCAGTGCGCACGTGCCGGCGCAGGGCCTGGGTCACGGCCCCCAGCGACGAACCGAGGTCGTAGAGCACGCTGTTGGGTTGGGCGAACTGCGCGGCGAGCACGCCGAGGTTTTCCACGATGGTCGGATAACCCGGCACCGAGCGCTTGATCATGTCCGGGAACACCCGCACCACGTCCTCGTTGAAGGCGAAGTCAGGCACCTGAGCCAAAGGCTGGGCGAAAAGGCGATCGGGTTCTTTGCTCACGGCGGTTCCAGCGGTGTAGGTGGAAAAGGCCGGCATTTTAGCCAAGTTGGCGCGGGGATGCGCGGGTTGTCTGATAAAGCGGCGGGGCTGATGCAGTTTGAATGCTGGCAGCCCCCTCGCCACAGGGGTCAGCGTCTGTTTTGGGGGAACGCCGAGGCAGTGATCCCCCATTGCCCAAGCCAGTAACTGAGGATAATCACATAAGGCGCCGCATCGAACGGCACCACAAACCGGCTGATGCCAATCACGCTGTCGGAGAACACAAACGCGACTGCTCCCGCCGCCGCCAGCAGCGCCGAACGTTTGGGCACGTCGGTGCCGAGTCGGGCAAGTGCGCGCCAGAGCATGGCGCTGATCGCCGTGCCATAGACAATCACGGGCACCAGCAGTGGGCCGAGGCCGTTGGAAATCAGAATCCCCAGCAGGACGGCGCCGACACCGATGGCCAGCACCAGCGGCAGCACGGCCAGGCGTCGGCAATCGCTCAGATAAGCCTTGAGATAAGCCAGATGCGCGACCAGAAACGCGCCCAGCCCAAACACGAACAGATCCCCCGGCCATGCCAGCAACACGTCGCCGACCAGGGAGAAAATCAGGCCTAGGCTGATCCAGCGCCGATATTCGCCGGGCGGTGCGTCGTGCAGCCAGCCGAGCAGGGCCAGCACCGGCAGCGGCTTGACCAGCAGGCACAGCAGAGACGCATGCACGCTCAGGCCATAAAGGAAGGTCACTGCGCCCATCAGTGCCAGAATCAGCCAGCCCACGATCAGTTGACCGAGATCGTGCAGTCGAACGAATCCACCGGCAGCACTTCCGGCGCCCACGGTTGTTGCGAGGTCAGGCGCAAACGTCCGGTGCCGGGCGCAAAAGCCTGAAAACGCCAGGTCGAGACCCCGGCCGCGCCGACGATGCCGGCATCTTCCGGGTTTCGATAAACCTCTGGCCCCAGGGCGTGCAACACCCCGCCGGCGGAATCCTGGATCGCCCAGCGATAACCTGTGGTCGGATTGCTCGGCAGGGTCAGGATCAGGTTTTGCCCGTTGCTGAGCTGCACCGGACATTCGCTTTGTTTTTCCACGGTCACGTTGTGCGCAGGTGGCGTGGCGCATCCGGCCAGCAAGGCGAGGGCGAGGGGGGCAAGCAGGCGAATGGGGGACATAAAGTCAGTGGCTCCGGCGTTCACGACGAACGGCGAGCATAACTTAAGATGAGACAAAGTGTGACAGGCATCCAGGCTCAAAAAGGGAGAGTAGTCCTGTGACATCGTCGTCATCGGCAACCCGTTTTACTGTCAAGTAAAGCAAGGTTGCCATGATGGCTGTTCGGTTCGGCATGTTTCCGAACAGCCGTTCCTGGGCATATCTGGCGATACGGATAGATCACCGCAGGTGCAACTCAACTGATAACTGCCGCAGCTTCTCGAACAAAATCAAATTGGCCTTTCAGAACGCGTGTAATACCCGTGAGCGTTGATGTAGCCGTGATGGTGAAGTCCGTGATGTCGTAGTGGCGGTCAGTTCCTTCGTTCGTGACGGTAATGGTTATTGAACCAGCAGTTGCTTTGTAGTGGTTTGCTCTAGGTTGTCGGTCGAGTCGACCTGATTCTTCATATGCCGCGCTATAAAACAAACCACTGTTGTCAAGGAGGTACGTCCCTGATGTCAAGTTGGGATCAAACGAAAAAGTGATGGATCGCTGAGCGTCGTCGACTCCTTTGTTCATGGAGAACTGAACATCAAAGTTATCAGGTATCAAAGTGTAGATGGCGAGATCTGTTGACAAAAACTCAGGGCGCATTTTAGTGGTGCATTGCATTTTTCCGTAGGAAACCGTGAAAGTTTCGGCAGTGTTTTCGTTTGGCATGGCCACTTTTCCTAATTGATTAAAACAGCTTGGAGCAGGAATTGTGACGTGCGAGATGAAAAGCAGGTACTGTCATAACTGACAGGTTTCTATTGCTTTTGGCGATATTGATTTTGTTGGCAAGTTGAAAATTCGCATAAAACTATCGCTGCCCACTCATCAAAAAACAGGCAGCGATAAAAAGCCTGCGTCTTAGAACAACACCTTCGCCACATCCGCAAATTTTTTGGCAAAGTGCACGGTAATGCCTTCCTTCAGATACTCCGGCAGTTCCTCGAAATTGCCCTGATTCGCTTCCGGCAGAATCAGCTCGAAAATCTTCTGCCGCCGCGCCGCAATTACCTTTTCCCGCACCCCGCCAATCGGCAGTACATGCCCGGTCAGGGTCAATTCACCGGTCATGGCCACGCCTTTTTTCGGCGGCTGGTTGCGCGCTAGCGAAAGCAGGGCACTGGCCATGGTTACGCCGGCGCTCGGGCCGTCTTTCGGGGTGGCACCTTCCGGCACGTGCAGGTGCACGAAGGCCTCGTCGAAAAACTTCGGATCGCCGCCATAGGACTTCAGGTGCGAGCTGACGTAGCTGTAGGCGATTTCCGCCGACTCTTTCATCACGTCACCCAATTGCCCGGTGAGCTTGAAGCCACGGTTGAGGGTGTGGATGCGCGTGGCTTCGATCGGTAGAGTCGCGCCGCCCATGCTGGTCCAGGCAAGGCCGGTGATCACGCCGACACCCGACAGCACCTGCTCGTTACGGAACACCGGTTTGCCGAGGGACGTTTCGAGGTCTTTCGGGCCGAGTTTGATCACCGCCTCAGGATCGTCGAGCAGTTTCATCACCGCTTTGCGCACCAGTTTTCCGAGGTTTTTTTCCAGCTGGCGCACACCGGCTTCACGGGCATAACCGTCGATCAGCGCCTTGAGCGCACTGTCGCTGATGCTCAGGCTGCCCTTGGACACACCGGCTTTCTCAAGCTGTTTGGGCCACAGGTGACGCTTGGCGATGGCGACTTTTTCTTCGGTGATGTAACCCGACAGGCGAATCACTTCCATCCGGTCCAGCAGCGGGCCGGGGATCGAATCCAGGGTGTTGGCGGTGCACACGAACAGCACTTTCGACAGGTCCATCCGCAGATCCAGATAATGGTCGAGGAATTCGACGTTCTGCTCCGGATCCAGGGTTTCCAGCAGCGCCGAGGCCGGGTCGCCCTGGTAGCTCTGGCCCATCTTGTCGATCTCGTCGAGCATGATCACCGGGTTCATCACTTCGACGTCTTTCAACGCCTGCACCAGTTTGCCCGGCTGCGCGCCGATGTAGGTGCGGCGATGGCCCTTGATCTCGGCTTCGTCGCGCATGCCGCCAAGGCTGAAGCGGTAGAACGGCCGGCCCAGGGATTCGGCGATGGATTTGCCGACGCTGGTCTTGCCCACGCCCGGCGGGCCGACCAGCAGCACGATGGAACCGCTGATCTCGCCCTTATAGGCCCCGACCGCGAGGAATTCGAGGATGCGGTCCTTGATGTCGTCAAGGCCGGCGTGGTGTTTGTCCAGCACCCTGCGCGCGTGCTTGAGGTCGAGTTTGTCCTCGCCGTACACACCCCACGGCACCGAGGTCGCCCAGTCGATGTAATTGCGGGTCACCGCATATTCCGGCGAACCGGTTTCGAGGATCGACAGCTTGTTCATTTCCTCTTCGAGGCGTTTCTGCACCTGCGCCGGCAGGACTTTCCCCACCAGCCGCTGCTCGAACTGTTCGAGGTCGGCGCTGCGGTCGTCCTTGGTCAGCCCCAGCTCCTGCTGGATGACCTTGAGTTGCTCCTTGAGAAAGAACTCGCGCTGATGTTCACCGATCTTGCGGTTAACTTCGGCGGAAATCTCTTTTTGCAGGCGCGCGACTTCGACTTCCTTGCGCAGCATCGGCAGGACTTTTTCCATGCGCTTGAGCATTGGCACGCAGTCGAGCACTTCCTGCAGCTCACTGCCGGTGGCCGATGTGAGCGCGGCGGCGAAGTCGGTCAGCGGCGACGGATCGTTGGGGCTGAAGCGGTTGAGATAATTTTTCAACTCTTCGCTGTACAGCGGGTTGAGCGGCAGCAGTTCCTTGATCGCATTGATCAGCGCCATGCCGTAGGCCTTGACCTCGTCGGTCGGCTCGGTGGGCTGGTGCGGGTATTCGACTTCCACCAGGTACGGCGGGCGGTGGTGCTTGAGCCAGGTCTTGAGGCGTACGCGGGTCAGGCCCTGGGCGACGAATTGCAGCTTACCGTTTTCACGGCTGGCGTGGTGCACCTTGACCAGGGTGCCGTACAGCGGCAGGGCCGAGGTGTCGAAGTGGCGCGGGTCTTCCTGGGGGCTGTCCATGTAGAACAGGGCCAGGGAGTGGTGTTCGGACTTGGCCACCAGGTCCAGGGTCTCGGCCCACGGTTCTTCGTTGACGATGACCGGCAACACCTGGGCCGGGAAGAACGGGCGGTTGTGAATCGGGATGATGTAGACCTTGTCCGGCAGGTTCTGGCCAGGCAGGGCCAGGCCTTTGCCAGGTTTGTGCTGCGGGGCGTTTTCCGGATCGGCGTATTCGCTCGGGTCTTCGGGGAATTCCTGCTGGTCGCTCATGGGGGCACCTGCGCAATGGGTATGGGTCTTAGATGGGGCAGGTTGGCGGTGGTTTCAACGGTCATTTTCTGCGAAGCGGTGTTTCGCAGGTGTGTTCAGCGCAGAGACAGGTTAGCTGGGATTCGGCTCGACACCGTTCAATTGTAGGAGCGAGCCTGCTCGCGATAGCGGTCTGACAGTCACTTCAAGGATGTCTGTCATGTCCTCATCGCGAGCAGGCTCGCTCCTACAATGGGACGATGGTGAGCATAAAAAAGGCGACGCCTGTGGGGGCGTCGCCTTTCGTTTTACCGCCGCTAAAACTTACTCGGACAGTTTGTACGCAATCACATAGTCACCCATTTTGGTGCCCAGTGAGCCGTGGCCACCGACGACCAGCAGTACGTACTGCTTGCCGTCCTTGCCGGTGTAGGTCATCGGCGTCGCCTGACCGCCAGCCGGCAGGCGCGATTTCCAAAGCTCGTTGCCGGTGTTGACGTCATAGGCGCGCAGGTATTGATCCAGCGTGCCGCTGAGGAAGCCGACGCCGCCGGCGGTGACCATCGAGCCGCCCATGCTTGGCACGCCAAGTGTCAGGCCGATAGGCAGTGGCGAACTGTCGCGGCTGGTGCCGTTCTTGCGTTTCCACACGACTTTGCTGGTGGTCAGGTCGATGCCGGCCACGTAGCCCCAGGCCGGAGCCTGGCACGGTACGCCGAACGGCGACATGAACGGGTGCATGATCACCGCGTAAGGTGCGCCGGTATTCGGCTGCACGCCCGCGGTTTCGCTCTCGCGCTTGCTGCCGGCCGCGACTTCGGCGCGTGGCACCATTTTCGAGACGAAGGCCATGTAGTTCGGGCTGGTGAACAGCATCTGGCGAACCGGGTCGACCGAAACGCCGCCCCAGTTGAAGACGCCGACGTTACCCGGATAGATCAGGCTGCCCTGTTCCGACGGCGGGGTGTACTGACCTTCGTAACGCAGTTCCTTGAACTGGATGCGGCACAGCATCTGGTCGAACGGGCTGGCGCCCCACATGGCTTTTTCGGTCAGTTCCGGGGCCAGCAGGTTCAGGTCCGAACGGGCCTGGGTCGGCGCGGTGTGGTCACCTTTCACGGCGCCTTGCGGAACCGGGATTTCCTTGATCGGGATGATCGGCGTGCCGTCACGACGGTCGAGTACGTACAGGCTGCCTTGCTTGGTCGGCTGGATCACAGCCGGCTTGATGCCGTCGGCGGTTTTCATGTCCAACAGGGTTGGCTGGCTGCCGACGTCCATGTCCCACAGGTCGTGGTGAGTGAACTGGTAGTTCCAGCGCACCTTGCCGGTGGCCAGGTCCAGCGCGACCAGGCCGGCACTGAACTTCTCGGCGCCCGGGGTGCGGTCTGCGCCCCACTGGTCTGGAGTCTGGTTGCCCAGTGGCAGGTAGACCATGCCGAGTTTTTCGTCGATGCTGGCCAGCGACCACATGTTGGCCGAGTTGCGGCTGTAGTGTTCGCCCTCAGGCAACGGTTCGGTCGCGTCGGGATTGTTGCTGTCCCAGTTCCACACCAGATGACCGTCGTGTACGTCAAAGGCACGGATCACGCCGGATGGCTCGTTGGTCGACTCGTTGTCGGTGACGTGGCCACCCATGATCACCAGGTCACGGGTGATTGCTGCGGGCGAGGTGGCGTAGTAGCCACCGGGGGTGAACGGGCCGATGCCTTGAGTCAGGTCAACCACGCCGTTTTTACCGAAACCTTCGCAGACCTTGCCGGTGTCGGCATTGAGTGCGATCAGGCGTGCATCGGCGGTTGGCAGGTACAGGCGACGCGGGCAGACCTGGGCAACGGCTTTGCCGGCCTCGGAAATCACTGCGGAGGCTGGGTTTTCAGACTGGGCGTAGGCCGCTTCGTCGTAGTACGACACGCCACGGCAAGTCATGTGGGCGAAGCCCTTGAAGCCCACCGGGCTCTTGATCTGCGGGTCGAAACGCCACAGTTCCTTGCCGGTGTCCGGGTCCAGCGCCAGCACCTTGCTATGGGCGGTGCAGGCATAGAGCATGCCGTTGGCCTTGAGCGGGGTGTTTTCGTTGGTCAGTTCCACCGGGTCATCGGCGGTCGGCAGATCGCCGGTCTGGATACGCCAGGCTTCTTGCAGCTTGCCGACGTTGGCCGGAGTGATCTGCTTGAGCGGCGAGTAGCGGTCACCGAATTCGCTGCGGCCATAGGCCTGCCAGTCGCCTTCGGGCATCTGCGGCGCAGTGCTGGTCATGTCCGCGGTGTCGCGGCCCAACTCGCCCAAGGTCTCGCCAGGATGGGTGAACTGGCTGGCCACGGCGGTGGCGCCGGCCAGGACCACTGCCACGCTCAAGGCGCCAGTGCCCATGGGGGCAGGGCCGTTGATCAGCAATGGACGACGGAACCACGGCAGCAGCATCACTACACCGAGGGCGAACCACAGCGCCAGGCGCGGCACCAGTTGCCACCAGTCCAGGCCAACTTCCCACAGCGCCCAAACAGTGCTGGCGAACAGCACCAGTGCGTACAGGCCCAGCGCGGCACGGCGGGCGGCGATCAGCAACACGCCGCTCAGCGCGATGCCGATACCGGCCAGCAGGTAATACAGCGAGCCGCCGAGCATGCTCAGCTTGATCCCCCCGGCCAGCATGGCCAGGCCCATCAGTAGAAGCAGAATGCCGAGCAGGGTCGGCCATAGACGGCTTCGACTCGAGGCACTATCAGTGCTCATAGTGTGATTCTCCGTGACGTTTCATAGAGTCCCGCGCAAGTTCACTGTAGATGACGATCTTGTGCGGGCGTGGTTCAAGTAAAACTGGTGTGGTTGACGCATACCCTTGTAGGAGCGAGCTCTGTGGCGAGGGGGCTTGCCCCCGTTCGGCTGCGAAGCAGTCGCAAAGCATTGCACTCGGTGTGCCTGACACGCCGCAGTTGCAAGTATTGGGGTCGCTTCGCAACCCAACGGGGGCAAGCCCCCTCGCCACATGTCGCTCCCACAGGGTTTTTCGGTGTTTTTTAGAACGACGACTGGACCTTGATCCCGCCGATCAGCGCGTCATCGACCTCGTTCACGCCACCGGGATGGCGGATGTATTGCAGGTTCGGGCGCACGGTCAGCCAGTGGGTCACGTGCACGCCGTAATAGAGTTCGGCGCTGTATTCGGTGTCCTGGGGCGGCAGGTAGGACGGATTGTCGTAGTCGAAAACGACATTGGCCTGGTTGGTCGCCTCGGCATTCTTGCGAAAGGCCGGGTTGACGTGGACGCGGGCCATGGCGAAACCGATGTCGTCCCGGGCGCGTGCGTCGAACGGGCCTTTGTAGACGAGGCCGGCCTGGACGTAGTTGTCGATGGCGTTGGTCTTCTTGTCGTGCATCGTGCCGTTGGCGAACAGGCTCAGGCCCCTGGAGTGGTCGCTGGCGACGCTGGTGACTTGCTGTTGAAGGCCCAGCCACACACCGTGTTTGCTCGACGCGCTGCGGTAGGCTTCGCCGCTCAGGGCGGCAGGCTGGCCATTGCTGTCCTTGTAGACGTCGGTGGCGCTGGCGCTGCTGTAGTAGTAACCGGCGCGATATTCACCCGGCAGGCCGTTGAGTTTCGGCGTCCATACCAACTCCACCGGCAGGACCGCGCCCTGGGTGCCGCTGCCGCTGAGCTTGAAACCGTTGTCGCGATCCAGGTTCGACGGGTTCTGTTCATACGCGCCGACCTGTGCATAAAGCTCTGGCGTCAGGTGATATTTGACCCGCATCGCCCACTGGCTGACCGGCCAGTTGTACCAGATGTCGCCCGCCCAGTTGCCGACCTGGGAGCCGCAGAAAGCCAGGTTCTGGAAGTCGCAGGGGAAACTGTTGAAATCTTCGCCTTCGCCGAATCGGCCGACCTTGATGTCGAGTTTTTCATCGAGGAACTTCTGCTGGTACCACATCTGCGTCAGGCGCCAGGTCTGGCCGCGGCCCCAGACTTCCTGGGCCGAGGTGAAACCGCCGACACGCGGGTCGTTGATGCGGTCGTTGCTGATGTTGTTGCCGCTGCGTTCGGTAATGGTCAACTGGAACTCGGCGTCGTCCCAGCCGAGGATTTTCTGCAAGTCCAGGTGGGTGCCCAGGCCGAACTGGTCGCTGTAGCGAGCGGTGCGGTCGTGGTCGTAGCCGCCGTGCAGATTGCTGCCCATTTCACCGGTGTAATCGACTTTGAAGTCGTAGCCTTTTTCCGCGAGTTCTGTGCGAGTGCCGTTCCAGTCGCCGAGCATCCACGGTGAATCGCTATCGAAGGCAGGCGCCGCCTGAACGCAGGAGGCAAGGCCCAGCGCGGTGAGGCCGCTGATCAGTGGCAGGATGGTTCGTTGGGCAGCAGTTGTAAAGACAGCGCTGTCTCGCAAAGATTTAAAGTCAGGCATAGAGACGGAATTCTTGATCTTTTTCTGGGGGATAAACGGAAAGCAGCAGGCGTGAAGCGAAAGCAGAAGCGTTTCAGCAGGCAGCGGGGCGCAAGGATAATGTTCTGTTACAAATAGAGAAAGTGCTTTTGCTGACATGCATCGTTTCGGATTTGGTAACAGTGACAAAAGATCGCAGTCTTGAGTGACTCCATCCGCGCGTTTGCCTGCGCAGGCTCGGGACTTGTCCGGACGATCTTTTCCGTTTCACCTACATTTAACGTAAGGTGCGCGGCTTCCAATTCCCACTCTGCTCGAAGGCCCGGCATGACCGAACACAACACCGATCCGCTGCATGGCGTGACGCTGGAACAGATCCTCAACGCGCTGGTTGAACACTACGAGTGGTCGGGGCTGGCCGAGCGCATCGATATCCGCTGCTTCAAGAGCGACCCGAGCATCAAGTCGAGCCTGACGTTCCTGCGCAAGACCCCGTGGGCGCGGGAGAAGGTCGAACGCTTGTATGTGAAGTTGATGCGCACCAAACGACCGCTTTGAACATGGCCGACCCGTCTGCGTTACGCCGTCGTTTTGTGGCCGCGGCTGCCATGCTCGGCTGGGCGGGATTGAGCATCCAGATGTACCTGATTTTCCATTCACGCTGGACGCTGGGCGCCAGTCTGATCGGCGGGCTGGTGAGTTTTTTCAGTTTTTTCACCGTGCTGAGCAACACCCTGGTGGCGACCGTGCTGACCTGTGAGTGGACATCCCGCGAGTCGGCCGCGCGACGCTGGTTCCTGCAGCCTTGGGTCAGCAGTGGGATTGCCGTGAGCATCGCGGTGGTGAGCCTCGCCTACAACCTGCTGCTGCGCCACTTGTGGCACCCCGAGGGCTGGCAATGGCTGGCCGATGAGCTGTTGCACGACATCATGCCGTTGCTGTTCCTGGGGTATTGGTGGCGTTGTGTGCCCAAGGGCACATTGCGCGTGTGGCATATCGCGCTGTGGGTGATTTATCCGCTGCTGTATTTCGCCTATTCACTGTTGCGCGGGCATCTGCTGGCGGTTTACCCGTATCCCTTCGTGGATGTGGACAAACTGGGTTATCCACAGGTGTTCATCAATGCCGGCGGGTTGTTGGCGGGGTTTGTGGTGATTGCGTTGTTGGTGATCGGGCTGGATCGGTGGCGGGCTCGAACATGAGCGCGGATATGGCGGTGTGGAATGCTTTATGTGGCGAGGGGGCTTGTCGGATCGCCGCACCGCCCCGTTCGGCTGCGAAGCAGTCGCAAAACAGGTAAACGCGGTGTGCCAGACCATCACCGGTCGCAGGTTTTAGCGCCGCTTCGCAGCGCAACGGGGGCAAGCCCCCTCGGCACATAGTGACGCCAGTCACTCTTCGCCGCTGTCCCCCAATTTCCAGTAACCCACCGCCTTGACGAACTGCTCGTCCAGCCCATGCTCATCAAGCAACACCCGACGAATCTGCCGCGACACTTTGCTCTCGGTCGCCACCCACGCGTACAGGCTGCCGGCTGGCACCTGGATCTGGTGCACGGTGGCCAGCAGATTGTCCTTGCCGCCTTCGCGCAGCACCCAGATCACATTGACCTCGGCCGCACTGTGCAGCACTTGCTGCTCCTTGCCGTTTTCCACTTCCACGATCACCAGCGCACGGCGGTTGGCCGCCAGGCCTTCGAGTCGCCGGGCGATGGCGGGCAGGGCGGTTTCGTCGCCGATCAGCAGGTAGCTGTCGAAAATGTCCGGCACGATCATCGACCCCCGTGGCCCGCCGATGTGCAGGAACTGTCCCGGTTGGGCCTGCGCCGCCCAGGTCGAGGCAGGGCCGTCGCCGTGCAGCACGAAGTCGATGTCCAGTTCCAGGGTATCGAGGTCATAGCGGCGCGGGGTGTAGTCGCGCATCTCAGGCAGCGGACCGTTGTCCTTGCCGGCGCCCAGCACCAGGGTTTCCAGCGCTGCAGCCTGCTCGGCGTTCTGCGGGAACAGCAGTTTGACGTGATCGTCCGTGCCCAGGCTGACAAAACCCGCCAATTCAGGGCCGCCCAGGGTAATCCGGCGCATGCGCGGGGTCAGGTCGACCACGCGCAGCACTTCCAGGCGACGGCGTTTGATTTCGTGCATGACACGGTGAATGGTTGAGGCGATGACTTCAGTCATTCGGCGTTCTCCTGAACGGGTTGAACGGCGGGGCCGTCGACGATGGCTTTGGCGGTGTTGTTGAGCAGGTCGCGTACCCGCAGGATTTCGTCCGGGCTCCAGCGCCCATGGTGCATTTGCAGGGCGTGGCGCAGGTTATGCACAGCCTCGTGGATTTCCGCCGGGCGATCATGGCCGCGCAGCGAACGCTTGCTGACGTCGATGCGCATCCGCACGCCATCCAGGGCAACGGCTTGCTCTTGCAGGAATAGACGTCCGGCATCGGTGATGGCGTAGCGTTTTTTTCCGCCTTCGGCGTCGCCCAGGATCAGTTCGCTTTCTTCCAGGAACGTCAGGGTCGGGTAGATCACGCCGGGACTGGGGCAGTAGGCGCCCTCGAACATGCCTTCGATCTGGCGGATCAGGTCGTAGCCATGGCACGGCTGTTCGGCGATCAATGCCGGCAGCAATAATTTCAAATCGCCGGGGGCAAACACCCGGGGACCGCGGCCACCGCGTTCGCGGGCGGGACGTTTCTCGAAGCCGTCGCGGCCATCGCCGTGCTCACGGTGGGGGGAATGATGGTCTCTCATTTTCTGCTTTCTCTCGTCGTGTTTAGATACAACTTAAGATATATCTTAACGATCTGGCAATGGCTCCCGACCAACGGCACTCCCTTGGCGCGGCCATGGCTTGAGGGTCAAATCGAAAAAATAGTGCTTATTAGTAAAGGTAAAACCTCCAGAATTAGTGTTAACTCTCTAATAGATTAGTTTGCTCCATTGTTTACTGGGGTTGTGGTATTGGTCTTACAGAAGTTACTTTGTTAATATCTCGAGTGTCATGGCGGGCAGGAGCTGTTTGTAGTCTGTCTCTTACAGTCAAACATTGGTTTTATAGTTGTTTACGCTTTTTTCTTTCTGCTGTCATGGCACTCCGGCTACGCACTTGCAGGAATTTTCTTGCTTACTTTAAAGATAAATTGATCGATCATCTTTCGGCGTTGAAAGTTCGGCTTAGCAGTGGCTGCTCGTGACAGTTTTTGCTCTGTATGAACTTTCAGTACGTAATCCTTTTAAAAACACAGGTACTGAAAGATGTTCAAGAAAATCGCGTTCGCTGCTCCCCTGGCTGTTATTGCCCTGAGTTCTTCGATGGCGTTTGCCGCAGAAGAAATTCGTAGCTCAATCAACATCAGTGCCACCATTCCAAGCAAGGTTTTTCACGCTCAACCGGTGAACCCTGACTTCGGTAAAGATGAAACGATGGCCTACAATCTGGTCGACGGCACCTTGAGCCCGTTGCGTGCAACTTACGACGTTCGGCACACCAACGGTTCGGTTAACGCTTATGTAGAAGGTGGTCCGCAACCTCTGTTCAATGGTGCCGACAGCATCGCGCTGACCTACACCTTCAATGGCGTAACCTTGACCGGAACTTCTCAAGAAGTGGTCGGCGATACTGAGTCCAACGCTGGTATGCGGGCTGATCTGGTGATTGCGGCGGCCAAACCAACTACCACTCAGGCAGGTCTATACACCGCCACCCCGGTTGTGATTTTTGATGCCATTCCGCGCACCTGATTTTCGAAGCCGTAGGCGTATCCCGTAATACGGTTATGAACTAAGTCGGTTCTTTATTCGTTAACGCTTACCGGTCGATGGGTAATCACTGCCCATCGATCGGGTTTAACGCACTTATCTTTAGAGTATCTCGTTCATGTTCCCGATGACTCCCATCGCGACGGCGCTTGCCCTTTTTTTTTGCGCAACGGCCCTGGCTACAGCGGCGGAAAGTGGCCAAACACCTCGAAGTTTGTTAGCGCAGGCCAAAGGTTTGCCTAGCGAGTTTGAAGAGCATTTTTTTGATGTGCCATTAGCGGTGCGCGTGGAACTTGATCAACAGTTTCTGGGGGAGGCGATGGTGGTGTTAACCCGCGACGATCGAATCGCCCTAGTTGACTTCACTGATTTCAGCGACAGCATGATCAAAGCCAGCGAACGCGACACTTGGTCGAGTTATCTGAAACAAGGTGTAGCACTGGGCGGCTGTCAGACTAAATGCCCCGAGCAATTGCTAGCCGTGCACTACAGCCTTGAAAACTCTCTGGTCTCGATTCTCACGCAAAACGCCGAGCGTGACGAGCAGGCGCAGCTTTACTATGCGTTGCCTGAAGGCGGCAGCACCGGGTTGATCGTACGCAACCAGTTGAATCTCAACGGTGGCCAGAATCAGGACCTGGGCGGACGCTATGGTCTTGAAGCCAGCAGCAGTCTGGGTAACTGGACCCAAGCGGTAAACATTCAGCTGTCCCGATTGGGTGGCCCGGATAACCAGCTCTTTCACTCGGTGAATGAGCTCTTCACACAGCGCGAACTGGAAGGTAATTTCCTGCGCCTGGGCCTTTTCACGCCCTCGTCCGAAGGGTTGACGCGACAACCGCGTACTTTTGGCACCAGCCCTGACACGGCATTCGGCGTCATGTACGGCAGCTCGGACAGCCTGGCGATCAACAACCCGAAACCGGCGGTCTATCCGATTTATGTCACCGCCAATCGCCAGGGTTCGGTGGAGATCTACCGCGACGGCTTGCTGATCAATACCCAGGCGATGCCCGCCGGGCTACAGACCCTCGATACCCGACCGCTACCGGGTGGGATCTATGAAGTGGAAGTGCGCCTGATCGAAGACGGTCAAATCACCTCCAGCTCTCAGGAACTGATCTACAAACCCAGCAATTGGCGCAATCACGACGAGCGCTGGCGCTACAACCTGTTCGCCGGCCGTGAATCCAAAGTGCTAAGCAACTGGGACGAGCAGGACGACGGCGACATGACCGCCGGAGCGGCATTCAACTTTCTGCTGCATCCACGAGTCATCCTTGGTCTGAGCGGGCGACAAGTGCGGGACACTTTGCAGTATGGAACCTCGCTCGATTGGGCGATCGTCAACAGTGCCAGTCTTTATGCCAGCGTCTACCAAACCGAGGATTACGGCACCGGACTTGATGTTCAGGGGCTCTATTCCTATGGCAGCGGCAGCATCGTCGCCAGCCACAACCGTAGTTGGCTCGACACGACCCGGCTCTACGACACGTTACCGGACGGTACGCGAGTGCGGCAGCGCAATGTCTTTGTTGGTCAGACAAGTAACTCATCGCTGTCGGTGAATCATCGTCTGACCAGCAAAAGTTCGATCAATGCCCGAGTCTCCCACAGTGAAGGCAACACCGAAGGCACAGGGGTGGATCTCGGATGGACCCAGCGTACCCGTCTGTTTGGCAGCGATGCCAACTGGCGGTTGTCGTTGTTCGACAGGCCGGGAAGTTTCAGTTCGGGTGATGACAGAAACCGCGGTATCGACTTGAGCGTCAACATTGCATTGGGCGGTCCGGGTGAGCAGATATCCGGCAGTATCGGTACCCGTACGGACCGGGATGGCGGCCGGGACAACAACGCGTCGATCAGCTATCGCAAAGACCTTCAGGATCACCTGCTGCAAAGTGTCTCGGCCACGGCGATCACTGATACCTACGGCGTCGGTTTGAATGCCATGGCAACGATGCAATCGGACCTGGTCAACGGCGACGGTTTTATTCAGCGCTCGTCCTTCAACAACGATCTCACCGGCGGTCTTAACCTGGACAGCACCGTGGCCGTCGGCGCGAGCAAGATGGTCATGACCAGCCAGTACCACCGAGATGGCGCCGGCATGATCATCGATGTGGAGTCGGATATCGATGGCATTGTCCTGCGTGCGGACGACTTGAGTGGCAGCAGCGCGGTGCTACGGCCGGGGCGTAACTTCGTACCCATCACGGCTTACAAAAGCAGCTCGGTGAGTTTCGATTTCGAAGGCAATCATGTGCCTGCGGCGAACATACAGCCACCCCGTTCCAGCTATCACCTGAACAAGGGCGGCGTGGAGTACCGCAAGATCACCGTCAGCAAAACCGTCACCGTGCTCGGACGCTTGGTCGACCCTCAGGGTAAGCCGCTCAAGGGCCATCACATCATCAACCACGCCAGTCGTGGCGTCAGCGAAATCGACGGCTTCTTCTCCATGGAAATGAACGCCGGTTCTCCCACCCTGGAAGTGCGCTCCGGCAACCGGTTGCTCTGCCAGTTCCGTCTAGATCCGGACAGCGCCCAGCGGGAAAACGATGTGCTGATGATTGGTGATTTGCGCTGTACGCCGGATACGTTGGCGGATGCCACTGGCAATGCCGAGACGGCCGGTTAAGTAGCCGTCGAGGCTCTGGAGGAAGTTTAGTGTCTATCAATATGAATGCGGTGCGCGCCATAAAAAAAGCGATGAGTTATTGTTTTTTGTTCTTGGCTCTCAGTACGGCTCCATTGTTCGCAGTCGCGGCGTCGATGGATATTCAGGCCAAGTTCAGTCCTGATCCGGCTAATCCGTTGGTCAATAAATTTATCAATACGACGCCGTCTACCGGTTATTGCTTTGATTTTTATACTAGCTGTGAATTTTTAAGAATATTCAGTTTAAGAACACCAATTACGTTTAGCTCGAGTAATCCTATTCCCGGGCGACATAGTGATCCACGGCAGGGAGCGATGTTCAAGGTCCCAGCCGAATGGAGAACTTTCACTGTCAGCAAAGTAGGAGGAGAGGGAGCGACAAGCAGTGAGGCAGTAGAAGTTAAAGTACGTATTGCCGGTATAGGCACCCGGTATAGACTTAGTGCTTCGGCGTCTGATTTGGTCGGGCGTCTGGATGGTGAACACCACATTTTATGGTCAGGGCTGAACTGGCGCACTCCTTCTGCTCCGTCTGTAGGCACCTCGGTGAGTGGGCATATTCCTACTGAGTTCAATGTGTTTTGGCTTACACCGGTAGGAGGTACATGTACTAAAACGGCAGCTTATACAATTCCTGCTTTTGAATACTTACGTTTTGATTTTGGTTATGTGCTTGAAACGCCCGAGCCTCTAAAAATGAGTCAGGGGATCTACACTGGCAGTATCACTTATCAGATAGGGCCTCATGGTGACTTTGATATGGGTGACAACATGTTACCCAGTGAAAGCAATCTGACGCTTAACTTTACCTTGGAAGTTCAGCACACTCTAAAAGTTGAAATTCCACCCGGTGGTAATCACATCGAACTGGAGCCTCAGGGTGGTTGGCAAGCCTGGCTCAATCAAGGGCGCAAACCGGTTCGGTTGTTCCGGGACCAGACCTTTAATATTTCGGCGTCATCACGATTCAAAATGTTACTCGAATGCCAATACCTGGCGGGTAATGCCTGCGGGTTACGCGACACTGAATCCGCGCATCTGGTGCCGCTCAATACCAGTGTGAGCCTGCCGTATGGCCTGGCCGATGCGGCGGGGCAAACAGTCAATCGTCGCCCATTGCGTCTGGATGGCGGGGGTACGGAGCTTTTTCAACCCGGTTTTTATCTCGATCGCAAACCGGGGACCCTGCACTTTGAAATTGCCCGCGAACAGGTCGAGTCGATGCTGAGTGAGGGCGTCAGAAAAACATACTCGGGTGATGTCACGGTGATCTGGGATTCGGAAGTTTAAACCCATGTCGGTGGATCCGATTCGAGGGTTTTATTTTATTGAGGTGGTATGTCATGAAACGTCTGTTGGCACTCTTTGGTTTTTCTGTGTTTTCCCATGCAGCCCTGGCTGGGCCGCAAATTAATGTCGGAGTTGTTTACGACTATCTGGATGGCGATAAAAGTACTTACTTGAAACGTGTTTTCAACGGTGGTGACAGCACCGCTTTCGTCAAGATCAACATCCTCGAGATTATCTATGACGTCGATGGCAAGTCCCGGGAAATTCCACTGGAGAACCAGGCAGATGGCACTTCCCGCAATGGCTTGATGGCCAGCCCCGCACGCTTGATCGTGCCGGCCAACGGCATGCAGGGTTCGCGGTTGTTGTACATGGGGGAGCGTGAAAAAGAACGTTACTTCCGTGTGCGCTACGTGCCTGTGGTGCCGGAGAAGGAAGATGAGTTTGCTGTGTCCGTCGAAGAGCGTGAAGACTACAAAAAGAGCCTGTCAGCGGGTGTCAACGTACTGGCCGGGTACGGCACTGTATTTTTCGTGCGTCCAAAAGATACTCGTTACGACAGTGTGATCGAGAACGACGTCAGCCAGTACCGAATCCGTAATAACGGCAACACCGTGGTGGTGATCGATGAGTTCAAGGACTGTTCAGTCAAGAATGAACAGGAATGTCAGCCCGTTACCAAGCACCACATTCTGGCCGGTCGAACGTTCACGTTCGATAAACAGGCAGGCCGGGAATACCGTTTCACCATGGTTGAAGGATCCAAAACCACGAAGCTGGACGTAAAGGGATAACGCTGAGCGTTGGACGAAAGTTGTGTCAAGGCTTTCAGCCTTTTTAATTGCGTGCAGTACCAACAGGTGATGACACATGTTTAAGGAATTGATGACCATCATTTCGATGATGTTGCTGTCGTTGGCCAGCGCTTGTGCGTATGCCCTAGTTGAACGAGAAACCTTTGAAGTCTCAGTCACCGTCCCGACCGCGGAATTCTATGTGTTGCCGGTTGATCCGGACTGGATTGGACGGGAACAGAAACTGACCTGGGATTTGACTGCGCAGGCACTAAGCCCGCTGCGTAAACAATTCGACGTTAAAAACAGCAATGGCGAGATCACTGCACGATTAAGTGAAGAACCTTATTTGAGCAATGGCAGAGACGTGGACAACATTGCATTGGATGTTCAGTTCAATCGGGTAAAGCTCACGGTACATGATGCACCCGTCATTTCGGAAGTTGACGGAAAAACCGGTAAACGCGTGGAGTTGGTGATTGCGGCAGTCAAGCCGGATGACGGTTACAAGCCCGGTGAGTATTACGGCAGCGTGCACATGATCTTTGAGGCGAGTGCTCCTTGATCCTGTTTTAGAAACAAATGACGAATGTTTTCGTCACGTTTAAATTTCAGGCTGGTTAACAATGAAACTCTCTTTTTCGCTAAAAGTAATGACCGTGCTTTCGTTGGCGGGAGGTTTATCAACAGGGTTGTATGCTCCGTCCGCCAATGCGGTAGTTCAGGAGATTCGGGCGGAGTTTGTGCCTGATCCGACAAATCCGATGCTCAACAAATTCAAGAACACAACACCGGAAACCGGGGTTTGCCCCCAATGGATTGCGGCTGTATGCAAGAGGATGGGAATCTTCAGCCTGCAGGTACCCGGTCTACGATTCAATTCCTCAAAGCCTATTCTTGCCAATCATGCCGATCCCAGACAGGGCGCGATCTTCAGTGTGCCATCCAGTTGGCGGAGTCTGGAGGTCGTTCACTCCCGTACAGGCGAACGGGAGACGGTTCAGATGAGAGTCGCGGGAATTGGCGGCACCTGGAGTATGGCCAGACCCCCAGGGGTCAGTGCCTGGTCGCATGGGGGGTATTGGTTTAATCAATGGCGCTATGCGCCGGCTCCCTGTAGCGGTGTTGCCGTGGGGGTTGCCGGTGTCGCTTTTTCGCCCTTTTTCTGGCTGGTTCCCGAAGGTGCGGGCGCTTGTGGCAGGGTACCCTCTGTCGACATTCCCTGGTTCAACTTCTCTTCGGTTTCGTACGTCTATGAACTCCGGACCCCAAACCCCCTGGGAATGTCTTCAGGTGAATACAAAGGTTCACTGACCTACACCACAGGTCCGGGAATGGACTTCGACATGGGCGACGTACTGATCCCCAACGACAACGCCATTACACTCAATTTCACCCTGGATGTCATGCATGCGCTAAAAGTCGACGTCCCGCCGGGAGGTAATCGCATTGAGTTGGTGCCTCAGGGCGGTTGGCAAGCCTGGTTGAATCAGGGACGCAAGCCGGTGCGGTTGTTCCGGGACCAGACATTCAATATCTCGGCTTCATCACGGTTCAAGATGCAGCTCGAGTGCCAGTTCATCGCCGGAAACACCTGCGGTTTGCGCGACACGGGCTCTGCCGATCTTGTGCCCTTGAATACCAGCGTGACACTGCCATACGGCTTGACCGATGGAGCGGGACAACCCGTTGATCGTCGCCCCCTGCGACTTGATGGTAGTGGTACCGAGTTGTTTCAACCTGGTTTATACGTCGATCGAAAGCCGGGAGTCCTACACTTTGAAGTGGCACGGGAGCACGTCGAACAGATGTTGCAAAAGGACGGTGCCAAAACCTATACGGGAAATGTCACAGTGATCTGGGACTCGGAAGTGATTTGATCGCGCGCCCCTGAAGGCTTATTTTATGAGTTCTTCAGGGGCGGTATCAGTTATTGATCGTTTAAATGTTGGCTCTTGTCATGGCTTCTCGAGTCAAACGTCTTGCTAGTTCTTTTTCTTCGTCTCCCAAGTTGATGAGCAGCCGATTATAGATGTCCTCACTTATTGGAATTCCGGAAAACACTACATCTTCCTGAATCGAAAAATCGTTCATGAGTTCTATTAGTTTGTTTCGCAAGCCCATGCGTTGGATTTTCGTCAATTGCGTCGAATAGACCCACTCAAGCTGGGTGCTTAGTAACGTATCGATCCGCTCTGATTTACTCAGATAGAGCTGTTTGTTTTCTTCGAACTGCGAGGGGTATGTTTCACGAAGAAAGCGCTCCCAGAAGTCCAGCTCAAGCATTCTGTTAACCAGGCCGTCATCCTTTTCCATGGATAGCACCGTGTCGTACGCGTTATCGATCATGTCATCGGTGACGCCGGACACCGGCCGGTAAAGCATGGATTCGGATTGCCAAGGCAGGCCCAAACGTTCAGCCAAGCCCGTCTGATAAGCCAGGTAGACTTCCACTTCGTCAGGGTTGCCTTCACGGCTACTCAAATCGGCCCGGGCGATATCGTTTACCAGTTCCAGTCGCGCGGAACCTTTGGCTAGCATCACTAATTTATTTTCAAGTATCTCTGGATCAGTAGAGTAGGCGTGCGCCTCAAAGGCGAGTACCTCAATCCCCATATTGTTGAATAACTGCGCACCTGCATCAGCACATCTCACTGGATCCTTTGCCATTGTGAATAGCTTTTCCCTAAGCTGGGTGTCGATGTAGACGGCATCAAGCATGCGCCACAGGCGATCCAGTAGCTGTGTCCGAGATTCGCCTCCAGCACGATAATCAGCAAAACCCTCTGCCCCGTTAACGAAAGACAAAAAAGGTCCTGAGTCGGGCTCGTGTTTCAGCTCCTCCCAATGTTGGATGCGTTCAGGTCTCACGTCGGGAGCACCGGTCCATATCGATATGGTCGGCGGCATATCGATAACAGGCGATGCACCTATCTCATTGGGAAGACCTAACCACTGACGTATCTGATTAAACCTGAGGCGGTCTGAAACCGATAAGTTCTCGATATCGAGACGTGTTTGACCTACCACCCATGCATTTGGCGATTGATGAATCACTTCTGGTATTAGATTGATAGGATTGCCACGCATGTCCAAAACAAACTCCTGAGGTCTGCGTCTGGTAAACGTGCCAGTGGGCCAAGCAGTAATACCGGTGTTCCTCAAACCGACAGTGTTCAGCCGGGGCATGCGCCCAATATCCGGCAGCAGGGTTAGTGGATTGTCATCCAGTTCCAGAGTTTCCAGATAAGTCAGATTCCTCAGTTTCTCGACAGCGGGAGGGTCCAAGGTAATAGCGTTTGAACTCATTCGCAGACATTCCAGGCGATGCATGGCACCGATGCTATCTGGCAGGCGAGTCAGTTCGCAGTGGTTGGCATTGAGCTCCCGCAGGTTTGGAAAGTCCTTCAGCACCCCGTATAACTCGCTGGAAAACCTTGTGTTATCGAGTTTAAGCACGGTGACTTTGTCGAGATACTTTTTTAATTTTGGACGTTTTGACCACCAGGTTTCCAGATCCAGTGGTATTAACTCTCTAGAGAGATCGAGAGAGTAGGAGTACGGATCGGTGCGGGTACCGAGCACGGTATTTTTCCGCTCGTAACAGTCGATGAGCCGTTCGACTATGTGCCTTCCACCACCGCCAAGGAACCCGCGGTTGTCCGAAACCGAACTGTAAGGTTGCTGGCGCTCCCAGTGATTGAGTATTTCCCGCAACTCTGCGAGATCCTTTTCTTGCTCGTCCATCGCCCTGAGCGGCTCACCTCTGGTGTTCAAGGCCTGAGCAAATACCTCAACCTCGGCTTCACTGAAGTGCGGATGAAGATCCTGAATTCGTTCGTGCAGTGTTTTTCCTTCCTTACTGAGGCTACCACCACGAACCAACAGCATCGTTTCATGCTCGACAACCGGTCGGATGGGGGGCGTGGCGAGAACAGTTCTGCGTTCGCTAGGCGGCGCTGACTTGGCAATGACCCACTGCCTGAAAAACCTGGCATCGCCCGGTTTGTACCCCAACGCTTTTTTACCTTCGTTCCCCATGGCATGCAGCAGTGCTTCAAAAAAGACATCAGCATTGTGGATAGGCTGATTCGAGGCATCGCGCACCTGATACTTCCCCGAATTGTCTCGAATCAGTACCCGAACCTGCGTTGCGTCCTCGGGCCCGGCACTGCAACGAAGTTCGCCATCGAGTGTTCCCTGACGGATTTCTATGCGCAGGTCGCCAAACATATCTGTATTGAATCGCAACGCTCCCAATGCCAAGCGTTCGGTGTCGATATTGCTCAGTGCGTCGAGGTACAGACCTTGGGCTGCACGGACCGATTGCACTTCGAACTGGAGCTCTCGTGCCTGGGTTTTGAGACGCAAGGGGAGTCGAAGCTTTCGCTCAATATGTTGAAGCTCCGAGGGGGTTGCGCCCGCCATGATGTTTTCCACAATTCGGGCAGGCAGATCGGGGAAGTCGCTGAACAGTAGGGTGATCTCGGGAGATAACACGGCAGGTGGATTCACCGGTGCCCCCAGGCGCTGCAGGGTATCGGTCAGCAAAGGCGGCGGCGGGGCGTGCTCGATGTGCATCTTGCGCAGTTCGGCCTCTTCAGTACCGCTGATCTGACGGATCTGCTCCAGTTGTGTGTCGCTGAAGGCATCGGTCGTATGGCCCAGGCGACGCATCAGGGTCGTGCCTTCCCACTCGCGCGGGTTCTCCGTTTCGCAGATCCAGGCACCCTGGCCGTTGTGTCGCAGGGTCGGCGCATAGGCATCGAATCGCTGCGGATGGCGAATGCGCTGTTGCCCGGAAACGGGGTCGTCCAGCACTTCGAAGTGTTGATTGTTCAGGCGCAAAATTCGCCGGCCGCGATGCTGGTGAAAACCCTGTCGATCAGGCCGTGCATCCGCCGGCAAAACCACGTCGGTTCGTTGATAAGGGCTGAGGTCAGGGTTCCACAGCCGTGTCTCACCGTTTGCCAACTGCACCGGTTTCAGACTTTCGAAGAACGGCGAGAGCTTTGCTCGCGCGACATTGCCGATTGCGCCGCCTGCCGCAAATGCGCCCAACTGGACGACGCTTTCCAGCACGCTGATGGTCTGTTCTGCCGCCTCGGCAAAATGACCTTCGGCCAGGTCGACGATACCCTCGACCACTTCATCGGTCAGTTGCCAGGCGGTGTAGGCCAGCATCAGTTCGCCCAGACCGGGGACAAGCGGCGTGGCCACCAGCAGCGCGACGTTGAGAATGTCCGACAGCATTTTTTCCAGGTTATCCCACCACGCCCAACGCGCCATGCGGTCGGCGTACTCGGTGGAAATCGCGATTTCCCGCCCGTCGTTGAGAATCTTGTTGAGCTTCTGGCGGTAGTAGTAGCCCCAAAGATCATTCTTGAACACAGTCTCTCGGTCGGTCCTGACGCTCGACAGGCTGAACTTCAAGTCGGGGTTGGCCACGGGTGTTTCGCGCCAACTGGGCAAGTTGGAACCAGGTGGAGCCTGCTGCCAGGTGATTGTGCTCAGGCGGTCATTCAGTCCGGCAAAGAACTGTCCGCGTTGCTGATGGGGCACGAACTGGCTGAAGTACTGTTGATAACTTTTGCTGGAGGCGCCATCGCGCAGCTGGCGTGTCAGTTGCGCCATGAAATCGAGCGTCGACGGGTACAGCTTGAGCGGGTGCTCCGGGTCATGGGGAACATACGCCAGGACCGGGACGGTACTTGTGGAGGTGTATACATCAGGGGCGATCAGCACAATCCCAACCAGCCGCGTGTCCATCATCGACAGGTTGTAATAGCCGACGGGCTGCCCGCGCCATTGCATTTTTGAGCGATCGTCGAGCATGCTTTGCACGACGTCATAGGCCTCCTGGTCGATGTCCTTTTTCATCAGGGCCATTTGTGCCGCAACGTTCAACGCGCTTTTCTGACTGCGAATGACGGTGTAACGCAGGTAATTGCTCGCCACTCTGTTGGTCGACAGCAAAAAATCGTTCAGATGCTGTTGGTATCTGGCACCGATGTTCAGTTCGCGGCACAGTGATTTGAACTGATCGATGCTCAGCTTGTGCTTGAGGTGTTTGACCCCGAAATGCCCGCGAGCGTCGGGGCGGGTGATGAACTCGGAGTCTTGGCTAAATGACTCGTCGAGCGAAAAGTTATGCAGGGCGGCGTCCAGCAGCGAGACGGTTCGGCTGGTGACTCCGCCTGAAAAGTCATGCACCCACCAGGATGTTTTCACCGGTGCATACAATCGCAGCCAGGTCTGCTCGACATCGTCGTCGACGCCGAAGCGGTCCTTCAGCGCCTGTTGCAGGATGGGCCGGGCAAACCCGTAGACATCCTGCAGTTCGCTCAGTGCGCGATCTACCTGGTTTTGCGCAGTCCAGCTGAGCCTGATGTCATTCTTCAGTCGTTGCTGCAGCGCCCGGGTGGCTTCCCGTAGCGGGGCTGGAAGGATCACCCGGTCGGCTTTCAGTTCATCGACACGAGCGATGGAAGTCTCTTTCAGCCAGTAAGGGATAGCCTGTTTGACCCGTTCAAAATGGATACTTTTATCGGCCAGCTCATTGGCGAGTGAGTCTGGAGTTTTATCGGGGTTGGGCATTTTCTGATCGTCCGTTGATCAATAATGGAACGGACAGACTAGGTACGCATGGCCCCCGAAAAAAAGCTCAAAAACTGGTTTGAAAGGATGTCTTTTTTGCCCCGTTCCTCCAAAAATCAAAGAGTGAAAAATAAATAGTTACCACCACCCCGGTCCCGGTTCTGGTACTGGTTAGCGCACAGCCGTCGCCTGGGTTGGCCTGCACATCGTGTGGGTGCCCGGTTGCAGGTACGGCGTCAGAATCGGTGCCATGCCCTTGAGCACCTGCACCGGTAACGCCGAGGTGAAGGTGAAGCTTTCCGCCGAGCGGCCCGGCACGTACGCGGTCAGGGTGCCGAAGTGGGTATCGCCGATGTAGAACACGAAGGTGGCCGTGCGGTTGAGCGATTTCGAACTCAGGATCCGTCCGCCGGAACCGATGGCTTCGATGCGGTTGTCACCGGTACCGGTCTTGCCGCCCATGGCCAGCGGGCTGCCATCCGGCAGTTTGAAACTGCCAGCCACGCGTTTGGCCGTACCGGCATCCACCACTTGTGAAAGGGCTTCGCGCATGGCGGTCGCCACCTCGGATGGCATCACCCGTTTGCCGACGTCCGGGTCATTGATCAGTTGCGTTTCATAGGGCGTGTTCGCAGCGAAATGCAGGCTGTCGATGCGCAGGGTTGGCATGCGCACGCCATCGTTGAGGATGGTGCCGATCAATTCGGCCAGGGCGGCGGGGCGGTCACCGGAGCTGCCGATGGCGGTGGCCAGCGACGGCACCAGGTGGTCGAACGGATAGCCGACTTTCTGCCAGCGCTGGTGGATGTCGAGGAACGCTTCGATCTCCAGCATGGTGCGGATGCGACTGTCGCGGGCGCCCTTGTGCCGGCTTTTGAACAGCCAGCTGTAGACTTCCTGGCGCTCGAACTGGCTGGCTTTGACGATCTCGCTCCACTTGGCGTCGGGGTGATTGAGCAGGTAGCCCATCAGCCACAGGTCCAGCGGGTGGACCTTGGCGATGAAGCCCTGGTCGGGCAAGTCATAGGAGCCGGGGCCGTAAGCCTCGTAGAGCCGTACAAGACGTTCGTCGGTCAGTTTCTCCGTGAGCTTGGCGCCCGTGAGGTGCGAGCGTACGAAGGTGTTGAAGCTTTCCTGGCTGGCCTGCGGTAGTAGGTAGCGGTGTACGGCGGCCATGCGGATCGGGGTCGGGCGCATGCTGTCGAGGAAGGTGTCGAGGCGGTCCTGGGTGTCTTTGTTCTTGTACCTCTTCCAGAACTTGAGCAGGAACGAAGTGCCCTCGCGGTCGGCGAATTCGGCCAGGTATTCCTGGCGCCGCGGGTCGCTGTCGTCCTTGAGCAGTTCGGCACTGCTGTTGGGGCCGGAGTAGATGGTGTAGCGCACCAGATCGCGCATCAAGCGAATGAACGGCAGGTTGATCGACTCGCGCAGGGCATCGCGCAGGGCCGGTATCCGGCCGTTGTCTTCCTTGCGGAAGTTGTGGAACACATGCAAACCGCCCCCGGTGAAAAACGCCTCGCCGGGGCTGGCGGAGTATTTGCGGTCCAGGGCTGCGCCGAGCATTTTCTGCAGGTCGCGGTCCTTGTTCTCGATCAGGTAATCGACGGCCCAGCGGCTCAGGCGGTCCTGATCCGGTACGTCGACTTTCTTCAGTTCCGGAACGGTCATGCCGGCATATTTGTCGTGCAGCTCGGCGATGATTTGCAGGTAGGTGGTCAGCACGCGCATTTTCGCGGTGGAGCCCAGTTCCAGCTTGCTGCCTTCGTTGATGTCGAAGGGCTGGTCGGTGCTGTCGGTCTGTACCCGAACCCGGGAGCCGTCCGGGGTCAGTTCGAACAAGGTGAAGCTGTAGCGCACCTGGGTGGTGCTGGTGGTGGTCAGGAGGCGTTCGCCGATCAGGCCGATTTGCGTGGCAAACTCAGGGTCGGCGAGTTTTTTCAGGTACGCGGTGGCCTCGCTTTGCAACTCGCCTTGCAGGGTGCTGGTGGCGGAGAGGTCGAGGCGGTCGAGGTCATACAGCGGACGATTGAGCATCCCGGCCAAACGGCTGCGCGCGACGCTGATGCCCTTGTTGGTTTCAATCGGTTGAATGGTCGGCTGGGTGGCCCAGTCGCGGTAGGTCACTTTGCTGGCCAGGGCGGCGGCGGCGAACTCGGCGTCGATCACATTGTTTTGCGCCAGCAGGCGAATATGGCTGTCGGTGAGGTCGGCCAGTTCATCGTGACCCTTGGTCAGGTAGTGCGAGGGGCGGCGTTGGGCAATCATCAGCGACAGCATTTCGCGCAGGGCCAGGCCTTTTTCCGCCATGGTTTTTGGATCCGTCGCGGTGCTGGACAGCGCTTCGTTGGCCTGATTGAAGTCGGAGCCGTACCACACGCGCAACCCTTCTGCCATGCCATGCACTTCACCATGGCCCGGTACGGCCGACAGCGGCACGCTGTTGAGGTAGTCGCGCACCACATTCTGCCGGGCTTCGAGGGTTTGTGGCCCGGCCTGGTAGGCACGCACGGTAGCTGAAATCATCTGGCGAATCTTTTCCGCACCATTGACCGTCAAACCATCGGGGGAATGCCGGTACTTCTCCAACTGTGTGGCCAGGGTACTGCCACCGGCGGATTGGCCGGGCACGTGCAATATCTTGGCCACCTGGGACCACGCCGCCATGCCAAACCGCGGCCAGTCTACCGCCGGGTTGGCCAGCGGTTGTTTTGGATCCAGCAGGAAGCGGTTTTCGATGAACAGCAGGCTGTTGACCACCACCGGCGGGATCGAGGCAAATGTTGAATAAAGCTGCTGTGGATAGTTGTACTGGTACAGCGGCGCTGCACGGCAATCGGTGATCGACAGACCGGCCTGGATTTTCTCGGTATAAGGCACGAACAGGCCCTTGTCGCTGTACTTCAACAGCGCCGGGGAAAAGCGGGTTTGCGCCTCGACGACGAAATCGCGCTTGATCAGGCGCGGCAGGAACTCATCCAGCGAGCTGTAGCCCAGGCGCCGATCGAACGGACCGTCCCCCGGATAGCGAATCGCATCGCTGGGGCCGGGTTTGAGCTCATAGCTCAGGGACGCGGCGTATTTGCTGACTTCCCGGGCCTGGAACTTCGAGGTACGCATTTCCCTCGTCGCCGCCAGCCCCACGACAACCGCGATTATCAAAAGCAATAGCCAGAACGCTCCCCATCCGTGCCTGGAGCGACGGGGTTTTTCAGGTGTAGGCGCTTCATCCTCTCGTTCATTCGGAACCACGGCTTTACTCGAATCGGTTTGCCACAAAGCGCCCATAGTCGACTGATCCATTCACGCAGATTGATCGGACTTGAATGAAGCTTAGACGGTGGTTGGCGGGGGGGAAGAAAATGTGAAGGGCAAAATGATGCACGGACACACCAATAATTGGGCCGGATGGAGCCATTGTGGCGAGGGGGCTTGCCCCCGTTCGGCTGCGAAGCAGTCGTAAATCCGGTATTTGCGGTGTGTCTGATACAACAGTGGTTGCCTGATCGAGGGGCCTGCTTCGCAGTCCAACGGGGGCAAGCCCCCTCGCCACAAAGTGCTTGGTATACGGGCGTCTGTTTACAGCCAGCACGCATCCCAGAGCGGGTAGTCGCCAATTTTATCCACAAGCCCCGCCCTAAGTGGATTGGCAACGATGTAGCGAGCGAACGGTAGAAGATCTTCTCCGTCGCGGATGGCCCGGTCGTGGTAGCCGGTTTGCCAGAGCGGGCCATGGCGGCCGGTGATTTCGTTCACTTCACGGGTGCAGCGTGACTTGATGGCTCCGATGACACGCCCAAGATTGTCTTCTTCCAACTGCATCAACCAATGAAAGTGATCGGGCATGACCACCCATGCGATGGAGTTCACTACGTTGGTTTCATCAGCTCGGCGCAGTTCTGCAACAAGTAAGCGTCCCAAATGCCAATCCGAAAAGAGCGGTTGGCGATCATGGACAACAGCGGTGATGAGATATGCCCGGCCACACTCGGAATATCGGCCTAGACGCAAGCGGTGGGAGTTGGGTTGAGATGGCATTCCATTGCTTCCCTTGAGGTTATTAATTACACATTCAAGGCTAGTACCCGCTTGTCTCGGGCAGATCTGCATGTGTTGAGTGAAAGCTCTGATACCTGTGAAGGAATGACGGCATGAGAAGGCTGTTGTGGCGAGGGGGCTTGCCCCCGTTCGGCTGCGAAGCAGTCGCAAAACAGATAAACACGGTGTGTCAGACAATCACCAGTCGCAGTTTTTAGCGCCGCTTCGCAGCGCAACGGGGGCGAGCCCCCTCGCTACAGGTGCTGCTGCGGCTGAAGCGCGGTGGCGGTCTGTAATGGCCGGATTAGAGCCTTTTATAGGGCAAGTACGACTTTGGCAGGGGCATGACGATGCACCATTGTTGTGCAATACTCGGCGCCGTTTTTCCCACTGATCTTGCGGGTTTTTCCTACAAGACGGTTCTGCCCACGAAGCAGAACCGGTTCGGGAAGCAATGGCTTATCGGTCAGCGCTTCGCTACTCCGTGGTCATATCCAATAACAAGACGAGGATGTCCCCCATGCCCGTAGGCAATCACCTGCCACACGGCGAGACCGCTCAGGGCGGTCCGCTTAAACGTGAACTCGGCGAGCGGCATATCCGCCTGATGGCACTCGGTGCCTGTATCGGCGTCGGCCTGTTCCTGGGTTCAGCCAAGGCCATCGAAATGGCCGGCCCGGCCATCATGCTTTCTTACATCATTGGCGGTCTGGCGATCCTGGTGATCATGCGCGCCCTCGGCGAGATGGCCGTGCACAACCCGGTTGCCGGCTCGTTCAGCCGTTACGCCCAGGACTACCTCGGCCCGCTGGCAGGCTTCCTGACCGGCTGGAACTACTGGTTCCTGTGGCTGGTGACCTGCGTCGCGGAAATCACGGCCGTGGCGGTCTACATGGGCATCTGGTTCCCCGATGTGCCACGCTGGATCTGGGCGCTCGCTGCGCTTATCAGCATGGGCTCGATCAACCTGATCGCGGTCAAGGCTTTCGGTGAGTTCGAGTTCTGGTTTGCCCTGATCAAGATCGTCACCATCATCGCGATGGTGTTCGGCGGCATCGGCATCATCGCCTTCGGTTTCGGCAACGACGGTGTGGCGTTGGGTATTTCCAATCTGTGGACCCACGGCGGCTTCATGCCCAACGGCGTGCAAGGCGTATTGATGTCCCTGCAAATGGTGATGTTTGCCTACCTGGGCGTGGAGATGATCGGCCTGACCGCCGGTGAAGCGAAGAACCCGCAAAAGACCATCCCCAATGCCATCGGCTCGGTGTTCTGGCGGATTCTGCTGTTCTACGTCGGTGCGTTGTTCGTGATCCTGTCGATCTACCCGTGGAACGAAATCGGCACCCAGGGCAGCCCGTTCGTGATGACCTTCGAGCGCCTGGGCATCAAGACCGCGGCGGGCATCATCAACTTCGTGGTGATCACCGCGGCGCTGTCGTCCTGCAACGGCGGCATCTTCAGTACCGGGCGCATGCTCTACAGCCTGGCGCAGAACGGCCAGGCCCCGGCCGGCTTTGCCAAGACCTCGAACAACGGCGTGCCGCGTCGTGCATTGCTGCTGTCGATTGGTGCGTTGCTGCTGGGCGTGTTGCTCAACTATCTGGTGCCGGAAAAAGTGTTTGTCTGGGTGACGGCGATTGCCACCTTCGGCGCGATCTGGACCTGGGCGATGATCCTGCTGGCCCAGTTGAAATTCCGCAAAGGCCTGAGCGCCAGCGAAGCGGCAGGCCTGAAATACCGCATGTGGCTGTACCCGATCAGCTCGTACCTGGCGCTGGCGTTCCTGGTGCTGGTAGTCGGCCTGATGGCGTACTTCCCGGACACCCGCGTGGCGCTGTATGTGGGCCCTGCGTTCCTGGTGCTGCTGACGGTGTTGTTCTACGTGTTCAAGCTGCAACCGACGAATGTTTCGCAAGGTGCGGCGCGTTCGGTTTCGTAAGCGCCAACGCTTGAAATGAAAAAGCCCCGGTCGTAACTGATCGGGGCTTTTTTTGGTTTTGAAGATCAATGGATCGCAGGCTGCGATCTTTTGATTGTCTGGTTCAAACGCTTGTTGAACTCAAGCCACGCCCCCAGCAGTGCCATCAACCCGGCACCCACCAGCGCTGTGAAGATCTGCATGGCAAACGCATCGTCGGTCAGCGCATTGACCATATCCGCCAAGGGCGCAAGCAACACACCCAGACAGAAAATCTCCAGCGAGAAACGGCCCATGCGGCAACTTTGCTGCGCGAGCCAGTTTTGCGTCCATCCGCTGTCGGGAATCAGTTTCGCCGTGACGTAGGCCAGTGCGAGGAAATGCAGCAGGCGCACGGGGGACAGGTCGGTCTTGCTGATGGGGTACAGGACGTTTTGCAGGCTCGCCGGCACCACGGCATCGTGTATCTCCGACCAACGCCACAGAACGGTCAACACACCGGCGGCCACTACATACAGCGCCGCACTGACAAACAGCGGCTGGCGAACCAATGGGCGGGTTTCTGGCTGGCGCGGGCGCTGGCTGTGAATCGCAGCGGCACCGCCGAGTACGAACAGCAACTGCCAGGCAACCGGGTTGAAATACCACACGCCGTCCTTGATGGCTGCCAGGTTCCAGCCAGCCAGCGGCACCATCAGGTACAGCGCCAACGACATCGCGACCACCACCCAGGCCTTGCGCACCAGCAGCGGCAGCACCAGGGGCAAGCCTGCCAACAGCACGATGTACAGCGGCAGCGGGTCCATCAGGTTCGGCTTGAAGCGCAACAGCAGTTCATCGATCAGCGCCTGCTGCGGGTTGCTGATGAAGTGATGCATGCCCATTTCCTCCACCAGATCCCGTGTTTCCACGTGGCTGTTGGCGAAAAACACAATGCCCATCAGCATCGCCAGCAGGAAGATGTGCACCACGTAGAGCACCCACGCCCGGCGCAGGATTTTCACGCAGGCGATCAGAAAACCTTCGCGCGCCAGGACTTTGCCGTATGCCAAAACGGACGCGAAACCGGCCAGAAACACGAAGACCTCGGCCGCATCGCTGAAACCGAAGTTACGCAGGGTGATTTGCCCCAAGGGGTTGTGGGGCACGTGATCCCAAAAGATGAAGATCAGTGCCAGGCCACGAAAGAAGTCGATCCGGTGATCGCGCGCTAACGTCATGACAGCAGGCTCGTAACAGCGGGAAAAATGGGATTGGCCGCGGGCGCAAAGGCCACGCGCCCGATCGGCGGCGCGCAGGGTGGACTGATTCGCGGGCAATTGCAAAGTCGGGATATTACCGGATGTCTCGGGCGTTGCCCCAAGGCTCAACCGCTGGTCTGAAAGGTCCAAAAACCTGCGATTTCTGACAGCAGACAGGCTCCAATGTTAATGAGTGCATCGTTCTTGAAACGGGAGCCGTCCATGAGACTGTTGTGGAAAGGGCTGTCCAGTTACACGGTGATCGGGGTCGCCAACACCCTGATTCACTGGCAGATCTTTTTCCTGTTGAGCGTGGCGGCCGGCCTCAGCCAGGCGATCAGCAACCTGTCCGCGTTTTGCGTGGCTGCGTCGTTTTCCTTCTACATGAACGCGCAATTTACCTTCGCCGCCAGCGCCACGGTCGCAGGTTATCTGCTGTTTCTTTTGGGCATGGGGGCATTGAGCCTGGGGGTCGGCCATCTGGGCGACGTCTGGCGATTGCACGGCTTGCTCACGGTGGTCCTGTTTTCGGCGTTGAGCCTGGTGTTCGGTTTCCTGTATTCCAAATACGTGGTGTTTCGCGAGCGTGATCAATGAAAATCTCGCTCATTGTCCCGGTGTTCAACGAAGAACAGTCCATCAACCTGTTTTATCAGGCGGTGCGACGGGAGTTGAGGCTCAGCGGCACCGAAGTCGAGATCGTGTTCATCAACGACGGCAGCTCCGACCGCACGGCCGAACAGGCTATGGCTCTGGCTCAGGCGGACGATCAGGTCATGCTGATCAATTTCTCCCGCAACTTCGGCAAGGAACCGGCACTGTTTGCCGGCCTGGAGCACGCCAGCGGCGATGCCGTGATCCCGATGGATGTCGACCTGCAGGACCCGATCAACGTCATTCCGTTGTTGATCGAGCAATGGCAAAAGGGTGCCGACGTGGTGCTCGCCAAGCGCCGCAGCCGGGCTGCCGACGGTTACCTCAGGCGCCACAGTGCGTCGATTTTCTACCATGTGCTCAATCGCATCGCCTACACCCGCATCGAGGAAAACGTCGGGGACTTCCGACTGATGGATCGCAAGGTGGTCGACGTGATCCGTTCCCTGCCCGAGCACCAGTTGTTCATGAAAGGCGTGCTGTCGTGGGCCGGGTTCAACACCGTGGTGGTGGAGTTCGAGCGGGCAGGAAGGGTGGCGGGCAACAGCAAGTTCAATGGCTGGAAGCTGTGGAACCTGGCCCTGGAAGGCGTGACCTCGTTCAGCACTGTGCCGCTGCGCTTGTGGACTTACGTCGGTGGTGGCATTTCGATTTTCGCGGTGCTCTATGCGGTGTACATGGTGCTGGACAAGATTTTCTTCGGCAACAGCGTCCCCGGTTATCCGTCGCTGATGACCGCGATCCTGTTTCTCGGCGGCGTGCAACTGATCGGCATCGGCATCCTCGGCGAGTACATCGGTCGCATCTACATCGAGGCCAAGCATCGGCCGCGCTATGTGATCAAGGACATCGTCGGCGGTAAAGACCGGGGTGAGCGTTAGCATGGGGCGGTTCAGCGACTTCTTCGTTCGTGAGCTCAGCCGGCATCAGGTCTGGCGGTTTTTTCTGTTCGCCACCCTGGTGTATGTCCTGCCGTTGATCCTTGCGGATTATCCCTACATCGATGACAACTGGCGCTCGCTGGCAGCGGGTATGGCCTGGGCCGAACAGGGCCGGCTCTTCGCCCAACTGTTCTACAACGCGCTGACCTTCAGTCATGCCGCGCCGAACATCTTTCCCTTGCCCTTGTTGATCGCCACGCTGGCCATGGCGTCGGCGCTGACCAGCCTGACGTTTCATTACTTTCGCCAGCCCACCGTCGCTTGTTGCCTGGTGCTGTTGCCGCTCTGGTACAACCCGTTCTTCCTGCAAAACCTGTCCTATCAATACGACGGTCCCGCCACGGCCCTGAGCCTGGTGGCGGTGATCTACGCCATTACCTTTCGTCACCCTTGGCGCAGCGTGCAATGGCTGGTGCCGGCGTTCCTGATTGCACTGGCGCTGGGGTTGTATCAGATCAGCCTGAATGTGTTCCTGGGCCTGTGTTGCCTGGAGTTGCTCAGGGCCGCCAACGATAAAACGGCCCCGGTGCCATGGCGCGACTTGCTGGGCTGGAAAGCCGCACAGGTCATCCTCGGCGGGCTGATCTACAGCGTCAGTGCGGGTCCGTTCATGGACTCCAATCGCACATCGTTGCTCAATTGGACGGCGCATCCTTCATTGCAGATCCAGATCAACATTGCCCGGGTCCTGGAAAAAGTCGTGCTGCTGTTCCATGGCGGATGGCTCTGGGTGTTCGGCGGGTTGCTGTTGCTCGCGATAGCCGGGGCAGTGCGGTTGGGACTGAACGTAGCGGTGCGCCAGGACAGCGGACCGAAGAAGCTGTTGATTGGTCTGATGTGTTTACTGACATTGCCGGTGGTGACGCTGCTGGTGTCCGGTGTCGCGCTGTTTTTCCGCGACTTCAACGAAGGCGCCCGCACCTTGATGGGCTTCGCCGTGTTGCTGGTGTTGCTGTTCTACCTGGGCCATCTGGCGCTGGCGTCGATCCATGAGCGCTTGCCGCTGTTGTTGATGATTCCCCTGCTGGCCATGTTGTCGCTGTCGTTCGCCTATGGCCGGGTGCTGACGGTGCAGAAAACCTTCGCGTCCACGGCATTGGCCAGCCTTGCGTACGACATCGCCAGTCGTCAGGCACTGCGCGAGGCCAAGCGGATCTATATGTCGGTGAGTTATTCCGACTACTGGTTGCTGGCGGCAGCGGGTTCGTTCAAGCAGCTGCCGGTGCTGCACTACCTGTTCAATACCGACTTTTACATGCTGGCCGAGAATCTGCCGAAAGCGGGGATCACCAATGTGGTGGCGGAGCGGGAGCGGCGTAACGCGACGCGGGTGGGTTATCAGGGTTATCCGGCGCTGGTGGACAGCCAGTACTACCGGATTTACCTGATCGGTGATTACGGTTTCATCGTGATGAAGGAACCGACCCCGAGCAAAACCCTGCGCTGGTGACGCGCGATTTTGATCGGGGTGGCGAGGTCATGCCGCCGCTATGTCATTGGGCTCGAAACTGTCGGCCCGTGCCATCTGCCACATCCGCGAGTAGAACTCGCCGTTCACTTCGCCGGTCAGCAACTCGCCGGGTTTGAGGAACACATGCAGCTGCGAGAACAGCTTGATCTCGGTCGCCGACATGCGTCGCACCAGGTGCTTGGCGGACAATTGCGATGGATGTTCGAGGCCGGCGGCGGCGAGCATTTCCGCCAGGGCCTTGAGGGTGTTGCGGTGAAAGTTGAATACGCGCTGGGCCTTGTCCGGCACCACCAGCGCGCGCTGGCGCAGGGTGTCCTGGGTGGCGACGCCGGTCGGGCATTTGTTGGTGTGGCAGCTCTGCGACTGGATGCAGCCGATGGCGAACATGAAGCCGCGCGCCGAGTTGGCCCAGTCGGCGCCGATGGCCAGCACGCTGGCGATGTCGAAGGCGCTGACGATCTTGCCGCTGGCGCCGAGCTTGATCTTGTCCCGCAGGTTCAGGCCCACCAGGGTGTTGTGCACGAACAGCAGGCCCTCGCGCATCGGCACACCGATGTGGTCGGTGAACTCCACGGGCGCGGCGCCAGTGCCGCCTTCCTTGCCGTCAACGACGATGAAGTCCGGGAGGATGCCCGTCTCCAGCATGGCCTTGGCGATGCCCATGAACTCCCACGGGTGGCCGAGGCAGAATTTGAAGCCCACCGGTTTACCGCCGGACAACTCACGCAGTTGCGCGATAAAATGCATCATTTCAATGGGGGTGGAAAACGCAGTGTGGCGCGACGGAGACACGCAATCCTCGCCCATCGGGATGCCGCGGGTTTCGGCGATTTCTTTGGTGACCTTGTGTTTGGGCAGGATACCGCCGTGGCCGGGCTTGGCGCCCTGGCTCATCTTGATTTCGATCATCCGCACCTGCGGCGTCCGGGCTTGCGCCGCGAAGCGTTCCGGGTCGAAACGGCCGTCGCTGGTGCGGCAGCCGAAGTAGCCGCTGCCCAGTTCCCAGGTCAGGTCGCCGCCGTTTTCCCGGTGATAGGGGCTGATGCTGCCTTCACCGGTGTCATGGGCGAAGTTGCCGAGCTTGGCGCCCTGGTTCAAGGCACGGATGGCGTTGGCGCTGAGGGAGCCGAAACTCATGGCCGAGATATTGAACACCGACGCCGAATACGGCTGGGTGCACTGCGGACCGCCGACGGTGACGCGGAAACTGCTCGGGTCGCTCAAGGGCGCGGGGCGCATGGAGTGGCCGATGAATTCGAAACCCGACTGGTACACGTCAATCAGCGTGCCGAAGGGTTTGTCGGCGCTTTCGTTCTTGGCCCGGGAGTAGACCAGCGAGCGCTGGGCCCGGGAGAAGGGCAGGGCGTCGCTGTCGGACTCGAGCAGGTACTGGCGGATTTCCGGGCGGATGCCTTCGACCAGATAGCGGATATTGCCGAGGATCGGGTAGTTGCGGCGCACCGCGTGGGGGCTTTGCAGCAGATCGAACAAGCCGATCAGGCTGAGGACAGCGGTGACGGCGGTGATCGGCCAGAGCCAGTCATAGTCAAGAAAAGGCAGGCTGGCGAGGGTGAAGATCACGCAGACGGCAAAGAAGGCGTAGCGGCTCAGGAGTGACAGGCTCATACGGTTTCCTTGGGTTCGGACTCGAGTTTTAAAGATCGCAGCCTTCGGCAGCTCCTACAGGGGAATGCGATCCATGTAGGAGCTGCCGAAGGCTGCGATCTTTTCAGGCATTTTGTGCCTGGAGAAAAATCGAAAACAGCTCGGACTGGGATTTGATCCCCAGCTTGCTGTACATGTGTTTCTTGTGGACTTTCACGGTTTCGACCGAGATTTCCAGCTTACGGGCGATTTCTGTACTGGAGCAACCGCTGAGCATCAAGCGCCCGACATCCAGCTCCCGGACGGTCAACTGCGCGCCTTTGAGCTGCTGCACCGAGGCCTCCAGTTGTACCCGCCAATCAGCTTGCGGCGGTGCGGGGGCCAGGGCCACGACTTCGTTGATTTCATAGGGTAGACGCTGGCGCAACAAACCGAGCACCCACGGCTGGATCAACGACAACAAGGCGATCTGCTGGCCGCTGAAGCGCTGCGTGCTGCCTAGGGACAGGCACAGCGTGCGATCGCCTTCGAGCTGGCAATTGAACTGGATTTCATCGGCCACCACATTCAGACGAAAGTAGCGCTGGTAATACTCGGTCAGCTCGAAATGCTCCGGGGCCACTTCCGACAGGCGATACAGCCCGGTGCGCGACTGCTCGCGGCAGGCGATGTAGAAGGGGTCGAGCAGGTACAGGCCGCGCAGGTAATCCTGGAACAACTGGTCAGGGCTGCCGTCTTCGCCGGGGCATTCGGCGAACACCTGCGGGCGCTGATCGGCGCTGAAAAGCAGCGCCACCCAGCTGTCGAAGGGCACGTACTGGTCCAGTAGGCGTACCAGCTGGGTCCAGAAATTGGGCTTGTCCAGGGCGTCGATCAGTTGCCCCACCGAGCGGTGCCAGGCGATGTCGTCCAACGAGAGTGTCATGCATCTACCCCTATCGTGTTACCCCAGCGGCGTAATTCCCCGCCCGGTTGCTTGCTGCGCATACTGGCGCACAGACACCGACCGGGCAATCTTTCTGCGGCCCGGCCCATAACAAGGAATACCCATGAAGGTCGAACTCGCCCAATTGGCAGGCCGTGACAACGACACGGCCTACAACCTCGAACGCACCCTGGCGGCGATGGCTGCGTGCGCTGTCGATACGCAGCTGATCCTGTTCCCCGAAGGCCACTTGATGGGCTTCCCTTCGGCGGAGTCCGTGGCCGAGGTGGCCGAGGCGCTGGACGGCCCGTCCGTCAGTGCGGTGATCGCCGCCGCCCGCCAGCGCAATATCGCCGTGGCCATCGGCATGGCCGAGAACGACAACGGCCGCTTCTACAACACCACGCTGCTGATCACCCCTGAAGGCATCGCGCTGAAGTACCGCAAGACTCACTTGTGGGCCTCGGATCGCGGTGTCTACGAAGCGGGCGATCGCTACGCCACCTGCCTGTGGAACGGCCTGCGCGTGGGCCTGCTGATCTGCTACGACATCGAATTCCCCGAAAGCGCCCGCGCCCTGGCGCAACTGGGGGCCGAACTGTTGATCGTCACCAACGGCAACATGGACCCGTACGGCCCGACCCACCGCACCGCCATCATGGCCCGCGCCCAGGAAAACCAGGCGTTTGCGCTGATGGTCAACCGGGTGGAAGAGGGCGACGGTGGTTTGTTGTTTGCCGGCGGCAGCGCATTGGTCGATCCGCTGGGCACCTTGTTGTTCGAAGCCGGACGCAAGGAAGGGCAGTTTGCGGTCGAGCTGGACCTGAACCAGCTGACGGCGGCGCGCCAGGATTATCGCTATCTGGATGATCAGCGGCTGAGGTTGCCGGGGGAGGTGGTTGAGCAGGCGGATGGGCTGCGGGAGCTGCTGATTCCTGCGCGCTGATCCGGATTCCGTGTTGGCTGGGCTGACGCCTTCGCGAGCAAGCTCGCTCCCACAGGGGGTTTCCGGTGGATTCAGATTTTGTGATCGACAAAAAACCTGTGGGAGCAACTGTCTTCACCAAGCCACTCGTCACCGCCATTCGGTGCCGTCCCGCAACATGGCATTCAGTCTAATCAGTAAGATCCGCATGCAGGCGATGAGCGCGAATTCGTGCTGTTCCCGTTCATCGGCCTGGCAGCGGATTTGTGGCTGATGGTCAGCCTTGATCATCTAGCGGTTTATCTGGGGTTGAGCTGGCTGGCGATCGGCGTGGTGTACCTGGCGGAGTTGACCGGCGGGTTCCATCGGCAGCCGCCGGAGATGGATTTCCAGGAAGCTGCTTAAGCGAACTGGCTCCAAGCTGATTGCGTTGCGTAAAGCAAAAAGGCGAACACCTTCAAAGGTGTTCGCCTTTTTCGTTTCAAGCCTGGATAGGTTGTTTTTGCTGTTTTTTTTCTTCGTGTTTTTGCTTGTCACGGGGAAGGGCGTTGATGCAGTAGTTGACGTAGTAAAAGGTGAAAAGCCCGGTATAGACTAGGTTCATGCGCAGTTCGAAGTTGTGTTCAGCCAAGGTATATGCCCTTAACACCCTTCGTACACGGAAACACCAGAGCAGGGTCAGCAGTAAATATAGTATGAACAGAACACCTATAAGGGCGAATGCATAGTAGTGAGGTACCGAGCCGAGAGTTCCGATAGAACCAATGATGATCAGGTAGAAGACAAATAAAGCCGGGCTCATCGTCTTGATGTGTGTGACCTCCTCAAGTGCCGTGAAGGTTTTGTACATCCAGACATTTATATAGAGCCCACCAGTCAAGAGTCCCAGTAGAAGGAGAGGAAACGTCCTGGTGTTGATTTTTTCTTTCAATGTTGAAATGTCAGACATGCGAGGCGTTCCAGTGACGGTGGAGGGCGATTGACCGGTGAAGTTCGGCAGAACACGCTACCAAAGTCGTTCGTGGGAAATTTCCGGGCTTGTTGGCGGATAGTTCTGGATTCACCCTTGGCCGAGTTTTGAAGGCGTGGGATTCTGTGCGTCCCTCAACATGGACCTATAGTCAGCGATGCCTTCTTCTACTGATTTTTCACTCAATCATTCCAGGTTCATCCGCATCGCCGCTGCCCTGTTGATCGGCCCAGACGGCCGCACGTTGCTGGTGCGCAAGCGCGGCACCACGGCGTTCATGCAGCCGGGCGGCAAGATCGAGCCCCATGAATTGCCGGTTCACGCCCTGGCCCGGGAGCTGGAAGAAGAGTTGGGGCTGGACATCGACCCGGCGCAGGCGGTTTACCTCGGTCACTTCTCGGCACCGGCCGCCAACGAGCCGGGCTTTGTCGTACACGCCGAGCTTTTTCAGCTGAATATTGATTCGGATGTCACCCCGGAGGCAGAGATCGAAGAAGTGATCTGGATCGACCCGGTCACCGATGGCGGTGTCAGCCTGGCGCCATTGACACGGGACCTGATCCTGCCGTTTTATCGAGCATCGCTGACCGCGATCGCCTGATCATCACGCAAAGGACCTCGCCCATGATCCCGCTTCAAGACCTGCTGATTTTTACCGCTGCCGCGTTGTTGATGGTACTGACGCCGGGGCCGAACATGATCTACCTGATCTCCCGTTCGATCTGCCAGGGGCGCAAGGCCGGGGTGATTTCGCTGCTTGGGGTGGTTGCGGGTTTTTTCGTGCACCTGTTTGCTGCCGCCGCCGGTTTGACCGCGGTGTTCCTGGCGGTGCCGATGGCCTATGAGGTGTTGAAGTGGGCCGGTGCGCTGTACCTGTTGTGGCTGGCCTGGCAGGCAGTCAAACCCGGTGCGCGTTCGCCGTTCGAGGCACAGCAGTTGCCCCCGGATTCGTCGCGAAAACTGGTCACCATGGGCTTTCTGACCAGCGCCCTGAACCCGAAAATCGCGGTGTTCTATCTGTCGGTGTTTCCGCAGTTCATCACGCCGGAGCACGGTTCGGTGTTCAGCCAGAGCATCATCCTCGGCCTGACCCAGATCAGCGTCAGTTTCTGCATCAACCTGCTGATCGCCATGTTTGCCGCGGGTATCGCCTCGTGGTTCGTCAACAATCCGAGCTGGCTGGCGATGCAGCGCTATTTCATGGGCTTCGTGTTGTCGGCGCTGGCGCTGCGCCTGATGCTTGAGCAAAAACGGATGGCCTGAGGATGTGGATCGAACGACTGGATGCCAGCCATGCCCTGGACTACCGGGCGCTGATGCTCGAAGCCTACGACCTGCACCCGCAGGCCTTTACCTCGAGCGTGCGTGAGCGGGCGGCGATGCCGCTGGGCTGGTGGGAGTCGCGGCTGACCGGCAAGCTGGACGTGGTGCTCGGGGCGTTCGAAGAAGGCCGGTTGGCCGGCATCGTCGGCCTTGCGTTCGAGTCTCGGGAAAAGGCCCGGCACAAGGTGACGCTGTTTGGCATGTATGTTTCACCGACGGTCCGCCAGCGCGGGCTTGGCCATCAACTGGTCCAGGCTGCATTGGCCGAGGCGCAGAACCATGGAGGTTTGCGCCTGATCCAGTTGACCGTCACCGCCGGTAATGATGCCGCGTTCAACCTCTACCAGCGCTGCGGTTTCGTCCAGTTCGGGCTTGAGCCGATGGCGGTGCGGGTGGGTGAGGACTATTTCGACAAGATCCATATGTGGCGCGAAATATAAGGATCACCAAGATCCATGTAGGAGCGAGCCTGCTCGCGATGGCGGCGTGTCAGTCAATGCAGATATTGAATGTCAGACCGCTATCGCGAGCAGGCTCACTCCTACAGGGATTTTTGTTGTTCTATCGAACTGCGCTAACCCCATCCAATGTCGAAAACGACGTGTCCTTGGCCGTCAGCAGGAAGTCGCGCATGTACGGCGCATCAAGCATGTCGGCGCGGATCGCCGCATACAGTGTGGCGAACAAACCTTTCTCACCCAGCCGCTTGGCTTTCACGTAACCCCGCGAGCTGTATTCGTGCAGTGCCCAATGGGGCATGCCGCACACGCCGCGACCGCTGGCCACAAGTTGCATCATCATCACCGTCAGCTCCGAGGTGCGGACCTGGGCCGGTTCGATGTCGGCGGGTTCGAGGAAGCGGGTGAAGATGTCCAGCCGGTCCCGTTCTACCGGGTAGGTGATCAAGGTTTCCGGGAGCAGGTCTTCGGGGACGATATAGGCCTTGCTGGCCAGGCGGTGCTGGTTGGCCACCGCGAGCATCGCTTCATAAGTGAACAGCGGTACATAGGTGATCCCTGCCAGGTCCACCGGATCGGAGGTCACCACCAGGTCCAGGTCGCCACGGGCCAGGGCCGGCAGCGGGGCGAAGGAGAACCCCGAAGCCAGGTCCAGCTCGACTTCCGGCCAGGCGTCGCGGAACTGGTCGATGGTCGGCATCAGCCACTGGAAGCAACTGTGGCATTCGATGGCCATGTGCAGGCGACCGGCGGTGCCCCCGGCCAGACGACTGATGTCGCGCTCGGCGGCGCGCAGCAGCGGCAGGGTGGCGTCGGCCAGTTGCAGCAGGCGCAGACCGGCGCTGGTGAAGCGCACCGGTTTGGTCTTGCGCACGAACAGCGGCATGCCCATGCGCTCCTCCAGCTCCTTGAACTGGTGGGACAGGGCTGACTGGGTCAGGTGCAGGCGATCGGCCGCATCCACCAGGCTGTCGGCTTCGCGCAAGGCGTGCAGGGTCTTGAGGTGACGGATTTCAAGCACCGGGGGCTCCATGAGGAAAACTTGTCGATAAATCGAAAAGATTGAGTTTGTCTCATGTTGGGGCCGCTGTCGACCACCAGCACGGCGGAGCACATGGCGTACTCCGCCGTAGTTACTTTACAGCGCGGAAAAGTGTTTGTTGCCCAGCGGTTTGCCGATGTCGCCGCGCCAGATCGCCTCGACCGTACCGCCACTGGCGGCCACGTCCTTCTGCCATTGCAGGCCGAGGTTGCGTTGTTCCGGCCGTTTCAGATGGCCTTTGACGAAGTCGCTGAACTGAGGCTTGGCCGAGGTGTAGTGGAAGTGTGCGTACCACAGGGTTTGTGCCGGTTCGCTGCGCAGGTCGCGCACCTCGTATTCCTGGAGGAAATCCCGTCGTCCGTCTGCGCGTTTGCCCAGGTCGCGCAAACCGCCTTCCTTGCGGATGTCCACCACTTGCTGTTCAAGCAGATAGTCCAGATAACCTTCGGTCGGGGTTTTGCTGTTCATGCTTTGATCGATGCGCAGGGTGCGCCCCGTGCGCAACATCTCATCCGCCCGATTGCGCAATTGCAGCGCTACGGTCTCGGCGGGGGACAACCGTTCGATGGCCTGGGCGCGCAGGGTCAACTCCGCTGCTTCGCTGCTCATCATGTGTTCCAGGTCGACGGGCAGCATGTTTTGCTGCGCATAGCCTTTGACTTTGTGGGTATAGGCGTCCGCGGCTACCAGCCTTTTTCCGGCCTCTGTCAGCAGTGGCCTGACATCGGTCGGCAGCATCGGTTGCGCGGAGACGGCGGGTTCACTGAGGTGATATTTACCGCTGGAACGGGGCAGCCAGGTTTCCGTACGGCCATCGACACCTTCGATGGTGAAGCGCTTTTGCCGGGTGACCGCGTCGGTGCTGGCGATGCCGATCAACAACTGGTTGTCTTCGGTCTCGAACAGCTGCTGCCCGGGCCGTCCTTCCTTGGGAACCACCGAAGGGCGGGTCTTGATGGCATGGCGCGCGAAGTCCTCGACCCTGTCCAGATTGTCCAGAAATGCGGTGACTTGCTCCAGATCCAGGTGCTGCGGATAGCCGAGAGTCCAGGCGCCCAACTGACGGCGGAATCCGGTATAGGTGGCCAGGCAGTCTTCGAGGACTTTGTTGCGCTGGCTGACGCTGGCGCTCACCTGAGGTAGGTGATGCTGCGTCAGTAACGCGCGACCGACCTTGTTGCGGGCTGTTTTCAACTGTACGTGGAAGTACGCCCAGGACAGGTCGGTTACCGCGTCATAGTGGGTGATGATTTCCAGGGTATGTGCCGTTTTCAGGTAGAAGTGATTGGCGTCGCTGAATTTTTCATTCACGGTCGTCATGTCCTGCGCCAACTTCGATTTTTGCATCCGGTTGGTGATCCGGCGGTTCCAGCGATTGGCTTCCTCGACCGTCGTATGGAGCTGATCGAAATCTTTGAGAAAGTCTTTGCGGACCTCCTTGCGTTGCGCCATGAGCTGCAAATGCGCGGCGGTATCGGTGACCTGTGTGGTGTTTGAGCGCGCGATCAACTGATCGACACGGTCGAGGTGCTCCAGCAGCCGTTCCTTGACCAGGCCGATCCGCCGCAACGAACGGTCGACGATGATCCAGGCACAGCGGCTTTGAATGTCTTCGATCTGCACGCGTTTGCGGCCATGGCTGTACAGCATCAGCTCATCGAGATTCAGGTATTGGGCCTGGGCAAGGTCGATATCGTTCGTGCAGGTGATATCGGCACGGGCGCGAAGGGCCGGGCGCTGCTGGGGTTCGAGGCCGAAGTAGTGCTCCAGCGTGACGTTGCTGCTGCGGGTCTGGGTATCGAGCCGTCGCAAGTAGGCGTCGGCGGTATTGGTCAGGGTCAACTGCCGACGCAAGGCCCGATCGGTCCACCAGCGTGGCAGCCAGCGGCGAATGGCGACGGGCCAAAGTGGGTCCAGTCCATCGGCCATGTGCCCCAGCACCGCGCCACCCCCTACGCCGCCGCCTTCGATCACGGTGCCGTACACCGCGTAATGGGTGTTCCAGTGGCCGGATTCATCGAGGGCAACCGGTTGTTTGTAGCTCCGGCTGCGGGTGCCGCTCAAGCGCCAGCGGGGTGGTTGGCCTTCCAGCTCGATGCGATAGATTCGCCCCTGGCTGACCATGAAATGGCCGTCAACGTGGCGGTACACGTTGCGATAAATGCCTTCGGTGCCCGGTTGCAGGTCCGCAAGGGAAATCGGCTTTTCATATTCGTAACCCTTGAAGCGTTCCAGGGCACGTCGTGCCTGGTGTCGCGTCGATACCTGCAAGGCACGCGGGCTTTTGCCCAGCGCCCGCCACTGACGATTGCGCGTGACGGCGCGGGCCGCAGTGGGCGCAGCGCTGACACCCGGGAGAATGTCCATGGCCGCATCGATCAGCGACAACAGCACCGCTTCCACCTCGGCCAGGCCATGACCGACATCACCGCGCAGGAAGGCCGCCACCGCCAGGTTGATGCTGTTCCAGGCGTCGTACAGGGCGATGGCTGCACCGACGAAAGGCAGCATGCCCACGGCCATTTTCAGGTAGTTGAACATCGCGCCGGACTTCAGGGCGACTTGCTCCAGGTACAAGGCATCATTGGAGCGCGATGTCACCCGATGGGCTTCCAGCAAACGGCCCATGTGCACGTTCAGCAGATGCGCCGCCAGGGAGGTGCTGGATGGCCAAGGCATGCCGACGCCGATCAGACCGTCGAAGTTTCTCACTCGCGCCTCGTTGATTCGGCTGACGTGATGGGCGAACTCGCCGGTCAAGGCCCGTCCGGCGAGATAGGTGACCATGGAACTGCGCAGGCAATCGTTGAACAGTCGCATCCGCGCCTGCTCAAGGCTGTCGAACTGGCGAAGAAACACACCGTCCTGGCTGTCCGGCAGGTAGAGCAGGGTCAGGCCACTGATCCGCTCGACAATGAAGGTCACGCCGGACAGGGTGCTCGGCCCCTGGCCAGGGGTGTCGCTGCCGCCTACTGTCAGGTGCGCTGGCAGCAACTCGATGCGTTTACCATGGGCGCTGAAGGCTTCACGACTACTGGCATCGATGGCGATGCCCAGGACCTGTTGGCCATCGGCATTGATGTCCTTGGCGAGCACGGCGAACTCGCCTTGCAGGCGCAGCATCAGGCGCCAGGGTTCGCTCAGGCATTCGTGGCGGTATTCATTGCTGAAGGCCGGCGCGGCCGAGGTGCCGAGGAAGGTTTCATGAATCAGCGTTTCATACTGTCCGGCCAGGTCCAGTTCGGCGACCATCTTGCGTAGCCAGGCCTGGGTGATGGCGGTTTTCAGCTTCTGATGATCTGCCGGGTCGCCGCCGCTGGTCTCCACTTGCATGAACGACAGGCGCCACGACATCGCCTGATCAATGTTGCTTTGCGCCAGGTCGCCGAGGGTCAACTTGCTGCGTTGCTGGCTGGCGACCAGCACGTTTTCCTGGGGTGTCCCTGGTGCCGCCCCCTCGGTGACGACCTTGCGCCAGGCGGTGGAGTCAGGCACGTCCAGTAGCACGTCAACGTTTCGGGACAGGCCGAACGCCTGGCGCAGGTAGGCATCAATGGCCTTTTTGCTGAAGGCGTCGCGGGGCGGCAATTCGCGCTCCAACCATTCATGGGAGCGCTTCATGGCCTTGATGTAGGACTTGAACAGCGTCTTGATCCGCTCACGTTGCACGGCGGACAGGGTGCCGTGCCAGGCCGGCAAGCGTGCGGCCAGCGCACTGCTGTGAACTTGCTCGACAATGTGTTGGTGCGCCAGCTCCCGGGCTGCAGGGACAGGAACCGTCAGGCAGGCGAGGGTCTGCTCGCGCAGCTTTTCCAGTTCTGTCTCGCGTTGACTGGCGCGAGACGGAACCGGGTTGGTGGTCAGTAGCCGGGCCACTTCTTGTACGCAGCCATGAAGCTGGTTCTGCAAGGCATATTCGAACGGGTTTGCAGTCAGCGGCAGCAGATGCAGCGCTTGACTGCCGTCGTTGACCGATAGTTTGAACAGCGACTGTTCCAGCGCCTGTCGAGAAGCGAATCGTTGCAGGCCACCGAAACGTCCGGGCCAGTAGAGCAACAGGCTTTCGGTCGAGGATGGCAGCAAGGCCGACGGCCGGGAAAACAGCAATACACCGTCCAGTTCCCGGGTTTGTGTACCGCTGGTGTCACCTTCGCTGTTCGTCATCGACAACACCAGGCGCGCCACCACCACCCCGTTCGGATGTGGTTGATCCGGTGCGTCCAGCACACTGATCAGCCATTGATGTTCCTCTTGGCTGATCTGGTTCAGGCTCAATTGCAGCCCGGCTTCGGCGCGCAGGCCGTCCAGGCGTGCCTGGTAAAGGGCGGCGTAGTGCGGGCGGTTTTTGTGGCGCAGTTCCAGCATTTTCTGCGCACTGTCGCTGTGCAGCAGTGCGGTTGCGGCGGTGGTGCTGGCCTGCTCGGCCGCAGCGAGGGCGTCCATTTGCTGTTGCAGACGTTGCAGGCGCGGGTCAGTGTGGTCGCCCTGAAAGTTCTCGCCCAGCAAGGCATCCAGTGCCGTGCGCTGTTGCGCCAGTGCCTGGCGACGGATGCCCAGTGGAATATCGGGGCTCAGCTGGCCGAACAGGACACCTTCGTCGTTGGAATCCGCGTCCGGCAGGTCGGCGGGCAGGGCCAGGGTCGATTCGTTGCGCGACCGGTCCTCAGGTGCGACGTGCAAGCGCGGCCACAGGGATTCGGCGCTGGTCTGCAGCACCTTTTGCTCAAGCACTGTGTACTCGACCCTGAGGGTGTCTCTCGGTATCCGGGGTTGGTCGAACATCTGCGGCTGATGTTCGATCAGCCAGCTTTCCATATCGACACGCTTCTCAAAGGTCATCCAGGCGGATGGCAGGGAAGGCGAGTACAGCAGCTGAGCGACCGGTTGCTTCGTGTCCCGGGTGATGACCAAGGCGCCCGATAGCTTGACTGACAAGCCTTTGCCATCCTTGAACTGCATTTGCTCGACGTAAACCCGTGGCGTGGCAGGCGTTGCTGTTTGCACGGGCGGGTCGATGATCGCCTGTAATGTCTCGATCTGTTCGGCTTGTAGAATGCCTTGGGCAAAAGCCCATTGGCTCGACGCCTCGAAATGCTGACGGTACAAGCGGTTTGCCTGTGCCTTACGCGTCTGATCCGTACCGCGCGCACGGGCATTCCACCAAGTGCTGGCGAGCGGCGACTGCGGGTTTTGCGCCATAAGCGCCCGCCACTGTTCACAGCATTCATTCCAGCGTTCCGAGGCGCTCAGGGTCAGGCTTTGATCCGGGTTCGCGGGTAAAGGAAAGGCAAGGCCGAAATCGGCCGTCAGGGGGGTGGTTTCGTCAGCCATGACGATGAGTCTCCATAAGGCCGGACCGTACCGGCGGTACGGGTATTAGGTGGCAGTCGTCAAACGGTCGGGTGGTACATAGTTATCGCGAGGCTGAATCTGGCGCTTGATGACCGCTCGGCACTCTTCATCAAACTGTCATGGAACTGTGGCAGCGCGCTCTAACAAACTTCATCAGACTCGCGCTCTACTGGGGTTCTGCGTTTTGGTGTTTTTTCATGGGTGCTTCATTCTTTTCACGAATCGTATTTCTGGCCGCGCTGTTGTTCGGCCTGCCGGCCCTGGCGGCTTCGCGTTGTGACGTCAATGTTCCGACCGAACGGGTGGATCTGGCCCAGGTAAGCCTGGCGTATCAGAGCATCGGCCGTGCGTCCGATCCGGCCTTGCTGCTGGTGATGGGCCTGGGCGGGCAATTGATTCACTGGCCGGACGAGGTGGTGGTCGCACTGTGCCAGCAGGGCTTCCGGGTGATCCGCTATGACAATCGCGATGTCGGCCTGTCGACCTGGCGGCAAGCACCGGCCGAAGCCAACCTGACCTTCGAAGTGCTGCGCTACAAACTCGGATTGCCGGTGTCGTCGCCGTATTCGCTGACTGACATGGCCGACGATGGCCTGGGCTTGATGGACGCCTTGCACATCGACCAATTCCACGTGTTGGGCGCCAGCATGGGCGGAATGATCGCCCAGCACATGGCGGCCATGGCACCGCAAAGGGTCGAGAGCCTGACCCTGATCATGACCTCCTCCGGCGCCGAAGGCTTGCCGGCGCCAAGTGCGGCGCTGGTGCAGTTGTTGGCCCGGCGCGGCGCACCGAACCGCGAAGTGGCCCTGGAGCAACAGGCCGATCTGCTGGCGGCGCTGGGCAGCCCGATGGTCACCGATGATCGCCAGTCGCTGCTGCATCAGGCGGCGCTGTCCTATGACCGCGCATTCAATCCCGAGGGCGTGAAACGCCAGATCATGGCCATTCTTGCCGAGCCGAGCCGGGTGAGCCTGCTCAATCAGTTGCGGGTGCCGGCGCTGGTGGTGCATGGCACGGCCGACCCGCTGCTGCCGGTGATGCATGGGGTGCATCTGGCGGCGCACTTGCGTGGCAGTCAGTTGATCCTGATTCCGGGGCTGGCCCATCGTTTCCAGGAGGCGTTCAAGGCGCCGTTGCTGGCGGCGGTGTTGCCGTACTTGCGCGAGCACCGTGAAGACACTTCACACTGGGCGCAGATCGAGCCTGTGGCTGATCGCAACCTCCTCTAACCCCAAAATCCCCTGTAGGAGCAGCCTTCGGCAGCTCCTACAGGGGTAGTGGGCGATCAGGTTTTGCTCAATGGCTCAGGCCGTACTTTTTGACTTTGTCGAACAGCGTGGTCTTGGCCATGCCCAGTTCCTGGCTGGCCTGGGTCAGGTTGCCGCCGCTGCGTTGCAAGGCGTCGCTGAGCAGGTTGCGCTCGAACGCTTCCACCGCTTCGGCAAAGGCCAGGCCTTGATTGCCGGCGCCGGCACCGGGTTTCTTGAACGCCGGCAGGCCCAGGGCAAAGCGCTCGGCAACGTTGCGCAGTTCACGCACGTTACCCGGCCAGTCGTGGCTCATCAGGTTCGAAACGGTCTGGTTGTCCAGCTCCGGCACCGCACGGTCGAAGCGCAGGGACGACTGCTGCAAGAAGTGTTCGAACAGTTGCAGGATGTCCTCGCGGCGCTCGCGCAGCGGCGGCAGTTCCAGGGTCACCACGTTGAGGCGGTAATACAGGTCGCTGCGGAACTCGCCGGCCTTGCTCGACTCGACGAGGTCGGATTTGGTCGCCGCGATGACGCGGCAATCCACCGCTACGCTCTGGTTCGAACCGAGGCGTTCGAGGGTGCGCTCCTGCAACACCCGCAGCAGTTTGATCTGCAAGGGCAGGGGCATGCTTTCCACTTCGTCGAGGAACAGCGTGCCACCGTCGGCGTGTTCGATCTTGCCGATCCGCCGCTTGCCCGCGCCGGTAAAGGCGTTGGCCTCGTGGCCGAAAATTTCACTTTCGAACAGGTTCTCCGGCAGGCCGCCGCAGTTCAAGGCGACGAACTGCTTGGTGTGGCGCCGACTGAAATCGTGCAGGCAACGGGCAACCAGTTCCTTGCCGGTGCCGGTCTCGCCTTCGATCAGCACGTTGGCCGAGGTGTCGGCAACGTTGGCGATCAGTTCCCGCAGGTTCTGCATGGCCGGCGAGCGACCGATGATCCGCCCTTCGAGGGAATCGCGTTCGGCCAGTTGTCGGCGCAGCGACGACACCTCCCGCGCCAGGCTGCGTTGTTCCAGGGCGCGGCGGGCGACATCCACCAGGCGTTCAGGGGAGAACGGCTTTTCCATGAAGTCGTAGGCGCCTTTCTGCATCGCGCCGACGGCCATGGAGATGTCGCCATGCCCGGTAATCAGTACCACCGGCAGGCTGCGGTCGCGCTCCTTGAGTCGCGTCAGCAGTTCCAGGCCATCGATGCCCGGCAGGCGGATGTCGCTGACGACGATGCCGGCGAAGTTGTCGCCGACCCGCTCCAGGGCTTCTTCGGCGCTGCCCACGCCAATGCAGGGAATGTCTTCCAGGGTCAGTGCCTGCTGGCAGCCGAGCAGCACATGGGGGTCGTCTTCGACGATCAATACACTAAGGTCGTTGTTCATATTGGCTCGGCGGGAGTGGGGCTTACCAACGGTAAACTGAGGACGAATGCGGTACCACCGTTGGCCGGGTGCTCGACACCCAGGTGACCGCCGGTGGCGGCGGCCAGGCTGGCGGAAAGGGTCAGGCCAAGGCCCAGGCCCTGTTCGCCGGGTTTGGTGGTAAAGAACGGTTCGAACAGGTGCTTGCGCGCTTCGGCGTCGATGCCGTGGCCGTTGTCACGCACCCGCAGGCGGTATTTGCCATCGAACGCTTCGCCTTCGAGCCACAGCTCGGGTTGCGGTTGCGCTTGCATGGCGTCGAGGGCGTTGCCGATCAGGTTGACCAGAATCTGCTCCAGACGGGTCTGGTCGATCTGTACCTGCACATCGGTGAAATCGCGGTGCAGTTGCAGGTGAATGTTTTCCACCCGACCACCGAGCAATTGCAGGGCCGCGTCCACGCCTTTGCCGAGGCAGGCCTGGCCCTTGTCGTCACCGCGCCGGGCGAACGAGCGCAGGCTGGCGGTGATCCGGCCCATGCGGTCGATCAGTTCGTTGATGGTCTTGAGGTTGGTGCTGGCCACGTCGAGCTGGCCGCGTTCGAGGAAGCGCACGGTATTGCCGGACAAGGTGCGCAGCGCCGCCAGCGGCTGGTTCAGTTCGTGGGCGATGCTGGTGGACATCTGGCCGATGGCCGCGAGTTTTCCGGCCTGTACCAACTCATCCTGGGCGCGGCGCAAGGTCTCTTCGGCCTGCCGGCGTTCGCGGATCTGGCCCTTGAGCCGTTCGTTGCTGGCGCGCAAGTCGGTGGTGCGTTCGGTAATCCGACGCTCCAGCTGATTGTTGGCTTCCTGCAAGGCTTCCCGGGCCGCGAGGCGGGTGGCGATCACCTTGCGCCGCTCGTTCCAGGCGATCAAAAGGAACGCCAGGAGGGCAAACGCCACGGCCACAAGGATCCCCTGGTTGATCGCTTCGCGGCGCAAGTCCTGCAGTGGCGTAAGCAGGGTGAAGTTCCACGGCGTATCGCTCAACGGCCGGGTCTGCGCCAGGTAGCTGATGTTTTCGTCGTCGGACATCAGCTCGCTGTTGGCCGGGAACGTGAGTTTTTCCACGCCATCGGACAGGGTTTCCCGCGCCAGCGGCTGCAGTTCGTTGAGCGGAAACCAGTAGTACTGCAGGCTGCGGGCGAGTTTTTCTTTGGTTTCATCGCTCAGCGGCACCACCGATTTCAAGCGCCGCGCCGGATCGCTGGACAGAATGATGATGCCGTTCTCGTCGCTGACGAAGGCTTCCAGGCGAGCCCGTTGCCAGCGTTCTTCCATGGCTTCCAGGCGGACCTTGACCACGGCGACGCCGATGATCTTGCCGTGTTCTTCCAGGCCATGGGCCAGGTAGTAACCGGGTTCGCCGTTGGTGCTGCCGATGCCGTAGAAGCGCCCTGGCTGACCGCGCACGGCGTTCTGGAAATAGGCGCGAAAGGACAGGTCTTCACCCAGGTAACTGTCGACATCGCGCCAGTTGCTGGTGGCCATGACACGGCCTGTGGTGTCCATCACGTAGATGGCCCGACTGCGGCTGCGCCGGTTCAGGCCTTCGAGGTAATCATTGACCGTCTGCCGGTGTTCCGGCGTCGGGTCGGCCAGCAACTGCGAAACGCTGGTTTCGAGTTCCAGCAGGCTGGGCAGGTAGGTGTATTTGCTGATTTCGCTTTCGACGGCGCGGGCGTGCAGTTCCAGCTGGCGCTGGCCGTTTTCGCTGAGGTTGCGGATGCCGTAGTGTTCACTGATCCAGAAGCCGATATAGCCCAGGCCGATCATCATGGCGATGATCAGCGGCGGCAGGAACAAATGACGAACCAGACGGGGTTTCACGGCGAGTGACGGCGACGCTGCGCGATAAAGAGTGGGGTCGCATTTCATCACAGATGCCTTGGGTCAACCACAACACAAATCTCAAGATCACCACTGACCCAATGTGGGAGCGGGTTCTGTGGCGAGGGGGCTTGCCCCCGTTCGGCTGCGCAGCAGTCGTAAACCCATTGCATGCGGTCTGACTATAAAATGCCGGGGCCGCTTCGCGACCCAACGGGGGCAAGCCCCCTCGCCACAAAAGCCCGCCTCCACAGAGGGAGCGGTGTTTTGCTTAGTGCTGCAAGATCTTGTTGAGGAAGTGCTGCGTACGCTCGGCACGGTGGCTGATGTCGCCGAAGAACTCCTCTTTCGGGCAGTCTTCGATGATCTTGCCGGCGTCCATGAAAATCACCCGGTCCGCCACTTTACGGGCGAAGCCCATTTCGTGGGTCACGCACATCATGGTCATGCCTTCGTGGGCCAGTTGCACCATCACGTCGAGCACTTCGTTGACCATTTCCGGGTCCAGCGCCGAGGTCGGTTCGTCGAACAGCATGACGATCGGGTCCATCGCCAGCGCACGGGCAATCGCCACGCGCTGTTGCTGACCACCGGACAGTTGGCCAGGATGCTTGTGGGCGTGGGCCGAGAGACCGACGCGCTCGAGCAGTTGCAGGCCTTTCTTGGTGGCTTCTTCCTTGCTGCGGCCCAGCACTTTGATCTGCGCGATGGTCAGGTTTTCGGTGATGGTCAGGTGCGGGAACAGCTCGAAGTGCTGGAACACCATGCCCACGCGGGAACGCAGTTTCGGCAGATTGGTCTTCGGATCGGCGATGGAGGTGCCGTCGACCACGATGTCGCCTTTCTGGAACGGTTCCAGGGCGTTGACGCACTTGATCAGGGTCGATTTGCCGGAACCGGATGGCCCGCACACCACGATCACTTCACCTTTCTTGACCTCGGTGCTGCAATCAGTCAGTACCTGGAAGTCCCCATACCACTTGTTGATGCTTTTGATAGAGATCATACGGCGAACCTTTTTTGCAGACGCTTGACCAGCAGCGAGGCGGAAAAGCTGATGATGAAGTACACGAGACCCGCGAAAATCAGGAACTCATTGGAGCGGCCAATGATGTCGCCACTGGCGCGCGAAGCATTGAGGAAGTCCACCAGGCCGACGGCGTAGACCAGCGAGGTGTCCTGAAACAGGATGATGCTCTGTTGCAGCAACAGCGGCGTCATCTTGCGGAACGCTTGCGGCAGGATGATCAGGCGCATCATCTGCCCGTAGGACATGCCCAGTGCCTGGGCAGCACCCATCTGGCCCTTGGGAATCGACTGCACACCGGCGCGGACGATTTCGCAGAAGTACGCGGCTTCGAACATCATGAAGGCCACGATGCACGAAGCGAACGCGCCGATCGGCGTGTCTTCGCCGGTGATCCAGCGCAGCACGAACGGTACCGCCAGGTAGAACCAGGTGATCACCAGCAGCAGCGGGATCGAGCGGAAATAGTTGACGTAGGCGCCGGCCAGGTTCGACAGCAGTTTGTTGTGCGACAGACGGCACAGCGCCAGGAGGGTGCCGAGGATGATGCCGCCGATCACGCCCATGGCCATCAGCTTGAGGGTCATGATCATGCCGTTCCACAGGCCCGGCAGGGACGGGATGATGCCCGAGAAGTCGAATTCCATCATTTACCCCCTACGGAGATCAGGCCCGGTACGGCGACTTTCTTCTCGACCAGGCGCATCAGCAACATCAGGCTCATGTTCAGGGTGAAGTAGATCAGCGTTGCCAGGGTAAAGGCTTCGAACAGGTTGGCGGAGAACTCGGCGGTCTGTTTGGTCTGCGCGAGCAACTCCATCAAGCCGATCAGCGAGGCCACGGAGGTGTTCTTGAAGACGTTCAAAAATTCCGAGGTAAGCGGCGGAATGATGATCCGGTAGGCCTGGGGCAGCAGCACGTTCCAGTAGATCTGCGGCAGCTTGAAACCCATGGCGCGGGCGGCGGATTCCTGGCCTTTTGGCAGGGCCTGGATACCGGTGCGCACCTGTTCGCAAACCCGGGCGGTGGTGAACAGGCCGAGGCACACGACGACGCTGAGGAAGGCCGAGGTGGTGGGGTTCAGGTCCTGCTTGTACCACTCTTGCAGGTCGGCCGGCAGCAGGTCGGGTACCAGGAAGTACCAGATGAACAGCTGGACCAGCAGCGGCACGTTACGGAAGAGTTCGACGTAGCAGGTGGCGATGCCCGATACGATGCGGTTCGGCACGGTACGCATCACGCCCAGGATCGAGCCCAGTGTCAGGGCGATGATCCAGGCCGCGATGGCGATGCCGATGGTCCAGGCCAGACCGGTCATGTACCAATCGAGATAGGTCTCGCTGCCCACGCCGGTGGACTTGAAGAACACGCCCCAGTCCCAGTTGTAATTCATTAGGGTCTCCCCTCAGTTCAATCGATGTACAAGTGCCCGCTTGGGGGAAGCTCCGTTCCCGCCTGATCTTTACGATCAGGCACACGCCCCCGGCTCGACAGCCACCGGTTCGAGTGTTTCCAAAAAATGCCAGCAGGAAGTGACCACCTCCTGAAAGGGCCAGGGCCCTTTCAGGAGATAAGGTTAGTCAGAAATCAGGACTTCTTGTCGTCAGCCGCTTTATCGGTCGGATTGGCGATCAGGGCCTTGAGCTCGTTGCTCATCGGGAAGTTCAGGTTCAGGCCTTTTGGCGGGATAGGTTGCATGAACCATTTTTCGTAGATCTTGTTGATCTCGCCCGATGCGTAGGTGGCCTTGATGGCGTCATCCACAGCCTTTTTGAACGGTTCGTCGCCTTTGCGCACCATGCAGCCGTAGATTTCGTAGGACTGTGGAGTGCCGGTCACGGCCCAGTCGCTTGCCTTCTTGGCCTTGGCAGCTTCACCGGCCAGCAGGGCGTCGTCCATCATGAAGGCCACTGCGCGGCCGGTTTCCAGCATCTGGAACGACTCGCCGTGGTCTTTGGCGGAGATGACGTTCATGCCCATCTGCTTGTCGGCGTTCATCGCCTTGAGGATGCGCTCGGACGTGGTGCCGGCGGTGGTCACGACGTTCTTGCCGGCCAGATCAGGGAAATCCTTGTACTTGGAGTCTGCCTTGGACAGCAGGCGAGTACCGATTTCGAAGATGCCAACGGAGAAGTCAACTTGCTGCTGACGCTCGACGTTGTTGGTGGTGGAGCCGCACTCGAGGTCCACGGTGCCGTTCTGCACCAGCGGGATACGGGTTTGCGAGGTCACCAGGTTGTACTTGACCTGGAGGTTCGGCATGTCGAGGTCTTTTTTCAGCGCTTCGACGACTTTCAACTGGATGTCGTGGGAGTAGCCGACCGGTTTGCCGGAAGCATCCGCGATGTAGGAAAACGGAATGGAAGCGTCGCGATGCCCGAGGGTGATGACGCCGGACTCTTTGATCTTCTTCAGGGTGCCGGTGAGTTCGGCGGCGAAAACTGGCGTGCTGATCAGAGCGGCAGCAATGGCTGCGCCCAGGATATGGGGAACGATGCGCATCAAATTTTCCTCGACATTGTTTTTTTTATGGAGCCAGTTGATCGGCCCTTTTGTGCTGCAAAACACCTGAGCGCTATTGAGAGTCGGCGCAAAGGACATTCGTCGAAGAAGTGTAGAGCATGACTCGTGCCAGACCAGTCGCAATTGATCAAAGTATTGATTTTTAATGGAATTAAATATTTTTTGCACTGAAATTTCAGTGAAATGATCCGGTTAACCGAACCGACCTGCAGGTCGCGTTCGGAAAACCGAATGGTGGCGGGGTGCTACTCGGGTGTCAGGTGTATTTGCGCTTGTCCGGCGCTGGCGGGAAGTACTGGTACAACCAGGTTTCACTCAGCGTGCGGTCGTTGGTGCGGATGAACAGGCGCAGCTCGACAGGCTCGACGCTGTCATTGGTCGGGTACCAGTCAAACAGGATGCGGTAGCCCTTGATGTCATCGAGCTTGAGCACGCTGAAATCCTTGACCTCGCCGTTCGAGCAAGTGACTACAGGCTCGATGCCCGCGCCTTCAGGCAAGCGGTCCAGGCCGCCGCCAGTGAAGTCCACGGCAAAACGACGGGCCCAGACTGGCGGGTAATGCTCGCCTGGCGCCCAGCCTTCGGTGAAACCGCCCATGCCCGAACGGGTCGCGTTGACCCGCGCCAACGGCGTTCCGACTGGCGGCAATGCGCTCCAGTACAGCTTGTAGCCGTAGTTCAGCGAGTCGCCGGCCGCCACCGGTTTCTTCGGGGTCCAGAAGGCGACGATGTTGTCCATGGTCTCGCCGGTGGTCGGTATCTCCAGCAGATCGACCGAGCCTTCGCCCCATGCGGTGGTCGGTTCTACCCACAGGCTCGGGCGGCGACTGTACCAGTCGACGGTGTCCTGATAGCTGGCGAACTCGTGGTCGGTCTGCACCAGGCCGAAGCCCTTCGGGTCGGTATCGGCGAAGGCATTGAATTGCAGGGTGGCCGGGTTGTTCAGCGGGCGGCAGACCCACTCGCCGTTGCCTCGCCACATGGCCAGGCGGTCGGAGTCGTGGATTTGCGGGTGGATGGTGTCGCACATGCGGCGCTCGTGGGTGCCGCAACTGAACATGCTGGTCATCGGCGCGATGCCTAACTGGTCGATGGCGGTGCGGGCGTTGACGTGGGCATCGATCTCCATCACCACGCGCTCGGCCTGGCAGTCGATATCGAAGCGGTAGGCACCGGTGGCGCTCGGCGAGTCGAGCAGGGCGTAGACCACGAAGCGGGTGCTGTCCTTGTCCGGTGTCTCGAACCAGAACTTGGTGAAATCGGGAAATTCTTCGCGCTTCTTGGCGTAGGTGTCGATGGCCAGCCCGCGGGCCGACAAGCCGTATTGGCCGGTGGCGTCCACCGCACGGAAGTAACTGGCGCCGAGGAAAGACACGACGTCGTGTTTGTCCAGTTCCGGTGCCTTGAACAACTTGAAGCCGGAGAAACCCAGGTCGCCCTTGAGCTGTGCGGTGTCGACCGTGGTGTTTTCATAGTTGAACAGCGACGGGCGGAAATGCACCTCGCGGGCCATCCGGGTTTTCGGATCGACGCTGTACATGCGCACCGGCTGCTTGAACCCCATGCCGACGTGGAAGAACTGCACGTCCAGCTGGCCCTTGAGCTCTTTCCACAACGAATGATTGCCGTCGTAGCGGATCGCATTGAAGTTCTGCGGCGTCATGGTCGCCAGGGTCGGCGGCAACTGTTGCTTGGTGTCCTGGTAGCGATTGCTGGCGAGCTGTTTGGCCTGGAGCTTCAGCGCCTCGAAATCGAACGCGGTGGCCTCGCCATCAGCGGTTCCGCCGCCGGCGGCCCAGGCCTTGGCGGCCAACAGGCCCGTGGCGGACAAACCGGTGTAGGCGGCGATGGCCATGGAGGCTTTGAGCAAGTTCCTGCGGTGCATAAATACAACCTGTCGTGAACAATCCCGCGCCGTTCCTGGCACGTGCTGGATCAGAAATATCGGTTCGGACATGCCTTCGGCCAAACGCAACGGACTTTTAAACAGATGCCCGACAGCTTAAACCGTTCGATTGCAGAGCAAAATTGATTGGTGGCACTGCGCCGGCTCGGCAATGAAACAAGACATGTCGGGAAACAATTCCGACAGGGGTTTCTGATTTACAGGGCATTTCTGCTTTTTTCGACTAATTACTCTAAAAACCGCTTTTCAGCGCCCGGAATATTTCTATTCTGTGCACATGACCGGTTTATGCCCTTCGGACCGGTGCGGTTCAGTGGGCACCCAGCCGCTGCTGAAAAAGGGATAGGGCGATGCGGTTTTTTGCAGTTTTCTTTGACGTTTAGAAGGACATCGTCCATGTCGAAAGTACAAGGCATCACCGAAATGTTGGGAATCTTTCCGTGTCTGGCCCTGGGGCGACGAAGACGCCGGCTCAACAGCGAGGAAATGAAACTGGTGGAACGCTATCGGGAACTGTCGGAGAGCGACAGGATCGCGATGAGGTATCTGGTGGATGCGATGAGGAGTGTTTCGAGGTTTTGAGCAGGCAACCCAAAGGGACGGACTGTGAAGTCTGTCCCTTTTTTCCAGCTCGATTTATCCCTTCAACGGCAGGTGCCTGCGATTGGGAAAGGTCGCTGTACCTGCATCAGCTCAGGCATGTCTCGCCACTTGATCCAGGCGTGATGTTGGTAGTGCAGCAAGGGCACCGAAACTCCGGCCCAATTCAAGGAGCTCAGGCTTGGCAGGTTTTCCACAGGCTCTGATTTCGCATCACGCAGCGAGGGTATGACTTCGTTGCTCAACCACTGGCGCAGATTGCGGTTTTCCGGGACGAAGTGGTGGACCAGCAAGGCGTACATGCCTGATTCGCTGACTATCAGGGTTTCGATCGTTTTGCCGTCCTTGCGCAGCCAGACGGTGCGACGTTGGTCGGGGTCGAGTTTCAGGGTGAGCCGTTCATTCAGGGGTTTGCCCATCAGGCGCCCAAGGTCCTGAACACAGAGCCAGGCTTGGTTGTCTTGCATGAAGGCATGGAGGAAACGGTTGTGGCGGGTGAAGACGGAGGGATCGAAATAGGGAACAGGCGAGCTTTGAGGATGCATTGGCATGGCGTGATTTCCGTTTTGGCTTGGAAAGTCGCCACCAACCTTTCGACAGGTTGGGTGGCGGACCGAGTGACGTTCGAAGCCGGGACACTTCCAATCAAAACGGAAGCCGGAAGGCCCGCGCCACACGGCCCGCCATAAAGCAGAACTGAAGGCATAAAACAGCCACAGTTCTATGGGGGCACACGAGCACCGTTTTGACTTGTTCCGGCTTCGACTCCGGGCCGCTGATTTGGCAGCGACGGAACAAAGCCTATCGGTCAGGCACTCGCGGCGCCAAGTCTACTCTGGCGACGCTTGTTGTAGGAAACGAGGGTTTTTCAGGAAGGCTGCGCCTGTAGGAATTTCCTGTGTTTGCACTGGACAGAACTCGCCCCGAGATCGCACTTGATCCCGGGGCGATTTTCATTAGTGACTAACCTTCCATGCATCCCCCGCAGGTGCCGTACCGTGGTCATACGGCTTGGCGATCCACATGTAGAGCAGGCCCAGGCCAATGACGATGGCCGTGCTCAGTACCATGGCATAGTTGATGTACCACGCGGCATCCGGGGTGCGTGGCCAGGCCATGTTGATGATGGCACCGACACCATAGACCAGTGCGCCGATGTTCACCGCCCAGCCCCAGGCGCCGAGGGTGAATTTGCCGCTTGGTTTCCAGCCCTTCATGCGGGCGTACAGGGCCGCGAGCACGATCATCTGGAACGCCAGGTAGATGCCGATGGCCGCGAAGCTGACGATAGTGGCGACTGCGTCCTGCAGGAAGAAGCCGAGGATGATGATCAGCGCCGGCAGGACGCCGGAGACGAACAGGGCCGCGACAGGAACCTGGGTTGTAGGGGAAATCTTTTTCAGCAGTCGGCTGCCGATGACCATTTCATCACGGGCGTAGGAATACAGCAGACGACTGGCCGCCGCTTGCAGGCTGATCACGCAGGAGATGAAGGAAATCATCACCACACCCATCACCACTTTCGAACCGACCGGGCCGAAGGCGTTGTTGAGAATGGTGGTGACTGGGTCCTTGTCGGTGCCGTTGATCACCGCTTGCATGTCCGGTACGGCCAGGATCAGCGCCAGGCAGGCGAACATCGCTGCGATGCCGCCGATGTAGATGGTCATGCGCATGGCCACCGGGATTTTCTTGCTCGGGTTCGGGGTTTCTTCGGCCACGTCGCCGCAAGCCTCGAAGCCGTAGTACAGGAACATCCCCGCCAGCGACGCGGTGAGGAAGGCCGGCAGGTACGAGCCGTCGACACTGATATCGAAGGTGTTGAACAACACGCTGATGGGCTGATGACGCTCGAAAATCAGCAGGTAAACGCCGACGATCACCGCGCCCACCAGTTCGCAGAGGAAGCCGAACATGGCGATCCGCGCCAGCACTTTGGTGCCGCTGAGGTTGACCAGGGTGGCGAACAACGTCAGGAACAGGGCGATGATGATGTTGGTGTTGTTGCTCGGTTCAAAGCCCATCATGGCGGCGAGGTACGGACCGGCACCGACGGCAACGGCGGCGATGGTTACGCACAGGGCGATGGAGTAGATCCAGCCGACCATCCACGCCCAGCGCTTGCCCACCAGACGACGGGCCCACGGGTACACACCGCCGGAAATCGGGAACTGCGAAACCACTTCACCAAAGATCAGGCACACCAGCAATTGGCCGCAACCGACCAGCAAATAGGCCCAGAACATCGGTGGCCCGCCTGCGGCCAGGCACAGGCCGAACAGGGTATACACCCCGACCACCGGGGACAGGTAGGTGAAGCCCAGGGCGAAGTTCTCCCATAGGCTCATGCTGCGATTGAAGTTGGAGGTGTAACCGAGTTTGCGCAGTTGCTCGGCATCGCTGTCGGCAAGGGCTGCAGAGAGATCGGGTGATGCACTCATGTGTGATTGCTCCGGAAAATCGGCAGATTTCGGATGTCCGAAACCGTGGCGGGGCCTTGGGGGCGCCGCCCGGATCGGTGGTTATTGTTTTGTCTTCTTTGGGGTGGAGCCTGGTGGTGCTGGTGCCGGTTTCTTCCTTGAGGTTGCGGTGACGCCATCGCGAGCAGGCTCGCTCCTACAGGGGAATGCGATCAACTGTAGGAGCGAGCCTGCTCGCGATGCTTTTCTTAATGCTTGAACATCACATGCCGCACTACGGTGTAGTCCTCCAGCCCGTACATGGACATGTCCTTGCCATAGCCGGACAGTTTCTGACCGCCGTGAGGCATTTCACTGACGAGCATGAAGTGCGTATTCACCCAGGTGCAGCCGTACTGCAAGCGCGCTGCCAGGCGATGGGCGCGGCCGACGTCGGCGGTCCACACGGAGGAGGCCAGGCCGTAGTCCGAATCGTTGGCCCAACCCAGCACCTGCGCTTCATCGCTGAATTTGGTGACCGACACCACTGGCCCGAACACTTCGCGACGGACGATCTCGTCGTCTTGTTGTGCATCGGCCAACACGGTCGGTTCGAAGAAGAAACCATTGCCCTCAACTACCTTGCCGCCAGTGATCAAGCGGATGTGCGGCTGGGCGATGGCGCGCTCGACGAAACCGGCAACTCGGTCGCGGTGTTGCGCGGTGATCAGCGGGCCGAGTTCGGTCGACGGATCATCCTGCAAGCCGTACTTGATGCTGCTGACGGCGGCGCCGAGTTTCTCCACGAACTTGTCGTAGATGCCTTCCTGGGCATAGATGCGGCAGGCGGCGGTGCAGTCCTGGCCTGCGTTGTAGAAACCGAAGGTGCGGATGCCTTCGACGGCGGCATCGATGTCGGCGTCGTCGAAGATAATCACCGGGGCTTTGCCGCCCAGTTCCATGTGCATGCGTTTGACGCTGTCGGCGGTGCTGGAAATGATGTTCGAACCGGTGGCAATCGAACCGGTCAGCGACACCATGCGCACTTTCGGGTGGGTCACCAGCGGGCTACCGACGGTAGGACCACGGCCGAACACCAGGTTGAGTACACCGGCCGGGAAGATTTCCGACGCCAGTTCGGCCAGGCGCAGGGCGGTCAGCGGGGTTTGTTCCGACGGCTTGAGCACCACGGTGTTACCGGCAGCCAGGGCCGGGGCGATTTTCCAGGCGACCATCATCAGTGGGTAGTTCCACGGCGCGATGGAGGCGATCACGCCGACCGGGTCGCGGCGGATCATCGAGGTGTGGCCCGGCAGGTACTCGCCACCGGCCGAACCGCTCATGCAGCGGCTGGCGCCAGCGAAGAAACGGAACACGTCGGCAATCGCCGGGATCTCGTCGTTCAGCGCAGCGCTGTAAGGCTTGCCGCAGTTGTCCGATTCCAGCTTGGCCAGCTCTTCGCCGTGGGCTTCGATGGCATCGGCCAGTTTGAGCAGCAGCAGCGAACGCTCTTTCGGCGGGGTATGCGACCAGCTGTCGAACGCGGCGTCGGCGGCGCGTACGGCGGCATCGACCTGGGCTTCGCTGGCTTCGTTGATTTCCACCAGCACCCGGCCCAAGGCCGGGTTGAATACGGGTTGGGCGGGGCCTTCGCCGTCTTGCAGTTGGCCGTTGATCAGTAGTTTGGTTTGCATGGTTCTGTCCTCACTAACACTTTTATTTTTCTGCCTGAACCGGATCTAAATGTAGGAGTGAGCCTGCTCGCGATAGCGGTCTTACAGTCGACATCACTATTGAATGACAGTCAGTCATCGCGAGCAGGCTCACTCCTACAGGGATTCGGTTCCTTCAGTGGTTACTCGGTTATTTCCCACCACTACCCGCAACGCTTTCGCCACCACGGGTCAGGTAATAGGCGCCGAGAATCGGCAGCATGGTCACCAGCATCACCAGCATCGCCACGACGTTGGTCACCGGTACGTCCCGTGGGCGGCTGAGCTGGTTGAGCAGCCACAACGGCAGGGTGCGTTCATGGCCGGCGGTGAAGGTGGTGACGATGATTTCGTCGAACGACAGGGCAAACGCCAGCATGCCGCCGGCCAGCAACGCCGAGCCAAGGTTTGGCAGGACGATGTAGCGGAAGGTCTGCCAGCCGTCGGCGCCGAGGTCCATCGAGGCCTCGATCAAGCTGTGGGAGGTGCGGCGCAAGCGGGCGATGACGTTGTTGTAGACGATCACCACGCAGAAGGTCGCGTGGCCGACGATGATGGTGAACATCCCCGGCTCGATCCCCAGTGTCTTGAAGGTCGCCAGCAGCGCGATCCCGGTGATGATCCCCGGCAGGGCAATCGGCAGGATCAGCATCAGCGAGATGCCTTGCTTGCCGAAGAAGTCCCGGCGGTACAGCGCGGCGGACGCCAGCGTGCCAAGGACCATGGCGATCAGCGTGGCAATCGAGGCGATCTGCAACGACAGCTTGATCGCTTCGAGCACGTCCGGTCGCGAGAACGCTACGCCGATCCATTTCAGGGTGAAGCCCTTGGGTGGAAAGCTGAACGCCGCATCTTCGGTGTTGAAGGCGTACAGGAAGATGATCAGGATCGGGAAGTGCAGGAACACAAGCCCGCCCCAGGCGGCGATACGCAGCCCGATTGAAGCCTTTTCAGAGTGCATCGAAGGCCCCCAGACGTTTGACGATGGACAGGTAGATGGCGATCAGCACGATCGGCACCAGGGTGAAGGCGGCTGCCATCGGCATGTTGCCGATCGCACCTTGCTGGGCGTACACCATGCTGCCGACGAAGTAGCCGGGCGGGCCGACCAGTTGCGGCACGATGAAGTCGCCCAGGGTCAGCGAGAAGGTGAAGATCGAACCTGCGGCAATGCCCGGGATCGACAGCGGCAGAATCACTTGCGTGAAGGTCTGGCGCGGCTTGGCACCGAGGTCGGCGGAGGCTTGCAGCAGCGACGGCGGCAGGCGTTCCAGCGAGGCCTGGATCGGCAGGATCATGAACGGCAGCCAGATGTAGACGAACACCATGAAACGCCCCAGGTGCGAGGTCGACAAGGTGCTGCCGCCGACGCCCGGAATGCCCAGCACGAACTGCAGGACCGGCTCCAGCCCCAGGTGCTGCACGAACCACTGCGCCACGCCGCCCTTGGCCAGCAGCAGCGTCCAGGCGTAGGCCTTGACGATGTAACTGGCCCACATCGGCATCATCACCGCGATGTAGAAAAACGCCTTGGTCTTGCCGGTGGTGTAGCGCGCCATGTAGTAGGCAATCGGGAACGCGACGATGGCGCTGGCAATCGACACCACAATCGCCATGCCCAGGGTGCGCAGGATGATGTCGAAGTTCGACGGCTGGAACAGTGCGGCGAAGTTCGCCAGGGTCAGGTCGGGAGTGACCGCCATGGTGAAGTCGTCGAAGGTGTAGAAGCCTTGCCACAGCAGCGTCAGCAACGAGCCGAGGTAGATCGCGCCGAACCACAGCAGCGGCGGCACCAGCAGCATCGACAGGTACAGGTTCGGCCGGCGGTACAACAGGTTGGAAAACCTGCGCAACGGCGAGCCGCCTGACGAGGTTTGAGAAATAGCCAAGGTGCTCATCTCACACCCCGCCAACGGTGTCGTGCAACTGGACCATCGCTTCCCGCGCCCAGCGTGCGTTGAGGCGCTGCCCGGTCTGGTGTTGGGCGCAGGTGTCCAGCCACTGGTTGTTGGCCTTGCTGATGTTCAGGGTCTGGCCGTTTTCCAGTTTCAGTTCGTAGCGGGTGGCGCTGCCCTGGTACTGGATGTCGTGCAGCAAACCGCTGACTTCGATCTCGTGACTGGCCAGCGGGCCTTCGGCGAAACGCACGTGTTCCGGGCGAATCGAGAACGGCTGCGGATTGCCACTGAGTTGCTTGGCCAGCTCGCCGCGAATCACGTTGGAAGTGCCGACGAATTCCGCCACGAAGGTGGTGGCCGGTTTCATGTACAGGTTGCGCGGACTATCGACTTGTTCGATGCGGCCCTTGTTGAACACGGCCACGCGGTCGGACATCGACAGTGCTTCGGTCTGGTCGTGGGTGACGAAGATGAAGGTGATGCCGAGTTGGCGTTGCAGCTTCTTCAACTCGCCCTGCATTTGCTCGCGCAACTTCAGGTCGAGTGCACCGAGGGGTTCGTCGAGCAGCAGCACCCGTGGACGATTGACCAAGGCGCGGGCCAGGGCCACACGCTGGCGCTGACCGCCGGAGAGTTGCACCGGCTTACGGTCGCCGTAGCCGCCGAGGGCAACCATCTCCAGGGATTCTTCGGCACGCTTGAGGCGCTCGGTCTTGCCGATGCCTTTGACCTTCAAGCCGTAGGCGACGTTGTCGCGCACGTTCATGTGCGGGAACAGTGCGTAATCCTGGAACACGGTGTTCACGTCGCGCTGGTACGGCGGCAGGCCGGCGGCCTCTTCGCCATGAATTCGGATGGAACCTGCGCTCGGTTGTTCAAAACCGGCGATCAGGCGCAAACAGGTGGTCTTGCCCGAGCCGGACGGCCCCAGCATGGAGAAGAACTCGCCGTCCTGGATGTCGATGGAAACCCGGTCTACGGCTTTCACTTCGCCGAATAGACGGGAAACGTTGGTGAACTGGACTGCAAGCGTCATGGTGCGGTGCTCCAAAAAGGCGAAGGCCGTCGCAGCGGCCCTGCCTGGACTTCTGAAAAAGCTGAATCGTGTTCGCGCATGTGTAGCTGGAATACTGACTGTGGCGAGGGGGCTTGCCCCCGTTGGGCTGCGCAGCAGCCCTGAAAGCGGAGATCGCGGTTTGTCGACTGGTTAGAGGAGGGCTTCGCCCTCCAACGGGGGCAAGCCCCCTCGCCACAAAAGCTCCTTTGCCACAGTTGAGCGGTGTGTCAGCGGCCGCCCATGATCGCGATGTAGTCCTGGGTCCAGCGGCTGTACGGCACGAACTTGCCGCCTTCAGCCTGCGGGGTTTTCCAGAAGGCGATCTTGTCGAACTGGTCGAAACCGTTGGTCTTGCAGCCTTCGGCGCCGAGCAGTTCGCTCTCCTTGCACGCCGCCGGAACCGCTGGCAGCGAGCCGAACCAGGCCGCTACGTCACCCTGGACTTTCGGTTGCAGCGACCAGTCCATCCACTTGTAGGCGCAGTTCGGGTGCTTGGCTTCGGCATGCATCATGGTGGTGTCGGCCCAGCCGGTGGCGCCTTCTTTCGGGATGGTCGAGGCGATTGGCTGCTTCTCGTTCATCAGCCCGTTGACCTGATATGGCCAGGCGCCGGAGGCGACCACGCCTTCGTTCTTGAAGTCGCTCATTTGCACGGTCGTGTCATGCCAGTAGCGGTGGATCAGCGGCTGTTGGGCGCGCAGCAGGTCGAGCACGGCCTTGTACTGGGCTTCGGTCAGTTCGTAGGGGTTCTGGATGCCCAGTTCCGGCTTGGCGGTCTTCAGGTACAGCGCCGCGTCGGCGATGTAGATCGGGCCGTCATAGGCCTGCACGCGGCCCTTGTTCGGCTTGCCGTCTGGCAGGTTTTCCGCGTTGAACAGCACGCCCCAGCTGGTGGGCGCGGTCTTGAACACGTTGGTGTTGTACATCAGCACGTTCGGGCCCCACTGATACGGGGTGCCGTAGGTCTGCTTGTTGACCACGTACCAGGGTCCATCCTTGAGGCGCGGGTCGAGGTTTTTCCAGTTCGGGATCAACGCGGTGTTGATCGGCTGCACACGCTTGCCGACGATCAGGCGCAGGGACGCATCGCCGGATGCGGTGACCAGGTCGTAACCGCCCTTGGCCATCAGGCTGACCATTTCATCGGAGGTGGCCGCCGTCTTGACGTTGACCTTGCAGCCGGTTTCCTTCTCGAAACCGGTCACCCAGTCGTAGGCCTTGTCGCTCTCGCCACGTTCGATGTAGCCGGGCCAGGCCACAATATCCAGTTGGCCTTCGCCCGCCCCGACAGCTTTGAGCGGCTCGGCGGCCTGGAGACTGGCGCTGGCCAGCAGCGCGGTGGTGATTGCACTGAGCAGTGCGGTCTTGTGCACGAACATGGGAATTCCCTCTTCTTTAATTATGGTCGGGGCAGTGTTTTGAACGTGGTGAAGCATGCCGTTGGTGGCTTGTTATTAGCGTAGTCAGAGATGCTCGCCATGGCGGGCCATGATGTGTCGCACCACGCTGTAGTCCTGAAGCGAATCGCTGGACAGGTCTTTGCCGTAGCCAGAGCGTTTCAGGCCGCCATGGGGCATTTCGCTGACCAGCATGAAGTGGCTGTTGATCCAGGTGCAGCCGTACTGCAAGCGCGCCGCGACCTGCATGGCCTTGTCGAGGTTCTGGGTCCAGACCGACGAGGCCAGGCCGTATTCCGAATCGTTGGCCCAGTCCACCGCTTGTTCCAGCTCATCGAAACGAGTGACGGTGACCACCGGCCCGAACACTTCGCGTTGGACGATCTCGTCACTTTGCTTGCAACCGGCGAGCAGGGTCGGCTGGTAATAGAAGCCGGCGCCGGAGTGCACCGCCGCGCCGGTCACCCGCTCGATATGCGGCTGGCCCAGGGCGCGCTCGACAAAACTGGCCACGCGGTCACGCTGGCGGGTGCTGATCAGCGGGCCGATTTCGTTGTCGGCGTCGCGTTTGCCGGCAAAACGCAGGCTGCTGACGGCTGCGCCGAGCTCGGCCACCAGACGGTCATGAATCCCGGCCTGGGCATAAATTCGGCAAGCGGCGGTGCAATCCTGGCCGGCGTTGTAATAGCCGTAAGTGCGCACACCTTCGACCACGGCCTGAATGTCGGCATCGTTGCAGACGATCACCGGGGCTTTGCCGCCGAGTTCGAGGTGGGTGCGTTTGAGCGTTTTCGATGCGGCCTGGAGGATTTTTTGGCCGGTGACGATATCGCCGGTCAGCGACACCATGCGGATCTTTGGATGGCTGACCAAATGGCTGCCGACGCCTTCGCCGCCACCGCAAACGATGTTGATTACACCGCGCGGCAGGATTTCGGCCAGCGCGGGGGCCAGGGCCAGGATCGACAGCGGTGTGTGTTCCGACGGCTTGAACACCAGAGTGTTGCCGGCGGCGAGGGCCGGGGCGATTTTCCACGCGGCCATCATGATCGGGTAGTTCCACGGCGCAATCGACGCCACGACCCCGATAGGATCGCGCCGGACCATGCTGGTGTAGCCCGGCAGGTATTCGCCGCTGAGCTGGCCGGTCTGGCAACGCACGGCACCGGCGAAGAAGCGGAACACATCGACCGTGGCACTCAAGTCGTCCTGACGGGCCAGGTGCAGCGGCTTGCCGCAGTTCATGGACTCGAGGCGGGCCAGCAGGTCGGCGTTTTTTTCGATGGCGTTGGCGATCTCCAGCAACAGGTTCGAGCGTTGCTGTGGCGTGGTGCGCGACCAACCGGCAAAGGCACGGTGGGCGGCGAGGATGGCGGCTTCGACTTGCTCGGTGCTGGCTTCGGCGATCTGTGTGATGACTTCGCCGGTGGCCGGGTTGAGAATCGGCTCGACGCAGCCTTGACCGGCAACCAATTCACCATCGATCAACAATGCGGTGAACAACGGGGTCTGCGCGCCAGCCATTTTTCGGGTTCTCTTTTCTTGTGTAGCCATGGTGTTCCCAGTGATTGGGGCCCGGCCGTCTTATATAGATGTAACAAGACTAGTTCGCGGACCCGAGGACAACAAATACTAAATACTGAAGGTGGCGTTCGATTAAATAGATGGCTTGCGCCCGCCGTGAGGTTGTTCGCGGGCGACCGTGAGGAAGGGGTCCACCAGCGCTGGCCGCGCGGTGCCGCGACGCCACGCCAGGCCGACATCCAGGGTCTGGCTGAGGTCGGCAATCGGCCGCGCTTCGATGATGTCGCCCTCCAGTGACCACGGGCGATAGGTCATGTCCGGCTGGATCGATACGCCCAGCCCGGCGGCCACCAGGCTTCGCACCGCTTCGGTCGAAGCCGTGCGCAGGGTGATGCGCGGTTGCAGCGAGGCGGCGGACCACATGCGTTGGGCGTTGCGGTCCATTTCATCGACGTTCAGTTGAATCAATGGCTCGCGGGCCACGTCGGCGAGGTTGATGCTGTCGTGCTCCAGCAACGGGTGCTGGGCCGGCAGCCATAGCCGGTGCGGCGAATGGGTCAACACTTCGGTCTGCAGGGCGTGGCGGTCTTCGAGGTTGGACAGGATCAACACGCCGACATCGATCTCGCCGCTGACCAGCAAATGCTCGATGTACGGGCGCTCATCCTCCATCACGCGGATTTCCACATTGGGGTAGGCGCGCTGGAAGCGGGTGAGCAGATCCGCCAGGTAATAGCCGGCCACCAGGCTGGTCACGCCGACGATCAGTTGCCCGGCAACCTGATCGGTGCTCTGTTGCAGGCTGCGCTTTGCGTTATCCACCGTGGCCAGGATCAAGTGCGCCTGACGCAGGAATTGATGCCCCTGATGGGTCAGGGTCATGCCCTTGGCGTGGCGGCTGAACAGGCTGACGCCGATTTCCTCCTCCAGTTGCTGGATCGCCAGGGTCAGGGTCGACTGGGAAATGAACGCGGTTTGTGCGGCGGCCGAGATCGAGCCGGTCTCGGCCACGGCGATGAAATGACGGATCTGACGCAAGGTCATCATGGGAAAGTACCCGGTGGGCTGTTTTTATCGATTGGCGAGAGTGTATATCTTTTTTTCTGATAGGCCGGCGCAAGCGGCATTGGGTGCATCGAGGCAATGCAACATCTGGAAGCACTCTCGCCCACGGAGCGTGGGCACTTTCGTTTTAGGCTGGTGGTCCTGGTTTCAGGTTAAACGTCTTGTGGAGGCGGTAAATGAACACCCGTGGATTGCTCGATCAACTACTCAAGTCCGGCCAGGACCTGTTGCAGAACAAGGCCGGCAGCCAGCAGCAAAAGGGCGCGAGCGGTGGCACCAGTGCCCTCGGCAGTTTGCTCTCCGGCGCGAGTGGCGGGGCGTTGGCGGCAGGCGCGATGGGTTTGCTGCTCGGCAGCAAAAAGGCCCGTAAAGTCGGGGGCAAGGTTGCGGTCTACGGCGGTCTCGCCGCGTTGGGCGCGCTGGCTTATAAAGCCTATGGCAACTGGCAGGCGCAGCAGGGCGGTGCAGCCGCTACGCAACCGCAAACTTTGGACCGCGTGCCGACCGCGCAAGTCGAACTGCACAGCCAGGCGATTCTCAAGGCGCTGGTGGCCGCGGCCAAGGCTGACGGTCATGTCGATGCGCGTGAGCGGGCCTTGATCGAAGGCGAATTCACCCGGCTCGACAACGACCAGGAGCTGCAACACTGGCTGCACGCCGAGCTCAACAAGCCGCTGGACCCGAGCGATGTCGCCCGCGCCGCCCGCTCCCCGGAAATCGCCGCCGAGATGTACATCGCCAGCGTGATGATGGTGGACGAGGAAAACTTCATGGAGAAGGCCTACCTCGATGAACTGGCGCGCCAGCTCAAGTTGGAGCCGGGGTTGAAGGCCGAACTGGAGAAGCAGGTTCGCCAGGCTTCTCTGTAAACCTTTAGTGCGCCATCGCGAGCTTGCTCGCGATGGCGTTTTCGGCCACAACACCTCCCCAATGACCATTGCACGGTCCCTTTCTGCCCAATCCCCCGGCATCCATCCCGCCTTTTTTCAACGGGATGAGAAGCGGTGCGCAACCGTCTTATAAATGAAACACCGCCCTCGGCTATACTCCCCGCATTTCGTATCAGCCCCCGAGGATTGACTGTGAAGAACTGGACGTTGCGCCAACGCATTTTGGCGAGCTTTGCGGTAATTATCGCCATCATGTTGCTGATGGTGGTCCTCTCCTATTCGCGATTGCTGAGGATCGAAGAGAGCGAAGCCAGCATGCGGGACGACGCTTTGCCGGGGGTTTATTACAGTTCGATGATTCGTAGCGCCTGGGTCGACACTTTCCTGCAGACTCAGGAAATGCTCGGCTTGAAAGAAGGGCAGGGCATCAGCAGTGAAGACGCTGCGGAATTCAAGGCTTTCGAAGTGCGTCTGCTGGAGCAGATAGGTAACTACCGCAACACCATCACGACCGATGAAGACAAGGTCGAGTTTGCCGCTTTCGAACAACGGCACGAGGAGTTCAGCAGGATTCTGACGGCAGTGCTCGATCTGCACAGCCGCAACCAGGAAGCCGAGGCTCTCAAGTTGTTCACCGAGCAACTGACCCCGGTCTGGACCGCAGGTCGCGCGAAGCTCAACGACATCCTCCGCGAAAACAAATTGGTGGCCGACCACGAAATGGCCGCCATCGACGATGCCGTGCTTGCGGCAAAAATCAGCATGGGCATTTCCCTGCTGGTGGCTGTCCTGGCTGCCGGCCTCTGCGGTTTGCTTTTGATGCGCGCCATCATGGCGCCGATGAACCGCATCGTGAAAATCCTCGAAATCATGCGCACCGGCGATCTCAGCAGCCGCCTGAACCTGGAGCGCAAGGACGAATTCGGCGCGGTAGAGACCGGTTTCAACGACATGATGTCCGAGCTCACGTCTCTGGTGTCCCAGGCCCAGCGTTCGTCGGTGCAGGTGACCACGTCGGTGACCGAGATCGCCGCAACGTCCAAGCAGCAACAAGCCACCGCCACCGAAACTGCCGCCACCACCACGGAAATCGGTGCGACTTCCCGTGAGATCGCCGCCACTTCCCGGGATCTGGTGCGCACCATGACCGAAGTCTCCACTGCCGCCGATCAGGCTTCCGTGGCTGCCGGTTCCGGGCAGCAGGGCCTGGCGCGCATGGAAGAAACCATGCACTCAGTGATGGGCGCGGCCGATCTGGTCAACGCCAAGCTGGCGATCCTCAACGAGAAGGCCGGCAACATCAATCAGGTGGTGGTGACCATCGTCAAGGTCGCCGACCAGACCAACCTGTTGTCGCTCAACGCCGCCATCGAAGCCGAGAAAGCCGGGGAATACGGGCGCGGTTTTGCCGTGGTCGCCACCGAAGTGCGGCGCCTGGCGGACCAGACCGCTGTCGCCACCTACGACATTGAGCAGATGGTGCGCGAGATCCAGTCGGCAGTGTCGGCCGGGGTCATGGGCATGGACAAGTTCTCTGAAGAGGTACGTCGCGGCATGTCCGAGGTGCAGCAGGTCGGCGAGCAGTTGTCGCAGATCATCCATCAGGTCCAGGCGCTGGCGCCGCGGGTGCTGATGGTCAACGAAGGCATGCAGGCCCAGGCCACCGGTGCCGAGCAGATCAACCACGCGCTGGTGCAGTTGGGTGATGCCAGCAGCCAGACCGTCGAATCTCTGCGTCAGGCCAGTTTCGCCATCGATGAGCTGAGCCAGGTGGCCGTCGGGCTGCGCAGCGGCGTTTCGCGATTCAAAGTCTGATGAGCGAAATCACGGCCAAACGCTCTGCCGTGAAGCAGACGCTGCACGCTTTGTTTCTGGTGTTTCGCATCGGCAGCGAGCGCTATGCCTTGAAGGCCATCGAAGTGGCTGAAGTGCTGCCGCGTCTGCCCTTGAAGCCCATTCCCCATGCCCCCACCTGGGTTGCCGGGGTGTTCGCCTATCGGGGCACAGTGGTGCCGGTCATCGACTTGAGCGCACTGACCTTTGGTACGCCGGCACAGGCCCGTACCAGCACGCGGCTGGTGCTGGTCAACTATCGCCCGGACGAAACCGCCGAGACGCAGCTGCTCGGGCTGATTCTGGAACAGGCGACTGACACCTTGCGCTGCGATCCGGCGGATTTTCAGCCCTACGGCCTGGACAACCGCCAGGCGCCTTACCTCGGGCCGGTGCGCAAGGACGAGCAGGGCTTGCTGCAATGGGTACGGGTCGGCGATCTGCTGGACAATCAGGTGCGCGCCTTGCTGTTTCCCTCGCCGCCAATGGATCCGGTACTGCTGCAGGAGCGGCCATGAACAGCGATCAGCGGTTTTTCGATTTCCTCAAGGAAACCATCGGACTCGACGTGACCTCGGTCGGGCAAGCGATCATCGAGCGAGCGGTGCGCCAGCGCAGCATCGTTTCGCAAGCAGTCTCGGCCGATGAATATTGGCGCACCTTGCAGGGCTCGCGGGATGAGCAGCAGGCATTGATCGAAGCGGTGATCGTTCCGGAAACCTGGTTCTTCCGCTATCCGGAGTCTTTTGTCACCCTGGCGAAACTGGCGGGCAAGCGTCTGGCCGAAATCAACAACCTGCGCGCACTGCGGATTCTCAGCCTGCCGTGCTCCACCGGTGAAGAACCGTACTCGATCGCCATGGCGTTGCTCGATGCCGGGCTCAAACCGTACCAGTTCAAGGTCGACGGCCTGGACGTCAGCCCGTTGTCAGTGGAAAAAGCCCGTCGGGCGTTGTACGGCAAGAACTCTTTCCGGGGTGACGACATTGCGTTTCGCGACCGTCATTTCATCGCCGAAGGCGAGAGCTATCGCCTCAATCAGCGGGTGCTCGAGCAAGTGCGCCTGCAGGTCGGCAACCTTCTGGATCCGGCCTTGCTGGCTGGTGAACCGCCCTTCGATTTCGTGTTTTGTCGCAACCTGCTGATCTATTTCGACCAGCCAACCCAGAAGCAAGTCTTCGAAGTGCTCAAGTGCCTGACCCACGTTGACGGCGTGCTGTTTATCGGCCCGGCCGAAGGCAGTCTGCTGGGGCGTTTGGGGATGCGTTCGATCGGAGTCCCGCAGTCCTTCGCGTTCAGTCGACAGGGCACTGCGGACCCTGATCCCTTGCCGACATTCGTTCCTGCACCCTTGCCGGTGCCGCAACCGCTGCGCAATCCACCGCCTGCGCCAGTACGCAGTCGCCCGTTCGCCAGTGTCGTGCCGCTGGCGACTGCGCCGAAAACGCCTGGCACCGATACGGCCGTGCTGCTGGCGAACATCGCCGCGCTGGCCAACGAAGGCAAAAGCGCCGAGGCGCGAGCGGCGTGTGAAAGCTACTTGCGCAGCCATGAACCGGTGGCCCAGGTCTTTTATTGGTTGGGACTGCTCAGCGATGTGGCTGGCAATACCCTGGAAGCCCAGGGGTTTTATCGCAAGGCGTTGTACCTCGAACCGCAACATCCCGAAGCGTTGATGCATCTGGCCGCATTGCTGCAGGCCCAGGGCGACGCGATGGGAGCCAGACGATTGCAGGAGCGTGCCGCCCGCAGCGCACGCGCCGCCGACAGTGAGCGTAAACGATGATCGCCTCCGACACCTTTAGCGTCACCCGGGATGCCCAGGCCATCGACGATTGCTGGAACCGCATCGGTATCCACGGCGACAAGTCCTGCCCGCTGCTCAGCGAGCATATTCATTGCCGCAATTGTGCGGTGTATTCGGCCGCCGCCACACGCTTGCTCGATCGCTATGCAATGCAGCAGGAAGATCGCGGGCCCGTGTCGGTCGCAGTCGAGAGCGAGGTGAAAACCCGCTCGCTATTGATGTTCCGGCTGGGCGAGGAGTGGCTGGGGCTTGCGACCCGTAGCCTGGTAGAGGTGGCGCCGCTGCAAGCGATTCACTCTTTGCCGCATCAACGTTCCCGGGCCTTGCTCGGCGTGGCGAATGTGCGTGGCGCGCTGGTCGCCTGTCTGTCGCTGGTGGAGCTGCTCGGGCTCGACGGCGCCGGCAACGTGGCACCCGGTGCGCGGGTTATGCCGCGCATGCTGATCATCGCGGCCCACGGCGGGCCGGTGGTGGTGCCGGTGGACGAAGTCGACGGGATTCACGCCATCGACGAGCGCATCCTCGATACAGCATCGCGCTCGGGTGCTCAGGCCAGCGCCAAATACACCCGTGGCGTGTTGCAATTCAAAGGTCGCAGCCTGCGTTGGCTGGATGAAGAACAGCTGCTGTCCGCCGTGACCCGGAGCCTCACATGACCCCCGAGCAAATGCGCGACGCCTCTTTGCTGGAGCTGTTCAGCCTGGAGGCCGAAGCCCAGACCCAGGTCTTGAGCGCCGGCCTGCTGGCGCTTGAGCGCGACCCGACCCAGGCCGATCAACTTGAATCGTGCATGCGTGCCGCGCACTCGCTCAAGGGGGCGGCGCGGATCGTCGGTGTCGACGCCGGGGTCAGCGTCTCCCATGTGATGGAAGATTGCCTGGTCAGTGCCCAGGAAGGCCGTCTGTTGCTGCGCCCCGAGCATATCGATGCGTTGCTGCAAGGCACCGACTTGCTGATGCGCATCGCCACGCCGAGCAATAACCCGGAGGCTGCGGAAATCGAGGCCTACGTGGCGTTGATGGCGCGGTTGCTGGACCCGGTGGCCCAGCTGGTTGCGCCTGCCGCACCGTTGATGGCCGAACTTCAGCTCGAAGCACCGTCGCCCCGGGTCGAGCCGCTGACGTCTGCCGTAGAACCGCCATCGGCCCCACGCAAGACCAAACGCACCACCGAAAACGGCGAACGTGTACTGCGTGTCACCGCCGAGCGTTTGAACAGCCTGCTCGATTTATCGAGCAAATCCCTGGTGGAAACCCTGCGGCTCAAACCGCACCTGGCGACCATGCAGCGACTCAAGCGCATGCAGAGCAACAGCCTGCGCGCACTGGAGAGTCTCAATGTGCATCTCAAGGAGCACACCTTGAGCCTGGAGGCCCAGGAAGCCCTTGAGGATGCGCGGCGATTGCTCGCGCAGTCCCAGCAATTGCTCGTGGAAAAGAACGCCGAACTCGATGAGTTCGCCTGGCATGCCAGCCAGCGGGCGCAGGTGTTGTACGACACGGCGCTGGCCTGTCGCATGCGGCCGTTTGCCGATGTGCTGACCGGGCAGGTGCGGATGGTCCGGGATCTGGGGCGCGACCTGGGCAAACAGGTGCGGCTGGAAATTGAAGGCGATAAGACTCAGGTCGATCGCGACGTACTGGAAAAGCTCGAAGCGCCGCTGACTCACTTGTTGCGCAACGCGGTCGACCACGGCATCGAAACCCCGGAGCAGCGCCTGCTGGCGGGCAAGCCGGCGGAAGGTTTGATTCGCCTGCGTGCGTCCCATCAGGCCGGTTTGCTGGTGCTTGAACTGAGCGATGACGGTAACGGCGTGGACCTGGAAAAGGTCCGTCGCAGCATCGTTGAACGAAATCTGTCGCCCGCGCAAACCGCCGCGCAGTTGAGCGAAGAGGAATTGCTGACGTTCCTGTTCCTGCCCGGTTTCAGTCTGCGCGACACGGTCACCGAAGTGTCCGGTCGCGGCGTCGGCCTGGATGCGGTGCAGCACATGGTCCGGCAGTTGCGCGGCGCGGTGGTGCTGGAGCAGACGGCGGGCGAGGGCAGTCGGTTCCATCTTGAAGTGCCGCTGACCCTGTCGGTGGTGCGCAGTCTCGTGGTGGAAGTCGGCGACGAAGCCTATGCCTTTCCGCTGGCGCACATTGAGCGCATGTGCGACCTGGAGCCGGCGGATATCGTGCAGGTCGAAGGCCGCCAGCATTTCTGGCACGAAGGCCGGCACGTCGGCCTGGTGGCGGCCAGTCAATTGCTGCAACGTCCGGCCAGCCAGAGCAGCGGGCAAACCCTGAAGGTCGTGGTGATTCGCGAGCGCGATGCGATCTACGGCGTGGCCGTGGAGCGGTTCATCGGTGAGCGGACCTTGGTGGTGCTGCCGCTGGATGAGCGTCTGGGCAAAGTGCAGGACATTTCCGCCGGGGCCCTGCTCGACGACGGTTCGGTGGTACTGATCGTCGATGTCGAAGACATGCTGCGATCGGTGGAGAAACTGCTCAACACCGGTCGTCTGGAGCGCATTGCCCGCCACAGCAATCAGGTGGTCGAGGCGGCCCGCAAACGAATTCTGGTGGTGGATGATTCCCTGACCGTGCGAGAGTTGCAGCGCAAACTGTTGCTCAATCGCGGCTACGACGTGGCGGTTGCAGTGGACGGCATGGACGGCTGGAACGCGTTGCGTTCGGAGGATTTCGATCTGCTGATCACCGACATTGATATGCCGCGCATGGACGGCATCGAACTGGTCACGCTGTTGCGTCGGGACAATCGCCTGCAATCGCTGCCGGTGATGGTGGTGTCCTACAAGGATCGTGAAGAGGACCGGCGCCGTGGACTGGATGCCGGGGCCGACTATTATCTAGCCAAGGCCAGTTTTCATGACGACGCCTTGCTCGATGCAGTGGTCGAGCTCATTGGAGGAGCGCGTGCATGAGGATTGCTATCGTCAACGACATGCCCATGGCGGTGGAGGCCCTGCGCCGCGCCCTGGCATTCGAGCCGACCCACGAGGTGGTCTGGGTCGCCGGCAATGGCGCCGAGGCGGTGCGCCAGTGCGCCCAGGACACCCCGGACCTGATTCTGATGGATTTGATCATGCCGGTGATGGATGGCGTCGAAGCCACGCGGCGGATCATGGCCGAGACTCCCTGTGCCATCGTCATCGTCACCGTGGATCGCCAGCAGAACGTGCACCGGGTGTTCGAGGCCATGGGCCATGGTGCGCTGGACGTGGTCGACACCCCGGCGGTCGGTGCCGGCAATGCCCAGGAAGCGGCCGCGCCGTTGTTGCGCAAGATCTTGAATATTAGTTGGCTGATCGGTGACAAGGGCAATCGCCCGCGCCCGGCGCCGGCACCGTTGCGCAGTTCGGGCTCTCGCCGGAGCCTGATCGCCATTGGCTCATCCGCGGGTGGGCCGGCAGCGCTGGAAGTCTTGCTCAAAGGGCTGCCGCGTGATTTCTCTCCGGCCATCGTGCTGGTGCAGCACGTTGACCAGGTGTTTGCCGCCGGCATGGCCGAGTGGCTCGGCAGCGCCAGCGGCCTCGACGTGCGCCTGGCCCAGGAAGGCGAGCCGCCGCAAAGCGGCGCAGTGTTGCTGGCCGGCACCAATCATCATATTCGCTTGCTGAAAAACGGCACGCTGGCCTACACCGCCGAACCGGTCAACGAGATCTACCGGCCCTCCATCGATGTGTTCTTCGAGAGCGTGGCCAGTTACTGGAATGGCGACGCCGTAGGAGTTTTGCTCACAGGCATGGGGCGTGATGGCGCCCAAGGGCTTAAACTCATGCGCCAACAGGGCTACCTGACCATCGCACAAGACCAAAACAGCAGTGCGGTGTACGGCATGCCGAAGGCGGCCGCAGCCATCGACGCTGCCGTGGAAATTCGCCCGCTGGACAAGATAGCGCCACGATTGCTGGAGATTTTCGCCAAATGAGCACATTTTCCCTCATTCCTGGCTCAGGTAGTACTCAGGTGACCGCACATGACTGAATTACAACTCGACGACTTCAAGACCGACGAAAACGCCGCCATGGTGTTGCTGGTGGACGATCAGGCCATGATCGGCGAAGCCGTGCGTCGCGGCCTGTCGAACGAAGAGAACATCGATTTCCACTTCTGCGCCGACCCGCACCAGGCCATCGCCCACGCGGTGCGCATCAAGCCGACAGTGATCCTGCAGGATCTGGTCATGCCCGGTCTGGACGGCCTGAGCCTGGTGCGCGAGTACCGCAATCACCCGGCGACCAAGGACATTCCGATCATCGTCCTGTCGACCAAGGAAGACCCGTTGATCAAGAGCGCGGCCTTTGCGGCCGGGGCCAACGATTATCTGGTCAAGCTGCCGGACAACATCGAACTGGTCGCACGCATTCGCTATCACTCGCGCTCCTACATGACCCTGCTGCAACGGGACGCGGCGTACCGCGCGCTGCGGGTCAGCCAGCAGCAATTGCTCGACACCAACCTGGTGCTGCAACGCCTGATGAACTCCGATGGCCTGACGGGGTTGTCGAACCGTCGGCACTTCGATGAATACATGGAACTGGAGTGGCGCCGTTCGCTGCGTGAGCAGAGCCAGTTGTCGTTGCTGATGATCGACGTGGACTATTTCAAGGCCTACAACGACAGCTTCGGCCACCTGGAAGGCGATGAAGCCCTGCGCAAGGTCGCCACGGCGATCAAGGACGCCAGCGCCCGGCCTTCGGACCTGCCGGCCCGCTACGGCGGCGAAGAGTTCGCGCTGGTACTGCCCAATACCTCCCAGGGCGGTGCACGGCTGGTGGCCGAGAAGCTGCGCCAGACCGTGGCTGCTCTGAAGATCCCGCATAACTCGCCCACCGAAGGTTCGAGCCTGACCATCAGCATCGGCCTGTCGACCATCACGCCGAAAGCGGGCAGCAACTGCCGCGACCTGATCCTGGCGGCGGACAAGGGGCTGTATTTGGCGAAGAACAATGGGCGTAATCAGGTGGGCGTGGAGTGATCTACCCTAATTCCTGAGCGACGCAAAGCCCTGTGGGAGCGAGCTTGCTCGCGATGGCGTTGTGTCAGTCGATAGTTCCATGGACTGACACGCCGTCATCGCGAGCAAGCTCGCTCCCACAATGGTCTCAATCGCTGTAAAGAACGTCTGCAACCCCGTCTTTTCAGCCAAGCGGACTGCCGTTGCCGGCCGTTTCCCGGTATACTCGTCGGCTTTCAAAAGTTCGCCAACGAGTGCTGCCCGTCATGGAAATCAACCCGATCCTGAACACCATCAAGGACCTGTCCGAGCGCTCCGAAACTATTCGGGGGTATCTTTGACTACGATCAAAAGCATGAGCGTCTGACCGAAGTCAATCGCGAGCTTGAAGATCCGAGTGTCTGGAACAAACCTGAATACGCCCAGGAACTGGGCCGCGAGCGCGCTGCGCTGGCGCAGATCGTCGATACCCTCGACGAGCTGAACACCGGTCTGGCCGATTGCCGCGACCTGCTGGACATGGCCGTCGAAGAAAACGACGAAGGCGCAGCGGGCGATGTCGTCGCCGAGCTGGCCCGTCTTGAGGAAAGTCTGGCCAAGCTGGAATTCCGCCGCATGTTCAGCCACGAAATGGACCCGAACAACGCCTACCTGGACATCCAGGCCGGTTCCGGCGGCACCGAAGCCCAGGACTGGGCCAACATTCTGCTGCGCATGTACCTGCGCTGGGCCGACAAACGCGGTTTCGACGCGACCATCATGGAACTGTCCGCCGGTGAAGTCGCCGGGATCAAGGGCGCGACCGTGCACATCAAGGGCGAATACGCCTTTGGCTGGTTGCGGACAGAGATCGGCGTGCACCGTCTGGTGCGCAAGAGCCCGTTCGACTCCGGCAACCGTCGCCACACCTCGTTCTCCGCGGTGTTCGTCTCGCCAGAGATCGATGACAAGGTGGAAATCGAAATCAACCCGGCAGACCTGCGGATCGACACCTATCGTTCCTCGGGTGCCGGTGGTCAGCACGTAAACACCACCGACTCGGCCGTACGTATCACCCACGTACCGACCAACACCGTGGTCAGCTGCCAGAACGAACGTTCCCAGCACGCCAACAAAGACACCGCCATGAAAATGCTGCGGGCCAGGTTGTACGAGCAGGAAATACAGAAGCGCAACGCGGCGTCCCAGGCGCTGGAAGACACCAAGTCCGATATCGGCTGGGGTCATCAGATCCGTTCGTACGTGCTCGATGCCTCGCGGATCAAGGATCTGCGCACCAACATCGAACGCAGCGACTGTGACAAGGTGCTCGATGGCGACATCGACGAATACCTGGAAGCGAGCCTGAAATCCGGGCTGTAAAAGACGCAATACAGGATCGGCTGATTCAACTCGATCCCTGTAGGAGCTCAGGGGGACGCCTAGTCCCTGCTGAGCAATCTCCTGGCCGCAGGGGCCGGGGGCAACGAACCTGATGGAATATTTAAAGACATGAGCGACCTAGAACTCGACCCGCAAGCCCTGCAACAGGAAGAAAACTCCCTGATCGCCCTGCGCAAGGAAAAGCTTGCTGCCGAGCGCGCCAAGGGCAACGCCTTCCCGAACGACTTCCGCCGCGAAAACTACTGCGAACAATTGCAGAAACAGTACGCGGACAAGACCAAGGAAGAGCTGGCAGAGGCTGCGATCCCGGTCAAGGTTGCCGGTCGTATCATGCTCAACCGTGGCTCGTTCATGGTGATCCAGGACATGACCGGTCGCATCCAGGTCTACGTCAATCGCAAGACCCTGTCCGAAGAAACCCTGGCCGCGGTGAAAACCTGGGACATGGGCGACATCATTGCCGCCGAAGGCACCCTGGCCCGTTCCGGCAAGGGCGACCTGTACGTTGAAATGACCAACGTGCGCCTGCTGACCAAATCCCTGCGCCCGCTGCCGGACAAGCACCACGGCCTGACCGACACCGAACAGCGCTACCGCCAGCGCTACGTCGACCTGATCGTCAACGAAGACGTGCGCCAGACGTTCCGCGTGCGTTCGCAAGTCATCGCCCACATCCGCAGCTTCCTGATGAAGCGTGACTTCCTGGAAGTGGAAACGCCGATGCTGCAGACCATTCCGGGCGGCGCGGCAGCCAAGCCGTTCGAAACCCACCACAATGCGCTGGACATGGGCATGTTCCTGCGCATTGCGCCGGAGCTGTACCTCAAGCGGCTTGTTGTTGGCGGCTTCGAGAAAGTGTTCGAGATCAACCGCAACTTCCGTAACGAAGGCGTTTCGACTCGTCACAACCCAGAATTCACCATGTTGGAGTTCTACCAGGCCTACGCTGACTACGAAGACAACATGGACCTGACCGAAGAACTGTTCCGCGAACTGGCGCAGCTGGTCCTGGGCAGCACCGACGTGCCGTACGGCGACAAGGTGTTCCACTTCGGCGAGCCGTTCGTGCGTCTGTCGGTGTTCGACTCGATCCTCAAGTACAACCCTGAGCTGACCGCCGATGACCTGAACGACATCGACAAGGCTCGCGCCATCGCCAAGAAAGCCGGCGCCAAGGTGCTGGGCTTCGAAGGCCTGGGCAAGCTGCAGGTGATGATTTTCGAAGAGCTGGTCGAGCACAAGCTGGAACAGCCGCACTTCATTACACAGTACCCGTTCGAAGTGTCGCCGCTGGCCCGTCGTAACGACGAGAACCCGAACGTCACCGACCGTTTCGAGCTGTTCATCGGTGGTCGTGAAATCGCCAACGCCTATTCCGAGTTGAACGACGCGGAAGACCAGGCCGAGCGCTTCATGGCCCAGGTGGCCGACAAGGACGCCGGCGACGACGAAGCCATGCACTACGACGCCGACTTCGTTCGTGCGCTGGAGTACGGCATGCCGCCAACGGCGGGTGAAGGCATCGGTATCGACCGTCTGGTGATGCTGCTGACCAACTCCCCGTCGATCCGCGACGTGATCCTGTTCCCGCACATGCGGCCGCAAGCGTAAGTGTTTCAAATAAAAAGCCGCCTTTGAGGCGGCTTTTTATTGCCTGTCTGGTACAAACGTATCAACTTGTTACTTTCATCTGAGAGGAAATACCTGTCGTGATTCGTGCAATAGCTCAAGAAGGTGCAGCGGGTGTCGCCACTGCGGTCGCTGAAAGTGTTCAGTACCAGGGTCGCAAGGCCAGCCGACAGGGCAGCGAACAGCGACGACAGGAAATCCTGGATGCCGCCATGCGCATTGTCGTGCGTGACGGCGTACGGGCCGTACGGCACCGTGCGGTGGCCGCCGAGGCACAAGTGCCGTTGTCGGCGACCACTTACTATTTCAAGGATATCGATGACCTGCTCACCGATACCTTCGCCCAATACGTGGAACGCAGTGCGGCGTACATGGGCAAGCTTTGGGTGAACAACGAGGGCCTGCTGCGCGAGATGATCGACAGTGGTGATGGCAGCCCCCAGGCGCGCTCGAAGCTGGCGGACGACATTGCACGGCTGATGACCGATTACGTTCACCGTCAACTGGTCAATCGCCGCGAACATCTGATGGCCGAGCAGGCGTTCCGTCAGGAGGCATTGCTCAACCCGCGCCTGGCCGAACTGGTGCGCTCGCATCAGCAAATCCTGTTGCAGGGCTCTTGCCAGCTGTTCCAGGTGTTGGGCTCGCGCGAACCGCAACAGGATGCCAAGGTGTTGACGGCGATTATCGGCCGGATGGAATATCAGGGCCTGCTCAACGTAGACGAGCCTGCCGCCGAAGAGGAAATGCTCGGCATCCTGACACGCTACATGCACCTGGTGCTGGCGTCGGTGTGATTTCGGGCGGGGGTTACCCCTGTAGGAGCGAGCAAGCTCGCTCCTACAGGGGTCGGTATGTTCATAGGGAGTTTTGAATGAAAGCCTGGCGTGTCGTTGTGATCGCCTTGTCGTTCCTGCTGCTCAGTGGCTGTCTGGTGACCTTCAAGGAACCGCTGCCTGCAAGCGAACCCGCGCCCAAGGGGTTGCTCGGCAAATGGACCAGCACCAATGCCTGGGGCGAGCCGCTCAACCTTGAACTGACCCGCATCGGCGACAACCGCTATCAGGCCATCAGCTATTACCGGGCCAGGCCCAAGGAGCGGGAGGCCTATCCCTTCACAGTGACGCGCCATGGCAACCGCTGGTATCTGTCAGCGAAGGTGCCGGCGCAGTTCGGCGGGCATTTCACCATTGGCGGGTTTGAACTGACCGACAAGCATGAACTGGTGGTCTACAACCTCGACCTCGAACAGATCAACCAGGCCATGAAGCAAAAAGCCCTGAGCGGTGAAAGCTTCCAGACCCACGACGGCGATGGTGTATTGATCGACAGCCACATGGATCAAGTCGCCGCCTACCTCGACGACCCGGCCAATTCCGATGTGTTCGTCGAAGCCGTACGCTATCAGCGTCAGGCCAAAGCCAAATAAGCAGCACAAACAGGTTTCTACAGGAGTTTCGCGTGGACGATTACCAACAGTCGATACGCATTTTGTCCGATCGCATCGTGCTGGCGCAGACACCGATCCGCGTCCTCGATGCGGTCAAGTGGGACGACAACATTCGTAAGGGTTTCCTCAAGGCCAAGGGCAAGGAAATGCCGGCGGTGGACCGCGACTACTACCTCAATCGGCCGCTGGCGTTCGATTCCAGCAAGGTGAAGTTGGAGTTCCAGAACATCGAGCGCGACATCACCCGCCAGCTCGGCCAGTTCAACCCGGTCGGCCAGATCATGCGCCGCATGTGCAAGGAATACCGCATGGTGGTGCGCATGCTCGAAGCGCGCGGTACCGAAGATTTCGGCCTGATTTCCCAGGAGTTGTACGGTGCTGCCTCCGACGCGTTCCATGCGGGTGACCCGACCCTGTCCGACCTGGGCATGATGTTGTCCGAATACCTGAACAACATCGACGGCCGTGGCGACCTCAAGGATGAGCCGAAGACCCTGACGGCCAAGGATGCGGTCGACATGCTCCAGCAGCGCTTGAACAAGGTGTTTGGCGAGGCCGAGGAAACCATCCGGGTGTTCGAGTCCGACGGCATCGTCGCCGATGCGGCGGCCGGTGCCGACTACATCAAGATCCGCTCCGATGCGATGTTCAACGACCGCGACGTGCGGGCACTGGAAGTTCATGAAGGACTGGTGCATGTCGGCACCACCCTCAACGGCCTGAACCAGCCGATCTGCACCTTCCTCGCCAAGGGCCCGCCCTCGTCGACGGTGACCCAGGAAGGCCTGGCGATCCTGATGGAAATCATCACCTTCGCCTCGTATCCGAGCCGCCTGCGCAAACTGACCAACCGCACCCGCGCCATTCATATGGTGGAGGAGGGCGCGGACTTCCTGCAGGTGTTCGAGTTCTTCCGCGAGCAAGGCTTCGAGATGCCCGAGAGCTACAGCAACGCCAGTCGCGTTTTCCGCGGCTCGGTGCCGACAGGTCTGCCATTTACCAAAGACTTGTCCTACCTCAAGGGCTTCATCATGATTTACAACTACATTCAACTGGCCGTGCGTAAAGGCAAGCTGGAGCAGATACCGCTGTTGTTCTGCGGCAAGACCACCCTGGAAGACATGCGTACCTTGCGCCAGTTGGTGGACGAAGGCCTGGTGGTACCGCCCAAGTACCTGCCGGAACAGTTCCGCGACATGAACGCGCTGTCGGCGTGGATGTGTTTCTCCAACTTCCTCAATCACCTGAGCCTGGACCGGATCGAGGCGGATTACTCCAACATTTTGTAGGCCCTATGAGGTCACCTGTGGGGTATGTATTCCAATCTTCACTGCGAGGTTTCAGCGGATGAGAATCCTCGGCATCGTCTGCCTTCTCCTGACCTTGAACGGTTGCAGTTCACTGTTGTTCTACCCCGAACCCGGCCAGTTGTTCACCCCGGAAAAGGCCGGGCTCGAATACCGCACCGTCACCCTGATCACCGCTGATGGCCTCAAGCTGAATGCCTGGTGGCTGCCGGCGAAGAAGGGCGTCGAGGTCAAAGGTACGGTGCTGCACCTGCACGGCAACGGTGGAAACCTGCCCATGCACCTCGGTGGGAGCTTTTGGTTGCCGAAAAATGGTTACCAGGTGTTGCTTGTGGACTATCGCGGTTATGGCCTGTCCGAAGGCGAACCCAGCCTGCCAGCGATCTACCAGGACATCGATGCGGCGTTCGCCTGGCTGGACAAGGCGCCGGAGGTTCAAGGCAAGCCGCTGATCCTGCTGGGCCAGAGCCTCGGTGGCTCGATGGCCGTGCATTATCTGGTTCAACACCCGGAACGGCAGAAACAGCTGAAGGCTTTTGTCCTCGACGGTGTGCCTGCCAGTTACCGAAGCATCGGTCAGTTTGCCCTGAGCAATTCGTGGATGACCTGGCCGTTCCAGGTGCCGTTGTCGTGGCTGGTGCCGGACGGCGACAGCGCGATCAACTCCATGGCGCAACTCAAGGACGTGCCGAAACTGCTCTACCACAGCATCGACGATCCGATCGTGCCTCTTTCCAACGGCATCCGACTGTATCAAGCTGCGCCGCCGCCACGGGTGCTGCAACTGACCCGTGGAGGCCATGTGCAGACGTTCGCCGACCCGGTCTGGCGCAAAGTCATGTTGCGTTATCTTGATGATCCGCAGCATTTCAACGGCCTGCGCCGCCTGGGTGAAGTCCCCAACTACCCGGCACCCCCGAATTCTGAAGATGAACCACCAGAGAGTCCGCAATGAGTGAAGAACGTAACGCCATCCCGCTGATCATCACCGGTATCTGCAGCATCCTCGGCACCGTCGGTGCCCTGTGGTGGTACGGCTACCTGCACTTCGCCAAGCCTGAGGATGCGTTGCTGCTCAACGAATTCACCATGCTCAAGACCGTGCCGGGTGAAGACTACAAAGTCTCCCTGGAACCGGCCGCCCAAGTGGCGCAGTGCATCGATGGCGTGCTGGTGCTGTTCGACATGGAACAGAAAGGCCTGACCGGCGTGCTGGTCGACAGCAAGAAAAAAGCCGTGCGCTGCATGGGGCAGGAGACGCCGCAGAAGCTGGAGCAGTAAACCGGTATTTGTTGGCAATAGAGATCAAATGTGGGAGCGGGTTTGCTCGCGAAAGCGGTTTAACTTTCAACACTGATGTTGTCTGACACACCGCTTTCGCGAGCAAGCCCGCTCCCACAGACTCTATGGAAAATCAGTGTTTCTGTTTGTCGTCAGGCACCGACAAATCGTGCAAATGCCGACGGGACAGCGCCAGAAAGCGCGGGGTCGGGCCGATGTCTTCATACAGTGGATCGCCTTCTTCATCAGTGGCGACCACGGTCGTGCCCTTGACGTACGGGAAGCTTCTTTCCAGCTCTTCCAGCGCGGCGCCGATCAGATCGCCGAGCAGTTCTTCGGGATGCCGCTTGGGGTACATCTCGACAAGCGCGGCCAGCCGTGCGGCAGACTCTACGTCCAGATGAATCGAGTAGCCGGTGTCGGTCAGGCGACCCTTGGCGTTTTCTTCCCAGTGGTGGGCAAGCTCGCGGATTTTCATATTGACCTCATTGCGCTCCCGCTCGTGGCAGGCAGAGTGAGTGTCCGGCACTGGCCGGTGACAACCGTTGTACGGCTTACCGTTCAGACTAGCCTCAACAGGCAGGGTTTACAGGCCCTTCGTCGTCTTGCTTGTAAGAACCTGTCTGGGGCGGCACTCTCTTGTTTCTTAGCCGCCCGGATTTTTTGCTGGAGACCTGCTGATGACCGATATTGATGCACGCTTGCGCGAGGACGTTCACCTGTTGGGTGAGCTGTTGGGCAACACCATTCGTGAGCAATATGGCGACGGTTTTCTCGACAAGATCGAGCAGATCCGCAAGGGCGCCAAGGCTGACCGACGTGGCTCCATGGACGCCGAACTCAGCGCCAGCCTCAATCAGCTGAGTGAAGACGAGTTGCTGCCGGTGGCCCGGGCGTTCAACCAGTTTCTCAACCTGGCCAACATCGCTGAGCAATATCAGTTGATTCATCGTCGCGAGGAATCCCAGGAGGCTCCGTTCGAAGCCCGGGTGCTGCCGGAGTTGCTCGCGCGCCTGCGCGCCGAGGGGCATGGCGCCGACGCGCTGGCCCGGCAACTGGGCCGGCTGGAGATCGAGCTGGTACTCACCGCGCATCCCACCGAAGTTGCACGCCGCACACTGATCCAGAAGTACGACGCCATCGCCGCGCAACTGGCGGCTCAGGATCACCGTGACCTGACCCGTGCCGAGCGCGAGCAGATCAAGACCACCTTGCAACGCCTGATCGCCGAAGCCTGGCACACTGAGGAAATCCGCCGCACGCGTCCGACGCCGGTGGACGAAGCCAAGTGGGGTTTCGCGGTGATCGAGCACTCACTGTGGCAGGCCATTCCCAATTATCTGCGCAAGGCCGATCAGGCCCTGCACGCCGCCACCGGCTTGCACCTGCCACTGGAGGCGGCACCGATTCGCTTTGCCTCGTGGATGGGCGGCGACCGCGACGGCAACCCGAACGTGACGGCGGCGGTTACCCGAGAGGTTTTACTGTTGGCGCGCTGGATGGCGGCCGATTTGTACCTGCGCGATGTCGATCGCCTGGCCGCTGAGCTGTCGATGCAGCAGGCCAGCGATGAATTGAAGGCCAGGGCGGGAGACAGCGCCGAACCGTACCGGGCAGTGCTCAAACAACTGCGCGAACGCCTGCGGGCAACGCGCAACTGGGCACACGCTGCCTTGTCGACGCCAGCGCCGGCACCCGCCGATGTGCTGCAAGACAACCGCGAACTGCTTGATCCACTGGAGCTTTGCTACCGCTCCTTGCACGAGTGCGGCATGGGCGTGATCGCCGACGGGCCGTTGCTCGATTGCCTGCGTCGGGCAGTGACCTTCGGTCTGTTCCTGGTTCGTCTGGATGTACGCCAGGACTCGTCGCGGCACACCGCGGCGATGACCGAAATCACCGACTACCTTGGCCTGGGACGCTACGAGGACTGGAGCGAGGAAGAGCGCATCGCCTTCCTGATGCGCGAATTGAGCAATCGTCGGCCCTTGTTGCCGACGTACTTCAAGCCGTCCGCCGACACCGCCGAGGTGCTGGCGACTTGCCGGGAAATCGCCGCTGCACCGTCGGCATCCCTCGGTTCCTATGTGATTTCCATGGCCGGTGCGGCTTCCGATGTACTCGCCGTGCAGTTGCTGCTCAAAGAGTCCGGCGTGTTGCGGCCGATGCGCGTGGTGCCGCTGTTCGAAACCCTGGCCGACCTCGACAACGCGGGGCCGGTGATCGAGAAGCTGCTGCTGTTGCCGGGCTATCGCGCGCGCCTGCAAGGGCCGCAGGAAGTGATGATCGGCTACTCCGACTCGGCCAAGGACGCCGGCACCACCGCGGCGGCCTGGGCGCAGTACCGGGCGCAGGAGCGACTGGTGGATATCTGCCGTTCGCACGACGTCGAACTGTTGTTGTTCCACGGTCGCGGCGGCACTGTGGGGCGCGGTGGCGGCCCGGCCCACGCGGCGATCCTGTCGCAGCCACCGGGTTCGGTGGCGGGGCGTTTCCGTACAACTGAACAGGGCGAAATGATTCGATTCAAGTTCGGCCTGCCGGACATTGCCGAGCAAAACCTCAATCTGTACCTGGCCGCCGTGCTGGAGGCGACCTTGCTGCCTCCGCCGCCGCCTACGCCCGAGTGGCGCCATTTGATGGACGAACTGGCCGCAGACGGTGTCAGCGCCTACCGCGCCGTGGTGCGGGAAAACCCGCAGTTCGTGGAGTATTTCCGCCAGTCGACGCCGGAACAGGAACTCGGTCGTTTGCCCCTGGGCAGTCGTCCGGCCAAGCGTCGGGCCGGGGGGATCGAAAGCCTGCGGGCGATTCCGTGGATCTTCGGCTGGACCCAGACGCGCCTGATGCTGCCGGCCTGGCTGGGTTGGGAAGCGGCCCTGAGCAAGGCCCTGGAGCGTGGCGAAGGCGAACTGCTGGGGCAAATGCGCGAGCAGTGGCCGTTCTTCCGCACCCGCATCGACATGCTGGAAATGGTTCTGGCCAAGGCCGATGCCGACATTGCGCAGTCCTACGATGAGCGTCTGGTGGAGCCGAATCTGTTGCCATTGGGTGCGCACTTACGCGACCTATTGTCGCAGGCGTGCGCCATCGTTCTCGGCCTGACCGGGCAGTCGCAGCTGCTGGCACATAGCCCGGCGACCCTTGAGTTCATCCGCTTGCGCAACACCTACCTCGACCCGCTTCATCTATTGCAGGCCGAGTTGCTGGCCCGTTCAAGAGTGCAGGACGTGGCGCAGGGCAGCCCGGTAGAACAGGCCTTGCTGGTGTCTGTGGCGGGGATTGCCGCCGGTTTGCGTAACACAGGCTAAGGTTTTTGCCGTGGGGTCAGGCATCCGGCAGGTGAGCCGGATGCCGCCGTTTGACGGCTGCAAAAATGCTGTCAGGCGACAGTTAATGATGGGGTTGCGACTTGGGAAACTGTGCTCAAAGGTCGCAAGAGGCAGCGGTTTCTCCGACTTTCGGCGTCTTGTGTGGGCGCAGCCTGCTGTGTATCTTGATCAGCCTTTGACCGTTTGGGCGGTCACGACCCTATTTTTGAGATTGGCCCCACGAGGCGAATCTGACGTTATCCATATAAAAAATTGAGGAGCACATCGATGCGCGTCATTCTGCTGGGAGCTCCCGGGGCCGGTAAAGGTACTCAGGCTAAGTTCATCACCGAAAAATTCGGCATTCCGCAAATCTCCACCGGCGACATGTTGCGTGCAGCGGTCAAGGCCGGCACCGAGCTGGGCATCAAGGCCAAGAGCATCATGGATGCCGGTGGCCTGGTCTCCGATGACCTGATCATCGCTCTGGTCAAGGACCGCATCGCCCAGTCCGACTGCGCCAACGGTTTCCTGTTCGACGGCTTCCCGCGCACCATTCCCCAGGCTGAAGCCCTGGTGACTGCCGGCGTTGAACTGGATGCCGTGGTTGAAATCGCCGTTGAAGACGAAGAAATCGTCCAGCGTATCGCCGGTCGCCGTGTTCACGAGGCCAGCGGCCGCGTTTACCACATCGTCTACAACCCGCCGAAAGTAGCTGGCACAGACGACGTCACCGGTGAAGAACTGGTACAGCGCAAGGACGACACCGAAGAAACCGTGCGTCATCGCCTGTCGGTCTACCACTCTCAGACCAAGCCGCTGGTGGATTTCTACCAGAAGCTGTCGGCCGCCAATGGCAAGCCGAAGTACAGCCACATCGAAGGCGTCGGTTCGGTTGAAGCGATCACCGCCAAGGTGCTTGCAGCCCTGAGCTGAAAAGTCTGACCCGCTGCATCATCCACGGCCCGCTTGCGGGCCGTAGTTGTTTATACTGACGCACTTTTTTCTGATCTCTCTTGTGGATACATCGATGAGCACCTTGCTGGCCCTGGACACCGCGACTGAAGCTTGCTCCGTTGCCTTGCTGCATGACGGCAAGGTCACGAGCCATTACGAGGTGATCCCGCGCCTGCACGCGCAAAAGCTGTTGCCGATGATCAAGCAATTGCTGGCCGATGCGGGCACCACGCTGCAAGCGGTCGATGCCATTGCGTTCGGCCGTGGCCCGGGCGCCTTCACCGGCGTGCGCATTGCCATCGGCGTGGTGCAGGGCCTGGCGTTTGCCCTGGATCGCCCGGTGCTGCCGGTGTCGAACCTGGCCGTGCTGGCGCAACGTGCGCTGCGCGAACACGGCGCCACTCAGGTCGCCGCCGCCATCGATGCGCGCATGGATGAAGTGTATTGGGGTTGCTACCGCGAAACGGCCGGGGAGATGCGCCTGGTGGGGGCGGAAGCGGTACTGCCGCCGGAGTCCGCTGGATTGCCGGCCGATGCCGACGGCGAATGGTTCGGCGCAGGCACCGGTTGGGGTTATGGCGAGCGTATCGCCGTCAGCCTGAGCGGGCAGGACGCGGGCATGTTGCCTCACGCTGAAGACTTGCTGACTTTGGCGCGGTTTGCCTGGGAGCGCGGCGAGGGGATCGTGGCCGATGAGGCGCAGCCGGTTTATCTGCGCGATAAAGTGGCGACGCCCAAGGCACCGAAAACATGATCGAGATATTTTGAATCTTAAAATTCTCGCTTGGTATTTGTTCATGGCTCGATATGTATCCATGCCGGTAGCTGCGCCGGCATAGGCTATTGCGACGTTATCAAACGTTGTCTCCAGTGGTAAGGAACCTTAATCGGTTTACTCTTCCGCTCCCCGCATACATGGCAATTTTCATTTTTGCAACTGTCATGTTTGACAGTTTCATATGGTTAGTTTAATCGCGCTTAATTCAGGTTCATCAGCCTTGAGTGGCTTCATTCCTGGATGAATGAGTTACGCCTCATTCCTTTGAAATGAAATCGCTGTGGATACCAATCGTATTCGTCTGGGCTGTAATCAGGAGCGAATAAATGAAAACTGAAAAAACTCTAGTCAAACAGCATGTGGGATTGCCACTGGACCGAAGCTTCGGCGAAGCAGGGCAGATCAGACCGAATTTTTTGAGCGGTGGTGCCCGAGCAGCGCAATTGTCAGCGGATGGCTCGCTCTACTTCGCGACTTGGCAAGATGAAAACTCTTTGTTTCGAGCAACACCTGAGGGGGCTTTAGACCCGTCCTTTGGAAATGGAACGGGTCGCGTCAAGTGGCATTTTGTCCACGGTGAAGAGTCCAGACCCTCCTGCCTTTTGGTGCAAGCGGATCACAAAATACTTGTGATCGGTGATACGAGAAGGACTGACGGCACAGCCCGTGCCGCGCTGACCCGCTTCCATAACTCAGGCAGTCCTGATCTAGTGTTTGGTACAGTTTTGGTCCCTGTATTCGAGGGGAACTATGTAGTGATGGAGTTGGTGAGTGGTTGTTTGCAAGCGGACGGTAAAATACTGATTGCGTTCGGGTACGGTACGGCTGAAGGTTTTGGTTCTCTGTTAATACGTTTGAAGGCGGAGAATGGGGAGCTAGATGACAGCTTTGGCAATGGTGGTTATGTAGACGTCAAAAGTAACGGTCCCGCTATCGAACTTAGAAGTGTTCTGGTCCGGGATGACGGGAAAATAATTGTCGGGGGAACGGCTGACGATCAACTGGTAATTGGTTGTTATACCCCTAATGGAGAGATTGACAGCAGTTTTGCCCAGGAAGGGTTTGCCTACTACAAGAGCCCCGAAGGGGCGCTGAGAATGAGGCAGCTAGTCGCTCAACCCGACGGGAAACTTGTATGTGCTGGCAGAGTCAACTTGGGAGCAGCCAACACTAAAGGCATGGTAATGCGGTTCGACTCCAACGGAGATCCCGACTCAAGTTTCAACGAAGGGGTACCTGTTTTCACCGATGCAGGTCGCAACACCGCATGGAATTCATTGGCCGTTCAAGCGGACGGTAAAATCGCGATGACAGGGAATAACGCGGAACTTGGAACGGAACCATTGGTTGTAATAGGCAGGCTTTTACCCAATGGTTCACCTGATCCCGGTTTCGGTGAGAATGGCTGGGGGTCGGTTGGTGTTGGTGGGCTTTCTTGGGATGTAAGGATTCAAGCCGACAAACGAATTATTGTTGCCGGGGAAAATCTTAATGACTCTGGAAACCGTACACCGTCGATTTATGGACTTTCGGTGTAAAAGACATGGCGCCCTGAATGCCCCTTGAACAAAGCAGTTGGTCGATTTGATCGACTGCTCGGGCAGCCCCCTGTCGGACCTGAGTGTCCGTCGCAGAATTCACCAATCGTCGTTTTCTAACCGCAGCTTTTAAACCTTTTGCCTTTTATGTGTTCTAGTTATCACTCGGCGGTTTGCGAAGTGGGTTTTGCGCCACTAAACTGCCATCACTGATTCCGAGTATGCACTTATGCGTATAGACGGCGTTTCCTCTCAGTCCTACCCCATCAAGCGCAAACCTCGCAAAGGCCGCGTGGTGGAAGACGACGCCATTGATATCGAAGGCGAGCTGGAATTCCCGACTGAAGAGCAACTGGCTGCCCGCGCCGCCAAAGCCTCTGCGCAAAAACTGAGCAATCTCCCCGCCCGTCAGCAAGACATGATTTACCACCGTGCCATGAGCAAAAGCGTGGCGACAGCCTTGGCCAGCTACCTGAGCACCGCCGGTTTCGTCGATTGGGAAGCGGATGTGCTGGGTCTCGACCTGTACATCTGATGTTGCTGCCGTATTACCTCGGATGTCCGTCCTGGAGCGAAAACGCCTGGCGCGACTACCTGTATCCGCCGGACGCCAAAACCGCCGATTTTCTTGATCTCTATTCCCAGGTATTCAATGCCGTAGAAGGCAACACGACCTTCTACGCGAGCCCGGCCGCCAGCACCGTGCAGCGTTGGGCCGAGACCATGCCCGAGCACTTTCGCTTCACCGCCAAGTTTCCCGGCGAGATCAGCCACGGTGGCGACCTGCGCGAGCAACTGACTTCCGCCGAAACTTTCCTGCAATTGCTCAGTCCGCTTGGTGAGCGAGTGTCGCCACTGTGGTTGCAGCTATCGAAAAGCTTCACGCCCCAACGTTTGCCTGAGCTGGCCGGATTTATCGATGCCCTGCAGCGGCCGCTGGCCGTGGAAGTGCGGCATGACGAGTTTTTCGCCAAGGGCGACAACGAGCGAATGCTCAACCGCCTGCTGCTGGATCGCGGTGTCGAACGCATCTGTCTCGATCCCCGTGCGCTGTTCAGTTGCACCTCGACCGAGCCTTCGGTGCTCCACGCTCAATCGAAGAAGCCCCGTGTGCCGCCGCGCCCTGCGGCATTCACGCCATTTCCGCAGGTGCGTTTTATCGGCCATCCGACGCTTGAAGCCAACGATACGTTCCTGGAACCGTGGGTCGAGAAAATCGCGCTGTGGATCGAAGAGGGCCGCACGCCGTATATCTTCCTGCACACGGCCGACAACCTGCTGGCGGCGAAGCTGGCGCAGCGTTTTCACGCCCGGCTGATGCTGCGTTTGCCTGGCTTGCCGGCGCTGCCTGAGCTATACAGAGAACCCGTCGCCGAGCAACTTGGCCTGCTCTGAGGCGGATTCTTCCCCCTCTTCAGGAGCCTGCCCAATGGATGCGCAAACCCTTCGAGCCCAGGTGTTCAAAGCCCTTCACGAACGCCCCGGAGCTTTTGTGATTCCCAATCCGTGGGATGCCGGGTCAGCGAAGATGCTCGCCAGCCTCGGCTTCGAGGCGCTGGCGACCACCAGCGCCGGTTATGCCTTTTCCCAAGGCCGCGCCGATGGCGGATTGACCCTCGACGACACCCTGATGAACGTTCAAGCGATTGTCGCCGCCACCGACCTGCCGGTTGCCGTCGACCTGGAAAACGGCTTCGCCGACAACCCGGCTGATTGCGCGAAAAGTATCTTGCGCGCGGCAGAGGTCGGCGCTGTCGGTGGTTCGATCGAAGATGCCACCGGCCGCGAAGAAGGCCCGATCTATTGTTTCGAACACGCAGTGGCGCGCATTGAAGCCGCTGTGGCGGCCGCTCGCAGTCTGCCGTTCCACTTTACGTTGACTGCCCGGGCGGAAAACTTCCTGCACGGCAATCCCGATCTGGCCGACACCATCCGCCGCTTGCAGGCATTCGCCGAGGCCGGTGCCGATGTGCTCTACGCACCGGGCCTGCGCAGCGCCGAGGATGTGCTGGCGGTGGTGCGCGCCGTGGCGCCAAAGCCGGTGAATGTGTTGATGTCGGGGGGCTTGAAGTTGACGGTCGCGCAGTTGGGGGAGATGGGCGTCAAGCGCATCAGCGTCGGTTCGGCGCTGGCATTGGCGGCCTATGGTGAGTTCTTCCGCGCCGCCGAAGAAATCCAGACGTCAGGCACGTTCGGTTTCACGTCCCGGTCGATGCCGTATCAGAAGGCCAATCAGTTTTTCAAAGGCTGAGGGAAGACGGCGCGGCTGAGGGTCAGGCGGCGATACGCAGGTTCTGCAGGACGATCGGGCGCGCCCAGCCATTGTCGAAATCGAGTTGTTTCTGCTGCTCCACCCGTTCTTCTGGCGAGAACGGCGGGAACGGCTTGTCGAGCAGATCGAGTTCGAACTCGGCGATGGGCAGGTGCAGCGCACGTGGTTGTGGGGCAGGGCCAGCTTCTGGCAGCGGCTGACCGGCGTTCAATACGATCGGGCGAACCCAGCCGCTTTCGAAGTTCTGCTGTTTTTGCTGGGCGACGATTTCGTCCACCGGAAACGGTGGGCGTGGTTTGTCTGCCAGGTCCATTTCGAATTCGGCGATTGGCAGGAACAGCGGCTCCGGCGGGCGGATTTCGTTGTCCTTCACGTCGCATTCACGCTGGGACACGATGTGCGCCAGCAGGTCGCTGCCAACGGTGGGTTCAACGGGACTTTCGAGATCGACCGGTGGAAAGTTCAGGGACTCAGGCAGCACTTCACCCGACTGTTCGGCCAGCGCTCGGGCAAAGAAATCCTGCCAGATGTGGCTGACGCCGCTCAGTGCCTGGGTGTTTCGCAGGTTGTAGTCGCCGTAGGGCGAGATAAAACCTGTGATTGTGGGTTGAAAGTCTGACATTTCTCTCGGTCGACGCTCAGCTCTGGCAAAATGCTCGATAGTTTTGTTATCGGCCGTTTTTGCCGATCATTAATTTTTTGAGCGTGTTTTCCGATGATTGATCAACCTGCGGCCTGCCGCATCCATGTCCAGGCCCTCGACGCGGCTTTCGAGCCACAAGCCGAGCAATGGGCCGAGCGCCTGGGCTTGCCAATGCAAGTGGCGGACGGCGAATTTGCCTTGCAGGTGGGCGACATGGGCTTGCAGCTGCAACAACTGGGGCCGGATGCACCGGGGCCGGTGCGGGTGGACTTCGTCGAGGGCGGTGCGGCCCATCGCCGGTTGTATGGTGGTGGCAGCGGGCAGATGATTGCCAAGGCTGTTGGCGTCGCCCAAGGCGTGCGCCCGCGGGTGCTGGACGCCACGGCAGGGCTGGGCAAGGACGCGTTTGTGCTGGCCAGCCTCGGTTGCGAGATGAGCCTGATCGAGCGTCAGCCGCTGATTGGTGCCATGCTGGAAGACGGCCTGGCCCGTGGCGCGGAAGATTTCGACGTGGCGCCGATCGTGGCGCGCATGCGCTTGCTCAAGGGCAATTCGATCGAGGTCATGCGCAACTGGGAGGGCGAACCGCCCCAGGTGATCTACCTCGACCCGATGTTCCCGCACCGTGAGAAAACCGCGCTGGTGAAGAAGGAAATGCGCCTGTTCCGGCCGCTGGTGGGCGATGACCCGGATGCGCCGGCATTGCTTGAGGCCGCGTTGGCCCTGGCCAGCCACCGGGTGGTGGTCAAGCGCCCGCGCAAAGCGCCTTGTATTGAAGGGCCGAAGCCGAGTCATGCGCTGGATGGCAAGTCCAGTCGGTATGACATTTATCCGAAGAAGGCGCTCAAGCCTTAAGACCGAGGCGCCTTCATCGCGGGCAAGCCACGCTCCCACAGGTTTTGTGTCGAGCCCAAGACTTGGGGGCACCTCGGACCCTGTGGGAGCGAGCTTGCTCGCGATGGCGTCAGCCCGGTTACCGACAATCCATCAGGCTCACTCAGGCCGATAAGCCCGCATAAACAACCCCACCACTTCCCGCACATGGCTCTCTGCCTCTTCGCCAACCAGAGGCTCGCCACAGCCGTACAGCAAACGGAAATTCCCCGCACCCTTGAGCAGGCAGAAGAAGTGCTCGGCCGCGTTGTGCGGCTTGTCGATGCGCAGCACACCACTTTCATCGATCTTGCTCAGCAGGCGCTCCATGCCATGCAGCATGCGCTCCGGCCCGGCCTCGAAGAAGATCTGCGAGAGTTTCGGGTCCTGACTGCCCAGGGTCATCATCAAACGGTGCAGGTTCACTGATTCATCACTGTTGATCAGGTGATGAAAGCCGCGCGCGATGTTCAGCAGCACGGTTTCCACGGCCACGCCTTGCGGCAGTTCGAAGAACAGCGTCGGCAACTGCTCCTCGCACTTGGCCATCACCGCAGCGGAGAACAGCGTCTCCTTGTCGTTGAAGTGGCTATAGACCGTCAGCTTCGACACACCGGCCTCGGCCGCGACGGCATCCATGCTGGTATTGGCATAACCCTTACTCAGAAACAGCGCTTTGGCCGCATCGAGAATCGCCTGGCGCTTGACCAGGTCCTTGGGTCTGCCTGGGCCATTGGGTGCTGAAAGATTGTTTGGCATATTCGTTTTTATTACTGGACTGGTGAGTTTGCTATTAATAACATACTGCTCAGTATAATTATTCAAAGCACCATTAGCGAAAGGTCCTTCACCATGTTCCGCTATGCCTTGCCCCTCGCGTTGCCAGTCACCCTGGCTTTTTTATTGTCTGCGTGCGGTCACGAAGAGGCGCCGCAGGTCGGCGTGCGCCCCGCCATGGTGGTCCAGCCAGAGCCTTCGGCGCAGGTCATGGAAAGCTATCCCGGTGAAGTTCGAGCACGGTATGAGCCGGACCTGGCGTTCCGTATCGGCGGTAAAGTCAGCCGACGACTGGTCGAGGAAGGGCAGCGGGTCAAGGCCGATCAACCCTTGGCGGAGCTCGATCCCCAGGACGTGCGCCTGCAGCTGGAGGCCACCCGGGCCCAGGTCGCCGCCGCCGAAGCCAATCTGAACCTGGTGCGTTCCGAGCGTGATCGCTACAAGACCCTGATGGAGCGCCAACTGGTCAGTCGTTCGCAATACGACAACGCCGAAAACCTCTACCGCTCCGGTGAGGCGCGGCTCAAGCAGATCAAAGCCGAATTCAACGTTTCCAATAACCAGGCCAGCTACGCCGTGTTGCGTGCGCCGCAGGACGGCGTCGTGGCCAAGCGTCTGGTGGAAGTAGGGCAAGTCGTGGCTGCCGGGCAAACGGTGTTCACACTGGCAACCGATGGCGAGCGTGAAGTCTTGATCAGCCTGCCGGAGCAGAACTTCGGCCGCTTCAAGGTCGGTGCACCGGTGTCGGTGGAACTCTGGACTCAACCCGACCAGCGATTCGAAGGGCGTATCCGTGAACTGTCGCCGTCGGCTGATCCAAAATCGCGCACCTTCGCGGCCCGCATTGCCTTCAGTTCCGGCAAGGCTCCTGTCGAACTGGGCCAGAGCGCCCGAGTGTTCGTGCAGGCCGCCGACGTGGTTCCGCTTTCCGTTCCGCTGTCTGCGCTGACGGCGGAAAACGGCGTGACCTATGTCTGGGTCGTCAGCGCCAACAACACCTTGAAGAAAACCCCGGTGCGAATCGGTGCCTTCGGCGAGAAAACCGTACCGGTGCTGGAAGGGCTCAACGCCAGCGACTGGGTGGTGGCCGCCGGTGTCCATGTGCTTCTCGAAGGGCAGCAGGTGCGCCCGGTGGATCGCTCCAATCGCGTGGTCAATCTGGCGGACAAGGAGTAAGCCCCGATGCGCTTCAACGTTTCCGAATGGGCGCTACGTAATCGCCAGATCGTCCTGTTCCTGATGCTGTTGCTGGCCATCGTCGGCGCACTTTCCTACACCAAGCTCGGCCAGAGCGAGGACCCGCCGTTCACCTTCAAGGCCATGGTGATTCGCACCAACTGGCCGGGGGCGACCGCCGAGGAAGTCTCGCGCCAGGTCACCGAACGCATCGCAAAGAAGCTGATGGAAACCGGCGAATACGAGCGCATCGTGTCGTTCTCACGCCCCGGCGAATCCCAGGTGACCTTCATTGCGCGCGACTCCATGCATTCGGTGGAGATCCCGGAGCTCTGGTATCAGGTGCGCAAGAAGATCAGCGACATCCGTCATACCTTGCCGCCGGGGATTCAGGGGCCGTTCTTCAACGATGAATTCGGCACTACGTTCGGCAATATCTACGCCCTGTCCGGCGCGGGTTTCGACTACGCCGTGCTCAAGGATTACGCCGACCGCATCCAGATCCAGCTGCAACGGGTCAAGGATGTGGGCAAGGTCGAGCTGCTCGGTTTGCAGGACGAGAAAATCTGGATCGAACTTTCCAACGTCAAACTCGCCACCCTCGGCTTGCCGCTGGCGGCCGTCCAGCAGGCCCTTGAAGAACAGAACGCGGTGTCCACGGCAGGATTCTTCGAAACCAGCAGCGAACGATTGCAGCTACGGGTGACGGGGAATTTTCAGACGGTCGACGAGATCAAGAACTTCCCGATCCGCGTCGGTGATCGCACCTTCCGCATCTCCGACGTGGCCGACGTGCGCCGTGGTTTCAACGATCCTCCGGCGCCGCGCATGCGCTTCATGGCGCAGGACGCCATTGGCCTTGCGGTGGCGATGAAGGACGGCGGTGACATCCTGGTGCTGGGCAAGGCACTGGAAATCGAGTTCGCCCGCATCCAGAAAAACCTCCCGGCCGGCATGGAGCTGCGCAAAGTCTCCGACCAGCCGGCGGCGGTGAAAACCGGTGTTGGCGAGTTCGTGCAAGTGCTGGTTGAGGCGCTGGCCATTGTGTTGCTGGTGAGCTTCTTCTCCCTCGGCGTGCGCACCGGCATGGTGGTGGCCCTGGCGATTCCGCTGGTGCTGGCGATGACGTTCGCGAGCATGTATTACCTTGGCATCGGCCTGCACAAGATCTCCCTCGGCGCGCTGGTACTGGCCCTGGGTTTGTTGGTGGACGATGCGATCATCGCCGTGGAAATGATGGCGATCAAAATGGAGCAAGGCTTCGACCGGGTCAAAGCTGCGAGTTATGCCTGGACCAGTACCGCGTTCCCGATGCTCACCGGTACGCTGATCACCGCGGCCGGCTTCCTGCCGATTGCCACGGCGCAATCGGGCACCGGCGAATACACCCGTTCGATCTTCGAGGTGGTCACCATCGCGCTGTTGGCGTCGTGGGTGGTCGCGGTGGTGTTCGTGCCGTACCTCGGGGAAAAACTCCTGCCGGACCTGGCGAAGATTCACGCCGCCAAGCACGGTGCCGGCCAGCCCGATCCGTATGGCACGCCGTTTTATCAGCGCGTCCGGCGTCTGGTGGAATGGTGCGTGCGCTGGCGCAAATCCGTGATCCTGGTGACCGTGCTGTTGTTCGTTGCCTCCATCGTGCTGTTCCGCTTTGTACCGCAGCAGTTCTTCCCGGCATCGGGGCGCCTGGAGTTGATGGTCGACCTGAAACTGGCCGAAGGCGCTTCGCTGAGCAACACCGCCGACGAGGTCAAGCGCCTCGAAGCGCTGCTCAAGGACAAGGCCGGGATCGACAATTACGTGGCCTACGTCGGCACCGGTTCGCCGCGTTTCTACCTGCCGCTGGATCAGCAACTGCCGGCGGCGAGCTTCGCCCAGTTTGTCGTCCTGGCGAAAACCATCGAAGAACGGGAAACCTTGCGCACCTGGTTGATCTCAACCCTTAACGAGCAATTCCCGGCTCTGCGTTCGCGGGTCACGCGCCTGGAAAACGGTCCGCCGGTGGGCTACCCGGTGCAGTTCCGCGTGACCGGGGAGCACATCGAGGAAGTGCGTGCGCTGGCACGCAAAGTTGCGGCCAAGGTTCGCGAGAACCCGCATGTGGTCAATGTCCACCTGGATTGGGAAGAACCGAGCAAGGTGGTGTACCTGAACATCGATCAGGACCGCGCGCGAGCGCTGGGCGTGAGCACGGCGAACCTGTCGAGGTTCCTGCAAAGCTCCCTGACCGGTTCCAGCGTCAGCCAGTACCGCGAAGACAACGAGTTGATCGAGATCCTGTTGCGCGGCACGCTCGCACGAGCGCACCGAGTTGTCATTGCTGCCGAGCCTGGCGGTGCCGACCGATAACGGTCGCAGTGTCGCGCTGTCGCAGATCGCGACCCTGGAGTACGGCTTCGAGGAGGGCATTATCTGGCACCGCAACCGCCTGCCCAACGTTACCGTTCGCGCCGACATTTATGGCAAGGAACAACCGGCGACGCTGGTGCAGCAGATCATGCCGACTCTCGATCCGATCCGCGCCGAACTGCCTGACGGCTACTTGCTGGATGTCGGTGGCACGGTGGAAGACTCGGCGCGCGGTCAGAACTCGGTGAAGGCCGGCGTGCCGTTGTTCATCGTGGTGGTGTTGACCTTGCTGATGCTGCAGCTGCGAAGTTTTTCGCGCACGGCGATGGTGTTTCTGACCGCGCCGCTGGGGTTGATCGGGGTGACGCTGTTTCTGTTGGTGTTCCGTCAGCCGTTCGGTTTTGTGGCCATGTTGGGGACCATCGCATTGTCCGGGATGATCATGCGTAACTCGGTGATTCTGGTGGATCAGATCGAGCAGGATATCGCGGCGGGGCTCAAGCCCTGGCAGGCGATCATCGAGGCGACGGTGCGGCGGTTCCGGCCGATTGTGTTGACGGCGCTGGCGGCGGTGTTGGCGATGATTCCGTTGTCGCGCAGTGTGTTTTTCGGGCCGATGGCGGTGGCGATCATGGGGGGGTTGATTGTGGCCACGGCGTTGACGCTGCTGTTTTTGCCTGCGCTTTATGCTGCCTGGTTTCGGGTTCGCAAAGAGTCGGTTTGAGGGTCTGACCTTGGCGGCCTTCGGGCCGACCATGCTCTTGGTTGATTGAGTACATATCCGTTTCTGCGGTAACGGCGGCTGGCGGTTTCGCCCTTACGGCCAGCCCTTTCAAGGTCTTCGTTTAAACTCCCCCCAAAACTCCAGTCAGGGTGACGAAAACGATGTGGGCAGAAGTTCTAGCGCGGTTTGAAAAAAAGACACCGGCCAGTGTCATGACTAAATTGATACTGGAGCAGGCTGTTCCTGCCGAATGGGTTGATCAGGTGTTTGAAGAACACCGTCAACGCCAATACCCGCGTGAGCTTTTGTTTTCGACCATCGTTGAGCTGATGTCCCTTGTTTCATTAGGTTTGCGCCCTTCTTTGCATGCCGCTGCCCGGCAAATGGAGGGGCTACCGGTTACCTTGGCGGCGCTCTATGACAAGGTCAGCCGCACAGAACCGGCCTTGTTGCGAGCCTTGGTCACCGGCAGCGCCGAGCGCTTGGCTCCGACGATAAAAGAGTTGGGCTGTTCAGCCATTTTGCCCGGCTGGCAGCTGCGCATCGTTGACGGCAATCACCTGCCATCTACCGAAAAACGCTTGGGGGCTTTGCGGCGTGAGCGAGGTGCGGCGCGACCAGGGTTTTCAGTAGTGGTCTACGACCCGGACCGGGATCAGATTGTCGACTTGCAGCCATGCGAGGATGCCTACGCGAGTGAGCGCGTCAGCGTGCTGCCGTTGTTGGCCTGCGCCACTAAGGGCCAGCTGTGGATGGCTGATCGGTTGTACTGCACGCTGCCCGTCATGCAAGCCTGCGAGGAAGCGGGCGCTTCTTTCATTATTCGCCAGCAAAGCAAGCATCCACGGTTGATTGAGGAAGGCGGCTGGCAAGAATCTGTGGCCATCGAATCCGGAACGGTGCGCGAGCAAATCATCGAACTCAAAGGTGGTCACCGCTGGCGCCGAGTTGAACTGAACCTACAGACACCTACTGACTCAGGCGACACTGTGATGTGGTTCTGGAGCAACTTGCCAGACACCGTCAGCGCCGGGCAGATCGACGAGTTATACCGTCGTCGCTGGAGTATCGAAGGGATGTTCCAGCGCCTGGAATCGGTGCTGGACAGTGAAATCGAAAGCCTTGGCGCTCCGCGGGCGGCGTTGCTGGGTTTTGCTTCAGCGATCTTGGCCTACAACGTCCTGGCAGTGCTCAAACGCAGCGTGGAGCAGGCTCATCGCGAGACATTGCCCGAAGGCTGGGAAGCTTCGATCTTCCATCTGACGGTACAAGTACGCAGCGGTTATGAGGGCATGCAGATCGCGTTGCCCTCGGACTATCTATCACTCCAAACGACCTCGGAAACGCTGGCGGAGCGTCTGTTGGCGCTGGCCAGGAACATCAAGCCCAAACAGGTCGCCAAAAGCATACGTGGTCCCAAAATCGCCAAACCCAAGGAGTGGCTGGACGGCAAAGCTGCGCATGCTCATGTGTCGACCGACCGGGTGCTCAAAGCCCATAAAGCGAAAACACCTTGAAAGGGCTGGCCCTTACGGCGAGTCACTTTTTTTACAAACGCCTAAAAAAAGTAACCAAAAAAACGCTCGCCCCGAACGTACGGCCCCTCGCTAAGGCTCGGCGTTCCTTCGCTCCGGTATTCATCCGGGGGCATTGCCCTCCGGTCGGCTTCGCTTCGACCTACATGCAATGAGTTCGACTGCGTCGAACGGCGCTGCGCGCCAATCCCCGGATGAACACCTCCACTCAGCCTCCCGAGGGGGCGGGTGGATCAAGATCAAGAGCTGCAGGCGAGCTAACGCTCGGCCTGATGAGTGGTGAGAAGCAGTGAGTGTACGCCGACCCATTGTGGGAGCTGGCTAGCCGACCAATCCCTCACAGATGTACCCGATCCAATTGTAGGAGCGAGCCTGCTCGCGATGGCGGCTTATCGGTCAAAACCGTCGTTGCCATTTCAGCAACCCTGACTGCAAGAACCTGTACCAACCAGCGGGCCTTCATTGTTCCTACATCTATCTCGGACCCGTCTGATATTGAGGCTAAAAAGCTCAGGTGTTGTACTCAGCGCCCGGTTTCACGCATGTTTGAGACAGCACCATGAAAAATCCACCCACATTGAGGGGGCGGTCCGATCCGGTGTTTGATCGGCTGTTGCGATCGCCCCACAAGGAACGCCTTTCGCAATACCTTGCCTTGCTCAAGCCCCTGGACGATCAGGGGCGTTACCTGCCGTTCGATTCATTGCGCTATCGCTGGGCGCCTGGATTGGATTCGAACCTGTGCTGGGCCTTGGTCAAGAAGGCGCGGACTGCACAGTATTCGAGCCTTTTGCCATTGGGTGAACCGGCGTGCTGGCTGAAATTCATGCTGACGCCGCAAGCGCAAAAAGCCATTTCCGTAGTGGATCGTCAGGCGACAACCGCAGTGCTGGAATACATGACCGGCCAGATCGGCGAGCGCGCTCATTTCAGCTATTTGCTCAATGATCTGATCGAAGACGAGGCCATCAGCAGCAGCCAGCTCGAAGGTGCGGCCACCACGACGCGGGTGGCCAAGGACATGCTTAAGCGCCATCGCTCGCCGCGCACGCCGGATGAGCGAATGGTCATCGGTAACTTCAAGATGATGAACTTCGCCTGGGAGCAGCGTTACGAGCCACTGAGCGTTGAGCTGATTGCAGCCATGCATCGAGTTGGCGTCGAGGGTATCGACGATTCGCAGTACTCGCCAGGGGCGTTCAGGATCAACGATGACGTCGTCGTCCAGGATGGCGAGGGCAACACGGTGCATTCGCCACCGCCTGCAACAGGGCTCGCGTCACGCTTGCAGGTGCTGGCCAAGTGGATCAACCAACCCCACAACAACCCTCATCAAGCGGACTACCTTCATCCATTGATCAAAGCCATCGCGCTGCATTTTGTCTTGGGTTATGAGCATCCCTTTCGCGACGGCAACGGTCGGGTAGCGCGCGCGTTGTTTTACTGGTTCATGTTTAAAAATGACTACTCGGCGTTTCGCTACATCGCCATCAGTGTTTTGTTGCGCAATGCGCCGTTGAAGTACGGGCGGTCGTATTTGAATACCGAGGCGGATGATCTGGATCTGACGTACTTCATCGATTTCCAGTGTTCGGTGGTGTTGCGGGCTGTAGCCAGTTTTACCGAGGCGTATCGGAAAAGTCTGGACGATGCGCAGCAATTTGATTGCTGGCTGCGTGAAAGTGGTTTTCTCGACCAGCTCACCGAGAAACAGCGGGCGTTGTTTCAAGTGGCCAGGAGCGGAGTGGCCAAGGAGTTCACGGCGGTCAATGTGAAGGAGAATCTGGGTTGTTCCTACAACACGGCATCAGCCACGCTCAATGGGCTGGTCGCATTGAAGTTGTTCGAGAAGCGCAAGATGGGGCGCGAGTGGGTGTTCTTTCTAAGGCCAGTATCAGAGGCCTGAACCTTTGTGGGAGCAGGCCTGCTCCCACAGGTTTTGTGTCGCGGCTCAGAGCGTACCAAACACCTTCTTCGCCAAACTGGTCGCCGCAGCCGCCGGGTTCTGGCGGATGGTTTCTTCCTGTTTGCCGATCATTTCGAACAAGCCATTCAGCGCCTGCTCGGTGACGTAGTTTTCGACGTTGGCATTCTTCGCATCCACTACGCCCATGGTCGCCGCTTGCCCGGCGAAGGAGTTGTATTGCTGGGCCAGGCCAACCTTGTCGGTGGCTTGCTTGACGATGGGCAGGAATTTGGCGCGGATCTGTTCGCGGCTGGTCTTGTTCAGGTATTGGGTAGCCGAGTCGTTGCCGCCGCTGAGGATGCCCTTGGCATCTTCCACGGTCATTTTCTTCACGGCATCGACGAGGATGGGCTGGGCCTGGGTCACGGCGGTTTCCGCCGCTTTGTTCATGCTGGCTTCCAGTTCATCGACCTGATCGCCCATGCCGAACTGTTTCATCTTGCTCGCGACTTTGCCCAGTTTGCCCGGCAGTTCGATTTTCACGTCCGGGTTGTTGCTGAAACCACCCGGGGTGCCGAGTTGTTTGACGGCCAGTTGCGCGCCTTGGGTCAGTGCGTCCTTGAGTCCGCCTGTGGCGTCTTTCTGCGACAGGTCGGTGAGGGACAGCGCCAGGGCGTTGGCACAGATCATCAAGCCTGCGCACAGGCCGGCAAAGCGGAGGGTAGGGCGGAGCATGGCAACTTCCTTTTTCGAAAAAGACATTTAGTAGCGGGCCGGGTCGACACGGACCTTCAGCGGTTGTGGATCGGTGCCGTCCAGGCGTACGGCATGATTCTCGGTGGTGATGAACATCAGTTTGCCGTCGACTTCGATACGCGCACTCACCGAGTAACGGTGGTTGGGCTCTACCTTCAGCGGGTCGTAGCTGAGGTGGAAGGCCAGGGGCACCTGGCCCTTGACCTGGCCGCGCTGTTCGTCGATGACCTTCGCCGGGGCATCGGCGAGTGAGATGTCCTGCAGGCTGACGCTCAGGACCGCCGTCGGTGGCAGGGCGATGCGTTGCAGGTAGAAGACTTCGCCATCGAGGGAGGCCTTGGGCGCCGGTGTCGGGTGCTGGCAGGCTGTCAGCAGGACGGCGGCTGCGATCAGGGGCAGTTTTGTCATCGGTAAATCTCCGTATCGAGGGCGCCAGAACCGACTGGCGCCCTGATCAATCTAGACGCTTTGTACAGGTGGGGCGGCCTGGTCGGCGGCATCTTCACTGCGATGCAGCGCAACCTGACGGATCGACAAACGAATCTCCGCCGGCAATACGCGCTTGGCCGCGCCTTCGGCCAGTTCACCGAGCAGTTCGTGATAGCTCAGCTTGCCCGTTTCATCGCGCTTGAGCACGTCGAGGTCGAGCATGGTCTGGATGAAGTGGCGGAACAGGCTCTTGTCGAAGAATTCCGGGGCGTTCAGGCCATGCAGGATCGACAGGCGCTGGGCCATGACCGTGCACAGGTCTTCCAGTTCTTCGGCGCTGATGCTGTTCTGGCCGCTGTTGAGCAGTAGGGACACGGTCATGTAGAAGCGCTGCAAGGTCTGGGCGATGCTTTTCGACAGCAAGGTCAGCAGCACAAAATGCCGCGAGCTGGGCGCCGGGCGCAGGTACACGTCGTTTTCGAAACGCAGCAGGCCTTGTTCGACGAAGGCTTCCAGCCACTGATCGATCACCGCATCCAGTTCGTCCAGCGACCAGCGAATGAACAGTTCCGCTTGCAGGTACGGGTACAGCGCGCGGGTGTAGCGCAGGATCTGTTCGCGGCTCATGCGCGAGGCGCTCTGGAAGAAGCTCGCCAGCAGCGCCGGCAGTGCGAAGATGTGCAGCACGTTGTTGCGGTAGTAGGTCATCAGGACGGCGTTCTGTTCGTCCAGATACAGGATCTTGCCCAACGCATCGCTCTGCTCGGACAGCAGGTCCATGTCTTTCACGTGCTCGATCAGCGCCCGGCCATCGCCTTCCGGCAAGGTGGTGTGCGGCGAATAGGGGACCTTGCGCAGCAGCGCCAGGTACAAATCCAGCACCCGCGCCATGGCCCGGTCATCCAGCGCCAGTCGGGTGGTCGACAGCAGCGCCAGTGCCACCAGATTGACCGGGTTGATCGCCGCCGCTTCGTTCAGATGCCGGGCGACTTTCTCGCCGAGGCGGTTGGTGGTTTCGTTGAGCCAGGCGGGTCTGAACTGCGGGCCGAGTTCCTGTTGGCGCCAGTCCGGCTGCTCGCCGTCGAGGAACTCCGCCAGCTTGATCGGCTCGCCGAAGTTCACCGCCACCTGGCCGAAGCGCTGTTTGAGCGCGCCGATGACTTTGAAAATATCGAAGATCGACTCTTTCTTCTTGGCCGCACCGCGCAGTTCGCCGAGGTAGGTCCGGCCCTCCAGCACGCGCTCGTAGCCGATGTACACCGGCACGAAGACGATGGGCATGCGCGACGAACGCAGGAAGCTGCGCAGTGTGATTGCCAGCATCCCGGTCTTCGGTTGCAGCATGCGCCCGGTGCGCGAACGGCCACCTTCGACGAAGTACTCCACCGGGAAGCCCTTGGTGAACAGGGTGTGCAGGTATTCGTTGAACACCGAGGTGTACAGCGGGTTGCCCTTGAATGTGCGACGCATGAAGAACGCGCCGCCGCGACGCAGCAGGCCGCCGATCACCGGCATGTTCAGGTTGATGCCGGCAGCAATGTGCGGCGGGGTCAGGCCGTTACGGAACAGCAGGTAGGACAGCAGCAGATAGTCGATGTGGCTGCGGTGGCACGGCACGTAGATCACTTCGTGACCCTGGGCGACCTTCTGCACGCCTTCGATGTGATTGACCTTGATGCCGTCGTAGATCTTGTTCCAGAACCAGCTCAGCACCACTTCCATAAAACGGATCGCAGTGTAGGTGTAGTCCGAGGCGATTTCGTTGCCGTAGCGCAGCGCTTGAGCTTTGGCCTTCTCCGGCGAGATGTTCTCGCGCTCGGCTTCGTCGAGGATCGCTTGTTTGACCTGTGGCTGGTTGAGCAGGCCTTTGACCAGGTTGCGACGGTGGGAAATGTCCGGGCCGATCACCGCGGCCTTCAGGTTGCGAAAGTGCACCCGCAGGATGCGCTGGGCCATGCGCACGGTGCGCTCGTGGCCCTTGTCGTGTTCGATCAGTTCGCGCAGGTGGATCGGCGCGGAGAACTGCACGCGGGTCTTGCGGCCCAGCACGATGACGCTCAGCAATCGGCGCAAGCGCCCGGTAACGGCCCAGCTGTCGGCGAACAGCAGTTTCCATGGGCTGTTTTCGCTGTCCGGTGATTGGCCCCAGAACACGCTGACTGGAATGATCTGCGCATCTTCGGCGGCGTTCTGGCTCAGGGCGCTGACCAGGCGGGTCAGTGTCGGCGGTGCGCCGCGCTTGTCCTGGCGGCCGAGCCAGTCCGGGTCGGGCGTCAGGTAGAAGAACGCGGCAGGCTCCAGCAGGTTGCCCACCGATACCGGCAGCACCGGGCGTGGCAGGCCGGCCTTGCTGCATTCGGTATCGACCACGGCAAGGTCGGTCAGCGAAGGGTTTTGCAGGACGTAGAACACCGGACGACTGCGGTCGAGGTTGAGGGTGAACGACGACTGGTTGATCGTCTCGGAGCGAACCCAGAGGTACAACAGTCGGCGCAGGGTGCCAAACACAAGACGGCGGAACGGGGAGCGGGTCATACGGCTTCTGCGTGAGTGAATAAAACCGAGCGTTTGCTCGGGAGGCCGATAGTGTGCCGGATTCGTCGAAAATCGGCAAAAAAGCGCGTAAGTAAACTCCTGTTGAGAGTTTTAACGTCTGTCATATACTCGGCGCTCTGTCGCCGTTGCCCTCATGGGACCGGTATGCGCAGGCTGATGTTCCCGAGGCTTTCCTGCGAAAAGCCCGACCAATAATAAAAAGGGAGTATGAACAAATGGCAACACGCGAAACCGGCAATGTGAAGTGGTTCAACGACGCCAAGGGCTACGGCTTCATTCAGCGCGAGGACGGGGTGGACGTGTTCGTGCACTACCGCGCGATTCGCGGTGAGGGACACCGTTCACTGACCGAAGGCCAGCAGGTTGAATACGCGGTGGTGGAAGGGCAGAAGGGGTTGCAGGCTGAGGATGTTGTAGGTCTGTAACCAAAGTCTTCAGAACACCCAAAAACACTGTGGGAGCGAGCTTGCTCGCGATGAGGTCCTTTCAGCCAACGTAGATGTTGGATGTAAGTTCGCTATCGCGAGCAAGCTCGCTCCCACAGGTTTGGTGTATAGGCTTTTACGCGGTTTTCCAGGTGATTTCTTCTTCACCATCAACGCTGATGCGAATCCAGCGGTCGGCTGTTTCCTCACCCTCTTCCTCGACCCAGGTGCCCGGTGCGCAACGCACTTCCACGTTCAGCGCGGCAAACGCGGCGCGGGCGCAGGCGATGTCGTCGTCCCACGGGGTCTGGTCGCTTTCCAGGTACAGACTGTTCCATTTGCCGACGGCTTTTGGCAGCCAGGTCACTGGCACGTTGCCGGCCTTGCACTTGTAGGTCTGGCCCTTCTGGACCCAATCGGTGCACGGGCCCAATGCCGCGCCGAGCCAGGCGGAAATGGCCTTGTGGTCGACGTCGGCGTCTTTCAGGTAAATCTCGATATCGGGTTGGCGCATGGATGTCCTCACTGCGGGTCTGAAAAATCCATTCGCGGATTTAGCCGGTTTCGGGCACTCGCCCGGAACCAAAAGTTATTGAAGAACGAAATAATCGTAGCGCATTGATACGGTGGTCTCGAACGGCTCGGCCTGTTCGATAACCGCTGTCCGGCGCTCGGCACTGGCACGCCAGCCGTGGGGCGTCATCGCTAGCAGGTTGGCGCGGTCCTGCGGCTTGTCCAGCGTCAGCTTGAACGTCAGCGTCTCGCTGTGCGCCAGTGCCATGCCTTCCGGCACCAGGTCCAGATGCTTGTCGTCAATGTACTCGCGGACTTCGTCATACAGCCGCTCGCGCAGTTCCATCAGGTGGCCGCTGGTCGGTCCGACTTTCATCAAGCCACCGCCAACACTGAGCAGGCGCTTGGCTTCTTCCCAATCCAGCGGGCTGAAGATACTGGCCAGGAACTGGCAACTGCCGGAAGCCAACGGCACCCGCGCCATGCTGGCGATCAACCAGGTGAGCTGCGGGTTGCGTTTGCAGGCGCGTTTGACCGCTTCCCGGGAGATGTCCAGGGCATAGCCCTCGGCATCTGGCAGGGCCTCGGCGATTTGCGCGGTGTAGTAACCCTCGCCACATCCGATGTCCAGCCAGTGCTGCGGTGCATAACCAGCAGCCAGCTCCGCCAGACGCTTGGCCACCGGGGCGTAGTGCCCGGCGTTCAAAAAGTCTCGGCGGGCTTCGACCATCGCCTGGTTATCCCCAGGGTCACGGCTGTTCTTGTGCTGTACCGGCAACAGGTTCAAGTAACCCTGGCGCGCGCGGTCGAAACGATGCCCGGCGGGGCAGGCCACGCCGTTGTCCACCGCATTGAGCGGCTCACTGCAGATCGGGCACGCAAGCATCAGGCGAGCAACTTGATCAGGGTCTGGTAGTAGATCTCGGTCAGCACATCGAGATCGGCGGCCAGCACGCGTTCATTGACCTGGTGGATGGTCGCGTTGACCGGGCCCAGTTCAACTACTTGGGTGCCCATGGTCGCGATGAAGCGGCCATCGGAGGTACCACCGCTGGTGGACGCCTTGGTGTCGCGACCGGTGATGTCCTTGATGCTCACCGACACCGCGTCGAGCAGCGCGCCCGGTTCGGTGAGGAACGGCAGGCCGGACAGCGCCCAGTCGATATGCCAGTCCAGGCCGTGCTTGTCGAGGATGTCGGCGACGCGCTTCTGCAGGCCCTCGACGGTGGACTCGGTGGAGAAGCGGAAGTTGAACACCGCCACCAGGTCACCCGGGATCACGTTGGTCGCACCGGTGCCGGAGTTGACGTTGGAGATCTGGAAACTGGTGGGCGGGAAGAAATCGTTGCCGTGGTCCCAGTGCTCGGCGGCCAGTTCGGCCAGGGCCGGGGCCGCGAGGTGGATCGGGTTCTTGGCCAGGTGCGGATAGGCCACGTGGCCCTGCACACCGTGCACGGTCAGCTTGGCGCCGAGGGAGCCGCGACGGCCGTTCTTGACCACGTCACCGACCAGGGTGGTGCTCGACGGTTCGCCGACGATGCACCAGTCCAGACGTTCCTTGCGCGCGGCGAGGCGTTCGACCACGGCCTTGGTGCCGTGGTGCGCCGGGCCTTCTTCGTCGCTGGTGATCAGGAAGGCGACCTTGCCCTTGTGATTCGGGTAGTCGGCGACAAAACGCTCGGAGGCGACAGTCATGGCGGCGAGGCTGCCTTTCATGTCGGCGGCGCCACGGCCGCAGAGCATGCCGTGTTCGTCGATCAGCGCGTTGAACGGTTCGATCTGCCAAGCCGCCACCGGGCCGGTCGGGACCACGTCGGTGTGGCCGGCGAAGCACAGCACCGGACCGTCGTCCTGGCCGTGGGTGGCCCAGAAGTTATCCACATCTTCGATGCGCATCGGTTCCAGGGTGAAACCGGCATCGCCCAGGCGCTGCATCATCTGCTTCTGGCAATCGGCGTCGATCGGCGTCACGGACGGACGGCGGATCAGGTCGATGGCGAGTTGGAGGGTCGGCGAAAGGTCGGCGAGGGCCGTCATGGAAAACTCCGGAATCATGGAATATGAGCTTGGGGTTGAATGTGGGAGCGAGCCTGCTCGCGAAAGCGGCGTGTCAGTCAACATAAACATTGATTGTGACAACGCATTCGCGAGCAGGCTCGCTCCCACAGGTCTCGGGTTCGGTTGGAAACCGCATGCCGCCAAGCCCCGCAAAATGGCGCTTATCTTAAAGCAAAACGGCGACCATTGGCCGCCGTTTAGTGCATCCGCAGAGATTTAGACGACAGGTGCCGTTTCAGGCTCGGCGGTCGGTTTCGGCAGTGACGACAGGAACGCCATGATCAGCGCCGCCAGGTACGGCAACGACTGCACCAGCAACATGGTCACCCAGAAACGCATGTCGTTGCTCGGCATGCCGTTCACCAGGAAGATCCCCAAGGCCGCGCCCCACAACAGCAGCATGATGAACATCTCTTCCCGGGCTTCCGAAATCGCCACCCAGAAGCCGTGATTGTCGGCATTCTTCGGCGTACGGAAGAACGGAATGCTGCTGGTGAAGAAGCCGTACAGCACCGCTTTGGCGATGGTGTGGGACAACGCCAGACCGGCCAGCGCCGCGCAGAACGCATCCTTCAAATTGACCCCGACCGCACGACGGTAGAGGAAGATGATTTTGGCGACCTTGAACACGAACAGCGCCAATGGCGGGATCGCGAAAATCAGCAGCGGCGGATCGACCCGTTGCGGCACGATGATCATTGCCGCCGACCACAACAGTGCGCCGACGGTGAAGAAGATGTTCATGCCGTCCGCCACCCACGGCAACCAGCCCGCGAGGAAGTGGTAACGCTGGCCACGGGTCAGCTCGGTGTCCTTGCCGCGCAGCAGGCTGGCGGTGTGGCGCTTGATGATCTGGATCGCTCCGTAGGCCCAGCGGAAACGCTGTTTCTTGAAGTCGATGAAGGTATCGGGCATCAGGCCTTTGCCGTAGCTGGTGTGGTAATACGCTGCCGACAGGCCTTTTTCGAATACCCGCAGGCCCAGTTCGGCGTCTTCACAGATGCACCAGTCGGCCCAGCCCAGTTCTTCGAGCACCGAGCGACGGGTCATGGTCATGGTGCCGTGCTGGATGATCGCGTCGCGGTCGTTGCGGGTGACCATGCCGATGTGGAAGAAGCCCTTGTATTCCGCGTAGCAGAGCTTTTTGAAGGTGCTTTCGTTCTGGTCGCGGTAATCCTGCGGCGACTGCACCACAGCGATTTTCGGGTCGGCGAAGTGCGGCACCATGTGCTTGAGCCAGTTGCGGTCGACGCAGTAGTCCGAGTCGATCACGGCAATGACTTCGGCATCCTTGGCGGTGTGCGGGATCAGGTAGTTCAGCGCGCCGCCCTTGAAGCCGGCCAGCGGGGCCACGTGGAAGAACTTGAAGCGTGGGCCGAGGGTTTCGCAATAGTCGCGCACCGGTTCCCAGACCGCCGGGTCCTTGGTGTTGTTGTCGATGATCAGGACTTCGAAGTCCGGATAATCGAGGTTGGCCAGGGCGTTGAGGGTCTGTTTGACCATCTCCGGTGGCTCGTTGTAGCAGGGTACGTGAATCGACACTTTCGGGCGGTAGTCCGAATCGCCTACCACGGGCAGGAATTCACGCCGACGTTTGTGGGTCCAGACGGTCTCGGCCAGTTCGTGGGCTTCGGTCAGCAACACGATAAACACCCCAAGCGCACCGAGGGCGAGCAAGAAGCCTACCGTCAGGCTGAACCAGGTGCTGTATTGCTGGCTGTAGTCGTAACCGATCCACACCAGTGCCGAACCACCGAGGAACGCGGTGAAGGTCAGGAAGGTCCGGCCGCGTTGACGCAGGGCCGAGCCGTCGATCATCAGCAGGGTCAGGGACAACAGCGCCAGTACCACGGAGCCGACCGCCAGTACCCGCCATTGCGGAATCGCCACCACCGGGCCTTCGAAGTTGAACTTCTGCTGGCGCGCGGCGTTGAACACACCCCAATAGGCGCCGACGGAACCTTCGTCGCTGGCTTTCCACGGCTGGTCAAACGCTTCGATCACGAAGTAGTTGAAGCCCTGGCGGTTGAGCTTGTTGACCAGGGTTCGCAGGTAAATCGCCTGGTCCGCCGGGGAGGCATCGGCGCCACCGCGCATGCGGCCGTTGCTCGGCCAGCCCACTTCGGACAGCAGCAGCGGCTTTTTCGGGAACATTTTTTTCAGGTCGCGGGCGCGGTCGAGGACGAACTGCCCGGCCTTGTCCATCGGGACGAATTCCCAGTAAGGCAGGATGTGCGCAGCGATCAGGTCGACATGCTTGGCCAGTTCCGGGTGTTCTTCCCAGACGTGCCACTGCTCGGACGTCGTCACCGGCACCTTCACGGCGGCACGCACGCGATCAAGCATGACGCTGAGTTCCTGGGCGGTGATTTCCTTGCGGTAAATCGCCTCGTTGCCCACCACCACACGAACCACGCTGCGCGAGGAGTTGGCGATTTCAATGGCGCGGGTGATTTCCCGTTCGTTGCGCTCCTGATCCGGGCTGATCCAGATCCCCAGGGTCACCCGCAAGCCGAACTCTTCCGCCAGTTTCGGGATGTCTTGCAGGGTGCCATCGACCGAGTAGATGCGGATGTTGTCCGTCAGCTTGCTCATGATCTCCAGGTCGCGACGCATTTGATCGTCGGTCGGGAACTGGTCCTTCTGCGGGAACTGGCCCTGCTGGAATGGCGAGTACGAGAAACCGGAGATCTGTTCAGGCCAGTTGGGGGCGGTGACCGGGCGATTGATCAGCGCCCAGAAGCCGGTAAACAAGGCAGCGATGGCGAGCACCACGACCAGGTTGAGTCCAAATTTACGCGATGACATAGTTATTTCGGGTTCCAAAGACTGTGGAACGAAGGAACGGTTGGCGGTCGCCAAGGGGCGCGCATCCTACACCGGGCATTCTCTGGTCGTACAGCGAACAGGGAATTGCCGGACATTGGGCAATCCAAGTCGGTTTAAGTTCTTCCTTTAGAGCGTGTAGGGCAAATCTTTGTTCGATGTAGTTTTCGTGGATGTTGCCCGTTCATAGCGCAATGATGCTCTTGCGCGCCGACGGCCCTATAATGCGCGCCGGTTTTTGGGGTAATGGTCATGAGTACAGAAGATCCGCGGTTTGCCGGCATCGCCCGTTTGTATGGCATCGAAGGCCTTGAGCGCCTGAAAGCGGCCCACGTGGCGATCGTCGGCGTTGGTGGCGTCGGTTCCTGGGCGGCGGAAGCCATGGCCCGTTGTGGCGTGGGCGAGATTTCACTGTTCGACCTCGACGACGTCTGCGTCAGCAACGCCAACCGCCAGTTGCACGCGCTGGACAGCACGGTGGGCAAGCCCAAGGTCGAGGTGATGGCCGAGCGTCTGCGCGGGATCAACCCGGACTGCACGGTGCATGCGGTGCCTGACTTCGTTACCCGCGACACCATGGCCGAGTACATCACGCCGAACATCGACTGCGTGATCGACTGCATCGACAGCGTCAACGCCAAGGCCGCACTGATCGCCTGGTGCAAGCGGCGCAAGATCCAGATCATCACCACCGGCGGCGCGGGCGGGCAGATTGACCCGACGTTGATCCAGGTCTGCGACCTCAATCGCACGTTCAACGATCCGTTGGCTTCGAAAGTGCGTTCCACGCTACGTCGCGACTACGGCTTCTCACGCACCGTGACCCGCCATTACAGCGTGCCGTGCGTGTTTTCCACCGAGCAACTGCGCTACCCGAAACCGGACGGCAGCATTTGCCTGCAGAAGAGTTTTGTCGGTGATGGGGTGAAGCTCGATTGTGCCGGCGGGTTTGGCGCAGTGATGATGGTGACGGCGACTTTCGGCATGGTCGCGGCGACCAAGGCTGTGGACAAGATTGTGGCGGGTGTGCGGCGGCCGGCGGAACGGGTCAAGCCGCAGGTTTAGTCGGTGTGGCTGAAGGCCTCATCGCGAGCAAGCTCGCTCCCACAGGGATTTCGGTGATCCTGTAGGAGCGAGCCTGCTCGCGATGGACTGCGTAGCAGTCCCTTTATTGAGCTAACTCCCGCATCCGCTGAAGCACCGCATTCAAGCCATTACTGCGGGACTCGGACAACTGCCGTCCCAGCCCCAACTGATTGAACCAGTCCGGCAAATCCACCTGCTGCAACTCGGCCGCGGACAAGGCGTTGACCCTCGCCAGCAGCAACGCCACCAACCCGCGAATCAACCGCGCATCGCTGTTGGCGCTGAATTGCCAATGGCCATCGCGTAACTCGCCCACCAGCCATACCTGGCTTTCACAGCCGTGCACCCGGTTGGCATCGCACATCTGCGTATCACTCAAGGCCGGCAGACGCTCGCCCCATTGCATCAACAGGCGTGCGCGTTGTTCCCAGCCGGCTGCTTTCTGAAAGGTCTCGAGTGCCGTGACGGCATCGGCAGGCAGGTTCATCGCAATAGCTCCAGCGCCTGATCCAGGGCTTCAAAGAACCGCTCCAGGTCTTCGGAATCGTTGTACAGCGCCAACGACACCCGAATGGCTCCGGCCAGTTCGAAGCGCTTGAGCAGTGGCATGGCGCAGTGATGGCCGGCACGCACCGCGATCCCTTGTTCGGTCAGCAAATGCGCGAGATCGGAGTTATGCACACCCTCGACGGTGAAACTGGCCAGCGCCACTTGCGGCTTGCCCAGCAGGCGAATACCGTTGCGCGCCTCCAGGCCCTTGAGCAGGCAGGCATGCAGCGCGGCTTCATGGGCGGACACGGCGTTCTGATCGAGCCCGGCGAGGTAATCCAGGGTCGCTCCCAGACCAATCACACTGGCAATCGGCGGCGTCCCGGCCTCGAAACCCAGCGGTGCCGGGCGAAAGCGTGCGTCGTGGTAATTGGCATCGAGCACCATTTCACCGCCGAACTGCCAGGGACGTAGCTGTTGTAGCGCTTCATTACGCCCGAACAGCACACCCAACCCGTCGGGACCGTAAAGCTTGTGGCTGGAGAACACATAAAAATCGCAGCCCAACGCTTGCACGTCGTGGCGGCCATGGACCACGCCCTGGGCGCCGTCGATCACGGTCAGGGCGTTGTGAGCCTTGGCCAGTGCCAGCAATTCAGGCAGCGGCTGCCATGCGCCAATCACGTTGGACAACTGGCTGACGGCCAACAGGCGTGTGCGCGAGCCGATCAGGCCGGCGGCGGCTTCGAGGTCGATCACGCCGTCGGCATCCAGCGGCAGAATCACCAGTTTCAACTCGCGACGGTGCGCCAGTTGCTGCCACGGCAGCAGGTTGGCGTGATGCTCCAGGGCGCTGATGACAATCTCGTCGCCCGGATTGAAAAGATGTTCCAGGCCATAGGCCAGGAGATTCAGCGCGGACGTCGCGCCGTGGGTAAAGATGATCTGCCCGCAATCGCCGGCATTGAGCCATTGCGCGACTTTGCGGCGGCTGTCCTCGAACGCCTGGGTGGCGTGGGCGCCGGGCAAATGCTGCGCCCGATGCACGTTGGCCGCGCCGTTGGCGTAGTAGTGTGCCAGGGCATCGAGCAGGGCTTGAGGTTTTTGCGTGGTGGCGGCGTTGTCCAGATAGGTCTGGTCTTGCCGTTGCAGGGCGGCGATGGCCGGAAAATCGGCACGCCAGGGAGAGAGAATCATCATGTGTTCAGCCCTGTGAACTTGGGCGGATGTACACCGGACCTTGTGGGAGCGAGCTTGCTCGCGATGGCGTCCGTAAGGCCGCCAAAAAGCATCGCGAGCAAGTCGAATCGTCGCACCGTCGCTCCCACAGGTGCCTGCGGCACTTAGTTGTGAGCGTGCAGCGCTTCGTTCAGTTCGATGGCCGATTTGTGGGTTTTGCATTCCACGGCACCGGTCTCCGAATTGCGACGGAACAGCAGGTCCGGCTGGCCGGCCAGTTCACGGGCCTTGACCACTTTGACCAGTTGATTGTTCTCGTCCAGCAGCGCGACTTTTGTGCCGGCGGTCACGTACAGGCCCGACTCGACGGTGTTGCGGTCGCCCAACGGGATACCGATACCGGCGTTGGCGCCGATCAGGCAGCCTTCGCCAACCTTGATCACGATGTTGCCGCCGCCCGACAGGGTGCCCATGGTCGAGCAGCCGCCGCCCAGGTCCGAACCCTTGCCGACGAATACGCCAGCGGATACGCGGCCTTCGATCATGCCCGGGCCTTCGGTGCCGGCGTTGAAGTTGATGAAACCTTCGTGCATCACAGTGGTGCCTTCGCCCACGTAAGCGCCCAGGCGCAGACGCGCAGCGTCAGCGATACGCACGCCGGCCGGAACCACGTAGTCGGTCATTTTCGGGAACTTGTCCACCGAGAACACTTCCAGCAACTCGCCGCGCAGGCGGGCTTCGAGTTGCAGTTCGGCCAGTTCGCTAAGGTCGACTGCGCCCTGGCTGGTCCAGGCCACGTTTGGCAGCAATGGGAAGATCCCGGCCAGGTTCAGGCCGTGTGGCTTGACCAGGCGATGGGACAGCAGGTGCAGCTTGAGGTAGGCCTCAGGGGTGGACGACAGCTGGGCGTCTTCAGCCAGCAAGGTGGCAACCAGCGGCTTGTGGCTCTCGGCCAGACGGGTCAGCAGGGCAGCCTGGGCAGCGTCGACGCTTTTCAGGGCTTCAGCCAGTTGCGAGGCCTGGGCGGTGCTGAACGCGATGGCCTGATTGCCTTCGGTGTAGCCCAGGATCGGTGCGATAGCGGCGAGGACTTCAGCCGATGGCTTGAGGACCGGGGCGGCGTAGAACACTTCCAGCCATGCGCCTTGACGGTTTTGAGTGCCGACGCCGAAGGCCAGGCTGAACAGGGTAGTGGACATGTGTATACCTCTAACAAAATTGAACGGGCTGCTTACTTGAGCGCGGCCGCGTAGATATCTGGCTTGAAGCCAATCAGGGTTCGGTCACCGAGATCGAGCACCGGGCGCTTGATCATCGAGGGTTGTGCGAGCATCAGTTCGATGGCTTTCGTCTGGTCGAGATCGGCTTTGCGTTCGTCGTCGAGCTTGCGAAAGGTCGTGCCTGCACGGTTCAACACCACTTCCCAGCCGTGCTCGTTGCACCATTGGGTCAGGTGTTCACGGTCGATACCGACCGCCTTGTAATCATGAAAGTCATAGCTGACAGCGTGTTCATCGAGCCAGGTGCGCGCCTTTTTCATGGTGTCGCAGGCTTTGATGCCGAAAAGGTGCAACGTTTTGCTTGAAACGGTCAAGGAATTGCCCCCTTTGCAGGTGCCGTAAATATTAAGGTGACGGATTATGCCATGTGCATTGAGTTAAAACGCAAAACCTGTGGGATTGGCGCGGTCCGGGTGCGATATAGGTGCAAGGGCCACCGGTAGTCTAAGCGGCTAATATGGCACTTCAAGGCGTCCGGGAACATGTCCGAATAGCGACATCAGTTGGAGGTGTTCAACGACTCCGCTGAAGCCCAGGCCCTGGCCTTTCAGATGGACTTGCTGGAACGGCGCTTGCGCTTGAAGGCGCTGCGGGCGCAGCGCCTGGAGTTGTACAGCCTCAGTTGTCATCACCAGATTGGTGATGACGTGTTGCGTGAGGTGTTGGGGGAGTTGGACTTGAGTGAGGCCAAGCTTGGCCAGGTGAAGTGAACCTGGCTCTTACCGACGCTGGATGAACGCACGAATACGTTCGGCAGCCTCGACACATTCTGCCAACGGCGCAACCAGCGCCAGGCGCACGCGCCCGGCCCCCGGGTTGACGCCATCGACGTCCCGCGACAGGTAAGAACCCGGCACCACGGTCACGTGCTCCTGCTCGAACAGATCGCGGCAGAACGCAGCGTCGTCACCGGCGACATTCGGCCACAGGTAGAAACTGCCATCCGGACGCTGTACGTCCAGCACCGGGCTGAGGATTTCCAGCACCGCATCGAACTTCTCGCGATACAGCGCACGGTTGGCGCGTACGTGTACTTCGTCATTCCACGCAGCGACGCTGGCCAGTTGGGTTTGAACCGGCATTGCACAGCCGTGGTAGGTGCGGTAGAGCAGGAAGCCCTTGAGGATGTCGGCGTCACCGGCCACAAAACCCGAACGCAGGCCCGGCAGGTTCGAACGCTTGGACAGGCTGTGGAACACCACGCAACGCTTGAAGTCCTTGCGACCCAGTTGCGCGCAGGCACTGAGCAGGCCTGGCGGTGGGGTTTGTTCGTCGAAGTACAGCTCGCTGTAGCACTCATCGGCGGCAATCACGAAGTCGTATTCGTCGGCCAGGGCGATCAGCTTTTTCAGGGTTTCCACTGGAATCAATGCGCCGGTCGGGTTGCCTGGCGAGCACAGGAACAGGATCTGGCAGCGTTTCCAGATGTCCGGCGACACGGCGTCGAAATCCGGGTTGAAACCGTTTTCGTCCAGGCATGGCAGGTAGTGCGGCTTGGCCCCGGCGAGGAATGCCGCGCCTTCGTAGATCTGATAGAACGGGTTCGGGCTGACCACCAGCGCGTCATCGCCACGGTTGACCACGGTCTGGGTGAAGGCGAACAGCGCTTCGCGAGTGCCGTTGACTGGCAGCACGTTGCGCGCCGGATCGATCCAGCCTTTTGGAACATCGAAACGACGCTCGCACCATGCCGCGATGGCTTCACGCAGCTCCGGGATACCGAGCGTGGTCGGGTACACGGCCATTTTTTCCAGATTGCTGGCCAGGGCCTCGGCGACAAAGCTTGGCGAACGGTGTTTCGGCTCGCCGATGGACAACGCGATCGGACGCTTGTCCGGGTTTGGCGTCACGCTGCCGAGCAGGGCGCGGAGTTTCTCGAACGGGTAGGGCTGGAGCTGGGACAGAGCGTTGTTCATGGTGGCCTCGTTCAATGTGGGAGCGGCGGTGCGGCGATCCGACTTGCTCGCGAAAGCGGTGTATCAGTGAAGTGTGTGTTGACTGACACACCGCTTTCGCGAGCAAGCCCGCTCCCACAGGGGAAAATTGTTTAGTTCAGATGCTGATGTGCGACAGTTTGATGTCAGGTTCCTGGTTGACGCTCAGTTGTTCGACGATCGCATCCTGCAGACGGCTGCACAGTAGCGGGTCGGACAACGGCTGATTGTTGGCGTCGGTGATGAAGAACACGTCTTCCACGCGCTCGCCGAGGGTGGCGATCTTGGCGTTCTGCAACGACAGGTCGAACTCCAGGAAGATCGTGCCAATCCGCGCCAGCAGGCCCGGGCGGTCGGGCGCCGTGAGTTCCAGCACCGTCACCGGGCGCTGGGCGTCGTTGTGGATCGTCACCTGTGGCGCAAATGCGAAATGCTTGAGCTGACGCGGCACCCGGCGCTGGATGATGGTCGGGTAGTCGTCCGGGTTGCGCAGGGCTTCGGTCAGGCCCTCGCGGATCTGTTTGACCCGCGCCGGGTTATCGCCAATCGAGTCGCCGTCGGTGTCGAGCACGATATAGGTGTCGAGGGTGAACTGGCTGCTGGAGGTAATGACCCGGGCGTCGTGAATGTTCAGGTTGAGCTGGTCCATCGCGGCCACGGTCACGGCAAAGAAGTCGTGCTGGTCCGGGGCATAGATGAAGATCTGCGTGCCACCTTCGAATTCGCGCTGGGTGGTTTCCTTGATCAGCACCAGTGGCCCGCCGTCGGCCGGTTGCTGGAGGATTGCGTCACTGTGCCAGGCGACATCGCCAGCGGTGTGGCGCAGGAAATAGTCATCACCCAGTTGCGCCCACAACTGCTCGACGTCGTCTGGGTCGGTGCCGCCGCGCACCAGGATATCCAGGGCGGCGCTCTGGGTCTGGCGGATCTGCTCTTCGCGATCCACCGGGTTCTCGAGGCCGCGACGCAGGGCACGCTTGGTCTCGGTGTAGAGCTGGCGCAGCAGGCTGGCGCGCCAGGAGTTCCACAGGGTCGGGTTGGTGGCGTTGATGTCGGAGACGGTCAGCACATACAGGTAGTCGAGGCGGGTTTCGTCGCCGACGATCTGGGCGAAATCATGGATCACCTGTGGGTCGGACAAGTCCTTGCGCTGGGCGGTGGTCGACATCACCAGGTGGTTTTGCACCAGCCACACGATCAGGCGGCTGTCCCACGTAGGCAGTTGATGACGCTGGCAAAAGGCCTCGGCGTCCACGGCACCGATGTCCGAGTGATCGCCGTGCCGGCCTTTGCCGATGTCGTGGTACAGGCCGGCCATGTAGATCAGCTCGGGCTTGGGCAGTTTGCCCATGGTTTTGCTGGCCAGCGGGAATTTTTCCGACACCTGGGTGTACTGCAACTTACGCAGGTGTTTGATCAGGTTCAGGGTGTGGGCGTCGACCGTATAGATGTGGAACAGGTCGTGTTGCATTTGCCCGACGATGAAACCGAATTCGGGCAGATAGCGCCCAAGGATGCCGTAACGGTTCATGCGCCGCAGATTGCGGTGGATGCCGATCTTGCATTTGAACAATTCGATAAACAGGCTGGTGTTGCGAATGTCGTTGCGGAAGTCGTCGTCGATCAGGTGGCGGTGTTCCCGCAGCAGGCGAATGGTGTCGGCGCGTACGCCCTTGATTTCCGGCTGCTGGGCCATCAGCACGAAGATTTCGAGCATGGCGAACGGGGTGCGGCGGAAAACGTTGTCGTTGCGTGCCTCGATGTAGCCGTCATGCAACTGGAAGCGCGAGTTGATCGGCTGCGGTGGTGATTCGTCTTCCGGTGCGAGGATAACTTCCTCGAAGTGCTGGATGATCAGGTCGCTGAGCTGGGCGATGCTCATGACCACCCGATAATACTGCTGCATGAAGTTTTCGATGGCTTGCTTGGCGTCGTCGCCTTTGAAACCCAGCAGCCCGGCAATGGTGCGCTGGTGATCGAACAGCAGGCGGTCTTCGGAGCGCCCGGCCAGCATGTGCAGGGCATAGCGAACCTTCCACAGGAACTCCTGGGAGGAGGCGAGCAGGGCGTTTTCACTCTCGACGAGGAATCCTTCCCCGGCCAGCGCCCGCAGGTTCAGGGTGCCGTACTCGCGACGGGCCACCCACAGAATCGTCTGGATATCCCGCAGGCCGCCGGGGGAGCCTTTGACGTTGGGTTCCAGGTTGTATTCGGTGTCGTTGTACTTGTGGTGGCGAGCCTTTTGTTCGGCACGCTTGGCCAAAAAGAAGTCCTTGCTCGGCCACATGTGCCCGGTGCCGGTGACGTCCAGCATGCGCTGGCGCAGATGCTCGGGGCCGGCGATGGTGCGGCTTTCCATCAGGTTGGTGACGACCGTCAGGTCGGCGCGGGCCTCGACGGCACATTCGTCGACCGAGCGAACACTCTGACCGACCTCCAGGCCGATGTCCCACAACAGCGTCAGAAAACGCTCGATGGAATCGCGGAAAACCTCGTGGTCGGCGCTGTCCAGCAGGATCAGCAAATCGATATCGGAGTAAGGGTGCAATTCGCCACGGCCGTAGCCGCCGACCGCGACCAGCGCGATGTCGGCGTCCTCGCTCCAACTGAACTGCTCCCAGGCCTTTTGCAGGATGTTGTCGACGAACCAGGCGCGATCCTCGATCAGCCGGCGAATGTCCCGGCCGTTGCGAAAGCGCGTATCGAGCACCTCGCGGGCCTGGCGGATCGCCTTCTTGAAGGCCGCGATCGGGCTTGCCTTCAGGGCCAGTTCAGCCTGGAACTGGCCGCGGTCGAAGAGTTCTGGATCCACCTGCGGCATCGATTGGCTTTCCTTTCTATAGGCGATGTACGGTAACGGGATCAGGCCGAAACGCGAGGGATGGTGTCATCGCCGCGCAGGGTGAAGATCTCGTAACCGGTTTCGGTCACCAGCAGGGTGTGTTCCCACTGTGCCGAGAGCTTGCGGTCCTTGGTGATCGCGGTCCAACCGTCGCCCAGAACCTTGGTGTCGGCGCGGCCCTGGTTGATCATCGGCTCGATGGTGAAGGTCATGCCAGCCTTGAGTTCCATGCCGGTGCCAGCGCGGCCGTAGTGCAGGATCTGCGGCTCTTCGTGGAACACCTTGCCGATACCGTGGCCGCAGAATTCGCGAACCACCGAGAAGCCATTCTTTTCCGCGTGCTTCTGGATGATTTCGCCGATGTCGCCCAGGCGGCAGCCGGGTTTGACGATCTCGATCGCCTTGTACATGCATTCCTGGGTCACTTGGGACAGGCGCTCGGCCCAGACCGGCACGCTGCCCACGTGGAACATGCGGCTGGTGTCGCCGTGGAAACCGTCCTTGATGACGGTGACGTCGATGTTCAGGGTGTCGCCATCCTTGAGCGGCTTGTCGTTCGGGATGCCGTGGCAGACCACATGGTTGATCGACGTGCAGATCGACTTCGGATAGCCCTTGTAGTTGAGCGGGGCAGGGATGGCTTTCTGCTCATTGACGATGTAGTCGTGGCAGATCTGGTTCAGTTGATCGGTGGTAACGCCCGGCTTGACGTATTCGGCAATCATTTCCAGCACATCGGCGGCCAGTTTGCCGGCGATACGCATTTTGGCGATATCCTCGGGGGTTTTGAGGGTGACGGTCATACAGGCTCTCTCTGCGCCAGGCGGCGCTTTCTAAACGGAAAGGGCATTGCGCGATCGAACTTCGCGGCCCTGAAAAATGCGATTCTACCAGACGATCAGCGCAAATCTGCGCCTGTGTGCATCGCTTCTCTCTATAGAATGGTGCATTCTTGGCTGATTCCAAGGTATGGAGCAAAGCGCTCGCCAGGATTTCAGAATCCGGGTTCCGTTTTGCCCTGTCTTGTGATATAAAATGCGCCGCTTTCCGGGGATGTCCCGTAAAGCCTAAATCCACACACGTGTCGACACGATGACCTGGGTGCCTTCAGTTGATGCTGCTGGTTGGTCATTGGGATACGTGGAGGCCAAACCCGACTTATTAAGGAACTATCATGTCCCAAGTCAACATGCGCGATATGCTGAAGGCCGGTGTGCACTTCGGTCACCAGACCCGTTACTGGAACCCGAAAATGGGCAAGTACATTTTCGGCGCGCGTAACAAGATCCACATCATCAACCTTGAAAAAACCCTGCCTATGTTCAACGAAGCTCTGACTTTCGTAGAGCGTCTGGCCCAGGGCAAAAACAAGATTCTGTTCGTCGGCACCAAGCGTTCCGCTGGCAAGATCGTTGCTGAAGAAGCAGCACGTTGCGGTTCGCCGTACGTCGATCACCGCTGGTTGGGCGGCATGCTGACCAACTTCAAAACCATCCGTGCTTCCATCAAGCGTCTGCGTGACCTTGAAGTTCAAGCCGAAGACGGTACTTTCGCCAAGCTGACCAAGAAAGAAGCGCTGATGCGCACTCGTGACCTGGAAAAGCTGGATCGTTCCCTGGGTGGTATCAAGGACATGGGCGGTCTGCCTGACGCTCTGTTCGTTATCGACGTTGATCACGAGCGCATCGCGATCACCGAAGCCAACAAGCTGGGCATCCCGGTTATCGGCGTAGTCGATACCAACAGCAGCCCGGAAGGCGTTGACTACATCATCCCAGGCAACGATGACGCAATCCGCGCTATCCAGCTGTACATGGGTTCGATGGCTGACGCTGTAATCCGTGGTCGCAACAACGTTGGCGGCGGCACCGTAGAGTTCGCAGCTGAAGAAACTCAGGCTGCAGCTGAGTAATTGACGCCCTGGCGTTGACTCAGTAAGCAAAAAGGGGGCTTGGCCCCCTTTTTGCCACCTCGAAAACCATTTGTCGGCGCCCACCGCTCTATCTGTAACGTGCGGCAGCTAACAAGGGTGGTTGGGGAAGAATTGATCGCCCGTTCGATCGGGTGGAATGGTTGAAAACCTATCCAAGAGGATTTTGAAATGGCAGAGATTACTGCAGCGTTGGTCAAAGAACTGCGCGAGCGTACTGGCGAAGGCATGATGGACTGCAAAAAGGCCTTGACCATGGCTGGCGGCGACATCGAGAAAGCCATTGATGACATGCGTGCTTCGGGCGCCATCAAGGCCGCCAAGAAAGCCGGCAACGTTGCCGCTGAAGGCGCTATCGCCATCAAGGCTGACGACAAGGTAGCAGTGCTGCTGGAAGTCAACTCGCAGACCGACTTCCTGGCCCTGCAAGACGACTTCAAGAACTTCGTTGCTGCCAGCGTAGAAAAAGCCTTCGACGAAAAACTGACCGACGCAGCTCCGCTGATCGCCGCTCAGGAATCGGCTCGTGAAGCACTGGTTGCCAAAGTAGGCGAGAACGTCAACATTCGTCGCCTGGTACGCGTAGAGGGCGACGTTGTCGGCACCTACCTGCACGGTAACAAGATCGGTGTTGCTGTTGTTCTCAAGGGCGGCGATGTTCAGCTGGCCAAAGAGATCGCCATGCACGTGGCGGCAAGCAACCCTGAGTTCCTGCTGCCATCGCAGGTTTCGCCAGAAGCCATCGAGCGCGAGAAGGGTGTTTTCCTGACCCTGAACGAAGACAAGATGAAAGGCAAGCCAGCTGAAATCGTCGAGAAGATGATCGCCGGCCGCATCACCAAGTTCCTGGCTGAAGCCAGCCTGGTCGAGCAAGCTTTCGTCATGAACCCGGAAATCACCGTAGGTGCCTTGGCCAAGAAAGCCGGCGCTGAAATCGTTTCCTTCACTTACTTCAAGGTAGGCGAAGGCATCGAGAAGCCAGTGGACAACTTCGCAGAAGAAGTTGCTGCCCAGCTGGCTGCCGCCAAGCAATAAGACGGTTTTTTAACTGTCGCCCAGAAGAGGCTGCCCGCTCACGCGCGCAGCCTCTTTTCAGATGGGGTATCAATTTTTATTTGGTTTCCCCTTGGAACTGGCTTACAAAGCCATGTTCCGATGGCGCTGAAGCAGCGCCAAGCTAGAGTGAGCGCCAGCTGTAAACAGCTCGCAAAGAATTTTTAAAATACGCCGCAGGAGAGATTCGCAATGGCTCAGCAGGGCAGTGGTTATCAGGCTCGCTATAAACGCATTCTACTCAAGCTTAGCGGCGAGGCCCTGATGGGCTCGGAAGAGTTCGGGATCGATCCGAAAGTTCTGGATCGCATGGCATTGGAAGTTGGCCAACTGGTCGGCATCGGTGTTCAGGTCGGTCTGGTTATCGGTGGTGGCAACCTGTTCCGCGGTGAAGCGCTGAGCAAGGCTGGCATGGATCGGGTCACAGGCGACCACATGGGCATGCTGGCCACTGTGATGAACGCCCTGGCCATGCGTGACGCCCTCGAGCGCGCCAACATCTCGGCCATCGTGATGTCCGCTATTTCCATGGTTGGCGTGACCGATCACTACGATCGTCGCAAGGCCATGCGTCACCTGAACTCCAAGGACGTGGTGATTTTCGCGGCCGGTACCGGCAACCCGTTCTTTACGACGGATTCGGCGGCCTGCCTGCGTGCAATCGAAATCGATGCCGATGTCGTGCTCAAGGCGACCAAGGTCGATGGTGTCTACACCGCTGACCCGTTCAAAGACCCGCATGCCGAGAAGTTCGATCATCTGACCTACGATGAAGTGCTGGATCGCAAGCTGGGTGTGATGGATCTGACGGCCATTTGCCTGTGCCGTGACCACAAGATGCCACTACGCGTATTTAACATGAACAAGCCCGGCGCCCTGCTGAACATCGTACATGGCGGCGCTGAAGGAACCCTGATCGAGGAAGGCCAACAATGATCAACGAAATCAAGAAAGACGCTAAAGAGCGCATGCAGAAGTCCGTGGAGTCCCTGTCCCACAACTTCGGTCGAATTCGTACCGGCCAGGCGCACCCAAGCATCCTGGAAGGCGTGATGGTGCCGTACTACGGCTCCGACACCCCGATCAAGCAAGTGGCCAACATCACCGTCAAGGACGCCCGTACCCTGCAAGTCGTAGCGTTTGAGCGCAACATGCTCGGTGCTGTCGACAAGGCAATCGGTAGCGCAGGTCTGAACCTGAACCCGACCAACCTTGGCGAGTTGCTGCTGATCAGCATGCCGGCGCTAACTGAAGAAACCCGTCGTGGTTTCACCAAGCAGGCTCGCGACGTTGCTGAGGACGCCCGTGTAGCGGTGCGTAACATCCGTCGTGATGCCAACAGCTCGCTGAAGGATCTGGTCAAGGAAAAGGAAATCAGCGAAGACGAAGAGCGTCGCGCCACTGGCGAGATCGACGATCTGACCAAGAAGTTCGTGGCTGAAATCGACGCGAAGCTGGCAGAGAAAGAAAAAGACCTGATGGCCGTATAAGGGTCGCGTTTTCATGGAAAAGACCAAGCAGTCTGCACCGTCCGCGGTGCCGCGCCATGTCGCGATCATCATGGATGGTAACAATCGCTGGGCGAAAAAACGCTTTATGCCGGGTGTCGCCGGGCATAAAGCGGGCGTGGATGCGGTACGTGCCGTCATTGAGGTTTGTGCCGAGGCCAAGGTCGAAGTACTGACCCTGTTCGCCTTTTCCAGCGAGAACTGGCAGCGTCCGGCCGATGAGGTCAGTGCTTTGATGGATCTGTTCTTCAAGGCGCTGCGTCGTGAGGCCAAGCGCCTCAACGACAACAACATCAGCTTGCGTATCATTGGCGATCGCTCGCGCTTTCATCCCGAGTTGCAGGCAGCCATGCGTGAAGCCGAGGCCATGACGGCTGGTGCCAATCGATTTGTCCTGCAAATCGCCGCCAATTACGGCGGTCAGTGGGATATCGCGCAAGCTGCGCAACGACTGGCACGAGAGGTCCAGGCCGGACACCTGCGTCCGGAAGACATCACGCCTGATCTGCTGCAGACCTGCCTGGCCACGGGCGACCTGCCGCTGCCGGACCTGTGTATCCGCACCGGTGGCGAGCACCGCATCAGCAATTTTCTGCTCTGGCAGCTGGCCTATGCCGAGCTGTATTTCTCCGACCTGTTCTGGCCGGACTTCAAACACGATGCCATGCGCAATGCGCTGGCCGATTACGCTTCCCGCCAGCGCCGCTTCGGTAAAACGAGCGAGCAGGTCGAGGCTGGAGCCCGGGTTTAATGCTTAAACAACGAATCATCACCGCACTGATCCTGCTACCGATTGCCCTGTGCGGGTTTTTCCTGCTTGAAGGTTCCGGTTTTGCACTGTTCATTGGGCTGGTCGTGACCCTTGGTGCCTGGGAATGGGCGCGCCTGGCGGGTTTCGCCGGTCAAGCGTTCCGCGTCGGCTATGCTGCAGTGGTCGCTTTGGCGCTGTTCCTCATGTACATCCTGCCCGGTCTCGCGCCTTGGGTATTGGGCGCTTCAGTGCTGTGGTGGGCTGTGGCGACGTATCTGGTGCTGACCTATCCGCGTTCGAGCGAGCATTGGTCCACTGCGGCGACCAAGCTGGTTATCGGTCTGTTGATTCTCTTGCCGGCCTGGCAAGGCCTGGTGCAGATCAAGCAATACCCGTTGGGTAACTGGCTGATCATGGCGGTGATGGTGCTGGTCTGGGGTGCCGATATTGGCGCCTACTTCTCCGGTCGTGCTTTCGGCAAGCGCAAGCTCGCACCGCAGGTCAGTCCAGGCAAAAGCTGGGAAGGCGTGTACGGTGGTCTGGCGCTGAGTCTGGTGATTACCACAATCGTTGCTCTGATACGCGACTGGACGGTGGCCGAATTGTTCAAAGGGTTGATCGGTGCCGCGCTGATCGTGTTCGTTTCGGTGGTGGGAGATCTGACTGAAAGCATGTTCAAGCGTCAATCCGGGATCAAGGACAGCAGCAATCTGCTTCCAGGTCACGGCGGCGTGCTGGATCGTATCGACAGCCTGACGGCAGCGATTCCGGTGTTTGCGGTGCTGCTGTGGATGGCGGCCCCATGAGCCGCCCGCAACAGATTACCGTTCTGGGTGCGACCGGCTCGATTGGCCTGAGTACGCTCGACGTCATTGCTCGTCACCCCGATCGATATCAGGTCTTTGCCTTGAGTGGCTTCACCCGTCTGAGTGAGTTGCTGGCGCTCTGCGTGCGCCATGTGCCGCGATTTGCCGTGGTGCCTGAAGTCGCAGCTGCCCGCACCCTGCAGGATGATTTGCGCGCGGCAGGTCTTTCGACCCGTGTTCTGGTGGGGGAGGACGGTTTGTGTCAGGTCGCTTCCGATCCGGAAGTCGATGCGGTCATGGCGGCCATCGTCGGTGCAGCAGGATTGCGTCCGACACTGGCGGCGGTCGAGGCGGGCAAGAAGATCCTCCTGGCCAATAAAGAAGCGCTGGTCATGTCCGGCGCGCTGTTCATGCAGGCCGTGCGCAAGAGCGGTTCGGTGTTGTTGCCGATCGATAGCGAGCACAACGCCATTTTCCAGTGCATGCCGCTGGATTATGCCCGTGGCCTTGAGGCGGTCGGCGTACGCCGGATTTTGCTGACGGCTTCCGGCGGTCCGTTCCGGCAGACGCCAATGGCCGAACTGGCGCATGTTTCTCCCGATCAGGCGTGTGCTCACCCGAACTGGTCCATGGGGCGAAAAATCTCCGTTGACTCGGCCAGCATGATGAACAAGGGCCTTGAGTTGATCGAAGCCTGCTGGCTGTTCGATGCCAGGCCTTCGCAGGTCGAGGTGGTGATTCACCCACAAAGTGTGATCCATTCGCTGGTCGACTACGTCGATGGTTCTGTCCTGGCGCAGCTGGGTAATCCGGACATGCGCACGCCCATCGCCAATGCCCTGGCGTGGCCTGAGCGGATCGATTCGGGTGTGGCGCCGCTGGATCTGTTTGCCATTGCGCGGCTGGACTTCCAGGCGCCCGATGAAGAGCGTTTCCCTTGCCTGCGTCTGGCCCGTCAGGCTGCCGAAGCGGGTAACAGCGCGCCCGCCATGCTCAATGCGGCGAACGAAGTGGCGGTGGCGGCATTTCTCGACGAACGGGTTCGTTACCCGGAAATCGCGAGTATCATCGAGGAAGTACTGAATCTGGAGCCCGTAGTGGCCGTGGATGATCTCGATGCAGTGTTCACGGCAGACGCGAAAGCGCGATTGCTGGCCGGACAATGGTTGAGTCGTCACGGGCGGTAAGTGCTGCGGATAGTTGGCCCAGGCAGCAGCGGATAGGATTGCGGAGAAAGTAGATGAGCGCGCTCTATATGATTGTCGGCACCCTGGTCGCACTGGGTGTGCTGGTTACCTTCCACGAGTTCGGCCATTTTTGGGTCGCGCGTCGCTGTGGGGTCAAAGTGCTGCGCTTCTCCGTAGGCTTCGGCATGCCCTTGCTGCGCTGGCACGACAAGCAGGGCACCGAATTTGTCGTCGCCGCCATCCCGTTGGGCGGCTACGTCAAAATGCTCGACGAGCGCGAAGGTGAAGTACCGCTCGATCAGCTCGATCAAGCCTTCAATCGTAAATCCGTTCGTCAGCGCGTTGCCATCGTAGCGGCGGGGCCGATTGCCAACTTCCTGCTGGCATTCGCGTTCTTCTGGGTATTGGCGATGCTCGGCAGCGAGCAGGTACGTCCGGTCATCGGCGCTGTCGAGTCTGGCAGTATCGCGGCCAAGGCAGGTTTGAGCCCCGGCCAGGAAATCGTGGCCATTGATGGCGAGGCGATTTCCGGTTGGGCGGCGGTGAACCTGCAGCTGGTGCGTCGCCTGGGCGAAAGCGGTTCGTTGCAGATAATGGTGCGCGAACAAGGTTCCACGACCGATATTCCTCGTGAACTTGCGCTGGACAAATGGCTCAAAGGGGCTGACGAGCCTGACCCAATCCGTTCGTTGGGGATTCGTCCGTGGCGTCCGGCATTGCCGCCTGTCCTGGCCGAACTCGATCCAAAGGGGCCTGCTCAGGCTGCCGGCCTGAAGACCGGCGACCGGTTGCTGGCGCTTGATGGTCGTACGCTGGATGACTGGCAGCAGGTAGTTGATACCGTCCGTATGCATCCTGATACCAAAATCATGCTGCGGGTTGAGCGCGACGGTGCTCAAATCGACGTCCCCGTGACGCTAGCCGCTCGCGGCGATAGCAAATCACCCAACGGTTACTTGGGGGCTGGGGTGAAGGCGATCGACTGGCCGCCGGAGATGATCCGCGAGGTCAGTTACGGGCCATTGGCAGCAATTGGCGAGGGGGCACGACGCACCTGGACCATGAGTGTGCTGACCCTCGATTCACTGAAGAAAATGTTGTTCGGCGAGCTCTCGGTAAAAAACTTGAGTGGACCGATAACCATTGCTAAAGTGGCGGGCGCTTCGGCCCAGTCGGGTGTTGCTGATTTCCTGAATTTCCTTGCTTATCTGAGTATTAGCTTGGGCGTTCTGAATTTGTTGCCCATTCCGGTACTGGATGGGGGGCATTTGTTGTTTTATCTGATCGAGTGGGCGCGTGGTCGTCCCTTGTCAGATCGGGTGCAAGGTTGGGGGATACAGATCGGTATCAGTTTGGTGGTCGGGGTGATGTTACTTGCTCTGGTCAATGATCTGGGTCGACTGTAACGCTTCGCTGAATTGCGAATCTGCCGCATTTTGCGGCAGTTTGTTTATTGCCAGTTGGAATAAGAAAGGACTTCATGAAACGTCTGCTGCTAACTGCGGTTCTCACCGTATTGATGATCGCCGAAGTTCACGCCGAGTCCTTCACTATCTCTGATATTCGCGTCAATGGCCTCCAGCGGGTCTCCGCGGGTAGCGTCTTTGGTGCTTTGCCGTTGAACGTCGGTGAACAGGCGGACGATCGTCGCCTGGTGGAATCCACTCGTGCGTTGTTCAAAACCGGTTTCTTTCAAGATATCCAGCTGGGCCGCGATGGCAACGTCCTGGTCATCACGGTAGTTGAGCGCCCGTCGGTCGCCAGTATCGAGATCGAAGGCAACAAGGCGATCTCTACCGAAGACCTGATGAAAGGCCTCAAGCAATCCGGTCTGGCCGAAGGCGAGATCTTCCAGCGCGCTACCCTTGAAGGTGTGCGTAACGAGCTGCAACGCCAGTACGTGGCCCAGGGTCGCTACTCGGCTACCGTCGACACCGAAGTGGTTCCACAGCCGCGTAACCGCGTAGGCCTGAAGGTCAACATCAACGAAGGCACCGTTGCGGCTATCCAGCACATCAACGTGGTGGGCAACACGGTCTTCCCTGATGAAGACCTGATCGACCTGTTCGAACTCAAGACCACCAACTGGTTGTCGTTCTTCAAGAACGACGACAAGTACGCTCGTGAAAAGCTGTCCGGTGACCTGGAGCGTCTGCGTTCCTATTACCTGGACCGTGGCTATATCAACATGGATATCGCTTCGACCCAGGTCTCCATTACGCCAGACAAGAAGCACGTGTACATCACCGTCAACGTCAACGAAGGCGAGAAGTACACCGTTCGTGACGTCAAGCTCAGCGGTGACCTGAAAGTCCCTGAAGACCAGGTCAAGTCCCTGCTGCTGGTGCAAAAAGGCCAGGTGTTCTCGCGCAAGCTGATGACCACCACCTCCGAATTGATCACTCGTCGCCTGGGTAACGAGGGTTACACCTTCGCCAACGTCAACGGCGTGCCTCAACCGCACGATGAAGATCACACCGTAGATATCCTGTTCGCGGTCGATCCGGGCAAGCGTGCCTACGTGAACCGCATCAACTTCCGTGGCAACACCAAGTCCGAAGACGAAGTGCTGCGTCGTGAAATGCGTCAGATGGAAGGTGGTTGGGCTTCGACCTACCTGATCGACCAATCCAAGACCCGTCTGGAGCGACTGGGCTTCTTCAAGGAAGTCAACGTCGAGACCCCGGCCGTGCCGGGTGTCGATGACCAGGTGGACGTCAACTACAGTGTTGAAGAGCAAGCCTCCGGTTCGATTACCGCCAGCGTCGGTTTCGCCCAGAGCGCCGGTCTGATCCTCGGTGGTTCGATCACCCAGAACAACTTCCTGGGTACCGGTAACAAGGTCAGCGTCGGCTTGACCAAGAGCCAATACCAGACGCGCTACAACTTTGGCTTTGTCGACCCCTACTGGACAGCTGATGGCGTGAGCCTGGGTTACAACGCCTTCTACCGCACCACAGACTACAACGACCTCGACGTCGATGTAGCGAGCTATGCCGTGGACAGTCTGGGTGCAGGCGTGAGCGTCGGCTACCCGATCAGCGAGACTTCGCGTCTGACCTTCGGCCTGACTGCGCAAGAGGACAAGATCAAGACCGGTCAATACACCGTCGACGAAATTTTCGACTTCGTTAACCGTGAAGGCGATCAGTACCTGAACTTCAAGGCTTCGGCCGGCTGGTCCGAATCCACCCTGAACAAGGGCGTATTGGCGACCCGTGGTCATTCTCAAAGCTTGACGGCGGAAGTCACCGTACCGGGGAGCGACCTGTCGTTCTTCAAGCTCGATTACCGTGGCCAGTTGTTCCAGCCACTGAGCGAAAACTACACCATGCGCCTGCACACCGAATTGGGTTATGGCGACGGTTACGGTTCGACCGATGGCTTGCCATTCTATGAAAACTACTATGCTGGTGGTTTCAACTCGGTTCGTGGCTTCAAGGACAGTACATTGGGGCCGCGTAGTACTCCGAGCCGTGGCGCACTCAAGACTGGCAACCCGGGTACCCTTGCTGACCCGGATCAGGATCCACTGCCGTTCGGTGGTAACGTCCTGATTCAAGGTGGTGCCGAGATTCTGTTCCCGCTGCCATTCGTCAAGGATCAGCGCTCCCTGCGGACTTCGGTATTCTGGGACGTGGGTAACGTGTTCGACTCCAAGTGCACTCAGTTTTCCAACACTGACCCAACTTCGAAGTCCAATACGCAGTGTAACGATGTCAGTCTGAGCAACCTGGCCAGTTCCGTCGGCGTAGGTGTGACATGGGTCACCGCGCTGGGTCCTCTGAGCTTTGCGTTGGCCATGCCAGTAAAAGAACCGGATAACGCTGAAACCCAGGTGTTCCAATTCTCTCTTGGCCAGACGTTCTAAGCGTCTGTCCCAAAATAACGACAATGAATTTTGTAGGAGTGCATCGTGCGTAAGTTGACTCAATTGGTTCTCCTGGCCAGCGTACTGGTCGCTGGTCCGGCGTTTGCCGACATGAAAATTGCTGTTCTGAACTATCAGATGGCTCTGCTGGAGTCTGACGCGGCCAAGAAATACGCCGTGGATGCCGAGAAGAAGTTCGGTCCTCAGTTGACCAAGCTCAAGACGCTGGAAAGCAGCGCCAAGGGCATTCAGGATCGTCTGATGGCCGGTGGCGACAAAATGCAGCAGGGCGAACGCGAGCGCCTGGAGCTTGAATTCAAGCAAAAGGCCCGTGACTTCCAGTTCCAGTCCAAGGAACTGAACGAAGCCAAAGCTGTTGCCGACCGTGAAATGCTGAAGCAGCTCAAGCCGAAACTGGACAGCGCTGTGGAAGAAGTCATCAAGAAAGGTGCTTTTGACCTGGTCTTCGAGCGTGGCGCAGTGATTGATGTCAAGCCTCAGTACGACATCACTCGCCAGGTTATCGAGCGCATGAATCAGCTGAAGTAATCCATGACCGTGACCATTAAGCTCGGCCAGTTGGCCGAGTTCCTCGGCGCCACGCTACGTGGCGACCCCGAGAAAGCAATTACTGGGCTAGCCACCTTGCAGGAGGCTGGCCCAGCTCAGTTGAGCTTTCTTGCAAACCCCCAATACCGTAAGTACCTGGCAGGGAGTCAGGCTGCAGCCCTGTTGCTCAAGGCTGTTGACGCCGAAGGTCATTGCGGGGATGTGCTGGTGGTACCGGATCCGTACGCAGCCTACGCACGTGTTTCTCACCTGTTCGACCCCAAGCCGAAGGCCGCAGCCGGGATTCATCCGACGGCGGTGATCGCGGCGGATGCGGTTGTCGACCCGGCGGCGAGTATCGGCGCTTTTGTGGTGATCGAAAGCGGTGCGCAGGTGGCAGCCGGTACGACTGTCGGCGCGCATTGCTTCATTGGCGCTCGCAGCGTGGTGGGCGAGGGAGGCTGGCTCGCGCCGCGGGTGACCCTGTATCACGACGTTCGCGTCGGCAAGCGGGTCGTCATTCAGTCCGGAGCGGTGCTCGGCGGTGAAGGCTTCGGCTTTGCCAATGAAAAAGGTATCTGGCAGAAAATCGCCCAGATCGGTGGTGTGCTGATCGGCGATGATGTTGAAATCGGCGTGAACACGGCTATTGATCGCGGTGCGTTGGCCGATACCATCATCGGTAACGGCGTGAAGCTCGATAACCAGATTCAGATTGCCCACAACGTTCAGGTGGGCGATCACACCGCCATGGCGGCGTGCGTCGGAATCTCCGGCAGCACCAAAATCGGCAAGCATTGCATGCTCGCCGGTGGCGTAGGCCTGGTGGGACACATCGATATTTGTGACAACGTTTTCATTACCGGGATGACCATGGTGACCCACTCGATTACCGAGCCAGGCGCCTATTCTTCCGGTACGGCCATGCAGCCGGCAGCCGAATGGCGCAAAAGCGCGGCACGTATTCGTCAGCTCGATGACATCGCGCGACGTCTGCGACAGCTGGAAAAGCAGGTGGGGGAAGTGACCCCTGACGGTAATGCTTCATCAGATGGCTGATACCATTTCCATATCAAGTGCGCGCAGTCGCTAGACTGCGTCCCTGATTTGCTAGTGGAGCGTGCGCCAGTCGCGCGCCCCCAATCTTTACATAGGCTTCCCCCCGAAATGATGGACATCAACGAGATTCGCGAATACCTGCCTCACCGTTACCCGTTCCTGCTGGTGGACCGGGTAGTGGAGCTGGATGTTGAAGGCAAGCGCATTCGCGCCTACAAGAATGTCAGCATCAACGAACCGTTCTTCAATGGTCACTTCCCTGCGCATCCAATCATGCCGGGCGTATTGATCATCGAGGCAATGGCTCAGGCTGCCGGGATCCTTGGTTTCAAAATGCTCGACGTGAAACCGGCCGACGGCACGCTCTATTACTTCGTCGGTTCCGACAAGCTGCGCTTCCGCCAACCGGTATTGCCGGGCGATCAGTTGATCCTTGAAGCCAAGTTCATCAGCTGCAAGCGTCAGATCTGGAAATTCGAATGCCAGGCTTCGGTCGATGGCAAGCCTGTCTGCTCGGCTGAAATCATCTGTGCGGAACGCAAGCTATGAGTTTGATTGACCCTCGTGCAATCATCGATCCGACAGCCGTTCTGGCTGACGGCGTCGAGGTCGGCCCGTGGTCGATCGTCGGCGCAGGTGTGGAAATCGGCGAGGGGACAGTCATCGGGCCACACGTGATTCTCAAGGGCCCGACCCGAATTGGTAAGCACAATCGCATCTACCAGTTTTCCTCGGTGGGCGAAGACACACCTGACCTGAAGTACAAGGGCGAGGAAACCCGCCTGGTGATCGGTGATCACAACGTCATCCGTGAAGGCGTGACGATTCACCGTGGCACCATCCAGGACCGTTCGGAAACAACCTTGGGCGATCACAACCTGATCATGGCCTATGCCCACATCGGCCACGACAGCGTTATCGGCAACCACTGCATCCTGGTGAACAACACCGCACTGGCGGGCCATGTGCATGTGGAAGACTGGGCGATCCTCTCCGGTTTTACCCTGGTTCACCAGTATTGCCACATTGGCGCCCACAGCTTTTCAGGCATGGGTACGGCAATCGGCAAGGATGTTCCTGCGTATGTCACCGTGTTCGGCAACCCTGCCGAAGCCCGGAGCATGAACTTCGAGGGCATGCGCCGTCGGGGCTTCAGCGAAGATGCGATCCACGCGCTGCGTCGTGCCTACAAGGTGGTGTACCGCCAGGGCCTGACCGTGGAGCAGGCACTCGCCGAACTGGCCGAGCCGTCGGCCCAGTATCCTGAAGTGGCGGTGTTCCGTGACTCCATCCAGTCTTCGACTCGCGGCATCACTCGCTAACCATGGCCAATCTGCGTATTGCGCTGGTAGCGGGTGAAGCTTCCGGTGACATTCTGGGTGCGGGCCTCATGCGCGCGCTCAAGGTTCGTCACCCGGCGGTCGAGTTCATCGGTGTCGGTGGTCCATTGATGCAGGCTGAAGGCCTGACCTCGTATTTCCCGATGGAGCGTCTGTCCGTCATGGGCCTGGTGGAAGTACTGGGCCGGTTGCGCGAGCTGCTTGCACGGCGCAAGAAGCTGGTCGCCGACCTGATCGACGCGAAACTCGACGTGTTCATCGGTATCGACGCGCCGGACTTCAACCTCAATATCGAACTCAAGCTGCGCCAGGCCGGGATCAAGACAGTGCATTACGTCAGCCCGTCGGTCTGGGCCTGGCGGCAGAAACGCGTGCTGAAGATTCGCGAAGGCTGCGACCTGATGCTCACGCTGTTTCCGTTCGAAGCCAGATTCTACGAAGAGAAAGGCGTGCCGGTGCGGTTCGTCGGCCATACCCTGGCCGATGCCATTCCACTCCAGGCCGATCGCGCTGCTGCACGGGCCGAACTCGGTTTGCCCGACGGGCCGCTGGTGGCGTTGATGCCCGGCAGCCGTGGCGGTGAAGTTGGCCGGCTCGGCGCGTTGTTTCTCGATACGGCCCAGCGCTTGCGTGCGCTACGCCCTGGGGTGCGGTTTGTCATGCCGTGCGCCAGTGCACAACGTCGCGCGCAGCTGGAAGAGCTGTTGGCCGGTCGCGATCTGCCGCTGACCCTGCTCGACGGCCAGTCTCATCTGGCCCTGGCAGCGTGCGATGCGGTGTTGATTGCCTCAGGCACTGCAACGCTTGAAGCGCTGCTGTACAAGCGACCGATGGTGGTCGCCTATCGCCTGGCGCCGCTGACGTTCTGGATTCTCAAGCGCATGGTGAAAAGCCCCTACATTTCGTTGCCGAACCTGTTGGCCCAGCGTCTGTTGGTGCCCGAGTTGTTGCAGGACGATGCCACGGTCGAAGCGCTGGCCCAGACCTTGTCGCCGCTGATCGAGGGTGGGGAAGAGCAGACCCGCGGTTTTGACGAGATTCACCGGACCCTGCGTCTGGATGCCTCCAACCAGGCTGCGGACGCAGTGCTGAACCTGATCGGCCAAGTAAAATGAGTAAAACGAATATGCAGATTGGGCTGGATTTCACCTTGGTCGCAGAAATCGAAGAGTTGGTTGCCGGTGTCGATGAAGTGGGTCGCGGCCCGCTCTGTGGCGCGGTGGTGACAGCAGCGGTGATCCTCGATCCGAACCGCCCGATCCTCGGCCTGAACGACTCGAAAAAACTCACCGAAGCCCGCCGTGAAAAGCTCTTCGACGAAATCTGTGAAAAAGCCCTGAGCTGGTGCATCGCTCGCGCCGAAGTCGAAGAAATCGACGAGCTGAACATCCTGCACGCCACCATGTTGGCCATGCAGCGCGCGGTCGCCGGGCTGCACGTTCAGCCGAAGCTGGCAATGATCGACGGCAACCGTTGCCCGAAACTGCCGATGCGCTCCGAGGCCGTGGTCAAGGGCGATAGCAAGGTCCCCGCCATCGCCGCCGCATCGATTCTGGCGAAGGTCAGCCGTGATCGGGAAATGGCCGCGTTCGAATTGATCTACCCGGGTTACGGCATTGGTGGGCACAAAGGCTATCCGACACCCGTTCATCTGGAAGCGCTCGCCCGTCTTGGTCCGACCCCGATTCACCGGCGCTCGTTTGCCCCGGTGCGGCTGGCGTATGAGGCGCGGGAAGGTCTCATCGAGAGTTAGTCGCGAGGCTGATTTTTTTTGCCAAGGCCCGGTACAATCCGGGCCTTGTTGTCTTTACGTTCTCAGACAGGATCACTATGCCGGCTTCATTCGTTCACCTACGCCTGCACACTGAATACTCCCTGGTCGACGGTCTGGTGCGGATCAAACCGCTGGTCAAGACCCTGGTCGGCATGAACATGCCTGCCGTAGCGGTCACCGACCAGAACAACATGTGTTCCCTGGTCAAATTCTATAAAAATGCCATGGGTGCCGGGATCAAGCCGATCTGCGGTGCCGACCTGTGGCTGTCGAACAAGGATCCGGACAACCCGCTGAGCCGGATCAGCCTGCTGGTGATGAACGCCGAAGGCTATCGCAACCTTACCGAGCTGATTTCCCGCGGTTTCATCGATGGTCAGCGCAATGGCGCGGTCATCATCGAACGTGAATGGGTTGCTGAAGCCAACTCGGGCTTGATCATGCTGTCGGCCGCGAAAGAAGGCGAGATCGGCCAGGCCATGCTCAGCGGCAACCCCGCCGAGGCCGAAACCCTGGCCCGCGAATGGATGGAAGTGTTTCCGGATCGTTTCTATCTGGAGATCCAGCGCACCAACCGTCCCAACGATGAAGAACAACTGCACGGCGCCGTAGCCCTGGCCGAGAAGCTCGGTGCGCCGCTGGTGGCGACCAACGATGTGCGCTTCATCAAGCAGGAAGACTTCGCCGCCCACGAAACCCGCGTTTGCATCGGTGAGGGCCGCGCCCTCGACGATCCGCGGCGCTCGAAGAATTACAGCGATCAGCAGTACCTCAAAAGCGCCGAGGAAATGGCCGAGCTGTTCAGCGACATTCCCGAAGCGCTGGAAAACACCGTCGAGATCGCCAAGCGCTGCAACATCGAAGTGAAACTGGGCACGCACTTCCTGCCCAACTTCCCGATCCCCGATGGCATGACCATCGACGAGTACTTCCGCAAGGTGTCCTTCGACGGTCTGGAAGAGCGGCTTAGCGTTCTGCTGCCCAAGGACACCACCGAAGACTACGAGGCCAAGCGTCAGGTCTATGTCGACCGGCTGAATTTCGAGCTGGATATCATCATCCAGATGGGGTTCCCCGGTTACTTCCTGATCGTGATGGACTTTATCCAGTGGGCCAAGAGCAACGGCGTACCAGTGGGCCCTGGCCGTGGATCGGGTGCCGGATCGCTGGTGGCCTACGTACAGAAGATCACCGACCTCGACCCGCTGGAATATGACCTGCTGTTCGAACGCTTCCTTAACCCGGAACGGGTATCCATGCCCGACTTCGACGTCGACTTCTGCATGGACGGTCGTGACCGGGTTATCGACTACGTAGCCGAGAAGTACGGCCGCAACGCGGTAAGCCAGATCATCACCTTCGGTTCCATGGCTGCGAAGGCTGTGGTCCGCGACGTGGCGCGGGTGCAAGGCAAGTCCTATGGCCTGGCGGATCGTCTGTCGAAGATGATTCCGTTCGAAGTCGGCATGACCCTGGAAAAGGCCTACGAGCAGGAAGAGATCCTGCGCGACTTCATCAAGGTCGATGAAGAGGCTGCGGAAATCTGGGAGATGGCCCGCAAGCTCGAAGGCATTGTGCGTAACGTCGGTAAGCACGCCGGTGGTGTGGTGATCGCGCCGACCAAGCTGACCGACTTCTCACCGATCTATTGCGACGAGGCCGGTGACGGCCTGGTAACCCAGTTCGACAAGGATGACGTCGAGGCGGCTGGCCTTGTGAAGTTCGACTTCCTCGGTCTGCGGACCCTGACGATCATCGACTGGGCGCTGAAAACCATCAACCGCGACCGCGCCAAGGTCAATGAGCCACCACTGGATATCGCGTTCATCCCGCTGGACGACAAGCCGACCTACACGCTGCTGCAAAAAGCCGAAACCACGGCGGTGTTCCAGCTTGAATCCCGGGGCATGAAGGAGCTGATCAAAAAGCTCAAGCCCGACTGCCTGGAAGACTTGATCGCACTGGTGGCCCTGTTCCGTCCGGGTCCGCTGCAGTCGGGCATGGTGGACGACTTCATCAACCGTAAGCACGGTCGCGCCGAGCTGGCGTATCCGCACTCGGACTACCAGTACGAAGGCCTCAAACCAGTACTGGCACCGACTTACGGCATCATCCTGTATCAGGAACAGGTGATGCAGATTGCCCAGGTCATGGCCGGTTACACCCTCGGTGGTGCGGACATGCTGCGTCGAGCCATGGGTAAGAAAAAACCCGAGGAAATGGCCAAGCAGCGCGGTGGTTTCATTGAAGGTTGCGCCACCAACAACATTGATGCGGACCTCGCCGGTAACATTTTCGACCTGGTGGAAAAATTCGCCGGTTACGGCTTCAACAAATCCCACTCCGCCGCCTATGGCCTGGTGTCGTACCAGACTGCATGGCTGAAGGCGCACTACCCGGCGCCGTTCATGGCCGCGGTACTCTCGGCGGATATGCACAACACCGACAAGGTCGTGACCTTGATCGAAGAAGTGCGGACCATGAAGCTGCGTCTCGACGCGCCGGACGTGAACACGTCCGAATTCAAGTTCACGGTGAACGACGAAGGCCGGATCATTTACGGCCTGGGCGCCATCAAGGGCGTGGGTGAGGGGCCGGTCGAGGCGATCACCGAAGCGCGTCTGGCCGGTCCGTTCAAGGATCTGTTCGATTTCTGCGCACGGGTCGACCTCAAACGCATCAACAAGCGCACCCTCGACGGTTTGATCCGCAGCGGTGCCCTGGATCGCCTCGGGCCGTATTTCCACGACGAGCAGAAAGCCTACCAGGCCAACATCGACCGCAATCGCGCGGTGCTGCTGACGGCCATGGAAGAAGCGATCAAGGCGGCCGAACAGACCGCGCGCACCCAGGACAGTGGTCACTCCGACCTGTTTGGCGGTCTGTTTGTCGAAGAAGACGCCGACGTCTATGCCAATCACCGCAAGGCCAAGGAGCTGACCCTCAAGGAGCGCCTGAAAGGGGAGAAAGATACCCTCGGCCTGTACCTGACCGGGCACCCGATCGACGAATACGAAGGTGAAATCCGTCGTTTCGCCCGCCAGCGCATCATCGATCTGAAACCGGCGCGTGATACCCAGACTGTTGCCGGGATGATCATCGCCTTGCGGGTGATGAAGAACAAAAAGGGCGACAAGATGGGGTTCATCACCCTCGACGACCGCTCCGGACGGATCGAGGCCTCGCTGTTTTCCGAGGCGTTCCATTCCGCGCAGTCGCTGTTGCAGACCGACGCGATGGTGGTGGTCGAAGGCGAAGTCAGCAATGACGACTTCTCCGGTGGCCTGAAATTGCGGGTCAAGCGGGTGATGAGCATGGAGGATGCGCGCACCAATCTGGCCGAGAGCCTGCGCCTGAGGTTGCATGCCAAGGACCTCAAGGGCGATCAGCTACGCTGGCTGGGTGAACTTTTGAAACGTCACCGCGGCGCGTGCCCGATCACCATGGACTACACCAGCCCCGATGCGAAGGCCTTGTTGCAGTTCGGCGAAGGCTGGCGAATCGATCCGGCGGATGCGTTGATTCAAGCCCTGCGTGACCAGTTCGGGCGAGACAACGTCTTCCTCCAATACCGTTGACGGTCAGTGCTATCAGATTGCCCTGACCTTGACCTGAATTTTTAATCTCGACCTCAACGCGCCTGTCCCTTAAGGTAGGGCGCGAATAGACAACCGGCCGGCCCAAGAACCCTTGGGACTCGACCCAAGACGGACGCCTATGAACCCGAATTTTCTAGATTTCGAACAGCCGATCGCCGACCTGCAAGCCAAGATCGAAGAGTTGCGCTTGGTCGGTAATGACAATTCGCTGAATATCGGCGATGAGATCTCCCGCCTGCAGGACAAGAGCAAAACGCTGACCGAAGACATCTTCGGCAAGCTGACCAGCTGGCAGATCGCACGTCTGGCGCGTCACCCGAAACGTCCGTATACCCTGGACTACATCGAACACATCTTCACCGAGTTCGACGAACTGCACGGTGACCGCCACTTCTCGGACGACGCTGCCATCGTTGGCGGTATTGCCCGTCTGGACGACAAGCCGGTGATGATCATCGGTCACCAGAAAGGCCGTGAAGTGCGCGAGAAGGTTCGCCGCAACTTCGGCATGCCGCGTCCGGAAGGCTACCGCAAGGCTTGCCGCCTGATGGAAATGGCCGAACGTTTCAAAATGCCGATCCTGACCTTCATCGACACCCCGGGCGCTTACCCTGGCATCGACGCTGAAGAGCGTAACCAGAGCGAAGCGATTGCCTGGAACCTGCGTGTCATGGCCCGCCTGAAAACTCCAATCATCGCCACCGTGATCGGTGAGGGTGGTTCCGGTGGTGCACTGGCGATCGGTGTCTGCGATCAGTTGAACATGCTGCAATACTCGACCTACGCGGTGATCTCGCCAGAAGGTTGCGCTTCGATCCTGTGGAAAACCGCCGAGAAAGCACCGGATGCCGCAGAAGCGATGGGCATCACCGCCGAGCGCCTCAAAGGCCTGGGCATCGTGGACAAGGTGATTGGCGAGCCACTGGGTGGCGCGCACCGTGACCCGGCCACCGCAGCCGCATCGATCCGCGCCGAGCTGAGCTCGCAACTGGCGATGCTGAAGAAGTTCGATAACGACGCGCTGCTGAAGCGCCGTTATGATCGACTGATGAGCTACGGTCTCTAAGCCGAACACGCAGTGCCCATGTGGGAGCGAGCTTGCTCGCGATGAGGGTATGACAGTCGACGAATGGGTTGAATGTTAAGCCGCTATCGCGAGCAGGCTCGCTCCCACATTTGATTTGTGCAAGGTGATGGATATGAGTCGGTCCAATATTGATCTGCCCGCCAGACTCTTGTTGAATCTTGCCTCGTGGCGCAATGCCGCCACTTGGCGCATCGCCTTCTCCGGCGGCCTGGACTCCACCGTCCTGCTGCACCTTCTGGCAACACTCTCCAAAACCGAATCCCTGCCGGCGCTCAACGCCATCCATGTCCATCACGGTCTTCAGGTCGTGGCCGATGCTTGGCCGGAACATTGTCGTTCCGTGTGCGCTGCGCTGGGCGTTCCGCTGCAAGTGGTTTGCGTACAGGTGCAACCGGGTGCCAGCCTCGAGCGTGCAGCCCGGGATGCGCGGTATCAGGCCTTCACTGAAACTGTTCAGGCCAACGAAGTGCTGCTGACGGCCCAGCACCGCGACGATCAGGCGGAAACCCTGTTGTTTCGCTTGTTGCGCGGGGCGGGCGTGCGCGGATTGTCCGGGATGCCGCGTCAGCGCCCGTTGGGCAAGGGGCATCTGCTGCGGCCATTGCTTGATGTCACGCGTGCTGAGCTGGAGGCTTATGCCAGTGTGCATGGCTTGAGTTGGATCGAAGATCCCTCGAATCAGGATCGGCAGTACTCGCGCAATTACCTGCGGCATCAAGTCTTGCCCGTGTTGATCCAGCGCTGGCCGCAAGCGGTGGCAACCATGGCCCGCAGCGCGGCGCATCTGACTGAAGCGCAGGGACTGCTCGAAGAACTGGCGGACATGGATTTGCGTGGGGCCGGCTCTGCCAGTGAGTTCGACTGGTTGGGCTTGCGGTCCCTTGAACTGGCGCCGCTTGCGCAACTGTCTGATGCCCGGCAGCGCAATGCCTTGAGTCATTGGCTCGAACCGCTGACCCGCCTGCCGGACACTGACCATTGGTCGGGTTGGGAGGATTTGCGCGACGCCACCGGCGATGCCAGCCCGGTGTGGCGACTGGCCGATGGCGAACTGCATCGGGCGGGCGGGCGGATCTGGTGGCTGTCCGGCCGCTGGCTGCAGCCACTGCCCGGCACCGGGGTGTGGCTGGATCCGGCGTCACCACTGATTCTCCCGGGCAACGGCGTGCTTTCGCTCACCGGCCAAATCCCCGATGGCCCTCTGCATATCCGCTATCGTGAAGGGGGAGAGGTCATGGCCTTGCCAGGTCGCGGCCATCGGGACCTGAAACGTTTGCTCAATGAAAGCGCTGTACCGTCCTTCGTACGCGGCAGATTGCCGCTGCTCTGCAAAGACGGGCAACTGCTGGCGGTAGCGAACCTCAAGGGGCTCGATGGTGGTGCGCTCGGCGACTGGTATTTGCATTGGCAGCCACTGAACGAAGATCAAGGTTTGAGCTGAAAGGGGCTTTCCGGTAGACTACGCTCCCTTCTTGATACAACTTCTGTGGATTCGCCTGAATTGCAGGAGTTGCCGATTACCAAGCAGTCTTTGCTGGGCGATTCCAAAAAATGTGTAGCGAGCAACGAACCGGTGTTTCATTTTCCGGTCTGTCCCAACGCGGCGGTTTTTTTGAAAGGTGCACTGTGATTAATGCAGGTGATCGGGGGCTTCGGCCTTCCTTCGCTTTCCCCGGCGGCTCGGACCGCTTTAACGCAGACTTCTAGGGTTTTTCATGACGCGCTACATATTCGTCACGGGCGGTGTTGTTTCTTCATTGGGGAAAGGCATTGCATCGGCATCATTGGCGGCCATCCTGGAGGCGCGGGGACTTAAGGTCACCATGCTGAAGCTGGACCCGTACATCAACGTCGACCCGGGCACCATGAGCCCGTTCCAGCACGGTGAAGTGTTCGTCACGCACGACGGCGCCGAGACCGACCTGGACCTGGGTCACTACGAGCGGTTCATCCGCACGACCATGACCCAGAACAACAACTTCACCACGGGCCGTGTCTACGAACACGTCCTGCGCAAGGAGCGCCGTGGTGACTATCTGGGTGCAACCATCCAGGTGATCCCGCACATCACCGACGAAATCAAGCGCCGCATCATCAAGGGCGCGGGCGATGCTGACGTGGCAATGGTCGAGATCGGTGGCACCGTGGGTGACATCGAGTCGCAACCGTTCCTCGAAGCCATCCGCCAGCTGCGTTTCGAAGTCGGCGCCAAGCGCGCGATGCTGATGCACCTGACACTGGTGCCGTACATCGCCACGGCCGGCGAAACCAAGACCAAGCCAACCCAGCACTCGGTGAAGGAACTGCGTTCCATCGGCCTGCAGCCGGATGTGCTGGTCTGCCGTTCCGACCACCCGATCGATGTGTCGTCGCGTCGCAAGATCGCGCAGTTCACCAACGTTGAAGAGCGTGCGGTGATCGCGCTGGAAGACGCCGACACCATCTACAAGATCCCGGGCATCCTGCACTCCCAGGGCCTGGACGATTTCGTCGTCGAGCGTTTCGGCCTGCAATGCGGCGGTGCCGATCTGTCCGAGTGGGAAGCCGTGGTCGACGCCAAGCTCAACCCTGAGCACGAAGTCACCATTGCCATGGTCGGCAAGTACATGGAGCTGCTGGACGCCTACAAGTCGCTGATCGAAGCGATGAGTCACGCCGGTATCAGCAACCGTACCAAGGTCAACCTGCGCTACATCGATTCCGAAGACATCGAAAACCAGGGCACCGCGCTGCTCGAAGGCGTCGACGCCATCCTGGTGCCTGGCGGCTTCGGTCTGCGTGGCGTTGAAGGCAAGATCACTGCCGTTCAATACGCTCGCGAAAACAAGGTTCCGTACCTGGGTATCTGCCTGGGCATGCAAGTGGCCGTTATCGAGTTCGCACGTAACGTGATGGGCTGGAAAGACGCCAACTCCACCGAGTTCGACCGTGCAAGCGGTCACCCGGTCGTGGGCCTGATCACTGAGTGGGAAGATGCCACCGGCGCTGTCGAAACCCGCACCGAAACCTCCGATCTGGGCGGCACCATGCGCCTGGGCGCGCAGGATTGCCTGCTGGAGCCGGGTTCCCTGGTACACGGTTGCTACGGCAAGGACGTGATTGTCGAGCGTCATCGTCATCGCTACGAAGTGAACAACAACCTGCTGCCGAAAATCATGGAAGCCGGTTTGAAAATCTCCGGTCGTTCCGGTGATGGCGCACTGGTTGAAGTGGTTGAAGCACCGGATCACCCATGGTTCGTCGCTTGCCAGTTCCATCCTGAGTTCACCTCGACGCCGCGCGACGGTCACCCGCTGTTCAGCGGTTTCGTCAAGGCAGCGTTGACTCAACACCAGAAGAAGGCGTAACCCCGATGGCACAGAAGATCATCCGCGTCGGCGACATCGAGATTGCCAACGACAAGCCCATGGTGCTGTTCGGTGGCATGAACGTGCTGGAAAGCCGTGACATGGCCATGCAGGTTTGCGAAGAGTATGTGAAGGTCACCGAAAAGCTCGGTATCCCTTACGTGTTCAAGGCCAGTTTCGACAAGGCCAACCGGTCTTCTGTGACCTCCTATCGTGGTCCTGGCCTGGAAGAAGGCATGCGCATCTTCCAGGACATCAAACAAGCTTTCGGCGTGCCGATCATCACCGACGTCCACGAGCCTGACCAGGCAGCGGTCGTCGCTGAAGTCTGCGACATCATCCAGTTGCCGGCCTTCCTGTCGCGCCAGACCGACCTCGTGGTCGCGATGGCCAAAACGGGCGCTGTGATCAACATCAAGAAAGCCCAGTTCCTCGCCCCTCAGGAGATGAAGCACATCCTGAACAAGTGCGTGGAAGCGGGTAACGATCAGTTGATCCTCTGCGAGCGTGGTTCGAGCTTCGGCTACAACAACCTGGTCGTCGACATGCTTGGCTTCGGCATCATGAAGCAGTTCGAATACCCGGTGTTCTTCGACGTGACCCACGCGCTGCAAATGCCTGGTGGTCGCTCCGATTCCGCCGGCGGTCGTCGCGCCCAGGTCCTCGATCTGGCGAAGGCCGGCATGAGCCAGTCGCTGGCCGGCTTGTTCCTCGAAGCCCATCCGGATCCGGACAACGCCAAATGCGACGGTCCTTGCGCCTTGCGCCTGGACAAACTGGAGCCTTTCCTGGCCCAGCTCAAGGCTTTGGACGAACTGGTTAAGAGTTTTCCGACGGTAGAAACCGCGTAATCCTCAATTCTCCGGTAAAGTACCGCACGATTTAACGCCCAGGCCCTCGGGCCTGAGCCTTGTCGTCTGCAAGACTGCCCGCTGCACCTCACTTGCCGACGATCAAAGATTTCCTACAGCTGCGTCGTTTTCGTCAACTTTGGAGTGTTTACAACAATGGCTAAAATCGTCGACATCAAAGGTCGTGAAGTTCTCGACTCCCGTGGCAATCCCACCGTGGAAGCGGACGTGCTTCTCGACAACGGCATCATCGGCAGTGCCTGCGCGCCGTCCGGTGCTTCCACTGGCTCGCGTGAAGCGCTCGAGCTGCGTGATGGCGACAAGAGCCGTTACCTGGGCAAGGGCGTTCTGAAGGCCGTAGGCAACATCAACGGTCCGATCCGCGACCTGTTGAAAGGCATGGACCCAAGCGACCAGAAAGCGCTCGATCTGGCAATGATCAAGCTCGACGGTACTGAAAACAAAGGTTCCCTGGGCGCCAACGCGATCCTCGCCGTTTCCCTGGCCGCGGCCAAGGCAGCAGCACAGGACCAGGACCTGCCGCTGTACGCTCACATCGCCAACCTGAACGGCACCCCGGGTGTCTACTCGATGCCGGTTCCGATGATGAACATCATCAACGGCGGCGAGCATGCCGATAACAACGTCGACATCCAGGAATTCATGGTTCAGCCGGTTGGCGCCAAGTCTTTCTCGGAAGGTCTGCGCATGGGCACCGAGATTTTCCACCACCTCAAGGCTGTACTGAAGGCCCGTGGCCTGAGCACTGCCGTGGGTGACGAAGGTGGTTTCGCACCGAACCTGGCGTCCAACGAAGACGCTTTGAAAGTGATCTCCGAAGCCGTGGCCAACGCTGGCTACAAGCTGGGCACCGACGTGACCCTGGCCCTGGACTGCGCGGCCAGCGAATTCTACGAAGACGGCAAGTACAACCTGTCCGGCGAAGGCCAGGTGTTCACCGCTGAAGGTTTCGCCGATTACCTGAAAGGTCTGACCGAGCGTTACCCGATCATCTCCATCGAAGATGGCCTGGACGAGTCCGACTGGGCTGGCTGGAAAATCCTCACCGACAAGATCGGCGAGAAGATCCAGCTGGTAGGCGACGACCTGTTCGTGACCAATACCAAGATCCTGAAAGAAGGCATCGACAAAAAGATCGCCAACTCGATCCTGATCAAGTTCAACCAGATCGGCACCCTGACCGAAACCCTGGAAGCCATCCAGATGGCCAAGGCTGCCGGTTACACTGCCGTGATCTCGCACCGCTCCGGCGAAACCGAAGACTCGACCATTGCCGACCTGGCCGTGGGCACCTCGGCTGGCCAGATCAAGACCGGCTCCCTGTGCCGTTCCGACCGCGTTTCCAAGTACAACCAACTGCTGCGTATCGAAGAGCAGTTGAACGGCAAAGCCAAGTACAACGGTCGCAGCGAGTTCCGCGGCTGATTGTTAAATGGTAAAAAGTCAGCGGATTGTGTCGAAAAAATCGCTACAGCGACGTTTTTGCCACTAATCTGATGCCTTATAAGCACAAGCCTGGTTCTTCCAGGCTTCGTGCTATCAGAAGCTTCACGTTTTGGCATGGCTGTCTTTTTTCACTGGATACCTGATATTCGATGCGCAGTCCCAATTGGTTGTTCCTCATCCTGCTTTTGCTGCTGGCTGGCTTGCAGTACCGCCTGTGGGTGGGAAACGGCAGTCTGGCGCAAGTGGCCGAGTTGACTCAGCAGATTGCGGATCAGCAGGCTGAGAACCAGGCGTTGTTGGAACGCAATCGGGTGATGGATGCCGAAGTCAGCGAGTTGAAAAAGGGCATGGAGACCGTTGAAGAACGGGCTCGTCATGAGTTGGGCATGGTCAAGGACGGTGAAACCCTTTACCAGTTGGCCCAATGATTAATTCGTTACCGGCCTTCTGGGCCGTGATTCCTGCCGCGGGCGTCGGTGCCCGTATGGCCGCGGACCGTCCCAAGCAGTATCTGCAACTGGGCGGGCGCACTATTCTCGAACACAGCCTTGGCTGTTTCCTTGATCATCCATGCCTCAAAGGTCTGGTGGTCAGTGTTGCTGTTGACGATCCTTATTGGCCGAACCTGGCATGTGCCAGTGATCCGCGCATTGCCCGGGTCGAGGGCGGCGCCGAACGTTCCGGGTCGGTGCTCAATGCCTTGCTGCACTTGCATGCGCAGGGTGCCGACGATGAGGATTGGGTACTGGTTCACGATGCCGCACGGCCGAACCTCAGTCGTGATGATCTGGACAAATTGCTGGCTGAGCTGGCTGACGATCCTGTTGGCGGACTGCTGGCGGTTCCGGCACGGGATACACTCAAGCGGGTCGACAAGCACGGTCGTGTGGTCGAAACCGTGGATCGCAGCGTGATCTGGCAGGCCTACACGCCGCAGATGTTCCGCCTTGGGGCGTTGCATCGCGCACTGGCTGACAGTCTGGTGGCCGATGCCGTTATTACCGACGAAGCTTCGGCGATGGAGTGGGCCGGTTCGGCACCGCGACTGATCGAAGGGCGGTCCGATAACCTTAAGGTTACGCGTCCCGAAGATCTTGAATGGCTTAGGCAGCGTTGGGCCAATCGTCACTAGAAGATCTTAAAACCTGTACTCCGGCCGTTCGGCCAACCCCTCTTTCAAGTAGTCCACCAACTTGCGCACCTTCGGCGACAAATGCCGCTGCTGCGGATATAGCGCCCAAACGGCGGTATTTGGCGGTTGATGTGCCTCCAACAACGAAATCAACGCGCCGCTATTCAAATGCTCCAGCACGTAATAGTCCGGCAACTGACACAACCCCACGCCTTGTAAAGCGGCATCCAGTACGGCTTGCCCACTGTTGCAGCGCCAGTTTCCCTGCACCCTTTGCGAAAATTCCCGCCCGTTCTGTTCCAGTTGCCAAAGGTCCGAGCTGCCGATTAGACAGTTGTGGCGGCTCAGCTCCGACAAGCTGTGCGGGCGACCGTAGCGCTCAAGGTAGGAGGGCGATGCACAGAGAAACATGCGTCGTGGCGCGAGGCGGGTGGCGACCAGCCGTGAGTCCTGCAAACGCCCGAGGCGAATCGCCAGGTCGAGGCCTTCGTGCACAAGGTCAAGCTGGCGATTGCTCAGTTCGATGTCGATCCGCAGTTGCGGATACAGCCCCATGAAACGGGTCACCAGCGGCACGATGAAGCGTTCGCCGTAAGCCACGGCGCAGGTCATGCGCAGCATGCCCTTGGGTTCGCTGGTCAGATCGCCCACGGCGCGCAGTGCTTCTTCGCGACCATCCTGCAAACGCTGGCAATGTTGCAGGAAGGTTTGCCCTGCCTCGGTCAGCGTGACCCGGCGGGTACTGCGGTAGAGCAGACGAGTCTGCAAACGCTCTTCAAGGCGTACGATCTGTCGACTGACATGGGAGGAAGAAACCCCCAGGCGCTCCGCCGCAGCGGTGAACTGGCTGCATTCGGCAACGGCGACAAACTCGTCGATCCCTTCCCAGCGATTTTCGGACATCGATGATTATCCCTGTGCGGCAATAATATTTTGCATTTGCATCGATTATTCATCGTTAAGCCATGTATTACACTCCCTGTCTCGTTTTAATTCACTGGAGAGCCACCATGATCAAGTCGCGCGCCGCCGTTGCCTTCGAGGCCAAGAAACCCCTCGAGATCGTTGAAGTCGATGTCGCCATGCCCAAGGCCGGCGAAGTCTTGCTGCGCGTGGTGGCCTCCGGTGTCTGCCATACCGATGCCTACACCTTGTCCGGCGCTGATCCGGAAGGCATCTTCCCGTCGATCCTCGGCCATGAAGGTGGTGCGATTGTCGAGGCCATCGGCGAAGGCGTGACCTCTGTTGCGGTCGGTGATCATGTGATCCCGCTGTACACCCCGGAATGCCGTCAGTGCAAATTCTGCCTGTCGGGTAAAACCAACCTCTGCCAGGCGATTCGCGCGACTCAGGGCAAAGGCTTGATGCCCGACGGTACTTCGCGTTTTTCCTACAAGGGCCAGCCTATTTTCCACTACATGGGTACTTCCACTTTTTCGGAGTACACCGTGCTGCCGGAAATCTCCGTGGCCAAGATCGCTAAAGAAGCACCACTGGAAAAAGTCTGCCTGCTGGGCTGTGGTGTCACTACCGGTATCGGTGCAGTGCTCAACACCGCCAAGGTGAAACCAGGTGATACCGTGGCCATTTTCGGCCTCGGCGGCATCGGCCTGTCGGCTGTCATCGGTGCCGTCAAAGCCAAGGCTGCCCGGATCATCGCCATCGACATCAATCCGGCGAAATTCGAAATCGCCAAACAGCTGGGCGCAACCGACTGCGTGAACCCGAAAGACTTCGATCGTCCGATCCAGGAAGTCATCGTCGACATGACCGATGGCGGCGTCGATTTTTCCTTCGAGTGCATCGGCAATGTGCAACTGATGCGCGCGGCGCTGGAGTGCTGTCACAAGGGCTGGGGCGAGTCGGTCATCATCGGCGTTGCCGGTGCCGGTCAGGAAATCTCGACACGTCCGTTCCAGTTGGTCACCGGCCGCGTCTGGCGGGGTTCGGCGTTCGGCGGCGTGCGTGGCCGTACCGAGTTGCCAAGCTATGTGGAAATGGCCGAGACCGGTGAGATTCCGCTGGATACCTTCATCACCCACACCATGGGCCTGGAAGATATCAACAAGGCGTTTGACCTGATGCATGAAGGAAAAAGCATCCGCTCCGTCATCCATTTCTGAGGTCCGCCATGAGCCTGGAAAACATCTCCTGCCAGAAAAGCTTCGGCGGCTGGCACAAACGCTATCGCCATCGCTCGGAAGTGCTCGGTTGCGACATGGTGTTTGCCGTCTACCTGCCACCGCAGGCGGAGCAGGGCGGCAAGCTGCCGGTGTTGTACTGGTTGTCCGGCCTGACCTGCACCGACGAGAACTTCATGCAAAAGGCCGGCGCCATGCGCATGGCCGCCGAGCTGGGGCTGATCATCGTCGCACCGGACACCAGCCCTCGCGGCGCCGATGTGCCGGGCGATCCGGATGGCGCCTGGGACTTCGGTCTTGGCGCCGGTTTTTACCTGAATGCCACCCAGGAGCCTTGGTCGCGCCACTATCGGATGCATGACTATGTCGTGCAGGAATTGCCGACTTTGGTTGAAGCCCATTTCCCGGCTTCGGACAAGCGCGGCATCAGTGGCCATTCCATGGGTGGCCACGGTGCGCTGGTCTGCGCATTGCGCAATCCGGGGCGCTATCTGTCGGTGTCGGCATTCTCGCCAATCAACAATCCGATGGATTGCCCGTGGGGGCAGAAAGCCTTCTCCCGCTATCTGGGAGAGGACCGTTCGAAATGGCGCGAATGGGATGCCTGCGCGTTGATAGCCGAGGCCGATGAAAAGCTGCCGCTGTTGGTCGACCAGGGCGATCGTGACGATTTCCTTGCCAACCAACTCAAACCCGAAGCCTTGCAGCAGGCAGCCAAACTGGCCGGTCACCCGCTGACGTTGCGCCTGCAACCGGGCTATGACCACAGCTATTTCTTCATTGCAAGTTTCATTGACGACCACTTGCGGCATCACGCGCATGCTCTAGGTGCCTAATGCAGGTAGAATCACGCCCTGACAAAAATCGGGGCGTTTTTTTATGCGTATTGGCCACGGCTATGATGTGCACCGTTTCGCTGAAGGCGATTTCATCACTCTGGGCGGCGTGCGCATTGCACACAGCTTCGGGCTGCTCGCTCACTCTGACGGTGACGTCCTCTTGCACGCCTTGAGCGATGCCTTGCTCGGCGCCGCGGCGCTGGGCGACATCGGCAAGCATTTCCCGGATACCGACCCGCAATTCAAGGGCGCCGACAGCCGTGCGCTGTTGCGTCACGTCGTCGCACTGGTCCATGCCAAAGGCTGGAAAGTCGGCAACGTCGATAACACCATCGTCGCCCAGGCGCCGAAAATGGCCCCGCATATCGAATCGATGCGCGCGCTGATTGCCGCGGATCTTCAAGTAGAGTTGGATCAAGTGAACGTGAAAGCTACCACCACCGAAAAGCTCGGCTTTGTCGGTCGCGAAGAAGGCATTGCCGTGCACTCCGTTGCCTTGTTGCTGCGCGCATGAACGAACTGCAATTGCTCGGCCCGCGGGCTTACGGTGAAGCCCTCGGTACAGCGGTCCTGAAAGCGATCGCGGAAGATTTCCAGGTCGACGAAGTCCTCGACATTCCCCTCAGCGGCGAAGGCGAACACCTGTGGATCTGGGTGGAAAAGCGCGGCCTGAATACTGAAGAAGCAGCGCGACGGATTGCCAAGGCTGCCGGGGTGCCATTGCGCACCGTCAGTTATGCCGGGCTCAAGGACCGTCAGGCGTTGACTCGCCAGTGGTTCAGCGTGCAACTGCCGGGCAAGGCAGACCCGGATCTGTCGGCCGCGGAAAACGATACGCTGAAGATCCTCAAGACCGCCCGCCACAAACGCAAACTGCAACGCGGTGCCCACTCGGCCAATGGTTTTACGTTGCGCCTGACGCAATTCGCCGGCGACAAGGCCGCGCTTGAAGAGCGTCTGCAATTGATCGCCAAACAAGGCATCCCCAATTATTTCGGCGCCCAGCGTTTCGGCCATGACGGCGGCAACGTCGTCGATGCTCGCGCCTGGGCCGCGCGCAAGGCCTTGCCGGAGCAGCGCAACGTGCGCTCGCGTCTGCTCTCCACGGCGCGCAGTTTTCTGTTCAATCAGGTGTTGGCCGCAAGAGTTGCCGATGGCACCTGGCAGCGTGCCCAGGTGGGCGATCTGCTGGCGTTCACCGACAGCCGCAGCTTTTTCCCGGCAGGCGAAGCCGAGTGCAGCGACCCGCGCCTGGCGATTCTCGATCTGCACCCGACCGGTCCGCAGTGGGGCGAAGGTGACTCGCCGGCCACGGGCGCTGTCCATGAACTGGAGCAGGCCATCGCCGCACGCGAAGCGGATTTGCGTGACTGGTTGATCAACGCCGGAATGAGCCACGAACGTCGCATCCTGCGGCTGCCCATTGGCGGGTTGACGTGGCATTATCCCGAGCCTGACATTCTGCAACTGGAATTCGTCCTGCCGGCCGGATGCTTCGCCACCGTATTGGTGCGCGAGCTTGTTGATCTGGTGCCGGTGGGGCAGACGGACAGCCCATGCGTATTCTGATTTCTAACGACGATGGGGTAACAGCACCCGGTCTCGCCGCGCTTTATGCTGCGCTGGCGGATTACACCGAGTGCGTGGTTATCGCCCCGGACCAGGACAAGAGCGGCGCTAGCAGTTCGCTGACGCTCGACCGTCCGTTGCACCCGCAAACCCTGGCCAACGGTTTTATCAGCCTCAATGGCACGCCAACCGATTGTGTGCACCTGGGCCTCAACGGCCTGTTGGAGCGCGAAGCGGACATGGTGGTTTCCGGTATCAACCTGGGCGCGAACCTGGGGGACGATGTCCTGTATTCCGGCACGGTGGCGGCGGCCCTCGAGGGGCGTTTCCTGAAGCATCCTTCGTTTGCCTTTTCGCTGGTCTCGCGCCAGGTAGATAACCTTCCCACAGCTGCCCATTTCGCGCGCAAACTGGTTGAAGCCCATGCTGACCTGGTGCTGCCACCGCGTACGGTACTGAATGTGAACATTCCCAATTTGCCGCTGGACCGTATCCGCGGTATCCAGCTGACTCGCCTGGGCCATCGCGCCCGGGCCGCGGCACCGATTAAAGTGGTCGATCCGCGGGGCAAGTCCGGTTACTGGATCGCCGCGGCCGGGGATGCCGAAGATGGTGGCCCGGGTACCGATTTCCATGCGGTGATGCAGGGTTATGTTTCGATCACGCCGCTGCAACTGGATCGCACCTTCAATGATGCCTTCAGAAGTCTGGACGGCTGGCTGGAGGGGCTGCGCTGATGGGTCGCGAACAAGACGATATGCTGCGTCGCGGCATCGGCATGACCTCCCAGCGAACCCGGGAGCGGCTGATCCAGCGCCTGTACGAAGAAGGCATCTCCAACGCGAGGGTACTGGAGGTCATTCGCCGGACCCCGCGCCACCTGTTCGTCGACGAAGCGCTGGCACACCGTGCCTATGAAGACACCGCGCTGCCGATTGGCAACAACCAGACCATCTCCCAGCCTTATATGGTGGCGCGCATGAGCGAGCTGCTGCTGGAGGCCGGCCCCCTCGACAAGGTGCTGGAGATCGGCACCGGGTCGGGTTATCAGACGGCGGTGCTGTCGCAACTGGTCGAGCGTGTGTTCTCGGTCGAGCGCATCAAGGTTCTGCAGGATCGGGCAAAGGAACGCCTGGTCGAACTGAACCTGCGCAACGTGGTGTTCCGCTGGGGCGATGGCTGGGAAGGCTGGCCGGCTCTGGCGCCGTACAACGGGATTATCGTCACCGCAGTGGCGACCGATGTGCCCCAGGCACTGCTTGATCAGTTAGCGCCGGGAGGCCGAATGGTGATCCCGGTCGGGGCCGGCGAAGTCCAGCAATTGATGCTGATCATCCGCGAGGAACAAGGTTTTTCCAGGCATGTCCTGGGGGCTGTGCGCTTTGTGCCATTGCTCAATGGGCCACTGGCCTGAGCATTTGTTTCGGCACGCTGAATTCTCTTCGATTGCCTTTGTCTTACAGCGGCATCGTTGTGTTAAACGGGATTCATCGTCAGGCAGCAAACGTGTGCGCGACACCGATTCGCTACATTAAAGGTAAAGCGTGCACAGCCCGTTATACTTGCGACAGTTCATTACCGGACTCCGGTATTTCACATTTTCAGCCACCACAGAGGGAGCGGCGGGTGAGTCTCACAGTCATTGCGCAGCGTATGAGTAAAACGAGCTTTCAGCGCCTGGTGACTGGCCTTGTCTTGAGCACGTTGCTGGTCGGTTGTTCCAGCAACAAATCCAGCGATGTTCGTGTCGTCGACCGCAACAACGCTGCACCCCAGCGTCCGGTCGTGACCACCGGACAATACGTCGTTCGGCCCAAGGACACCCTGTTCTCCATCGCCTTCCGTTACGGTTGGGACTACAAGGCCCTGGCGGCACGCAACAACATTCCTGCGCCTTACACCATCCGTCCGGGTCAGACGATTCGCTTTGATGGTCGTACCGATTCAACGTCGACGGCGGTGGTCAGTTCGTCCAGTTCAACGCCTTCATCGTCGAGTACAACCACGATCATCCGTCGTTCGGCAAACGGTACGACCACCAGCACAACGACGGTTGTACCGTCCGTCGCGAGCAAGCCTGCAGCCGATCCATTGCCCCCTCCCGGGCCAGCCCCGACCGGCTGGGGATGGCCATCTAATGGCATTCTGATTGGAAAATTCTCTTCAAACGGTAGTTTGAATAAAGGAATTGATATCGCCGGAGATTTGGGACAGCCTGTTTTAGCTGCGTCTGATGGGACGGTGGTATACGCCGGGAGTGGCTTAAGGGGCTACGGCGAACTAGTAATCATCAAACACAGTGAAACCTACGTAAGCGCCTACGGACATAACCGCAGGCTGTTGGTTCGGGAGGGGCAGCAGGTCAAGGTCGGACAGACAATTGCCGAAATGGGGTCAACGGGTACAGACCGGGTGAAACTGCATTTTGAGATTCGCCGCCAAGGTAAACCTGTAGATCCGCTGCAATTCCTGCCACGTCGTTGATCGCTTACCAGCCTGTTCCGTCGCGTAGAGGGGACAGGCTCCAGCGTTGCCAGGGAGAAAGGCGCCGCTTGAGCTTGAGGTCGAACTCACCAAAGGACTATAACAATGGCTCTCAGTAAAGAAGTGCCGGAGTTTGACATCGACGATGAGGTTCTCCTGATGGAGAGCAGCATCGATACGGATTCGATGTCGAATGATGAAGGGGCGGCTCCACCTTCCGTTCGTGCCAAATCCAAACACTCCGCATCCTTGAAACAGCACAAGTACATTGACTACACGCGGGCACTTGATGCCACGCAGCTGTATCTCAATGAAATTGGTTTCTCTCCCCTGCTATCACCCGAAGAAGAAGTTCATTTTGCGCGCCTGTCGCAAAGTGGCGATCCGGCCGGGCGCAAACGCATGATTGAAAGTAACCTGCGGCTGGTGGTGAAAATCGCCCGACGCTACGTCAATCGTGGGCTGTCGCTGCTGGACCTGATCGAAGAGGGCAACCTCGGCTTGATCCGGGCGGTGGAGAAGTTCGATCCGGAACGCGGTTTCCGCTTCTCGACCTACGCGACCTGGTGGATTCGCCAGACCATCGAACGCGCAATCATGAATCAGACCCGGACCATCCGGCTGCCGATCCATGTGGTCAAGGAGCTGAATGTGTACCTGCGGGCCGCGCGGGAGCTGACGCAAAAACTCGACCATGAACCCTCACCCGAAGAAATCGCCAACCTGCTGGAAAAACCGGTGGGAGAGGTCAAGCGCATGCTCGGCCTTAACGAACGGGTTTCTTCGGTCGACGTCTCGCTGGGTCCGGATTCGGATAAAACCCTGCTGGATACCCTGACTGACGACCGTCCAACCGATCCATGTGAACTGTTGCAGGACGACGACCTGTCCCAGAGCATCGATCAATGGCTTTCGGAACTGACCGACAAGCAACGTGAAGTGGTTGTACGCCGCTTCGGCTTGCGCGGTCATGAAAGCAGCACCCTTGAAGACGTAGGCCTGGAAATCGGCCTGACCCGGGAACGGGTCAGACAGATTCAGGTGGAAGGCTTGAAGCGGCTGCGCGAGATCCTGGAAAAAAATGGTCTGTCGAGCGAGTCGCTGTTCCAATAAGGCGCTCACTGCGATGGCACGAAAAACCCCGACCGGCTCGGGGTTTTTTATTGTCTGGTCTGGGGATCGAATCCCCCTCGGGATTTTGGTTTCGTGCTGTAAGCCTTGGCTTACTCTTGCGTAAGTGTTCGTTATTTTTACACTCTGGCAGTCGCCTATGTTGAGCGCTATTTGCCTCTATCTTTTTGATTTATATAGCTATTTTTTATTATTAATGATGTGTGACAGTTGGAATTCGCACCAAGGGGCGATTGATCCCGCAGGGGAAAGCTCTAGTATTCAGGTTGTGTCGACGGACAGACACGTCCTTCAAGGATGAGGGATATGGATATCGCAGGACGCGATTCATCAGGACGATGAAAAGGAACACAGGGAATAGGGAAAAAATGTGGGCGGGTCAAACCGCCCCTTTTTTTGCCTGCAAAAAAGCAAAAAGGCCCTTTTGGGGCCTTTTACAGGAACGCGGGGGTAATCAGCGTTCGAGGTCTTTGAGCTTGTTGCCAACAGATTTGTTGATGACGCGATCAAACTCTTCTGCATCAGGCAACGATTCTTTCTTCTCGGTGATGTTCGGCCAGATATCGGCCAACTCAGCGTTCAGCTCGATAAAGTTCTCCATGCCGGCCGGAACCTCATCTTCGGAGAAGATAGCCACGGCAGGGCATTCAGGTTCGCACAGCGCGCAATCGATGCACTCATCCGGGTGAATCACCAGGAAATTCGGGCCTTCGTAAAAGCAGTCCACCGGACAGACTTCTACGCAGTCGGTGTACTTGCACTTGATGCAGTTGTCGGTGACGACGAAGGTCATTTCTAATTTTCTCCTCAGGCGCGGCTTGCTGCGCCCCTTCTCGTAGGGGTCGCCAGGTTCGGGAGCGATAGTCTGCTGGCCAGGCTATTAGCCAGCAGCATCCCAAACCGCGCGAGATTCTAACAGCTTGCAAGCCGCTGCGTTAGATCCGTGTCTTTAGTGTATAGAGCATTTCGAGAGCACGACGTGGTGTCATGTCGTCCAGGTCGAGCTTGGCCAGGTCATCCAGCACCGGGTGCGGCAGGCTGGCGAACAGATCGCTTTGCTGCGGTGCTGCCGGTTTGCCTTTGGCCGGTGCCGGTGTTTCATGGGGCAGGGCGGTGTCTTCCAGGCGGCTCAGATGCTCGCGAGCACGGGTAATGACCTCGCTCGGTACGCCTGCCAGTTGCGCAACGGCCAGGCCATAGCTCTGGCTGGCCGGCCCGGGCAGCACGTGGTGCAGGAACACGATGCGTTCATTGTGCTCGGTGGCATTGAGGTGCACGTTGGCCACCAGCGGCTGGGCTTCCGGCAGGACGGTCAGTTCAAAGTAGTGGGTGGCGAACAGCGTGTAGGCACGCAGATGCGCCAGGCGCTCGGCCGCCGCCCATGCCAGGGACAGACCGTCGAAGGTGCTGGTGCCACGTCCGACTTCGTCCATCAGCACCAGGCTGCGCTCAGTGGCGTTGTGCAGAATGTTCGCGGTTTCGCTCATTTCCACCATGAAGGTCGAACGCCCGCCGGCCAGGTCATCGCTGGAACCGATTCGGGTGAAGATGCGGTCCACCAGCGACAATTCGCAGCTCGCTGCCGGCACGAAGCTGCCGATGTGCGCCAAGAGCACGATCAAGGCGGTCTGACGCATGTAGGTGGATTTACCGCCCATGTTCGGACCGGTGATCACCAGCATGCGGGTGTTGTCGTCCAGGCTCAGGTCGTTGGCCACGAACGGCGTGGTCAGCACTTGTTCGACCACCGGGTGGCGACCCTGGGTGATGCGCATGCAGGGTTCGCTGACGAAGCGTGGGCAGTTCAGGTCGAGGTTCAGTGCACGTTCGGCCAGGTTGCTCAAAACGTCCAGCTCGGCCAAGGCGCCGGCAGTGTCCTGCAGCGGTGGCAGCTGGCTGATCAGGTCCTCGAGCAGTGCTTCGTACAGCATCTTCTCGCGGGCCAGGGCGCGACTCTTGGCTGACAGTGCCTTGTCTTCGAACGCCTTGAGTTCCGGCGTAATGAAACGCTCGGCGCCTTTGAGCGTCTGGCGGCGAATGTAGTCGGCCGGTGCCGATTCCGCCTGCTTGCTTGGCAGCTCGATGAAGTAACCGTGGATGCGGTTGTAACCGACCTTCAGGTGCGACAGGCCGGTGCGAGCCTTCTCCCGTGCCTCGAGGTCGATCAGGAATTGCCCGGCGTTTTCGCTCAGCGACTGCAGTTCGTCGAGTTCGCTGTCGTAGCCGGTTTTCAGCACGCCGCCGTCACGAATGACTGCGGGCGGGTTGTCGATGATGGCTTTTTCCAGGAGTGCCGCCAGTTCCGGGTAGGTGCTGGTGATGGTGGCGAGTTGCTGGAGGTGCGGGGCTTCGAGCTCCGTCATTGCCACTTGCAGTTCCGGCAGTGCGCCCAGGGCGTCACGCAAGCGGGCGAGGTCGCGGGGACGGGCATTGCGCAGGCCGATCCGCGCAAGAATCCGCTCGATGTCGCCGATTTCCTTGAGCTGCGGTTGCAGCCCTTCGAAGCGGTAACCGTCGAGCAGGCAAGTGATCGAAGTCTGGCGCGCCAACAGCACGGTCAAATCGCGCAACGGGCGATTTAGCCAGCGGGTCAGCAAGCGGCTGCCCATGGCGGTCTGGCAGCGGTCCACCACCGATTGCAGGGTGTTGTCGCGCCCCCCGGCCAGGTTGGTGTCGAGCTCCAGGTTGCGACGGCTGGCGCCATCGAGCACCACGGTGTCGTCCAGGCGTTCATGACGCAGGCTGCGCAAATGGGGCAGGGCAGTGCGCTGGGTTTCCTTGGCGTAGGCCAGCAGGCAACCGGCGGCGCCGATGGCCAAAGTCAGGTTTTCGCAGCCAAAGCCCTTGAGATCCTGAGTCGAGAATTGCTGGCACAGGCTTTTGAGCGCCGAATCACGCTCGAAATCCCACGGCGCACGGCGACGCACGCCACGGCGTTTTTCCGCCGGCAGGTCCTTGGGCCAGTCATCCGGGATCAGTAGTTCCACCGGGTTGACCCGCTCCAGTTCCGCCAACAGATTTTCCCAACCCTTGATTTCCAGCACGCTGAAGTTGCCGCTGGTGATGTCCAGCACCGCCAGGCCGAACAGGCGCTCATCGCCCAGGACGGCGGCGATCAGGTTGTCCCGACGCTCGTCGAGCAGTGCTTCGTCACTCACCGTTCCCGGGGTGATGATGCGCACCACCTGCCGGTCCACCGGCCCTTTGCTGGTGGCCGGATCGCCGACCTGCTCGCAGATCACCACCGATTCGCCAAGCTTCACCAGTTTTGCCAGGTAACCCTCGGCGGCGTGGTAAGGAATCCCGCACATCGGAATCGCCTGCCCGGCCGACTGCCCGCGGGCCGTCAGGGTGATGTCCAGCAACTTGGCGGCCTTCTTCGCGTCTTCATAGAAGATCTCGTAGAAGTCGCCCATGCGGTAGAACATCAACTGGTCGGGGTGCTGGTTTTTCAGGCGCCAGTACTGCTGCATCATCGGGGTGTGGGAGGACAGGTCAGAGACGGCTTTATTCATCGGATTGTCAGGAAGCTCGTTGAAAGAGGTGGGGCAAAAGCGGGGCAATGGCCGGGCTTTTCCGCGATGGGCGCAAGGTTACCATGGGCGGTCTACCCGACGCAGGCACCACGGCCGGGTGACATCTTTTACGATGCAAAAATCGTGTTATGCATCGATTATGCAAATCGACATTGTCTTCTTCGAGAAGAGCAAGCAGTATGTTGGTTATGCATAAACGCAACGTATCTACCGTATTAAGAGCATTGCTCGATCAGCACGGGATCTCCCCTACGGAGCTTCACCGTCGTACCGGCGTGCCTCAATCCACGCTCTCGCGCATTCTCAGCGGGAAGATCGTCGATCCATCGGATAAACATATTTCGAAGATCGCCGAGTATTTCTCCTTGAGCACCGACCAGTTACGTGGTCGCGCGGACGTCTCGTCTGCCGCTAATGCCGGGCGCGCTCCCGTGCATTCGGAACTCAAGGATATAAGTCTGTGGGATGACGATACCCCTGTCGATGACGACGAGGTGTCGGTCCCCTTTCTTCGCGAGGTTGAATTGGCAGCAGGATCAGGAAGATTCGTCATTGAAGAAAGCGAGCGCTCTAGCCTGCGCTTCGGAAAGCGAAGCCTGCGCCATAACGGTGTGCAGTTCGACCAGGCAAAATGCGTGACAGTGCGGGGCAACAGCATGTTGCCGGTGCTGCGCGACGGCGCCACGGTCGGGGTCAATGCCGGCAAGTGCGGCATTGGCGATATCGTTGACGGCGACCTTTATGCAATCAATCACAACGGCCAATTGCGGGTGAAACAGCTGTATCGCCTGCCGTCCGGAATCCGTCTGCGCAGCTTCAATCGTGATGAGCACCCGGACGAAGATTACACCTTTCAGGAAGTCCAGGAGGAGCCGATTGTTATCCTGGGACATGTCTTCTGGTGGGGCATGTACGCCCGCTAACACTCCCGGCGTTCAGATAAAGCCTGCTTCCCGAGCGGGCTTTTTTTCGCGAGCTGAAAACATTGGCTCATCTTTTAAATGCGTTAATGCATTGACTGAATATGCATCAATGCATAATCTGCTTGCCTGTCCAGGCAAGAACGCGATGTGACCGTTCACTCAAGGAGGCATGAAATGACCGTTGAGCAATATGCGTTGCTGGACATGCCTCTGTGGCTGGTCATCAGCCTGCCAATACTCGGTGGCGTTACCGGAGAAATGTGGCGTGCCGATAAAGAGGGCGTTCGTGGTTGGCCCCTCGTCCGGCGCCTGAGCCTGCGGTCTGGCTCCAGCATGATCTGCGGTGCCTCGGTCATCATGCTGCTGCACGCCGCCAATGTTTCCATCTGGGCTGCCTGTGCGGGTGGTTGTTTAGCGGCGATGGCCGGGACAGAAGTAGTTCTGGGGTTGTATGAACGTTGGGTGGCCAGGCGTATGTGGGGCGGTCATGGCCCGTCCGGTGAAGTCGAAGATTGATTCCCCCGACAGGCCTTTTCCAGAGCCTCTGGTTCTTTACATTTTGATCGCTCCTGTCGCTTGCAAGTGCGGTCTGCTCGTGTACGGTTAACCTCATCCCGCCCGATCAGGAGATGACCGTGAACGAAATCACCCAGCTCGCCGCCGAACTCGGCAGACGCCTGCAGGTTCTCAATGCCCACGTCACAACGGCGGAGTCCTGCACCGGCGGCGGCATCGCCGAGGCAATCACCCGTATCCCCGGGAGTTCGGCCTGGTTCGAGGCCGGCTATGTCACCTACTCCAACCGGCAGAAAACCCTGCAACTGGATGTCCCGGTGGAGTTGTTCACCACCGTGGGTGCGGTCAGTCGCGAGGTGGTCGAGGCCATGGTGCGGGGGGCGCAGAAGAAAAACAGCGCGTATTTCTCCGTGGCGGTCAGTGGCATCGCCGGTCCGGATGGGGGAACGGCGAACAAGCCGGTTGGCACGGTATGGCTGGCCTGGGGCGTTGGAGATCAGGTGTTCTGTGAACGGCAGCACTTCCCGGGTAATCGTGATGACGTCCGCCGACAAACGGTGAGGGCCGCGCTAGAGGGGCTGCTGCGGTATGCCGCGGCAGAAATCTCAAATCAGGGGTAGGCGATCCGGAATCGCTGTGGAATAATACTGGCTACTTATACAGGTGTTGGCCGTCAGGCCTTATTGATTACGTGAGGACTTTAATGGACGACAACAAGAAGAAAGCCTTGGCTGCGGCCCTGGGTCAGATCGAACGTCAATTCGGCAAGGGTGCCGTAATGCGTATGGGCGATCAGGACCGTCAGGCGATCCCGGCCATCTCCACTGGCTCTCTGGGTCTGGACATTGCTCTCGGCATCGGCGGCCTGCCAAAAGGCCGTATCGTTGAAATCTATGGTCCTGAATCTTCCGGTAAAACCACGCTGACCTTGTCCGTGATCGCCCAGGCTCAAAAAGCCGGCGCGACCTGTGCATTCGTCGACGCCGAACACGCCCTCGATCCTGAGTACGCCGGCAAGCTGGGCGTCAACGTCGACGACCTGCTGGTTTCCCAGCCGGACACCGGCGAGCAGGCCCTGGAAATCACCGACATGCTGGTGCGTTCCAACGCGGTTGACGTGATCATCGTCGACTCCGTGGCCGCGCTGGTGCCAAAGGCTGAAATCGAAGGCGAAATGGGTGACATGCACGTGGGCCTGCAAGCCCGTCTGATGTCCCAGGCGCTGCGTAAAATCACCGGTAACATCAAGAACGCCAACTGCCTGGTGATCTTCATCAACCAGATCCGTATGAAAATCGGCGTGATGTTCGGTAGCCCGGAAACCACCACCGGTGGTAACGCACTGAAGTTCTACGCATCGGTTCGTCTGGACATCCGTCGTACAGGCGCGGTGAAGGAAGGTGATGAGGTCGTCGGTAGCGAAACCCGCGTCAAGGTTGTGAAGAACAAGGTGGCTTCGCCGTTCCGTCAGGCCGAGTTCCAGATTCTTTACGGCAAGGGCATCTACCTCAACGGTGAGATGATCGACCTGGGTGTTCTGCACGGTTTCGTTGAGAAGTCCGGCGCCTGGTATGCCTATGAAGGCACCAAGATCGGTCAGGGCAAGGCCAACTCGGCCAAGTTCCTGGCGGATAACCCGGAAGTCGCGGCAAAGCTGGAGAAGCAACTGCGTGACAAGCTGCTGTCCCCGTCATCGGTAGCAGATGCCAAAGCTTCTGCGGTCAAAGAGACCGTAGACGACCTGGCTGACGCTGATATCTGATCGAAGCAATGACCGCCGTACTCGATACACCCGTCGCGGTGCGGCGAACCGCAATGGACCTGCTCGCACGACGCGAGCACGGTCGTGTCGAGCTGACGCGTAAACTGCGTCAGCGCGGCGCCATTCCCGAAATGATCGAAACAGCACTCGACCGATTGACGGAAGAGGGGTTGTTGTCCGAAACCCGTTACCTCGAAAGCTTCGTTTCCTACCGCGCCCGTTCCGGTTATGGCCCTTTACGCATTCGTGAAGAGTTGGGTCAGCGCGGCCTGCAGCGCACCGATATTGAACTCGCCCTGCGTGAGAGCGGTATCGACTGGCAGGAGCAACTGGCCGACACCTGGCGGCGCAAGTTCTCCGGGCAATTGCCGGCGGACGTCCGGGAGCGAGCCAAACAAGGCAGGTTCCTGGCGTATAGGGGATACTCCATGGAAATGATCAACCGCCTGTTCAGCGGTCGAGGGATGGACGATTGAACTGAAACGGCCCGCTATTTCGATAGCGGGCCGTTTTTTTATACCTCACGAAACCTTTGACGGCTCCCGGGTGCGTTGTTGTACCTGGGGTTTTGATTGTGCCCAGTTTTCCGGCAGGTTGATGAAGTCCACAAGCTCGCGCAGACGACCATGATTACGGGCGTTGAAGTTGAAGACCAGCCGCGCCAAATGGCTGAATTCGGTTTCGTCATGTTCCTCGCCACTGTACGCGCGCTGATGGAAATGATCACTCAGGCACAGGTCGGCGAAAGCCTCCTGCATGTGTTCGAGTGCGTGGTCGCTGAGTGTGTGATTCATGCGAATCAGGAACTGATGCTTGAGCCAGCGACTGGAGTGGAAGTTGCTGTAGAACTGGTTGATGTGCTCTACCGCTTCTTCGACGTTGTAGACCAGTTTCACCAGCTTCATGTCAGTGGGCAGGATGTAGTGGTTTTCCTCCAGTTGCTGGTGAATGAAGTCCAGTGCGCCTTGCCAGAATTTGCCGCCCGGCGCGTCGAGCAGCACCACGGGTACCAATGGACTCTTGCCGGTCTGGATCAGTGTCAGCACTTCCAGTGCCTCATCCAGCGTACCGAAGCCACCCGGGCACAGCACCAGGGCGTCGGCTTCCTTGACGAAGAACAGCTTGCGGGTGAAGAAGAAGTGGAAAGGCAGCAGGTTGGTCGTGCCGTCGACAGTGGGGTTGGCATGCTGTTCGAAGGGCAGGGTGATGTTGAAGCCCAGGCTGTGTGTCAGGCCGGCGCCCTCATGCGCAGCGGCCATGATGCCGCCACCGGCGCCAGTGATCACCATCATGTCCGAGCGCGCCAGCGCGGCGCCGAGCTCCCGGGCCATGTTGAAGAGCGGATGTTCCATGGGGGTACGGGCCGAGCCGAAAACAGTGACCTTGCGCCGCCCCTTGAACTGTTCGAGCACGCGGAAAGCCTGTTCCAGTTCGCGCAGGGCTTGCAGGGTGATTTTGGCATTCCAGCGATTGTGGTCTTCCTGGGCCATGCGCAGCACGGTCAGGATCATGTCACGGTAGATCGGGATGTTCGGGCTGTTGGGTGAAATCAGCTTGAGCTGTTCTTCGACCTTGCTGATGAGGTCGTGGCCGCTTTCTTCAAAGTGACGGCTCAGGAGGTCATTCGGTTGGTAAGGCATTCAACTTCTCCTTCTGCACAGAACCCTCGGCCCGACAACGTAAGTCGGTGCCACGACACTTCATGTGTCGCTGTCTGCCCAGGCCCATGCCTGGGCGACCTACTTGACCCGAAAGGCTCGGATCATCCAAACAGGCTCTGTTTTCCCTTGGATGAAAGAAACGTTCGCACTACACGACAATCGACGGCCAGCCCCTTTCCGGCCTTGAAAAAGTATAGGTGGATATCCTGAAATCCAGGCCTTCACAGTGAATTGCGCTGTCTTGATCATTGCGCCACAAAGTCTTTCCTGGCAACCGCTTATTGATGATTTGCAAGGTGCTTTCACCGCTCGTCTGAACATGCGTCGCATGTGCTGCACTCTGATTTACTAAGTTACAGGCGTCACACGACAACTTTGCGTCAACGGCAGGGCGCACGGTACAAGCAATTCAAGGATTTATCACTCAAACATGAGTGAAGTGCAGGGAGGCGGGAAACCATGGCCAGAGTTGTTCTGGAGATCGATACGCAACTGTATCGATTGCTGAAGTCATCAGCCGAGACCCATCATTTGAGTCTCGAAGAGGAGTGCTGCCGACGTTTGCGCGGTGGCGAGCGTCGTTCACATTACTTGCAGGCGCTGCTGGCAGAACTGCGCGCCGAAGATGAACAACGGCGCGCCAATTCCAGGTGATTACTTTTTCTTCTTGGCCGGTTGCAGGCAATCCGACTCCTGGAAGCTTGCGGAGCCGACCGGGCGGTTGGTCTTCACCTCAGTGAAGTCGTAACGCATGATCGCGCCCTTGGCCATCAGCTTGCGAAACCCTTCGTTTCGGCAGACAGAAGCGCCCAACTGGAAGTACACGGCTTTCGGGTCTGCACGCATCTTGTCGGCGTGGCTGCTCTGCACGCTCAGGTGGTTGATCAGCTGTTTGCCTTCAACGGTGTAGCCTTGATCGAGAATGTCTTCGTTGATCGCTCGAGGAGTGCCGACGCTGCTCTGGGTGGCGACGTTTTGCAGCATTTTGTTCAGTTCCGTGTCTTTCAAGGACGCAGCCTGGGCGTTGAAGGACGACGCCAGCAAAATGGCCGCGGTAGGAACGATAAGGCGCAGCATGAAACTCTCCTGGTTCAGTGATGCGGGGTTTGACCCGTCACGTGGCTGTGCGTTCAGTGGCGGCGAATTATAGGGGAGGCGGGCTGGACGGTACAGGCTTGCGCCGGGCGGTCTGGTAAACTGCTGGCACTTTTTACCCTGTCGAGTGTTTTTCGTGTCGATTTCCCTTCTCTGTGGGCATTGCCCACTATGAGTCATACCCCCGCGCGCTTTGCCTTGAATGCCGTAGCCCGCTTGCGCGATCAGCGTGAGGAGGAGGGCATCAAGCCGATTCAGGCCCGCGGCTGGCGCGCGACGCGCTGCCGTGACTGCCGGGTGATCGAGAGCCACTGCCTGTGCGCATGGCGCCCGCAGGTCGCTACCCGCTCCGGCGTTTGCCTGATTATGACCAACAAGGAAGTGTTCAAACCGAGCAACACCGGTTGGCTGATCGCCGACGTGGTGCCTGACAACCATGCCTTCATCTGGTCCCGTACCGAGACCGATCCGAAGTTGCTGGCGCTGTTGTCCGACCCGCAATGGCAGCCTTACCTGGTGTTCCCGGGGGAGTACGTCGAACCTGAACGCGTGACAAACACTGTGGACGTCGATGGCACGAAGCGCCCGCTGTTCATTCTGTTGGATGCGACCTGGACCGAAGCGCGAAAGATCTTTCGCAAGAGCCCCTATTTCGACCGACTGCCGATCCTCAGCCTGCTGCCGGAGAAACTCTCCCGCTACCGGTTGCGCCGCTCGACCCGCAGCGAGCATCTGTGCACCGCGGAAGTGGCGGCGCTATGCCTCGACCTTGCAGGCGATGTCGCCGCGGCATCGGCGCTGGATGCCTATTTCGATGTGTTCAGCCAGCATTACCTCGACGCCAAACACCAGTTGGACATGAACGTTTCGACCCCGGCGCACGCCGAGTTGATGCCCTATGTCCGGTCGGTCACCCCATTGATGGACTGATTGTCGCGCATACTGCAATAAAGTGTACCGGCCATGCTGCTTGACCACCCCGGCTTCGCTGGGCATGCTTGGCGCCGATTAGGGTGCGACCGGAATTTTCGACGCCGTTTTTTGCGTTGAGCGTGCCTTGTCAGTGCAGCTCCGTGGCTGTGTCTTGACTTGCTTTGGCGAGGTCCGAATGCATCGGGCGTCCCATGAAAAACAGGATCATTTGAAAAATGGCCACATACGAAATCCTGATTGCCGATGACCACCCACTTTTTCGTAGTGCCTTGCATCAAGCGCTGACCCTGGGCCTTGGCCCGGATGTGCGTCTGGTGGAAGTGGCGAGCATCGCCGAACTGGAAGTTCGCCTGACCGAAAAGTCCGACTGGGATCTGGTGCTGCTGGACCTGAACATGCCGGGGGCCTACGGTTTTTCCGGGCTGGTCCTGCTGCGCGGGCAGTACCCGCAGATTCCGGTGGTCATGGTCTCGGCCCAGGAAGAGCCGACCATCATGGTCAAGTCTCGTGAATTCGGTGCCAGTGGCTTCATTCCCAAATCCAGCGACTTGAGCGTGATTCAGAAAGCCGTGCGTGCGGTCCTCGATGGCGACGTGTTCTGGCCGCCGCAGGCGTTCGAAGCGGTCAGCGTCTCGGATGAGGCCAAGGCGGCCAGCGAAGGGCTTGCCAGCCTCACCCCGCAACAGTTCCGTGTGCTGACCATGGTCTGCGAAGGCTTGCTGAACAAGCAGATCGCCTACGAGCTGAGCGTTTCCGAGGCGACTATCAAGGCGCACGTGACCGCGATTTTCCGTAAACTGAATGTGCGGACCCGGACCCAGGCCGCGCTGCTCTTGCAACAACTTGAGTCAATTTCCAGCCATTAAAGGCTGGCAAATTCACGCTTTTTTGACTTTGGTTGAACTAGCTTTCTCACTTCTTTTTTGCCAGTTGCCCACTCTATGTCACCTTTCAAAGGCCAGACCGGCCTGAAACGTATTCTCAATGCTTCCGGTTATTCGCTGGACGGCCTGCGCGCAGCCTTCACCGGTGAAGCCGCCTTTCGGCAATTGGTATTGCTCAACGTCATCCTGATTCCTTTGTCGTTCTTCCTGAATGTCAGCCGGGTCGAACGGGCGTTGTTGATCGCGGTATGCCTGTTGGCGTTGATCGTCGAGTTGCTCAACTCGGCAGTGGAAGCGGCCATCGACCGCATTTCCCTTGAGCGGCACCCGCTGTCCAAGAATGCCAAGGACATGGGCAGTGCCGCCCAGTTCGTGGCATTGAGCATGATTGCCCTGGTGTGGGCGGTGATTCTGCTCTAAGCGATCGTCGGCAGCACGATCTCGTCGCTGCGCTGGACCCCGGCGGTGAAGGCGCGGCACAGATCGAGGAACTCGCGCATCGCCGAGGTCTGATATTTCTGTTTATGCCAGATGAAATAAAACTGTCGCGCCAGATCCAGATCCGGCGTCTCGACAGGCACCAGGCTGCCGCGGCGAAATGCGTCGCGCAAAGCCAGCCTGGAAATGCAGCCAATCCCCAAACCTGATTCCACTGCGCGTTTGATCGCTTCGGTGTGTTCAAGCTCGAGGCGGATGTTTAACGAAGTGCGGTGATGGCGCATGGCTTGATCGAAGGTCAACCGCGTGCCCGAGCCCTGTTCGCGCAAGATCCAGGCTTCGTGGCTCAACTCGTCCATGGTGGCCGTGCCGCGCTTGGCCAGCGGATGCTGGGGGGCGCAAAACACCACCAGTTCGTCCTCGACCCAGCTTTGCACTTCGATGTCCGGGTGGCTGCAGTCGCCTTCGATTAGACCCAGATCAATTTCATAGTGGGCCACTTGTTGCACGATATTGGCAGTGTTCTGCACATGCAGCTTCACCTGGCTTTCCGGGTGACGCTGCATGAAGCTGCCGATCAACAATGTGGCCAGGTAATTGCCGATGGTCAGGGTCGCGCCCACGGCCAGTGAGCCGAAACCGGACTTGCCGTTGAGCAGGTCTTCGATTTCCTTGGCCTGGTCCAACAGCGCCACCGCTTGCGGCAACAGTTGTTTTCCGAGGGCGTTCAGGCTCAACCGTTTACCGGCACGGTCGAACAACTGGCAGCTGCACTGGCGCTCCAGTTCGGTGATCGAGGTGCTCGCCGCCGATTGTGAGAGGTTGAGCAGGCCCGCGGCACGGGACACACTTTCCTGCTGGGCGACGGCGACGAATACTTGAAGTTGACGGAGAGTAAATCGCATATCGATATAACCGATAACCCTTATCTTAATAATCCATTTAACAGATATTGTCTCTGCCTTTAGAATGCGATGCAATTGCGCATATCACTGGCGCAGGCAAAATCTCCAGGAGTCCCACGTACATGAGCAACATGAACCACGAGCGTGTCCTCAGTGTTCACCACTGGAACGACACTCTGTTCAGCTTCAAGTGCACCCGTGATCCGGGCCTGCGCTTCGAGAACGGTCAGTTCGTGATGATCGGCCTGCAGCAGCCCAACGGCCGCCCGCTTATGCGCGCTTACTCGATTGCCAGCCCGAACTGGGAAGAGCATCTCGAGTTCTTCAGCATCAAGGTGCCTGATGGTCCGCTGACTTCGCAGTTGCAGCATCTGAAGGAAGGCGACGAGATCATCATCAGCAAGAAGCCTACCGGCACGCTGGTACTGGATGACCTGAAGCCTGGCAAACATTTGTACCTGCTCAGCACCGGTACCGGCCTGGCGCCGTTCATGAGCGTCATCCAGGACCCGGAAACCTACGAGCGTTTCGAAAAAGTGATCCTGTGCCACGGCGTGCGTTACGTCAACGAAGTCGCTTACCGTGAGTTCATCACCGAGCACCTGCCGCAGAACGAGTTCTTCGGTGATGCGCTGCGTGACAAGTTGATCTACTACCCGACCGTGACCCGCGAGCCGTTCGAGAACGAAGGTCGCCTGACCGACCTGATGCGCAGCGGCAAGCTGTTCAGCGACATCGGTCTGCCACCGATCAACCCGCAGGACGACCGCGCCATGCTGTGCGGCAGCCCGAGCATGCTCGACGAGACCAGCGAAGTGCTGAACAGCTTCGGCCTGAAGGTTTCGCCGCGGATGCGCGAGCCGGGTGACTACCTGATCGAGCGTGCGTTCGTCGAGAAGTAAGAAGCGCGCAACACTGAAAAGCCCGCGTTGCCTCAAGGCAACGCGGGCTTTTTGCTTTCCTGTAGGAGCTGCCGAAGGCTGCGATCTTTTGATCTGACATCAAAGTCAAAAGATCGCAGCCTGCGGCAGCTCCTACGTGTTGGCTGCCGGGATAACTTCAAGGATGCGGATCAGCTCCGGTGTCGGATAGTGCCAACGCACATCGACATCCCAAAACTGCGCGCCGTACTCCCGCTCCGGTGCAGGCGTTTGATAGGCTGGGCGCGGATCTTGCGCCAGGCATTGCTCGATCAACTCGACCAAAGGCTCTGCAAGGCGCTGGGCATGCTCGTGAGCCTGTTGCAGCGCTGTGTCCGTCCACTGCACGGGAATCAGTTGCGGCGCAGCGCTGGCGATGCTGTTGGCGGCTGTGTCGATGATGTCGGCGTAGGGCACGTAGGGTTTGATATCGAGAATCGGCGTGCCATCCAGCAGATCGATGCCCGAGATCCACAGCCGGCCGGCTTCGACCTTGTCCAGTTTCACCACTGACTGCCCGATGCCATTGGGGCGGTGGGTGGCGCGGGTGGCGAACACGCCCATGGATTTATTGCCGCCGAGGCGAGGGGGGCGGACCTTCAGGCGAGGCTTTTCCTCCAGGGCCTGGTGGAACAGGAACAGCAGCCACACGTGGCTGACCTGCTCCAGGCCCTGCACCGCGTCCCCTTGATCGAATGGCGCCACCAGTTCCAGCACCCCACGGGCAGCCGGGGCCAGTTGGGGTTGGCGCGGAATGGCGAACTTCTCCTTGAAGCAGGAGTGCACGAAGCCGATGGGGGAAACGCTGTAGGTCATGGTTTGGGGTCGAGGCGGAATTAAGGCAGGCATGATAACCCACACGGCCTTTGGCCCGGTGGCGCCTGTAAGTCCGTCATCGCGGGCAAGCCACGCTCCCACAGGTTTTGTGGCGGGCACAAGTTCTGTGTGCGCTCGAGAACCCTGTGGGAGCGTGGCTTGCCCGCGATGGCCGCACCGCCGATCTAGAGACTGAACCCGCCATCCAGCGGAATGATATTCCCGGTCATGTAGGCCCCTGCGGTACTCGCCAGACTGATCGCCAACGCCGCCATCTCTTCCTCGCGGCCCCAACGCTTCATCGGGATCTGCGCCGTATCCTCGGCCAATGCCTGTTCATCACTGCCAATGTGCTGGGTCATCTTGCTCGGAAAACGCCCCGGGGCGATCACATTGACGTTGATGTGCTGGCTGACCAGTTCTCGTGCCAGAATCCTCGACAGTTGGTGCAACGCAGCCTTGCTCGGCCCGTAGGCATACGCTTGCTCGCCGAAGGAGGAAATCCCGGCCACCGATCCGATGTTGATGATCCGCGCCGGATTCGCTTCGGAGCCGGCCTTGCGCAGCAGGGGCAGGAACTGCTGGATGCAGTTGAACACCGAGGTCACATTGAGCTGCATGACCTTCTCCCAGCCCTTGATCGGGTAGCTCTCCAGCGGTGCGCCCCAGGTGGTGCCGGCATTGTTCACCAGGATGTCCAGATGAGTGATCTGCTCGCCCAGGCGGGTGGCCAGTTGCAGGACGCCCTCTTCGGTGGCGAGGTTGGCCGCGATGGCGTGGCAGCGGCCAAGTGCACCGAGTTCGTCAGCGGTTTGCAGACAGGCTTCGACGTCGCGCGCACAGACGTACACGATGGCGCCAGCCTCGACGTAGGCCTTGGCGATCATCTTGCCGATACCACGGGTGCCGCCGGTCACCAGGGCGGTGCGGCCTTGCAGGGAAAAGTAGGGATGCATGGCGAATCCTTCAGAACTGAGGTCTTTAAACCCTAGTCGTCAGCCGCCAGAAGCGGAGCCACTATTTTTGTGCGGAATGGGGGGCCATATGGCCCGGCCTTGAACTGCATGCATGCCGTTCAAGGCCAGCGGGCGTTTATTGCGGGCGAACGCGCAAGGTCAGGCCCTTGAGGAAGTTGCGCAGCAGCTGGTCGCCGCACGGGCGATAGTTGGTGTGGCCGAACTTGCGGAACAGCGCGCTCAGCTCAGGCTTGGACACCGGGAACTCGGCGGCCTTGAGGATCGCGTGCATGTCGTCTTCTTTGAGCTCGAACGCCACCCGTAGCTTTTTCAGGATGATGTTGTTGGTCACCGGCACTTCGATCGGCTGCGGCGGACGGCTTTCGTCCTTGCCGCGCTTGAAGACCACCAGGCCGTCGAGAAAGTGCGCCATGACTTCGTCCGGGCAGCGTACGAAACCTTCCTCGTCTTCCTCTTTCTTGTCGAGGTAGGTCAGCAGGTCCGGCAGGGTCACGTCCATGTCGCCGAGCTTGATGATCTCGATGACTTTCTTGTCGCTGATGTCGAGCATGTAGCGCACGCTGCGCAGTACGTCGTTATGAATCATGTGGGCAGTCCTGATATTCAGCTGTGGGCGTCGCGGCCAGGCGCGGCGCCGAAATGTATGGCGGCGAGAAAAGCCTTAGAACTTCTCTTTGCCGGACAGGTAGCGCCATTGCCCCACCGGCACTTTGCCGATGGACACGCCGCCGATGCGGATGCGACGGATGGCGATGACCTTGAGGCCGACCGCCTGGCAAAGCAGGGCGATGATGCCCGGCTGCGGGTTCTTCATGGCAAAGCGCAGGCGGTTCTCGTTCTGCCAGCTGGCCTTGACCGCCGGCAACTCTTTGCCCTTGTAGGTCAGGCCGTGATTCAGGCGGTTCAGGCCGTGGGCCACCATCTCGCCTTCAACCTCGACCACATACTCTTGCTCGATCTTGCTGGAGTCGGCGGTGAGTTTGCGCAGGATTTTCCAGTCCTGGGTGAACACCAGCAGACCGCTGGCGTTGGCCTGCAGGTCGGTGCTGGCGGTCAGGCGCAGGAAGTGCCCGCGCAACGGGCGCTTGCCGTAGCGGTGCTCTTCGCTCAGGGTCTCGGCGCCGAGGGTGGCCATGGCGGTGTCTGCATCCATGCCGGCGGGCACGTTGAGCAGCAGGGTCACCGGTTCCGGCGCGGTGGCCTTGGCTTCGGGATCAAGCTCGACTTTCTGGGTGTCGACCTTGAATTGCGGCTCGTCGATGACCACACCGTCGACGGTGACCCAGCCGCCCTCGATGAACAGCTCAGCCTCCCGACGGGAACAGCCGACGAGTTCGATGAGGCGTTTGGAGAGACGAATCGGGTCAGTCATGTCAGGGCCGTAACAAAAAGGGGGTGGGCATTGTACCTGCCTGGCGCCGGTTAATCCCGGTTCCATTTCAATACATGTTTTTGGTTTTATGGTGTATCAGCCATTGCGCGTGAGTTTTTCATCCTGACGCATCCGCATGTGCAACAACGGATACGGCTGCCCCATGCCATCGACCTCCGAGCGACCGATGACCTCGAAGCCCTGCTTGAAGTAAAAGCCGAGGGCTTGCGGGTTCTGTTCGTTGACGTCCAGTTCGCAGGCGTTCAGGTGTTCCAGGGCATAGCGCAGCAATTTCTTGCCCAGGCCCTGGCCGCGATGGTCCGGGTCGATGAAGAGCATTTCGATCTTGCCGGCCGCAACGCCGGCGAACCCGGTGATGCGCTGGCTCGAATCCTTGGTGCAGATCAGCATCACCGAGTCGAGGTAGCGGGTCAGCACCAGGTTCTTCAGCAGTTCGATGTAGCTGTCCGGCAGAAAATCATGGGTGGCGCGGACCGAGGCCTCCCAGACCCGGGTCAATTCTTCGTAGTCGCCGAGTTTCGGCGTGTGGATGACCGAATGCTGACGCATGCCCGTCTGCCTCTTGTGCAGTGGTTGATAGGAATCCTTTCAACCTCAAACAATAGCCGTAAAAAAGCCCCGCATCTCGTCAGGAGAGCGGGGCTTTGCGTATTTTTTGCGTTTAGATCTGTTCAGCCCACAGATCGTATTCGTCGGCGTCGGTCACTTTGCACCAGACCTTGTCGCCCGGCTTCAGGTTGCTGCCGTTGTCGATGAATACGTTGCCGTCGATTTCCGGGGCATCGAAGAAGCAGCGGCCGACCGCGCCTTGCTCGTCGACTTCATCGACCAGCACTTCGATTTCACGGCCGATGCGCATTTGCAGGCGCGCCGAGCTGATGGCTTGCTGGTGCGCCATGAAGCGCTCCCAACGGTCCTGCTTGACGTCGTCCGGGACGACTTCCAGGTCCAGGTCATTGGCCGGTGCGCCTTCTACCGGCGAGTACTGGAAGCAGCCGACGCGGTCGAGCTGTGCTTCGGTCAGCCAGTTCAGCAGGTACTGGAAGTCTTCTTCGGTCTCGCCCGGGAAGCCGACGATGAAGGTCGAACGGATGATCAGGTCTGGGCAGATTTCGCGCCAGTTCTTGATCCGCGCCAGGGTCTTGTCTTCGAAGGCCGGGCGTTTCATCGACTTCAGCACTTTCGGACTGGCGTGCTGGAACGGGATGTCCAGGTACGGCAGGATCTTGCCGGCGGCCATCAACGGGATCAGTTCGTCAACGTGTGGGTACGGGTAAACGTAGTGCAGGCGAACCCAGACACCGAGAGTGCTCAGGGCTTCGCAGAGTTCGGTCATGCGGGTTTTCACCGGCGCGCCGTTCCAGAAACCGGTGCGGTACTTCACGTCGACGCCGTAGGCGCTGGTGTCCTGGGAGATCACCAGCAGCTCTTTGACGCCGGACTTGACCAGGCGCTGGGCTTCGTCGAGCACATCGCCCACCGGACGGCTGACCAGTTTGCCGCGCATCGACGGGATGATGCAGAAGCTGCAGCTGTGGTTGCAGCCTTCGGAAATCTTCAGGTAGGCGTAGTGGCGCGGGGTCAGCTTGATGCCTTGCGGCGGCACCAGGTCGATCAGAGGGTTGTGGTCCTGGCGTGGCGGCACGACTTCGTGCACGGCGTTGATCACTTGCTCGTACTGCTGCGGACCGGTCACGGCCAGCACGCTCGGGTGTACGTTGCGAATGTTGCCTTCTTCGACGCCCATGCAGCCGGTCACGATGACCTTGCCGTTTTCCTTGATGGCTTCGCCGATCACTTCCAGGGACTCGGCCTTGGCCGAATCGATGAAGCCGCACGTGTTGACTACCACGACGTCGGCGTCCTGGTAGGTGGACACCACGTCATAGCCTTCCATGCGCAGCTGGGTAAGGATGCGCTCGGAGTCGACCAGTGCTTTGGGGCAACCCAGGGATACGAAGCCAACCTTTGGATTGGCCGGCGCAGGAGTGGTGGACATGTCTAACCTCGGTATTTTGTGACGCCGTTTGCCGGGCAGGGCAAAACCGACGGACGGGCGCTTGAACTGCGCCTCTGATCAAAAAGTGCGCAATTCTAGCGATGAGTCGTTCACTTGACCAGCTTTATGCAGGGAAATACGACGAGTGCTGCGCTATGCTTCGCGCCGTTACGCTTTACTGATTTTTTACAGTCAACAAAACGTCTGTAACGTGAAGTAAAACAGCGCATGCTGCACGACAAAGCATAGTGCTTCTTTCAAAGAAGCCCGGGTCTGAGAAGTAGGAGTGGTGGATGGGTCAGGCAAGTAGTCAGGCTGCAGGTGCCGAGCATTCGGCGGTCAAGCCGATCGGCATGCTGGTCGCGGCAGTCGGGGTGGTTTATGGCGATATCGGCACCAGTCCGTTGTACACCCTCAAGGAAGTGTTTTCCGGAGGCTATGGCGTGCCGGTCAACCATGACGGGGTGCTGGGGATTCTGGCACTCATTTTCTGGTCGCTGATCTGGGTCGTGTCGATCAAGTACATGATGTTTGTACTGCGCGCCGACAACCAGGGCGAAGGCGGGATCATGGCCTTGACCGCACTGGCCCGGCGGGCGGCGGCGGGGCATGCCAAATTGCGCACGCTGCTGGTGGTCTGCGGACTGATCGGCGCAGCGTTGTTCTATGGCGACAGCATGATCACCCCGGCGATCTCCGTACTGTCGGCGATTGAAGGCCTGGGGCTGGCATTCGAAGGCATCGACCATTGGGTGGTGCCATTGTCGCTGGTGGTGCTGGTCGCGCTGTTTCTGATTCAGAGTCACGGGACCGCACGCATCGGCATTCTGTTCGGGCCGATCATGGTCACCTGGTTCCTTGTGCTGGGTGCATTGGGCGTCTATGGCATCAGCCAGCATCCGGAAGTCCTGGAAGCGATGAACCCGGTGTGGGGCGTCCGCTTCTTCATGAGCCATCCGGGTATGGGCGTGACGATCCTCGGCGCTGTGGTGTTGGCGCTGACGGGCGCTGAAGCGCTGTACGCAGACATGGGCCACTTCGGCCGCAAGCCGATTGCACGTGCGTGGTTCATCCTTGTACTGCCGGCGCTGGTGTTGAACTACTTCGGCCAGGGCGCGCTACTGCTGGGTGATCCGGAAGCGGCTCGCAACCCGTTCTATCTGCTGGCACCGAGCTGGGCGTTGATTCCGCTGGTTGGCCTGTCGACGCTAGCCACGGTAATTGCCTCGCAAGCGGTGATTTCCGGTGCGTTCTCCCTGACCCGTCAGGCGATCCAGCTCGGTTACATCCCGCGCATGCACATCCGACACACTTCCAGCGCCGAACAGGGCCAGATCTACATTGGCGCGGTGAACTGGGCGCTGATGGTCGGCGTGATCCTGTTGGTGATTGGTTTCGAATCCTCCGGAGCCCTGGCCTCGGCCTATGGTGTGGCGGTGACCGGGACCATGCTGATGACCACCATCCTGGTGGCGGCAGTGATATTGCTGTTGTGGAAATGGCCACCGCTTCTCGCCGTTCCGGTGCTGCTCGGTTTCCTGCTGGTGGACGGCCTGTACTTTGCCGCCAACGTGCCGAAAATCGTCCAGGGCGGGGCGTTCCCGGTGATCGCCGGTATTGTGCTGTTTGTGTTGATGACTACCTGGAAGCGCGGCAAGCAGTTGCTGGTCGAGCGCATCGATGAGGGTGGATTGCCGCTGCCGATCTTCATCAGCAGCATTGCCGTACAACCGCCCCATCGAGTTCAGGGCACCGCCGTGTTTCTGACAGCGCGGGCGGATGCGGTGCCCCACGCGTTGTTGCACAACCTGCTGCATAACCAGGTGTTGCACGAGCAAGTGGTGTTGCTGACAGTGGTGTACGAAGATATCCCGCGGGTGCCACCACAACGGCGCTTCGAGGTCGATTCCTACGGCGAAGGTTTCTTCCGCGTAATCCTGCATTTCGGATTCACCGATGAGCCGGACGTACCGCAGGCGCTGAAACTGTGCCACCTCGATGAACTGGATTTCAGCCCGATGCGCACCACCTACTTCCTCAGCCGCGAGACGGTCATTGCCTCCAAGCTCGAAGGCATGGCCCGTTGGCGCGAGGGGTTGTTTGCCTTCATGTTGCAGAACGCCAACGGCAATTTGCGATTCTTCAATCTGCCGCTGAACCGGGTGATTGAGTTGGGGACGCAGGTGGAGATGTAAGCCTCATCAAAAAGCCCCCGCAACCGTAAGGGCTGCGGGGGCTTTTTGCTGGCTGTCAGATCACTCTGTAGCAGCCGTTTCCTTCGCCTGCCGCTTCTCGATCACATCCACCAGGCGCTTGGCCAGCGCCGGGTAGTTTTCGTCGAAGTGGTGGCCGCCGGGCAGCTTGATGGCTTCACCCACCGCCGTCTTGTCGGTGCAGCCGCTTTCATCGGTTTCTTCTTCACCGTAGATGCACACCACTTTGGCGGCTGGCAGCTTGGCCATTTCCGGGCCGGTGGCGGCTTCCTTGCCGGCGTTGCCGAGCCAGCCTTCGACTTCGATCTCGAAGCTGCCGGTACGGGCGAAGGCCAGCAGGATGATCGCGTCGACGCGTTGCTGTTCCGATTCGGCCAGACGGTTGTAGATCGCCGGCAGTACGTCGGCGCCGAACGAGTAGCCGGTCAGGATGAAGCGCTTGGTGCCCCATTTCTGCCGGTAATGTTGCATCAGTTCAGCAAGGTCCAGCGCGCTTTGCTCCGGGCTCTTGTGCTGCCAGTAGTAGCGCAGGGTGTCGATGCCGACCACCGGGTAACCGATCTTGGCCATCTCGCCCGCTACGTCGCGGTCGAGGTCGCGCCAGCCGCCGTCACCGGACAGGAACAGGGTCACGGTGTCCCTGGCCTGGCCTGCCGGCACTTCGACCACCGGGATCTGCAGGCCGCCAGCGGCTTTGTCGCCACCGACGAGGATCTTGCGCAGTTCGTTGTTCAGCACTTGCGGCAGGTTGATGTCGTAGTCGCTGATGCTGGTTTCGGCGTTCGGTTGATCGCGCACGAAGCCGGCACTGGTGTCGTCCGGGTTGTCGTTCCACGCCGCCAGCCAGTGGCCGTGGGCGGCGCTTTTCGGCAACAGGTGCGTGCAGCCACCCTTTTCCAGGGCCAGGTCGACCGAGATGGCGTAGGCCTTGTCGTTCTTTTGCTCGGACAACCAGCGCCAGGCCAGCACGGCGCCAGGGCCGATGCCGCTGACGAGGGTCGCCGGGCCTTTGAGTTCTCGCAGGCCCGATTGCAGGGCGCGGCTTTGCAGCAGGCAATCCTTGGGCAGGATCACCTGGACAATTTGCGCCGAACCACTGCGGCTCAGTGTGATCAATTGCTTGTCGCTGAGTTTCTGGTCTTCATTGACCGCCACCAGCACCTGGGCGCGCGGGTTGGTGCCGGGGATGACACGGGTCATCGCTGCACCACCGGCCGGGGTCAGCAATTCGAGGGTCGGTTCCGGTGCCGGGCGTTTCAGGTACCAGTAACCGCCACCGAGAATCAGGGCCACTATCACCAGCGTGCCCAATACATACCGCAAGGAGCGTTGAATCATCAGCGTTTCACCAATCCGGTCAAGCCGCCCGCGATCAGGGCGGCAGTGTCGGCCAGCGCAACCAGCGGATCGAGTCCGGCGGGCACGGCCATATAACGGGGTTCCCAATCAGGCTGGAACTTGTCTTTGAAACGGCGCAAGCCCTGGAAGTTGTACAGCTGCTCACCACGGCGGAATACCATCGAGCCCAGGCGCTGGGTCAGAGGTGCGCCGCGACGGGGTTGTAACCCCGACAACGGCACCATGCCCAGGCTGAAACGCGCGTATCCATGGTTTTTATAATGTTGAATCAGGCCGACCATCATGAACTCCATGGTCAGCTTCGGGGCATCCGGGTGCGCGCGCATCAGGTCGAGGCTGGCCAGGTCATGGCCATAGGTCTCGAGCAGGTTGGCGAACGCCACCGGGCGTCCTTCGAAACGAATCACCGCGATGCGGAAATGCTTGAGGTAGTCATCGCTGAAGCGGCCCAGGGAGAAGCCTTTCTCCCGGACGTTCTTGCCGGTCAGCCAGGCATCGGAAATCACCTTGAGTTCATCCATCGGCGCCTGGCCCGGTTCATGGATTTCCAGGGACAGGCCATCACGGGTGCCACGGTTCCAGGTGTAGCGCAGGTCCTTCATCTCTTTGCCCTTGGCTTCGAGATCAAAACGCTTGAGGTCGACCCGGGCTTCTTCGCCGAGCTTGATCGCGGTCAGGCCGATGTCCATGTAGTACGGCAAGTTCTCGGCGCGCACTTGATAGAATACGGGACGGGCGTGGTGGATGTCGCACAGGTCGCGGAACTGCCAGATCATTTCCGCCCGTTGCTGGCCCGGGCCGATCGGGTCATACAACGCCACCAGGCTGCGGCCGCGACGGGCGTACATCAGGAACGCTTCGTCATTGGGGTGAAACAGCAGCGCCTTGTCACCGGTCAGGGCCAGGCCGCCATCCGGTTGGGCCGAAGCCATGAGGATCTTGCTGGCGCGCTCCAGTTCGTCGGGCGTGGGCAGGTGAATGACCGGACGCGCGGTGCGCAGCAGCCAGGTCAGGGACACCACCACCAGCAACACGGCAGCCCCAAGCAGCGAGCGCAGGCCGCGAGGAGCGTCGGCGTCGAGGGTGAACTGCCACCAGAGTTGGTGGCTGTAGGGAACGTCCTGGTAGGCGAACAGCAGCAGCCACATCGACGCACCGAGCACGCACAGACTGGCCACCAGATACAGCGGCGAGAACGGCAGTTCGGTCAGGCGGCTGGGGCGATAGAACGAGCGACGAAATACCCCGAGCAGGCTCGCTGTCAGCACCATCAGGCTGGCTTCTTCCCAGTCGAAGCCTTTGAGCAGCGAGAGCAGGGCGCCGACCAGCAACAGAATGGTGGTCAGCATCCACGCGGCCGACAGCCGGCGACGCAGTCCCTGGGCCAGCAACAGGCAAAGCACTCCGACCAGGCTGGCGCCAAAGTGCGAAGCATCGACCAGTCGATGGGGGATCAGAAAGCCGATGTGTTCCAGGCGGGTATCGATTTCCGGGGTGGCGCCGGAGAACAGCAGGACAACACCGGACAGGAATACCAGCACCGCCAGTATCGGAGCCGCCAGGCCCGATGCCGCTCGCAACGTCTGGCGCGTCTGGAACAGGCGCTGACCTTCGTTGATCAGCAGCAACAGGCAGGCCACCAGCAGGGGCAGGACCACATAGATCAAACGATAGAGCAGCAGGGCGGCCGCCAGTGGCGCAGCGCCCAGGGTGTCGGAAAACGCCGCCAGCAAAATGGCCTCGAACACCCCGACACCGCCCGGCACATGGCTGAGCACGCCGGCAGCCAGAGCCAGCAGGTAAACCAGAAGGAACGCACCGAAAGGTGGTGTTTCCGGCAGCAGCAGATAGAGCACGGTTGCGGCGGCGGCTACGTCCAGGGCGGTGATGATCAATTGCAGGAACGTCAGGCGACGCCCGGGCAGGCGCAAGGTGCGGCGCCCGACCCTGACCAGCAGGTTGTCCGGGTAAGGCTGATCCGGCAGCCGACGACGGTAGATACCGATGGCCACCACTGAAAACAGCACGAGCACGGCGGTCGCCACCACGCCCAGCAGCGTCTCGGAGAGTCCCAGGGCGGAGGACGCCGCTGGCAGGTCGCTGAGCGTCGCCAGGGCGGCCAGCGGTGGCAGGGCGCAACCCAGCGAGAGGCTGGCGAACAACGTCATGCGGGCGACTTCAGCCGCTCCCAGGCCATGGCGGGCATAGAGGCGATAGCGGACCGAACCGCCCGACAACATTGAAAGACCGATGGCGTTGCCGATGGCGAAGGCCGTGAAACCGCCCAGCGCCAACGTGCGCGGTGCCAGGCTCACTTCGGCATAGCGGCTGGCCGACCATTCGTAGCCGAGCAGAATAATGAAGCCCACCACGGTTGCGCCCAGTGCGCCCATCAAGGCAGGTTTTGGAACCTCGAGGATCGAGTCGTGCAGCGCGTAAAGGTCGAGTTCGCTCAACAGGTGGCGACAGGCAATCAGCGCGATCGCGAACAGCAGCAGGGTGACCGCCAGGCCGATGGGTTGGCGGTACTTGCTCAATCGATCAAGCAGGCGCAGGCGCTCGGCATTGATCGGTTGTGTCGCTGTGACAGTGTCTTGTGAATCAGACGAGTTGGCGCGCATCAATCACCTCTTGGATTGTGCGCGACAGGATGGAGGTATCCAGCCAAGTTACCAATCCCTGTAGAAAAAAATAATCACAAATATTAACGCCTATCACCGGGCAACGGGGACGGCGCGTTATCAGTCGTGAAGGCTTGAGCCTGTGATAGAGCATAGTCTGAACCCGGCGCATGGGTGACCCCCCAAGCGGCTTGCTGCACAGTGACAGGTCATTGTTGCGAAAGGACTTTTTCAACAGATACAAAAAAGGCCACTCTTTCGAGTAGCCTTTTTTGATGTTTGGTTGCGGGAGCCGGATTTGAACCGACGACCTTCGGGTTATGAGCCCGACGAGCTACCAGACTGCTCCATCCCGCGTCTGTGTGGCGGCATTCTATAGAGATACGCCGGGGTGTCAACCGTTAATCCTGAAGCAGGTCAAATAAATGTTGAATCGCGTCAAACGGTCGCAGGGGTGGCCTAAGTTTCGGAATCAGAACGATTTCCGGTTTCGCTCTGGTTGAGCGCCCAGGCCGTGTTTCGGCGTTCGATGCTACAAAACGAGTGCGCACAAAAAAGGCCACTCTTTCGAGTAGCCTTTTTTGATGTTTGGTTGCGGGAGCCGGATTTGAACCGACGACCTTCGGGTTATGAGCCCGACGAGCTACCAGACTGCTCCATCCCGCGTCTGTGTGGCTCATTCTATAGAGATGCGCTCGGGTGTCAACCTCCAATTCCGTTAAAACCTCTTCCCGTTCAATTGGTTAGCGTTCAAAAGGGGAGGCCGACCGGTCTGTGAGGCAGGCAGGGCAAGGCCTGTGGGTCTATTGAAAGTAACTTTTCGATTGAAAAAAACAAATTCACAATCGACTCTTCCTACGAATGGAAAAGAACATTCAGACTACTGGTGCTATATACAGGTGTCGGTGAGATACTGTTTATCCGGCACGTAATGACGCCTTTTCTTTGCCATGAACACGGCTTTGCTATGACCCAACGCAAGATCATCCACGTCGATTGTGACTGCTTCTATGCGGCCATCGAGATGCGCGACGACCCACGCCTCGCCGGTAAACCGCTGGCGGTAGGTGGGTCGGCGGACCGGCGTGGGGTGATCGCCACCTGCAATTACGAGGCGCGAGCGTACGGGGTGCGTTCGGCGATGTCCTCCGGGCATGCCTTGAAGCTGTGCCCGGACCTGACCATCGTCAAGCCACGCATGGATGCCTATAGAGAAGCATCCAGGGAAATTCACACGATCTTTCGCGATTACACCGAGATCATCGAGCCACTCTCGCTCGATGAGGCGTACCTCGATGTGTCGGACAGTGCGCATTTCGCTGGCAGTGCAACGCGAATCGCCCAGGACATCCGGCGCAGGGTCTCCAACCAGTTGCATATCACCGTGTCGGCGGGCGTGGCGCCGAACAAGTTTCTGGCCAAGATCGCCAGTGACTGGAAAAAACCCAACGGCCTGTTTGTCATCACCCCGGACCAGATCGAGGACTTTGTCAGTGGCTTGCCAGTGAGCAAATTGCACGGGGTCGGCAAAGTCACTGCCGACAAGCTCGGCAAGCTGGGTATCGCCGATTGCCTGCAATTGCGTGAGTGGGACAAGTTGGCGTTGGTGCGTGAGTTCGGCAGCTTTGGCGAGCGACTCTGGAGCCTGGCCCGTGGGATCGATGAGCGTGTGGTGCACAACGACAGTCGGCGTCAGTCGATCAGTGTTGAAAATACCTACGACGTTGATCTACCGGACCTGAAGAGCTGCCTGGACAAGTTGCCCGAGCTCCTCGAGACCCTGGCTGGCCGCATGGCGAGAATCGACAGCAGCTATCGTCCCGGCAAGCCATTCGTCAAAGTGAAATTTCATGATTTTACCCAGACCACGCTGGAGCAGGCCGGGGCGGGGCGGGACTTGGGCAGTTATCAGTTGATGCTGACCCAGGCTTTCAATCGCGGCGGTAAACCGGTGCGGTTGTTGGGTGTCGGCGTGCGGCTGGAGGACTTGCGGGGTGGGTTTGAGCAGATGGAGTTGTTTGAGCGGTAGCGGAAGATAGAGGTTTGGTGGTGAATGTCAGGCCGCCTTCGCGAGCAGGCTTCTGGCTTTTTAGTTCAGCCCCGGATTCGCCACCAGTCGCTCACCATTCCGGGCTAGTGACTTGAGGAATTCGGTCTGCAATTCTGGATCGTTGCGCGTCAATTCGATCAGGCTCTGTTCCAGTTCGCTGGCTTCTTCTTCAAGACCCAGCTCCGACAGGCGCTTGACCCGGTGGACCCACTGATTGACTTCGTCGCCTTCGAGATCGTCATAAATCAGCCCGTGGGCCTCATAGAGCTTGCTGCGCAAATTGCTACTGATGACCAAGGTGGAATCGTTGTGCACGTTGCTCTGGGCATCCTCTACACGGATCAGCAACCGGCTCAGATGATTGATGTCATGTTCTGCGAACGGGTTGTCCAGCAGGTTCAGGCGCAACACGCCGTTTTTGTCGGTGGTCAGTTCGAAGGTTTCCTTGCCGGCCTTGACCTCGACCGGGCGCTCGCTCCAGGGCAGGCTTGAGTATTCCGTGCGCTTGTCGCGCTGGACTTCATCAATGCCGGCCAGGTTCTGCTGCGCGCGACCGTGGGACTGCGTGTTCATGAACGGGTTGAGCCCGGCGAAACCGTAGCTCAGCCAGTCCTTGGTCACGCTGTCCGGCAGATTGCCAAGGGCGAACACGTTGACCACGTTGGCACCGATACCCGCCACCACGGCCACCGCGCCCAGCGGAATTTCGTAAATCTCCCGCCAGGGTTGGTACGGCGTATAGCGGTCGTAGTGACGCGTGACTTCGTACTCAGTGACTTCGAAAGTCTTCTGCTCGTGGATTTTCACCCGCCGTTGCGGCAGCTCAAGCACCTTGGGCTCACCGACATCGATCTGCAGGCTGTGATCGAGCAATTTGCGCTCGACCCGTTCCTCTTGCTCGCTGCGTTGCGACATGTGGTTGGCACAGCCGCTGACCAGCAGGGCGCCGCACAAGGCGGCACCACCGAGGCCTAAGGTGTTTCGCTTGAACATGACGTCTCTATATCTGGTATCAGCGGCGGATGCGGGCCTGAAGGAACGACAGCACGTCGGCGACCGGCAGCGCTTGCGCCTCGGCCTCGGTGCGGCTCTTGTATTCCAGGTTGCCTTCGGCGAGACCGCGGTCACTGACCACGATCCGGTGCGGAATGCCAATCAGCTCCATGTCCGCGAACTTGATGCCCGGGCTGGTTTTCTTGTCGCGGTCGTCCAGCAGCACTTCGAAGCCGGCAGCGGTAAGTTCCGCGTACAGCTTGTCGGTGGCTTCGCGAACCTGCTCGGTCTCGTAGCGCAGCGGCACCAGGGCAATCTGGAATGGCGCGAGAGTGTCGCTCCAGATGATCCCTTTTTCGTCGTTGTTCTGCTCGATGGCAGCCGCCACCACGCGGGACACGCCGATACCGTAGCAACCCATTTCCAGGGTGACCGGCTTGCCGTTCTCGCCCAGCACTTCGCATTTCATCGCTTTGCTGTACTTGTTGCCCAGCTGGAAGATGTGCCCGACTTCGATGCCGCGCTTGATTTCCAGGGTGCCCTTGCCGTCCGGGCTTGGGTCGCCAGCGACGACATTGCGCAGGTCGGCAACGGTCGGAACAGGCAAGTCACGCTCCCAGTTCACGCCGAAGTAGTGCTTGTCGTCGATGTTGGCACCGATGCCGAAGTCGCTCATCAGCTCGACGGAGCGGTCGATGATGATCGGCAGCGGCAGGTTCAACGGGCCGAGGGAGCCGGCGCCGGCACCGATGGCGTCGCGCAGTTCGCTTTCGGACGCCATGACCAGTGGGCTGGCAACGCCAGGCTGGTTGGCGGCCTTGATTTCGTTCAGCTCGTGGTCGCCACGGATGATCAGGGCAATCAGCTTGCCTGGCTCTTCAGCGTGAACCACGAGGGTCTTGATGGTCTTCTCGATCGGCAGGTTGAAGCCTTCGACCAGTTGCGCAATGGTCTTGGCGTTCGGGGTGTCGACCAGGCGCAGTTCTTCGCTCGGTGCGGCACGCGAGGTCTCGCGAGGCACGGCTTCAGCTTTCTCGATGTTCGCCGCGTAGTCGGAACCGTTGCTGAACACGATGTCGTCTTCACCGGACTCGGCCAGTACGTGGAACTCGTGGGAGCCGGCACCGCCGATGGAGCCGTTGTCGGCTTCTACAGGGCGGAACTTCAGGCCAAGACGGGTGAACACGTTGCAGTAGGCCTGGTGCATGCGGTCATAGGTGACCTGCAGCGAAGGCTGGTCGGCGTGGAACGAGTAGGCGTCCTTCATGATGAATTCGCGGCCGCGCATCAAACCGAAGCGTGGACGGATTTCGTCACGGAATTTGGTCTGGATCTGGTACAGGTTGATCGGCAGCTGCTTGTAGCTGCTCAATTCGTTGCGCATCAGATCGGTGATGACTTCTTCGTGGGTCGGGCCTGCGCAGAAATCGCGACCGTGGCGATCCTTGAAGCGCAGCAATTCAGGGCCGTACTCTTCCCAGCGCCCGGATTCCTGCCACAGCTCAGCCGGTTGAGTGCTCGGCATCAACACTTCGAGAGAGCCGGCGGCGTTCATTTCTTCACGAACGACGGCTTCGACCTTGCGCATTACCCGCAAGCCCATCGGCAGCCAGGTGTACAGGCCCGAGGCAAGTTTGCGGATCATGCCGGCGCGCAGCATCAGCTGGTGGCTGATCACGACCGCATCGGAAGGCGTTTCTTTCTGTGTGGCGAGCAAAAATTGACTGGTGCGCATGGTTGGCCGTTATCGATTGCTGATGACGAGAAATGACGGAGCATTGTACGGGCGAGATCCGCTGGCGTACAGGCGTGCGGTCGGCGGTGTGGCAGGAGGGCGCGATTCACTCGGCCCTCCGCGATTCTTCCTGCGTAAGCGCCTACGACTCTTCGGCGACTGGAGTCTGCATCGGTTCCGGTGTCGGTGTCGGGCCTGCACGGCGGTTCTCCTGGAACCAGTGCAAGGCGATCAATAGCAGGGTCGGGACGCCCAGCAGGGCGGTGATCAGGAAGAAGTTGTGGTAACCGAACTTTTCCACCATGACCCCGGAGTAGCCGCCGATCAGGCGTGGCAGCAACAGCATGATCGAGCTGAGCAGGGCGTATTGGGTGGCGGAGAACTTGAGGTTGGTCAGGCTCGACAGGTAGGCGACGAACGCCGAGGTCGCCAGGCCCGAACTGAAGTTGTCCAGGGAGATGGTCAGCACCAGCATGTTCAGGTTGGGGCCCATGTCGGCGAGCATCAGGAACAGGATGTTGGTCGCCGCGGATGCGACACCGCCGATGAACAGGATCGGCAGGATGCCGAAACGCACGATCAACAGGCCGCCCATGCCGGCGCCGACCAGGGTCATGATCAAACCGAAGATTTTACTGACGCTGGCGATCTGGTCCTTGGTGAAACCCTGGTCGATGTAGAACACGTTGGCCATCACGCCCATGACCGTATCGGACATCCGATAGGTGGCGATCAAGCCGAGCAGCAGCAGCGCTTGCCAGCGGTATCGCAGGATGAAGTCGTTGACCGGTGTCAGCACTGGCGCCAAGCCACGACGGCCCATGGCCGAGAGGCACAGGGCGGTGAGCGTGATATAGAGGATGGCTCGCAGGAAGGCGCGGTCTTCGAGCAGCAGGTCGAGCGGACTCATGCCTTCGAACAATACGCTGGCGAAGTCGGTGTTGTAGAGCTGGGTGAACATGGCCGGCACGGACACCAGCAAGATGATCAGCACGAACACCGAGGCCAATTGATGCACGAAGCTGTAGCGCCCGGCCTGCAGTTGCGTGCGCAAGGGCACGGGTGGTTCGCGCATGAACATGGAAGTCAGCAGTGCCGGGATCATCAGGGCACCGAACAGGATGTAAGTGCCGGCCCAGGCCGAATGCTTGTAGTTGAAGCCGGTGGAGCCAAAGCCTTCGGCGAAGTACAGCGCGCCTGCGGTAGCCAACAGCGCAGCGACCCGGTAACCGGACATGTAGCTGGCGGCGAGTGCGGCCTGGCGGTTGTCTTCGGCGATTTCCAGGCGGTAGGCGTCGACCGCGATGTCCTGCGTCGCTGATGCGAAAGCGACGACGACGGCAATGGCGATCAGCCAGGACAAATGCTTTTGCGGGTCGCAGAAACCCATCCCGATCAGGCCCAGGATGACCAGTGCCTGGGACAGCACGAGCCAGGATCGTCGTCGCCCGAGTTTACCGAGCAATGGCAGGCGCCATTGGTCGAGCAGGGGTGACCAGACCCATTTGAAGGCATACGCCAGGCCGATCAGGCTTGCATAGCCAATGGTTTCACGCGCAACGCCGGCTTCACGCAGCCAGACTGAGAGTGTCGAAAACACCAGCATGTAAGGCAGGCCGGCGGCGAAACCAAGCAGCAACAGCACGAGTGTCGAGGGGCTGGCATAAGCGGCGAGCGCGGCGCGCCAGGTTTTACGGGGCATGGGCTGGAGTCTGCCTCAAGAAATACGGAAACAAAGCGCGCACTCTAACCGCTGTGCTCTACCGGGCGCCAGCCATGGCGCTGAATATCAACACGATTGTTCAGGATACTGATGCCCTCCATGCGTAATCGTGCGCGCTGCTCATCACCCGAAGGGCTGCCCACCGGCAGGCTGATACGACCGTTTGCGCCCAGAACACGGTGCCAGGGCAACTTGCTGTCGCCGGGCAGTTGACTGAGGGTGCGCCCGACCCAGCGGGCGGCGCGACCCAGTCCTGCAAGTTCGGCCAGTTGGCCGTAGCTGACGACTTTGCCCTCGGGTACTTGGGCCAGTGTCAAATACAGCGCCGTGCGTCGGATTTGCGCTGCGCTCTCGGGTTCATCGGTTGGATCGGTCACGTCCGTCAGTCCTGAGGAAGATTGCTTTACCATCTGTAGAGTAATTCCTGCGCAGGAAGTTGAGAAATGAACTCAACAGAAATAGTCGGGTCAGTCCTTGTCAGGGCCTTGTTCCTACGGATAATGCCGACTTTTCTAGCAAGCCTGAGCCTGTATTTTGTTTATGTTGTCCAGATCCCTGCTGTGTCTCGCCGTCCTTGGCGCATCCTCTCCCTTGCTGGCCGATACCGTGTGGTTGAAGAACGGTGACAAGCTGAGCGGCAATATCACGCTGTTCGATGGCGGCAAGCTGCTGATTCAGACCGAGTACGCCGGTGCGGTGTTGATCGACTGGAAACAGGTCAAGACCCTGGACAGCGATCAGGAGTTGCTGGTCAAGCAGGATGCCTACAGTGGCGAGAAAGCCAAATCGTTGAAAGCGGCGGACGACGGCAAGGTCACGCTGGCCAACGGCGAGGCACCAAAGACGGTCGAACTGGCGAGCATCCAGCAGATTCTCAAGCCAAAACCGGTGGTCGAGGATCTGGTGTGGAAAGGCAACATCGATATCGCGCTGGATTACCAGCGGGCGGAAAACGACACCGATGACTACGACATTGATTTCAAGACCAGTGCGCGACACGGTCGCTGGCGGCACACCGCTGAAGGTGAATACAACCGTGAGTTTCAGGATGACGTGGTGACCACGGACAACTGGCGGGCGGAGTACTCCATCGACCGATTCCTGACCGAGCAATGGTTCTGGCAGGGGCGCCTGGTCTACAAGCGCGACAAGGTTGAAGACCTTTCCCGTCAACGCACCGTCGGTACCGGTCCCGGCTATCAGTTCTGGGATAACGAACTCGGGGCGTTCTCCCTGGGCTCGCTGGTCAACCGTACGGACTATGAATTCTCCGATGGCAGCAATGACGATTTCTACGCCCTGGCCATGAAGTGGGACTACAATCGCTACCTGGTCGGCAAGCGTGTCGAGTTCTTCACCAATGGTGAGGTTGGCAAGCCGCTGTCGAGTGTGGCCGACTACGCGCTCGATGCCGAGATGGGGTTACGCTACAAGGTGACTGACTGGGCTTCGCTGAACCTGAAGGCGGAGCGCGACATCATCAGCGGCACCGACGATTCGGATCTGGACAAGACACGCTACACCGCAGGGTTTGGCGTGACCTGGTAAGAACATCAAAAGATCGCCGCCTACGACAGCGCCTGCAGGGTCAACCCGGAAGCTGTCGAAGGTGGCGATCTTTTTTTGCGTGGACAAAACACCCGCCCACAAAAAAGCCCCGCTGTTGAGGGCGGGGCTTTTTACTAAAGCAAGTACAAGTTAGATAACTTGAACTTCTTCAGCTTGCATGCCTTTCTGACCGCGGGTAGCGATGAAAGAAACCTGTTGGCCTTCTTTCAGGCTTTTGAAGCCGTCGGATTGGATAGCTTTGAAGTGAACGAACAGGTCGTCACCGGATTGTGGAGTGATGAAGCCGAAGCCTTTTTCATCGTTGAACCACTTAACGGTACCGGTTTGGCGATTAGACATGGTGTAACTCCTTGAACAAAGATAACTGCGACTCAGGAAGAACCCTGGCCGAGACTGAGTGCAAAGAGCAGGAAAAATTCTTGTAGATGGTTGGATCGAAATTCAACATATCGTGTAGAGATTCTCAGTGACACAAGCAGCACAGTGACGCCACCTTAACCCTTTTTACGGGACGTGCCAATGCTTCTTGCACAGGTTTCTCTGTTTTAAGGATCGGCGGTGTGACGGTTCGTCGCCAGAGCAGGTAATTCCTGCCTGTTCGGCGAGAATTGCACCGCGGACTTTGAACCCGGCGGCGCGCCCGGTAAGATGCCGGACAGAATTTTTCGACCTCGCTATTCAGGACACCCGCCATGAGCATCAAATCGGACAAGTGGATTCGCCGCATGGCGCAGGAACACGGCATGATCGAGCCTTTCGTCGAGCGCCAGATGCGCGGTAGCGACGATAACCGTGTGATCTCCTACGGCGTGTCGAGCTATGGCTACGATGTGCGTTGCACCAATCATTTCAAGGTGTTCACCAACATCAATTCGGCCATCGTCGACCCGAAGAACTTCGATGCCGGCAGCTTCGTCGATATCCACAGCGACGTGTGCATCATCCCGCCGAACTCCTTCGCCCTGGCCAGCACCGTCGAATACTTCCGCATTCCGCGTAACGTTTTGACCATTTGCCTGGGCAAAAGCACCTACGCGCGCTGCGGCATCATCGTCAACGTCACGCCGCTCGAGCCTGAGTGGGAAGGCCACGTGACCCTGGAGTTCTCCAACACCACCAATCTGCCGGCGAAAATCTACGCGAACGAAGGCGTGGCGCAGATGCTGTTCCTGGAGTCCGACGAAGAATGTGAAGTGTCCTACAAGGACCGTGGCGGCAAGTATCAGGGCCAGCGTGGCGTGACCCTGCCGCGCACCTGAGTCAACCGTCTGACAAATGTCGGGAATTCCTGAGCGAGCGTACACTCTATGGGGTGTACTGTTCCGATCCGCGCAAGGCGGGTCGGGCCATCGCTCAGGAGCGTTAAATGAAGATCGATCCGCGAATCAGTGCCGAACTGGCAAGGCTTGAACCCAATCAGGTTGGCGTTCTGGCCTGGTCCTTGTTGGCACACCCGCCCGTCAGCATGGCAGGGGGTATTCCCGGCCAGCCTGATCCTGATACCCCTAACGAACAGCCTAACGAACCGGGCGAGCCTACGCTGCCGGATGAGCCGCCGCCTGCGCCTGTCGTCTGATTACCAGTGACTACAGATCAAAATAATGTGGGAGCGAGCCTGCTCGCTCCCACAGGTTTTGCTGTAGTCGTTACTTCAGGTTGCCGCTGAGGAACTGCTTCAACCGCTCGCTTTTCGGATTGCCCAGCACCTCTTCCGGCGCGCCTTCTTCCTCCACCAGGCCCTGGTGCAGAAACAGCACCTGGCTCGACACTTTGCGGGCGAAGCTCATTTCGTGGGTCACCATGATCATGGTCCGGCCTTCTTCGGCCAGGCCCTGGATCACCTTGAGCACTTCACCCACCAGTTCCGGGTCCAGCGCCGAGGTCGGCTCGTCGAACAGCATGACTTCCGGCTCCATGGCCAGTGCACGGGCAATCGCTACCCGTTGTTGCTGACCGCCGGACAGGAAGGCCGGGTATTGGTCGGCCACGCGGGACGCCAGCCCCACCTTGTCGAGGTAGCGCCGGGCGCGGTCCTCGGCTTCTTTCCTGTCGCAGCCCAGTACCCGGCGCGGCGCCATGGTGATGTTTTCCAGCACCGTCATGTGGCTCCACAGGTTGAAATGCTGGAACACCATGGCCAGGCGGGTGCGAATCCGCTGCAGTTCATCGGCGTCGGCCACGTGCATGCCGTGACGATCCTTGATCATGCGGATGTTCTGCCCGTCGAGGCTCATGGCGCCGTCGTTGGGTTGTTCCAGGAAGTTGATGCAGCGCAGAAAGGTGCTTTTACCCGAGCCGCTGGCGCCGATCAGGCTGATGACGTCGCCGGTCTTGGCCTTGAGCGAAACACCTTTGAGGACTTCATGGTCGCCGTAGCTTTTATGCAGGCCTTCGATGGTCAGTTTGTACATGGGGCATGCATCCTCAAGGCGAAAGTAGATAGCCGCTGCGATAGGCTTCGGTGCCCGCGACGTGGGCGATCACCATGCCGGCAGTGGCCATGCGGCGCAGCGAGCGGGCGTACATCAGCCCGGCTGTGGCGCAATGAACCGGAGTGACCCGATCGTTGACCGGATCAATGATCTCGGCGATCAGTTGCCCGGCTTCAAGGTATTCACCCGGCAATGCGGTGAACACCAGCAGTCCGCCCACCGGCGTGGCCACCGGCTCGACACCGGCCAGCGGTGTCGCCGGGTAGGGCAGGTCGGGAAGGGGCGCGGGTTCGCCGGCGATCGCGCCGTATTGGATCAGGTAATCGATCAGTGCCTGGCAATCGAGGCTGGCCATCGGGTGATTGACGTCGCCCTGACCGCGCAATTCGACGGTCACCGAAAAACTGCCTGGCGGAATGTCGAAGTGCTCGCCGAAGCGTTCCTTTAACTGCCACCACAGCAGGGTGAAGCATTCGTCGAATGACTGGCCGCCGGAATCGGTTGCCAGCAGGCTGGCTTGGGCGCCGATGTAGCGGGCCAGCGGCTCGACCTGCGGCCAGGCATCCGGCGTGGTGTAGAGGTGAGCGACCGCTTCGAAATCGCAATGCAGGTCGAGCACCATGTCGGCATCGCAGGCCAGCCGCTGCAGAGTCAGGCGCTGGGATTGCAATTGGGTGCCGGCGGTCTGGCGGGCCAGCGCATCGCGCAGGTTGCTGCGGATCAGTTGCAGGTTGTGCTGCGGATCGTCACCGAGCTTGCCTTCGATCGCGTTGCCGACTTCCTCACTGAGGTCGACGAACCAGCGGTTGAAGTTCTGGCCGCTTTCCAGCTCGTAGCGACCCAGCGGCACATCCATCAGTACCTGTTCCAGGCCCACCGGGTTGGCGACGGGCACCAGCACGATTTCGCTGCGCAGGCGACCGGCGGCTTCCAGTTCCGCCAGGCGTTGCTTGAGGTGCCAGGCCACCAGCATGCCGGGCATTTCGTCGGCGTGCAGGGAGGCCTGGATGTAGATCTTGCCGTTGGCCGGTTGTGGGCCGAAGTGAAAACTGTGGATCTGTCTCGCGGTCCCCGGCAGCGGGGCCAACAGGTCATGTTTCTGGTGGCGCATCTGTTGTTTCCTGAAGCAGGTTGAGACCTAGTGGGTCGGCCCGAGGAAGGCCAGCCATCGGCGTTCGGCAAGGCGGAACAGGCCGACCAGCGCAAAAGTGACGGTCAGGTAGATCAGCGCGGCGATGCCGAACGACTGGAAGGTCAGGAAGGTCGCCGAGTTGGCGTCCCGCGCGACTTTCAGGATATCCGGGATGGTCGCGGTGAAGGCCACGGTGGTCGAGTGCAGCATCAGGATCACTTCGTTGCTGTAGTACGGCAACGAGCGACGCAAGGCCGATGGCATGATCACATAGGCGTACAACTTCCAACCGGTCAGGCCGTAAGCCTTGGCCGCTTCGACTTCGCCGTGGTTCATGCTGCGAATGGCCCCGGCGAAAATCTCCGTGGTGTAGGCGCAGGTGTTCAGGGCGAAGGCCAGGATCGTGCAGTTCATCGCATCGCGAAAGAATGCGTCCAGTACGGGCTGGGCCCGAATGGCGGCCAGGCTGTAGATCCCGGTGTAGCAGATCAGCAGCTGGATATAGAGCGGCGTGCCACGGAACAGGTAGGTATAGAACTGCACCGGCCAACGGATGTAGAAGTGCGGCGATACACGGGCGATGGACAGCGGGATCGACACGATAAAACCGAAGAAGATCGAAGCGCTGAGCAGCCACATCGTCATGGCCAGGCCGGTGATGTTGTTGCCGTCGCTATAGAGGAAGGGTTTCCAGTATTCCTGCAGAAGTTCGATCATCGTACGGCCTCTCGGGTACCGGCGGAGTAACGACGTTCGAGCCAGCGCAGAATGAAGTTGGACGCGCTGGTGATCACCAGATAGATCAGCGCTGCAATTACCAGGAAGTAAAACAGCTGATAGCTGCTTTTGCCGGCGTCCTGGGCAGCCTTGACCAGGTCGGCGAGGCCGATGATCGACACCAGGGCGGTGGCCTTGAGCATCACCATCCAGTTGTTGCCGATACCCGGCAGGGCATAACGCATCATCTGCGGGAACACCACGATCCAGAAACGCTGGCCGCGCTTGAGGCCATAGGCGGTGGCCGCTTCGACCTGACCCCGTGGGACGGCGAGAATCGCGCCACGGAAGGTTTCGGTGAAATACGCACCGTAGATGAAGCCCAGGGTGATGACCCCGGCGCTAAACGGGTTGATCTCGATGTATTCCCATTCCATGTAATCGGTAAACGAGGTCAGCCAGGTTTGCAGGCTGTAGAAGATCAGCAGCATCAGGACCAGATCCGGAACGCCGCGAATGAGTGTGGTGTAGAGCTGGGCAGGCACGCGCATCAGTTTGACTTTTGACAGCTTGGCACTGGCGCCGAGCAGCCCGAGCAACACGGCTACCAACAGCGACAACGCCGACAACTTGATCGTCATCCAGGTGCCTTGCATCAGCAGCGGACCGAAGCCCTTGAGGCTGAAGGCAGAGAGCCCCAGATTTTCTAATAGGATTTCGAACATAAATCAGCAACCTGATCGGATGAAAAAAGCGCCCATCGAGAGATGGGCGCCGGGCATTATTTGCCGCTGTACAGATTCAGATCGCCAAAGTGTTTCTTCTGAATGGTGGCGTAGGTGCCATCATCGTGTAACGCTTTGATACCTTTATCCAAAAGTGCTTTCAGCTCGGTGTTACCTTTCTTAATGCCAACGGCTGTTTTGGCTGGCAGCAAAGCGTTGTCGACCGGCTTGGTGACATCGTAGTCGGTACCCTGTGGCGACTTCAGGAAGCCCAGTTCGGCTTGCAGCATGTCCTGGATCCCTGCATCGAGACGACCCGAAGTCAGGTCGGCGTAGACCTGATCCTGGTTGGCGTAAGCCTGGGTTTTCACCCCGGCCTTGTCCAGAACGGCCTTGGCATAGGCTTCCTGAATGGTGCCTTGTTCGTAACCGACGGTTTTGCCCTTGAGCGAGGCAACGTCTTCAGTCACGCCGGAACCTTTCTTGAACACGTAGGCGGTAGGGCCGGAGAACAGCTCGCTGGAGAAGTCGATGACTTTTTCGCGGGCTTCAGTAACGGTCATCGACGAGATCACTCCGTCGAATTTATTGGCTTTCAGGCCCGGAATCATGCCATCGAAGTCACTTTCGACCCACTTGCACTTGACCTTCAGTTCGGCGCAGATCGCGTTGCCCAGATCGATGTCAAAGCCTACCAGGCTGCCATCGGCCGCTTTCGATTCGAACGGTGCGTAGGAAGGGTCAACGCCGAAACGCAGTTCTTTGTACTCCTTCGCCATGGCGGAGCCAGCAGCCATGCACAACGCCAGTGCAGAAAGGGTCAGCAATGCTTTTTTCATTATTCAATCCCTAAAAACCAATATGAGCGCTTGTGGCGCAGAATTATTGTTACTGGAAAGCGTAAGACCTGTTGAAAGTAGCAATTTCCGAACCAGAGTGCCGAACAAGCGTTTTAAAAGGTGCTTGGAAATGGCCGGAGACAGATTTATGCACGAAAACGGGCGCAGGGAAATGGGTGCACCAAATCATCTCGCCACAAAAAACGGTTTGACTGAGCAGGGTCACCAGGCTCTCTACATCGTCGACACGACTTGTCCTTGCGTCAGCGCAACGGCGATGGCGGTTTGACATTCAAACTCTATGTTGAATATCAGACCGCCATCGCGAGTAAGTAAAGGGCTGGGTTACTTTCCTGGAGACAGTGTCAACCGCGCCTTGCCATAGGCATTGTCGAAGTTCTGCGGCTGCATCGGCAGGCTCATGTACTGGCCCTTGAGCCACGGTTCGATGCTGTTGAGGTAGTTCGGGCTGGCCGGGTTGCCGGACTGACCGGTGCCGTTCTGCGCCATCAGCGGTTCGGACTGGCCGAAGTCGACAATAAAGCGCATGGCTGGCGCCAGCGTGGTGTTGAAGTCCTGGCCCCAGGCGAAGGCGGCGGTGTTGAGGGTGGTGTGATCGCCGCCGGCCGGCAGGGGGCCGCGTACGGTCTGGCCGCTGGCGTTCTTCCATTCATAGCGATGCAGTTTGCCCCACTGCCAGGCTTTGTGATCGCCGCCCAACTGGCTGTCGCCGGCGCTGATCGCTGCGGCGAGGCTGCGTGCGAGGATCGCCGGTTTGTCTTCTTTCTGTGCGGTGCGCACGTCATCCCAGAACGGGCTGTCCTCACGCCCGAGCAAGTGATCGGCCTGGGCCGCGAAGGACAACTTGCCGTCGGCGACAAAGGCTTTCCACGCCGGGCTGCTTTCCGGGCCCAGTTCATCGAGGAAGATCTGTCGCGTGCTTTCCTGCAGGAACAGTTCGTAGATGGCGGCATCGGTGGAGGTCGGGCCGAGCTTGCCGTCGAACGCCATCAAGCGGCTGTAGGCTTCGTGTGCCTTGGCGCGATCGGCCGCCGGCAAGGCGTCCATGGCTTGTTTGAGCGGCTGGGCCATGCCCGGCGCTTCGAACATTTTCTTCAGCTTGGCAGCGAAGGTAGTGGTCTGGTCGTATTGCATGGCGATCAGGCTACGGCTGTCGTGCTTGCCTGCACCGGCCAGTTCGGCCAAGCGCTCGCCGCGCTCCGGAGCCGCCCATGAATTGGACAACTGCATGCCGTAGCCATGGGGAATGACCCGCTGGTTGGCAGTGCCGAGCCAGCCCTGGGCCGGGTCCTGGTCGTACGGGTGCAGCATCGGGTCGGCGTAACCGTCCCAATCGTATCGACCTTCCCAACCCGGCGAGGGCAGCAGGCCTTCACCTTCACGGCGGTTCGGGTAGCGGCCGGTGACTTGCCAGCCGATGTGGCTGGCATCGGCGAACACCAGGTTCAGCGCGATGGCGCGGATTTCGCGGCTGGCATCCGAAGCTTTCTCGACGCTCTGGGCGCGGGACAGGTCGAAGAACGCGTCCAGGGTCTTGTCGTCGGTGAAGCTCGGCGTCTGCAAGGCCAGGCCGAAACCATTGGCCAGCGTGGTGCCCTGGGCGCTGTTGAGCAGCGGGCCATGGCGGGTTTCGTACACGGCTTCGCGAATCGAGCGCTGGCCTTTGACGAAGTAGGTTTCGTTACGCACGATCACCGGCTGCCACTTCCCGGCGTTTTCGTAGGTCAGCCCGTTGCCCTGACGCTTGATTTTCTCCAGGAACAGGTCCTGGTTGTCGCCCATCACGGACGTCATGCTCCACGCCACTTTGCCGTTGAAACCGCCAAGCACCATCGGCAGGCCCGCGATGGTCACGCCGGACGCCTGATATTTCGGCGCGCGAATCTGCACATAACTGAACAACGAAGGCACGCCCAGCGGGCCGTGACTGTCACTGGCCAACAGGCTCTTGCCGCTGCGACTGCGTTGCGGGGCGATGGCCCAGTTGTTCGACGAGGTGGCGCCCAGCAGGTTCAGATCCGACAGTTGGCCCGTGGCTTTGCTGAGCTCGGTCAGCCCCGGTACTTGCCCGTTGAGCTTGAGGCCTTGCAGTTTTTCGCTTTCGGCGGCCGGCAGTTTTTCGTCGGGAGCCGACGGCGTCAGCCACGCCAGTTTGTCGGTGGTGACGGTCTGGGCCAGTACCAGCGAGGAAATTTCTTCCGGCAGGTTGGTCGACTGGCTGAAGTTCAGCAGGCAGAAAATCAGCGCCGAATCTTCCGGCTGCCAGTACTCAGGCTTGTAGCCGGTGGCTGCCAGATCCGCCGGCAGTTTGTCGCGGTAGCGGAACAGGTAGGCGTTGACCCCCCGCGCATAGACTTCGAAGAAACGCTTGAGGCGCGGCGAAGAAGCCTTGTACAACTCGCCGGCACTTTTCTTCAGGTTGACCGCCCGCATGTAGCGGTCGGCATCCAGCAGGTCCGCGCCGTGCATCTCGGCCAAACGGCCCTGGGCCAGCAGGCGCAGGGTGACCATCTGGGTGATGCGGTCGCTGGCATGCACGTAACCGAGGGTGAACAGCGCGTCGTGGAAGCTGTTGCTTTCGATCAGCGGCATGCCCATGGCATTGCGGCGCACCGAAACGCTCTGCGCCAGGCCCTTGAGTGGTTGTACACCGGAGGTCGGCGGGAGGGTGTCCTGGGCGTTGAAGTTCTGACAACCGGTCAGGCTCAACACACCGGCCACTGCTGCGGCAACGCCGAACCGGGGTAGAAAATGAGTAAGGGCTGGCGAGGCCATGGCAAAGCTCCTGCGGGGGTAGAGGCGGCGGCGCGCAATAAAGGCGCTACGTTAGTGAGCGGGAGGTGGCCGCGCAAGCGGGGTACAAGGTTATTTCAGGATTTGTCTGATAAACCGGAAAGATCGCAGTCTTGCCAGTCGCAATGGGGGATGTTGAAGTGCGACACGCTCAACAAATCCAGGAGAACAGTCGGCATGGAGCTCAAGGCAAACGCGGCACTGATCATCATCGATCAACAAAAAGGCATCCTGCATCCCGGGCTCGGTCGCAGGAATAACCCTCAGGCTGAAGAGCGCATGCAGGAATTGCTCAGCCATTGGCGGCGTACCGCCCGGCCGGTGATTCATGTGCAGCACCTGTCCCGCTCGGAAGACTCGGTATTCTGGCCGCAGCAGTCGGGGGTGGAGTTTCAGGAGCGGTTTCAGCCAATGGCCGGTGAACGCTTGATCCAGAAGCAGGTGCCGGATGCGTTTTGTTCAACGGGGCTGGAGGCGCAGTTGCGCGAGGCGGGGATCGGGCAGTTGATCATCGTGGGTGTCGCGACCCACAACTCGGTGGAATCCACGGCGCGTACCGCGGGCAACCTGGGGTTTGATACGTGGGTGGCCGAGGATGCGTGCTTTACCTTCGACAAGGCTGATTTTTTCGGCCAGGCCCATAGCGCCGAAGAGGTGCATGGGATGTCGCTGGGGAATTTGCACGGTGAGTATGCGACGGTTGTCAGTACTGCCTACCTATTAAGGGCTGACTGAAAACCTGTGGGAGCGAGCTTGCTCGCGATAGCGGTCTGACTGACACACGGGTAGTGAATGTGCTGCCGTCATCGCGAGCAAGCTCGCTCCCACAAGGGATCTGCATTCACAGGACGATTGCCTGGCGCAGTTTAGATGTGGGAGCGAGCCTGCTCGCGAAGATCCAGCCGGCGAAGAAAGACTTCGCCCGAAGCATCAAGCGCCGTGGCACTTCTTGAATTTCTTGCCGTTGCCGCAAGGGCACGGGTCGTTACGGCCGACATCTTTCAGGGCATTGCGCACCGGTTCCTGGTGAGCGTGGCCGCAGTTCGGACCGTGGACATGGCCGTGGTCGTGATCATGGTGGTGATGGTCGTGATCATGATCGTGGTTGCAGTCAGGGCCGTGGACATGGGGTTGCTGGGTCATCGGTGTTGCTCCGGAATTAAATCGGCGGCGATTATCACGCCATTGCGCGCCAGGTGCACGTAGTGGGCGATGAATATACCGGTTTCCAGTTCACCTTCCAGACGATAGGGAATGGGTTGATCGGATTTTTTCAGCAGTTTGGCCATTTCACGGACCTTGGACCACAGGTTGGTGCGGATCGGCACCTTGAAGTAAGCACTGTGCATGGGGCTGATGGTGAACCAGTGTTCGTACTCGCCGTCGGCCAGCAATATGTCACCCAGGTGAACGCGATACTCCAGACTGCGCACCGTCAGGTCGCTGTCGTTGGGGTTGTCGATACGAAAGTGCAGGAGGAATTTCTGTTCCAGCAGTTTGGCGCTGACCACCTCGACCTTCACCAGATGGACCTCGGGGTCCGGCAAGTCGTCGTCGAACCACGACGCACAGCCGCCGAGTCCCAGTGTCAGGAACAACGTGAGCAGACAGAGTGCGCTGCGGCGGATGATCATCGTGGTGTTTCTCCCTTGAGCCCAGTCTAGACCCAAAAGATCGCAGCCTTCGGCCGCTCTTGCGCGGTGGACAGTCATTCCATGTCCTAGCTGCTGAAATACCCCGCACAACACTTCTTGAACTTCTGTCCGCTCGCACACGGGCAGGCGTCATTGCGTCCGATCTTGAGCGGCACGGTCGGGTCGATGAAGTACCAGCGCCCGGTATTTTGCACAAATGACGAGCGCTCTCGATGGCTGTGCTCGCCATTACTGTCGTGCCAACGCGCGGTGAAGGTCACGAAAGCGTGTTCAGGCTGGCCGCCCAGCACTTCGGAGCTTTCCACCTCAAGGCCCAGCCACGTACTTTGCGCGCTCCAGTCACTGATCGATTGACGGTCCAGGCCGGCCTGTTGGGCGGGCAGGGTGGTGGCCACCAGATAGTCGACCAACCCCAGCACGTAGGCGCTGTAGCGCGAGCGCATCAAGGCTTCCGCGCACGGTGCCGGGTGTCCTTCATGGTAGTGACCGCAGCAGGCGTCGAGCAGGGTGCCGCTGCCGCATGGGCAAATGGATGTACTCATTGCATTACCACCAGTATTTCCCGAAGTTTTCCGGATTGGCCCAGAAGCGCGAATTGAGCCAGTCGGGGACTTGTTTGTATTCAAGCAGATCGTAGGTGAACAGGGTCAGGACCTGTTCATCCCGCTGGAAGCGCTCGCTGGCTTGCAGGGCCAGGGAGAAAAAGTCCGTTTCCTGCCAGCCGCAGGCCGGCAGATCCGCCAGCACTGCAATGCGGCTGGCGTTGAGGTTGCGGATGCCGCCCAGCAGGTTCAGGCCGTCGCGCTTGGGCAAATGCTCCAGGCAATCGACCACCAGGGCCAGATCGAAACGGCGGGCCGCCAACTCGGCGGGCAATGGCCCGGGGGCCGCGAAAGCGACGCTGCTGTCCGGGTGGGCGAGTTTGAACGCTTCCAGAGCCGGGAACTCGCTGGCTCCGATCAACAACAGGCGTGCGGGGGCATATCGGTCAAGTAAGGCGGCCAGTGCCTGCTGCGGCGTGCGTGAAGAAATACCTGCAATCATCGAAGATCCTCAATCAGATCTGCCAAGACTAGCCTGCCCTAACGTTCGGGCCTAGAGCGTCCTGGCGACAAAAGCGCCAACCTGCCGTTAATACTCGAATAAACAGCATGGCCTATTGCTGGCGGAGTTTAAAACTCGGGTCTTTACTACCTGAATCGGTTCTAAGCCGATCCTTCAGGAGAAAACTAGATGAGCATAGTTCGGACAGCATTACCCTTGGTTCTGCTAACCAGTGTCTTGACTGGTTGCGCAGGTTTGCAGAAAACCGACTGGCCGACCTGTGCGGCGGTTGGTGGTGTCGTTGGGGCGGGCCTCGGTGCGACCGAAAGCTCGGCATGGGCAGGGTATGGTGCTCTGCTCGTCGGCGGTACGGCAGCGGCTTATTGCTGGGTTCACGGTGATGGCGACGAAGACGGCGATGGTGTGCCGGATAGTCGCGACAAGTGCCCAGGCACGCCAAAAGGCGTTCAGGTCGATGCCAACGGTTGCCCACCACCAGCACCTGTGGTCGAAGAAGCGGTTGTGGTCAAGGAAGAAACCATCGTCATCCGCGATGTCCACTTCCAGTTTGATAAAGCCACGCTTACCTCGTCCGACAAACAGGTACTCGACAAGATTGCCACTCGCTTGAAAGCCGAAGCCCCTACCGCTCAACTGACCGTGACCGGCCATACCGACAGCGTGGGCAGTGACACCTACAACCAGAAACTGTCGGATAAACGCGCCCACTCGGTGGTTGAATACCTCATCGAGCAAGGCGTACCTCGCAGCAACTTCGTGTCGGTTGTCGGTGCCGGTGAAAGCCAGCCGGTTGCTGACAACAAAACCGCTGACGGTCGTGCACAGAACCGTCGTACCGAAATCAAAATCCAGCGTTAAGCCCCCCTCGCATCCGCGCCTTGTGCAGTCGCGGATGCGGGTCTTTACTCCTGTGTAACCGGTATGGGCCGGTACACAGGAGCTTTCAATATGATCGTTCTCACAAGGACCGTCTTGCCGGTTCTGCTACTTGGCAGCCTCTTGACCGGCTGCGCGACCCACAGTGATGGCACTGCCCCCCTCAATCAACGCACCTGGCCAATTTGCAGCCTCATCGGCGGACTGGTCGGCGGTGGTCTGGGCGCAATCGAGAGTGGTGCATGGGCGGCGGGCGGGGCGGCGCTGGGTGTCTTGTCCGGCGGCTTGATCTGTTATGCCCAGGATGGCGACGAAGACGGTGACGGCGTTTTCGACCGACGCGACCGTTGCGCTGATACTCCTGCCAATACCTCGGTCGACCATCGCGGCTGCCCGGCGCCGCAGTACCCGGACAGGGTCCAGGTCGAACCTGCGCAATCCGAAGTCATTACGCTGAGCGATGTACTGTTTGTCTTCAATCAATCCGACCTGACCCCGACGGCGAAGAGTCAACTGGACGCGTTGATGAGCAAGTTCGAGGATGCCGATGTGGTCAGCATCAAGGTGGTCGGCCATACCGACAGCGTCGGTTCGGATGCCTATAACCAGAGCTTGTCGGAGCGGCGTGCCAGCAGCGTGGCGGAATACCTGTTGAGCCAGGGTGTGGCACCGAACAAAGTCACCAGCGAAGGCAAGGGCAAGAGCCAACCGATTGCCGACAACGAAACAGAAGAAGGTCGTGCGAAAAACCGTCGCGTGGAGCTGCATATAAACCGCTGAGCCAAGAGATAGAGCCGTCGGGCGACGGGTGCGATCGCTGCGACGGCCGTTTGGCGGCCTTCATGAAGATTTTTCCGTTGCCCTCTGGCTTATCCCGCGTGGAAGCCGTTACTGTGCGCGCAAACAATAATTCTCATCGGGGGCGCGTATGAAAGTCATATGGGGACTGGGGCGGTTACTGACCTTGCTGTTCTGGGTGGTAGTGCTGGTCAATTTGCTCACGCCGTTTGTCTTTCCGCTGCACTCGTTGGTCAATCTGGCTGGCGGCCTGCTGGGGGGCATTCATCTTCTGGAAGCGTTGCTGTGCTATCGCAGCCTTCGAGGTCGCGCCCATCCCTGGCTTGACCGCCTGAAGATCGTCATTTTTGGCGTATTCCACCTGCAAACCATTCCTGCCCCCACCGCTTCGAAGGCTTCCCATGCGTAAACTCTGTCTGCTCGCCGCACTCATCAGTCCATTGGCCTGTGCACAGGTGGTGAGTGTCGAAACCAACTCGCTGATGCGCTTGCCCAACACCGCCAGCACCCTGCAACTGGAACGCCTGGAAGTGGCCGATTACGGCACCTTGCTGATTCCTTCGAACGTCACGGAAGTCACCGTGGGTGAATTGCATCTGGGGCGTGAAGCGCGCATTGCCATCGTGCCGGGGGAACAGGCGCTGGCGCTGAAGGTCCGTCGCGCTGATTTGTCCGAGGGCAGCCAGATCACCTCCCGTGGCGCCCCCGGGACCTACCAGAAAGCCGCTCGATCCGGGCGCAACCTTGATTTGCAGATCAAGACACTGAACGCAGCGCAATTGATCGTTGATGCTCGCGGTGGTGCGGGCGCCCCGGGGTTCGTGGGTCTAGATGGGGGCAACGGCCAGGAGCCGGGCTGCACCTGGGGTCAGGCGGGGCGCGGTGCCGATGGCAGTGATGGCAGCAATGGCCAGCCGGGAGCACCGGGGGCGCTGGTCAAGCTGGCAGTACCCCGCGACTTCCCGACAGACCGGATCAAGGTTCAGGTGGCTGGCGGTGCCGGCGGCCTGGCCGGCCCTGGCGGCAAACCGGGTGCGGGTGGCAAGGCCAAGGGCTGCCTGATTTACAAGGCCGATGGCGGCAAGAGCGGTAAACCTGGAGCTGACGGGCAGCCTGGGCCGGAAGGCGCGGCGGGTTCGGTGACAGTGCAGCGGATGTAAGAAACACCGAGAGCCCTATGGCGAGGGAGCAAGCTCCCTCACCACACCAAGCTCCCAAGCCAGAGTTACTTCAGAACATCGGCCGAGTCGCAGCAATCGCCACCAAAGCCAACCCCACCAACAGATTGATCCCCACCAACTTGCGGATCCGCCCCAGAACCGCTGCACCAGCGGGCCAATCCTGTTCTGCCACGGCGGTGCGCAGTTCCGGCAGCATCAGCGCCTGAATGCGGATAAACAGCGCGGTCATCACCACATACAAGCCCATCATCACCTGCACATAGCGCGGTGCGCCTTCAAAACCGTTGAATTGCATGTGCAGCATGCCCACACCGCTGACCGGCAACAGCACCACCGCCACCCAGACCCAGCGGAAAAAACCTTGAAACACTTCTACCCACAGCTTCAGCCGGGCCGGGCCTTCAAGTACCTTGATCGCGGCGGGGCGCAGGACCATCCAGGCGAAAAACATGCCGCCGACCCAGACCAGGGCCGCCAGTACATGCAGGCTATAAATGAGGCTAAAAGGTGTCATTGGGTTACTCCGTTCTGCGCGGGATTCATTAGCGGGGTATGATAGCGACCAAACCGAACTACTGAAAATTTATCCAGCGTTTTTGCGCCCGACAATCCATGATCAGCACTGAACTCAAAACCACGATCCAGGGCGCCTACTCGCGTTTTCTCGAAGCCAAGAGCCTCAAGCCGCGCTACGGCCAACGCCTGATGATCGCCGAAATCGCCAAGGTCCTGGGTGATATCGACACCGACGACGAAGGCCGGCGCAGTGGCGACCCCGCGATTGTCGCGGTGGAAGCCGGCACCGGTACCGGCAAGACCGTGGCCTACAGCCTGGCGGCGATTCCCACGGCGAAGGCTGCCGGCAAGCGCCTGGTGATCGCCACGGCCACCGTGGCCCTGCAAGAGCAGATCGTCTACAAGGACTTGCCTGACCTGATGCGCAACAGCGGGCTGAATTTCAGCTTCGCCCTGGCCAAGGGGCGCGGGCGCTACATGTGTCTGTCCAAGCTCGACATGTTGCTCCAGGAAGGTCACGCACAGACCGCCACCGCACAGTTGTTCGAAGAAGAAGGTTTCAAGATCGAGGTCGACGAGGCCAGTCAGAAGCTGTTCACCAGCATGATCGAGAAGCTCGCCGGCAATAAGTGGGATGGCGACCGCGACAGTTGGTCCACCGCCCTGGAAGACGCCGACTGGGCGCGCCTGACCACCGACCACAGCCAGTGCACCAACCGTCATTGCCCGAACTTCGGCCAGTGCGCCTTCTACAAGGCCCGCGAAGGCATGGGCAAGGTCGACGTAATCGTCACCAACCACGACATGGTCCTGGCCGACCTCGCCCTGGGCGGCGGCGCCGTGCTGCCGGACCCGCGCGACACCATCTACGTGTTCGACGAAGGCCATCACCTGCCGGACAAGGCCATCGGCCACTTCGCCCATTACACGCGCCTGCGCTCCACCGCCGACTGGCTGGAAACCACGGCCAAGAACCTCACCAAGCTTCTGGCCCAGCACCCGCTGCCGGGGGACCTGGGCAAGTTGATCGAGCAAGTGCCGGAGCTGGCGCGGGAGATCAAGACCCAGCAGCAGTTCATGTTCACCGCCTGCGAGCAGATTGCCGATTTCAAACCCGGCGAAGACGTCGAAGGCCGCGAGCGCCCGCGTCACCGATTCGTCGGCGGGGTGATTCCCGAGCACATGCGTGAAATGGGCATCGAACTGAAGAAAGGCTTTGCACGCCTGACCGACTTGTTCACCCGCCTGACCGAGCTGCTCAAGGAAGGCATGGACGGCGAGGTCAACATCGGCATCGCCAGCAACCAGGCCGAGGAGTGGTATCCGCTGTTCGGTAGTCTGTTGTCGCGTTCCTCCGGCAACTGGGAGTTGTGGACTGCCTTCACCGTCGAAGACCCGGAAGACAACCCGCCCATGGCGCGCTGGCTGACCCTGGCTGAAAGCGGTTCGCTGTTCGACATCGAGGTCAACGCAAGCCCCATCCTTGCGGCGGAAATGCTTCGCCGCAACCTGTGGAACGTGGCGTATGGCTGCCTGGTGACGTCGGCGACCTTGACGGCCCTCGGCACTTTCGACCGCTTCCGCATGCGCGCCGGCCTGCCGAAAAAGGCCGTGACGGCAGTAGTGCCAAGCCCGTTCCATCATGCGGACGCCGGTGTGCTGCGGGTGCCGAACCTGAACGCCGATCCCCGTGATGCCGCGGCGCATACCGCCGCGATCATTCGTGATCTGCCGGAGTTGGTCGAAGGCTCGCGGGGCACGCTGGTGCTGTTTTCCTCGCGTAAACAGATGCAGGACGTGTTCGACGGCCTGGACCGCGACTGGCGCAAGCAAGTGTTCATCCAGGGCAACCTGTCGAAACAGGAAACCCTCAACAAGCACAAGGCGCGGGTCGATGGCGGGGATTCCAGCGTGTTGTTCGGCCTGGCGAGCTTCGCCGAAGGGGTCGACTTGCCCGGTGCCTATTGCGAGCACGTGGTCATTGCCAAGATTCCATTCTCGGTACCCGATGATCCGGTCGAAGCGGCGCTGGCCGAGTGGATCGAAGCCCGGGGCGGCAATCCGTTCATGGAAATTTCCGTGCCGGACGCCTCGCTGAAGCTGGTCCAGGCCTGCGGTCGCTTGCTGCGCACCGAAGAAGACCGCGGCACCATCACCTTGCTCGACCGGCGCCTGGTGACCCAGCGCTATGGCAAAGCCATCCTCAATGCGTTGCCGCCGTTCCGTCGAGAAATTTCCTGAAGCACCGGTGGGCAGTTTTGCCCGCCGCGTTGTCTATCTCTCTGCCATCGCTTTTTCACTGGCCCATTGAAGGTCGTTAGGGAGAATTTCGTTCTCATGATTTGCCGTTCGTTGCCTGCTGTTTTTGCCCTGCTGTTCGCAACACCGCTGTTGGCCGCCCCCGCCAGCCAGCAGACGCTGTTCAACTTTGTGCGCCCCGCCGACGTGGTCCAGGTGGTGACTCAGGACGCCAGCCTGCCGCAATCCAACGCCGAGCAAACCCCCGAGGGCGAAGTGCTGCGCCGGGTGACGTTCAACCCGGTCGCCCGGCCGACTTTGCGCCTGACCCCGCAAACCGGCGCCTGGGACTGGTCGCAGTCGGGCGTCATGAGCCTGCGGATCCAGAGCGCCATGAATTGGGCCTTGACCCTGTACGTGACCATCCAGAGCAACGACGGCAAGACACTGGTCAGCCGCGTCGATCTGCCGGCGGGGCCTGCGCAAACCCTGTTGGTGCCTTTACAAGCGACATCACCGCTGAGCCAGGGCATGAAGGCCGGCCCGCCGATGCCGATGACCGTCGAGGGCCAGCGTGTGTTGCTGGCCAGCAGCGCCGGTGAACTGGATCGCAGCCAGGTGGTGTCGGTGAGCTTGTCGATGGACCAGCCCAAAGCCGCGCAAAGCATCCTGCTGGAGCGCTTTGGTGTGCAGGACGGCGAGTCGGTCACCCAGGCCGTGTATGGCGGGTTGGTGGATGCTTACGGTCAGTCGACCCGGGCCAGATGGCCGGAAAAAATCAGCAGCGACGAACAGCTGAAAAGCGCTGCCAGCAAGGAGCAGCTGCAACTGAAAACCTGGCTGGCCGAGCGCGAAAAGTCGTCCCTGGACAAGTTCGGTGGTTTGACCAAAGGCCCGTCCTTCAAAGCCAGTGGCTTTTTCCGCACCGAGAAACGCGACGGACGCTGGTATCTGGTGACGCCACAAGGCCATCCGTTTTATTCGCTCGGCGTCAACACCGTCGCTGCAGACGTCAACCCGACCTACGTTGCCGGTCGCGAGTGGATGTTCGAGTCCCTGCCCAAAGCAGATGACGCACTCGCCAGCCATTACGGCGAAGGCGACAACCGTGGCGGCAATGGTGCCGATCAAGGGCGTGGCTACAATGCCGGGCGCTGGTACGACTTCTATGGTGCCAACCTGCAGCGTCTGTATGGCGATCCGTGCGTGAAGGGTAGCGATACCAAGGCTGGCGTCGCCGAAGCGACAGAAGCGAAAGCCGCCGAGCAAAAACCTGCCGAACCGTGCAAGCCGCTGTTCGACGAGCAGCGCTGGGCCAGTCACACCCTTGATCGCTTGCAGGCCTGGGGTTTCAACACCCTCGGCAACTGGAGTGCCCCGGTACTGGGTGACGCTGATCGCGTGCCGTACACCTTGCCGCTGTCGATCGTCGGCGACTACGCCAGCATCAGCACTGGCACCGACTGGTGGGGCGGCATGCCTGATCCGTTCGACCCGCGTTTCGCCATGGCCACCGAGCGTGCAGTGGCAATTGCTGCCCGCGACCATCGTGACGATCCGTGGCTGATCGGTTACTACGCCGACAACGAACTCGCCTGGGCCGGCCCCGGGGATGACCCTAAAGCCCGTTATGCCCTGGCATACGGCACCTTGAAAATGACCACCGACGTGCCGGCCAAACGCGCATTCCTCAAGCAGCTGCGTGACAAGTACCGCAATCAGGCTGGCCTGTCGAAAGCCTGGGGCATTGATCTGCCAGCCTGGGAGCTGATGGAAGATCCGGGGTTCGTGCCACCGCTCCCGAGCGCCGAGCACCCGGAAATCGAAGCCGACTTCAAATACTTCCAGAAGGTCTTTGCCGATACTTACTTCAAGACCATCTCCGACTCACTCAAGTGGCACGCGCCGAACCAGTTACTGCTTGGTGGCCGATTCGCGATCAGCACGCCGGAAGCCGTGGAGTCCTGCGCCCAGTATTGCGACATGTTGAGCTTCAACATGTACACCCTGCAACCTCAGGATGGTTACGACTTCGCCAAGTTGCGCAGTCTCGACAAACCGGTGCTGATCACCGAGTTCAATTTCGGCTCGGCTGATCGCGGTCCGTTCTGGGGTGGCGTCACGCCATTGGTGAAGGAGGAAGACCGCGGCCCGGCGTACGCCAACTTCCTCAAGCAGGCATTGAGCGAGCCGTCGATTGTCGGCGTGCATTGGTTCCAGTACCTCGATCAACCTGTAACCGGGCGCTTGCTTGACGGTGAAAACGGTCACTTCGGGTTAGTGGGCATCACTGATTTGCCGTTCCAGGGTTTTGTCGACAGCGTGCGCAAGAGCAACCTGGCGACAGTCGAGCAATTGGGCAAAGAGGCCGAGAAGGCTGCAGCCGCCGCCGACAAAGCCAGCCACGACGCCGAGGGCGGCCGCAAGGCCGAAGCCGGCAAGGGGCCGGGGAAGGGCGCTGGCGGGCATTCCGGCAAAGGTCACTAATCGCTGAAACCCTGTGGCGAGAGGGCAAGCCCCTCGCCACAACCATCCGGCCCAACCCTGTTCCCAAAACCCTCAAGGGCTGGAACAATGCCGACCACTTTGTAGAGCGTTAATCCGGGGAGTTACGGGTGCAGATTCAGGGTCATTACGAGCTTAAGTTCGAAGCGGTGCGAGAGGCGTTCGCAGCGCTGTTCGACGATCCCCAGGAGCGTGGCGCAGCGTTGTGCATCCAGGTCGGTGGCGAAACCGTCGTCGATCTGTGGGCCGGCACTGCCGACAAGGACGGGGCCGAGGCGTGGCACAGCGACACCATCGCCAACCTGTTCTCCTGCACCAAGACCTTCACCGCAGTCACTGCGTTGCAACTGGTAGCCGAAGGCAAGCTGCAACTGGATGCCCCGGTTGCGCGCTACTGGCCCGAATTTGCCGCTGCCGGCAAAGAGTCCGTCACCCTGCGTCAACTGCTTTGCCATCAGGCCGGCCTTCCGGCATTGCGCGAGCTGCTGGCCCCCGAAGCCCTTTACGACTGGCAAACCATGGTCGACGCCCTGGCCGCCGAAGCGCCGTGGTGGACGCCGGGCGAAGGCCACGGTTATGCGGCGATCACCTATGGCTGGCTGATCGGCGAATTGCTGCGCCGTGCCGACGGTCGTGGGCCGGGTGAATCCATCGTTGCGCGGGTCGCCAAACCGTTGGGCCTGGACTTCCATGTGGGCCTCGCCGACGAAGAGTTCCATCGCGTGGCCCACATTGCACGGGGCAAGGGCAATGTCGGCGATGCCGCAGCCCAGCGCCTGCTGCAAGTGTCCATGCGTGAGCCAACGGCCATGACGACCCGGGCGTTCACTAACCCGCCGTCGATCATGACCAGCACTAACAAACCCGAGTGGCGACGCATGCAACAACCGGCCGCCAATGGCCATGGCAACGCCCGCAGCCTGGCCGGGTTCTACGCCGGCCTGCTCGACGGCAGCCTGCTGGAAAGCGAAATGCTCGATGAATTGACTCGCGAGCACAGCCTCGGCGAGGACAAGACTTTACTGACCCGGACCCGTTTTGGCCTGGGTTGCATGCTCGATCAACCGGAGGTTGCCAATGCCACCTTCGGCCTTGGCCCGCGGGCGTTTGGTCATCCGGGTGCCGGCGGCTCCATCGGTTTTGCCGACCCGGAGCACGATGTGGCGTTCGGATTTGTGACAAATACCCTGGGGCCGTACGTCTTGATGGACCCGCGCGCGCAAAAGCTGGTGCGGGTTCTGGCCACTTGTCTGTAAAAACGACTATCGGGTGCCAGGGCTGGAACCCGATAGCCATTCCAGTTTCAAACCGTCTGCTTCTACCGGCCAATCTGGCCTGATTTTTTTGACTTCATTTTTGTGGATATCCAATGTCATCCAATAAAACCCTCGCCTTGGCCCTGTGCTTCGCTATCACCGGTTGCGCACAGACTCCACAGAAAGACGCGACGGCACCTGTCGCCAAGACTGAAAGCGCCAGCCACTGGTACTGGCCGTTTGGTTCCGACGACAGCGCCGGCAAGCCCGTGGCCAAGCCTGAGGTGAAACCTGCAGTCAAACCCGTTGCGGTGGCCAAGGCCGAAACCGATAGCGGCAGCAAGTGGTGGTGGCCGTTCGGCGGCAGCGATCAGAGCACCGCCAAGGCTGTGCCGATGCCCGACCCGAAAATCACCCAGGCCTGGCTTGACGACTACGAACCGCGTCTGCGCGAGGCGGTCAAGGGCAGCAACATGCAACTCGAGCGCCGCGAAAACGTGCTGGTGGTGACTGCGCCGGTCGAAGGCTCGTTCAACCCTGATCGTCCAGCCATGCTGCTGCCGGTCACGCTCGGTCCGTTCACTCGCGTTGCCAAGATCCTTGAAGCCGATCCAAAGACCGCTGTTTTGATCCTCGGCCACAGCGATACCTCCGGCGCTGCGCCTGCCAACGTCAAACTGAGCCAGGAGCGTGCCCAGGCCGTTGCGGCAATTTTCCGCCTCAGTGGTTTGCAGCGTGATCGCTTGATGCTGCGCGGCCTGGGCGGTGATGCGCCGCGTGCCGCCAACGACAGCGTGCAAGGTCGTGCGTTGAACCGTCGCGTGGAACTGCTGGTGACCCCGCAAAACACCATGGTCGCGCTGCTGAGCAAGTACAACATGCCGGCTCCGGCACCTGTGACCATGGTTGCTGCCGCCGACGTCAAGCCGGTCGCCAAGCCTGTGACACCGGCCCCTGCGACTAAAAAGGCTGCGGTTCCCGCGACGAAAAAAGCACCCGCGAAAAAAGCACCGGCCAAGAAAGCACCTGCGAAAACCGCAACGCCGGTGAAGAAAACCACGCCAGCCAAAGCCTCCGCGGCTGACAAGAAAGTCGCCGCCACCGATACTGCAAAGCAGTGATTCGTTAACCAAAAGGAATGCGCCATGACCCAGGGCCTGGCTGATATGCGTCGTGACTACACCCGTGATGGCCTGACCGAGGCACAAGCCCCGGCCGAGCCGTTTGCGCTGTTCCACCAATGGTTCGCCGACGCGGTGAAAACCGAACAGGCACCGGTGGAAGCCAACGCCATGACCCTGGCCACCGTCGACCAGGACGGTCGACCGCACTGTCGCATTCTGTTGCTCAAGGGCCTGGACGAGCAGGGCTTCACCTTTTTCACCAACTACGAAAGCGCCAAGGGCCAGCATCTGGCTGCGAATCCGTTCGCGGCCATGACGTTTTTCTGGCCGGCGCTGGAGCGCCAGGTGCGCATCGAAGGGCGGGTGGTGAAGGTGACGCCTGAGGAGTCCGACGCCTATTATCAGGTCCGTCCACTGGGCAGTCGCCTGGGGGCCTGGGCGTCGCCGCAGAGCAGGGTGATCGCCAATCGTGGCGAGCTCGAAGCGCTGCTCAAGGACACCGAGCAACGTTTCAGCGACACCCAGCCCCATTGCCCGGAGCACTGGGGCGGTTATCGCCTGCTACCGGAGCGCATCGAATTCTGGCAGGGCCGCCCAAGCCGCCTGCACGACCGCCTCAATTACCGCCAGCAGGGCGCCGACTGGATGCTTGAACGTCTGGCACCCTGAGCAGTCTACCGATCGGAATAGCCTGCCGCAGCGGCCTCCAGCCACTTCGGCAGGTCTCGACGCTTGATCTTCTGCGCCTGGGCACTTGCCAATCGTTCGAGCATGAAGGCTTTTTTCTGCTCGTCCTTGCCCGCCAGCGCTAGCGCCAGGTCGCGGTCCATCCAGCGTTTGATCCGCACGTACAGCCACCAATGGAAGTACAAACCGGCAACAGTCGTGACGACGATGATAAAGTAGTCCATTGAAATCCTTGGCCTGTGGGGCAGCTTTGCGAATTTGCCGCTACTGTGTGAGTTCGTGGAGGCGCCTTAACGGAGCCTGAATCAAACCAATTTTACCCGGGCTGTGCCGTGACAGGCGTCAAGCTGCGGAGTTTAATGAACAACTGTTTCTTTGGAGTTGATGCTATGCGTAAGTCTGTTCTGCTGGTTGCTTCCTTTTCCACGATGGCGATGTTGCTCACTGGTTGCCAATCGAGCCTGACCGGTGACTCCTACTCCCGTGACGAGGCGCGTCGTGTGCAGACCGTTCGCATGGGCACCATCGAAGCATTGCGCCCAGTGAAAATCGAAGGCACCAAAACCCCGATCGGCGGCGCTGCAGGTGCAGTGGTCGGCGGCGTTGGCGGCAGCTCCATTGGCGGCGGCAAGGGCAGTATTGTTGCTGCGGTCATTGGCGCAGTCGCCGGCGGCCTGATCGGTTCAGCCGCTGAAGAAGGCCTGACCCGCACCCAGGGCGTGGAAATCACCGTGCGCGAAGACGATGGCAGCATGCGCGCCTACGTTCAGGAAGTTCAGCCGAACGAAGTGTTCCGTGTTGGCGAGCGTGTGCGCATCGCCAGTGTGAATGGCACCAGCCGCGTTTCGCACTAAGCGCAAACACCGTATAAAAAAACCCGATCAGGTGACTGATCGGGTTTTTTGTTTTTCAGCTCAGGCGAGTCGTGACCGGCGCCAGGCGTTATCGCGGTTTATCAGGAGGCCAGCGCAGTGTTCTTGCGACTCGCCATCGCCGTGACCACATAACCGATCAGCGCCGCCAGAATCGAACCGGTCAAGATCCCCATGCGGTCCATCCCGGCGAAATCACTCACGCCCGGCTCGAAGGCCAGTGAGCCGACAAACAGACTCATCGTGAAACCAATGCCGCAGAGAATCGCCACGCCGAGTATCTGGCCCCAATTGGCACCTTGGGGCAGGGTGGCAATACCGATTTTCACGGCCAGCCAGGTCAGGCCGAACACACCGACGGTCTTGCCCAGCAGCAGTCCGGCGGCAATGCCCATGGGGACGTGGTGAGTGAAGCTTTCGACGGTGACGCCGCTCAGGGACAGGCCGGCATTGGCAAAGGCGAACAGTGGCAGGATGCCGTAGGCGACCCACGGGTGCAGGGCATGTTCCAGGGTCAGCAGCGGCGAAGGCTCGGCATTTTTCGTGCGCAGCGGAATGCAGAAAGCCAGGGTCACGCCAGCCAGCGTGGCGTGGACACCGCTCTTGAGCACGCAGACCCAGAGGATCAAGCCAATGATCATGTACGGCCCGAGCTTGACCACACCAAGCCGGTTCATCCCGATCAGCGCCGCGATACAGGCCGCGGCCAGCGCCAGGGACAGGGTCGACAGCGCGCCGGAGTAGAAGATCGCAATGATAATGATCGCGCCGAGGTCGTCGATGATCGCCAGGGTCATCAGGAACAGTTTCAGCGATACCGGAACCCGTTTGCCCAGCAGCGCCAGCACGCCAAGGGCGAAGGCGATGTCGGTGGCGGTCGGGATTGCCCAGCCGTTGAGGGCCGGTGGCGTGTCGCGATTGAGGTACCAGTAGATCAGCGCCGGCACCACCATGCCACCAATGGCGGCGGCACCAGGCAGGACGATTTGCGACGGTTTGGACAACTGGCCGTCGAGGACTTCGCGCTTCACTTCCAGGCCGATCAGCAGGAAGAACAGTGCCATCAGGCCGTCGTTGATCCACAGCAGCAACGGCTTGGCGATTTTCAGGGCGCCGATCTGGGCGACCACAGGAGTGTCCAGCAGGCCACCGTAAAGCCACGACAGCGGCGAGTTGTTGATAATCAGAGCCAGAACGGCAGCGGCGATCAGTAACAGACCGCTGGCAGCTTCCAACTGAAAGAAACGTGTGAAAGTGCTACGCAGAGGCAAGGTCGCTCTCCATCTGTGAATTCAAAAGGTGTTACACCCTAACAAGTACTGTTAGTTGTTAAAACAAAAGTTATATTCTTTTTTGTTATATGCCGTTACAGAGTCATCCGCCAGCACCGAGCTGAGCCTAGCAGTTGCCGGGCGTATTGGAGCTCAGCTGTACCTGTGCCGGATGCAGGTTTTTTCCTAAGCTTGTTGAATGACCCTTGTCAAAAGGCCGACTCCTGCCCGATTCAACGAGAAAACCATCATGAGCGACAACCGACAGTGGTCCCGCGAAGCGATCCGGATCATCGAAGCCGATTTCCAGCGCAGCGCCGACACCCACTTGATCCCCTTGCCGCTGCCGGGTTTTCCAGGCATCGAGTTGTACTTCAAGGATGAGTCCAGCCACCCCACGGGCAGCCTCAAGCACCGCCTGGCCCGTTCGCTGTTCCTGTATGCGCTGTGTAACGGCTGGCTCAAGCCCGGTGCGCCGGTCATTGAGGCTTCCAGCGGTTCGACGGCGATTTCCGAAGCGTACTTCGCGCGCATGCTGGGCTTGCCGTTCATTGCGGTGATGCCGGCGACCACGTCCAAAGAGAAGATTGCGCAAATTGCTTTCTACGGTGGTCAAAGCCATCTGGTGGACGATCCGACCCAGATCTACGCCGAGTCCGAGCGACTGGCTCGCGAACACGACGGGCACTTCATCGACCAGTTCACCTACGCCGAGCGCGCCACCGACTGGCGGGCGAACAACAACATTGCCGAGTCGATCTTTCAGCAGATGCGTTTCGAGCAGCATCCCGAGCCGAGCTGGCTGATTTCCAGCCCCGGTACCGGCGGCACCACGGCCACCCTGGGCCGGTACGTGCGTTATCGCCAGCATGGCACCCGCGTGCTGTGTGCCGATGCCGAGCGTTCGGTGTTCTTCGATTATTACCAGACCGGCGATGCCAGCCTGCGACTGGACCACGGCTCGCGTATCGAAGGCATCGGCCGGCCGCGCGTGGAAGCGTCGTTTCTGCCCAAGGTGATCGACGCGATGGTCAAGGTGCCGGATGCCCTGTCGCTGGCGGCCATGCACTATCTGGCGGAACGTTTGGGACGGCATGTGGGCGGGTCGAGCGGGACCAACCTGATCGGCGCACTGATGGCCGCCCAGCACATGAAAGCAGCGGGGGAGACAGGGTCGATGGTGGCGATTCTGTGTGACAGCGGCGAGCGCTACGCCACGACCTATTACGATCAGGGCTGGCTCAAGGCTCAGGGGTATGAGTTGAGCGGGTTGATGGCTGCGGTGGCAGCGACGGTTGAGCGGGGTGAGGCGCTGCCGGCGAGCGTGCTGCGCGCCAATATCTGAGATCTTTCAGACACTGAGTACCCCTGTGGGAGCGAGCCTGCTCGCGATGGCGGATCAGCATTCAACAGTGATGTTGACTGATCTGGCGCAATCGCGAGCAGGCTCACTCCTACAGGGGATTTGTATCAGGCTTCGATACCGAGGATATCGCGAGCCACTGCTTCGGCGATGCGGATCCCGTCAACACCTGCCGACAGAATCCCGCCCGCATAACCGGCGCCTTCACCGGCCGGGAACAAGCCCTTCACGTTCAGGCTCTGCAACGACTCGTTCCGGGTAATGCGCAGCGGCGAGGAGGTGCGGGTCTCGATGCCGGTCAACACCGCGTCGTGCAGCGAGTAACCACGAATCTGCTTCTCGAATGCCGGCAAGGCTTCGCGGATTGCCTCGATGGCGAATGCCGGCAGTGCCAGGGCCAGATCACCCAGGGCGACACCCGGCTTGTAGGACGGCTCGACGCTGCCCAGTTCGGTGGACGGTTTGCCCGCAATAAAATCGCCGACCAGTTGCGCCGGCGCTTCGTAGTTGCTGCCGCCCAGCACGAATGCGTGGGACTCCAGGCGCTCCTGCAACTCGATACCGGCCAGCGGGCCGCCCGGATAATCGACTTCCGGGGTAATCCCGACGACGATCCCGGAGTTGGCATTGCGCTCGTTACGCGAGTACTGGCTCATGCCGTTGGTGACCACGCGGTTCGGCTCGGAAGTCGCCGCCACCACGGTGCCGCCCGGGCACATGCAGAAGCTGTAGACCGAACGGCCATTCTTGGCGTGGTGCACCAGTTTGTAGTCGGCGGCGCCGAGCTTCGGATGGCCGGCGTACTTGCCCAGGCGCGCACGGTCGATCAGCGACTGCGGGTGCTCGATGCGGAAACCCACCGAGAACGGCTTGGCTTCCATGAACACGCCACGGCCGTGGAGCATGCGGAAGGTGTCGCGGGCGCTGTGGCCGAGGGCCAGGATCACGTGTTTCGAGTGAATCTGCTCGCCGCCGTTGAGTTCGACGCCGACCAGTTGGCCATCTTCGATCAACACGTCAGTGACACGTTGCTGGAAGCGCACTTCACCGCCCAGGGCGCGAATCTGCTCACGCATGTTTTCCACAACACCGGTCAGACGGAACGTACCGATATGCGGCTTGCTGACGTAGAGGATTTCTTCCGGGGCACCGGCCTTGACGAATTCGTGCAGGACTTTGCGACCGAGAAATTTCGGGTCCTTGATCTGGCTATAGAGCTTGCCGTCGGAGAATGTCCCCGCGCCGCCTTCACCGAACTGCACGTTGGATTCCGGGTTGAGCACGCCTTTACGCCACAGGCCCCAGGTGTCCTTGGTGCGCTGGCGTACTTCGGTGCCGCGCTCGAGGATGATCGGCTTGAAGCCCATTTGCGCCAGCAGCAGCCCGGCGAAAATCCCGCACGGGCCGAAGCCGACGACGATCGGCCGCGCGCTCAGGTCGGCTGGTGCCTGGCCTACCGCTTTGTAGCTGACATCCGGCGCCACACTGACGTTACGGTCATCGGCAAACTTGTGCAGTACCGACGCCTCGTCGCGAACTTCAAGGTCGATGGTGTAGATGAAGCACAGTTCGGAGGACTTTTTACGCGCATCGTAGCTGCGCTTGAACAAGGTGAAATCGAGCAGGTCATCGCTGGCAAGCCCTAAGCGCTGCACGATGGCAGGGCGCAGGTCTTCTTCGGGATGGTCGATCGGCAACTTGAGTTCGGTGATTCGTAACATGGCGGGATCCGGTTCGCGGGGCGCACAACTGCGCCAGGGCGTTTGAAGCCCGCGATTATAAGCCTCAAAGGCGCAGGCCCGTGAGGCTTAAACGATCAGTCGTCGCGCGATCCGCCGAAATACCCGCAGCCGCGCTGTACCTGACCGTCGATGCGCAGTTCGGCGCTCATGTGCTGGATGCTGCCGGTGCTGCTGTCGACGCAACGTAGCGGTGCAACCCACAGTTCGATGTGCTGGTTGTTGGCTTCGGTGCTGAGGTTGAAACGGCCATCGCCCAGTTGCTCCTCGACGTAAGGCACGGCCAACGGCGGCTGGCCGGCCCGGTCCAGGACCATGCCTTTGCCACTGACCTTCACGCTCCACTCCGGGGTGTGGCCGGCGGCGCGCAGGATCAGCAGCTTGAAATTCGGATCGTCACACGCGGTGCCCGAACGCTCGACGCGGTACAGCTGCTCCAGATCGAGCCGGCCGTCACCACCGCTGCCGGCCACAACCCGCCCGCGCACGTCGGCAAACAGCTTGCCCTGCTTGTCCGCCAGGTTTGCAGCCTGCTGCAGGACGCTGGTGCCGCCCGTGTCGTTGACCACGTAGCGGTTGGTCTGGTTGCACGGCTGGAACAGCAGTTTGCCGTCCGCCGCGGTCAACTGGCCTTGCATGCGTGTCTGGCCGACATGGGAGGCGTTCTGCCGTTCACCGTCGAACAACTGGCAAGCGGCGAACAGCGGAAGCAGGGCAACGAGGACGAAGGAACGGGCAACACGCATCTTGGGGTCTCCTGACAGGTGCCGCCACGTTACTCAGGCAAGCCTGTGATCACAAGGCTTGAGTGTCAGGGATTGAGTTGCCGGGGACGTCGCAGCATAGTGGCGCACTTGTCCAGGATCGGGCCCACTTCGGCATGCACCAACACTTGTCTGTTTTCCCCAAGCGGCTGTACGCATTGGATGCATTGCGCGGTATCGCGGCGTTGGCGGTGGTGTTCTGGCACTGGCAGCACTTCTTTTTTCAAGGGGCAGCGCCGGGGCCGCTGCAAACCGAACAGCAACCTTTCTTCAGCCTGTTCTCATTGTTTTATCAACATGGCGGCGATGCGGTTGCGCTGTTCTTCAGCTTGTCCGGGTTCATCTTTTTCTGGTTGTTCGGTCATGCCGTGGCACGGGGAGACCTGACCGCAAAACAATTTTTTAACGAGCGCTTCAGCCGTATCTATCCGCTGCATCTGGCAACCTTCGCCGGTGTTGCGCTGCTACAACTGGTCTACACGCGGTTCACGGGAAACGCTTTTGTTTATCCGTTCAATGATCTCCATCACGGCGTGTTGAACATCTTTCTCGCCCCGGCGTGGGGATTGGAACAAGGCTGGTCTTTCAACGGCCCGGCCTGGTCGATCTCTGTTGAAGTGCTGCTCTACATGGCGTTCTTCTTGCTGTGGCGCTATTCACCTTTTCCAACGCTGATCAGCTTTTTGTTGATCGCCGTGGCGGCCTGGATCTTTCCTGCACAGTACAAAATCACCCTTGGCGTGTTCAGTTTTTTCTGCGGTGGCGTTGGTTATGTGTGGCTGGCGTGGCTGCTGCAACGGGCGCCCGCACGTTGGGTGGGAATTTGTTTGACGACAGGTTGCGTAGCGGGGTGGTGGCTGTTTGGCGCTGATCAGCCGTTGATCAAGTTTGCGTTGTTGTTTCCGCTGACGATCATGACCATTGCGGCGAGTCATCAGTTGCTGGAACCGATCGCCCGGCGTTTGGCGTGGCTGGGTGATATCAGCTACGCGTCCTATTTGCTGCACTTCCCGCTGCAAATTATCGCCGCGCTGCTGGCGGATAAATTCTTCCCGGGGCGTAGCGTCTTTTATCAACCCTGGACGTTGCTGCTGTTTTTTTCGGTTCTGATCGCTGCCAGCCTGATCTGTCATCAATGGTTCGAACGGCCGATGCAACAGTGGCTGCGACAGTTCGGGCGCGAGCGCCTGGCGAGCGGCGTGATCGCTCGCCAGTAACGCGTCTGTCAGAAAGGACGGTCAGCCGACGTGAAAGGTCTGACCTGTTTGCAGGCCTTCCACGCTTTTGGCGTAGGCCAAGGCCACATCTACCGCAGGAACCGGCTTGTAGCCGCGGAAGTACGGGGCATAGCTGCCCATGGCTTCGACGAGGACAGTCGGGCTGATGGAATTCACCCGCAGACCGCGTGGCAGTTCGATGGCGGCGGCGCGGACAAAACTGTCCAGTGCACCGTTGACCAGCGAGGCCGAAACGCCGCTACGGATCGGATCGTGGCTCAGTACGCCGGTGGTGAGCGTGAACGAAGCGCCGTCATTGGCGAACTCGCGGCCAATCAGCAGCAAATTGACCTGGCCCATGAGCTTGTCTTTCAGGCCCAGGGCAAAGCTCTCTTCGGTCATCTCGTTGAGCGGTGCGAAGGTCACGTTGCCAGCGGCACACACCAGTGCATCGAATTTGCCGGTCTGCTCGAACAGTTTGCGAATCGAGGCGCTGTCACTGATGTCCACCTGAAAGTCGCCGCTGGTACGACCGATACGGATGATTTCGTGGCGTTGCGACAGTTCCTTGTCGACTGCAGAACCGATAGTGCCGTTTGCGCCGATCAAAAGAATTTTCATGAAAGCTGATCCTCGTAGTGGGTTGAACGAGGTATCAGTTTAGGGTGGTTTTTTCTCCGGATAAGCGCACTAATAGGCAACCTTTGGTTTTCAAATGGAAACAATCCATGAGCGAGATGGATGACCTCGCCGCGTTCGCGGTGTTGATCGAAGCGGGGAGTTTTACCTTGGCGGCGCAGCAGCTCGGTTGCAGCAAAGGCCAGCTGTCCAAGCGCATCAGCCAGTTGGAAGCGCAGTTTTCCGTAGTGTTGTTGCAACGTACCACCCGCCGCTTAAGTCTGACCGCGGCCGGTGCTGCGTTGTTGCCACAGGCCCAGGCGCTGGTGGTGCAAGTCGAGCGGGCGCGCCAGGCCCTGGCGCGTCTGAAGGACGACATGGCCGGCCCGGTGCGGATGACGGTACCGGTGTCGCTCGGGGAAACCTTCTTCGATGGCCTGTTGCTGGAGTTCTCCGCCAAGTATCCCCAGGTACAGATCGAGCTGGAGCTCAACAACAGCTACCGCGAACTGTCTCGCGACGGTTTCGACCTGGCGATTCGCTCCGACGTGGCCATTGACCAGCGACTGGTGGCGCGTCCGCTGCTGGCGTGGCAAGAGCTGACCTGTGCCAGCCCGGCTTACCTGGAGCAATACGGTGAACCGCAAACGCCCCAGGCTCTGGCCGAACATCGCTGCCTGCTCAACAGCCATTACAGCGGCCGTGAAGAATGGCTGTATCACCAGCAGCACGAGTTACTGCGGGTGCGGGTGTCGGGGCCGTTCGCCAGCAACCACTACAACCTGTTGAAGAAAGCCGCACTGGTCGGCGCCGGTATTGCGCGCCTGCCGTCCTACTGTTTGCCAACAGAGCTGGCCGACGGGCGTTTGCGATGGCTCCTGCGCGATTATCAGACCCGCAGCATGCCGATGTACCTGGTGCATCCGTATCAGGGCGGTTTGCCCAAGCGCACGCAGGTGCTGGCGGATTATTTGATTGGGTGGTTCAAGCGCAGTGGAGAGGTGCTGGATCGGCTCTAAATCATCACTCGAACCTCTGTAGGAGTGAGCCTGCTCGCGATAGCAATTTCACCTTCAAAAGAGATGTTACCTGACCCACCGCCATCGCGAGCAGGCTCACTCCTACAGGGCTCTGTGTTGTTGGCGAGATTGTGGAGGGCATAAAAAAACGGCCCGCAAAGGCCGTTTTTTTGTTTACCGCAATGGCTTAACCACCGAGGTACGCTTCGCGCACTTTCGGGTCGGTCAGCAATGCTTCACCGGTGCCTTGCATCACCACCCGGCCGTTCTCCAGAACGTAGGCACGGTCAGCGATCTTCAGCGCCTGGTTGGCGTTCTGCTCGACCAGGAACACCGTCACACCGTCCTTGCGCAGCTGTTCGATGATGTCGAAGATCTGCTGGATGATGATCGGTGCCAGGCCCAGGGAAGGCTCGTCGAGCAGCAACAGCTTGGGCTTGCTCATCAGCGCACGGCCGATGGCAAGCATTTGCTGTTCGCCGCCGGACATGGTGCCGCCACGCTGGGCGAAGCGTTCTTTCAGGCGAGGGAAAAGTCCGAGAACCTTGTCCATCTGTTCCTGATAGTCGCCCTTGGCGGTGAAAAAACCGCCCATGGACAGGTTTTCTTCCACGGTCAGGCGGGAAAACACCCGACGACCTTCCGGCACCACGGCAATGCTCTTGCGCATGATCTGCGAGGATTCCTGGCCAACCAGTTCCTCACCCATGTAGCGGATGCTGCCGCTGTGGGCGCGCGGCGAACCGCAAAGCGTCATCAGCAGCGTGGACTTGCCGGCACCGTTGGCGCCGATCAGGGTCACGATCTCGCCCTGGCGGACTTCGACGTTGACGCTGTGCAGGGCCTGGATCTTGCCGTAGAAGGTGGAAACGTTTTCGAACTGCAGCATTTACGCTTCCCCCAGGTAGGCTTTGATCACTTCAGGATTGTCGCGGATCTGTTCCGGCGTGCCGTTGGCCAGAGGCGTGCCCTGGTTGATCACGACGATGTGGTCGGAGATGCTCATGACCAGTTTCATGTCGTGTTCGATCAACAGCACGGTGACGTTGTGCTCTTCACGCAGCATGCTGATCAGCGCCTTGAGGTCCTCGGTTTCCTTCGGGTTCAGGCCGGCGGCCGGTTCGTCGAGCATGAGGATCCGCGGACGGGTCATCATGCAGCGAGCGATTTCCAGGCGACGTTGCTGACCATAGGCCAGGGTGCCGGCCGGGCGGTTGGCGAACTCCTTGAGGTGAACCTTTTCCAGCCAGTACTCGGCGTATTCCATGGCCTCGCGTTCGCTTTTGCGGAACGCCGGGGTCTTGAACAGGCCGGCCAGGAAGTTGGTGTTCAGGTGACGGTGCTGGGCGATCAAGAGGTTCTCGACCGCCGTCATGTCCTTGAACAACCGCACGTTCTGGAAGGTACGCACCACGCCCTTGAGGGCGATCTTGTGGCCGGGCAGGCCTTCGATCGCCTCGCCGTCCAACAGGATGCTGCCGCCGCTCGGCTTGTAGAAGCCGGTCAGGCAGTTGAACACGGTGGTCTTGCCGGCGCCGTTGGGGCCGATCAACGCAACCACTTGTTTCTCTTTCACGCTCAAGGCCACGCCGTTGACCGCCAGCAAGCCGCCGAAGCGCATGCTCAAATTTTCTACTTTGAGGATCTCGCGGCTCATTTGCGCAGCTCCATGTGAGGACGTTGCATGGGCAGCAGACCCTGAGGGCGCCAGATCATCATCAGCACCATCAAGGCGCCGAACATCAACATGCGGTACTCACTGAACTCACGCATCATTTCCGGCAACAGGATCATCACCGTGGCGGCGAGTACAACACCCAGTTGCGAGCCCATGCCGCCCAGCACCACGATGGCGAGGATGGTCGCCGACTCGATGAAAGTGAAGGACTCCGGTGTCACCAGGCCCTGACGCGCAGCGAAGAAGCTGCCGGCGAAACCGGCGAAGCAGGCACCGAGGGTGAAGGCTGACAGCTTGATGATCGTCGGGTTCAGACCCAGTGCACGGCAAGCGATTTCGTCTTCACGCAGAGCTTCCCAGGCACGGCCCAGAGGCATGCGCAGCAAGCGGTTGATGACGAACAGGGCGAACAGCGCGAGGAACAACGCAACCAGGTAGAGGAAGATCACCTTGTTGATCGAGTTGTATTCCAGGCCGAAGTACTCGTGGAACGTTTGCATGCCTTCAGCCGCTTTACGTTCGAAGGTCAGGCCGAAGAACGACGGTTTCTCGATGTTGCTGATGCCGTTCGGACCGCCAGTGAGACCGGTCAGGTTACGCAGGAACAGACGAATGATTTCACCGAAGCCCAGGGTCACGATCGCCAGGTAGTCACCACGCAAGCGCAGCACCGGGAAGCCGAGCAGGAAGCCGAAGGTGGCCGCCATCAGGCCGGCAATCGGCAGGCAGATCCAGAAGCTCAGGCCATAGTAATGCGACAGCAGCGCATAACTGTAGGCGCCGACGGCATAGAAACCGACGTAACCCAGGTCGAGCAGACCGGCCAGGCCAACCACGATGTTCAGACCGAGGCCGAGCATCACGTAGATCAGCACCAGCGTGGCGATATCCACCGCACCGCGAGAGCCGAAGAACGGCCAGACCAGGGCTCCGGCGATCAACGCGATGATGATCCAGCGTTGAGTGGTCGGCAGGGTCAGGAAGTTGCTGGCCTTGGCCGGGATCATCGGCATGCTCGGCGAAGAGCGCCAGGCCGAGCTGATCTGCTGGTCGAACAGCACACGCAGGAACATCAGTACCGAGCACACCGCGATGGTGATCAGGGTGGTGTCGCTGGTGCCATGAACTTCGAGGTTGATGCCGACGATGGTCAGCTTCAGACCGAGTACCGGGTAGGCCACGGCCCACACCAGCAAAGCGCTGAACAGCGCCTGTTTAAGATTCCTAGTCATACCTTCTCAACCTCCGGACGGCCCAGCAGGCCGGTTGGCCGGAACAACAACACCAGAACCAATAGACCGAATGCCACGACGTCCTTGTACTGGTCGCCGAAGATGTCGGCACCAAAGGCTTCCGCTACCCCAAGCACGATCCCGCCGAGCATGGCGCCGGGGATGCTGCCGATACCGCCCAGTACCGCTGCGGTGAAGGCCTTGAGGCCGACGAGGAAACCGGCGTTCGGGTTGATCACACCGTACTGCATGCTCAGGAGCACGGCGGCGATGGCTGCCAGTGCGGCACCGATGACGAAGGTCAGGGCGATGATGTTGTTGGTGTTGATACCCAGCAGGTTGGCCATCTTGATGTCTTCGGCGCAGGCGCGGCAGGCGCGACCCAGGCGAGAGCGGGAGATGAACAGGGTCAGGCCGAGCATGGCGACGAGAGTCACCACGAACACCACGATTTGCATGTAGGAAATCAGCACTTCATGTGCGCCACCTGGTCCAAAGGCAAAGTTGCCCGGAATCAGGTTGGGGATGGATTTGTCCTTGGAGTCTTGCGCCAGCAGAACCGTGTTCTGCAGGAAGATCGACATGCCGATGGCGGAGATCAGCGGGATCAGACGGTTGCTGCCGCGCAACGGGCGGTAGGCGATCCGTTCGATGCTGTAGCCGTAGGCACTGGTTACAACGATGGTTGCGAGAAAAGCGGCGGTCATCAACAGCGGCACGCTGTCGAGTCCCAGCATGGCCAGCCCGGCAATGGCGATGAACGCCACGTAGGAGCCGATCATGTACACCTCGCCGTGGGCGAAGTTGATCATTCCAATGATGCCGTAAACCATCGTATAGCCGATGGCGATCAGGGCATACGTGCTGCCAATGGTCAGGCCATTAACCAGCTGTTGGAAGAAGTGATAGATGTCAGGCATTACAGCGCTCCTAAAAACCTGATACGCATTTCACTGGTGGAGTCATTTTCCCGCCCGGGCCCCGTGGATCTGCATCCACTTCGAATCCGGGGTTTGCCAGCGAACCGCTGATGACGGTTTTGAGATTTTCAGGTGGGGAGACTGGCGGATCACGCCAGCGCGGCCCAAATACGTTCGTAAAACAAAGCCCACGGCACGCCGTGGGCTTTGTTGGCAGTCAGTCAGGCAATGCCTTACTGAGGCTTGGCTTCAGTTTTTGGTTTGCCGAAGTGCCACTCGTAAACCACGAATTTGAAGTCTTTCAGGTCGCCTTTCTCGTCGAAGCTCAGGTCGCCGGTAGGGGTCTTGAAGGTGCCTTTGTGGATGGCTTCAGCCACTTTGGCGGAGTCTTCGGACTTGGCAGCCTTGATGCCTTCGGCGATCACTTCCACAGCCGAGTAGGCCGGGAAGACGAACGGACCGCTCGGGTCTTCTTTCTTGGCTTTGAACGCATCAGCCAGGGCAATGTTGGCCGGATCCTGGTCGAAGGACTTCGGCAGGGTCACCAGCAGGCCTTCGGAAGCGTCCTTGGCGATCTGCGAAATGGAGTCGTTACCCACGCCTTCCGGACCCATGAATTTGGCTTTCAGGCCTTTTTCCTGGGATTGACGCAGGATCAGGCCCAGCTCCGGGTGGTAGCCGCCGTAGTAGACGAAGTCGACGTTGGCTTGCTTGAGCTTGGAGATCATCGACGAGAAGTCTTTGTCGCCGGCGTTGACGCCTTCGAACACGGCGACTTTCACGCCTTTGCCTTCCAGGGTTTTCTTCACGGCGGTGGCGATGCCTTCACCGTATTGCTGCTTGTCATGCAGAACAGCAACGATCTTCGGTTTTACGAAATCGGCAATGTAGTTACCGGCGGCAGGGCCCTGGGCACTGTCCAGACCGATGGTGCGGAACACCATTTTGTAACCACGGGCGGTGATGTCCGGGCTGGTGGCAGCCGGGGTGATCATGATCACGCCTTCGTCTTCGTAGATGTCCGAAGCCGGTTGAGTGGAGCTGGAGCACAGGTGACCGACTACGAACTTGACGCCGTCGTTGACGACCTTGTTCGCGACTGCCACAGCTTGTTTCGGATCACAGGCGTCATCGTATTCAACGGCTTCGAGTTTCTTGCCGTCTACGCCGCCCTTGGCGTTGATTTGCTCGATGGCCATTTTGGCGCCACTGAACTGCATGTCGCCGTATTGGGCTACAGGGCCGGTTTTAGGGCCGGCGATGCCGATCTTGATGGTGTCAGCTGCGAACGAATGGCTGGCAACCCCGGCCAGAACCATAGCGGCAAACAGTTTGGAAATCTGCTTAGTAGCCTTAGTCATAGTGCTCCACTCTTACTGTTGTAGTTTTTATAGTCCTGGCGCCGAAAGCAGCAGAACCGGGTCAGATATCTGCGACATTCCCCGGAAAAGTCCCTCGGCAACTGTACCGGTACAGTGTAGAGCGCCGATTGTCAGCCTGGGAAGGCAGCGCCGGGGGACAAAACCTGCAGGTGTCGCTTTATTGAAAGTAAAAGACAGAATTGCGGCGGGGTGTTGAGGGGCTTATAGCCTTATTCAGTGCATTCCCTGGCTTTCCTGCGCTTTTCATTTCGGTCACTCAATTGCATCCGGGTTTTTCTGCCAGACCACCGACGTTATCATCTACGTCGATTTCTATTCCGGACAGTCCCATGAATCAAGAACCTAGCACCCTCTATGCCAAGCTGCTTGGTGAAACCGCATCTATTACCTGGAAAGAGCTGGAGCCGTTCTTCGCCAAGGGTGCCCTATTGTGGGTCGATCCTGGCCTGGATCTGATCGCCGCCGCCGAGGCCGTGGCCCAGGATGAAGGGGAGAAAGTGGCTGCCTGGCTGGCCGCCGACAAGCTCGCCAAGCTGTCTGAAACGCGGGCGCTGGATCTTTTTGAGCGTGATCCGCAGCTGTGGGCCGTGGTTGTTTCGCCGTGGATTCTGATCCAGGAAAGGGCGCAGGCTTAAAGGGTTGCACCTGATTGGTGCGCTTCTTTCAGAGGGAAAAGTGTGTAGCCGAGTAGCGTGATGGCATGTTGCCGTAGAGAAAGGCCACAGCCTCACGGTGACGTAAACGTAACGGGAACAGTTGAGAGGGCAACTGAACGTCCGCTCAATTGTTTCTGGATGTTGATATGCAGTGGGTTCAAGGCCGTCATCGCGAGCTACCTCGCTCACAGTTGACCGCGTTCTCTCTGAAAGAATGCGATTCCTGTGGGAGCGAGCTTGCTCGCGATGGGGGCGACGCGGTTTTGCGTCTTGTTAAGCCGTCTTGCCCGTATGGTTATTCAACGAAATAACCTTGGTCTTGCCGATGCGGTGACGGTAGATCTCGCGCAGGTACTTGATCGATTTCTTCACGCAATCCCGGGACAGGCGGATGTCGTTGATCGAGACGAACTTGTCCTTGTCGTTGATCAGCTCGCGGTACTTCTTCTCGTACATCGGCTTGATCGCGTACCAGTTGGTATCGAGGATCTTCGCCGGGTTCTCGAACTCGTTGAGCAGGTCGTCGATGCGGTCTTCATCGAACTGTTCGTTGATGATGAAGTCCAGGATCGAGTTGTCCAGGGTCTCGTCGAAGCGGTACGGGTTTTTCGCGAAGCAGCGCTTGATGAAGGCCACGATCAGCGTCAGGAAATCGTCCGACAGGCACGGGCTCTTGGCGATCAGGGTGGTCAGCGACAGGTTGGCCGAAGCACCGATCACCAGCGCGTAGCGCTTGAGCGTGGTGTTGGGGAACAGGCTGTTGAGATGAGTCTTCAACCGGTTCAAATCCATGTAGGACAGCTTGTAGTCCTTCGGCAAGGAAACGATCGACACCACCGACGAGCAATTCTTGAAGAAGTGCAGGTCATGCAGGGCCGCGGCGTCGTAACCCGAGTTCTTGTACTGCTCCAGTGACGCGCGATAGCGCTTGGACTCGATCGGCAACAGGCTGATGCCTTCGATGGCCTGGGTGACCTTGTTGAAGTGTGGCAGGTCGATCGAACGGAAGAACAGATCGTCGATGTTCAGGCGCTGCGGCTCTTTCTCGAACACCTTGAATTTGTCGCTGCTCGGCGGCGGGGTTTCCGGCACCACGGACTCGGCGTAGGCAATCGCCACCGGGCCGGCCAGGCTCATGAACAGGTCGTTGGCGTCCAGGCGGATGGTTTCGCCGATGTCGATGCCGGCGCGACGGAAATAGTTCTGGTCGTAGTCAGTCGTAACCGCCTGCGCCGTCAGAATGTTGAAGATCTGCTGCGAGATGTACTGGTTGGCATGCTTTTCCATGGCATTGACATCAATGTTCTGGATATTGCCGTCATCGTTCTCTTCGGCGTAACGCATGATGTCGTTGGAGATCAGCATCATCGCGTTCCACGGGCGGATGCGGCCCATGACACTGGCTTCGCTGCTGTCTTCGTTGGCGAAGTTGTAGGAAAAGTCCCACTCTTCCGACAGGTATTTGCACAGCAGGCGGCCGGCATTGATGTGCAGGGCTTCGGACATTTCACTGCGGTGATCGGAAATGTTCGGCAGTACACAGATGCCACTGGTGAAGATCGGTTCGAAGACGAAGGAGTGGCCGCTCTTGCTGTCGTGTTCGTCCATCGGTTTGGTGTCGAACGTCTTGTTCATGTACGAGTGCTGCTGGGCCAGGCCGAACTCCGAGGCCATGCCCGAACCGGTACCGCCGCCGGCACTGAAGATCGAGAAATACAGGCGCGACTGGTTGGCCTTGATGCCGCAGCTGTCGATCAGGTACGAGTGAATCATTTTCCAGTCAGGGCTGGAAAAACGCTGGGTGTCCTTGTTCAGGATGATCTTGGCCAGGTACTGGCCGAGGATCGGCGCGTTACCGGCGCCACCGGCGTGGACTTCCGACAGGTCCATGATTTTCATCTTGCTGTAGTCGCGCAGGAAGCCGCTTTTTTCGCCCTTGCGCGAGAAGCGGATGCGTCCGGCGATGTCCTTGTCCAGGTCGCCGAGCATCACCAGCGGCTCGACCAGAAACACCGGCTTGGTGTTTTTGTTGTGGCCCAGGCGCAGGTTGTTGCGGATCCACTGAGCCGGGCTGTAGCCCTTTTCGGCAAAGCGCTTGTCCGGCGACAGGCGATCTTCGTTGTTGAATTCGTTGAGGTAGAACTTGCGGGCGTTGTACACCAGCTCCGCCACGTCCAGCGCAATGTTCGAGCCGCAACGGCCCAGGCCGATGAGGCACACCGACGGGAACTCCTGATCGCTGTGCTGTTCGCTGTCGCCTTCCAGGTGCGGTGCGCGCGGGAACACCATGTCGCGCAGGCCGTCGAGGTTGTCGAGGATGCGGTCGGTGTTGGTTTCGGTGAAGTAGAGGTATTGCTGGGTCGCCAACGGGCGCGATTGAATCAATGGCTTCGGTGATGACGGGCTGTTGGCCGCAGGGCTCAGCGTCAGATCGGTTACCGCAGTGGCCGGGTTGTTTTTAGAAGTCATTGTTCGCCATCTACCTGGGCTGATTGGTTGGCCGACTCACTGTCGTCGAACCGTCACGGAATACAATCGCGTCTTTTTTCAGCGCGTACTTGGACCATGCCTTGGTCTTTAGCCTGAGCATCGCTCGGGGTGAATCCTTTCCTAAGTCATGATGAATCGGCCAATATTCGGTGATCTTTAATCGAGAAGAGGCAAAATGATGTCAATGCTACCTTCGCTAGGGTTTGCCGGGATCGGCCTGATGGGGTTGCCGATGTGCCGGCGCCTGCTGGCCGCGGGTTATCCGCTGGCGGTATGGAATCGCAATCCGGACAAGTGCAAGCCGCTGGTGGAGGCGGGGGCACGCCAGGTCGCCAGCCCGGCCGAACTGTGCCAGCACGCAGACGTGGTAATGCTGTGCCTGGCGGATACGTCAGTCGTACGCGAGGTGGTGTTTGGTCCGGCAGGCGTAGTGGAGGGCGCAAAAAAAGGCCAGCTGCTGGTGGATTTTTCCAGCCTGGAGCCCAACGCTACGCGGGAAATGGCCGCAGAACTCGCCGCTAAAACCGGCATGGGCTGGCTCGACACGCCGGTGTCCGGTGGCGTGGTCGGCGCCGAGGCTGGAAGCCTGGCAATCATGGTCGGCGGTGAAGTACAGGATCTGGAGCGGGTCCGGCCTGTGCTGTTGAGCCTGGGGCAGCGCGTGACGCACATGGGCGGCGTCGGGGCAGGGCAGGTGACCAAGGCCTGCAATCAGATGATCGTCGCCTGCAATGCATTGGTGATTGCTGAAGTCATCGCGCTGGCGGAACGTTCCGGGGTTGATGCCAGCCTGATCGCCGAAGCGCTGGCCGGCGGCTTTGCCGATTCGAAACCCTTGCAGATCCTGGCCCCGCAGATGGCTCAAAGTCGATTCGAACCGGTCAAGTGGCACGTACGGACGTTGCTCAAGGATCTGGATACGGCGGTGAAGTTTTCCCGTGAACAAGGCTCGGCGACACCGATCAGCGGTCTGGCCGCGCAGTTGATGCGCCTGCATGGGAGTCAGGGTTTCCTTGAAAAGGACCCGTCTACATTAGTGCAGATGTACCGTGAGCCAGACTCAGCGTCGTGACGGTGTAGGTGTCCTTGCGCTGGTTGATTTCATTCAACACCGGAAGCAAATCGGTCAGTGGCACCGGCCGGCTCAGCAGATAGCCCTGAACGAAGTCACAGCCATGGTTTTCCAGGAATTGGTATTGCTCAAAGGTTTCGACCCCCTCGGTGACCACTTGCAGGTGCAGGGTATGGGCCATGACGATGATCGCCTGGACGATCTCCATGTCCTGGGTCGCCTTGGGAATGTCCTGGATGAACGAACGGTCGATTTTCAGCGTGTTGAGCGGCAAGCGCTTGAGGTAAGCCAGGGATGAATAGCCGGTGCCGAAGTCATCGATCGACAGCGAAACGCCTAGGGCGCGGATCTGTCGCAGCAGCACCAGGGTGTTGGCGATATTGCCCATCAAGGCGTTTTCGGTGACCTCCAGTTCCAGCCGGTGGGGCTCCACACCGGAGACCCGCAATGCGTACTCGATTTCATCGGCCAGTTCTTCGCGCGCCAGGTTCAAGGGCGAGCAGTTCACGGCGATCTTCAGGTCTTCACAGCCCTGGCGCGACAACTCGCCCAAGTCCTCGCAGGCCTTGCGCAGCACCCAGTTGTCCAGCTCGGCGATCAGGCCGTTGGCCTCGGCGATGGCGATAAAACGATCCGGTACGAGGAAACCGTGGACCGGGTGTTGCCAGCGGATCAAGGCTTCGAGCTTGCTGACCTGACCGGTCTTGAGGTCATAGATCGGCTGGTAATAGAGCATCAGGCCGGTGTCTTCACGCAGGGCGTGGCGCAACTCTTCTTCCAGCTGCAGCTCGAGTGTGGCGCGGGTTTTCAGGTTGGCGCTGAAAAAGTTCAGCCCGTTGCGGCCGCTGCCCTTGGACTGATACAGCGCCAGGTCGGCGTTCTTCAACAGTTCCTCACAGGTCTTGCCGTCTTCCGGAAACAGGCTGATGCCGATGCTGGTTGTCATGACCATGCGCCTGCCGGCCAGCTCGATGGGCTCCTTCATTTTCAGCATGATGCGTTGGGCCATATGCCGCGCTTCTTCACGATCACGCAGGTCGATGAGCAGGCAGAACTCGTCGCCGCCGAAGCGCGCGACCACATCCTCGTGACTGCGAATCGAGCTCTTGATGTGCCCGGCAAGCACTTTGAGCAACTCGTCACCGGCATCGTGGCCAAGGCTGTCGTTGATCCGCTTGAAATGGTCGATGTCCAGGAACAGGACCGCCAGCATCCCGCCTTCGTTGGTTTTCTCGATGAGCTTTTCGGCGAAGATCTGGTTGAACCCGCGGCGGTTGATCAGGTTGGTCAGCGCGTCGTAGTGCGCCACCTGTTGCAGCGACATGCGCGCCTGGTCCAGTTGGCTGAGCAGGGAGTTGACCCGTTGCAGGTCGTGGTCCTTGTGTTGCAGCTTCTTGTCCGCCAGTGCCGCGCTGATGCTGCTGCCGATGATCAGCAGGGCCATGACCGTCACGGTCAGTGCCAGTTGCAGGTGGCTGTGTTCGCCGGATTGCGTCGGCAGGCTGTCGCTGGGCAGGACCAGGTTAAAGGCGGCCATGGCCGTGAGGTGCATACCGAGGATGCCCGCCCCGAGCAACAGGCTGGCGCAGTATTTGAGGAGCTGATGCAGCATGCCGGTGCCGTCGCGCAGATACCATGCCAGCAACAAGGCGGCCAGCGCGGCCCCGATCGCGATCGCGATGGAAAGGGCGAACAGGCCCGGATGGTAATAGACCGAGGCATTGGAGTGCATGGCCGTCATGCCCACGTAATGCATGGTCGCGATACCCAGGCCGATTCCGACCGATGCCTTGAGGCACCGCTGAAAACTCAAATCAGGCAGGCTGAGGGTATGCATTGCCAGCCACGCGGCGAGCAGCGCGATGGTCAGCGAGAACAGCGTGACAGGCAGTTGGTAGTGAAGATCGACAGGTGCCTGGAAGGCCAGCATCCCGACGAAGTGCATGGCCCAGATACCGCCGGCCAGGCATCCGCTGCCCACCCAGCGCCAGAGCGTCTTGGACGCGGATTTTTCAGCGTGAGCAACCCGTTCGGCCATGTCCAGTGTCGCGAAACCGCCGACACAGGCGACCAGATAAGCCAGCAGCACCAGAAAAGGGTCATGTGTGCAATTGAGTATGACCTGCCCGCTCTCTGGTAGCTCGGTAATGAAATGCAAACCAAGCCACTCCATAGCATGCCCCATCGTTATCCCTCAGGCCGGCGCAAGGAGCGACGGCGAATGCCTTGGAGTATAGAGGGCGTGGATGGAGCGCAAGCGGTAGTGGCACATTGGTGCCAAATATTTTGCCATTAGCCTGATAGCGATTAGTGCTAATCCTCAGGCGATTTGCTTCTGAGGCGTCTCGAACGCGGGTTGCAGGGCCGGCAAGCCGAAAGCGGCACGGGCCGCGTCGCAATCGGGATTGGCCAGGCCATCGACCCAGGAAGCCTCGAACTCCCGACATGTGCTGGAGCGTTTTTCGTAAATCGAGCACTGCACCGTACTGCCCACGTCTCCGACCAGGCTGGTGCAGCGCACGGGTTTGCAGCCGGTTCCGAGCATCGCGACCCGACTGGGGCTGATCTGCTCGACAAGCTCATCGGGTACCGTCCCCCCGGACGAGGCGCATTCACCCCAGAAAAATGACACGCGAAAATGAGAACAGCAGGCACCGCAATTCAGACACGGACTGGCTTCGGACATGGGCGATTATCTAAGGAGGAGTGGAGACACAGGGGGGAAACAAGGCCGCTATTCTAGGCTTCGCCAACGGCTTGGGAAGGGGGGCTGAAAGGTATTTTTCATCGATCGGACGGGCTGCGAAATACTCGTCCCGCGAAAGCTCCTACAGGTTGCCTCCCATGGGTTGATATCAGCCTGGCGAATAATCAAAGACAGGTGCGGCCGGCCTGTCTAGATTGCAAAGTCCGGGGGCAGTGACGCCCCAAAAACAATAAAAGAGACGGACCCATGCAGAACTCGACCCAAGCGGCCAATGCCTGGCGCATTCTGTTCCTGTTGTTCCTGGCCAACCTGTTCAATTTTTTCGACCGCACCATCCCGGCCATCATCATCGAGCCCATTCGCATGGAATGGCACCTCAGTGATTTCCAGTTGGGAATCATCGGGACGGCATTCACCATCGTCTACGCCATTGCCGGCTTGCCGCTGGGGCGCATGGCCGATACCGGCTCACGCAGCAAGCTGATGGGCTGGGGGTTGGCAGCGTGGAGCGGGTTGACGGCGGTCAACGGCATGGTGGGCAGTTTCTGGAGCTTCCTGATCGTGCGCATGGGCATCGGCATCGGCGAGGCCAGTTATGCGCCGGCCGCCAACTCGCTGATCGGCGACTTGTTTCCGGCTCACCGCCGGGCGCGGGCCATGGGGATCTTCATGCTGGGGCTGCCATTGGGGCTGTTGCTGGCGTTCTTCACCATCGGCGCGATGGTCAAGGCCTTCGATAGCTGGCGCGCGCCGTTCTTTATCGCTGCGGTACCCGGGCTGATCCTGGCGATCTTCATGTTCTTCATCAAGGAACCGAAGCGCGGCGCCGCGGAGAGCGTTCAGGTTTCGCAGGAAAAGATCGATCGGCCGATCCGTCGTGTGTTGGCCGTGCCGACCTTCCTGTGGCTGGTGATGGCCGGCCTGTGTTTCAACTTCGCCACCTATGCCTGCAACTCATTTCTGGTGCCGATGCTGCAACGCTATTTCCTCATGCCATTGCAGGATGCAGCAGTGGCGACCGGGGTTATTGTCGGTGTGACCGGGCTGGTCGGCCTGACCCTCGGTGGCTGGATTGCGGACAAGATTCACCAGCGGGTCGCCAACGGGCGGCTGTTGTTTGCCGCGTTCAGCCTGGTGATTTCGACGGTCTGCACCGCGTGGGCGCTGCATTCCGGGCGAGTCGAGATCGGCGTGTTCGTTGCCGTGTTCAGCCTCGGTTGGCTGTTCGCCTACAACTTCTATACCTGCGTGTACACGGCGATTCAGGATGTGGTCGAGCCGCGGTTGCGGGCAACGGCGATGGCGCTGTTCTTTGCCGGGCTGTACCTGTTGGGCGGTGGCCTGGGGCCGGTGGTGGTCGGGGCCTTGTCGGATCACTTCGCCCACACGGCGATGCTCGCGGCGGGCGCGGAACAGATGACTGAGGCGTTTAAAGCGGTCGGCCTGCATGACGCGATGTACCTGATTCCGGTGGCGCTGTTGTTCACCGTGGTGTTTCTGTTCCTGGCTTCTCGGTGTTTCGTGCGCGATGCCAGGCGGATGAAGGAAGGGTTGGTGGCGGTGGTTGAGCCTGAAGGTTCTGCGGTGACTGCTTAACCACTATCGTCGGAACGCCGCCCGGAGCAAGCTCGCTCCCACAGAGATCTCATAGGCACTGAAGATCCAATGTAGGAGCGAGCCTGCCCGCGAAGAGGCCATCAGCAGCACTACTGAAATTGAAGTAAACAAAAAGGCCCGCATCACTGCGGGCCTTCTTTTTAAGCAGGGTGGAGCAGGGGATTAACCCGCCACCAACACCCGAATCGCTTCCAGTCGCAGCGCAGCCTTGTCGAGCATGGCCAGGCCTTGCTCACGTTGTTTGCGCAGGGCCACCAGTTCGCTGTCGCGCACGGTCGGGTTGACCGCTTGCAAGGCAGTGAGGCGCGCAAGTTCTTCCTCGGTATCAGCGGCCAGGCGACGCTGCGCCTCGGCGACACGTTCAGTGTGGCGCGGCAGGATCTTCGCTTCACCGGCGTTGATCCGTGGCGTCAGTTGGTCACGCTGGGCCTGGATGAACTTGTTGGCGCTGGCACGCGGTACGCTTTCGAGCTGGTCGTTCAAGGTTTCGAACGACACGCGGGCCGACAGGTCGTTGCCGTTGGTGTCGAGCAGGCAACGCAGGGCGGCCGGCGGTAGGTAACGGCCCAGTTGCAGTGAGCGCGGGGCAACCACTTCGCTGACATACAGCAGTTCCAGCAACACGGTGCCGGGCTTGAGCGCCTTGTTCTTGATCAGCGCCACGGCGGTATTGCCCATGGAGCCGGACAGGACCAGGTCCATGCCGCCCTGAACCATCGGGTGCTCCCAGGTGATGAACTGCATGTCTTCGCGAGACAGCGCCTGGTTACGGTCGTAGGTGATGGTTACGCCTTCGTCGTCGCCCAGCGGGAAGCTGGCGTCGAGCATTTTTTCGCTCGGCTTGAGGATCAGCGCGTTTTCCGAATGGTCTTCGCTGTCGATGCCGAAGGCGTCGAACAGGGTTTCCATGTAGATCGGCAGCGCGAACTGATCGTCTTGCTCAAGGATATCTTCCACCAGCGCATCGCCTTCGCCAGCGCCGCCGGAGTTGAGTTCCAGCAGACGGTCACGACCGGTGTGCAACTCGGCTTCCAGACGTTCACGCTCGGTGCGGGCTTCGTCGATCAGCGCTTGCCACTCGCCATCGTCGGCTTCTTCGAGCAGTGGCAGCAGGCGCGGGCCGAACTGGTGCTGCAGGGCGTTGCCGGTCGGGCAGGTATTGAGGAATGCGTTCAGCGCTTCGTGGTACCACTGGAACAGACGCTCTTGCGGGCTGGTTTCCAGGTACGGCACGTGCAGTTCGATGATGTGCTTCTGGCCGATCCGGTCCAGGCGACCGATGCGTTGTTCCAGCAGGTCCGGGTGGGACGGCAGGTCGAACAGCACCAGGTGATGGGAGAACTGGAAGTTGCGGCCTTCACTGCCAATTTCCGAGCAGATCAGCACTTGCGCGCCAAACTCTTCGTCGGCGAAGTAGGCGGCGGCGCGGTCACGCTCGAGGATGTTCATGCCTTCATGGAACACCGTGGCCGGGATACCGGAGCGCACGCGCAGGGCGTCTTCCAGGTCCATGGCGGTTTCGGCGTGGGCGCAGATCACCAGCACTTTGGTGCGCTTGAGCATCTTCAGTTGATCGATCAGCCACTCGACGCGCGGGTCGAACTTCCACCAGCGTTCTTCTTCGCTGGCGTCCGGTTGGGCCTGGAAGCTGACTTCCGGGTACAGCTCGGCGTGATCGCCCAGCGGCAGTTCGAGGTATTCGTCCGGGCACGGCAGCGGGTACGGGTGCAGCTTGCGCTCCGGGAAACCCTGCACGGCGGCGCGGGTGTTACGGAACAGCACGCGGCCGGTGCCGTGGCGGTCGAGCAATTCACGCACCAGACGCGCGCTGGCTTCGGTGTCGCCATCGTTGACGGCGGCCAGCAGGGCTTCGCCTTCGTTGCCGAGGAAGCCGTGGATGGTCTTGTGGGCTTGCGGCGACAGGCGCCCCTTGTCCAGCAACTCCTGAACGGCTTCAGCCACCGGGCGATAGTTTTCGCTCTCGGCGCGGAAGGCTTGCAGGTCGTGGAAACGGTTCGGGTCGAGCAGGCGCAGACGGGCGAAGTGGCTGTCCTGGCCCAGTTGTTCCGGGGTGGCGGTCAACAGCAACACGCCGGGAATGGTCTCGGCGAGTTGTTCGACCAGGGAATATTCAGGGCTGACCTGATCTTCGTGCCACACCAGATGGTGAGCCTCGTCGACCACCAGCAAGTCCCAGCCCGCCGCGAACAGCGCGTCCTGGGCCTTCTCGTCGTCCACCAGCCACTCAAGCGCGACCAGCGCGAGCTGGGTGTCTTCGAAGGGGTTGCTGGCATCGCTTTCGATGAAGCGTTCTTCGTCGAACAGCGCGACCTGCAGGTTGAAGCGGCGGCGCATCTCGACCAGCCACTGGTGCTGCAGGTTCTCCGGAACCAGAATCAGCACGCGGTTGGCACGGCCCGAGAGCAATTGACGATGGATCACCAGGCCGGCTTCGATGGTTTTACCCAGGCCCACTTCGTCGGCCAGCAGAACCCGTGGCGCGATACGGTCGGCGACTTCGCGGGCAATGTGCAACTGGTGCGCGATCGGTTGCGCACGCACGCCACCCAGGCCCCAAAGGGAGGACTGCAACTGGCGGCTGGTGTGTTCCAGGGTGTGATAACGCAGGGAGAACCAGGCCAGCGGGTCGATCTGGCCGGCGAACAGACGGTCGCTGGCCAGGCGGAACTGGATGAAGTTCGACAGTTGGGTTTCCGGCAGGGTGACCACTTCGTTCTGCCCGTTGAGGCCGTGGTAAACCAGCAGGCCATCGACGTCGTCGACTTCGCGAACAGTCAGCTTCCAGCCTTCGAAGTGAGTGATGGAATCACCGGGCGAAAACCGCACACGGGTGAGGGGCGCATTCCTTAGCGCGTACTGGCGAGTGTCGCCAGTGGCCGGATAGAGCACGGTCAACAAGCGGCCGTCCTGTGCCAGAACGGTGCCTAAACCCAGCTCGGCTTCGCTGTCACTGATCCAGCGTTGCCCCGGTTGATACTGCTGCGCCATGCTGCCTGACTCCCACCTGAAAAAGCGGGCTATCTTAACGGAATGAGGGCTTCAGGGCCAAAGGACTCTCAGAAAAACTCACAGTCATACGTTAGCCCACCTGTGCATGACGCGCCGCTCATCGCACTAATGAGTGCCAAATGAGTCACAGTTTGCGACCGATGGCTCAAGTCGCCATCCCCGCAGCCGACAGCCTGCTGACAGGAGACTGAAAAACATGCTGCCACCGATGCTCCCCTTGAGTGCCGTGCCGATCACTTCACAGACCGACCCGATCCGACCGCGTCCGGATATTCCACCGGTGGTGCCGGTGCAGGAAAGCTCCAGTGAAAGCACGATCGACCTGCAAAAGCGCAATCCTGAAGAGGACGGGCTGGTGCTGCGCGAAGAGCAGCGCCGCAGGCAGGAGCAGGAACGACGTCGCCACGAGGCTGATAATGACCCCGAGGCTCACCTGGCGATTCCCGGGGATGAGCTCAATGCCGACAACACCGTGCCGGTGGCGCCGCTGATGGAAGATCAGCCGCGGCAGGGGCTGTGGGTCGATATCGAGATTTGAGCGCAGGCTGGTCAGCAAGGCCGTCAGGCCGCATTATTGGCGCAGGGTTGCCGAACGCTACGGCGGCTGAAACTCATTTCAAGCGATGCACTGACCGCCATGAGCCAAGACGACAAACTGATTGACCTCAATGCTGAGCGCGCCAAGCGTGTTCATGACCTCAATGACAAGCGACTCAATGAAGTTCGCCAGGCGTTCGAACAGGCCATGCCATTGGGCAAGGCGAAAAAAAAGCCGAAAAACAAACCGAAAAAACGCTGAAATCCCCCGCATTCATTGATGCGGGTCAAACTTCTCCCTTCCTCTTGCCCAGTCTCGGGCGACATTGATCCCGGTCAATATTCTCTCCTGCCTGTTTGGTTAACTTAGCCCTATCGCAACAGGGCAGGTACAGGAGACGCGTCATGTTTTTCGACAACGTGGTGATCGCCGGAGTGCTGACTGTCAGCCTCATGTTTGTATTTTTTGCAGGGTTCGGACTTTTTATCTGGAAGGATTCGCACAAGCGGAAGTAACCGTAGTTCTTTCTGGATGTAATGAGCACGCAAGGCATTTTGGGCAACTTCGGTTGCCCTTTTTTTGCCTGCAAAAAACTGTTGGAGTGCATAAAGCCCGCTCCTACATGGGTTCTATGGTGTTAAGAAACTCATGGCAATAAAAAAGGCGCGGTCCTTGCGGAGCGCGCCTTTTCTGGTTTGGCTGCTTATCAGCTGCCAAGGGCCTTCGATGCCAGCCAGAACAACCCGGCCGACAGGGCCACGGTGGCTGGCAGGGTCAATACCCAGGCCAGCAGGATGGTTCTGACGGTGCCGCTTTGCAGGCCGCTTTTGTTGGCGACCATGGTGCCCGCCACACCCGAGGACAGCACGTGGGTGGTGGAAACCGGCAGGCTGAAGATGTTCGCCATGCCGATCAGGGTGGCGGTGGTGATCTGCGCCGACATGCCTTGGGAGTAGGTCATGCCTTGCTTGCCGATCTTCTCGCCAATGGTCAGTACCACGCGTTTCCAGCCGACCATGGTGCCCAGGCCCAAGGCCAGTGCAACCGCCAGGATCACCCAGAACGGGGCGTATTCGGTGGTGGTGGTCAGGTCCTTGCGCAGCTTGTCCAGGTCAGCCTTTTCACGGGCGCCGAGCGTTGGCAACTTGCTGACTTTCTTCGCCGTGTCGTCCAGGCAGAGCAGGTAACGACGCACTTCGATGCGGCTTTCCGACGGCAGCGAGTGATAGTCGGCTACACCCTTGAGGGTGCCGAGCAGGGCGGTGATGGTCGGTTCGGTCTGTTGCGGGTTGCAACGGAACTTCTCCGGCAGATCGCCTTCCACGCTCTTGCCCAGGGCCAGGAACTCGCCCAGGGTTTCAGAATTACGCTGGTAGAACTGGCTCAGGTGCAGCGTGGCGTCGCGAGTCCGCTCGATCTGATAGGTCGTGCTGTTCAGGTCGAGAACGAACTGCGCCGGCACGATACCGATCAGGACCAGCATGATCAGGCCGATACCTTTCTGGCCATCGTTGGAGCCGTGCACGAAACTCACGGCCATGGCCGAGATCACCAGTACCAGGCGATTCCAGAATGGCGGGTGCTTCTTGTCGTCGATCTTGCGGCGCTGTTCCGGCGTCTTGTGCATCTTCGACAGCGGACGCCACCATTTAAGACCGATCAGGATCAGCGCGGCGATCAGGAAGCCGGCCATTGGCGAGAACACCAGCGAGGCGCCGATATCGATCGCTTTCTGCCAGTTCACACCGTCAGCCAGCGGAATATCGTTGATCAGGGCATTGGCCAGGCCGACACCGAGGATCGAACCGATCAGCGTGTGGGAACTGGACGCGGGAATACCGAAGTACCAGGTGCCCAGGTTCCAGGTAATGGCGGCGGCGAGCAACGAGAACACCATGGCGAGTCCGTGACCAGTGTTCACATTGATCAGCAGTTCTACCGGCAGCAGGTGGACGATGGCATACGCCACGCCGACCCCGCCCAGCAGCACGCCGAGGAAGTTGAACACACCGGAGAAGAACACCGCCAGGTGAGGCGGCATGGCTTTGGTGTAGATAACGGTCGCCACCGCGTTAGCGGTGTCATGAAAGCCGTTGATGAACTCGAAGGCGAGGACAAAGGCCAGGGCGAGCAAGAGGCTCACAAGCACCCAAGCATCCAGTCCGCTGAATAAATCGATCATGAAGGTTTTCTGACCCGGTCATAAGGGGGCGCGATTATGCCAGAAAAGACTGCTAATCAATGCACTAGCTGCTCATCGGTAACATTCTTCAATGATTTTTTTTGCCGCCGCACCTGAAAACCCACGGTTTTGCTGCGTTTTTTAAGTCATTGATTTAATTTAAAAAACACACCGTCACAAAACCTTCACAGCCCGGTAAGAGGGGCTTGAACGGTTGTGAGAAAAATCTGAGAAATAGGTCAGATACCGGAAATCTGCCTGATTCGGCGACGGTGATGGCCGCTGCCCGCTCGTAGCGGGCGCGAAAGGCAGCATCAATACATCCCGCTTTTAACGGGTGCAGAGGCAGGCCCTTGTAAGGATCAGGCCGAAGCAGTCACGGCTCTTCGGCTTTGAGTTCCTTTTCCATTTTTTGAATTTCCTGCTGGAAAACCTGATCCTGAACGGTGGCGCGTTTACGCCAGGGTTTGCGTTCCGGTTCGGGTTGAGCGGCGTAAGTGGTGACTTCTCCGCCGTAAACTTCCTTGTAACGTTGTTCCTGGCGCTCTAGTTCCGCGCGCAGTTCGTCTTTCGTCACAGTGCTACCTGTTTGAGTTGGGATAAATTCTGGTGAAAACGCGCTGCATCAATTCGTTTGATCACGTTCGTCGAATGGGCAATGCCCGTCAAGGCATCGTTTTTGACAACAAGGTGATCAATACTTCCATGTCACAGGCGGCCACGGCACCAGAGATAAATAGCTGACGTAGCTTCAGTTTCCTGTTTCGGCAAGCGCATCGGCAAGGCTGTGCAATGCGGATCTGGCGCTTGCGGCGGGCAACGGCGACGGAACATCGCATTGCCGGGCAGCGGGTTCGGCAAGTAAAAAACCGAAGCGCTACTGAATTGTATTATAGCGGCCGATTTGAAGAACACTATCTCCAAAGAGTTAAAAGTTGTTCTTGGTGTGTGACCGTTTTGTTGCTCGCAACTTTACGATTAAGTGGAGCGTCGACTGATACCAGATCGCTGCGATGCCTTTCTGATGCCATTAAGTCAGGCAAGTTGCGGTAATTGGATTGCCCCATTAAGTCCTGTGTCGAGTTGGCGTAAACATGGGGTCGTGTGTCGGCGGAAAAAACGGGCATCGGTGGATCCGGTTGTTCATTTGGTGGATTGCGATTATCGGTCGAGCGTTCGATAATCGCACGGAGTTGGCGGGCCGGGCTTGAGCGTCAGGCGCTGGCCCTTTGTAATAGTCGCTGATCCGAATGGGTAAAAGGACCTTGTATGAACGATCAAATGCGTAATTCCTTCGCTTCAGTGGCTCCTCCCATCGTTGCCTCACCTGCCAAACGGATCCAGGCACTGACCGGCGACCCGGATTTCATGACGTCCCTGGCCCGTGGCCTGGCCGTGGTGCAAGCGTTCCAGGAGCGCAAACGGCACCTGACCATCGCCCAGATCAGCCACCGCACGGAAATTCCCCGCGCTGCCGTGCGCCGTTGCCTGCACACCCTGATCAAGCTCGGCTACGCCACCACCGACGGCCGCACCTATTCGCTGCTGCCCAAAGTGCTGACCCTCGGCCATGCCTATGTGTCCTCGACGCCACTGGCGGTTTCCGCCCAGCCTTACCTGGACCGCATGAGCGAGCAACTGCACGAGGCCTGCAACATGGCCACGCTGGAGGGTGATGACATTCTGTACATCGCCCGCTCTGCGACCACCCAACGCCTGATTTCGGTGGACCTGTCGGTAGGCGGGCGCTTGCCGGCCTATTGCACATCGATGGGACGGATCCTGTTGGCCGCGCTGGATGACACCTCGCTGGGCGAATACCTCGACCACGCCGAATTGCAAGCCAAGACCAGCCGCACGATCCACACCCCCGAGGCATTGCTCGAATGCCTGCAAGAAGTACGACTGCAAGGCTGGTGCATCGTCGACCAGGAACTCGAGCAAGGGCTGCGTTCGATTGCCGTCCCGGTGTACGACGCTTCCGGGCAGGTGGTTGCGGCCCTCAACGTCAGTACCCATGCGGGGCGGGTCAGCCGCAATGAGCTTGAACAGCGTTTCCTGCCCGGTTTGTTGAGCGCCAGCCGCGACCTCAGCGCCCAGTTGTTTGCCTAAGCTGTTCGATAAACGCACAGAGTTGCGTTTATCGAATTGACGCTGTTTCCTGCGGATCATTACTGTCGCGGCTTCGTCAGCATCTGCTGACACCGTTCGACAGCGATCCGTGGAATAAAAATAATGAACCAGCCTCAGTCTGCTGTAGGAAACTGCCTCGACGTGCAGTCCTTCATCAATGCCCAACCCATTTCGCGCTACCAGTGGCGCGTGGTGATCCTGTGTTTCCTGATTGTCTTCCTCGATGGCCTCGACACTGCGGCCATGGGTTTCATCGCCCCGGCCCTGTCCCAGGACTGGGGTATCGACCGCGCCAGTCTCGGCCCGGTGATGAGTGCGGCGTTGATCGGCATGGTCTTCGGCGCACTGGGCTCCGGCCCTCTGGCTGACCGCTTCGGGCGAAAAGTCGTACTGGTCGGTGCGGTGCTGTTGTTCGGCGCCTTCAGTCTGGCCTCTGCCTACAGCAGCAATGTCGATCAATTGCTGGTGTTGCGCTTCCTGACCGGCCTGGGTCTGGGCGCCGGCATGCCGAACGCCACCACGCTGCTGTCGGAGTACACACCGGAGCGCAAGAAGTCCCTGCTGGTGACCAGCATGTTCTGCGGCTTCAACCTCGGCATGGCTGGCGGCGGATTTATCTCGGCCAAGCTGATTCCGGCCTTTGGCTGGCACAGCCTGCTGCTGATCGGCGGGGTTCTGCCGTTGATCCTCGCCGTCGTTTTGCTGCTCTGGCTGCCGGAGTCGGCGCGTTACCTGGTGGTGCGTAACCGCGGTACGGACAAAGTGCGCAAGGCACTGGCGCCGATCGATCCGACGGTGGTGGCCCAGGCGTCCAGCTTCAGCGTGCCGGAGCAGAAAACCGTGAAGGCGCGCAATGTGTTCGCGGTGATCTTCTCCGGCACCTACAGCACCGGCACCTTGCTGCTGTGGCTGACCTACTTCATGGGCCTGGTGATCGTTTACCTGCTGACCAGCTGGCTGCCGACCCTGATGCGCGACAGTGGCGCGAGCATGGAGCAGGCCGCCTTCATCGGCGCGCTGTTCCAGTTTGGTGGCGTGCTCAGTGCAGTGGGCGTGGGCTGGGCAATGGACCGGTTCAATCCGCACAAGGTCATCGGCACTTTCTACCTGCTGGCCGGGGTATTTGCCTACGCGGTAGGGCAGAGCCTGGGCAACATCACAATCCTGGCGACCCTGGTGCTGGTGGCCGGGATGTGTGTCAACGGTGCGCAATCGGCGATGCCGTCACTGGCGGCGCGGTTCTATCCGACTCAAGGGCGGGCCACCGGCGTGTCGTGGATGCTCGGCATCGGTCGCTTCGGCGCCATCCTTGGTGCCTGGATGGGCGCGACGCTGCTGGGGCTGGGCTGGAACTTCGAGCAGGTGCTGACGGCGCTGGTGATTCCGGCGGCGCTGGCAACGACGGCGGTGGTGATCAAGGGCATGGTCAGTCATGCGGATGCGACCTGATTCCGGTTTGAAATAGTGGTGTAGCAGGAAAAGATCGCAGCCTTCGGCAGCTCCTACAGGGGAATGTGTAAATCTGTAGGAGCTGCCGCAGGCTGCGATCTTTTGGGGGCAGCCCATAAAGATAGTCAAGCAACAATATGTTCGATAATCGAACGCTTAGTCGATTATCGGATTGTTTGGCGTTTTGCACGGGCTTAATCTTCAGTCATTCCGGCGCTGCGCATCGGCGCCTTCTTCCACTGTCGGTTAACAATAAACGGGAGCCTGCCCCAATGGCTGAAATCCTTTCGCTGCACGACGCGGTGAAGCAATTCGTAAACGACGGCGATACGGTCGCGCTCGAAGGCTTTACTCACCTGATCCCGACGGCGGCGGGTCACGAAATCATTCGCCAGGGCAAGAAAGACCTGACCCTGGTGCGGATGACTCCTGACTTGATCTACGACCAGTTGATCGGTGCCGGTTGTGCCCGCAAGCTGATTTTCTCCTGGGGCGGCAACCCGGGTGTCGGCTCCCTGCATCGCCTGCGTGACGCTGTGGAAAAGCAGTGGCCCCACGCGCTGGAAATCGAAGAGCACAGCCACGCCGACCTGGCCAATGCCTACGTCGCCGGCGCTTCCGGCCTGCCGTTCGCGGTGCTGCGTGCCTACGCCGGTTCCGACCTGCCGAAGGTCAACCCGCTGATCAAATCCGTCACTTGCCCGTTCACTGGCGAAGTGCTGGCCGCCGTGCCTTCGGTGCGCCCGGACATTACCGTGATTCACGCGCAGAAAGCCGACCGCAAGGGCAACGTGCTGCTCTGGGGCATCCTCGGCGTGCAGAAAGAAGCCGCTCTGGCCGCCAAGCGCTGCATCGTCACCGTTGAGGAAATCGTCGACGACCTCAATGCACCGATGAACTCCTGTGTATTGCCAACCTGGGCCTTGAGCGCGGTTTGCCACGTACCTGGCGGTGCGCATCCTTCCTACGCCCACGGTTACAACGAGCGCGACAACCGCTTCTACCAGGCCTGGGACCCGATTGCCCGCGACCGTGAAACCTTCACCGCGTGGATCAACGAATACATCCACGGCAGCGCTGACTTCAGCGAGTTCCAGGCCAAACTGGCCGCCGCTTCGGAGGCGAAGTAATGACTTACACCACCAATGAAATGATGACCGTCGCCGCCGCTCGCCGTCTGAAGAACGGTTCGGTGTGCTTCGTCGGTATCGGCCTGCCGTCGAAAGCGGCCAACCTGGCACGCCTGACGTCCTCGCCTGATGTGGTCCTGATCTACGAATCGGGTCCGATCGGCGCCAAACCAAGCGTATTGCCGCTGTCGATCGGTGACGGTGAGCTGGCGGAAACCGCCGACACCGTAGTCCCGACCGGCGAGATTTTCCGCTACTGGCTGCAGGGCGGGCGCATTGACGTCGGTTTCCTCGGTGCGGCGCAGGTCGACCGTTTCGGCAACATCAACACCACCGTCGTGGGTGATTACCACTCGCCGAAAGTCCGTCTGCCGGGTGCCGGTGGCGCGCCGGAGATCGCCGGTTCCGCCAAGAGCGTGTTGATCATCCTCAAGCAGTCGTCGCGCTCCTTTGTCGACAAACTCGATTTCATTACCTCGGTCGGCCACGGCGAGGGCGGTGATTCGCGCAAGCGCCTCGGCCTGCCAGGCGCCGGTCCGGTGGGGATCATCACCGACCTGTGCATCATGGAACCGGAGGAGGGCACCCACGAATTCGTGGTCACCGCACTGCATCCGGGCGTGACCCGCGAGCAAGTGGTTGCTGCCACCGGTTGGGCAATTCGCTTTGCCGACCATGTTGAGCAAACCGCCGAGCCGACTGAAGTCGAACTGACCGCGCTGCGCGACCTCGAAGCCCGCACAGCTGCCGCACACGGCCAAGCCCCCGGAGAAGCGTGATGCGTGACGTTTATATCTGCGACGCGATTCGTACCCCCATCGGCCGTTTCGGCGGTGGCCTGTCGACGGTACGTGCCGACGACCTGGCTGCCGTACCAATCAAGGCCTTGATGGAGCGCAACCCGTCGGTGGACTGGAACGCCGTGGACGAGGTGTTCCTCGGCTGCGCCAACCAGGCCGGTGAAGACAACCGCAACGTTGCGCGTATGGCGCTGTTGCTGGCCGGCCTGCCGGAAAGCATTCCCGGCGTGACCCTCAACCGCCTCTGCGCTTCGGGCATGGATGCCATCGGCACCGCGTTCCGCGCCATCGCCAGCGGCGAGATGGAGCTGGCGATTGCCGGTGGCGTCGAGTCGATGTCTCGCGCACCGTTTGTGATGGGCAAGGCCGATGCCGCGTTTTCACGCAACATGAAGCTCGAAGACACCACCATCGGCTGGCGCTTCATCAACCCGTTGATGAAAGCCCAGTACGGCGTGGACGCGATGCCGCAGACCGCTGACAACGTCGCCGACGATTACAAGGTGTCCCGCGCCGATCAGGACGCGTTCGCCCTGCGCAGTCAACAACGCACGGCCGCCGCGCAAGCCGCCGGGTTCTTCGCCGAAGAAATCGTTGAAGTGCGGATCGCCCACAAGAAGGGTGAAACCGTGGTCAGCCAGGACGAACATCCTCGCGCCGACACCACCCTGGAAGCCCTGACCAAACTCAAACCGGTCAACGGCCCCGACAAGACCGTCACCGCTGGCAATGCCTCGGGTGTGAACGACGGCGCCGCCGCGTTGATCCTGGCTTCGGCCGAAGCGGTGAAGAAACACGGCCTGACTGCCCGTGCCAAAGTACTGGGCATGGCCAGCGCCGGTGTTGCTCCGCGTGTAATGGGCATCGGTCCGGTGCCGGCGGTGCGTAAACTGATCGAACGCCTCGGTGTGGCGGTCAGCGATTTCGACGTGATCGAACTCAACGAAGCCTTCGCCAGCCAAGGCCTGGCGGTGCTGCGTGAACTGGGGATCGCGGACGACGCAGCCCAGGTCAACCCGAACGGTGGCGCGATTGCCTTGGGCCATCCATTGGGCATGAGCGGTGCGCGGTTGGTACTGACGGCTTTGCATCAATTGGAAAAAAACGGCGGCAAGAAAGGTCTGGCGACCATGTGCGTCGGTGTCGGCCAAGGTCTGGCTTTGGCGATCGAGCGCGTCTGACGCGCTTTCAAGACTATAAGAACTGAGGAATGCTTCATGACTGACAAGCCTGGTTACCGTCGCCCGCAGGCGGGCACTCAGCCGGAATACCTGCACCCGGCCTATCAATCCACCAACCTGCGCTCGCCGTCCAAACCGTTGGTGTTCCTGCCTCATTCGTTGTCGGAAATTACCGGTCCGACCGTCGGCGCCGAGCGCGTCAACGAGAAGGACAGCGACCTGACCGCCCAGCACGAGGGGCAGCCACAGGGTGAGCGCATCATCATCCACGGCCGCGTGCTGGATGAAAACGGTCTGCCGGTGCCGGGGATTCTGGTGGAGATCTGGCAAGCCAACGCCGCCGGTCGCTACGCACATGCCCGCGACCTGCACGACGCACCGCTGGACCCGAATTTCACCGGCACCGGCCGCACCGTGACCGACGCCGATGGCTGGTACCAGTTCCAGACCATCAAGCCAGGTGCGTATCCGTGGGGTAACCACCACAACGCGTGGCGCCCGGCGCACATCCATTTCTCGCTGTTCGGGCCGAGCATCCTGACGCGCCTGGTGACGCAGATGTATTTCCCGGGCGACCCGCTGCTGGCGTACGACCCGATCTACAATTGCGTGCCCGATACCAGCGCCAAAGAGCGTTTGATCGCCACGTTCGATCTGGAAAAAACCATCCCTTCCTATGCCCTCGGTTATCGCTGGGACATCGTTTTGCGCGGCCGCGACGCCACGCCGATGGAGAAATAAGATGACGCTGACTGCGACCACGTCCCACACCGTCGGGCCGTACTACCACATCGGCCTGACCTGGCTGAACCGCGAAAACCTGACTGTCGAGCAAACCCTGGGCGAGCGCGTGGCGATCACCGGGCAAGTGGTCGACGGCAATGGCGACATCGTCAACGACGCGATGCTGGAAGTCTGGCAGGCCAACGCCGCCGGTAAGTATGACCACCCGGAAGACGACCAGAAAAAACCCCTGGACCCGAACTTCGAAGGCTTTGGTCGGGTGCCGGTAGATGCCGAAGGGCGTTTTCGTTTCACCACCATCAAGCCCGGTACGGTCGAGGGGCTCAAAGGCACGACCCAGGCACCGCACCTGGTGGTACTGGTGTTTGCCCGTGGCCTGGTCAAGCACCTGTTGACGCGGATTTACTTTGATGGCGAAGCGGCTAACGTCGACGATCCGTTGCTGGAGTGCGTGCCGGCGGATCGTCGCGGCACGTTGATCGCCAAGCAGGATGCGTCGGGTGTTTATCAGTGGAATGTGATTCTGCAGGGCACCGATGCCGAGACGGTGTTCTTCGACTATTAAGTGAACACCGCAAAACCTGTAGGAGCGAGCCTGCTCGCGAAAGCGGTGTATCAGACAGCATTGATATCGACTGATACGACGCCGTCGCGAGCAGGCTCGCTCCTACAGGGGTTGTGTGTTGCTGATGCATCTGCGGAACGGGACTGTTGCAAAGTGTGTCTAGACTCTCACTGTCCCCACAGAGTGGAAAAAACAATGGCAACCCCTATAGCTACTACAGCGCTATACACCGGTGAAGAGCGCAACAAGCGGATCTTCGCCATTGTCGGTGCGTCGTCCGGCAACCTGGTCGAATGGTTCGACTTCTACGTCTATGCCTTCTGTGCGATCTATTTCGCACCGGCCTTTTTCCCGTCCGATAACCCCACCGTGCAGTTGGTCAATACCGCCGGTGTGTTCGCCGCCGGGTTCCTGATGCGGCCGATTGGCGGCTGGATTTTTGGGCGGTTGGCGGACAAGCACGGGCGCAAGAATTCGATGTTGATCTCGATTCTGATGATGTGCTTCGGCTCGCTGCTGATCGCCTGCCTGCCGACCTACAACAGCATCGGGGTCTGGGCACCGATCCTGTTGCTGTTCGCCCGTTTGCTGCAAGGCCTGTCGGTGGGCGGTGAGTACGGCACTACCGCGACCTACATGAGTGAAGTGGCGCTCAAGGGCCAACGCGGTTTCTTCGCCTCGTTCCAGTACGTGACCCTGATCGGCGGCCAGTTGCTCGCGGTGTCGCTGGTGGTGATCCTGCAACAGTTCCTCACCGAAGATGATCTGCGTGCCTACGGCTGGCGGATTCCTTTCGTGGTGGGTGCCATGGCGGCGCTGGTTTCGCTGTATCTGCGTCGTTCGCTGAAAGAAACTTCGAGCAAGGAAATGCGCGAAAACAAGGACGCCGGCAGCATCAGCGCCCTGTTCCGCGACCATAAAGCCGCGTTCATCACCGTACTCGGTTATACCGCCGGTGGTTCGCTGATTTTCTACACCTTCACCACGTACATGCAGAAGTACCTGGTGAACACCGCCGGCATGCCGGCCAAGACCGCCAGCTACATCATGACCGGCGCGCTGTTCCTCTATATGTGCATGCAGCCGGTTTTCGGCATGCTCGCCGACAGGATCGGCCGGCGTAACTCGATGCTCTGGTTCGGCACCCTCGGCACGCTGTGCACCGTGCCGATCCTGTTGAGCCTGAAAAGTGTCAGCAGTCCATTCCTGGCCTTTGTGCTGATTACCCTGGCGCTGGCGATCGTCAGTTTCTACACCTCCATCAGTGGCCTGGTGAAAGCCGAGATGTTCCCGCCCGAGGTGCGTGCACTGGGTGTCGGCCTGGCGTATGCGGTGGCGAATGCGATCTTCGGTGGTTCGGCGGAGTATGTGGCCTTGAGCCTCAAGGCCGTGGGCATGGAAAACTCCTTCTACTGGTACGTGACGGTGATGATGGCGATAGCGTTCCTGTTCAGCCTGCGTCTGCCGAAACAGGCGAAGTATCTGCATCACGATCTTTGATCTTCACGCGCGGACCGCAGGCCCGCGCCTCCAGGAAATGTTTATGAACCAGCGACCGGGCAATCAATTGTTCGATGCCTATTTCACTGCCCGCGATATGCGTGAGGTGTTCTGCGATCAGGGCCGGGTCCAGGCCATGCTCGATTTCGAAGCGGCACTGGCCCGGGCCGAAGCGCGGGTCGGAATGATTCCGTCGAGTGCTGTCGCACCGATTGAAGCGGCTTGCAGCGCCGGGCTTTACGACTTTGCGGCGTTGGGCGAGGCGATTGCCACGGCGGGTAACTCGGCGATTCCGTTGGTCAAGGCGCTGGGTAAACAGATCGCGGCCTGCGATGCCGAGGCCGAACGCTATGTGCATCTGGGTGCGACCAGCCAGGACGTGATGGACAGCGGCCTGGTGCTGCAACTGCGTCGTGCGTTGGAACTGATTGAAAACGATCTGGCGCAGTTGGGGCAGATTCTGGCGACTCAGGCTCAGCGTTATGCAACCACGCCGTTGGCGGGGCGCACGTGGTTGCAACACGCGACACCGGTCACTCTCGGCATGAAAATCGCTGGTTGGTTGGGGGCGGTGACCCGCAGCCGTCAGCGTTTGCTGGAACTCAAACCGCGTCTTTTGGTGCTGCAATTCGGCGGTGCTTCCGGAACCCTCGCAGCACTGGGCGAGCAGGCGATGCCGATTGCCCAGGCACTATCTGAAGAACTGCAACTGACCTTGCCCGATCAGCCGTGGCACACCCAGCGCGATCGCGTGGTGGAGTTCGGCGCTGTGTTTGGCCTGATCGCCGGCAGTCTCGGCAAGTTCGGGCGTGATATCAGCCTGTTGATGCAAACCGAGGCCGCCGAAGTGTTCGAACCTTCGTCGCCGGGCAAGGGCGGTTCTTCGACCATGCCGCACAAACGCAATCCTGTAGGCGCGGCGGTGTTGATCGGCGCGGCGACGCGTGTGCCGGGTCTGCTGTCGACGCTGTTCAGCGCCATGCCTCAGGAACACGAACGCAGCCTCGGCCTGTGGCATGCCGAGTGGGAAACCCTGCCGGAGATTTGCTGCCTGGTGTCCGGCAGTCTGCAGCAAGCGCTGTTGATCGCCCAAGGACTGGAAGTGGATGCCGAGCGCATGGCTCGCAATCTCGATTTGACCCAGGGCCTGGTGCTCGCCGAAGCGGTGAGCATCGTCCTCGCGCAACGGGTAGGGCGCGATACCGCGCACCACCTGCTGGAGCAATGCTGCAAACGCGCCGTGGCCGAACAACGTCACCTGCGTGCGGTCCTCGGTGACGAACCGCAAGTGACCGCCGAGCTGTCGGCCGCCGAACTCGATCATCTGCTGGACCCCGCCCACTATCTCGGTCAGGCCAAAACCTGGGTCGAGCGGGCGGTGGCTGAACATTCTGCATTGACTGCCTGAAGGAGACTTGCTGTGGCTTTTGTACAACTCGCCGAGGGCGAACTGCATTACCAACTCGATGGACCGGTCGATGCGCCGGTGCTGGTGCTGTCCAACTCCCTGGGCACGGACTTGCACATGTGGGACGCGCAAATCCCGGCGTTCTCCGAGCATTTTCGTGTGTTGCGTTTTGATACCCGTGGTCACGGCCAATCGCTGGTGACGCCGGGCCCGTACAGCATCGAGCAACTGGGCCGCGACGTGCTGGCGCTGCTGGATGCCTTGCACATCGAACGCGCGCATTTCTGCGGCTTGTCCATGGGCGGGCTGATTGGGCAGTGGCTGGGTATCAATGCCGGCGAGCGCCTGAACAAACTGATCGTGTGCAACACCGCAGCGAAAATCGGCGATCCATCGATATGGGATCCGCGCATTGAGATGGTGCTGCGCGATGGTCAGGCGGCCATGATTGCCCTGCGCGATGCGTCGATTGCCCGCTGGTTCACCCCGGACTTCTCCGAAGCCAACCCGGCGGCGGCCAAGCAGATTACCGACATGCTCGCGACCACTTCGCCGGAAGGCTATGCGGCCAACTGCGCGGCGGTGTGCGATGCCGATTTCCGTGATCAGTTGTCGTTGATCAAGGCGCCGCTGCTGGTGGTTGCCGGTACTGAAGATGCTGTGACGCCGCCGTCCGGCGGGCATTTCATTCAGGAACATGTGCCGGGCGCCGAGTACGCCGAGTTCTATGCCGCGCATTTGTCCAACGTCCAGGCCGGCAGCGCGTTCAGCGAGCGGGTACTGGCGTTTCTGTCGGCTGATTGAGGGTTTTCCTGTGGATGAGAAACAACGTTACGACGAGGGGATGAAAGTCCGTCGCGCGGTCCTCGGCGACGCTCACGTCGACCGCAGCCTGACCACCCTGACCGAGTTCAACTCGGAGTTTCAGGAAATGATCACCCGTCACGCCTGGGGGGACATCTGGACCCGCCCGGGCCTGCCACGTCATACCCGCAGCCTGATCACCATCGCCATGCTGATCGGCATGAACCGCGAGGGCGAACTCAAACTGCACCTGCGCGCCGCCGCCAACAATGGCGTCAGCCGTGGCGAGATCAAGGAAGTGATCATGCAGAGTGCAATCTACTGCGGGATTCCGGCGGCCAATGCGACGTTCCACCTGGCCGAGTCGGTGTGGGATGAGTTGGGGGTTGAATCGCGGGAGTAAGCGGCAAAACGGTGAACAACCTGTGGGAGCGAGCTTGCTCGCGATGGCGTCGGCATATTCACTATTGATGTCGCCTGATACACCGCCATCGCGAGCAAGCTCGCTCCCACATTTGTTTTGTGTTTACAGCAGGCTGATCGGATAGCTGATGATCAAGCGGTTCTCATCGAACTCGTTGTTGCTGTAATCCCGGCGCATGGTCGAGTTGCGCCATTTCAGGTTCAGGTCTTTCAGCGCACCGCTTTGCACGGTGTAGCCCAGTTCCGATTCACGTCCCCATTCCTTGCCATCGGTGATGCTGCCGGTGTGCACATTGTCGCCGCTGATGTAGCGGTTCATCAGGGTCAGGCCCGGTACGCCCACGGTGGCGAAGTTGTAGTCGTGACGTACTTGCCAGGATTTCTCCTGGGCATTGTCGTAGCTGGAGTTGTAGCTGTCGTTGGCCAGTGTCCCGCCGCTGGTGCCGTTGACCCGCATCCAGGCGTTGTCTCCGGTGAGTTTCTGCAGCCCGACGTAGAAGGTGTTGCCGTCGTACTTGGCCGAGAACAAACCGTACAGGGTCTTGTTGTCCAGCTCGCCGGCCCGGGCGCTGCCGTCATCCTTGCCGTAGAAGTAGCCCAGGTTGGCACCCAGGGTCCAGTCGCCAAGCGGCTGGCTGTGGATCAGATTGATGAATTGCTGGCTGTAGATGTCCTTGAGCTCGGCGTTCCACAGACCAATCTGGGTGCGCTTGTCGTTGAACACGTACTCGCCGCCCTGGAAGTTGAAACGGTCCGAGGTGAACGCCGCTTTGCCGGTCATCGACATGTCGTCCATGCTGCTGTCGTCCCGTGGGCTGTTCTGGCGGAACTGGCCGCCGTAGAGCGTCAGGCCATTGATCTCCTTCGAGGTGATCTGGCCACCCCGGAAGGTTTGCGGCAGCGAACGACCGTCGTCCGAACGCAGGATAGGCAGCACCGGCATCCACTCGCCGACTTTGACTTCGGTCTGTGACAGCTTGGCCTTGAACGCCACGTTGGTGCGCCCGAAGTTATCCGCCGGGCGACCGTCGTGATCCAGTGGCAGCAGTTGCGTGCCGCCGGTGCCTTTGCCGCCGTCGAGCTTCACCGAGTACAAACCGAGCACATCCATACCGAACCCAACGGTGCCCTGGGTGAACCCGGACTTGGCGTCGAGAATGAAACTCTGCGTCCACTCTTCAGCCTTGCCCTGGGCCTTGGTCGGGTTGGTGAAGTTGCGGTTGATGTAGAAGTTGCGCAGGTTAAGGTTGACCTTGGCCCCTTCGACAAAACCCAACTCCTCGGCGTAGGCAGGCAGGGCGGCACTTGCCAGAGCGGCGGCGATCAGGCTAGGAACGAAATACTGCGCGGTGGAAGACGTCATGAACTCGGGTCTCTCTAATTCTTGGGGATGAAACAGGGTGATGCCGCAACCCGGGGTTGCAGACGAATATTCGAAATCAGCACAAAACGAAGCGGGTCAGCCGGAGAGGGCGGGGCGCGGGGGCATGGTGTCGAACCTGTTGTTATTGGTTTTGTGGTTCGGATGGTGCGTGGAATGTACTGGATGGTTCAATCGTAAAAAGCGGGTTTTGGGCGATTATCGAACGATAGTGTGCGTATGCGTTTACGTGTCTGAGTTGGTTGTCATCCTGTTATATCTGACAGTTGTTTGTGGAAGATCAAAGGTCTAGTTTCAATTGCTCTGAAGTATATTTGATTTTGCTTCTTCGTAAATCTGAGAGGTTGCTATGAAAGTCGAAAGCGATGAGGTTCGATTAAAAGATGAGAAATGGCAGGCGTTTCTGGAGGGCAAGGTTGTAGAGCAAGTACTTGGCGGGAGAATGAATGGGCGGTATACGGTTGAAAACGATCCGGAGGTTATTATTCAACTTAGAGATCCATATTTGTGGTGGGATAACAATTTCCCTGGGTTTTTTATGCTGTTCAGGGATGATGATAGTGAAACTGAGTTGGTATTGAGATGTTGGTACAGGTTGGAGCAAGGTGGCAGTTACCCGATCTCAGAGCATGTTGATCATGTGGATGCGTGCTTTCTTAGGAAGGATGTCACAAGCGGTGGCATAAGTTATACGGTGCCGAAAGGAACGTTTCATGTCCGGTTTCTTGAAGCACAGGCAGTTGAAGGTTTTTTTGATTTTGAATTTAAAGTTAACTTTGGATCAGGTAGATATCGAGGTGTAAGTTTTAGGTGCGATAAGTTTGATGTCAGGTTGAATGCTTGAAGTGCCTGGAGTTATGTCGTTTGTTTGATCTTCGGGAAGGAGGTAGGGTAGGTGCGATGGTTGTTGGCTGGTAACTGAGCGTTACTATGAAAGTATAGTGGCTGTTGAGCAAGCGCATCATGGAATTTTGTAGTTCCATGATGCGTTTTCTTGCATTAAAACTTCAGAACAACTTCATCTTCGGCGCTTCTTCCTTCAACGGCTCGTTCTTCGCCGTCTGTTCGTTCCAGCCACCACCCAGGGCCTTGTACAGGTTGACCTGGCTGACCAACTGCGCCAGACGGTCGGTGATCAGCACCTGCTGCGCACTGAACAGCTGACGCTGGGCATCGAGGAAGGTCAGGTTGCTGTCGACACCGATACGGTAACGACGCTCGGCCAGGCGGTAGTACTCCTGGTTGGCACTGACGAAATCTTTCTGTGCCTGCAACTGCTGGACGTAGGTCTGGCGGGCGGCCAGGCCGTCGGCGACTTCCTGGAAGGCCGTTTGAATGGACTTCTCGTAGTTCGCCACGCCGATGTCTTTCTGGATTTTCGAGTAATCCAGGCTGGCGCTCAGGGCGCCGGCGTTGAAGATCGGCAGGTTGATCTGCGGCTGGAACAACCAGGTGCCCGAACCACCCTTGAACAGACCGGACAGGTCCGGGCTCAGGGTACCCGCATTGGCCGTGAGGCTGATGCTCGGGAAGAACGCAGCCCGCGCCGCGCCGATGTTGGCGTTGGCGGCCTTCAGGTTGTACTCGGCCTGAAGTACGTCCGGTCGACGGTGCAGCAAGTCAGAGGGCAGACCCGCTGGCACGTCACTCAACAAATCGTCGTCGAGCGGTTTGGCTGCTTGCAGGTTGGCCGGGATACCGGTGCCGAGCAGCAGCACCAGGATGTTCTCGTCCTGGGCGACCTGACGGGTGTACTTGGCCAGTTGCGCACGGGCGTTTTCCACCGAGGTACGCGACTGCGCCAGGTCCAGGGCCGAGGCGACGCCGACTTCATTGCTGCGGGCGGTGAGCTTGTAGCTCTCCTCGAAGGCGGCCAGGGTGTCCTGGGTCAGCTTGTACAGTTCCTTGTCGGCCTGCCAGGTCAGGTAGGCATTGGCCACGCTGGCCACCAGGCTGATCTGTGTGCTGCGGCGGCCTTCTTCAGTGGCGAAGTACTTCTGCAGCGCTTCTTCGTTCAGGCTGCGAACCCGACCGAACAGGTCGAGTTCATAGGCGCTGACCCCGACCGTGGCCGAGTAGGAACTGACGATGCCCGACTGACCTGTTTGCGAGGAGTTTTCCGGAACCCGCTGACGGCTGCCGGTGCCGTTGGCCGAGACGGCCGGGAACAGATCGGCACGGGAGATGCGGTATTGAGCCGCAAACGCATCGATGTTCAGGGCCGCGACACGCAGGTCACGGTTGTTTTCCAGGGCCACCTGGATCAGCTGTTGCAGTGCCGGGTCATGGAAAAACTGCTTCCAGCCCTGCTCGGCAGCCGCTTGCGCCGGTGCCTGGGCCGGCGAGTACGCCAGGCCCTGCGGGTACTGGCCCGCCACCGGTGCTTTGGGCTGCTGATAATCAGGTATCAGCGAGCAGCCACCGAGTACGAAGGCGGCGACTGCCAGGGAGAGTAGCGACTTGCTCATTAGCCAGCCTCTTTAGGAGTTTCAGTAGCGTCATCCTGGTCGACCTTTTTACGCTGGCCAATGGACGACACGGTGACGAAGAACAGCGGGACCCAGAAGATCGCCAGCACAGTGGCCGTGATCATACCGCCGATCACGCCGGTACCGATTGCATGCTGGCTACCCGAACCTGCACCGGTGGATATCGCCAGGGGTACCACACCGAGGACGAAGGCGAGCGAGGTCATGATGATCGGTCGCAGACGCATGCGGCACGCCTCGATCGCCGCATCGCGCAGGCTACGCCCTTGTTCGTGCAGTTCCTTTGCAAATTCGACAATCAAAATGGCGTTTTTCGCCGCCAGACCGATAGTCGTCAACAAACCTACCTGGAAATACACGTCGTTGGACAAACCACGCAGGCTGGTGGCCATCAGTGCACCGATGATCCCCAGCGGTACCACCAACATTACCGCGATCGGAATCGACCAGCTTTCATACAACGCCGCCAGACACAGGAACACCATCAGCAGCGACAGGGCGTACAGCGCCGGCGCTTGCGAACCGGACAGACGTTCTTCATACGACAGGCCGGTCCAGGAAATACCGACACCCGCCGGCAGTTTCTTGGCAATGGCTTCGACTTCGAGCATGGCTTCACCGGTGGAATAGCCAGGCGCCGGGGCACCGAGGATTTCCATCGCTTCCACGCCGTTGTAACGGGCCAGTTTCGGCGAACCGTAGATCCACTCGCCCTTGGCGAACGCCGAGAACGGAACCATGGTGCCGGTGGCGTTGCGCACGTACCATTTCTGCAAGTCTTCAGGGCCCATGCGAGCGCCTGGCTGGCCTTGCACGTAAACCTTCTTCACCCGACCACGGTCGATGAAGTCGTTGACGTAGCTACTGCCCAGGGCAATCGACAGGGTGTTGTTGATGTCGGCGATGGTAATACCCAGGGCACTGGCCTTCTCGTCATCGATTTCCAGCTGGTATTGCGGTTCGTCGTTCAGGCCGTTCGGACGCACCTGGGACAGGATCTTGCTTTGTGCGGCCATGCCGAGGAACTGGTTACGCGCTTCCATCAGTTTTTCATGGCCGATACCGGCACGGTCCTGCAGGAATACGTCGAAACCGGTGGCGTTACCCAGTTCCAGTACCGCCGGTGGCGCGAAGGCGAACACCATGGCATCGCGGAAGGTGAAGAAGTGCTGCTGGGCACGGGCCGCCACCTTGAACACGTTGTTGTCGGCGTTACGTTCGTCCCACGGACGCAGCATGATGAACGCCATACCCGAACTCTGGCCACGGCCGGCGAAGTTGAAGCCGGTCACGGTAAACACCGAGTTCACCGCATCGCCTTCGCCGCCATCCTTGCCAGGGCGCAGCAGGAATTCACGCATTTCGTCGACGACCACCTGGGTGCGCTGGGCCGTGGAGCCGGCCGGGGTCTGCACCTGGGCAAACAGTACGCCTTGGTCTTCTTCCGGCAGGAACGCCGTTGGAATGCGGGTGAACAGCCAGATCATACCGACGACGATGATCAGGTAAGCCAGCAGGTACGGGGCCTTGTGCGTGAGCATGTTGCCCACGCCGCGCTCGTAGCTGCGTACGCCGCGGTCGAAGTTGCGGTTGAACCAGCCAAAGAAACCGCGCTTCGGTACGCCGTGCTCGCCTTTGCGGATCGGCTTGAGCATGGTGGCGCAGAGCGCCGGGGTGAAGATCAGTGCAACCAATACCGACAGGGCCATGGCCGAGACGATGGTGATCGAGAACTGCTTGTAGATCACACCGGTGGAACCGCTGAAGAACGCCATCGGCAGCAGAACCGCCGACAATACCAGGGCGATACCGACCAGCGCACCCTGGATCTGCCCCATGGATTTCTTGGTGGCTTCCTTGGGCGACAGGCCTTCTTCGCTCATCACCCGCTCGACGTTTTCCACCACGACGATGGCGTCGTCCACCAGCAAACCGATGGCCAGCACCATGCCGAACATGGTCAGGGTGTTGATGCTGAAACCGGCTGCCGCGAGGATCCCGAATGTACCCAGCAATACCACCGGCACGGTCATGGTGGTGATGATGGTGGCACGGAAGTTCTGCAGGAACAGGAACATCACCAGGAACACCAGCGCGACCGCTTCGACCAGGGTGTGAACCACGCCCCTGATCGATTCCGTTACTACCGGAGTAGTGTCATACGGGAACACCACTTCCATCCCTTGCGGGAAGAACGGCTTGAGGTTGTCGATGGTGGTGCGCAAGGCTTTTGCGGTGTCGAGGGCGTTGGCACCGGTGGCCAGTTTCACCGCCAGACCGGAAGCCGGGGCACCGTTGAACTGGGCGTTGATGCTGTAGTTCTCGCCACCCAGACCGACTTCGGCGACATCTTTCAAGCGAACCTGGGAACCGTCCTTGTTGACCTTGAGCAGGATCTTGTCGAATTGCTCGGCGGTCTGCAGGCGGGTCTTGCCGATGATGGTCGCGTTCAGCTGGGTGCCGGGCAGGGCAGGCAGGCCGCCGAGCTGGCCGGACGAGACCTGGACGTTTTGCGCGGCGATAGCGGTCTTGACGTCGATCGGGGTCAGGTTGAAGTTGTTCAACTTGGCCGGGTCGAGCCAGATACGCATGGCGTACTGGGAACCGAACACCTGGAAGTCGCCGACACCGGCGGTCCGCGAGATCGGGTCCTGCATGTTCGACACGATGTAGTTGGACAGGTCGTCCTTGGTCATGCTGCCGTCACGCGACACCACGCCAATCACCAACAGGAAGTTCTTCACCGCCTTGGTGACGCGGATACCCTGTTGCTGCACTTCTTGCGGCAGCAGCGGGGTGGCCAGGTTCAGCTTGTTCTGGACCTGAACCTGCGCGGTGTCGGAGTTGGTGCCTTGCTCGAAGGTCGCGGTAATGGTCATGGTGCCGTCGGAGTTACTTTCCGACGAGACATAACGCAGGTTGTCGATACCGTTGAGCTGTTGCTCGATCACCTGAACCACGGTGTCCTGAACCGTTTGTGCCGAAGCACCCGGGTAGGCCACGGAGATGGCGATCGCCGGAGGTGCAATGCTCGGGTACTGGTTGATCGGCAACCGGAGGATCGATAGTGCCCCGACCAACATGATCACCAGGGCAATTACCCAGGCGAAAATCGGACGGTCGATAAAAAATTTCGACATGGTTTACTCCCCTTTGCCGCCGGAGGCTTTATCAGCTGCCTGGGCGGGGGCCGGGTTCTTTGCGGCTACGTTGGTCGCTTCACTGACCTTGACTTCGATGCCGGGTTTGACGAATTGCAGACCTTCGGTGATCAGGCGATCGCCGGCCTTCAGGCCGTCTTCGATCAGCCATTGATTGCCGACGGTGCGGTTGGCCTTGAGTTGACGCAGTTCGACCTTGTTGTCCGGGCCGACAACCAGTGCGGTTGGCGTCCCCTTGAGGTCGCGGGTCACGCCTTGCTGCGGGGCCAGGATCGCCGCGCTGTTCACACCGGCCAGCAACTTGGCGTGCACGAACATGCCAGGCAGAAGGGTGTGATCAGGGTTCGGGAAAATGGCGCGCAGGGTGACGGAACCGGTGGTCTGGTCAACCGAGATTTCGGAGAACTCCAGCTTGCCGTCCAGCTTGTAATCGCTGCCGTCTTCGAGGGTCAGCTTGACCGAGGCTGCGTTATCGCCGGCCTTTTGCAGGCGACCGCTTTCCAGCTCACGGCGCAGTTGCAGCAACTCGACCGAGGACTGCGTCACGTCGACGTAGATCGGGTCGATTTGCTGAATTACCGCCATCGCGTCGACCTGGGCATTGCTGACCAGCGCGCCTTCGGTCACCGAGGAGCGGCCGATGCGGCCGGTCAGCGGGGAATAGACCTTGGTGTAGCGCACGTTGATCTGTGCGGTTTGCAGCGCGGCTTCCGATTGCAGGCGGTTGGCCACGGCGGTGTCGTATTCCTGACGGCTTACGGCTTGTTCGTCGACCAGTTGCTTGTAGCGGTCGGAAATCGACTTGGTCGAACGCAGGTTGGCTTCGGCGCTGGCGAGCGTTGCTTCATAGATCGACGGGTCGATCTGATAGAGCTGCTGGCCGGACTTGACGTCGCTGCCTTCCTTGAACAGGCGCTTGAGAATGATGCCGTTGACCTGCGGGCGGACTTCGGCAATGCGGAATGCACTGGTACGGCCGGGCAGATCGGATGTCAGGGTGAAAGCTTGCGGTTGCAGAGTCACGACGCCGACCTGAGGCGGTGGGGCGGCCGGTGCTGCCTCTTCCTTTTTACATCCGCTGAGCAGCGATGCCAGGGCGACGGCGGCGACCAGAGCGGTAACAGCTGGCTTGAATTGCATGAAAATCCTCGGGTCAGGCGCGCAAGGAGCGCACTAGAAAGGTGGAAGGTTGAAAAATGTTTGCCGAGTGGATAAGTAGCTTGCTAAGGAATATACTTACGTACATGGCTGTTTGTAAATACCCAGGCTGCGTATCAACGTCGTTACATGGGCCGTTACACGAGCCGTTGAAAGGTTGGAATTGTAGGCCGGGGACGCCCCCCAGAACGTTCGCCCCACTTTTATTCAGCCGATGTTCAGGCATCGCTGAAGCACCCTGATTGAGGTTGTACTGCCATGGTCCGTCGTACCAAAGAGGAAGCTCAGGAAACCCGCGCGCAAATTCTCGTGGCGGCCGAAAAGGCCTTTTACGAGCGAGGCGTGGCGCGCACGACCTTGGCGGACATCGCGACCCTGGCCGGCGTCACTCGAGGGGCCATCTACTGGCATTTCAGCAACAAGGCGGATCTGGTGCAGGCCATGCTCGACACCCTGCATGAGCCCCTGGAAGAAATGGCCAAGGCCAGCGAGAGCGAAGACGAACTTGATCCCCTGGGCTGCATGCGCAAGCTGTTGATTCATTTGTTTCATCAAATTGCGCTGGACCCGAAAACCCGACGCATCAATGAGATTCTTTTTCATAAGTGCGAATTCACCGATGAAATGTGCGACCTGCGCCAACAACGGGTGTCAGCCAGCCTCGAATGCAATGTGCGGATCGGCCTGGCCCTGAGTAATGCCGTGAATCGTGGCCAGTTGCCGGAAAACCTCGACACCGCCCGCGCCGCAATCAGCTTGCATGCTTACATTGACGGCATCCTGTACCAGTGGTTGCTGGCCCCCGACAGTTTTGAACTGCACACCGAAGCCGAGCGTTGGGTCGATACCGGGCTGGATCTGTTGCGCTTCAGCCCCAGCCTGCGCGCATAAAGCAAAATGCGTAATCGGCACCTTGTGTGTCAACCGATGACGCCGAAGATGAACAGTTCTTCACGCGCCCTTCGCCAATGCGGTGCTTTTATATACTTACACTCGGCAGGTTGACAGGTAGCAAGCTCAGTATTTTGTAGGGAAATTGTGTCGAGTCTGTGAGCGAATGTGAGTCTTCCGTTTTTTGCACCGTGCGGACATCGGTTTGTGAACTGATCTCGGGGTGCAGGGGAGGTCGGAGGGAGTGGCACAGAGGTCGGTACGTTCCCCTCCGACTTATTACGATGTTTATTTACTGATACTAAAGTTAACCATGTAACTGAAGGGTGGCCTCGTCATCTTTTTTGAGATCGTCGCGTTGCATTTGTACTGGCCATTTCCTGATGGTTCGACTGTTATCTTCCAGTCAGGTTTGTAGTCAGGCTCTAAAACGCCGTAACCAACCGGAGCATCCATTCGGGTTTTCAAGCGGCATCGATAACCATGCACTTCATATACCAGGTCGAGGCTGACAGGTTCAACTTTTTGCCTGCGAGGTTGCCAGCCTGATTTGTCGAGTGTAAATGGTCTGGGATAGGGTATGTCGAGAAATTCTTTGGTGCCTGGCCCGACATTAAACGTTATCAAGGGACCATTCAGCGGAACTTCCAAGCCCGAAATGCTCTTCAGTTTTAACGTGCCGAAAGTGTTGTTCGACAGTTTGAGGGTGATGACGGTGTCGGTCATGCTGTTTGCATTGATTGAGTAAAATAAAAGCAATGCAAGTATTGGCAGTTTGTAAATTTGCATTTTTGGTTGCTCGTAGATGGGAGGTGTGGGGGGTTATTCCATGGTGAACTCAATGCTCATACTATTTGGGTAACTGTTTTGCACTTCGAGAATTTCAGTTGAGCAGTCAGCCGCTTCAGTTCCCGTTGATTTGCCATTGCCCGACCAGTGGGGCACTCGTTCGGCGTCGCCTCCTTGTTTTTCCAGTCTGACTTCAATGGACGCTGTGTATAGGCATTCCTTGTTTCCCGAAACGTAGGCAAATGTTTCTGTCAGCTCGGTCGCTTTGCCGAAAGCAATAGAGCTGAAGAACTTCGGAAAGTCAGCTGCATACTCGTATCGGCCCTTGGCGGGGACATCGAACTCACTGATGGGGTAGGAGGAGTTGCTTTGTTTTTTTGTAGGCTTTGAAAGCTTCATTGTGCTGTTTGTGAGGTTTTTAAAGTGGTAGTGAATAGTCGTTGTGTCCGAGTCTTTGGATTGAATGAGTGGCTTTTGCTTTTCATTTGAAGCAAAGCTGAAGCTGCTTGTTATGAGGGCGAGTGTTAGCCCGGTCAGAGTAGCCTTTATGTGTTTTGCGAGTGGAGGCATTGGCTTAATTCCATTTAAGTGGTGCTTGGGTGTCAATGGGTTTAAGTCATTGTTGTTCGTGAGGGGTGGTTATTCAATAAGTGGGCTGAAGTGAGTTGTTAGTTTATCTTGCTTGATGTGGGTGGAGTGCTTGATGGCGGGAAATTGAGAGGGTTAGTAAAAGCAGTATTGTTTGATTTTTACGGACAAAAAAAGGCCTCGGCGCAAGAGCGCGGAGGCCTTTGAAGCAAGAAGGTGTCAATTACAGCGTCGGGTAGTCGATGTAGCCGACCGGGCCCTTGGCGTAGAACAGTTCCGGGCGCGCTTCGTTCAGCGGCGCGTCAGCCTGCAAGCGTGCCGGCAGGTCCGGGTTGGCAATGAAGGGTACGCCGAAGGCGACTGCATCGGCCTTGCCACTGGCGAGCAACGCGTTGGCGCTGTCCTTGGTGAAACGCTCGTTGGCAATGTAAGGGCCGCCGAAGGCTTCCTTGAGTTGAGGGCCGAGGCTGTCGGCGCCTTCTTTCTCCCGCGAGCAGATGAAGGCGATGCCACGCTTGCCCAGTTCGCGAGCGACGTAGGTGAAGGTCTCGGCTAGGTTATCGTCGCCCATGTCATGCAAATCGGCGCGTGGCGACAAGTGCACACCTACACGGCCGGCACCCCAGATTTCGATGGCGGCGTCAGTCACTTCCAGCAGCAGGCGGGCACGGTTTTCCAGGGAACCGCCGTAGTTGTCCGTGCGCTGGTTGGTGCTGCTTTGCAGGAACTGGTCGAGCAGGTAACCGTTGGCGGCATGGATTTCCACACCGTCAAAGCCGGCGGCCTTGGCGTTCTCGGCACCGACGCGGTAAGCGTCGACGATGTCGGCGATTTCAGCGGTTTCCAGGGCGCGCGGCACCGGGAAGTCGGCCAATGGACGCACCAGGCTGACGTGGCCCTTTGGCTGGATGGCGCTCGGAGCGACCGGGGCTTCATCGTTCAGGTACAAACCGTGGGAAATGCGACCCACGTGCCACAGTTGCAGGAGGATTTTGCCGCCCGCGCCATGGATCGCCTTGGTCACGTTGGACCAGCCACGCACCTGATCGTTGGACCAGATGCCCGGGGTGTCCGGGTAGCCGACGCCCATCGGCGTGACCGAAGTGGCCTCGCTGAGGATCAGGCCGGCGGAGGCGCGTTGCACGTAGTACTCGGCCATCAGCGCGTTGGGCACGCGACCTTCGTCGGCGCGGCAGCGGGTCAGCGGCGCCATGATGATGCGGTTGGCCAACTCGAGGTCGCCCAGTTTGATCGGATCGAAAATAGTCGTCATTTAAAGCAACCCTCGTGAGGTAATGGTTGATCAGTTGGTAGCAGGGGCCAGATCGGGATTGCCGCTCTGACGGAAAGTAACCAGGGTCACCAGCAGGGCGAGTACCGCCAGTACGGCTGCCGCGAGCGGCACGCTGGTCAGGCCGAAGCCGTGGGCGATCACGCTGCCGCCGACCCAGGCACCCAAGGCGTTGCCGATGTTGAAAGCGCCGATGTTCAGGGTCGACACCAGGTTCGGTGCGGCCTTGCCGAAGGTCACCACGTTCACTTGCAGCGCCGGTACGGCGGCGAAGCACGCGGTGGCCCAGAGGAACAGGGTGATTTCGGTCGGGATCAGCGCGACGCTGGTCCAGGTCAGCACGGTGGACACTACAGCCATGGTGATGAACACACCGATCAGCGTCGCGGCCATGCCTTTGTCGGCCAGCTTACCGCCGATGATATTGCCGACCGTCAGGCCCAGGCCGATGAGCATCAGGGTCCACGTCACGCCACGGGGCGAGACGCCGGTGACTTCGCCGAGCAGCGGCGCGACGTAGGTGAACAGGGTGAACACCGAGGCGGCGAACAGCGCGGTCATGCTCAGGGACAGCCAGATGCCGCCGCCCTTGAGTGCGGCCAGTTCGGCGCGCATGTCGAGTTTTTCTTCATCACGCTTGGCCGGCAGGAAGCGGATCAAACCGATTAGTGCGATTACACCGATCACCGTTACGGCCCAGAAGGTCGAACGCCAGCCGGCTTCCTGGCCGAGGGCGGTGCCCAGCGGTACGCCGAGGACGTTGGCCAGGGTCAGGCCGGTGAACATCAGGGCCACGGCCGAAGCGCGTTTGTTCGCAGGCACCAGGCCGGCGGCGACCACTGAACCGATACCGAAGAAGGCGCCATGGCACAGGGCGGTGACCACACGGGCGAACATCAGCACGTTGTAGTCGCCGGCCACTGCGCAAAGCAGGTTGCCGACAATGAAAATTCCCATCAACGCCACCAGGGCTGCCTTGCGCGGCAGTTTGGCGGTGGCCAGCGCCATGAACGGCGCGCCGATGGCCACGCCCAGGGCGTAACCGGTCACCAGCCAGCCGGCACCGGGAATCGACACACCGAGGTCAGCTGCCACGTTGGGCAGCAGGCCCATGATGACGAACTCGGTGGTGCCGATGGCGAAGGCGCTCAAGGCCAGGATGAGTAGCGAGAGGGGCATTGTTTAATTCCTTGTCGGCCGACTGACGTTAAGGGTCAGAGCTCTTTACTGAAGGTTTTGAGGAACTCCTGAATGGTTTCCTCGTTGCGTTTGAAAAAATGCCACTGGCCGACTTTGCGGCTGCTGATCAGGCCGGCGCGTTGCAGGGTCGCCAGGTGTGCGGACACCGTGGACTGCGACAGGCCGCAACGTTGATCGATCTGCCCGGCGCAAACGCCGTGCTCGTTGCTATGGGACTGGTCGGGAAATTCGACGGTCGGGTCCTTGAGCCAGTGCAGGATTTCTCGCCGTACTGGGTGTGCCAGGGCTTTTATTATTTCGTCGAGATTGATGGTCATGATGTGGGCTCGTGATGTGTAAAACGCTATATCGCGATGAGGCGAACTTTAAATCGGTATTTCGCGATATACAAATATGATTTGGCTCTGACCAGCTCACATTTCGGTATATCGAGTTATAACGATATGGTGAGTGTAACAAGACAAGGGGGCAGTGCTAAGCTGCGCCCATGAACTATCTCGCACATCTTCACCTCGGTGGCCAGCGTCCCGGCCAGTTGCTCGGCAGTCTGTATGGCGATTTCGTCAAGGGACGGCTGCAAGGGCAGTTCGCTCCGGAAATCGAGGGGGCTATCCAGTTGCACCGCAGCATCGACGTGTTCACCGATCGCCATCCGCTGGTGGACGTCGCACTGTCGCGTTTCTCCCTGACCCGTCGTCGCTATGCGGGGATCGTGCTCGACGTGTTTTTCGACCATTGCCTGGCTCGTGACTGGACGCTGTACGCCGACCGGCCCCTGGCGTTGTTCACCTCGGACGTTTACCGGGTGCTGTCCAGTGAACGACAACTGCCGGAGCGGCTGGCGAAGATTGCGCCGCACATGGTGGCCAATGACTGGTTGGGGTCGTATCAGGAATTCGAAGTGCTGGATCAGGTATTGGGCGGGATCTCGCGGCGCCTGACCCGGCCGGAAGAACTGGCGGCGGCGATGCAGGAATTGCGGCGGTTGTATGAGCCGTTGAGCGAGGACTTCAGGTTGTTCTATCCGCAGTTGCAGGATTTTGCCCGGAACTATCCAACAACATAAAACCACTGTAGGAGCGAGCCTGCTCGCGATTGCGGTCTGTCATTCAGCAGCATCGTTGAATGTTAATCCGCTATCGCGAGCAGGCTCGCTCCTACAGGGGGGTGTTTTTACGCTGCAATTGCGGGGCGCATCGGTGCTCGCTGAGGTTCGACAGCGGCTCCGAACAACGCCTTCTGCACCGCCTGCTGCGCCTCGAACGCCAGCGCCGCGCGTTCCCGGCCTTCGCAAGCGATTGGCTTGAGCAGGTGAATTTCCACACCGCCACGGTCGTTGGCAAACAACCGCATCAGATGCGACAGCAAGTCATCGTCGCCAATAAATGGAGCCAGCGCGCAAGGCTGGCCGTCACGCACATAACGAATCGCCACCGGCTGCATCGCCACTTCGGAATCGATGGCGGCGGACAGCAGGCGGCCGTGGAAAGTACGCAGCGAACGGCCATCGGTAGTGGTGCCTTCCGGGAACATCAGCAGGGGGTGTGCCTGTTCCAGGTGACGGGTCATCTGCTTGCGGATCAACTGGCTGTCACCCGAGCCACGACGGATAAACAGGCTGCCAGCCTTGGCCGCCAACCAGCCGGCCACCGGCCAGGTGCGCACTTCGGCCTTGGACAGGAACGACAGCGGCGTGAGCATGCCCAGCAGCGGGATGTCGGTCCAGGACACGTGGTTGCTGACCCACAGCATCGGTGCCTTCGGCAGTTCGCCGTGGACGATCACGTCGAAGGGCAGGGCGTTGCTCAGGCGGGCCATGAAAAACCGCGACCAGCGCTGACGACGCGCCATCGAATGGGCCATGCCCAGGCGTTCGAACACCCCGAACACACTGGCCATGCCCAGGCCCAGCGTTACCACCAACAGCACTCGCGCGATTCGCGCGTACACCCGCAACCGGCTCATTACACAGCCGCCTTGAAGTGTTTGGCGTAACGCGGGCAGAGTTCGTCGCGCTTGAGCAGGATGAACACGTCGGCGACCTGGAAGTCTTCGTCCCAGCATGGCTCGCCGCAGATCTTCGCGCCCAGGCGCATGTAGGCCTTGAGCAGCGGTGGCATTTCGGCGATCACGTTCGACGGGATGTCCAGGCTCGGCAGCGGGTTTTTCGGCTCGGCGCGCAGATGTTCGGTGCACAGGTAGCGTTCGCGCAGACGTTGCATGATCGCGTGGGCCTGCACGCCGCCATCCTGCATCGGAATGCTCGCGCAACCCATCAGATAGCTGTAGCCGCCCTGGTTCAGGACTTCGGCCAGTTCGCCCCAGAGCACGGCGATGGTGCCGCCGTTGCGGTAGGCCGGGTCGACGCAGGTGCGACCGATTTCCAGGATCGGGCCTTGCAGGTGCACCAGGCCGTGGAGGCTGAATTCTTCTTCGCTGTAGAATTTGCCCAGGCTGCTGGCCGCCGTGTGGTCGAGCAGACGGGTGGTCGCCACCAGACGCCCGGTGTTCAGGTCACGCACGCCGATGTGGGCGCAGTGAACGTCGTAGTCATCCATGTCCAGACCCAGTTCCGCGCCTTTGAGCTTGGCGTTGAACTCACCGCTGAACACGTTGAAGCGCAAGGCCTGGGCTTCCTGCAATGCCTCGGCGCCCACCAGGCGTTCGGCTTGCAGGCGGCGTTCGTTGCCGGTGTCGCTGATGCGGGCGATCTGAGTCATGGCGAATCTCCGTGCGGGCTGCTCACCCGTCTTTGGGCTACAGCGAATCGACTTTCTTTGTCTAGCCGTGTTGTGCAAAGTCAGGCTATGTAGCCCCGGTGTCATCGCCATTAAGCTTTGGTGATGCTTATATGACAGCCCTCGAGGAGCCTCTTATGCCCTGGCAAACCCTGTTGAACCGTCGTGATCGCTTGCCCGCCAACCCGGATCTGGCCGAAGGTTTCGCGACCTTGTTGCAGCAGTTGGGAGCGGTCACGCCGTTTGAATTGGCGGTGCTTGGCGGGCGGTTGATGGCGACGCCGGGGTTGGCGTTTCTGGTGGGCTATCAGGCGGCCTTGCGCATGCTCTGGCCGAGCGCGCCCCTGAGCCTGGGCGCGCTGTGCGCCACCGAACAGCGCAGCCTGCGCCCGGCCGACATGCAAACCCGGTTGAGCGGTTTGCGCCTGAGCGGACGCAAGGATTTCGTCACCGCCGGCGATGCCGCCGACTGGCTACTGGTGGCGGCGCGCAGCGAGGATTCCGGCGCCGATCCACGCTTGAGCCTGGCGGTGATCTATCGCGATGAGCCGGGTGTGCGGGTGGAAAAACTGGCGCCGATCCCGTTGATGCCGGACATCAGCCATGGCCGCTTGTTTCTGGATAACGCGCTGTGCGAGTTGCTTGCGGGGGATGGTTGGGACGCGTACGTCAAACCGTTCCGCACCCTGGAAGACATCTATGTACTGAGTGCCATGACGGCGTGGTTGTACGGCATCGGCCAGGAATGCGATTGGCCGCAAGGCTTGCAATTGCGGTTGCTGGGGTTGCTGGCGGGGTGCGCGGAAACCAGCCGCCAGCCACCGACCCATCCGGCCGGGCATGTGTTGCTTGGCGGGTTGTTTGCGCAGTTCGAAGGGTTCAAGGCTGAGGTGAATGAGGCGCTGGCCGAGGGGCCGTCGGAGTGGGCGGCGATGTGGCAGCGGGATCAGGCGGTGATGGATTTGGCGGCCGGGGCGCGGGGCAAGCGGTTGGTGAAGGCACTGGCGGAATCTTCACTGCCTTGACTGGCCTCATCGCGAGCAAGCTCGCTCCCACAGGGATTTCGCTCACACCAAAGATCCTTTGTAGGAGCGAGCTTGCTCGCGATGGCGGCCTGATTGGCAACATGAACTTCTGAATTGTCATCAACCTCGACTAGGCTCAGCAGGTTCAATCTCCGAGCCCTCGCCATGCCCAAAGGCTTGTCCCTGATTTTCCTGCTATTGCTCAGCCTCACGGTCCAGGCCGAAAACTGGCCCGCCGAGCAATGGCCGACCGCCCCGACGCCGACGGGGCCGGCACTTCAAGCCCTGGAGGCCTATGCCTTCCCATCCCGCGATGAGACCACTCGCCAGGGCATTCGCACCGATGCCTTGCTGGTGATTCGCGACGGCCAATTGATCTACGAACGCTACGCCGGCCCGACGACGGCCGAGACGCCGCACCTGACCTGGTCGATCAGCAAGAGCCTGATGGCCACGGTCCTCGGCGTCGCCTACGGCGAAGGCTTGTTCAAACTTGGCGACCCTGTGGCGAAGTTTTATCCGCCCCTGCAAAAATACCCCGACATGA